>JAEZJV010000051.1 GCA_023415635.1 Bacillota bacterium | reverse complement strand
GTAGGTGGTTGTTTACATTATAACAGAAATCAGCCATTATTACCTAAAAAAATATGATGTTTTAAGCGTTTTTTAAAGGGTAGTGGAATTTAGTTTTGCACCGGAATTTACTTTTTCAAGTCAGCACAATTTTAGCCTTGGATTTAGTGAGCAATTTGACTATGTATTCTAAATTAAATTTTTAAGACCTCCATATCCCCACTTTTCACACTATAGTCTGAAAAGTGTAAAAAGTGTGATATATGATTTTCTCATAGTTAATTTGTAGAAACAAAAAAGAGGCTTGAAAACCCGTCAAACACGCTATATAACGCATTTTCGGGGCTTCCAAGCCACCTTCTTTCATAATGCTACATTCACATTACACACCAATCTGTCTAACAAGCTCCCCATACAACGCTTCGCTTATGTTTGGAAGTTGCTTCTACATCTACACTTTGGCTTAGTTGCCCATCTGCCTTGCTAAGTTTTGATATACTATGTCGTACAACCATAGCTAAACAGTGGAGGATTCTTCTCACTTGGCAAGATTAATATTAATAGTTCTTTCGAATGTCATTATCCTATTCACCTGTATTTTCTCCTAATGCTATCTCCAATAATTCTGCCGCAACCTGATGGCTTTTAATACGCATAAGATTATCCCATGCATCTTCTTTTCCAAGTAAATTCATACCACCGTGCCATACAAGCTCATCATCAATTACAGAAAAGTGCTCATCTACCTCTTCTTTTAATTTCACTATAATGCCTGTAAGTTTCAGTTGTTTTACTAATTCATTGCAAATATCCGGGCTACCATAGGAGACATTATCTGGTTCTGTTGTTATTACAACAACGTTGACGCCGGCTTCCTGTCGGCTCTTAACTAGATATATTAATCGTTCAATCTTATCAAGAGTTATTTCAGGACTTGAAATTATAATCTTCTTTTCAGCTTCAACAAGATCCTGTTCAAATATTTCAACATAGTTACCGGAGTCATATATTGCATTTGCTATTTGCTTTGTAGCCTCCTCACCAGTCCATAACGTAAATCCAGTTTTTCTGTAGGTCCGTAAACGCTTTGCATACATATTATTAAAATATCTAATGTGAGAATCTATATAATCATAGACATAAACTGCCTCTTTTCCTTCATAATCTCGATTCAAACGTCCCACATATTGTTCTAAACGACCTTCAAAAGAAACGGGTGCAGCTAACATCAGTACGTCAAGTCTTGGAAAATCAAAGCCTTCTCCAATTTTCTGTCCTGTTGCTACCAAAATAAGGCTTTCATCCTTTGGAACTGCTTTAAGTGACACTCTGATCTCAGTATTTTCTTTATCAGTATTGTCTCCATACAAAATGAATACGTGATCAGCACTACATTGCAGTTCGTCATATAAAAGTTTCGCATGCTCTTTATATTTTGTAAGAATAACTGGAGTATGTCCCGCTGTGATGCATTCCCTTACATCGCTAGTAATCATTTCATTTCTGACATTGCTAGCACTAATCAAACAATACGCATGATTTATATCATCTTTACTTTCATCAGTATCTACGACTCTCGTATACCTTGGAATAAAATAATGTCCAATGCCCTGTTCTTCGGCTCTTTCAAGCGCAGTAAACTTATGACGCAGTGGTCCAAGCATCATATATATGATTTTGTCCAAACTATCGCCTCTTTTAGGCGTAGCTGATACACCATATACATACTTTGCATTAACCTTCTGCAATAGCTCCATAGATGTATATGATGCAGCATGATGACATTCGTCCATTATTACCATTCCATAAGAATTGATTAGTTCATTGAAATTTCCCTTACTATACATAGAACCAACCATAACTACATCAACAATTCCTGTTAATGTATTCTTACTTCCATGTAAAATTCCAATGACACTTTCTCATTTCTTTTTTCGTCCAGTCCTTGTCTCATAATCTGGTGTTTCTTCTTTTATATCCAGAAATTTATTTAATTCATCTACCCACTGATTTAGCAGATCTTTACTCTGTAATATAATTAAAGTATTCACTTTTCTTTGCGAAATTAGGTAACTACATACTACCGTTTTACCAAATGCAGTAGCTGCACTCAACACCCCATCGGTATAAGAAAGTAATTTCTGGGCAGCAAGATCTTGCTGTGTTCTTAAATCTCCGTTGAATGATACTCTAATTGGACGTCCCTTTTCTCTCTTATCTGTAATATCTATACCAATTCCAACTTTCGTACATTCTTCAATAATAGGCTCCTTCAGTCCGCGTGGAAGCCTGATATACCCATCTATATCTTTACCAAGATATACAGCGCTAAAATTATAATAATTTGAATAGCCAAGACGCTTGTTTTTATAAAACTCCGGATTATCAAAGGCGGCCATACTACGAATCTGATTCTGTAAACGTGGCATTAGATTAAGCGTATCAACATATACTCCATTACTTAGAACCAAATGCACTTTTCCTACAACATCTGCTTTCGTAAATCCTTCCTTCTTTTTCCACGGCTTCGGTCTGTTTTCAGTAACTGAATTAGCAAGCATCCCCCGGGCTTCGGCAAGTTCTACCTTCCATTTTACCATATACTTCTCGATATCTTCAGGCAATAGCTTATCTGTTTCTTCCAGCAAGACCTTCCATTGATCAGGATATGCATTCCAGTTTTCATCCACAAAAGCACTGTTTCCATTTTTAAGAGCTTGGCCTTGCAATGGAAGAGCAATTAAATTACCAATACGACTAGCAACATCCTGAGAGGGATACATTCGGTCATAATAGTGAAAAGATTTCATATTAATAGAAGCTGATCCCTTGTCCAATAAAAGAAAACCAAAATTCTTTGCTAAAGATGCAGCTATTGGTCTTTTAAAGAATATCCATACATGAGCACCGCTTCCAGATCGAGACCTTTCAACCAAAGACTTGATACCATTCTGCTCACACATTTTTCTAAGCGCATCTACTTCATCATGCCATTCATCATCTGTATTAGCGAAATCCGTCTTCTCTGCATCCCTTTCATGGTTATCAAAATCGAATACTATAAATCGACATGTACCATCTGGTAAAAGCGGATATACTCCAAGCACATCTGTTCCATCCTCATTTTTTCCAACAAGATGACTTACAATTTTCTTCAAATCAAGCTTAGTCCATTTTGTGTTCTCACAATCATCACAAAACATTTTTTCACCACGTTGTTTTGGACATAGGGTATCATTCCATCTGTTATCACACTGTGGAAAGTATCCTCCATTCTTTCCTCTTTTGGCATAAACATCTTCTCTACCCCAAAACATAGCAAAAAATCGTTTTGCTATATCCTCAGTTATATATCTTCCAAGAATACGCTCTCCCTGATCCGGATCATACTCATTAATATTCTCTATAGTCGCTTCAAATGGATTAGGAGCATTGAATGCGATATCAGCCTTTTTCAGCTGTGATTTCAAGGCTTCATTTTCTTGTTGAAGATTTCGCACTATTTTTCTTAGTGAATCAAGGTCATAAGCCTCAATATTCATTCCTGCACCTCCAACTTGATATACTATGTACGAATTTGTACGAATTAAAATAACGCTTAGAAATTTTCCATAATTATTCCAAACTTGCATTAAACCTTACTTTTTCATAATAACCAAAACTTCATCATATCCTTGAATCATATCGTAGGTTAGATTCTCTCTTGGGGGAGTTTGTTACTATTTCATTTATCTTATTTTCCATAAAGCCATTGGATGATTCTTAATACGGTCCAGAATCTCCTTATCCTCAAATAATAGTTCTGGGATATATTCACCGTTTTCAAACTTGTCCAGAAACTCCTTCTCTTCCATTGTTAGGACCATTAATTCAGAAATATACTCTTTAACAAGCTTCTTTGCTGCCTCCAACTCAAAATCATCTTTTCTCTTAATAACAGGAAACAGATCCCTTTTTATCTTTTGATTTGTAATCGAGTCAATAGCCGTGGTATCAAAATTCTTGTTAATACTGTTTTTATCCCTCGCCGATATGGCCGCATAGAATATAACGCACTTTCTTAGCTTCCCTTGTTCTGATTCATCAAATAGACTAAAGTGGATCATGTTTCTTACATCATATAAATCCCTTGTTGCTGCTCTACTAAGTAGTGCATTAATCTTGCTACCATAAATCTCTAGTGGAGCTAGAGACTTTACTTTATACTCACTGGAGAAATGCTCTGTAATGATTGGCCTTTCCTCTGCTTCAAGTACATGGGATCGTAGTGAGTAATTGATTTCAATTTTGATGTTATCTTTATTTCCACTAGCTCCCATATAATCATAGACCCATGAGTCCAAGCTATGAGGATTTTTTGTCTTCGGATTTTTTGAGTAAGCCTGAGACACCATGTAGCGATCAATCGCATTATTAATAATTGCTCTTCTCTCAAGCATTTCCTCCCTACTGTTGGGAATTAAATAATCCAAATCTATATCAACAGAAAGACGAGGTAAGTTAAAAATAGTTAGATTAATGGCTGTGCCGCCTTTTAATGCAAGACTGTTTTTTAGAACTGGATTTGTATTTAGATACTCCAAAATATCCGCTAATCTCGTTACTTTTTCTAATGTATCTCTTACAAATCCCAACTCTTCTGCTTTCTTCCCCAAATATATAATATCGTAATCAGACAAGTATGTCACCACCCTGATTTGTTATTTCAAATAGACCTTCTGGTACCATCAGTCCCCACTCACTATTATAATAGCAATTCTCTTTTTCCTCACTTACAAGGTACCTTATGCTTTTTCCAATTTTGCTTTTGCAATACTCTAAAAACTCCTTTGAAAGTTGTGTTTCTTTACGATAGTGATTCAAAAAAAATCCTGCCTTTTGATAAAGTCCTTGGGTATTATATATATCCAGATACCGTTTTAACTTCTTCTCATCCAAGTAATGGACACCTTCCAAACAGTTTATTAGTTCTTCAAATCCACCTATTTTATTGAAATCTCCGATACTATCTATGACCGTCCTTTCTAAATCTGTGATTCTTACACCTGTAGTATTCTTCGCCTCCACAACGCCTTCTTTCATTCTTGAAGCAACATATTTATAAGTCACATGAGCATAATCGAAATGATTGAACTTAGTTTCTGAAGAAACATATACTTCATTGTAGACTTGATTTGCTAAGCCATAATATTCAAAGGCACTATGATGAGAGATGTAAGCCGTATTAGTTATAGCACAAGCTATTTGATAACGAGTCGCTACAATTTGCCCTGTAGCAGGGTTAACTACTGAGTATATATTCTTTCGAATTTTTTTGACCAATCCCTTTTTCATTAAACGATCCATCTGCGAATAAGCTGTTTTCTCATTATTTGTAAGTTTATTTACATCACAGATTGCAAAAACCGGATACTTTGCCAGTTCAGTATATACATCCATTTATTTCTCCTCTTTTTACTTAAAGCTCGATTTTCTTTGTATTTAGAGAATAACATTCCATCTCTAAAATTATTATATACAATGTATTAAAATCTTATTCAATCTTTTTTAATTTTATCATGTTATTCTTTATTTGTAAAGAAAATTGTGCCGGTTTTAAAAAGCAAAGTGCCAAAACGAGGTCATTATAATAATTACTTCGCTAATGATTGTTGTACGCAAATTTTACGAAATAAGTCAAGTTTCCATATCGTTTTACGAGGTTTACAAGGTTTTCAAATCAATATCAAAGAGGCTCTAAAATCCTGCAAACCACATATGTGTCATGTTTACAGGCTTTTAGAGCCTCCGATAAAGTCATTATAAAATTATGCTAAATTATTAGCCTTACTGTCCCATCTGTCTAGCAATACTCCCTAAAGAATTTTCTTCGAAAATTCTCTTGAAGTTGCCATTCAGGTATGGCTTAGTTGCCCATCTGCCTAGCGACTTCTTCTGCGAAGTTCTCACTCTTCTTCTCCAGGCCTTCACCGGTCTCGTAACGAACGAAACGCTTAACCGTCATCGGAGCGCCAACCTGCTTGGATACGCTTTCAAGATACTGTCCAACGGACATATCACTATCCTTAACATATAACTGATCCACCAGACAGAATTCCTTTAATTCCTTGGTCAGACGGCCTTCCAGCATCTTCTCTATGATATTCTCAGGCTTTTTGGAATTAGCAGGATCGTTCATAATCTGTGCCTTAATAATTTCCTTCTCATGTGCAATGAAGTCAGCGGAAATCTCAGACTGATTTACATACTTCGGAGATAACGCTGCGATCTGCATTGCTACATTCTTAGCAGCTTCCTGTACTTCTGCATTGTTTACAGCACAGTCAACTTCTACAAGAATACCAATTCTTCCGCCGCCATGGATGTAGGATGCTACAAATCCATTGGCTGCTTCCACCTTTTCAAATCTTCTGATGTTCATATTCTCACCGATGATCGCAATCATGGAGGATAACTGCTCCTTCATGGTCTTGCTGGGATCAAGAGACCACTCCTCAGCAAGGAATGCTTCTAAATCAGCAGCCTTAGTCTCAACTGCCTGCTTAGCAACAGCTGCAACATAATCTCTGAACTTCTCATTCTTAGCAACAAAGTCAGTCTCAGAGTTAACCTCAACAATAGCTGCGATTTTACCGTCAGCACTTACACAGGTATCAACAACACCTTCTGCAGCAATTCTTCCGGCCTTCTTCTCAGCTGCAGCAAGTCCCTTCTCTCTTAAAAACTCAACTGCTTTATCCATATCGCCGTCGGTAGCTGCAAGAGCTTTCTTGCAATCCATCATACCGGCACCGGTCATATCTCTTAAATCTTTTACCATACTAGCGGTAACTTCCATCGTAATAACCCTCCATTAATAAGATTTTATCGGCAAATTATTGTTTGTCGTCAGCAGTATAACCTGTCCACTGCTGCTTATTCAGCAACAGCTTCCTCCATGTCAGCTTCTGCTTCTTCAGAGCTTGTGCTATCATTTAACTGAACACCCTGATTTGCTTCTATAACAGCATCTGCCATCTTGGATACGATTAACTTAACTGCACGGATAGCATCGTCATTACCGGGAATTACAAAGTCTAATTCTTCGGGATCGCAGTTGGTGTCTGCAATACCAACAAGCGGAATGCCCAGAGTATGAGCTTCCTGAATACAGATTCTTTCCTTCTTAGGATCAACTACAAAGATAGCATCTGGAAGCTTCTTCATATTCTTGATACCACCAAGGTTTTTCTCAAGCTTCTCCCACTCTTTCTTAAGCTGGATAACTTCTTTCTTAGGAAGAACATCAAAGGTACCATCCTCTGACATTTTCTCAATTTCTCTTAATCTCTCAATTCTGCTTTTAATTGTCTTGAAGTTGGTTAACATACCACCTAACCATCTCTCATTAACAAAGAACATACTGCAACGCTCTGCTTCTGATTTTACTGCATCCTGAGCCTGCTTCTTTGTTCCTACAAAAAGAATAGTTCCACCCTCAGCAACTACATTCTTGATTGCTGTGTAAGCCTCATCTACCTTACCTACGGATTTCTGTAAGTCGATGATGTAGATACCGTTTCTCTCTGTGTAGATGTACTCTGCCATCTTAGGGTTCCATCTTCTTGTCTGGTGTCCGAAATGTACACCGGCTTCCAATAACTGTTTCATTGAAATAACGCTCATAATATACCTCCATTTGGTTGTTTTCTTCCGCATATCTCACATTCACGACAGACCTTATGAATAAGGCACCCTACCGTTGAATCCATATGCGTGCAATTTGACTACGAAATTATACCATAATAATCTTTTGTTGACAAGCGGTTTTTTCTGCTATCGATTGAAATGATTATAGATTCCGTGTAGCTTACCTGTGCATAGCTAATCTCAATACTTTTTGGACAAGTAAGGCAGCCACACGAGCTTGTGCGACCGCCTCTTATTTACAATTCCTTCTTATTGAATAAGCTTTATTATCGGGAAGTGATTGCATCCACAATCTCTTCATAGCTTGCATCCTCCGGTAAGGTATAGGAGCCCACACGAATGACGCTTGCCTTTCCGACACTTAAGATATATTGATTAAAATCCTCCGCATCTTTGATTAATCCCTTCGTTGCCAGAAGTTTGGATACCATATTAGATGACATACCCTTTTCAATGGAGAAGGTTATCCTGTCGGATACTACATTATTCTTATCTGCAGACGGCTCCTTCGTAGGTGCCGGCTCCTTTGACGGTTCCGGTTCCTTTGTCGGTTCCGGAGTCGGCGCGGCTGTCGGTTCCGGTTCCTTTGTAGGCTCCGGAGTCGGCGCGGCTGTCGGTGTCAATGTCGGCGCAGGTGTAGAGATAATAGCTTGTGTAACTTTCGGTTCCTCCGAGGGGACTGCCGCTTCTGTTGGTCCGGCACTCGCTATAATGTCCTCCAGGTTTTCATTGCTCTCTTCCTTTATAACCATACCTAGCGCTTCTGCACGTTTTTTAATTTCCTGATCAGATATCTCCTTTTTTGGATTACCAATCGCTATGATCAAGGTCGTCAGAATAATTCCTATTCCTAATCCCCTCATATAATATTTTAACTTCATGTATTCAGCACCAAGCCTTTCGGATTACTTCTTACCCTTGAAAAGGTCAATCACCAGTTTTACTTCTCCTTGACCGAGTCCTAAAAACTTTGATATTTCGACTACGGATCTCCCTTGGGAATAAAGAGCTAGTATCTGAGAATTGTTATTGGCATTTAGCCCATTCACCGTAGACAGATCCTGAGCCGCATCAGAAGCAATGCGCTTCTCCTGTTTTATGTCTGTAATCAGCTTATCCTGAATTGAAGTCTTGCCGGCCGGCTGGCTTTTCACATTTTTTGTAGAAGATACTTTATCATTGTCAGACTTAGCTTCCAGAATATCCTGTACCTTCCTTTTTGATGTGTCAATTTCTTTCATCACGGCCTTTAACTCTTTTTCTTTATCATTTAACATATTGTATAGAAAGACGACCTCTTCATGGTTGCGTTTAATCTTTTCCAGTATTTGGTCGGAAAACTCATTTACAGCCATAATTTTTTCATTTGAGATTTTACTAAGGGTATCGTCCGTATCGACAATTGCTTCCTCCTTGACTTCTGTCAGAAGTTCCTTCATCTTTTCCATCAGCTGTTTTTTATCTTCCTCTGTCAGATTCTCCTCCATAGAGGAAATGGACTTGCCAATAATCTGCTTTTGGTCGCTCGTGGACTTCTCAACCAAAATACTGCTGACGATGATAACGATGATACCAACAATAATCAGTATTACTTCTAATATGCTCATAGTGTTATCCATTCCTGTGTATGATTTCTTGCTTAATGAAATAAAATTATGGAAGGCTGCTATGCCTAGATCAATATATCTATGCCGCCGCTTTTAGATCCAGGCTTAGGCTCCTTTGAAGGCTTGTCTTCCTTTTTCTGCTTCTTACCTCCGGAACCTGAGTTTTGATTGTTCCCCTTCTCTTTAGCATCATATCTGTATTCTGTATTATCGGACTTAGCCGCCTGATTAGGTTTTGTCTGCTCCTGCTGGATCATGTTCTGGAAACTCTTGCTTTGCTGCTCTTGGGCATGCTGTGCTCTTTGTGTATCCATGTGCCTGATCTGGGTTGCTTCCTGTGCTCTGATAACTTCTATCGGACCTACCGGCATACTATACCTCCTCTTTTGTATATGGTGTACCAATTCTGATTAAGACTGAACATTTTATATGTATGCTAAAATCATTGGTCTACAAAGGATGTACCTTGATATCTGCTCTGTCCCTTACAAATTTACTGTGATGTGTTTCTTCACGTATAAAATGAACCACATTGGAAATCACCAGTTTTGTTCCCGGATAAACGATATCCGAAACCTTGATACAGCCTGAGGAATTATTCTCCACCTCTATTCTAAGCTCTTCATACCTTTTTCTGGCATCCCTGATCTGTGCATCCAGTATGATATTATTCTGCGTAATCTGTTTGATATAATCCCTGCGTTCATGGGAAACCTGGTTATTTATGGCCATTTTCTTACGAATCACAAGGATGGCTTGAGCAATTTTCTCCTTCTCTGCCAGCATATTGGCAATCTTCTTCTCCAATTCACGGAACTCCTCCAATACTCTCGGATCAATACCAACCTCAAGTAAGGTAGCCGTTCCCATTTGCGAGCCTGCCGTCTTTACGGATATCATGGTACCGGAACGAATCTCTCCTCCTGTTACAAAACCCCGTCTTCCGCCGACTATGATATCTCCCTTTGCAGAGACCTTGCTGTGGAGAATAGATTCAGTGGATACATATCCTCCGGCTATTACCTCAGCATTCTCTAAGAATTTCGTGATGATATTGCCGTTGGCACGAAGAATTCCCTTATTCATACCCTGCATACCACGTTTTAACACGATTTGTCCACCAGCTTCAATATAGGCCCCTTCCACGACACCATTTACCTCGATGTCACCCTTTGCTCTGACAGAAAAGCCCGTAATGACATTTCCTCTGACAACAACATTACCTTCATATTCGATATCACCGGTGGAAGCATCCACATCCGCATGTACTTCATAGGTGTCAGATACAAATACACGTCCTTCCACTAGGCTGACATGCCCGTCTACTTCGGAATACATCTGGAGACCATCCTCGGATAGATATATCTTATTGCCATGACGAAGAACGCGATTATTGATCTTATTAGGACGCATAATCACTCCGTATACGTCAATACCCGGTTTACCGGGATCCATCGGAGTAAGGGTTGCAAGCAGATCACCCTTATGGCAGGCACTAATCATATCCAATTGATGAAAGTCAACAGAGCCATCTTCATTTCTCTTAGGCTTCAGGGTTAAATCGGTATTAAAATGATAGGTAATTTCGGCGTCACGTCCTTGAACCGGGGGGGTAGCCTTAGCAAGGATATAGTCTGTGCAATACTTTCGCTCCCTTAAAAATTCCATGACAGCCTCCTCATCCAGACCGTATTTCACTCCGGCTTTCACCAGTGCAGCGATGATCTCATCCTTTGTAAGGAGGTGTCCGTTGGAAGATGCCGGATAAAATCTCGCTTTTGCATACATCCTGTCTTCTGATATATCGACCTTAATCATCTCATCTATGGTATTTGCCTGAAAGTTGGAAATCTTTACTTCTATTGTATTATTATTAAGAGAAGTCAAAGCTCTCCCGATAGCAACCTTATCATATTCATAGATTTTATTATCGATTAAAAAGCTGCTGATTTCCTCATAGAAAACAGGCTCTCCACCCTCTTCGGCATCATATAGTTTCAGATAGGTACCATCCTCCCGGATATTTATTTGAAAGTAACCATTATTGCCGCTCATCCTTACCCTCCTAATAATAAACTTTTCCCCTAAAAAATCTATTATGTCATAAATCTATCAATGTCGTTAAAAGCTTGCCAGCAAGTCTATATTACTTCCGAGCCTGATTTTCATTTTCTGTAGTGCTTTTGTATGTAATTGGGAAATCCGTGATTCAGATACCTCCAGAATACGGCTGATTTCCTTTAAAGTGAGTTCCTCATAATAATACAGAATAACAACTTTCTTTTCTTTTTCTGTCAAGGTTTCTAAGGTCTTTTGCAGAAGCTCCTTCAGCTCCTGCTTTTCTACTATTCTATCCGGTTGATCAAATTCTGCTGTCAGACTTTGCTCCACCTTTGTTTCTGCTCCCTGCTCCATGAATTCATCCAGGGATATTATACTGGTTACCTTGGTCTGATTTTGCCAGGTTTCCAATTCATCCACCGTAATATCCAATTCTGCTGCTACCTCCTCATCACTGACCATACGTCCATATCTTAATTCAAGATTTTGGTAAGCAGTATCTATTTTACGTTGTTTCTGTCTGATACTTCTTGGAATCCAATCCATTTTTCTGATCTGGTCAAGGATTGCTCCTCGTATTCTAAGGGATGCATATGTCTCGAATTTTACCCCCTTTGAATAATCAAATTTATCTACTGCATCTATGAGACCAAAGGTTCCGTAACCGACCAGATCGTCATATTCCACATTATAACCAAGATACATACTCAGACGGCCTGCCACAAGCTTAACTAAACCGGCGTATTCTATTATGATTTTTTCCTGAAGCTCTGGAGTTCTTTTCTTGGAATAATCCTCCCAAAGCTTCTGTTTCCCTTCAGCGTTCATAGTACCTCCAAAAACTTACCTGACGTTATATGCAGAATTACTTTTTCTTCTAGCCCTGCTGACCACCCCTGATTGTCTGAACTAGGGTTCGATATCATCCTCTTCTACTTCTGCCTCGTCTTCATCCTCGGATATCTCTCCCCTTTTTGGGGCATTGATTATAAACCTCACAATGACTGTTTTTATGATTAGTCCTACAATAAAAAACAGGATTAAAATAATCAGCAACCGGATCAACCCTTGAATTGGGTCAATTTTATTCACAATATTTAATATACTGGTAATTGCCCCTGCAAACAGCATTACAATAGCAGGGATATATCTTTCCCGCATACATTCATCAACCCCATTATAATATTTTACGATCCTTCCCGACGGATTTGATCAGTAAAACCCCGTTTTCAGGATAGAATTCGATCGTTCTACCATAATTTGCGCCGGTATCCTCCGCTCTGATCGGGATACCCAGGGATAGTAGCTTCAATTTAGTGGCCTCCACATTGCGTTCACCGATCCGCATCATATCGCTGTTATTACTAAAAGCGAACATCTGCGCTCCACCGGCAATCTTAGCGATAAAGAGCCTTCGATCCGCTCCAAACTCCATCATGCGCTTTATCAACAAATCTATTCCTGTATCGGCAAATTTAGCCTTGTTATCATTATTTAATATTTTCGTACTGTCAGGAAGCATAATGTGTACCATACCAGCGATTTTCTTCACCGGATCATATAATACGATACCGACACAGGAACCAAGACCTAAAGTCGTGATTGCGTCTGGTGAGGCACATATATTCAAATCTGCCATCCCTACCTTTATCATTTCGCCCATGAATTCACCTTATAATCCCAAAGAGTTAAGTATGGCTTCGTATGAATCAATCGTCGGTATCAGGATAAAGTAACCATTGACTGCAACAGCTTCATCACCGAATTCTGTTTGAATCAGCAACGCTTTATCTCCAATTTTACCAAACTCTATAGCGGGCACACTTAATATTGCCCCCGCCATATCGATTGCCATATAAGGAATACTGCCGGTGATCAGGATATTTGTTAATGTTGATAAGGAGGACAGATATGCACCTGCGATAATATTACCGATTTCATTCAGGGCTGATACCTCTATCTCATCGAATTCCATAGAAGTATTACTCATATCTCCGCACATGAGTAGATTTACCAGATGCCTGGAGGCTGCTATATCCAGCATAAACATCATCATGCCCTCAATCTGCCCTTCCAGCGTAAACAAAATTCCAACCACCAGATTTTCTGCTCCTCCGACAATATCGGAAAGTTCTCGAAATTCCAGTAATTCTACCTTGGGGACCTTCATATCAATTTTGGTATTAAGCATCTGCGAGAGGGCGGTAGTGGCATTTCCGGCACCTATATTACCGATTTCCCTTAACACATCATATTGCATATTATCGATCTGATTTAAATCTATATGGGACAACGTACCTGCACCTCACCTTCTTTTTAAGCACTCGCTTCCTTTTCGATTACGATGGATGGGACACTCAATAAATTAATCAGATCTGGACCAAGCTTGCCGATACCCACGCTGTAATTTGCTTTTGCATCCTTCTCATCATAGGTCATTTTTTGAATATTGCTCTTGTCAATCGTAATTACTTCCTTTACCTCATCCACGATCAGACCGACAGGTGCTGCCTGCGCCTCAGGACGAACGATGATGATTCTTGACTTACTGGTATAGGGTACCTCCTCTATCCCAAGCTTACTGCGCAGACTCATGACCGGAATAATCTCGCCTCTCAGATTGATGACTCCCTTAAAGAAAGATTGGGACTTCGGAACTCTGGTTATACTCTGCATGACAATGATATTCTCAATATATTTAATATTAATTCCATATTGATCCTTATTCAGATTTGCAATGATGTATTGTTTCAATTCAGCCATTTTACGCACCCCCTATACCAAAGAATTGACATCAAGAATCAAAGCTACCTCGCCGTTACCAAGGATGGTAGCACCGCTGATAATCTTATGGCTCTTAATGTATTTGCCAATAGATTTTATAACAATTTCCTGTTGTCCGATCAGTTCATCCACTACCATTCCGGCAAGTCTCTCACCCTTCTTGACAATGACAACAAGAAGCTCTTCCGAAGTCTGCTCCGGTATCTTACAATCCAGGAGACTACTCAGACGTACAATCGGAACCACGCTGCCTCTGAGGCTAATCACTTCTTTGCCTTGGATTGTCTTTATCTCAGTAGCAGGTATATCCTCTACTGTCTGAATGCTCCCGAGAGGCAATGCAAATTTCTCATCTCCGATGATAACCATGAGAGATTGAATAATTGCCAGTGTTAAGGGTAGACGTATAATAAAATTGGAGCCTTGTCCAAGCTTTGTCTTCGCTTCGATTTCTCCACCCAGAGCCTCGATCTTAGTCTTAACAACATCCAGACCCACCCCTCTGCCGGATACGTCGGTAACCAGCTCAGCCGTAGAGAAGCTGGGCTGGAAGAGAATGTCGATTATATCCTTATCCGTCATTCTGGTTGCCTGCTCTTCTGTAATGGTTCCCTTATCTATCGCCTTTTTCTTAATCTTCTCTGTATTAATACCGGCACCGTCATCTCTGACCTCGATGACAACATTATTACCATCCTGATAAGCGTCCAGATAAATAGAACCGATCGGATTCTTTCCTGCATTTTCTCTGTCCGTATTACTCTCCAGACCATGATCAGCGGCATTACGGAGCAGATGCATCAAAGGATCACCGATTTCATCGATTACAGTTCGGTCGAGCTCTGTTTCCTCACCGGTCATATATAATTCCATTTCCTTATCCAGTTTTTTGGAAAGATCCCGGATCATCCTCGGGAAACGGTTCACTACGCTTTCAATCGGAACCATTCGTGTCTTCATAACAGATTCATGAAGGTTAGTCGTTACCCGCTCCAGATACTCTATCTGCTCATGGTAATTACTATCCTGCATGATCTCATTACCGCTGCTAATAGAAATTAGTCCGTTTTTGGCAATAATGAGCTCGCTCACCAGGTTCATCAAAACGTCTAATTTATCTATATCAACACGGACGGAACGATTGGCAACAGGTTTCCCGGCTTGCTTAGCCGCAGGTGCGTTGCCTGCCTTCAGAGAATCTGCTTCCTTAGAAGCGGCCTTTGACTGGGCAGCATTCTGTTCCTCCTGTGTTAATATTGCAGCGTAAACTGTCATTTCTTCATCCGAAAGCCTGATATAATCGGCCAAAACCTCCTTTACCTCGGAGACATTCGAGGCAAGCTTTGCCAGCTTACCTGGCTCCTCCTTGGTAATTATGAAAACGGAATAATCCAGATCATATTTTTCATCTTCAAGATCCTGGGCACTAGGGTTCAGCTTAATGATTTCACCAAACTCCTCCAAGGTACGATTTACCATGAAAGCTCTTGCACCCTTCAGCATACAGTAATCTTGTATGTATACAGTCAGACCCACTACGTTCAATCCAAGCATTCCTGCTTTTACTATAGCCTTCTTCTCATGGTCTTCAATTTTTACCTTCAGGAATTTCTTTTTATCATCTGCAGCTTCTGATACCGCAGCGACGGTCTCTGCAACTGCCTGTGCTTCCTGTGGCTTCACAGCTGTAACGCCAAGACCTTCATTTAAGAAATTATTAAGTGCGGTAATAATATCTTCGTTATCCTCCTCGCCTTCATTTGCTTCGGATTGGATATTGGAGAGGTATGCTTCCAGGGCGTCAAGTCCTCTAAACAGGATATCCACTAGGGCTGATGTTGCCTTCATCTTTCCTGTTCTGATTTCCGAGAATACATTTTCCAAATCATGGGTCAGTCTCTGCATCCTCTTATAGCCCATGGTACCTGCCATGCCCTTCAAAGAATGAGCAGCACGGAAGATCTCATTAATTGTATTCTCGTTCTCTGGTTCTCTTTCCAATATTAAAATATGTTGGTTCAGGCTCTGCAGATGTTCTTTTGTTTCTTCAATAAATATCTCTAGGTATTGACTTACGTCCATTTAACGCACCCCCACATTCTTTATGATGGCATCAGACACTTCGTTTAATGGCACCACTTCATCCACAAGACCGGCATCTTTTACCATCTTAGGCATACCATATACGATGCTCGTCTCTTCATTCTGTGCAATCACATAAATATTTTGTTTCTTATTCAACTGCGAAATTCCCTTTGTTCCGTCCGAACCCATACCCGTCAGTACCACACAGGTAATCTGATCGAAATCCGTATCCACCAAGGATTCATACATGATATCGGCACACGGCACTAATCCGTGTCTTGCGGGCTCCTGTGTAATCGACAGACGATAATGATGATCCTGATGCTTCTTCAGTCTCATCTGATAACCGCCCTTCGCGATGTATACCGTTCCCTTCGTCAGGATATCACCATCCTCAGCTTCCTTGACGGTTACCTGGCTAAACTCATTCAGTCTGTCCGCCAGAGATTTTGTAAAGCCACCGGGCATATGCTGGACAACTAATACACCAGCATCTAAATTAGCCGGTAACCTAGGTATTACCACATGAAGCGCCTTCGGTCCCCCCGTGGAGCAAGCAAGGGCAACAAGCTTATTTAACCCCTGAGGCTGCACAGCAGGTGCTTTATAATGATGAGCTTCCTTTGGCTGTACCGATGGTATCACTATCTCCTTATCCTTCTTCTGCTCTGTTTTGGTCGCAGTACCAAGACATTCCAGAAGATGGCTGGAGAAGGAATTGCTTTTAACCTCAACATAGCTTTCCGGCTTCGTAACAAAATCAAAGGCTCCCAGCTCCAGCGCCCGGATCGTCTCAATTGCATTCTTCTTGGCAACGGTGCTGACAATGATGACTGTGGTCTTTACGTTTCTCTGTTTAAGCTCTGCAAGTAATTCAATACCGCTCATTTTAGGCATATTGATATCCAATAAAACAGCATCAAACTCCTTGCCCCTGTTAAGTAACAGCTCTAATCCTTCCAAACCATCGGCGGCTGTAATTTTTGCCAGGAAACGTTCATCCGAATTAATTATATCAGATAGTACCCTTCTCATAAGTGCAGAGTCATCTATTATTAAAATATTTTTCTTCATATATTGCTCCAATCCGACATTTTGCAGTATGAATTAGTTCTTGTATGGCGTAATATACGGTCCGATTATATCAGTAACTGCTAGCTTCTGTCATATTTTCTACGTCTGCGCTCTTGTTCGAATATGTACCTGATCAGTTCATCTCTATCCTTACGAGGTATATTAATAAATTTTACCCGATGCTCGAATATATCCCTACGGTTGATAATTATGCTGGAGTGTATTATTGTCGCATCGAATAAGAACAGCCTGTTCTCTTCCATACTAATAAGCTCCAGCTTTAATTTTATCTTTTCGCCTGAATTATGCTGTCTGTCTGAGGTGAACTTTGCACCACCCCCGCTTAAGTCCGTCATGGAACCCCGAACCCAATCTCGATTCAATTCTGAGAGCCTCATTCTGTATTCCGAAAGCTCCTCTGCGTCGGCAAAAGCATGATCAATCAATCTCTGCTCCAACAACTCTTCTTCCTCTGAAATAATTCTGTATTGAATATCCTGGATACATTCCAGTCTGAAATACTGCCTTCTTTGATATTTTTCAAGGCTAGAAGTAATCCGCATTACGGACATGATCGACTTATCCTCTCTATGGTTGTTTAACGCGACTGCCCTGCATTGATATAAGCCTTTTTCTGTATAAAAACAAAGATTATAATATTCTCCGACCATCAAGGGAATCGTCCTGCCATTTGCAAACGGCGTAGTTATGCTGATCACATCAGCAGCTTGAAAATCCATAAGTTTGCTGACCAGAGTCTTGGCATCCTGCGCAGGTTTTCCATTTCGACCAAGTAATGTTATATCGATTTTATCTCCTAATGTTAGGATCTCACGTAGCATAGACATTCCTCCAGTTATCAGTTCTTGTCTATTGATAATCTTTGGTAGCTTAAGTTACAATAAATCATCACACTTACTTCTTTATCCTTGAACGTAACAGGTTGGTAAAGAGTTGGGCAATTCCCTTTTTATTCTGCACCTGCTCCGCTCCATTTTCACAAAGAATATTAGCAAAGGAAGATATGGTTTTGGAAAATTGGGAATTAGGATAAAGCACCAAAGCAGGTTTCTGCTTCATGACAGCTTTGGAAACACTGGCATCCTGCGGAACTGCTCCAAGATACTCCAATTTTAAGTTAAGGAATTTACTGACCACAAGACTGAGCTTTTCGTAAAGCTCTTTCCCATCATCATAAGTATCAATTCTATTGGCGATCATCTTAATCAAAGTATCCTCAAGTGATATATCTGCTTTGCGGTTCAAGGTTTTTAGAAGCGCATAGGCGTCTGTTATGGAGGTTGGTTCAGGTGTTGCAACCAGTAATACCTCCGTGCTTGCTGCTACAAATTCAAGAACCGAATCTGCAATACCCGCTCCGGTATCTACAATAATGATATCGGCAAGTTCATCCAATTCCACCAGTTTCTGGATCAAATACACAATCTGATCCTTAGATAAATTCGTCAGTTCCTGAATTCCTGATCCTCCCGAGATAAAACCGATATTCTCCGGCCCCTGTGTTATGATATCCGATAAGTTCTTTCCCCGAAACATCAAATCTGCAAGATTGTACTGAGGTCGAATTCCAAGCATGACCTCCACATTCGCCAATCCAAAATCAGCATCGAGTATGATGACACGATTACCTAACCTGCTTAGTGCAATTGCCAGGTTAACTGATATACTTGATTTTCCTACCCCGCCTTTACCACTGGTAACAGTTATAACTCTCGATACACGTCTAGGGGAGGCCTGTTCTCTGATCATTTTTCTTAAGCGCTCTGCCTGATCCATGTTATTGCCCCCTTAATAACTGTTTCGCGATATTTTGAGCGTCCACCCTGGCGATATCATCAGGGACATTCTGTCCAAAAGTAGCATAGGACAAGGGCGCCTCCGTGAGCATACGGATATTAAATAGGTTACCAATTGTGCTGGTCTCGTCCAATTTAGTAAATATAAGATTATAATGTAGAATTTCGGAATATGCTTCCGTTATTTTAATTAAATCCCTATATTTTGTTGTTGCACTGAGAACAAGATATACCTCTCTCTCATCCTCAGCAACTACATTAATCAGCTTCTCTATATCGTCCCGCTGTTCTTTGTTACGATGAGAGCGTCCTGCAGTATCCACGAAAATGATATCAAAATCAGAGAATTCCTCCTTAGCCTGAAGCATTTCCTCTTCAGAGTAAATAACCTTTAACGGAATTCCCAAAATATTTGCATAGGTTCGAAGCTGTTCAACGGCAGCAATACGATAGGTATCCGCCGTAAGAAAAGCGATTTTAGCCTTCTCATTTACCTTGAACTTGGAAGCAATCTTGGCTATCGTAGTTGTCTTACCTACTCCGGTCGGTCCTATGAAGAAAACATATTTCGGTGTTTTCTCGGTTATCTCAATCATCTTCGGCTGTCCAAGCTTTAAGATGATTTTCTGATAGATGCTTGCAAGAATGTTATCCATGGAGGCATCCTTTTTGAGATTCCCTTCAATTTCGGCAATGATCTGGTTCGCATATTTCTCGTCCACTTCATTCGAAATCAGCTGATTATAGATCAGTTGGATGCACGCCAGGTTTTTATTCGATTCCACAGGCTTCGGTTCTTCCTTCTCTTGAACCTGTTTCTCTCCTATCTGCTTTTCCAACAGGCTTTGCAGATTATTCAACTTAGCTTCAATTGCGGAAGGAGCTGTCCCCAGACTATCAACGGACTTACTCTGGGTAATTTCCTTCGGTTCATCATAGATGATATCAGGAAATATAGGCTTGCGTACTGGCGCAATAGCAGGGGCGGGCTTAGCCTTCTCGCTTTTATATGTAATGTTTTCATCCACTGCAGCGGTAATTTCTACCACCGGTTTACGAAAAAGCTTATAAATCCCCTTCGGAGATATCGTTTTGATATTCATGACAATAGCATCCTTGCCAAGCTCTTCCTTAGCAAGCATGATTGCTTCAGTTTCCGTATTTGCTTGAAATTTCTTGATAATCACTATACTGTCACCATCCCTACTGACTGCAATTCTACATTGGAATCAATTTCATTATACGATACAACTATTAAATCCTTAAAATAGTCCTGTGTCAAGCGTTTAAAATACATTCTGACAATCGGTGAAGTAATGATAATCGGATTTTTACCCAAATCTTCCAATTTATGTATCTCTGTCTGTACCGAATCAATGATTTCTCTGGTCATACTGGGATCCAATGCCAGATAGGCTCCCTGCTCAGACTGCTTTACTGATCCCATGATCTCCTGCTCTACTTTAGGATCCAGCGTGACGACATTGGTCATCTCTCCGGTTATGAAATACTTATTGGAGATCGCACGTTTTAGACTTTGCCTTACATACTCCGTTAGTATATCCGTATCATGGGTCGTGGAGGCATAATCTGCAAGAGTTTCAAAAATTGTAACCAAGTCTCTGATGGATATTCCCTCCCGCAGCAGATTCTGTAAAACCTTCTGTATTTCGCCGATATTTAAAAGCTTGGGTACCAGCTCGCTTACAAGAGTCTGATTAGCTTCCTGTATGTTATTCACCAGGTTTTGGACATCCTGTCTGGTAAGCAGCTCATGGATATGACTTCGGATGACCTCTGTCAAATGGGTAGCAATGATGGACGGAGGGTCAACAACTGTATAACCGAGCGTCTCTGCTCTCTCTCTCTGGTGCTCTGTAATCCAGAGTGCCGGAAGATGGAACGACGGTTCAAAGGTAGGAATACCTGTGATTTCTTCTTCTACATATCCGGGATTCATAGCCATATAATGATCAAAAAGTATTTCACCCTCGCTCACCTGAATTCCTTTAATCTTTATAATATACTGGTTAGGATTCAGCTGAATATTATCCCTTAATCGGATCATTGGAACAACACAGCCAAGCTCTAAAGCTACCTGGCGTCTTATCAATACTACACGGTCCAGAAGATCTCCGCCCTGATTGGTATCGGCAAGCGGAATAATACCATAACCAAATTCCAGCTCGATGGGATCCACATTTAATAAACTCACAACATTCTCGGGTTTACGTATCTCACTGGCTGCAGCTTCTTCGCTGGATACCTCACTCTCGATGGACGCAACCTCTACCCTGTTGGCAATAATCCGGCCGGAGATGATGAACACTAGGCCATAGGCTGTAAATACAAAGCCATTAAGCGGAGTAAAGATACCAAAACCAATCATGGAAGCGCCTACAAGATATAACGCTTTCGGAATGGAAAACAACTGCTTGATAAGCAGATCGCCGAAATCAGCTTCCTTGGAAACCTTCGTTACCAGAATACCTGTGGCAAGAGATATCATAAGAGAGGGAATCTGGCTTACCAGACCATCACCTATGGTTACGATGGCGAAATGTTCAAATGCTTCCATAGCAGGCATGCCCATATACATGACACCCATCACTGTACCGCCAACCATATTAATGATAGTGATGATCAGACCGGCAATCGCATCTCCCTTAACATACTTGGTAGCACCATCCATGGAACCGAAGAATGCTGATTCCTCCTGAATTTTATCCCGGCGGGCCCTAGCCTCTGCGTCTGTAATGGCACCGGTATTTAAGTCAGCATCAATCGCCATCTGCTTACCCGGCATCGCATCCAGCGTAAATCTTGCAGTTACCTCAGCAACACGCTCAGAACCCTTATTGATTACCATAAACTGTACTAAGATTAATACAATAAATATGATGATACCAATAACCAGATTTCCACCGCCAACAAATCTTCCGAAGGTAGTGATAACATTTCCCGGTTCACCGGTGGATAAGATTAGCTTTGTACTGGATACATTTAAGGAAATACGAAAAATCGTCGTAAAAAGCAATATAGTCGGAAAGGCTGACATATTCAGCACTTCCTTAGTATACATTGCGTTAAATAATATTACCATTGCAATGGAGATATTCAGTGCCAGCATCAGATCAAGCACAATGGAATTCATCGGTATAATCAAAAATACGATTGCAGACAGTAGGAATAAACCAACAATCAAATCATTTCTTTTCATCATAATCTCTAATGCTCACCTTCAATCACTTACTTCAGTCGCTTACATTATGCTAACTGATCTTTTTATTATTAAGCCCATATACATAGGCTAGTACTTCCGCTGTCATCTGATAAAGTTCCGGAGGGATCTCTTCTCCCAGCTCCACATTGTAATACAACATTCTCGCTAAGGGCTTATTCTCAACAATTACTATATTATTCTCCCTGGCCACTTCCTTGATCTTCTGAGCCAGATAATCCGCACCCTTAGCAATTAATACCGGTGCCTCGCTGGTGGTCTTATCATACTTAATTGCCGCAGCAAGATGGGTTGGGTTTGTAATTACTACATCCGCAGAAGGCAGAGCCTGCATCATTCTACGTTGGGATACCTCTCTCATTTTTGCTCTAATCTTCCCTTTTATCTGAGGATCACCTTCGGTGTTCTTAAATTCATCCTTGACCTCCTGCTTTGACATTCTCATGTCTTTCCTGAATTTTATCTTCTGATATATCAGATCCGCTAAACCGATTACCAGAAAAATTAAGCTGATCTTAAGTCCCAGATCTATCGCCAGATTACCGAGCAAAAGAATTGCCTGCTCCAGTTTTAAATCATATAGGATGAACAGGGTCTTCCATTCGTTCTTCAGGGTCTGATAAGAAAGATAAGATACCACTGCTATCTTCACAACTTCTATCAATAAATCAATTATTTTCTCCTTAGATAAAAGCTTCTTAAAACCGTTTACAGGATTAAGCTTGGAAAATTTCGGAATCATGGTCTTCAATGAAATCTTCCATTTCACCTGGAACAGTACTACTACAAAGGATACCAATATTGAAATCGTAAAGATTGGTACTCCTATTTTTAAGATTGTCAGGATGGAATCGTTCAATATACCTGAAACCAGGGGTACCGTAATCTCTTCCGCCGACAGCCTGTCAATTACATTATAGGATTTTTTAAACTGATCTAGAAAGCCTGTTCCGATATATCCTGTAAAAACCTTCAGTATGATAAAAAAAGTAGCCAGTCCCGACGCAGAAATTAATTCCTTGCTTCGCGCTACCTGGCCCTCTAATCTGGCATCCCTCAGCTTTTTGGCGGTAGGCTCTTCCGTCTTATCTGTACCCTCGGCAAAGAATTGAAGGTGGTAGGAAAGAATATACTTAGCCGGAAATATTCGTTGCTCCAGTTTTTTCTCCATCTCCATTTTTTACCGTAAACTCCTTTTCATAAATAACAAAAGTCCTCTTCCGGGAACATGTGCCTAATATTATCATTATTGAAGCAGCTTAATCGATTGCAGTAGCAGCTCCTTCATCTCATTGAATATCTTATCAGCAACACCCGGAATTAATTCCATCATCACTGCAAGTACAATTAATCCTATAAAAATCTTAATCTGCATCCCTATGACAAACATATTCATCTGCGGTGCAATCTTAGCAAGTATTGCCAGCAAGGTATTTACTATCAGTATTGCTGCAAATACAGGAAGCACAATTCTAAAGCCGATAAT
Source organism: Bacillota bacterium (assembly GCA_023415635.1). Lineage (GTDB taxonomy): Bacteria > Bacillota > Clostridia > Lachnospirales > Lachnospiraceae > Mobilitalea. The sequence continues at coordinate 325,996 of JAEZJV010000051.1, read as the reverse complement.
AAAATAATCTATCATAAACTGCATCATTAATTGATACAGATTCGGATTCAAATTTACCCTTCCAATTTCAATCAACTGAAAGGAATCTATAATCGCCCTGATAAAAAAGTGATGCAAATTCGTGATAAACATCACCAATAACACCAAATAACCATAAAGATTAGCTGTAATAGTAGTCTGTATGTTCGTGGTCGGATCAATCTCATTGACCATGGAAAAACCAATTTCCATATCGATAATCTGACCGGAAAATGCAAGTATAAGGTAGGCTATATTAGCAAAAAGTCCCATGATAGCTCCTGCAAGCGCTTCTTTCACTATCAAGATAGCAAAGCCTATGACAGTGTTATATTCAGGGGCTGTATATGGAACTGCATAGATAAGGATTGCTGCCATAAATATAGATAAACCTGTTTTAACACGAATCGGTACATTTTTTTGTGAAAAAAAAGGTGCCGTAAAAAAATAACCTGTAATCCTCACAAGAATTAATAAATAGAAATCAAAGTTCTGTATTGAGAAGCTCATAGAATATGAATGTAGTAGCTAAAATTAGAGAATAGCTCCACCATATATTCCTTCAATGAATTTAATATCCAGCTACCTGCCAGCATAATCACCAGAAATACCGCAATCAGCTTTGGAACAAATGTGAGGGTTTGTTCCTGGATTGAGGTTACCGTCTGTAAAATGCTGACGATCAGCCCGACTACCAGGGAGGCCAAAAGCATAGGTGCTGATGCTTTTAATACCAGATAAATTGCCTGTCTGGCTACATCAATAATAATTGTTTCGTTCATACCTACCTCCAAGAGAAGACCTTGCGGATTATTTTTTTATCAAAATCGCTAGTAAAAGGTCTTTACAAGTTGCCCAATAATTAGGTTCCAGCCATCCGCCAGAATGAACAGCAGAATCTTAAAAGGCATGGAAATCATCGTCGGTGGCAGCATCATCATACCCATGGACATCAGGGTTGAGGATACCACCATATCAATTATGATAAACGGTATGTATATCAGAAAGCCAATAATGAATGCTGTCCGAAGCTCACTAATAATAAATGCAGGGATAATTACTGTTGTTGGAATATCATCCATGGTTTTCACTTCAGCAATTTTCGCAATATCTAAAAAAAGCCTGATATCTTTCGTCTTCGCCTGCTCGAGCATAAAGGTCCTGACCGGAGCTATACCTTTATCAAAAGCCTCCTCCTGAGTAATCGTACCCTCGGAAAGGGGCTTCAGCGCTTCTGTATTGATTTGTGAAAAAACCGGAGACATGATAAAAAATGTGAGAAACAGTGCCAACCCTGTTAATATCTGGTTTGGAGGAGTCGTTGTTGTTCCGATCGCTGATCTGACAAAATGCAGTACTATCAGGATTCTGGTAAACGAGGTTACCATAATGAGTATCGACGGAGCAAGTGAGATAACCGTCAAGACTAGCAGAATTTGCAAAGTAGATGACAGGCTGTCCGAATCCTCATCTGTATTTAAAGTAAACTGTAACGGTCCAAGGGAGCCATTGACATTAGCTACTCCGTTATCAGTTCTATTATCCTCAGTGGTATTGGTTACCGTATCTCTGACTGTCTGCGCATAGACCTTCTCTATTCCAAAACCAGAGAATAGACCGGTGAAAAGCAGCAGAACAAGGATTGCAGACCATATGCTTAAGTGCTTTGATTTCCTTAGTTTCATGGTTATCAGCCTCTACTCATTTTTATTCTTCAGCTTATCGAGAATCTGCTTAAAGCTTTGCTTTTCATCGTTATGGAATTCCCTGATTGTAACTTCAGCTTCATCCAACTCCGTGATGATCTCTATCGTATCTTTTGCAATCGCTATTACTATGTATTTATTGGCAATCTTCACTATCTGCAGTGCCTTGTTCTGGCTGATCCGATAGGTATCAATCACCATAAAATTGCTTTTATGTATCTGACCCATTTTCATCTTCCCTACAAAACGGGAAGTATAATAAGCTGCCACCAAAATTATGATAAGCACAAAAACCAAACTGACCAATTGTACTAAGCTGTCAGTTGTCGATATCCCTCCGGTATAGGAAGAACCGCCCCCTCCTTCCGGAGCTGGAGTCGGACTACCGTTTAACGCACTAATCAGATCTGAGCCTTTTGACAAAATGGTCAAGCTTAAAACATTCATTGTAAAATCAACCTACTGCTTTCTTAACAGCCTCCAGAACTCTGTCTGCCTGAAAAGGCTTTACAATAAAATCCTTTGCTCCTGACTGGATGGATTCTATAACCATTGCCTGCTGACCCATGGCGGAACACATAATGACATTGGCGCTGGGGTCGGACGCCTTAATTTTCTTCAATGCCTGAATGCCATCCATCTCTGGCATGGTAATATCCATCATAACCAAATCAGGCTTAGTTTCCTGATACTTATCGACAGCCTTTAATCCGTTTTCTGCTTCGCCTGCAATATTATAACCATTCTTGGTTAATATATCTTTTATCATCATTCTCATAAACGCTGCATCATCACAAATTAAAATACTTTTTGCCATATTATTTCTCCTATCTCTCGTTTAAAATGTTATTAGTTTGTTTGCTTTTGTTTTATAATTTCTGTTACTCGGATTCCGAAGGCTTCTTCCATAACTACTACTTCGCCCTTAGCAACAAATTTGCCATTTACGAGTACATCAATCGGTTCACCTGCAAGCCGGTTCAACTCAATAATCGTTCCAGGTGTAAAATCCAGTATTTCTTTGATTGATTTACTTGTCCTGCCTAATTCTACAGTTACTTCAAGTGGTACATCCATCAGCAGGTCAATGTTTTCCGGTTGGACTACCCCGCCGGGGAGTTGTCCAAAGGGTGCAAACTGCACCGGGGATACATTGACATCCTGTACCGGCTGCATCATATACGGCATCTGCTGAGGCATTCCTGGGGCGCCCGGGTAACCCATATTCATATAGGGATTATAGGCCTGCTGTGCCATCGGTACCGGCTGGGGTGCAGGAGCTGCCTGTGGTGGAGGTGTCTGTTTCTTCTTGGGAGTGTTATCAATGGCAGGTCTTGTAGGAATATCAGGTTCCATTGAGGTTGCCTGGATAAACTGCTGATACAGATCTCTTGCGAATTCAAACGGATACAACTGCATCAGAACACTATCAACCAGATCACCAATCTCCATATGGAAGGATACTCTGACAAAACTACCCTTGAGAAAATCCGCGATATTCTCTCCATTCATATTCTCATACAAATCGACTACCGCCGAGGACGGAGGGCTGATATTCACCCTCTTCTCCAGCATGGAAGAAATAGAGGTCGCTGCGGAGCCCATCATCTGGTTCATCGCTTCACTGATTGCACTTAAATGAAGCTCCGTCAATTCACTTGATATACCTGTACCATCACCACCCATCATTAGGTCAGTAATAATCTTAACATCGTTCTCCTTTAGAATTAAGATGTTATTGCCATCCAGACCGTCTTCGTAATAAATCTGGATAAATACACAGGGCTTATCATAACTGTTTACGATATCCTTCCAAGTCGCATACTCAACCACAGGAGTCGTAATATTTACTCTTTGATTTACCAGGGAAAACAGTGTTGTTGCAGCTGTTCCCATACTGATATTTGATATCTCTCCTATTGCATCTTTTTCAGCGTCGGTTAGCTTTTCATTCGCTGTACTGTCGGAAGCATCAGAACTCATTCCGTTTAGTAAAGCGTTAATCTCTTCCTGAGATAGCATACCATCCATAGTCTGTTACTCCTCTCCTCTGATGATTGATGAAATTTTTACCGCGTAGGAACCTGAGGATGCTCCCGGGAGAGCGGTAAACTTATTTAGATTACCGACATAGACGGTCAATTCATCTTCTACTTTTGTATTTAATTTAATGATATCTCCGCGCTGCATATTCATAAAATCATTTACAGAAATCGTACTCTTACCAAGAACCGCCCGAAGAGGAACCCGGGCTTTTGAAATAGCAATTTCTATGACATCGTGATAGGATTTATTATCACTCATCTGTAAATTGGAGTACCAATATTTTGTATTCAATTTATCAATAACCTTCTCAAGACATACATAAGGAAGACAGATATTCATCATTCCTTCGATATTACCGATCTTGATATTTAAGGTTACAATCGAGATCATCTCGCTTGGAGATATAATCTGTGCAAACTGCGAGTTCGTCTCAATACGAAGAAGCCGTGGTTGAAGCTGAATAACATTAGCCCAGGGTTCACGGAGCAGGTTCGTACAGACATTGAAGATTCTTTCAATAATCGATAGCTCAATCTCCGAGAAATCTCTCATCTTCTCAAGAGGGTGCCCACTTCCGCCCAGCATTCTGTCCACGATAGCATAACCAAGATTATCCGCAAGCTCGATTATTATATTACCCTCCAGCGGTGCAATATCTATGATGCCCAACAGTACAGGATTGGAAAGGGCATTCGTGAATTCTGAGTACTGTACTGCTTCGGAATTAATTACCTCAACCTGAACATTCTTTCTTAGATAAGCAGGCAGGTTAGTAGAGAGTAATCTGGCATAATGCTCAAATATGATGTTCATCGTTCGCAGATGTTCCTTGGAGAACTTGGATGGTCTGGCAAAGTCATAGTTCTTTACCTGCTTTTCCGTCGTTTGCTTATAATCATCCGCATCCAGTTCACCGCTCGACAACGCAGCAAGCAGATTATCTATCTCATTTTGGGATAGGACATCGCCCATGATCAATTCCTCCCTGTTATACTAGTTACATAATAACACAAAAAATTAAGAAAAGCATCAATTTTTGTAATAAAACCAAAATTTGATAAGAAAGACTGCTTCTTCTTATTCTACCTACTGAAGAATTAAATTACCAAAGGACACGCTGATTATAAAATCCGAATGGAATAGTTCCTGGATTCGTGATATAATCATCTCCTTAATCACATTTTTATTGGCTTCAACATCATCCCTTGTATATCTCGCAAATTCCTCCTGCACAATCTCCCCAATCGCATTGGAGTATTCAGACACCTTCGGATTCAAGGTCTCATAGTCCTCATGCTTACTGTTCATGGAAAGTGACACATTGAGTATTGCATAATGTTCTACCCCATCTTCACCCTTCTTTAGGTTAATTGTCAGCTTGTCCGGTAAATCATAGATCATGATATCCGATACCGCAACCTGTGCCCTTGCATTCTCAGGTGATTCCATCTCAAGATCTACAATCGAAGCAACCTTGTCCATCAGTTTAGTGGTCTTATTCGCAGAAGGAACAATAGCAAATATCAGTACACCAAGTAAGATTGTATTAATCAGTGTTACTGCCATGATAATAATTGTTAAAATGTTTTTTTTCATTAGGAGTCCCCCTTTTTTGCTTCGAAAATATTATTTACCGCTATATTTATTAAATATCTTAATCTCAATTCTTCTGTTCTTAGCCCTGCCTTCTGCCGTCGAATTGCTAGCTATTGGCTCGTATTCCCCTCTTCCTGAGTATTTAATAAAGGAGGGATCCAGTTGGCATTGCTTAATCAGATAATCTGCCGCATTTAAGGCTCTGGCCGAGGACAGCCAGTTATTATCCTTAAACTTAGTACCGGTCATAGGTACATTGTCGGTATGACCGATGATTTCAACTGTATAACCTTCAAATTTCTTAAGAATATCTCCTATACTACTTAGGATCGGTAGAGCATTTTTCTTAAGTTCTGCATCTCCTGAATCATACAGGATGGAACCCTTCAAAGTAAGTTCTACATATTGATATTCGGGGTCTATACTCAGTTCTGTGTAATCCCCCAGATTATATTTTTCTGTCAGGTCCGATATAATATCGTACATATCCGTAGATACTTCCTGCATTTTCTCTTCTACCTTATTCAATGCTGCAGCGAGATCTGCATCGCCTGTCCCATCTTGCTCCTGGGTTCCTGCGCTGCCTTTTCCCTGGTCTGTGCCCTCTGTTCCCTTACTGTTATCAGAGGAATTAATATTCTCATTTTTTCTATTATCCTGAATACCTATATTACCTTTATCCTCCTTAATACCCTCCTCACCCTTTAATACTTCGCTGCCATCATTGGATTTGAAGGTATCCTCCTTGGATGAATCATTATCCTTCGATTGTATATTATCACCGGTTTGTTTCGAGGCCTTACCCATATTGGTATAGAATTCGTCCAGCTCATTCATCTGTGACATTCCTGAAGATATTAGATTCCCGGTTCCAATAGAGGTCCCTCCTCCATCAAATACACCGATGGAATTAGCCATAGATACAGAAATCTGGTCGAACTTCTCTTCGTCCACATCTGACATCGCAAACAGCAGAACAAAGAAACAGAGCAGCAGATTCATCAAATCAGCGAAGGTATTCAACCAGGGTGCATTATTTCCTCCGCCCTCTACACGTTTTTTTCTAGCCAACGTTTTCACCGCTTTCTTCAGCCATGGCAGCCCTTCTGACTGGAGGCAGGAAGGACTTCAGTTTTTCTTCAATTACTCTTGGGTTCTCTCCGGCCTGGATGGACAAAAGTCCTTCCACCATAACCTCTTTTATCATGATTTCCTTAGTGCTATTAGCCTTTAATTTTGTGGATATAGGAATACAGATCCAATTGGCAATCATAGACCCATAGAAGGTAGTAACCAGCGCCACCGCCATGTTAGGACCGATAGCCTTCGCGTCATCCATCTTTTTCAACATATTAATCAGTCCGATCAGAGTACCGATCATACCCCAGGCAGGTCCCATCGCTGACAATGAGTCCCAGAAGGTGAACTTTTCGGTATGTCTAGCTTCAATGCAGTTTAATTCTGTCTCCATAATGCTTCGGACTAATTCGGGATCGGTACCGTCTACAATCAGAAGAACTCCTTTCTTTAGAAATTCATCGTCAATTCCGTTGGCAGCCTCCTCCAACGCTAAAAGTCCTTCTTTACGCGCAATATTGGATAAGCTGATGATTGTCTTAATCGTTTCCTCTTCATTTGACGGTAAAGCTTTTAATGCCAATCGAAAGCTTGCCAAATTCTTTAAAAAACCCTTAGGGCTTGGGGACATGGTCAAGATACAGCATAAGCTACCACCGATTGTAATAAATATGGACGGGACATCAAAAAAGTTCATTAGTACCGAAAATCCTGACTGTCCAACTAAGATACCGTATACAACCACGATAAAACATAAAACTAAACCTGCTATAGACGCTAAATCCACTATTGACACCTTCCATCCTTGTTAATCTTTTCTATCTGTAGACCTCGAAATAAAATAATTACCTATATATCTCGACCAAATATCTCTTTTTTGTATAATATTACAAGATTTCTTACATCCTGTCTACTTTCTTTTACAATAATCTTGCTGCCCGACGTCAGCGTGATTACGGTGTCCGGAGATTCTTCCACCTTTTCGATCAAATCGGCGTTAATGATCAGTTGTGTTCCATTCAATCTGGTTACCTCAATCATAGTAATCCTCCTACTCCTATGTATTCCAATGATGCATATTATTGAATACCAGCTTATGGTAATTCATGGATCATATATTCAAAACCGAATTCAATGGCACTGAATTACTCTTATTGAATCAAGCTTGAAAAAGGGTGGCAGTATTACCTGCCACCCATCATTACTGACATATGGCATTCCCTTTTGAAATGCAATCAACAATTATCATACATCAGCCCTGTGTTATCTCTTTAAATTGATCAATTCTTCCAACAGGGTGTCTGATGTCGTAATTATTCGCGAATTTGCCTGGAAACCTCTCTGCGTCGTGATCATATCCGTAAATTGCTGGGATAAGTCAACGTTTGACATTTCGAGAACACCTGTCGTTAAGCTGCCGCCTCCCTGCGTCGGATCCTGTCCAATTCCATCAAAATCACCGGAGTTTTGTGTCGCTGAATACATGCTGTTGCCGACTGCTTCCAGTCCGGCAGGATTTGAAAAGCTTGCGACAGCAATCTGCCCGAGTAACCGACTATCACCGTTATCATATTTACCGTATATCTTTCCGGAAGCGTCTATACTTACTCCGGTCATATTACCTACCTGTTTACCCGCACCATTACCGGTTAAATCACCTTTCGTAGCCTCAAGAGAGGAAGATCCGCTGGAAGAATACATCGTCAGAGACGAAAAATCTATCGCAATCGGTTTAAAAGGACCATCCTCTGAGGTTATTGTCAGTGTTGCAGACTTTGAATTATCATCTCCGATACCTACAAATGCTCCTGTAGCAGCATTAAAATTCAGCATAACCGGCTCCATGGTGACTTTCACTTTTCCAGTTGTTTCATCCAGGTCAATTGCTCCGGTTGAATCATTTATACCTACACTGGTGATAGCGTCATTTAAGGAATAGGTAATTGTCCCGTCATCCTCTATTGTAGCCTTAGCGAAGATGGAAAGTCCTGTCTCGTCCTTGATATCGGAAATTTCAACACCAAAGACATTGTTTCCTTCCGCATCGGCAGGACGTTTAACTACCATATCAGCAGTATAGCTATGTCCCAGACTGTCATAGAAGGTCAGGTTCACCATCTTACCGGTAGAGGTTGTAAGCTGAGTGTCCATACTGTCAATATTTCCAGAGATATAGCAGGCTGTAGTAGCCTCCGGCTCCGCATATAAGTTATCCGGTGACATGATAGTCAAGGGTGAGACCTTATCTGCAACAGTCTTGGTGACATCATTCGGATCCACCTGCCATCCCATGACTGACGCACCGGATGCCGTACTCAGGGTTCCGTTTGCATCAATATTAAAGGAACCCGCTTTCGTAAAATAATTGGTTCCTCCCTTATTCACAACAAAGAAACTGTCGCCCTCAATCATAATATCAAAAGGATTATCTGTTCTTTGGGAAGCACCGGAGGCGGTGATTGCCGAGGTAATGGATGCTACATTGGAGCCAAGTCCAATCTGCATCGCATTCCTTCCTGTCATACCGGTCGCAGAGTTGGGACCGGAAGCATTTTGTGTTGTTTGATAAAATACATCGGAAAAGGTTACCGAACTAGATTTAAAACCGATTGTATTAACATTAGAAATATTATTACCTATTACGTCCATTTTTGTCTGGTGTACCTTTAAACCTGATACGCCAGAAAACAATGATCTCATCATAATTTATGACCTCCAATTTTGCTTAATTCATCTGTATCCAATCTGTCGGTCATGGATACCTAAGCCTCCGTAAGGTCCGGCTTATTACATGATTACAGCACCATCAATATTCGTAAACACTCTGTCATCACCGTCATTCACTGCGGTTATCACCGTATTATTCTTGATGTTTACGATAAATGCAAGATTGTCTACCATAACCAGGGATTCATTAATTCCCTTCTCATTTGCTTTCTTCGCACCGTTTTCCAGTCTGGAAAGCTGTTCATCCGTCAAATCGATATTTCTGCTGGCCAGACGCTCGTTCGCGTGCTTAGAAAATTTTAATTCACTGCTTTCTGATACAGCCTGCTTACTTTTTAATATCTCACTAAATGGCGTACTGCCTTGCTGCTTCACATTGCCTTGAATGTTCTTCGTAGCATTCAGCTGCTGCGTCATCTGCTCAATAGAAGGAAATTGATTAACCGGAATGTTCATATGTATCACCTTCCTTAATCAAAATTCTTTGCTGCCCTTTTATTTCCTAATCTGCAGCCTTTGTATCCTTTGAAGTATCTATGTCGGTATCCTTTGTCGTTGCTGTAACAGCGGAATTCTTGACCTCCAGAGTTACCTTATTCTTTACTGTAGTAAGCTTTGAATCATTAAATCCAACTGTCAGCTTATAGTTTCCGTTAATCAACCCGTTAAATGCCGATTGATTGATCGTCACCTTATTGCCGATTAGTTTTATCATAGAAGAATCTATCACTGATTCTCCGATTGCCACTGCTACCTGAGTCGCTACCGTGTCTTCGGAACCAAGATCAACCGTGAAGCTTAAATCCTTCGGATTATTGGCATCATAGGTTAATTTCGTATCTGTAGGTACCTTCGGAAGGTTCTGTTCAATAACATAGCTATCACTGATTACTGTATCCAGCTGATCAAAGGAATAGAGCTTTCCGTCCACTGATAACTGAGTTTTGCTTCCTGACATTGTAACATAATCTACCTTACCGGTCACATAGGATGTATTCCCTGTAGAATTCTCGGTTTTCAGCATTACTGTTTTACCAACCAGACTAAAGGCCTGTGAATTCGAGGTAGTGGAGCCGAGATTCTGTAGCTGCTCCAGCTGCGAGAAGGTTGCCAGTTGGGCTATGTATTCCGTATCAGTGTTAGGATTCAACGGATCCTGATATTTCATTTGTGTTACAAGCAGTTCAAGGAAGGCATCCTTACCAAGTTCATTTTTTGAAGCCTTCTTCGAGGTATCGGTAGCTTTCGATGCGTCCACAACCTTACCATCCTTTACGGCTTGAACTATATCACTCATATTTTACTCCTTTCATAAACTGCCTTAAGCCGTGTAGTCAATCGTATTTCCTCGGATACCTGCAAGCTCTGAAGCTTCTTCTCCGACTTGTGTGTCCTCTGCCATATTCACAGCTTCTTCCATGGTGATGCGACCATCCGAATTCTTTTTGGTTTCGCTCTGGGAACCTGCTTGTCCATTGGAGTTCTGCTCAAAGGTGTAAGAAGCTACAGTTACTTCAATAGACTCCACCTTGATGCCCTGTTGATTCAAGGTCTCGCGTAAGGTGTGCAGCTGGCTTTCAATCGCTTCTTTACTGATTTCATTCTCAACCATAAACTGTGCGGTCATGACACCGTTTTTTGATTGCATAGACAGATTGACCTTCCCCAGATGTTCGGGATTAAGCTGCAACTCCATTGATGTCTGCTCCGGTTGAATTGTCACTCTGATACGCTGAATGATCTGATTGGCGATTTCACGAATTTCGGTAACCCTCATGACACCATTCTCAAAATGTACCTGTGTTGTCGTATTCGTATTGGACAGATTATTCAAGAATGTCTCATATTGCTTGTCTGAGGATAAATCACGGTTTTGATCACGCGTCAGATCTGATTGTGACTGAGAGGAACTATCCTTTTTATCCACAACCCTCGTCACCTCTACCTGAACATCCTTTTGCTCCCCATTCAAATCCGAGGTCTTTTTTTCATCGGAAGAGGCTGTTTCTGTCATCTCAGGCTGTTGTAAATACTCCTTCTGCCCGGTTGTATTTCCGGTTTCCATTTGTACCGCTTCCTCTGAAGACTGCTCCTGAATCTTCATACTGTCCAGAATGCTTTTTACCTGTTCCATACTGATATCAAGTCCCGAATTACTCTTGATCTCCTCTACCGCCTGCAACAGCTGATTCATCTTCTGAGCCAGGTTCTCATCAGTCAACACAGTTAACAGATTATTCTGTCCGGCGTTTACCAGTATCAGCTGCTGTAAATTCTTTTGCAAAAGCAGGTCGGACAACTCCATACCCTGATCGGCTAACAGCTGCTCCAATTCTTCCGAAGATAAATTTAAAACTTCAAGTACTGTCTGCTTTACTGCGGTAAGCATAGCAGCTATTTTTTCCATTGTCTCCGGATCCGTACTGATTTTCTCTGTTTCATCAGGCCCTGCAGCCTCCTTCACAGTATTGTCAGTGTCAGCCTTGTCCTGTGTCTGCGCAGCAGTCTCAATATCCTTTGTCTTTGCGGTTTTAACTGTCTTCTGGCTGTCGTCGGCTACTGCGTCACTCTCATTATTCTCTTTTTTAGGGTCCTGCGTGCTTGTCTTTTGCACTGTATTGTCAGAAGCATCCATTCTGCTCTGATTTGCTCTCAGACTTTGATCAATGACAAAATCAAAACTATCTGTCTTTTGCATTCCCCTTGAAGTGACGCTTCCAGACGCGTTACCAAACAGATTTACTGCCTGCGTCATAACGCTCTGCGTCATCATGCAATTATTCCTCCTTTCTTATAGTCTATGAATAGGTTCATAGCTTAAAGCCATCTACTTTGCTGTATGAATTGTTATGTCTCTGCGAATATAAGCAGTACCTCTTTGACAAAGTAAATATGCTCTCTATTTATTACAACAGGAGAATTCTCCCGCAGTAATCTAATTTACAAGCTTTTCTTCATCCATATCAAGCATTTTCTTTGTAATCTTTGCCGCTACGACACTGTCCATCTCAGCTAAGATTGCTGCGCTCTCCCTGGGTCTCATACTAAGCAAAATCTCCGCCACGGACTCTACATCGGCGGTCATGGTAGCCATAATCTGTGCTGCAGCGGCCGGTTCCATATTTCTGTAGATTTCCGCCTTTTCCTTGATGGCATCTGAATATTGAAGCTGTTCTATTACTTGTCGATAAATTTCTTCTGCATTGGTCGGATTAATCTGATCATAATATTTTTTATATTCCTCAATATCGGGTGCCGAATCGTTAAATACTACCTTTTTATCAAATTCCTTGACTCTTTCTTCAAAGGCAACTTGATTTTTTTCAAAGGTTTTAAGCCTTTCCACCTCGGCCTCCAGTTCGGCCACCTGGGTACTGTTGTCTGTTCCCGACTGGTCAATATCCGCAATCGTCTGTTCCAATTCATTTATTTTCGCAACAGCTTCCTCTAATGTCTTATACTCATAATTGTTTTCCTGTGCTAACTGGGCATCTCCTGCTTCCGGAAGGATCATATTGACTACCGGAACATCCTTCAATATCGGCCTTAATACTCCCGATCCGAATCCCCCGATATCCAGCTTGATTAATATCGAAAATATGGTAATCCATATGATAACGATTAACAAAGAAATTAATATTGTCAGGACTTTACTGTCTTCCTTCTTCTCTTTGTCTCTGGCCTTGTCCTTCTTAGCCATTACCTGTCCTCCTCATAAAGTGCTTCACTGCTGTAATGAAAGCTGTTCAGCTCATCCACTTCCTTGCGCTCTTCTGCATCATAATCCAGCTTATATTCCTCAAAGGCCTTCTCCTTCAGCCTATCCTGTGTCTTTCGTTCCACCATGGCATCATTCAATCTAATTCTTGAAACTTCCAGTCTGTGTGCTGCATTTCTGACTGCAGAGGTCTGCTGTTTAATGCTTTCCTTCATTAATTCGATTGCTTGTTTGCATTGGCGGATTTTCACGATATCAAGCTTGGCTGTCTGAAGCCCTCGAAGCTCTTCCTCATAGGAATACTTCTTCTGTTTTAGCTGCTCCAGCTTCTCTTCCTCTCTGGTCAGACGTAATCTTGCAATGCCATATGCAATCTTAGCCTGATCTTCCAGTTTTCTCTTTATTTGAAGTAGATTTTCCATGCTATATCTAAATTTTTTCATTATGTATTAAAGATCTCCATCAACATTGTGACTTCTTCGTCAAAATTTATCTTTGTATTAACATCCTGCTGCAAGTAAGCATTCACCTCTTTGATTTTTTCGATGGCATAATCAATATCCGGATTGGAACCGTTCTTGTAAGCCCCGATATTTATCAGATCCTCCGCATCCTGGTAGGTGGCAAGTATATTTTTTAATTTGCCTGCAGCTGCTTTATGTTCGTTGCTAACAATAGTGCTCATACAACGAGAGATGCTCTGTAATACGTCAATTGCCGGATAATGGTTCTTATGACCCAGCTTTCTGGACAGCATGATATGCCCGTCGAGAATACTTCTTGCCGTATCGGTTATCGGTTCGTTAAAGTCATCACCATCTACAAGCACAGTATAGAGACCTGTTATGGAGCCAAATTCCGAATTACCTGCACGTTCAAGCAGCTTCGGCATTTCAGAATAAACACTGGGTGGATATCCTCTGGATACAGGCGGTTCTCCCGAAGCAAGTCCGATTTCACGCTGTGCCATGGAAAAACGTGTCAGGGAGTCCATCATCAGAAGGACATCTTTCCCCTGGTCTCTGAAATATTCAGCAATCGCAGTCGCAGTCTTAGCCGCCTTTTTACGAATTAGAGCGGGTTTATCTGAAGTGGCAACCACTAGGATGGAACGCTTCATTCCTTCTTCTCCTAGATCGCGCTCAATGAATTCACGCACCTCTCTGCCTCGCTCTCCTATCAAAGCAATGACATTAATATCAGCCTTGGTGTTTCTGGCGAACATACCCAGCAGAGTACTTTTGCCGACACCGCTTCCCGCAAAGATACCTATTCTTTGACCTTTTCCTACTGTCAATAAACCATCCACTGCTTTTACACCGAGCGGTAATACCTCATCAATGATCCTTCGTTTCAGTGGATCCGGCGGTGGTGCCTCTGCCGGATAATACAAAGAACTGTTCAATTCTGTTTCATCCATCGGATTTCCAAGACCATCCAAGGTTTTTCCTAGAAGCTGCTCTCCCACCGGTACACGAAAAGCGGTTCCGGAATTTTCCACCAGGCTTCCGATGCCGACACCGGTCATATCGTCATAGGGCATTAATAAGATCCTGTTTTCACGAAAGCCGACTACTTCAGCTGCTTTTTTCTGATTCTGATTTTCCTCGGTTATGTAGCAGACATCATTCAGATTCGCCATTGGACCGGAAGCTTCTATCGTTAAGCCAACCATTTTTACTACTCTGCCGATTTCCTGCTCGTAGGATTTCTCAAGAAGCTGTCTGTATTTTTCTAAATCAATCGCTATCATGATTACCTGCTTTCTTATTATATCGACAATATTATATAAAAACTAAATACCGGCGATTAATTTTAAATCCAGGATTAAATTGTTCAGCTGAACATCCAGACTGCAATTGATCACCTTATTCTCTGTTTCGATAAGACACTGGTTCTTCCTCAGGTTTAAATCCTCTACAACATACAAGGGGACTTCCCTTCCGATTGCGGTAAGCAGAAAATTCTTTCGCATGGAGACAAATTCATAGTCCTCTTTGGATACCCGGATTGTATATTCGTCACTTTTTTCTAGATTCTTCAAGGACTGCTCTACCAGATAAAGGATCACTTCATCCCGGTCTTCAACAACGATACCGGTAATTTTTTCCACCAGCGAGGCAATAATATCGGATATCTGCGGTTCCAGGGAATGTATCAACCGTTCATACTCCTCCTTTAATTTACTGGATTGTCCTTCAAAATCCTCCCTAAGCTTCTGCACTTCCTTCTGACTATGGAGCATTCCATCGTCATAGCCCATTTTCTGTGCATTCGAATAAGCTTCCTTCCGAATAGTTTCCGCTTCCTTCTTCGCTTTTTCAATGATACCCCTTGCTTCTGCCTTTGCATCCTCCAGGAGCTTATTAGCCTTTTCTGTCTCAGTCTCAGAAGGCAGCTGTTCTACTACAAGAGCCTGTATCCCTTCAACAAAAGCCCCTTCCTGCTCGGGCTGGGGGGTTGCCAGGAGCGCTTTCCGTCTCTCCTCCAGTTCCTTATCTATTCGAAGATGAGTGTCGATTGTCTTTTTCGTTTCCTCTTCATATCGAATGGAATAAGCTTTAATTACATTAGACAATGATCTCGTCACCTCCACCTCTGGAAATAATAATTTCAGAGGAATCTTCCAGTTTTCTTATGATATTAACTATCTTCTGCTGTGCCTCTTCTACATCCTTAAGACGTACAGGACCCATATATTCCATATCCTCTCGTATCATGGAAGCAAGACGCTTGGACAGGTTGTTGAAGATTACATTCTGAACCTCTTCATTAGAGCCCTTCAAAGCGACAGCAAGCTCGTTATTATCCACCTCACGAAGAACTCTCTGGATGGATTTATCATCCAGGCTTAGTATATCCTCGAATACAAACATCTTACGTCGGATTTCATCTGCCAGCTCGGGATCTTCAATCTCTAAGGTCTCCATAATATGCTTCTCTGTTCCACGGTCTACAGTGTTCAAGATTTCCACGATGGAATCTACACCACCGACAATGGTATAATCCTGATTAACCAGCGATGCCAGCTTACGTTCGAGTACCCTCTCCACTTCCTTGATTACATCCGGGGAGGTACGGTCCATCTGGGCGATACGTCTTGCAACATCTGCCTGCTTATCCGGAGCCAGTGACGAGATGATTGTTGATGATTGTCCAGGAGACAGATAGGACAAGATTAATGCAATGGTCTGGGGATGCTCATCCTGAATGAAGTTAAGTAACTGGGATGCATCCGTCTTTCTGACAAATTCAAAGGGTCTAACCTGTAGGGAGGCTGTCAACTTACCAATTACATCCCTTGCCTTTTCATCTCCAAGTGCCTTCTCCAAAAGCTCCTTCGCATAGGAAATACCGCCTTCAGCGATATACTGCTGAGCAAGACAGATCTCATAGAATTCATCCATTACCTGATCCTTGGTCGCAGGTGATATACTGCGAGTATTTGCTATTTCGAGCGTCATAGTCTCTATCTCTTCTTCCTTGAGATGCTTAAATATACTGGCGGAACGCTCCGGACCGAGAGAAATTAAAAGAATCGCAGCCTTCTGTATTCCTGTTATATCACCACTGTTTCTTGCCATAACAACCTCCATTCTGCTTAAAAGCAGCAGTTCTTTAGCTCCAATCCTCACTCAGCCAGTTTCGCAGCAGCTGTGCCACTGCCTCCGGCTTTTCGTCCACAAATTTTTCTATCATTCTTCGTACCTCGGATACCTCATTAAATTCAATATCCTCGATAGATTGATTCTCTTTTGTAGTCGCCAACAGCTGTTCTACCGACAGCTCCGGCTCCAACTCGGTAACCGCGACAGGTCCGATTCCCTTAAATACCACGAAGATTAGAAGGCCTACAATCAATACTGCCAATACAATCATCATAATACTGGACCAGCTCAAGGCCTCCCTAACAGCCGGAATAAAAACCGGCTGCTCATAAGCAGTAATAGAAATTTTATCCGGTGCAATACCGGTAGCCAGGGATACCATCGTGGTGATCGAAGGATCTACCGTTATAATCTTGCTTGCTCCGTTCTGCTGAGCATATTGTTCAAAGGTCAGGTCCCCAAGTAGTCCCTGCTGCTTCAAATCCACCTCTTTATAATCAGTTACCTTGCGTAGTACGATACTAATAGAGGATTCATCCGGTATGATCGCACCGATCTCATATTCAGTATTTGTTACCCGTTCATTGGGAAGATAGTCATACTCTTTTGTCTCTACATTGCTGTTATTGGAGGCCTGAGTCTGAATCTGATAGGTCGTCTCATCGTTAGAATCGGTTCCGGGGGGGCCGCCCGAGGAATCCGCGTTCTGAGCCGTATAGGTATAGCTGTGCTTATATAAGCCCTGATCCTGTCCTTCTGCCGGAAGATACTCCGTATAAAGCTGAGTAACCCTGTCCATATTGAAGGTCAGATTCGGCATGATCTCAGCGTCATCATAACCGCTCTTCAAAAGTCCCATGTAGAGATTATTGATAAATGTATTGCGAAGTCTTTGCTTATAGTCTTCATTAGAGCTCGCGCTTCCGGAATACAGATCCTGTTCTCCTCCGAATAACAGATTGCCCTCCTGGTCTGCGACCTTTATACGGTCTGTTGTCTTATTACCGATTACAGAAGCAACTACCTCTGCGATGGTCTGGGCCGATTCGGTCTTAAAATCATCATTGACCGTAAGAAGAACACTTGCAGAGGTCTCCTGTTCTTCAGTCAGTATAGAATTACTGCTTTCCGAAGGGATATAGTAAACCTCGGCATTCTCCACACCTTCCATAGTTTTTAGGTAATTACGAAGCTGATTCTGCAGATAGAGATTTAACTTCAAGGTACGATCACTATTCGTAGTACTAAGACTATTGTTGAGAAGCTCATCAATGGAAATACCTGTAGAAGGCATATTATTACTGGCTAAGAGCAATATGGCATCGGAATATCGTTTTGCATCAACTGAAATGGTAAGGTTATCTCCTCCGAGCTTATAGGGAATGTTCTCTCCCTTAAGAATATCTACAATCTGACTGGCTTCATTGGTTGTTTCAGCAGCTTCGAGAAAAGTGTACTCAACCCGCTGCATCAGAAAAATCAGCAAAGCAAAAGCAAGGACAACAACACAGACAACACTGATGATGATTGTTTTCTGTTTATTCGTATATTTCTTCCACAGATCAAGTAATTGTTTCGGTATTTGTTTCAATCTTTCTTGCATGATCTTTTGCTCCTTAATCTGATTTATTCATAGAATGATACTATCTTACAAATAATTATGCTGTAAGCTCCTGCGAAATAAGCCCTCGCAAAGCCTAAGCTATGATAGCCTGCGAAGGTAAGCCCTTGTAAGCTTTAACTGCGATAACCTGTGAAGTAAGCCCTCGTAAGCTTAAGTCGTGAAATCGTTGCGCTGTTTTTCTGCTGGAGTATATCGCTATTGCGAACAAGCCTGCATAGCAATATACTCTAACAGAAAAGCACCGACGGTGCTTTTCTCAGCATAAGCTTTCCGGCTGTAATTCTTAGCTGCCTGGACGATCTTATATTAACTGACTTTAATATTAAAATTGCAGATTCATGATTTCTCTGTAAGCATCCATGACTGCATTACGTACAGCGACCGTATATTGTAACGAAAGATTGGCCTTCTGTTGGGCCACCTGAAGATCGTGGGTGCTGTCAGTAAGACCGAGTGCATAGGCAGTTTCTGCTTCCTCAGCAGCATTCGTATAATCGTTAGTCTGCTGAACCATATTCACTGCAGCCTGGAACAGACTCTCGAAGCTTGCATTTCTGCTCTCAGAGGATTTTGCAGCTCCTCCTGCAGCCAACTGGTTTATATCCATAATATTACCGATTGAACTGATATTCATGAATTACCTCCAAAGCTTATTTTCCTACCTCAAGACCCTTTAAGGCCATACTCTTTGTTGCATTAAATGCAGTAACATTAGCTTCATAAGATCTAGTGGCACTGATCATATCTGTCATTTCCTGTACGACATTGACATTTGGATAGGTCACATAACCATCTTCATCCGCATCCGGATGGGAGGGGTCATACACCTTACGCATCTCAGAGGCTGTATCTTCTGTAATCTCAGTAACCTTTACACCGTTACCGACTCTTCCGGCGGTCTTCATCAGAACCGCTCCAAAAGGAGAGATGTCCTTTTCAGCAAACACTACTGTCTTGCGTCTGTATGTATTACCATTCTCATCTCTGGTTGTATTTACATTTGCTATATTTTGAGAAATGATATCCAGTCTGAGTCTTTGAGCGGTCATACCGCTTGCACTGACATTCATTCCGTTCATAAACGACATAGTCCTACCTCCTATACAATAAAACTATCATGATATCCCCTTAGCGTCAGGCTGCGTCTGCTTCCTGCTTATATGTGAAGTGAAATAAGAAGCATAGAATAAAATTTCTCCTTCCTTCGCTCATCTCTCTTACCTTGTAGCCAACACGCTCTTGATACGGCTGAATTCTTGAGTCATCGAATCCATCAGGGCATAGTAGCGAATCTGGTTCTCTGCAAGATTAGCAGTTTCGGTATCGATGTCTACATTGTTACCGTCCATACGATAACTGAGTGCTGCATTATCCGTATAAACCGTTGCCTCCAGCGAAGAAAGCTTCGCATTCGCTACTCTGCGATCCAGAGAACCGTCTCCCAGCATGGAACTCATCAGATAAGATTCGAATTGTACATCCTTTCTCTTGTAACCCGGTGTGTCTACGTTTGCGATGTTATTCGCAATTATCTCGTCCCTCTTCCAGCTGGCATCAGCTGCTTTTTTCAAAACATTAATGTAATTAAATGCATTTGAGCCAATCATATGCGCACTCCTTTCCATACAATTATTATAATAAATATTTAAGAAAACACAAGATATATTTAGAAATTTAGTAGAATAATACTATAGCTTGTATTATTATGGTTTTTACAAGAAAAACCTGCCGTCTTACCGGCTCAAAAAATAAAATCTGCCGTAGATTTGGCAAATGATAACACTTCCTCCTTTCATAAATATTCATCAAAAAAGACTGTTAATAATTTTTTCTTATTACCTCCTTCCAGGACTTTATAAAATTTTCATAAACTAAAAAAGGATTCATGGGACTTAATCCCCACAAATCCTTTTGCATAACAAATCCATTATTGATTATTCAAATTTTTCAATTCCTCAAATACTACATCATTCAGAACTCTGATATAGGTCCCCTTCATACCTGAGGAGCGGGATTCAATAACCCCTGCACTCTCAAATTTTCTAAGTGCATTTACGATCACCGATCTGGTAATACCGACTCGGTCAGCAATCTTACTGGCAACCAGTATTCCTTCATTACCCTTTAATTCTTCAAAAATATGGGTAATGGCTTCCAATTCCGAAAAGGATAAGGTACTGATTGCTGATTTTACGATTTGAACCTTTCGGTTCTCTTCTGCATTTTCTTCATTTACGGATCGCATCATCTCCAAGCCTACAACTGTGGTGCCGTATTCACTTAAGATAATATCATCCAAAGTATATTGCGGACCGTTCTTATATATAAAAAGTGTACCAAGCCTCTCACCCGCTATATCAATGGGTGTAATAATTGCCTGATAGGTGTCAACATTATCAAACTCAAACCCCAGCGTTCTCAAGTTGACATTTTCTTTTGTTGATAATATGTTCAAGAGTCTCTCGTTCAGCAGACTGTCAATATGTCTGCCGACAGCATCCTTAATCAATTCCTTGATTTCATTGATATCGCTACGGTTTTTTACCCCGAGCACCTTCCCCTTACGGCTGATGACCAAAACATTGGATGCAAGTATATCGCTAAGGACTACACAGATGTCATTAAATACAACCTTATGCGAGTTATTATTATGCAGCAGATTATTGATCTTTCTTGTTTTATCTAGTAACTGTACACTCATTACTTAAGTTCCTCCCAGCTTATTCTGATCCCCTCTAGGCTTCCAATATACAAGGTTCAATACTGCGAGGAAGTACAAGTACGAACCCTCAAGGCTTGTTGCGTATTTCGATCAGTATGATTGGAAGAAGCGTTACAACTAGTAATTGTTTCTAATTGTATCACCTTTTTAATAATATCACATGTTATCTCCAAAAACAATAGTCTTTTCGCTATTTTGACGCACATTATGACCAAATTATTAATTATTATATCCAATTTTGTATTTTTTCAAAAAATATTATAAATTTATATTAGATTTTTAGGCTGACATGTCCGCATTTATCATTGTCGCAGACCAGCTTGCTTCCCTTTTCCAGCATAATTCCTCCGCACTTCTCACAACGGATTCCTGAGGGCTTCTGCCAGGTCATGAACTCGCAGGCGGGGTTGTTGATACAGCCATAGTATTTTCGCCCTTTCTTTGTCTTTCTCAGAACAATATCATTGCCACAAAAAGGACATTCCACACCGATTTTCTCAAGGTACGGCTTTGTATTCTTACATTCCGGGAAGCCGGGGCATGCAAGGAATTTACCATGAGGGCCGTATTTTATTACCATGTTTCTACCGCATTCCTCGCAAATTTCCTCCGTTACCTCATCTTCAATCTGTATTTTATCAAGCACCAAATGTGCATTATTTACTGCTTCCTCTAAATCCGGGTAAAAATTACTGATAATTGTTTTATAAGTAACTGTTCCGTCCTCCACACAATCCAAAAGGGATTCCATATTCGCTGTAAAATTCACATCCACAATGCTCGGAAAAGCTGCTTTCATTATATTATTCACGGCCTCACCCAGCTCTGTGACATACAGATTTTTATTCTCCTTAGCAACATAGCGTCTGGCTATAATTGTCGTTATTGTAGGAGAATAGGTACTCGGTCTTCCGATTCCTAGCTCCTCTAAGGTCTTAACCAGGGAAGCTTCCGTATAATGTGCCGGAGGCTGAGTAAAATGCTGACTTGGATCCAGTTTGATCAGAGAAAGCTTCTGCCCCTCTTCAAGACTGTCATAGGTCGCACCTGTATCTTCCTCCTCCTCTTCGGGTGTGTAGACACTCATAAAGCCTTCGAAGACCAGTTTTGATGAAACAGTTGTAAACCTAAAATCATTGGCGTCTATCTTAATCGTCGTTGTCTCGTATTTTGCTGCCTGCATCCTACTGGCAGCAAAGCGCTTCCAGATGAGCTGATAAAGTCTGAATTGATCTCTGTTTAAGGAGTTTTTGAGTTCCTCAGGTGTGAATTCCACATAGGTGGGACGAATTGCTTCATGAGCATCCTGTATCTTCTTTCCTGTACGACCAAGATTCTCCTCCTGAGCTACAAATTCTTCACCGTAATGCTCCTTGATAAATTGCTTGGCAGCCTGATCCGCTTCGTCGCTGATTCGTACGGAATCTGTACGGAGGTAGGTAATCAAACCAACTGTACCGTGATTCTTGATATCTACACCCTCATACAGCTGCTGAGCCAGCTGCATCGTCTTCTGGGTAGAGAAATTCAGCGCCTTGGCAGCTTCCTGCTGGAGTGTACTGGTGGTAAACGGTAACGGAGCTTTTCTGATACGTTCGCTCTTCTTAATTTCATTAACAATAAAGCTGGCATTTTCAAGCCGCCTGATGATATCGTTCATTTCAGTCTCGCTACGGATGTCACGCTTTACACCATTTAGCTTCGCAATCAAAGGTTTTTTCTTGCCCTTGATGTCAAACATTGCTTCCAGGTTCCAGTATTCCTCAGGAACAAAGGCATCAATTTCATCCTCCCTGTCACATATGATACGGAGTGCTACTGATTGTACTCTTCCGGCACTTAAGCCTCGTTTGACCTTGCTCCATAAAAGCGGGCTGATTCGATAACCCACCATACGATCCAGTATACGACGCGCCTGCTGAGCATTAACCAGATCCATATCAATCTCTCTGGCCTGTTTGATGGAAGCCTTTACAGCATTTTTCGTGATTTCATTGAAGGTTATTCTGCTGGAGTCTTTTACCTCCAGCTTCAGAGTATTTAACAAATGCCAGGAGATTGCTTCTCCTTCACGGTCAGGGTCCGTTGCGAGATAAACCTTGTCTGCCTTCTTCACTTCCTTGCGGAGCTTAGCAAGCAGATCCCCTTTTCCTCTGATGGTTATATATTTCGGTTCATAATCATTTTCTATATCAATACCCAATTGGCTTTTCGGCAGATCCCGTACATGGCCGTTGGAGGCCAGTACCTCATAATTTGCTCCCAAAAACTTCTTGATAGTCTTTGCCTTGGCTGGTGATTCCACGATAACAAGATATCTTGGCATGCTAGTAAATCCCTCATTTCTATGTTTGCTGTATGGATATCAGAATCTAATCTTTTACTTAGGTTCTAAACAAAAGAAGCATATACTATTTCTCCTTTATTTTCAAGCGGTTTATTATTTTTTTTCATTTCGTCCATAGTTTGTTCATAATTAATAGAAGGAATTCTTTCGGGTAATCCAAGATTTTTTCTTTGCCGATGTAATATTCCTACCTGTTTATAGAACAAAATATGCATGAAATATTATTTCATAACCACTCTGCATTGTGAGGTTGAAAATCACAATGCTATCCTTTCGTAATACTTCTATCTGTATATTAAAGCAAATACCATTCGGTTTATTTTATACCATCATTATCCATTTTGCAAGATAACTTAACATCGCGTTATACAGTAATAATTTTTCATGGTCTGTCTTACAAGTCCCTTTAGCTCTAAAGTAATGAGTTGCTCCATCAGATGATTGATTGGCAGCCCCGAAAGCAGAGCAAGCTCCTCTATATGCTTTGGATCGATAGTCAGGCAGGAGAATATCTTCTTTTCCTGATCGCTTGGCATCTGTTTTGCAGAATGGCATACCCCTGACATTTCCTTATAACCCGGAAGCAGATCCTCCAGAATGTCCTTGGGAGCTGTCACTGGTTTAGCCCCCTGCTTAAGCAGATTGTTACAGCCCTCACTGAGAGCATCTGTAGCTCTCCCGGGCAGAGCATAGATATCCTTTCCCTGATCCAGTCCCATATCCACCGTAATCAGAGATCCACTTTTTAATCTCGCTTCGATAATCAGAATCGCATCACTGAGACCGCTGATTATCCGGTTACGCATCGGAAAATTACCCGGTAACGGTTTTATTCCCGGTGCATATTCCGATAAAACCCCACCATACTGTTGAATTTTCATATAAAGCCCAATATTCTCCCTCGGATAACACTGATCTATTCCACAACCAAGAATCGCATAGGTAAGCCCTCCTGCATGAATTGCTCCCTGATGAGAATAGGTATCAATGCCCCTTGCCAGACCGCTGATAACCAAAATTCCTTCCTTCGCAACAGCTCCGGCGAGATACCTTGCCATCTCCTGTCCATATTGGGAGCAGTCTCTTGCACCAACCACAGAAAGGCATTTGGTATCCTTTGCAGGCAATGAGCCTTTCACATAAAGGGAAAAGGGTGCAGCATAAATCTGTCGTAATTTATCGGGATAATCCTCGTCTTCCTTTGTTATGAATTGTATTCCACCGTCTGTCAGTCTGTAGAATTCTTCCTGTAGCATATTCGAATTCCTTCCGGAAAGCACTGATGCAATATCTTTTTCCGTAAACATTCTCTGCCCGGAATCATTGAGGCAGCTTTCCTTACAGTCTGCCAATACTTCTCCTGAGGTGTGGTATATTTCCTCGGCACACCCATAAATTTGAAGCAATGCTTCGATTTTTACCGGACCGATATTCTTTCTGGTACTTAGCCAATAATTATAGATACGATGCTCCATGACAGCCCTCACTCCCCCCAATACTTTTGATCCATACTCCGGTAGCAAATTGCTTCACTTAGATGTTTTGCCGTGATACGCTCACTATGATCCAAGTCTGCAATGGTTCTGGCCACCTTCAGGATTCTGTGATATGCCCTGGCACTGAAATTCATTTTGACAAAAGCCTCCTCTAAAAGCTTTTGTTCCAGCGGCTCAAGCTTACAGTATTTTTTAATACTTCTTGGAGTAAGCTGTGAATTGAAATAAATACTCTCTTCCTTGTACCGCCTCAGCTGAATATCTCTGGCCGCCTCAACCCGCTTTCGTATCATGGCCGAGCTCTCCTGCCTGTCCTTTTGCTGCAACTCCTTATAATTCATCTGTAATGCCTCAATGCAGATATCAAACCGTTCGAGCAGAGGCTGTGATATTTTTCCCAGATAACGCTTTACCATGGGGACTGAACAGTTACAGCGGCTACGATCCG
This sequence comes from Bacillota bacterium, assembly GCA_023415635.1. Taxonomy (GTDB): domain Bacteria; phylum Bacillota; class Clostridia; order Lachnospirales; family Lachnospiraceae; genus Mobilitalea. The sequence continues at coordinate 300,863 of JAEZJV010000051.1, read as the reverse complement.
GATAATAACCACAGGAGCAGGGATTCATTGCTGCTACCAGCATAAAGCCCGCCGGATACTGATAGGTAGCCTTCAGTCTCGCTATTGTAACTGATTTCTCCTCCAGTGGTTGTCTCAAAACCTCAATGGTATTCTTCTGAAATTCGGGAAGCTCGTCCAGAAATAGGACTCCAAGATGTGCCAGGCTGATTTCTCCCGGCTTAGGTACCTGACCGCCGCCAACCAGAGCAGAGGTAGCAATATTAATAAAATGGGAGGAGATAGATAGAAATTTGAAAATTAAAGCTTATATCAGAAAAAAAATCTATGACTTTTCATCTGCTTTAACTAAAGATATATCACTAAGAAAAAAAGATAGCCTAAAAATCAGCCATCTTTTAATAATCAGTTCTCTGAATTACTTTCTAAAAACTTTTGAATTGCTATATCATAACTATTTATTATGAGCACATTTGAAGGAACTGTAAGGGTAGTAAAGCCACATAAGTTATTTGTTTTAATCAAAATTGAATAACTACAATCTTTTTTTATGCTTGCTTTATGTAGCAGCTTTACAGCATCTTCAATGCTTTCGCCATCTTTTTGAATTCTTACAGATACAGATTTACCATTATAATGTTTTTTAAGTATAGCGTCTATCCCTTTATTTCGTTGAACTATATTACAATCTAAATAATCTAATATAGATTTTTCATAATCAGATTTTGTTATATACGCATCTTTTCCTTTTTCCATAAGATAGGAATTGGTTTTAACTGGCTCATCTAATCTTCTATTAGTTAGTTCTATGGCATCGGGATTAGTATCAATACCTACATAATCTCTACCCATTAAACTTGCAGCAACTAAAGTAGTACCGCTTCCACAAAATGGGTCTAAGACTAAATCGCCCCTATCTGTACTGATTTCGATAATTCTTTCTAATAATAGTATGGGTTTTTGAGTAGGGTATCCCACTCTTTCTTTTGCCTTGGGATTTAAGAATGGAATTTCCCATACATCAGATAAAGGGACACCTTTTTTTTCATTTGTATAAATAACATTACCATCATCATCTGTTTTGTATACAGCTTTTCCATCTTCATTTCTTACCCTATCTTGTAATATTTGGTCAACATTAGTTGTAGGCGAATAGTCGGTAAATATTTTATTGAATTTATAATTAGAAGTCTTTGTATAATAAAGGATAGTCTGGTGGGCATTAAGTAAACCATTTTTTGCATTAGACCATCTTTTATAATACCAAATAATTTCACTCCTAAAATTGTCTTTATTAAATATTTTGTCCATCGCAACTTTTAAATAATGTGAAGCGGTAGTATCACAATGAAGAAATATACTTCCACTATCTTTTAAAATTCTTTTTGCTTCAACTAATCTTTCAGTTATGTAATCGATATAATCAGTTATAGAATTCCATTCGTCTGAAAAATTATATAATTTGCCTTCTTTATCACTAAGGACATGTTCCTTTTGTGTAAAGAATGGTGGGTCTAAATATATCATATCTATGGTATTTTGTTCCATAGCTCTCATACTATTTAAACAATCGTCATGTATAACTCTCATAGTTGTCTCCGTCAAATTAGTTCTTCCTTGATTCGGCTATTTTTTCTAATATCTCTAATAAATCAATTCCAGTGAAGGTTTTAATATATTCCCATGCTGTATCACCATAATAATATTCTCCCGCTACACCCGCATACAATGTTTTTAGAGTTTCTTGAATACGTTGCGCTTGTGCTCTATTTGGATAATAGAACATAACTCTAATTGGTTTATAACCTTTTTCTTGTATTACTTTAACTCTAGTATGTTCTTTTGAAATATGGTCACCGTCAGTCGTAGCATCACGCCATTTAATTTCATGGGCTCTACTATTAACTAAACAATCTATCTCAAATGTCTTGGGTCTTCTGCCTAATGTATTTGGTATTTTTACCTTTTCTGCATTGCTATACTTTTCTTTAAAACACATTAATGCGGCTTCTTCTAAAAAGGCACCAGCATATTTGTAAAGAAATCGTCCTTTGTTTTGATATAAATCAATTAGATTACCTTCTTCCATAGTAATACCCAAAACACGATAAATCAAATAATGTGAATTATCATCTTCCTCCATTTCAACTATTCTTTTACTAATTTGTTTTTCCAATCTCTTTGCATACTTGTCTGCTAATAGTTTTATCTTATTGTAAAAATCTTTATTCATAAAATACCCCCTTAAATAATATCATATTTATTCTATTTTACTATTGTAATGGGGAGTTGTACAGAAAGAAATTCAATTTTTCTCTATCTACACATTCATCATTAGTTCTCTATATCATCATAATCTAAAAAACTCTTACATTCCGCTAATTTATACCAAACATTGTCGGGCACATCTCCCAATTCGCCGCACCCGTCTTTCCCGCCTATGTAATGAATACACGTTAAACATGGGAGCATCTTATCTTTGGCTTTCTTCCACTTGCTAAAATCTATAACCATATCGTTATTCAAAATAAATCACCTCTTTTCATTTTATCAATTAGCCTTGATACTTCATTATTTGTTTTATCATAAAAAAGCTACATATATAAATTCCAATTCTTTCCATAGTTTATCACAATATATGGCAAAATACTATATTTCCCATTTTTATAGAATAACAAAAAAGAGTAGTTAAACTACTCTTTTCCATAGATTTATTCTATCTTCAAATTCGCTATATAAATCTTCTTCTACAATGCCTAGAAAATTATACTGAAAACACAAAAAAACTTGCTTTTTTCCAGATACTATTCTTCCTCTAACAAGAATTTTATTGAAAATCTTCTTAAGCTGATTGTTTGTCAATTTATCTAGTTCTATACTGTTAAGCATTTTTTGATAATCAGCAAAACGCAATCTAGCATTCTCAATTTCAATTTGTCTTCTTTCATATCTACTTAATTCATTGTTAATATAAGATACTCTTTCATTAAGATTTTTCATAGCATCCTTATATACTGTTTCATTAATTAATTTATCACGCAAGTCTTGACGTAGAATTCTCATTTCCTGCATTAGCTTCTCTTTTTCTTCATTCATTACTTCTGGTTCAATATAATTTTCCTCAACTTTTTTCTTAAAATACATTTCAAAAACTTGAGATAAATCATCTTTTCTTCGTGCTAAAATCTCCTCCTTTATAATTTCTATAACACTTTCTTCTATTACCATATTTCTATGACCACATTTACTAGTACCATACATATCATTAACACCACAAGTCCATTCATATCCGATATCTTTATTAGTGCCATCTTTTCTAATATATGAGTGTCTTTTCTTACGTTTATATGTTCCACCACACTCATAACAGTATAGCAGTGTAGAGAGTAGATGCTTATTACTATGCCCTCTTCCCATATCAAATAAAGTATTTCGTCTATCTCTCTCGATTTGAGCAAGATTAAATACATCATCATTCAATATACGTAAATGCTCAAAAGTATGTACAATTTGTTCATCTTCTGGCACTTGAGTTTTATAATGTCTAGTAATATCAGATGTTTCTATTGTATGTGTTCTTTGTTCGCCTATATAAATTTTATTTGTTAAAATATGTGCTATTTGAGGTTGGCTCCATTGTACTCCTTTTTTTGATTTTATTTTCTCCGCATTAAGGTATCTAACAATCTTTCCAATCCCATACCCCTCTTCTATATAAAGCCTATAAATCATACGAATTATTTCAGCTTCTTCTTCATTGACTTTTAAAAATGCTTTTTCAATATCATATCCGAACGGAGCAAAGCTATTCCACCCTCCTTTTAGATGAAGTCTATTAATAGCCCATCTCATACGGTCCGATTTAATTCTACTTTCTTCTTGAGCTAGACCAATTCGAAGACCAAGTTCAAAATCTCTATCTTGGGTAATTGTATCCCATCCCTCTTTTCTGAAATACACTCCCACACCAATACCTCTTAAATCTTTTACTGTTCCAACACCATCATCTATAGCACGACTAAATCTACTTGCATCTTCCACATATATCATATCAAATTTTTTCTTTTTAGCATCTTCTATCATTTGATTAAAAGCTTTTCTATTCTTTAAACTTGTACCACTAATACCTTCGTCCACATATAACCCATTTGTAAATATTTGCTTGCTTCCATCTTTCTTATAAAGCAATCCACACTTTGCAGGTTGCATATTTTCCTTTTTGAAATATTCAGTCCATTGTTCTTGTTGCTCAATAATTGATTTTTTCTGTTCTTCATGGTCTGTACTTACTCTACAATAAGCTACTGCTAATTTCATACACTTCCTCCTTCAAAATTATATTAGTTTATGCTTTTGGCTTTCTATAATCGCTATATATTTTAAAACAGTTGGATATGATAATTTACATAGCCTTGCTAATTCAACCTTATTAATTTGCTTGTATATGTACTTAGGATAATGTCTTATAAATATATTTGGTATTGTTTCAGATGTTATGTGAGGTCTACCTATTAACTTTCCTTTGGATTTAGCATTTTCCATTCCACTTTTAACACGTTGGCTAATCATATTTCGTTCCATTTCTGCAAATACACCCATCATCTTGAGCATTCCCTCTGTCATAGGTTCTAATGAACCTTTAGTGCAGTCTACAACAAACGTACCTAAGATTAATTTTAATTTCTTATTTCTTGATAACTCAATAATTTCGCATAACTGCTTAGTACTTCTAGTAATTCTGCTTACCTCAGTAGATACTAATGTATCACCTGTACTGATGATATTAAGTAGTTTATTCAATTCTGTTCTGTCATCTTTCGTTCCGCTTTCATATTCAAAGTAAATTTTTTCATCTACTACTCCTAATAATTTAAGCTCCCTTTTTTGCCTATTAATATCTTGTTTCGTTTCATCAGTACTACATCTTGCATATCCGTATACCATCAATATCCACCTCCTATATAGCTAATTAATTCATTATAAGCACTTACACTTTCAGTTCCTCTCCAATTTAGAAGGATATATGTATTATCTACAAGGCATATCACTACATAATCTCCTTCTTTATCTGAAAAAGCAGATATTATCAAGTTCATGTTTATAAGTTCATCATTAATTCCAAAATCCTCATAATCATTAACCGAAATTTTAATAACATCTTTTCTTTCTTTTAGATTATTCATAACACCACATTCTCCTTTCAGAACATTTGTTCGTGCTTTTATTATCTAATGTAAATGAAAACATGACAACAATTTCCTTTACATTTTTTAGACAGGTTCCCGGAGTTTTGAAGTGCTTTTTTATGTATATTTCTTGTTAATGAAAAGAGATGTTTTTCTTTATATAATCAGGGTAGCCTGTGACTACCCTGAAAGAAGTTTATAAAAGAAGTTCATAACCTTTTATTGAATAAACTGGAATTGCATCAAACATATAAGCATTTACTTCTACTCCACTTTCAACCAGCACTGTTAATTCTTTAGCATAGTTGATCATATAATCCGTAGGATTATCTTCACATCTTGAATAACAATACTTCATAAAATAATCAACTTGCTTATCCCATGATAATCTACTTAATACTTTTCTTTTCTGAATTAGTTTTTCAATATAAAAATCATCGACTTTAGTATCACTAATAGGCAAGTTAGGTATTAGCTCATTATCTCCTTGATTACTATTTTCATATACACTTTTGTTACTCATTAACATATTCCTCCTGTTTTTTATTTTTATTAAGCATTCATTCTTGCTTATACATAAATATGTGTGGTGAATTGATCTTTTCTAAAGCATAAAAAGCAAGTTTTTTGAATTTAATATTTTTGTAATAAAAAAGAGTAGGAATTCCTCCTACTCTTTAGTTGATTGATAGTTAACTACTTTTCTATTATTGTTTTTATTCCGCCGCCCGAATCATAACTAATCGCAATCCTATCCCTATCTCCATTTTTATCCTTTTTAGTATAAGTAACAGAAACATTATTATCATCACTAGTATAAAGCTGCATTAAGATACTTCCATCATCGTATATTGTTAATTTGCTATTATCAATTGTCTTATACTTGTCATAGAGATCAACCCATGCAAGAGCGGCTTTACATGCTCTATCGTAAATCTTTTCATATTCATTATCTGAAACATAATACTTCCCATTACTAATATCTTCAATATTATACTTTGTAGCCTTACTTTCATTGGAATTCTCTGTAGAAACATCTTTTTCGTTTGGTGGATTGTTTCTATAATTTGTTATAAGAATTCCTATTGTTATTAATAATGTAAATACAATAAGAAAAACTACGAGTACGCTAATTAAGCATCCTTTTTTCTTCATATGTTTATTCCTCCCATACTTTTTATTTAATTATACTTAAATAAAGCACTAAGATCAATTGCATATTGCACTTTTAATTAAATTGCATATATTGGGTATATATTTTTCTACTTTTTGCACATAAAATTAGCATTATATAGGAGGAATACAATATGTTTGAAGTTAAGAAGCAGGAAACCATTAATAAAACTTTTCGTTTACCAGTAGAATTAGTTAAACAACTTGAAATAGTTGCTCAGCAAAAAGAAATTTCACTTAATAACTTAGTTGTCCAGTGTTGTGAATATGCTCTCGGAAACTTAAAATAACAAAAAGGCGAGTTGAATAAACTCGCCTTTTACTTATTCCACTCTTAACTTTTTCAAATAATCTCTAATTCCTTTTTGTAATTTATTTTGATATTCATCAATTTCACTTGGTAATGTCTGGTATACTTTTTTTCTATCTTCTTTATCCAATTTAGTGTCGCGTGCCATAGCATAAGTCAAACTGTATTTAACGTCAAAAGTATACTCTTTAAATATAATACCAATCTCATTGCATCTTTTTCTTAACTCAAGTAAATCATTATAAAATTCCTCTTGATAAAATGGTGCATATGATGTTGTTATTTCTAAGAATGAATTATATGCTGATACATATGTTGTATATTTATTTTTATTAAACTCTTCTAATTCAGCTTCATCAGAAGGGACTTCTTGAAATATTGGATATAAGTTTTTTGAAGCTCTTATGCATTCTACTAACGATTTCCATATATTTTGATATATTTCAAATTCTTTTTCATACTGTATCTTAGTTATATAGAGAGCCTTTTCATCTAAGGTTTTTAGTTTTTGCATTTCTATGTTAATCTCTTTTTTATAGTCCTCTAAATCCTTTTCATATTTTATCTTCTCTTTTTCAAATATTCTATTAGCCCATAATCTTCCTAACCAACCCGATAAACCTAGAATAATAACACTCGAACCACCTAAGCCTGCAATTACTGCCCCCATTATTTTAAATATTTCATCCATATAATCACCTCCATATTCACAATACCATAATAATAATGCTTTGTCATCTTATGTAATAAATATGCTTTCTAAAGCTATTAAATCGATTTTACGCAATAAAAAAAGACGAGTAATATAAATACTCGCCTATTATACAAAATATTGTTTTACGCCCGAATTTCATTCTTAATCATATAAATCTTCTTCGTTTGTAAATAAAATGAAATTATAACTTGGCTTATTTACTTTTAAATAATCCACTATATATTCCTCTGCTTCATTATATGAAGAACATCTTTTTGTTATAGAACTCTTTTGTTTGGTATCTGAATATTGTTTACCATCCCAGAAGCCTATATATACTGTATAATCTTCATTTATTTTATTTATTAATCCTATGCTTGGTGCAAGACTACCTTTTTCAGCTTTTTTCATTTGATCGATTCTTTTCTGTATTGCAAGGTATTTACTCATATTCAACTCTTTTCTGCAAATATTTGCTCTAATTCATCCATGCGTTTCTGAATATTCTCCGTCTCGGCAAACCAATGTACTTGATTATAAAGCATATCAATTGCTTTAAGTTTTTGACTTATCATCGTTTTAGGGTCAATCAATATTTTAATATGATTTTCAACTGCTAGATTTAATGCATTAACTAATTTTGAGAGGTTGCTATTAACAATATCATTTTTTAATGCCATTAGTAATTTATCAAAGTTATCATTATTTTTCCATTTGTATCCAGTCGGAACACTAATCCTAGCCACTCTGCAAGCTTCCTGTATAGTGTTCCCCATAGCCAATGCTTGGATAAATATACTCTGCTTAACTGTCATATTTGGAAGTCTCTCAAATTCTATTTCTGCCACATACTTCACCTCCCGAAAATTAATAATCCGTAAAAATATGTACAATGATTAATCGATTATATGCCTATCGCATTCTAGAATATCATTTTCAAATTGTCTTTCTAGCGAAGGTATCTTCCAATCAGCACTACCTGTTAATACTTTTTGTGCAGCTAGCAATGATCCTGTATTAACCATTTCACTTAGCTCACTTTTTAAAGTTTCTACCTCTTTCTGCTTCTTAAGGTCGAAGTCTATTTCTGCTTGTGATTTTGCCATCATACTTGCTTTAGCATAGATATCTTTTGTCCAATATCCTATATCTACATTGGGGTCAGCAAACATCATGAGAACAGCCTTTGCACCTGATTTTGTTTGCAAATATCTTTCGATAACATCCGATTTAGTTTCACTCATATTTAATTCGGCCTTAAGTACTTTTAAGTCATATTCTAGGTTTACTATTTCTTCTTGTGTTGCAGAAGTTCTTTGATACTGCCTATTTTCAATTTCCTTTACTTTATTTTCATATTCCTTAACTATATTTTGTGCTTCATCAATAGCTTTTTGAACTAATTGGATGCTCTCTTTCTGTAATGCTTTTAATTGAACTCTCTTCCACTTATAGCCATACTCTCTTGCCTGAACTTCAATTTTTTCTCTTTCTTTTTGCACTATACTAAGTACATTATTTATTAACATAATCATTTACCTCCATTTTTTGAAATAAGTTTTCATATTGCTTTTCATACATTTGTTTAGCTCGAACTTTTTTCCTTCGATAGTAGTTACGTGCATTTCTGCTTAACCGTAATAATTTTTCTTCCCCAGTTTCTAATTTACTTAATTTTTTCCTTGCCATCTAAATTTCCTCCTTTTAATTATGCATAATTGGATTAATTAGTATATCTTCTAGAACACTCTCATCAATTCTATAATAAATCATCTTTCTTACACCTAAAACAATCATCTCAAGTAATCCTTTTTCAATAAGCTTAAATTGAAGTTTTCTTTGGCTTTCTTTTGAAATTGATGTTACATCCAAAATTTTTGTTCTAGATATCGCAAAATATTCCTTGCCCTCAATATAAACTGTCCTTTTGTTCTTTCTATCATTTTGTAACTGATTAAATAAAGCTGAAAAGAATATTCCTTCTCTAAAACCCAGTTCTTTACATAATTTTGTGTTTACTACAAAATAACTACTTGATAATAATATGTCTATCATACATTTCCTCCTTTCTAAAATTGATTTTGTTGTAATGGTTTCCTAAATTTAGGTTTATAACCTTCATTAACACGTAAAACTCTATGTCTACCATCGAAATTACTCTCTCTTATAAGCCCTTTTTCTTTTAATAACTTTACAGTCTTAGTGATTTTACTTTCTGAACATTGACAGTACTCCGATAAATATTTGTTACTAGCCCAGCAACCACTTAGGCCATCATCTAATTTATCGATTTCTGAAAACACAACTTTCTCAAGCATATTTAATTCTTTATTTAACCAAATTTCTTTTGGTATCCAAAAACCTTTAAATTCTTCGGGCAATCTCATTTCATTCATACTTTTCCTCCTTAAAATCAAAAAATCCTTAACATCTTGATTACAAGCCTGTTAAGGATACGATACTTTATTATCATTCTTTATTGCTATAATAGTAACAGCAATTTTCAAAAAACATTTTTCTATTTGAGGGAGAAATTTTAGTATTTAAATTTCTCTCCTTTACGAAGTAAAGGAGTATTATATTACTAAATTAATTACTCTTTATATTACTAGGTCAGACTTTGTAATATTCAGTATAGTTTATTTTACCATTCTGAATAGTAATTTATAAAATGTATTTCTCTATTACAAAACAAAAATATCAGAAATATTTAAATATCATTCTTATGCAAGTTTTCAAGGCAAAATGTCATTAATTGGTCAATATCATGTCCTTTACCTTTCATCCCATTAATGTAAGTCATAACAGACCTTGATTGAAAAACTATATAATTAAATGCGTTGACCAATTCTTCTGCAAATTTAAGCAAATCGACAATTTCTTCAAATGACAAATTAACACTACTTGCTTTTCCCTCTAACACAGTAAAATATTCTTTTCCATTATGAGCAATAATTTTATCCCTTATATGTAATACCTTACCAGCTATTACTTGTTTTTCATCAAGCAATTTTTTATATTTTAAAACTTCTTTATTTAGTATCGCAAAATCTTTGTCGATTATTCCCTTTGCATTTCCTTGAATGAAATTAAGTAACTTGTAAAGATTATAGTCTGCACGTCCTTCAGGTTCATATAGTTTACTAATAGTCACAAGAGCTTCAGTTTGTAATCCTCGTATTGCTAGTCCAAAGAAAGCAGGAGCTATTTCATAAACAGATTCCCATTCACTATTCCTGTCGTTTTTATATTTCATGTCAAAATAGCATTGGTTACATGAATTTGCTCGAAGAATTTCCTTTTCAAATGCTAGAAGCAATCGCTTTAAATCTTCTTTCAAACCAACACCTCCTATGGTTGTACTACTTCTATATTATCTCATTAAAAGCATAATGATGCAATTTTATCTTCTCCCTTTTTATAAAGATAACCGTCGTAATCGTATGATGTGGATTTCGAAATGGTCTTCTGGAAATCAATGCCTGCTGTCCCATCAAACCGGCAATGGAGTAAATCTTTGAAATCTCCATGCTTTCGTCAAAGGTCATTTCCGGCAGAATCGTTGGTATCCGCTTGGCCAACATCGTTTTTCCTGCCCCCGGCGGTCCGATCATGAGGATATTGTGCATTCCGGAGGCTGCTATTTCTATTGCCCTCTTTGCTGCCAGCTGACCCGCAACCTCTGCAAAATCAATTCCCTCTTCATTGTCTAAAATAGCGAACAGCTTACCCGTATCAATCTCCTCTGGAATAGCTTTAGTCTGATCACATAAGAGCTCAACCGTCTCCTTCAGCGTCCGGACTCCATAAGTGAGTATTCCTTCTACAACAGCCCCTTCCTTCGCATTTTCCTTCGGAACGACGCACTTTTTAAAGCCCTGCTTTTTTGCGGAATATACTATGGGCAGGACCCCGTTAACTTTATTCACATTACCATTTAAGCTGAGTTCCCCGATGATTAAAGTATCCTTCAGATACTCTTCGGGCAGATGGCCAAAGGCCGTCAGAATTGCGATCGCTACAGGTAGATCAAAGGCTGTACCTTCCTTACGGATATCTGCCGGAGAAAGATTGACTGTGATACGCTTTGCAGGTAGCTGATATCCGCAATTCTTCAGTGCAATCCTTACTCTTTCTCTCGCTTCCTTTACCTCGGAGCCAAGATAACCGACCATATCAAACAACGGAAGACCGTCGCTGACATCCGCCTCCACAGATACAATCAATCCGTCTATCCCATGGATTGCGGCACTGTATGCTTTGCTGAACATGTTATATCTCCTTCCTAAGCCTCTCCCGCCCAGAAGGAATCATTTACCTGTCTGAAGTATAGCAAAGGATATAATTTTATGCAAGATTTAAATATTTAATATTATACCTCCAATTTCATACATACAATTTATAAATGACAATTTTGAGGTAATCTATGGAAATTCACGTTGTGCAGCCGGGTGAAACGATTGCATCAATCGCTGACACTTATGGTGTATCTGCCGAAAAAATTATACAGGATAATCAATTAATCAATCCATATGAATTGGTCATCGGACAGACTATCGTCATCGTATATCCTAAACAAACTCATACGGTCCAGGAAGGTGATACCCTAGAGAGTATAGCAACTGAATACAATGTTACAGTTATGCAGCTGTTGAGGAATAATCCCTTCCTTGCAAATAGAGATCATATCTACCCCGGGGAGACAATCGTGATCAGCTACGATACCAATGGTTTTTTTACTACCAATGGCTTTTGCTATCCGTTTGTCAATACTAATCTGCTGAAAGCGACGCTGCCAAATCTGACTTATCTGTCTGTATTTAATTATCGAGCTATGAGAAGCGGAGAAATATCCACGTATTATGATGATATAGAAACCATCCGTCTGGCAAAGGAATATGAAACAATTCCACTTGTTATGCTGAGTACCTTCTCTGCCCAGGGAGAACCGGACCTGGAGGTCGCCTATGAGATATTACTGAATGAGGCTTATCAAGAAAATCAGCTGAATAACTTACTGAGTATCATAAGCTCTAAAGGCTATTTCGGTGTAAATTTTTTATTTAATTTTATTAATTCCTCAAATTTGAATCTATATGAGAATTTCCTTACTAAGGCCTCCGAGCTTTTGTCCAGTAAAGGATATCTATTGTTCGTAACAATTAATCCAGGTATCAAAAGTGAGAATGGTGATGTAACCTTTGAACAGATTGATTATTCGAAGATTAGCAGCATAGTAGATGAAATTATATTTCTTGAATTTGTTTGGGGTAAAAACAGCTCTCCCCCCGCACCGGTAAGTTCAATCCAGAAAATTGATATCTTTGTTAATTTTGCACTCCAGACTGTAGCTCCGGATAAATTAAGTGTCGGTGAGCCAACCCTTGCATATGATTGGTCACTTCCTTATATACCCGGCCAAACCGTTGCAAATTCCTTAACTATTGACTCCGCCTTAAGCTTAGCTCATGATGTGAATGCTCAGATACAATTTGATGAGCCTTCCCAATCACCCTATTTTTATTATTTTCAATATAGTATAGGCTATCCGGTTCAGCATATCGTATGGTTTACGGATGCCAGGAGTTACAATGCGCTGATGGATTTAGTTAAAAAATACGGATTAGTAGGAACAGGTATTTGGAGTGTAATGGTATATGAACCGCAATTATGGTTAGTCATAAATTCTCAGTATCATATCAAAAAATTAATGTACGAGATATGATAATTCAAGAAAACGCCGATTATAGAAAGAGCTCCCGACCGGATAAAATCCGTTCAGGGGCTCTATTAAAAGTTGGTGCTATCTTCATCTTATCTCAGTAAAGGGCAGAGTGATGCTAACCAACCTTTACATCATTTTTTTCCATCTGGAAACGCTCCATTCCCTTCTTGATTTTATTATTCTGTACGATATTTTCTGTAATCATCTCTGCGATAAACAGAACTAAGGGAAGAATAATAATTAGCCAGTACAGATTATTAAAGTTCAGTGTATAGAAGTAACTTATGAGCAGTATAATCGCCATTACGATGATTAATACCGATATAATCGCCAGATAGTAATTATTCACTCTTAGCTTATTCACCTCATATTTAATCAGCTCTGTCTGTTCTTCAACAATTTCTGCTTCAGTCTCTGCTTTATAATTATCAAACTTCAAATAAACGTTATGTATCAATGTTTTCTTTCTTTCCTCTGACAGATATTTTGTTTCAGAGATATCTAAAATAATCTGCTCCTTTAGTTGTTCGATGGTATAGATCATATCATCATCAGCACAATATTCTCTCTTTATCGCGTTTCTAATATTTATGACTATCTTCATGTCAATCTCAATTTCTTCGATAAAGAAGGGTCTGATCGCATCAACAAATCGGTTATTCGCTATATTAATAATGCTGATTACTGACTTACTTTTATATCGGTCTATCAGTAATTTAACAGCAATTGCTCCAATGATGGTACCTATGATAGGTGCAATCCAGTTAAGCAATACACCGTGACGCAAAAAATCCTCTATGCCCTGTAACATTTCCTTTACCTCCTCATAAAATATGGTTAATTATACCACATAAGATTTTATTTGTCACCTATGTCAAATGCAGTATGGATTTTCACCAAAGGCCGCATATAATAAATCAAGAATACTTATGGGTGGTCATATGCGCTTTTGTGAACTTCGGGAAAAAGAAGTGATTAACTGTAGGGACTGTGTTCGCCTCGGTTATGTATGTGATGTGGAAATAGATATCAGCACCGGATGTATTACGCATATTATTATTCCCGGCCCTTGTAAAGTATGGGGCATTCTTGGCAGGGATCACGAATATGTGATCAGCCGGAGCCATATTAAGCAGATTGGTGTTGATATCATTTTGGTTGATGTAGACCTTGAAAAATGCCTGATAAAAATCTGTTAACTCAGTTTTGCATATATTATGTGAATAATTATCTTGACCGTTCGTATAAACTTCAATATAATCAAGGTATATCAAGGATTATCAGTAAATTCTTCCGAAGCCAGGGGGAATAATGACAATGAACTTAGGAGGATATTACTATGAAGTGCCCGTTTTGTAGTAAGGATAATACAAGAGTTATAGATTCAAGACCGGCTGATGATAATAATTCTATCAGAAGACGCCGTCAATGCGATGAGTGCCAGCGTAGATTTACAACCTATGAGAAGGTAGAAGCAATTCCGCTGGTTGTAATAAAGAAGGATAACAACCGCGAACCCTATGACCGCTCCAAGATCGAGGCAGGTGTATTCCGTTCCTGTCATAAACGACCGATATCTGTAGATCAGATTACAAGCCTTGTTGATGAAGTAGAGAATACCATCTTTAATCGTGAAGATAAAGAGATTCCCAGTCATGTCATCGGAGAAATCCTAATGGATAAGCTAAAGGATTTAGACCCGGTTGCTTACGTCCGCTTCGCTTCCGTTTATCGCGAATTCAAGGATGTCAGTACCTTTATGGAGGAACTGAAGAAGATCCTCGACACCGATAAGCATTAATCCTATTTGTTACTTCAAAAGGCTGTGCGGTATCACCCGCACAGCCATATTTTTATGCACCGACTAGAAGGTATCTCTGAGAGAGCGGATCCGAAGTCTCTGTAAAAGCTCCTCAGTGCTGCCAAACAGTGAGCCCTGTATTTCTGCCTTTTTCAGTCTGATCAACTTTGGTTTCTCACTTGCAAGGTAGAAATAGTTATCACTAAATAATGCATCCGCATCTTCAAAATCAAGCTCGACAAAGCACGCCAACCGATTCGCGGCTATTTCCAGTACATAATCCTCCTGTTCTTCAGTGGCCTTTACGGAAATATCCGCAATTTCCAGGGATAAATGCTTAAATCTCACAAATATCTCAACTTCCGCACTTTGATATCCATCCTCATCCATAAACACCGCTTCTACAAAAACTTTGTCTTCAATCCCTGCAACTAACTCTGAGTAATCTATTTCCCCCAGCTTCAGTGCAGTCAGTGCCGGTACTGTGGCTTCAAAGGTATTCTGCTTAAGAACTGTAAAGTCCATCCTTTTAAGTGACATGATTACCTTACACCTCTTATCTGTCATGCGTTCATTCTGAATATGGGCTTCTATCGTGTTTCCTGTTCTGGCAATCGTTCCGGCGACCGGTGCAAAGAAATTCTTTGCCATGTAATGCAGAGCCTTCCAACGTCCGTAATAATCAATGCTTGCCCAGGAAGCAACCGGCCAGTCATCATTCAGCTGCCAGTAGACCGCCCCCATGCAGCGCCCGCGATGTCTTCTCCAATGCTCCACACCGAATTTAATGGCAATGCCCTGAAGGATCTGTGTCACATATAGCAGGCTATAAAAGTCTTTAGGATAAAGAAAATTTTCTGAGAGGTAATAAAGCATCTTACCGTTAGCAGCATCATTCTTTTGATGGCTTTCCATTACCCGCGAGAAGATGTTCCGATCCCCTTCCTCAGTGTAGGTATTGACTGTCTTTAGGGACGGGAAGGATTGGAACCCGAATTCGGAGCAGAATCTGAAGTAGTAATTTCGGTAATCTTCAAAGGGCTTAAGTCCATGCCATACATCCCAATAATGCGTGTCACCCCTGTTCTCATCAATGGGGTTATCAAAGCAGCCTCCCGAGGAGGGAGAGGATGGCCAGTAAAAGGTGGCATGATCTGACTCCACCACTACCCTTGGCAAAATATATTCAAACTGCTTGATATAATCTGCTCGAAGCTGTGCCGAATGGACTTGAAAGTCCGGCCATACATACCAGGCTGATTCAAGCTCATTATTCCCGCACCACAGCCCCAGAGAAGCATGATGTCTGATGCGTTTCACATTATCTCTGGTTTCTTCGATAATGTTCTCTTCAAACTCTCTGGTCAGATCATAAACATTACAGGCATACATCAGATCCTGCCATACAATCAGACCGTGCCTGTCACATATCTCATAGAAGGTATCCGAGGGATAATAACCACCGCCCCATACTCTGATACAATTAAAATTGGCTCTGACACAGCTATCAAGGAGATACTCTATCCTATCCTCGGTTATTCTTGAATATATTAAATCTTCCGGAATATAATCTGCTCCCTTGGCAAAAATCTTTACACCGTTTACCATAAAAGCAAATTCCAAGCCCCATTCATCCTTCTCCTGACTGATAGTCAGGGTTCTGAAGCCTAGGGTAAATTCTTTATAATCCAATCGTTTTCCGGAGTTCAATAAAGCCAAGGACAAGTGATAGAGCGGCTGTTCACCGTAGCCGTTAGGCCACCAAAGCTGAGGCTGTTCTACTTCAATAGTATACAAATTGCTACTTCCGTTTACCTCCATCTGATACTTTAGTACCCTTTGGTCAGGGGCTGCCAGAATATATTCCAGGGTATAGCTTCCCTCCTCCAATAGCTGCAACTCAGTGTTAATCTTTAGCTCAACCTTACTCTTTCCATGATTTTGGAGGATTTCCACATCCTCAATTCTTCCTTCACTATAGCCGACCAGCTCGATGTCACGCCAGATACCTGCATCCGGTAGCTGAGCACCCCAATCCCAGCCAAACATACAGTGGGCTTTTCTTAGGTATTGATTACCCTTCATGGCACCGGCTGCAATATAACTGATTTCCTTATTCACTCCGGGCTCATAGCTTTCAATATAGGTAATCGGGGACTGGAATACGATTTTTATCTGATTAATTCCCTTCTTCAATAAGGATTTGCATTCAAACCTCCAGGTTCGATGCATATTATTTGCCTTAGCCAGCAGGATATCATTTAGATAAATTGCCGCCAAGGTATCAAGGCCGTAGCATACAAGTTCTATTCTTTTCTTATCAATAAGCTCCTCAGTAACCGTAAATTCCCTGACAAATTCATAATCCTTACGGAATAATTCCCTGACCTCATATTCATTTAATCTGTAATGAGGATCTGGAGCTTTGCCATACTGTAATAATACAGACATGACAGACCCCGGAATTTTCGCATTCAACCAATGATTTTGGCTAACCTCTCTCATTTTCCAATTACCGTTTAAAGTTTTATGTAGCATACGCTCTATCTCCTTGTATCAATTTTATCTGTATACGTAATACCGTTTCTATATCTCTATATTATCAGAAAGTGTTGGTAAATTTATATCAATATTTTGTCTTTTTTTATCCATTAATTATAATTTCATTTGTTTTTTCAAATAAGTACTATATTTTATCATTATTATCGATTACAATAAGGGCGATAGAAATAATAATGCATAGAACTGGAGGAAGTATGTATGTTATTGGGTGCTCTGGAGGCGGGCGGAACGAAGATGGTGATGGCAGTTGGAAACGAGAACGGTGAAATCATAGAGCAATGCTCCATTCCGACACAAACACCGGATATTACCGCTATTAAGATGATTGATTATTATAAAAGTAAAGGGATTGAAGCCTTGGGAATTGGTTCTTTTGGTCCCATTGATCTGGATAAAAGCTCAAGGACCTATGGATATATTACCTCGACACCGAAGCTTGCCTGGGCTAATTACGATATTGTTGGGATTATGAAAAAAGCGCTTAAGATACCGATTGGCTTTGATACAGACGTAAATGCGTCAGCCCTTGGTGAAGCGACTTTTGGTAGTATGAAAGGATTATCCTCCGGCATCTATATCACAATCGGTACCGGCATCGGTGTTGGTGTATACCTGAACGGTGCTTTGCTTCATGGTATGCTTCATCCGGAAGCAGGTCATATATTACTCGAAAGACATCCTGAAGATAATTTTCAAGGTGTCTGTCCCTATCATGGAAATTGCTTTGAGGGTCTTGCCTCCGGCCCTGCCATTGAGCAGCGATGGAAACAAAAGGCTTACGAATTAAGGGACCGCACTGAGGTATGGGAGCTGGAGGCTTACTATATTGCACAGGGTCTGGTCAATATGATTCTTACTCTATCTCCTCACCGAATAGTACTTGGCGGTGGAGTCATGCACCAGGAGCAGCTCTTTCCGTTGATCAGGAAAAAGGTTGTTGAACTGCTGAACGGTTATATCAGGACTCAGCAATTGAACGACCCGGATCATTACATCGTGCCTGCTTCCCTTAAGGATAATCAGGGCCTTATGGGCTGCCTTCGGCTTGCCCGGCTGGAATTGAGTTAGTAGAAACCACAAAAGCAATAGGCATAAATAGCGACTGCTTGCCCAGTGCTAATTATACCTATTGCTTCGTTGTATATTCCCCATACAACCAATATAAAGTCAAGAGCTTGAGGCCTCTTATGAACATGTAAGGGTTGTCCATTTACACAATATATCTAGGGTTGATATTATAATAATTAATTTTTTCTTACAATTCAATAAATCCTATCTATACGACAGATATTCCTTATTATTCTGCAATATAATCACACATAAGAAAGCCAAAAGAATCCCAGAATAAAATTCCATTGGAATTCATCCCGGGATTCTTTCATGTAAAAGATATTATCAGATCTTTTTCACTGCCATTCTCAGACTTTTTATATCAGTCTTTTTTAAACTTTCCGGTTGTTTCTGCTCATACAACAGCCAGGTACATCCTTCAGTGCCTCCCTCCAGGGAATTTAATGCCATAGACAAGGTTGCTTTACATAGATTAGTCGACAGGTTGCTCATAACCCTTTTCTTCATATTCTCTCCTATTCCTGCGCATGTATTTGCGCATAGTAGTTGGTGCCTCGTGCGTTTATTCGCTTTGATTACGCAGACACAGACTCATCCTTCGCTTACCTTTTTATATGGTACAATTAATATACCCGATAATAATAACGCCATTACTGCAGTCAGACTATACTGTTTCACTGATGGCAGAAAGCCTATCCCTAATATAATCATAATGCTCTCAGTTAAGATTATAATTCTGGAAAGGCGCCTATAGTGTCGTTTACTCTCCGGGGATAGCCTTCGCTTCTCTGAATCCACTGGTGAAAATAAAAATATGGACACAATCGCTAAAACCATACCAGCCATCGCAATGACGTGCCAATAAGCGGTCTGACTGAAAAGTCTTGCTGCTTTTATCAGTACTACCGAAATGACCAGGGAGAGGACGGTACACTGTAATCTTGTTCTGGCATGAATGCCACCCGCGTACTTACGCAGAGGGGCATAGAAAATAAAGAATACGGCTGTCTCTATAGGAATGCGTAATACTAGTGCCACAGCCGTAAAAAATATCGTATTCATAAATCCTGATATGTACTTTTCCAAAGCATAAGAATAGATTTCCCGGTATTCCATGTCAATATCGGTTTTAGCTGCAAGATGGTTAATTATTAGCTCGGAAATTGCTTTATACAGCATAAAGCTCCTTTCTCTCTATTCACTCATCATACTTCCGCTTTATTTCATCAGCAAGTAGGAAATTATACCCTCGGATAATCTAGGTATTTTTTCTTTACCTGCTTGCTGTAGGTTCTGCCAACTGAAAACGTCTCACCAGACTTCATATTAACCAGATTACCCTTGATTGAGGCTACCTCATTCAGATTGACAATGATTCCCTGATTAATTCTGAGAAAATAATAGTCCAATCTTCTTTCCAGGGACGTTATCGTCTCATAAATACTATGCCTTGCAGTTTTGGCCACGATGACACTTCTTGCTTCTATCCTTTCAATATATAGAATATGTGATTGATTGATTTTCTTTTTAATATTATCCTCAGTAATAATCAGAGAACTCCTAAGCTTTCGATTCATTAGGTCATTCACCTGTAATACAGCCTTCTTGTATATCCTGTCCAGACGCTCCGGATCGATGGGTTTTACCAAGAAGCTGAAGGCTTCCACTGTAAATGCCTCATAAGCGAATTCCTTATGTCCGGTAATAAAAATGATAACAATTCTTGAATTTTTTCTTAACATCATACCGGCTGTCTGTATACCGTTCAATCCTTTCATATCAACATCCATAAACACAATATTGATATCCTCATTTTGCTCCATATATTCTAGCAAGGCTTCTCCGCCTCCAAAACCGATAATTTCCGCATCCACTTTGTATTTTCTGGAAAGTTCTTCTATATAGGTGCAGTTATTCTTCAGTGTAATACTCTCATCGTCACATACTGCGATTGTTAATTTCATTACATCACCAGCCATTCCATAATTTCTATTATACCGGCATGATTACTCTGACACTAAATGTGTTATCGTCAAAATCAAATTTGACCTCACCCCGATACTTCATTACAATACTCTTAATACTTTCCGTACCTATGCCATGATAAGAAACATTGTTCTTACTGGATATAAGCTTTCCTCGTCTAATTACCGGTTTCTCCCCGACAGAATTCTCACAGCTTATGACACAGCCTGACTCTGTCTTCTGAATAAAAAAATCTATATACTTCTTATCTTTCGATTTAGCAGCTCCTTCTATGGCATTGTCCAGTATGTTACCTATCAGTGCTGTAATATCCTTCTCCTGCATATTAATATTATCTGCTGTTATCATGCTTTGGAAGTCAATCTCCTGCTCCCTGGCTTGTTTCTTCTTCAAATTAAGAATGACGGACAGAATCTTGTTTTCAGCTATAACGATATCATTAGCCTTGTCCAAATCAACATAGAGCTGATCCACATATTCCTTGAGTCCTATATAATTCTTGGTATAGACGTAATTTCGGATTAAGCCGACATGGTTATTCATATCATGGCGTAGCTTACGAAGATTATCCGTAACATCAATCATATCCTTATTCTGCTTCAATTCCATCTCAATCTGCTGCAGCTTCAGCTTTGTCTCAATTACCTTCCGCGAAGTGTTTTCAATACGGAAAATCAGTGCTTGTGTCAATAAGGTCATCAGAAAAACCACAATGAAAAAAAATCCTATGATTTTATTTATATCAATTTTGGTGTTGTCAATATTAAAGAATACGATAACCGTTCCAAGAAGTAAGATGATATTAATCACAATCGCATTGGTAAGGTTCCTATACTTTGCTACCATGATCTGCAGTTTACCCTTCTGAAGTCTGATAATTATTTCAAAAACAAATATTGTGATGAGCTTTACAATAAAGGTGAACCACAAGGAAAATTGATTTTGGCTGCTGAGGACTTCAAGCGGTATGTGCAAAACAACTGATGCAAATAAAATCGTGATCAGCTCAATAAGAATTAATCCAAATTCATAGACACCCCACCAGATAAGTTTTTCGTGGATTGGATTAAGGAACAGCACCATATTCATGAATAATGCAAATACAATGACAACCGCTGTTCCAATGACAGCATAGCCCGTAAGCCCCGGAAGATCAAATATATTGGCTTTCAAACTAAGCAGGAGGCACAATGCAACCCCTGCTAACGCATAAACCTTCTTACTATACCTTTTATCCAGCAGGTTAGTCATAACACGGTACCAGATAAAGGCTTCCATCAGAGAAAATGACTGTCTTATCACCGTTTCAATGATATTCATGATATATTTTCCGCCTTTGCATTATAGTTACATAAAATGTATTTTTTTGTTTTTTTCAGTATCAATTTAACACAATCTATCTATATTTTCAATTAGCATATTGACGAAAATACAACATCTAGGAAGTAGCACCTATGATAATGCCATACTGTGAGTAATTAAAAAATAGAGGGACAGACGCCAAAGGTTACCCTTTCTTGTCTGTCCCTCCACAAAACTCTATATGAATCAATCCACACCGAGGATGCTACTATTACGTATCATCTTATCTCGGATGAAATGATTTCTTCTCCATTTACATCAAATAATTTTTCATGTTCTTGAGTGCTGATTTCTCTAACCGACTTACCTGAGCCTGAGATATATTTATTTCCTTGGCGACCTCCATCTGTGTTTTTCCCTCAAAGAACCGAAGCTTGATGATATTATGTTCTCTGGGTGACAGCTTATCCATGGCCTCCTTCAATGATATCTCTTCGATCCAGTTCTCCTCCTTATTTTTCTTATCACTCACCTGATCCATAATATAAAGAGCGTCTCCGCCTTCCACATAGACTGGATCGTATAAGGATACCGGACTTTGAATAGCATCCAGTGCATAGACGATATCTTCCTTTGAAATACCGATTTCAGCAGCTATTTCACTAATGGTAGGTTCCTTTTCATTCCGTTTGACCAGGGCCTCCTTTGCATAGATTGCCTTATATGCAGTATCTCGAAGTGACCGGCTGACTCGTATTGCATTATTATCACGAAGATATCTTCGGATTTCACCTATAATCATTGGAACAGCATACGTAGAGAATTTCACATTCTGTGTGATATCGAAGTTATCAATTGCCTTCATCAGTCCGATGCAGCCAATCTGAAATAAATCATCAACATTCTCATTACTGTTGGAAAAGCGTTGGATAATGGAAAGAACCAATCTTAGATTTCCTTTAATATAAAGTTCTCTGGCTTCCTTATCCCCACCTAAAATTTTCTGAAACAATTCTTCCTTTTCACTATTTTTTAATAATGGCAATTTAGATGTATTTACTCCGCATATCTCAACCTTATAAAGAGCCATATAGAAACCTCCGAATCATTCATTTACTTTCTAAAAAAATGATTCACTATTTAGCTCCTGTTTATACGATTGCCGGTTATGAAATTATTTCCAAACGCTGCATCACTCGAACCTAACCATTTCCTTCTTCAATCTTTTTATGATCTTCTTCTCCAGTCTGGAAATGTAGGATTGGGAAATTCCTAAAAGATCCGCTACCTCCTTCTGTGTTCGTTCCGCACCATCATTTGTATTTAGCCCAAAACGAAGATCTACTATTATTCTCTCTCTGTCTGAAAGCTTTGAAAGTGCTTTCCTAAGAAGTTTACGATCTACCTCCTCTTCAATATTCCGGTATATAACATCCTCCTCCGTACCAAGGATATCGGACAGAAGAAGCTCATTCCCGTCCCAATCGACATTCAGAGGTTCATCGATGGATACCTCAAGCTTTGTCTTATTATTCCTTCTTAAATACATCAAAATTTCATTCTCAATACAGCGCGAAGCATAGGTAGCCAGCTTTATGTTCTTATCTGGATTGAAGGTATTAATTGCCTTAATCAGACCAATGGTTCCGATGGAGATCAGATCCTCCACACCTACTCCTGTATTGTCAAATTTCTTGGCTATGTATACCACAAGCCTTAGGTTGTGCTCCACTAAAAGAGATTTCATCTCACCGTCACGCTCACCACCAAGCTCTGCAATCACTTCAGCCTCCCTTGCTGGTTCCAAGGGCGGAGGAAGCACTTCAGCACCTCCGATATAATGGATTTCTCCCTGATGTCCGAATATAATTGTTCTGATGTCAGGAATTAGCCGAAATTGGAATTTATTCTGTATTGATAACTTTAAAAGCATATTAAACCTCCCACTATTTTCCCTCTAATAGTCCCTTATGTAAAATAACCTGATAATCTCCGCCGGAGGATAGTGTATGATTATATACAGCTGCTGTCACCCTTTCCTGGCAACAGGTTTCCTCCCCTACCTTAATTTGCATCCTGTCCATGACTATTCCCGGCATAATACCTTGATCCTTTCCAATCGATTGGTAAGGGATCAGATGGAACCGGAGTATATAATTATCCGGTAATTCTGAGCTTACTGGAGAATTGTATTGTAAATTCTGAGCCTCACTCGCTTGTAGAAGCTGGTGACATTCCGGAGGTATAAGCTGTTCCATTACCTGTTGTTCCACAATGATGACAGGCTTGCGACTGATTGGATCAAACAAACAGTTACCTGTATCCAGAAATCCCTTCGCTCTGACACTCTTCCCTTCACAAATAAGCTCAATATCATAGATATCCTTTTTGCTGCCCAGATATTTCTTTCTCAGGCGTACTAAGAGCACAGCAGCGGGAATAAATCCGAGGAATGTCAATACTATATACCCCATAGGCAGATTACTGAAAATCACGGAATAATCCAGTTGTATCAGGGTAAGGCGCAACCTGGTATGATAATAGATAGAATTTAGAAATCCTCCCGCAAAGCAGGTAATCAGGAAGAAAATGATGCTATACCTGGTCAGCTCTATCCCTTTCATTTTTCCAAATGCAGCTCTGATCATCCATACCAGGGAAACCGGTTTAATCAAAAAACCTATTACCCGAAGTAATGTAGTGATTGCATTACCCTTGAGAATATCATTGAACCAGGGCAGAAGATTTATGAAAGCAGCCGTCGCTCCACCGATTACTGCAGCTGATAGTAAACGTAAAACACTACATTTCTTATGTACGATTATTTTAACCAGGAGAAGCAGCATGAAATCAACAATCAGATTAAGGACGAATACAACATCAGGATAGATCTCAAGATACAAGCTTCACCTCCAACATTGACATTATTGTAAAAGCCTTCGACACTTCCGATTATAACTTGTTTGGTTTCCAAAATATGTCAGTTCTTGGATTGAAAATCCTTGTTTTCATTTACATTTATTTACATTCTCTTCTTATATCCTACAAAGAATGTAAAAAAAGGCTGTCCGCTTATTTCTTATGAAATAAACTGACAGCCTTAATCCCTTATGTAAAATGTTTTTTCTATTTATTATGGCGGTTCTTCTGTAAGAACTCAGGTATCTTGATACCACTTGGATCTGTGTTCGTATTAACAGGTGCTTTCGCCGGCTGACTTACAGGTCTCCTGTTAGGATCAGTCTGATAATTGGACTGAGTAGAATGTACCTGGGCAGCAGCCGGATTATTATTGGCATAGGTACTACCTGTTGAGGCATAGGATCTGTTCATGTTGAATTCTGGTTTTACAGATGAAGAGGTCGTGTGGCCGGTAAATGAGGGACGTCGTAAGAAATCCGGAGTCTTAACCATTTCTCTGGATTTTCCGTCCAGTCCTGTAGCAATGACTGTGATCGTTGCCGTATCAGGGTTTACATCATCAAACATAGCACCAAAAATAATGTTTGCCGAATCACCTGCCAGCTCCTGTACTAGGGTAGCAGCATCATTCGCTTCAATCAGGCTGATATCCCCTGATATATTGATAATAACATGCGATGCACCCTGAATAGTAGTCTCAAGTAACGGGCTGGTAATCGCCTGCTTCACTGCATCGATACATTTATCGTCTCCGGTACCCATTCCGATACCGATATGTGCAACACCCTTGTCCTTCATAACAGTCTGAACATCTGCGAAATCAAGATTAATTAATCCGGGTACATTAATTAAGTCGGTAATACCCTGAACACCCTGCTGTAATACTTCATCCGCTTTACGAAGTGCATCCGGCATAGTAGTTCTGCGGTCAACGATTTCCAAAAGCTTATCGTTCGGAATTACAATCAGAGTATCCACATGCTCCTTCAAACGGTCAATCCCTGAAATAGCATTAGTCATACGAGTCTTAGCTTCAAACTTAAAGGGCTTGGTAACAATACCAACTGTAAGGATACCCATATCCTTTGCAATCTGAGCAACTACAGGAGCTGCACCGGTTCCGGTTCCGCCACCCATACCACAGGTTACAAATACCATATCAGCACCTTTAATTATTTCAGCAAGCTGTTCCCTGCTCTCTTCAGCAGCCTTCTGTCCAATCTCTGGCTGTGCTCCGGCTCCGAGTCCCTTGGTCAGCTTCTCCCCAATTTGAATACACTGCGGAGCTTTACAATTCTTCAGGTGCTGCTTGTCCGTATTTACACAAACAAAATCAACACCAAGGATGTTCTCTTCTATCATTCGATTAACGGCGTTATTACCTGCTCCTCCTACCCCAATTACAAGTATTTTTGCAGCAGTATCCGCCTCATTTGTTCTTATCTCAAGCAAGGTCAATTCCTCCTTCATCGTATTCTTTCAAAATACTAATATCATTCCCTCAGATAACGACCGATGAACCCTTAATTTATTCACCCTATCTATTATTCCAATAATCTTCCAAAACCACATGATAATGGGATAGAAACTCAATTACATACTATCTCTGGTATCCCACAATCCTACTTTATATGATATCTTTAAATTCCCAAATAATCAAGCATAATTTTTAAAAAAATAGATTTTCATAAAGAGTTTTTATCTATTCTGACAGTTTTTTAGGTTTTCCTATAATAACTTCAGTTCCCTTTACATAATTTCTCATATCAATGGTAATTTTTCTATCTCCAGCCTCAGCTAAAATATTACGAAGCTCAGAAAGTGCTTCATCATATGTACTTTTCTTACCGAGTAGCACTGTGATATTACCGCAATCGAGCGTTACCTCATATTTGTTGGAAAAAGAAACGGTATCCACATCAAGTTCGTATTTCTCGATTAATTGTGTGAGATTAATAATTACATCAAACAGTTCTTCCTTCTGTACAATAAGCTTTTCACTTAAGATGAATTTGTCATATTTTAACCCCTTAATAATCGGGATATCTGCAAGCCGTTTGGAAGAGCACTCGACAACTATTCCATCCTTGTCAAAATACATATATTCTCCCATGAATTCAATACAGCCCGCAATCATTTTTTCATAAACATATACTGTAACCGAATGAGTACCATTCATCTCTACATCTACTTTTTCTATAAACGGAAGCCTGACTTCTGTAAAATATCGGTACTTGAGAAATAGATAAAGCGAATTATGCTCCAGAGATGTTTTCATAAGCTGCTCTGTAATCTGTTGAGGTGTATAACGTTTCGTACCCACAACATCAATCTTTTCAATATGGAAGGTACTTAGAAATATCACGACCGGAATACCTATGATAAGCAACAGCAGAAGCATTCCTTTGCATAGCCTTATCAATACACTATCCGATATTCTTTTCCTAGCTCTGTTCATCCTTTCACTCCTGTGAAGCATACTTATCATGATGCATTTTCGCTA
This sequence comes from Bacillota bacterium, assembly GCA_023415635.1. Lineage (GTDB taxonomy): Bacteria > Bacillota > Clostridia > Lachnospirales > Lachnospiraceae > Mobilitalea. The sequence goes on along the minus strand of JAEZJV010000051.1, from coordinate 273,649 downwards.
CAATACCTGATCTTTGCGCCCAGTATCGATAAATCTCTGCAGATATCCTCATAGCCGCGTTCTATGAAGGTTGCATTCTGAATAATTGTTCTTCCTTCAGCGGCAAGACCTGCGATTACCAATGCGGCACCACCCCTGAGATCATAGGCCTGGGTTACGGTTCCATGAAGCTTCCCGACACCGGTAATACGAGCTTTGTTATTCCTTGTATCCAGATTGATGACTGCACCCATTTTCCGCAGATCATTCACGTTTTGAAACCGTGATTCAAAGATTTCTTCGATAATACAGCTTTCTCCATCAGCAAGACTTAATACGGACATCAGTTGGGATTGCATATCGGTCGGAAAACCCGGATAAGGCTGTGTCTTCAGCATCTCAATAGGCTCCGGCCTATGTCTGTTACTAATTTTTATCGTATTCTTAGCAGCTTCAATACTACATCCGCAACGTTTCAGAACACGGATTGTCGAATCCAAATGTCCCGTCGGTGCATTGGTCAATACGATACTGCCTTTGGCTGCTGTAAGTGCAGCCATATATGTTCCAGCCACAATTCTGTCGGAAGAAAGAGTAAACTCAACGTTATGCAGCTGTTTTACACCCTCGATCTGGATAAATGCTGTGCCTTTCCCGAAGATGCGGGCTCCGGCTGCAATCAGGTAATTACATACCTCAGTAACCTCCGGCTCCCTGGCCGCATTATATATTCTGGTTATTCCTTCCGATAGCACGGCTGTCAAAATAATATTCTGAGTTGCCCCGACACTAGGAAACTCAAGAAATATATCTGCTCCAATTATTTTATCGGCATAACAATGAATAATCTTATCATTTTCTCCGATAAAATCCTGTGTAACATTCATCCTTTTAATTGCCTTCAGGTGGTAATCTATAGGCCGCTTCCCGATGGAACAACCTCCGGGGTATGCAATTGTAGCCTCATGATGCCTTCCGAGTAATGCACCTAAAAAAAGGATGGAGCTTCGCATTTTTGTTACAGATTCCTCCGACACGGAGGTAGATAATGCAGCACTGCTGTCAACAGTGAGTGTATTTCCGTCCCAGGAAGTAATACAGCCCAGTTCCTCAAGTATTTTTACCATATGAAACACATCGAGTATCTTAGGACAATTCCTTAGTACAGTAATACCTTTATTCAAAATCGCGGCGGCTACGACTGGCAGTGCTGCGTTTTTTGACCCTTGTATTCTTAGTTCACCCTTCAATTGCTCAACGCCGATGACCTCAATACTCGACATGATACACCTCAGACAATGTAGAAAATATACTACACTATATGATTCCAGCCTCGTCTTTGTGAATTTTGCGGCTGCTGCCCTTAGAGCCTGAAGGTTTTATCACATTTATCTTTCCCCTTTAATCTGATTGGAAACACTTAAGACAATTCCCATCTCAAACAGTATTACCATAACAGAGCTTCCTCCATAACTGATAAAGGGCAATGGAATACCAGTGGAAGGAATTGTATTGGTTACTACAGCAATATTGATCAATACCTGCGATGCTATATGAGCAAGTACACCTGTAGCAATCAATCCTCCAAACAAATCAGTTGCATTGATGGCAATGATAAAAATCCGCCAGATTAATAATATGAAAAGCAGGATCAGGGCAAAGGCACCGAATAAGCCCAGCTCCTCACAGATCACCGAAAAAATCATGTCATTGTGCGACTCCGGGATGAAGCCCAGCTTTTGCATACTTTCCCCGAGTCCCTTTCCGAATATGCCTCCCGATGCAATGGCATATAAGCCCTGAAGGATCTGATATCCCTTCGGCTCTGTCTCAACATTGAGCCAGACCTTGATACGTTCCGAACGATAGGATACGAAGAATATGAATACAGATCCCAATGCACCGAATAATAATCCTGATATGATGTAATAAAGCTTCTTTCTGGATGCAACGAAGCAGATTGCTACCATGATGATACCGCAGATCAAGGCCGTGGAGAAATTCTCGATGATGATAAGGCCAAGCAGCGGAGCAATAAATAATACAACCCGAAGAAAGCCCCTGAATTTATCCAGCTTCTTTGGAGCCAGATTCACTATGTAAGCGGTAAACAGAATTACCGCGATTTTGGTGAGCTCCGAGGGTTGAAAACGCCCGAGCGGACCCATATCAATCCATCTCCTGGAACCGTTGATTTCAGGACCTATGATCAGTACCAAGGTCTGCAATATAATACACAGGAAATACAAAATGGTTACCGGTCTCATCCGAATTACAGGTAATTTACTAATATATATCCGATAATCAATCTTGGATACAAAAAGCATAATTAGAATACCTGCACCTGCAAACAGAGCCTGCTTCTCCAGATATAACGTAGCATTGCCGCTAATTCTCTGCGCATTATAGGAGCTGGTACTGTAGATCATAACCAGTCCAAAGCATACCAGAAATAGGATCAGGAATAATAAGCTGTAATCATAGTAGCTGTGCAGTTTTCGTTTGTTTTCTTCTCTTACCGTCCTTGCCATATGAACTCTCCCAATCCACAATCTTGTTATAGAGTAACTTGAGGATGCCTTAAGTTATTAATTTGTCCCACTAAATCTTTAGACATATTCAATCTGTCTTAACGATCCGATTCTAAAGCAGCTCTCTGACATATTCCTTAAATAATCTTCCCCTTTGTTCGTAGTTCTCGAACATTCCCCAACTGGCGCAGGCGGGGGATAATAATACTGCATCTCCCGGTTCTGCTTTTTCTGCGGATACTTTCACTGCTTCTCTTAGGTTCTCTACCATAATGATATTATGAAAGCCATGATGCTTCGCTGTCTCGGCTATCTGTTCCCTTGTCTGGCCCAGTAAAACAAGACATTTTACTTTATCTTTGAAGGCATCAATCCACTCGTCAAAGGGTATCTTTTTATCATAACCACCGCCAATTAATATGGTTGGTGTTCTCATAGCCTGTATTGCTTTGATGGAGGCATCCGGATTGGTGCCCTTAGAGTCATTATAATAAGTAACACCTTGAATTGTCTCCACGAATTCGATTCGATGTTCCACAGCCTGAAAGTTCACAAGTGCAGTATGGATCTTCTCCATAGGGACTCCTACAGATAGAGCCATCCCCGTAGCTGCCATCACATTCTCATAATTATGTTTTCCGATAATCTTTAACTCATTGATATTGCAGACCAGCTCGCGCTTTCCGTCCACATTGAACCAGATATCGTCTCCCTCCAGATACAGGCCCTCCTCAAGCTTAGTGCAGCTGCTATAAAACAGGACTCTGGTGTTCAGACGTTTTCCCATCTCTCGAAGGATTTCGTCCTCATAATTTAATACACATACTTCATTTTTCGTCTGGTTTCTGGTTATATTCTCCTTGGCAGCAATATAATTCTCCATGGTATGATGGCGGTTTAAATGATCCGGTGTGATGTTAAGTATCGCACTGACATCAGGTTTGAATTCGTGAATTGTCTCAAGCTGGAAGCTGCTGAGTTCAATTACTGAAACAGCCTTTTCTGTGGTTTTCACTGCAGCCTCTGTATAGGGATTACCGATATTGCCTACGACATAGACCTCATTAAAATAAGTATTCAATATTTCACCCACCAGAGTTGTCGTAGTTGTTTTTCCGTTGGTTCCTGTGATACCGATGATTTTCCCCTTTGCAATTCGATAAGCCAGTTCAATCTCACCCCATACCGGGATGCCCTTCGCCATAAAGCGTTCAATATCCGGATGGTCCAGTGCTACTCCGGGACTGATGACCAATAAATCAATCGTATCAATTACCGGCTCTTCCAGTTCTCCGGTAATCAGAGTGAAGTTATAAGCTATATTAAATTGATCTCGAAAATTTTCTTTTGTCAGATTAATATTAGAGTCATACAGGAAGATATTCGCTTCCTGCATTTGTAGTAATTTTACGGCAGAGATACCACTCTTACCTGCTCCAAACACCAATACTCTTTTATTCTTCAGCTGCATATATTCTCCTTTTGCCGCATCTCCGGCACCCTTTATGCTGTGATCTTTTTCTTCGATCTTTTCCTTCGATTTGTTACTTCATTCCCATCAAAGCTAGCAGGCACAGGATTGCCGTAATAATAGAAAATACGGCGACTACTCTGGTCTCTGACCATCCCATCAGTTCAAAATGATGATGTATGGGTGCCATTCTGAAGATACGTTTCCCACCGGTCAGCTTAAAATAACTTACTTGCAGCATAACCGATATAATTTCTACAAAATATACAATTGCAACAAGAAGAATAAACAGAGGCAGTTGAAGCATGAACGCGGTTGCTGCCACAAAGCCTCCCAGAGCAAGGGACCCCGTATCTCCCATAAAAACCTTCGCCGGATATACATTATAGACCAGGAACGCCATAAGGCTTCCTGCCACTGCTCCCGTAATCGGTGAAATATCACTCTGTATCCCAATGGATACCACCGTGAAGAAGGTTGCTATCAATACCGTAACGCTCGATTCTAACCCGTCCAAACCGTCGGTAAAATTGGAACCATTTACGGTACCAAGTACAACAATGAAAAAGAACGGAACAAACAGATAATTTAAATCAGCATATTTGCCGCCGGAGAAAGGAATCAGCATGGTAGTACCGGCATCGGTAAAGTTGATCAGATAATAACCTAGGATTGCTGTAACTAAAATCTGTCCAAGGAGTTTTTGCCAGGCACGCAGACCCATGGAGCGCTTCATGACTACCTTGATATAATCGTCCATAAAACCTATGATTCCAAATCCAATGGTTGCAAATAGGACCGGAACGATATCTTTATTCCCCTTAATAAAGAAAAGGGAAGTAATTGCGATGCTGAGTACTATTACAATTCCTCCCATCGTCGGAGTACCAGACTTCTTCTGATGTGACGCAGGTCCCTCCTCCCGTATATACTGCCCAAATTTCAGCCTCTTTAGAAAGGGTATTAAAAGCGGACAAAGAATTACGCAGACACCAAAAGATATGATGACCGGTAATATTACTTTAATCTCAGAAAAATTCATAGTATCCTCCATTCCTCGACGGGGATTATTCGATTTCTCAGGGTTCTCCCCGACTGCCAGTTATAGGCAACATTCCTATGTAAAAAAACATTTCACGAAAATCCCTGACATTGCCTTAGCCATTATACTTTATTACTATGAAAAAGACAATGTTTTTACGGTTCCAAATTTTGAAACTAGGAGAAATTGCTTAATGAAAATACAAGATAAAATCACTGTCCTTATCAACAATTTCACCTGGTAATGGGAACTGCTCCCTGACAATATCACCCTCTCCAATCGAATACAATTCACCGAGCTCGTATATCTTTATCATTTCTTTGGCTTCCTTCCTTGTCTTTCCGACAAAGTCCGGCATAGCAAAGGTTCCGATATTTAAGCGCTTAATTTCTTCCTCAGTGTAACTTTCCTCGACACCCAGATATGGAAGAATATTCTTGAATAAGTCAGCTACCACCGGTGCTGCAATGGTGCCTCCATAGTATATACCTACCGGATCTTCTATCAATACAATTGCGATGACCTTAGGATCATTCGCAGGAGCAAAGCCAACGAAGGAGGAAATATATTGATTACTGCTTCTTGGCAGCTTCTCAGAGGTTGCTGTCTTTCCTCCCACATGATATCCAGGCAGGTAGGCACGTTTTCCTGTTCCGTCTGCCACCACAGCTTCCAAAAGCTCCTTCATGGTCTCTGAAGTTTCCTTTGATACTGCCCCATCAGTGGTCTTATATTCCAATTCTCTGATTCTGTTTCCGTCAGAGCTTCGAATCTGAACTCCGAAATGTGGAGTAACAAGTGTTCCCCCATTCACCACGGCACTGGCAGCAACCAGCATCTGCAGCGGTGTGATCTGAAAGGATTGACCAAAGGACATCGTCGCAAGCTCCACAGCCTTGATATTATCCTTTTTATGCATAATTGAATTGGCTTCACCCGGAAGGTCAACGCCGGTTTTTTGAAAAAGCCCTAAACGGTCATAGTATTGATACATCTTATCTACTCCGACCCTGGCTCCGATCTCCATAAATACTGGATTGCAGGAGTTTTTGATTCCTTCAACGAAATTTTGGCTGCCATGCCCTCCTGCCTTATGGCACCGTATAATTCTGTCTTCTACCTTTTTGTAGCCGGGACAGTAAAAGGTATCAGAAAGCTTTACTACTTTCTCCTCTAAAGCTGCTGTTGCAGTCACTATCTTGAAGGCTGAACCGGGCTCATAGGTGTCGCTGATACAGGCATTGCGCCACATTCCATTTAGAAGCTCATTCCTCTTCTTATCTGAGAGTATCTGTCCTTCCTGTTTAGCTCCTATCGATTCAATGAGCGTATAGGGATCGTTCAGATTGAATTCCGGAACATTCACCATCGCATAAAGTTCCCCGTTTTGAGGGTTCATGACAATCAGCTTAACATTGGAGGCCTGTTTGGATTTCATGACTTTTTCTGCAGCCTGTTCGGCATACTGTTGAATATTCATATCCAGACTAAGATATAAATCATTGCCTGGAATAGGCTCCACCCGGTCTTCTGCTGCATTTTTAATTTCTACACCGTAAGCGGTGGTAAGAGTTAATATAGTCCCATCAATTCCCTTTAAATAATTGTCATATTTAACCTCAAGACCGATGATACCCTGATTATCACTTCCTGTAAAACCAATTACTTTAGAAGCAAGGGAATCATAGGGATAATAGCGTTTATAATCCTCATCGACCATCACGCCGTCCAAGTCATACTCCCTTATTTTATCTGCTATTTCCTTATTGACATTCGATTTTATTTTCTCTATGGAGGAGACCTTTTCAACCCGCTTCCTGACTTTTGCTTCACTGAGTCCCAACTGTTCGCAAAGTATTTGAATTACCTTCTCCGGCTCCCTAATCTGGGCATGAATTACGGATATGGTACATACGGGTTTATTTGTAGCGATAAGCTTTCCTGATGCATCATAAATACAGCCTCGTTCAGCCTTAATTACTCTTTCTCGCTCATGGAGCTCCTGAGCCCTGGCTGCATATTCCTCCGACTTAAAAATCATGAGATATCCCAGTCTTGCAGCCAATGCAGTCGTAACAATCAAGATTGCACAGGTTATAATCAACACATTGCGCTTATTATAGGTTCTGCTTTTTGCCATACAACCATAACCTTGTTTTTCTTATCGTTTCATTTTATTACAAACAAAGCTGCTTTATTCTATTGCATCTGCATTAAACTCATTTTCATCTTCTGTGGAAGGAGTATCACTATTCTCCTGTTGCTCTCCTTCTCCACTCTCTGCATCAGCATTCTGTTCTATATCCGAGGCCTCCTGTTCGGAATTAACCGGATTATTCTCTGAGTTATTATCCTGCGTCTGCTCAGTATTCTGCGTGTTTGCTGTTGTATTCTCGTTATCAGAAGCCCCAGTCCCGTTATCCTGATTCTGACCTTGATTATCCTCGGGATTGGCTGCCTCCGTATTGTCTTCCGTAACGCCTTCATTATTTGTTTCAGTCTCGTCTGCCACATCCTTTGACGGCAAAAGATAATCAATATCACCCTCTGGATATATACCAAGCGCGGGCAGCAATTCTGTCATAATTCTACCGGCAAACTTGGTGGCAATGGAACTGTCCGCCTGTTTTTCAACATTCTGAGGTTCATCAATCATAATATAAATCACAATCTTAGGATTAATCGCAGGAACCTGTCCTAAAAAGGACACCAGATAAGTCTTTGCTGCGCGGGGATATTTCTGTGCTGTACCAGTCTTACCGCCGATTGCATAGCCTTCCACCTTTGCTCCTCCGGCTGTTCCGGCCTCCACTGTCTGATACATGTATTTCTGTATAAAATCAGAGGTTTTCTCCGATACGGTACGCTTTACCAATAGCCCCTTATTCTCTTTGACAACTGCTCCATTCGCGTTGACTATTTTCTTAACGATATGTGGCTGATAATAGCTACCCCCATTGACCAGGGAAGAATATGCCGCTGCCATCTGAAGCATCGTGGCATTAAAGGTCTGTCCGAAGCTGCTGGTAGCCAGGTCTGCAGGGCCAATCTTATCTTTTGCAATTATAATACCTGCGGCTTCACCGGGAAGGTCCACACCGGTCTTCTTACCGAAACAAAAGCTCGATTGGTAATGATGGAAGATTCCCCTTCCCTCCCTATCCGCAATTTGCATCAGGGCATCATTACAGGAGAACATCAGTGCCTCACCTAGAGTCAGTTCTCCATGACCGGTTCTCTTGCTGCAGTGGATTTTTTCTCCGGCTACTTCCTGTAAGCCATCACAAAAAAAGGTATCTTCTTCCCTTATAATATTTTCTTCAAGTCCTGCAGCTACGGTGATCGGCTTAAAGGTAGAACCGGGCTCATAGCCGCTGCTGACGGCATCATTCTTCCACAAATTATTTAAAGCTTCCATCTTCTGTTCTTCTGACATCACAGAGAGCTCTGCTTCTGTATAGACACCGGATAGATCTCTTGGATTATTTAAGTCGTATTCTTGATTGGAGGCCATGGCTAAAATCTCACCATTGTTTGGATTCATGACCAAGATACCGATGTTCTTGCTTCCAAATTCATTGTTGAAGGTAGTAATATGCTTCTGTATGATTCGTTGTGCATTTACATCAATCGTACTGATAACGGAATTACCGTTCACTGCCTTTTTTACTATACGCTCCAGATCAAGGTTGGAATTAAAATATCCGTACTCCCTGCCATTGGTACCGTTCAGCTCATCGTTATAATATTCTTCTATCCCGAAATAACCTGTATTGTCTGAAGAAGTAAAACCGAGTATATCGCAGGCCAGACTCTGGTAGGGATAGGTTCTTATATACTCCTCTTCAAACCAAATACCGGTAATGTCTTCACTTTCCTGTATCGCCTTCTTAAAGTTCTCTACCTCATCATACTTTAAGTTCTTTAACACAACAACATATTGTTTATCGAACTTTTTATCCAGGATATCCCTAAGCTCCTCTGCTGTAATATTGAAATTATTCTGTAAAGCCGTTATGGTAGCTTCTATACATTCCTCATGTAATAACAGCTGCTTCGGGTCCAGAATCAGCTTATATTGTAATTCACTGCTGGCAAGTAAGGTACCGTTCCGATCTGTAATATCTCCCCGCTTATACGGTAGGACTGAGCTGACATAGGTCTCCCTGGATAACACCTGCTTCGTATAGGCGTCTCCCTTGGTCTGCATGATGTAAACCAGTTTGCCCATCAATCCAACCATACATAAGGTAATAATACAAAATACAAGCAATAGATTTGCTTGCATTTTGGAAGTAAATTTTTTGATTGTTTTATCCGATGACTTTTCCATTGTACTTTACCTCACTGGTCATGCTAGTTTATTCAGGGATATCTTCGTATTGTCTCACATAATCCGCTGAACCGCTTTGGTAAGTAATTATTTCATTCTTATTAGGATATACCATACCGAGCTCCTCTACAGCTACCCGGTAAATTTCATCCAAATCTACCGCTGTATTAATTGCTGCATAGGCGGAATCATTCTCCTTAGTTAGGGTGGAAATCTTTTTTTCCAGAGACACTATCTGTTTATTCATATTAGATACCTGATTCTGTACCATCAGAAAGTCTACACAGACGTACACAGTTGCAATAATCGCAACCGTAAGTACCAGCAGGGATCCAAAATTGATACCGGACAAGGATCTTGTATGTCTAATTGGCTGCTGTCTTCTCTTAGGTACCTCATACAGTTCTTCTTCTCTGCGGACATCTGGCGTAGCTCTCAGTTTACGGACGGTATTGCCGTCTACAGAGCTTGTCCCAGAATAATCATATTGATATCGTCTCTTATTTGCCTCCATGCAAGAAACCCTCTTTCCAGCTGTTCTATACTATCTTGTAGAACCTCTTTTATATCACTGATTTCTATCCTATATCTTTTCAAAAACCCTAAGCTTCGCACTTTTTGATCTTTTATTGTTTCTAAGTTCCTCCTCTGTCGGAAGAATGGGTTTTCTCGTTACCACCTTTCCCTGCGCCACCTTTCCACATACACAAATCGGAAAACTCGGCGGACAGGTGCAGGGGTTTTCATTGGTTCTAAAGCAGGATTTTACGATCCTGTCCTCCAGAGAATGGAAGGTTATGATACATAATCTGCCTCCCGGTGTCAGAACTTCAATCATATCCTGTAGTGTTTCCTTTAATATTTCCAGTTCCCGGTTAAGCTCAATTCTGATTGCCTGAAAGGTTCTTTTTGCAGGATGTCCTGTTGTAACTCGAAGCTTCATAGGAATTGCTGCCTTGATCGCTTCCACCAATTCGAAGGTTGTCTCGATCGGCTTGTCCTGTCTCATCCTGACAATGTGTTTAGCAATATTTTTTGCGAAATTATCTTCTCCATAATCCCTAATGATATGGTATAGCTCCGTTTCACTGTAATCGTTAACGATGTCCTTCGCTGTTTTATAATTTCTGGTATCCATCCTCATATCCAGTGGTGCATCTTCTTTATAGGAAAATCCTCGTTCCGGTGTATCCAATTGATAAGAGGATACGCCAAGGTCAAGCAATATACCGTCAACCTTATCAATCTGTAGAGAAAGAAGCACCTTCTTTAAGTCACCGTAATTACTTCGAACGATTGTAACTCTCTCCTGATACTCGACCAATCTCTCTCCTGCAGCCTTAATAGCGGCTTCATCCTGATCTATCCCGATCAGTCTTCCGGTTGTCAGTCGTTTTGCAATCTCATAGGAATGTCCTCCGCCTCCCAGCGTACCATCCACAAAGATTCCCTCTGGTCGAATTTTCAGATTATCTATGGTTTCTTCCAATAATACTGATTTGTGTTCAAATGCCATATCACCCTCCGGTTAGAAGCGGCTTCGCCGTCTAGAAGCAGATTCCGTATTGGGACATATGCTCTGCGATAGCATCCACATCATCGTATTCATTATTATTCTCCCAACGTTCCTTACTCCAAATCTCAATCTTGTTCAATACACCCACAAACACGATGTCTTTATCCAATCCTGCACTTTCACGAAGTTTAGCTGGTATTAGAATTCTTCCCTGCTTATCTGCCTCGCATGCCGCTGCCTTTGCCATAAAATAGCGTTGCAGCTTTCTTGCTTCCTGTGTTCCCGGGAGCTTTTGAAGTTCCTTCACAAAGTTTTGCCATTCTTCCTGGGGATATGCAAAAAGGCATCCATCCAAACCCATGGTAATTACAAATTCTTCCCCAAGATCATCTCTGAACTTGGAGGGTATGATAATTCTACCCTTAGAATCGATCGAATGATCAAATTCACCCATGAACATTTGGCTTCACCCTCTTCTTTCTTGATACTCCAGATCGGGAGCTGTAACAAGGTTTATCTTACCTTTCTCCACTTTGAAGGCCCTTAACCCCACTTTTCACCACTTTGCTCCACTTATGTGAATATTTTATATTAATTTTGGGAATTTATCAAGTAATAAATTTAAAAAAAAAGCCCACAAACCCTTAAGAACGCTGGGATTTTGAGCCTTTTCGATAAATAGTTACAATATCTTGTGTTTTTATTAATAATCGAACAAATTATGTCAAGATATAGGCAAAATAATAGAGCTTAGGTAATTAGCCCTAAGCTCCTATGCAAAATGATACCTTATTCTCTATTTCCGCTTTTTCCGTCTGTTCAGGTTATATCTTTTATAGGTCAGATAGACACCTGCAAATAATACCATCACACCGGACAATAACTGGGAAACCGCGAGGGGAGTACCCCAGAGAAACAGCTGATCTGTTCTTAAACCCTCCATCCATACTCTTCCAAGACCATATCCAACAAGATACAGAAGAATAACCTCTCCATCAAATTTCTTATGTCTGGTATATAGTACTAGAAACACCAATAGGCACAAATTCCAGAGTACCTCATAGAGAAAGGTAGGGTGTACCTGAATATATCTGCTCCCGTCTATCATCACTGTCTTATCTCTGATTTCGAGAATTCTATTGAGTGCCTGGGGCTTTTTTGAATACATATTCTGTAGACTGGATAACGGGGTGGAATCCCGATATATTCCGGATACATCATTTACATTCAGCCTCATAGCAAACAATCCGCTGGTATACTTACCAAAGGCTTCACGATTAAAGAAATTTCCCCATCGACCGATAATTTGACCTGTGACCAATCCGATACAGCCGGTGTCTGCCAAAAGCCAAAAATTATATTTTTTGATTTTTGAAAAAATGACTGCGGCTATAACTGCGGCTATGATCCCTCCGTAAATTGCAAGTCCCCCTGTTCTTAAGTTTAATACCGATAAGGGATGACTTACAAACTCCTCCAGAGCAAAAACAACATAATATGCTCTGGCTCCGATTACAGCTGCAACAATTGCCACCAAGGCAAAATCCAGATAAAGCTCCGTGTTTTGGCCAGTCCTTTTCGCCATCCACTCTGCAATCAGCCAACCACATAGCATACCAAAACCTATGATGACACCATAAAGTGTTACATAATAGCCAAAAAAATCAAAGCCTGAAGCAACATTATCAAGTGAAATCCCTAAGTTTGGGAAGTAGATATCCGAACCATAAATTATTTTCATAAAACTCTCCATTATGATACGAAACCGTCCGATCAGCATTCATTCCTGTCACAAATTAGAGTATTCCGGTTTCGTAGGCCAGTTATACATTAAAACGGAAGAGAACAACATCTCCGTCCTGAACCACATATTCTTTTCCTTCAGAACGTACCAAACCCTTTTCCTTTGCAGCATTATAGTTGCCGCACTCTATCAGATTGTGATAATTAACAATTTCTGCACGAATAAATCCGCGTTCAAAATCAGAGTGGATTTTGCCGGCTGCCTGTGGCGCCTTTGTACCTACCTTAATGGTCCAGGCTCTGGTTTCCTTAGGACCTGCTGTCAGATAACTGATCAGACCAAGAATATGGTAGCTTGCCTTTATGAGCTTCTCAAGACCTGATTCCTTTAAACCGAGTTCCTCTAAGAACATACGCTTTTCATCGTCCTCCAGCTCCGCAATCTCCTGTTCGATCTGCGCACAGATGACAAACACCTCGGAAGCATCCTTAAGAGCGATACTGCGTACCTCATTTACATAGCCATTATCTTTCCCGTCCTCTGACAGATCCTCTTCCTTTACGTTAGCCGCAAAGATCACCGGCTTGGCAGTCAGAAGATTGTAGCTGTCAAATAACTCCTGTTCTTCCTCATCCTGAGGCAGGAAGGCTTTTGCCATTCTTCCTTCCTCTAACAGAGCTTTTATGCGATCCTGCATGGCAAGTTCTTTCGCAAGAGACTTATCGTTTTTAGCTCCCTTGATGGTCTTGGACATTCTGCGTTCCAAAATCTCTAGATCAGAAAAAATCAATTCCAGATTAATGGTCTCAATATCTCTGGCGGGATTAACTGATCCATCAACATGTATCACATTACTGTCATCAAAACAGCGGACCACATGAACAATGGCATCCACCTCACGAATATTGGATAAAAACTGATTTCCGAGGCCTTCACCCTTGGACGCACCCTTGACAAGACCTGCAATATCTACAAATTCAATGACCGCCGGAACGATTTTTTCGGAATGATATAAATCTCCCAATACAGAAAGCCTTTCATCCGGGACCGGAACGATACCAACATTGGGATCTATGGTACAAAAAGGATAGTTGGCAGATTCAGCACCTGCCTTTGTTAAAGAGTTGAAAAGTGTGCTCTTACCAACATTGGGTAAGCCTACAATACCTAACTTCATTCGTGTGTTCCTTCCTTAATAAAAATTTCAAATATGAATGCCTGATGCTGTATGTTATCTGAAAGTCATTCAATCTCTGGTTTCCATAACCAGTAATATTCCCTGATTAAACTCAACTTTTGCCTTCTCTGCTACGATCTCATTACTGATTCCAATACTGCTTCCTGCCGTCAGGATCACGTTATTCAGAGGATAATAAAAACCTTTCAGGGTCAGCCCCTTCACCGCTTCGCCAAAAGGAAGCAGCGATACATAATCTCCAAATTGCCCTGTTTTTTGTATGAAAAAGCTCTCCTGTTTCAGATAGAGCTTATTATTCCGATCCACAATAGCTGCCTCAACCTTTCGCTGCAAGGGAAGCAGCAGAAGATGGATATTGGCCAGCGTATGATCCATACGGCTTCCAGTAGCTCCGACAATCGTTATACTTGAGGGAGTATGCATCAGAGCTAGCTCTATGGCAAGCTGAGTATCTGTTTTATCCTTCTCCTTCGGAAAGGTTTGTATCGGTGTGGACTGATTACGATACTGATCTAGGATGGCTTCCGGAACCGAATCAAAATCACCGACAATAAAATCCGGCACAATCTTCAAACGGTCAGCCAACATAAGACCACTGTCTGCAGTAATGATCAGGGTAAATTTCTCCTCATTTATAAGCCCTATGAGGAATTCCTCGTCCGTCCGCCCACCTGTAATAATCAAAATCTTATTTGTTTTATTGATAACCACCATCTCCAGTCTGTAACCGGGCCTAGCTTTGGCACCTTAAAAACGCCTGACGAAAGTCTGCGATATTCTTCGTAATATCTCCCTTAAACACTGAGGTACCGGAGACTATTACATTGGCCCCTGCCTTCACTACCTTATCCACATTGCCCAAGGTTATTCCACCATCAACCTCTATATCAAGCATTTGTCCAAGCATTTCTGTATGCTTCCTTAGCTCCTGTACCTTCTCAAGCATTCCCGGAATAATCTCCTGGCCGCCAAATCCAGGATTTACTGTCATAATCAGTACCATATCCAAGTCTTCCAGGATATGTTCAAGAACATTAAGCGGAGTAGCCGGATTCAAGGATACTCCTGCTTTCAGACCCAGCTCTTTTATTCTGGTAACTGTCCTGTGAAGATGGGTACATGCCTCGGCATGCACTGTAATGATATCAGCACCGGCATTTTTAAATTCCTCAAGATAACGTATCGGCTCCTCAATCATCAAATGAACATCAAAAATAAGCTTCGAATTCTTTCTGATCGAAGCTATTACAGGCATACCAAAGCTTATGCTGGGAACATAAATCCCATCCATAACATCAATATGTAGATATTCTGCTCCAGACTGTTCCACCAATTTAATCTGCTCTCCCAGTCTGTTAAAATCAGCCGCCAATATAGACGGGGCAAGTTTCACCATAGCTTCCTCCATCATTCATTAATTTAGAGAAGAACAATTATATTCAGCTCTAATAACGTTTTTGGTTCTTTAATTCCTCATATAACATTACATAGTTCTCATAACGAAGCCTACTGATCCTATGCTCTGTTAAGGCAGCTTTCACTGCGCAGCCAGGCTCGTTTTTATGATTGCAGCCAATAAAACGACATTCCGGCTCAAATTCACGAAACTCCACAAAATAATCCTTCAGTTCTTCTGTCTCTATCTCATCGATATATAAAGAACTGAAGCCCGGAGTATCCATAAGATACGTACCCTCTTCAACATAAATCAACTCGGAGTGTCTTGTTGTATGCTTTCCGCGCTTGATTTTCTCGCTGATATTACCTGTCTCCATCTTGGCTTCAGGCTGTATCAGATTTATAAAGGTAGATTTTCCTACACCGGAGGGGCCGGCTAGTACAGTGGTCTTACCTTTTATTTTATCACATAGCATTGCGGTACCCTCTCTCTGCAGCATACTGGTAAAAACCACCTCATAACCACAGAGCCGGTACGTATCACGCAATAATGAGATTTCATCCTTGGAGACGATATCCATCTTATTGAAGCAAACGATAGCATTAACCCGCTGCTTCTGCATCATAATCAGAAAGCGATCCAGTAGATTCAAATTAGGATCAGGCTCCGCTGCTGCAAATATCACCATAGCTTGGTCAACATTTGCAACTGCGGGCCGTATTAATTCATTATTTCTCGGTAAAATCAGGGTGATGGTTCCCTTCCCTGCCGGTTGATCTTCGGTATCTATCTCTACATCGTCACCTACGAGAGGTTTGATTTTCTGATTGCGAAAAATTCCCTTAGCCTTACACTCATAAATCATATTAGTCTCTGGTGCGTGTACATAATAAAAGCCTGCAATACCTTTGATAATCTTACCTTTCAAGCTATTCCTCCACAGGTGAAAAATCTATGGTCCAGGTAGTATTCGTATCCCCTGGTGCAATAAAGAGTGCTCCGTCCACATACATTCTAACAGTGCCTATATTGGAGCTGTCACTTACAATATCCTTAACAGTGTAAGGAAAATCAATATTGGAAAGCGTACCTTCAAATATCGATGTCAAGATTCCATTTTGTTCCATTTCTAATACAATATCAGCATCCTCGCTGTCAATATAATCAAACGGGTTTACATCTACTGTCACTGAACCGCTGTAAAGCTGTTCTGTATTCTTTATTCCTGTACTCACGATAATGTCGATCAAGGTACCGGAATCTACCATTTGCCCCTCTGTGTTGCTCTGATAGGTTACGATACCCTTTTCATAGGTATCAGAGCTTTCGTAGGATACATCGCCCTTAACCAGCCCTTCCTTGGTCAATGCGTCTGTAGCAGCCTTCTCGGTAAGTCCGATCAGGTTAGGTACTGTAGATTTCTTATTTTCAGAACCTGAGCTTACCATAACCGTAACTGTATCTCCACTTTTAGCGATGGTCTGCCTTGCAGGATTAGTTTCAATTACACGTCCCAATTCTATATCGTCACTGGCTACATATTCGTGTTTCAGCTTAAGTCCTAATTCCTTCAGTTTCTTATCAGCCTGCTCCTCTGTGAGACCATATACATTCGGTATCTCAAAGGATTCCGGTCCTAGGCTGATGGTTAGAAGAACTACAGAAGATTCTTCTACCTCACTGCCTGCCTGAGGATATTGCTGCATTACCTTTCCTTCTTCAATGGTATCGGAATACTCCTCCGTATATCTTACATCTGCTTTCGCTGCAAGAGCCTTAATGGAAGCTTCTGCATCTTCCTTGGTAAGACCAAGGACAGCAGGAACTTCATATACAACAGCATTCGGACCGGGTGTAGGCGTGTCAGTTAAGGTCGGTGAGGGGGAGACACTTGCTTCTATTCCAGGATTCTCTGAGTCTTCGATTTTACTGCCTCTGCTGGAGATGAACCAGATAACAGAGCCAACAATCAGAATAGCAAGAATTACGATTGCTACGATGCTGCCCACCATGAACATCTTCTCCACCTTGCTGTCTACCGTATCAAGATCCTCGTCCTCATCCTCCAGCATTTTCTTTGTCTGAATACCTCTGGTATCTCGAATATCTTCCTCCATATATACACTACTCTTAATTTTTCCCAAATCATCAGAAATATTAATGGTAGGAGAGTCACTGGAGACAAATGCGGGAATTTGGACGAAATCGCCGTCCGGGTTAGATATTGCCCGCTTTAAATCAGCAATCAGTTCAGAAGCAGAATGGTATCTTCTTTCCGGCCTTTTCTGCATACATTTCTGAACTATCTTATCTACACTGACAGGTATCTCGGTATCCAGCTCACGCAGGGGCATTGCTTCTCCCTGTATATGAAGAAGTGCAACAGATACGGTATTGTCTCCTGCGAAAGGAACCTTGCCGGAAAGCATCTCGTATAAGGTTACACCTAAGGAATAGATGTCACTCTTCTCATCGCTGTATCCTCCTCTTGCCTGTTCCGGAGACAGATAATGTACTGAGCCCATCGCATTGGAGGTAATTGTATTGGAATTGGTTGCTTTAGCAATACCAAAATCAGTCACCTTAACCTTTCCATCTCTGGAAATGATAATGTTCTGTGGCTTAATATCCCTATGAATTATGTGATTATCATGCGCTGCTTCCATGCCCTGGGCAATCTGAATACCAATTCCTACTGCCTCCTTGATATCAAGCTTACCCTTGCGTTCGATAAAACGCTTCAAGGTAATACCCTCAACAAGCTCCATAACAATATAATGCAGGCCACTGTCATCACCGACATCATAGACATTCACAATATTAGGATGGGACAAGCCCGCTGCAGATTGAGCTTCAGCTCTGAACTTATTTACAAAGCTTTTATCACTAGAGTATTCCGGCTTTAATACCTTTATCGCCACGAATCTATTCAGTCTTTGGTCTCTGGCCTTATATACGTCAGCCATACCACCTGATCCTACCTTATCAATGATTTCATAGCGATCGCTGATAATCATACCGGGTTTTAACATATTAGCTCACCTCTTTTTCAAACTTTAATTATAATTATAGCAATATTATCCTTACCACCGTTTTCATTCGCACACTTCACCAGATTCTTGGCGGCAGTCTCCGGATCGTCATTCTCCTTAATAATCCGCTCGATTGTCTCGTCTTCCAGCATATTAGTCAGACCATCAGAGCACATAAGTACTGTATCTCCAGCTTCCAGATTAACCTCAAAAAAATCAGGTTCCACGGTTTCATTCACACCGATTGCTCTGGTTATTATGTTCTTATTTGGATGGAACCGGGCTTCGCTTCTGTTCAGCTCGCCGGTCTTTACCATAGCCTCCACAAGACTGTGGTCTTCCGTAACCTGCCTGATCTGCTTTCCTATCACATATAGTCTGCTGTCTCCAACATTGGCAACATACATTTCTTTATCAAATATGGTAGCTGCCACAAAGGTCGTCCCCATTCCTTCAAATTCACTTTGTTCCTTTGCTTCGTTTCGAAGGGCTTCATTCGTCTCCTTGATTGCAGATTCGATTAGTGCAATTGGCGAGATCAACTCGCTTTCATCGATTTTATGGCGGAAAAACTCAACACAGTATCTTGAAGCATAATCGCCGGCATTATGTCCTCCCATTCCATCCGCAACTACAAATAGATTTGGCAGGCTGCCAACGGCAGCTTCACTACAAAAGACGTAATCCTGGTTTATCCTCCGTCGTTCTCCAATATCTGTTATTGAAAATGCTTTCAAGACTGCACCTCCCTTCACACAACCTCAAATGCTATTTTTATCTATATAGCTTTTTCTCAGTTGCCCACAGGCAGCATCAATATCCGTGCCCATTTCTCTTCTAATAGTAACATTAATTCTGTTTTTTTCAAGTATAAATTTGAAATTTTGCATTTTTTTGCTCTCAGATTTCCGGTAGTCCCTTTCCTTAATCGGATTGACAGGAATAAGGTTAACATGGCAGTTTAGACCCTTTACCAGCCTGCACAATTCCCTTGCATGCTCCTCCTCATCGTTCACGGAAGCAACCAGGCTATATTCAAAGGTCAAGCGTCTTCCGGTCTTTTCATAATAATACCGGAACGCATCCATTACCTCGGTTAGCTCATATTTGGCGGCGACAGGCATCAGCTGTTTTCTGATCTCATTATTGGGAGCATGAAGAGATAATGCCAAGGTAATCGGAATATCTTCCTCTGCTAGTGCACGTATCTTATCAGGAATACCGCAGGTGGAAACAGTAATATTCCTGGCACTGATGTTCAACCCCTTTGGATCCGTCAATAATCTGATAAAACGGATCAGATTATCATAATTATCCAGAGGTTCTCCGGTACCCATCACAACGACATTGGAAACCCTTTCCCCAGAGATACGCTGGATTTTGTAAACCTGATCCAGCATTTCTGAAGGCAATAGGTCCCGTTCCTTCCCTCCGATGGTAGAAGCACAGAATTTGCAGCCCATCCTGCAACCTACCTGGGAGGATATGCATACGCTGTTCCCATGATGATACTTCATCAATACACTCTCAATAACCCTGTCATCCTTTAGACGAAATAAAAATTTTACGGTTTCATCCATCTCTGAATGGAGGGCATCTACCTCTTCCAAAACAGTTAAGGGATACGCTTCCTTTAACTCCGTTCGAAGCTCCTTTGAAAGATTTGTCATCTCATCATAGTTTCCTGCAAGCTTAACATGAAGCCATTCATATACCTGTTTCGCACGAAATACGGGCTGTCCCAGGGATATCATAAGCTCCTCCAGTTCCTTACTATAAAGTGATTTGATATCTAATCGTTCCATATACTTCCTATTCCAAATCAGTCTAATATGCTAGAACTGATTCTTTGAATTACATATCATTTAGTTAGTTTTTTTCTGAATTTGGCAATAAAAAATCCGTCCATATTGTGCACCCCCTGAACGAGCTGAAGATATCCGTTCCTTGATGTTTCTGTGTGCAATAATTGAGGCAGCTGAGGGTCCAGACTCTCCGGTATATAGGGATAATGCTTCAGAAACCAGTCACGGTTCTCCTCATTTTCTCCCCGAAGCACTGTACAGGTACTATAAATCAATATCCCTCCCGGCTTCACATACTTCTCAGCCTTATCTAAAATCACTCTTTGTAATGCTACCAGCTCTTTGTGTTGACTTTGTGTCAGCTTATATTTTAGGTCCGCTTTTTTCCCGATTACTCCCAGTCCGCTACAGGGTAAATCTGCGATAACCACATCCGCCAGTCCCTCTAAACCTTCATCCGCTACTGTCGCATCCCATACCTGTACAGTCACATTTGTAAATCCCATACGGGAAATATTCTCTTCGATGAGTTTGATTTTATAATCCGTTAAATCTCGCGCAAGAACCCTCCTGGCAGTCTGAGCTGCATGCAAGGCTTTTCCTCCGGGTGCAGCACAGACATCAACCACAAAATCCTCTTCAGAGAATTTTGCAACTTCGCAAACCAACATGGAACTAACATCCTGAATCGTAAAATACCCTTTACGGAAAGTATCCAGCTTCTCCAGATAATCATAATTTTCGATTTGAAAGGCATAGGGAAGGTAGATGCTGGGTGTAACCCTCACCCCCTCCTGCTCCAGCAAGGACTGAAGCTCCTTTGGAGCAACCAGCTTCGTATTACAGCGAATAGTTGTCTCCTTTTCCTTCAGGGTTGCTGCAAGCATAGCTTCAACAGTAGCATAGGGATATACGGTTAGCAGCTCCTCTACCAGCCACTTCGGAATCGAGTAGACAGTTGTAAGGAAATCCGTGGGTGCAGCCACTGGATCCGGATAGGTAATGTCATGTGAATTTCTGGCAATATTACGGAGGATTCCGTTCACAAAACCTGAAAGGCTTGCAAAGCTTCTCTTTTTCGCCAGCATAACTGCTTCATTGCATATAGCGGAAACAGGAATCTGATTCATATATAACAGCTGATAGACACTCATACGGAGAAGATTACGGATAAAAGGCTTCATTCTTTTCACGGGCAGAGACGCATAGCTGTCTATGATATAATCCAGAGTCAGATACCTTTTCACAGTCCCGATAAACAGGTGTGAGATAAATGCCCGCTCCTGTTTACTCAGAGCCTGATGTTTTCTTAAGCACTGATTCAGTACCGTATGACTGAATTTATCACCCTCGATAACTTCGAGGAGCATATTGAGGACAAGTTCCCTGGTATTTATCTGATCAGTCACGTCTTCTTCCTCCACCGAACAGAATAATCAGCCTTAGCAGCTGAAGTATGGAGGCCGCCGTTGCCGCTACATACGTCAAAGCTGCCGCATCCAGAACCTTCTTTGACTGTCTGAGCTCTTCCTGCTGCAATATTCCAGTCTCTCCGAGTCTTGCAATCGCTCTTCTTGATGCATTAAACTCTACCGGAAGCGTGATAAGCTGAAACAGTACTGCTGCTGAGAATAAAATGATTCCGAAATCTATCAGAAATTGAGAACCGCCTAAAAATAAACCGATTAATATCAACGGCCATGACGCCATAGAGCCAAAATTCGCCACAGGTACCAGTGCTCCCCTGATTTTCAGCGGAATATACTCGTTCTGATGCTGGATTGCGTGACCACATTCATGTGCCGCCACACCAATTGCTGCCAGCGAGCTTTGTCCATACACCGAATCAGATAGTCTTAGCACCTTATTTCTCGGGTCATAATGATCTGACAGACTTCCGGAAATATGTTCAATTTTTACATCATAAATTCCTGAAGCATGCAGAACCTGCTGTGCTGCTTGTGCACCGGTCATGCCTGACCTGCTTCTGAAGCCAGAATACTTCGTAAAGGTATTTCTAACTTTAAACTGAGCTGCAATACACAAAACAAGTCCGATGACTACAAGCAGATAGGTTGAATCGAAAAAAGGATAATATAATCCCATGGAAAATCCCTTCCTTTCTTAATTTTGAAGTAATATCTGATAGGAGCACAATTTTGAATATAAAGAAGGACCGGCAGAGTTCTTAATGCCAGTCCTACCAGGAATGTCTAATACTAGTTACCTGTCAAACCCTGCTCAAGCACTGTCACAGCCGATATCAGCCGAGTCTTGTCCCGATAGAGAGTGGATATCCGCGTAAGAATACATCTGAAGGCATCCTTTTCTTTCCTTCCAGCTGCACTTCTTTAATAACCAGAACTCCTTCTCCTGTGGCAACGACGAAGGAATCCCTGCGAAGCTCAAGAATCTCTCCCGGGATACTAGTCTTCTCCTCTGCTGTTTGGCTGGCCTGTTCGGCATCAGCCTGCCAAAGCTTTAGTGTCTTCCCATCCAATATAGTATATGCACTTGGCCAAGGATTCAATCCTCGAATCAGACGTTCCAGTTTGAGGGCAGGCTGAGTGAAGTCAATTCTTCCCATATCCTTAAAAAGCATCTTAACATAAGTAGCTTTTTCATTATCCTGAGGAATGCGGACAGCGGTCCCTGCTTCGATATTGTCCAGCGCTTCTAATAAAAGTCGGGCACCAAATGTACCCATTTTATCAAACAGGCTGCCACCTGTCTCCTTTGGAGCAATCGGTATGCTTTCCTGCAAAATTATGTCTCCAGTATCCACTCCGGTATCCATATACATAATCGTAATGCCTGTCTCCTCTTCTCCGTCAATAATGGAATACTGAATCGGAGCAGCTCCCCTGTATTTCGGAAGCAGGGAACCGTGAACATTGATACAACCATGCGGCGGAATATCCAGTAATGCCTTCGGTAGAATTTGACCGAAAGCGGCAACTACTATTACTTCCGGTTCCAGTGAACGGATAAACTCCAAAAACTCCGGGTCCTTTACCTTCAAGGGCTGATATACCGGTAGCTGAAACTGTAAGGCAAGCTCCTTCACAGGAGAAAAGCTGACAGCATGTCCTCTGCCCTTTTGTTTATCCGGCTGGGTTACAACACCGATCACCTCATGCCTTGAGTGAATTAATTGATTCAGAGTTGCCACCGCAAAATCCGGTGTGCCCATAAACAAAACCTTCATCCGGTTCATCCTTTCTTCATAGCATACTCGTATTTTTACTGGCTTAACAGCAGTTATTGAACCTCTCCCGATGCAAATACGTCACGAAGCTCACCGGCTGCCTTTTCAATATAAAGCTTTCCATCCAAATGATCGATTTCATGGCAGAAGGCTCTTGCCAGGAGTCCTGTACCTTCTACTGTAAATTCCTTCATATTCTCATCAAAGGCTTTTACCTTGACATAATTCGGTCTGGTTACAGTTCCTACTTTACCGGGTACGCTTAAGCAGGCCTCATCTCCTGTCTGTTCTCCATCTGTCTCTATAATGACCGGATTGATTAGGGTAATCGGTTCATTGCCCTCTTCGGATGCGTCAATGACTACCAGCCTTTTTAATACGCCTACCTGAGGTGCTGCAAGTCCCGCCCCTCCGGCTGCATACATCGTTTCAAACATATCCTCAATCAACTCCAGTAATTTTTTATCCACCTCTTTGATTTCCTTACCCACCTTAGTCAGTACCTTATCTCCGACTTCTCTGATATTTCTTATTGCCATAATCATCTTCCTCTCTGCATAGATTCATTATTCTCCATTACATTATCATCATAACGGATAACCGTTTCATAGTCTCTGGCTCTGTTCGGCTGCTATTTGCAAGCTTGTATATCATAACATATTTATCGGAAAGGAATCAACTAAATATCTCATGAGGCTCAGTAACCGCTCATTGGATCAAAGTCAAACTGCAGATTACAGCCTGAAAAATACTCGGAATAAAGGAAATAACCCTCTATATAATTTTTAATCCCGATCAGTTCTTCATAACTGTTATGTTTGATATAGATTACATAACGATAGGTATCATTAAGTTTCGCTACCGTAGCAGATGCAGGTCCGATGGTTTTGGCTGATAGAGCATTCTGCTTATCATAAAGCTTCAGAACCTCTCCCAGATGCAATGCTGCCTTCTGCGCCTGCTCCTCCTGTCTGGAGGTGACAAGGATCAGCAGCATATGGGATACCGGGGGATACTGCATCATATTCCTGTATGCCAGCTCCTGTTCATAAAATGCATCGTAATCCCCATCTGCTGCCGTCGTAATGCTGTAATGCTCCGGATGATAAGTCTGTATGACCACCTCACCGGGAAGTACATCCCTTCCTGCCCTTCCTGCTGCCTGACAGAGTAGCTGGAAGGTACGTTCTCCTGCCCTGAAATCACCAGCATACAGAGATAAATCTGCTGCAATAATACCTACCAGGGTAACCTTCGGAAAATCATGACCTTTTACTATCATCTGAGTGCCTACCAGGATATCTGCCTGGTGCTTGGCAAATGCCTCAAGGATTGCCCGATGTCCACCCTTTTGCCTTGTTGTATCCGTATCCATTCGAAGGACTCTTGCCCCCCTAAATTCCTTTTTTACATATTCCTCCACCTTCTGTGTTCCGGTACCGAAGGCAGCAATATATCTGGACCCGCAGGAGGGACAGAGTCCCGGTTGCTTTTCCTCATAACCACAGTAATGGCAAAGCATCCTCCCGTCAAAATGAGAAGTAAGTGAGATATCACAATGTGGACATTTCATCACATGCCCACAACTTCGACAGGATATAAAGCCTGCATATCCACGTCTGTTTATGAACAGCATGATCTGTTCTCCCCGGCTCAACCGGTCTTCCATCAGCTCTCTAAGCTTGCTACTGAATATTGACTTATTCCTATTCTTTAGTTCCTCCCTCAGATCCACAATCCACACCTGCGGTGGCTTTGCCTCTTTCGCACGCTTTGTCAGAGTATATAGCTTAATCTCACCCTGTTTTGCTCTCCTGTAAGTTTCTATCTGAGGTGTTGCAGAGCCTAGAAGCAGAGAACTATCTGTAAGTAGTGCCCGCATTCTTGCTACCTGTACCGTATGATACTTCGGGGTAGTCTCACTTTTATAGCTGCTCTCATGCTCTTCGTCAATGATAATCAGACCAAGCTTTGTAAATGGTGTAAATAGTGCAGATCTAGGTCCGATGATAATATCGATTTCACCGTTCCTTGCTCGCTCACTTTGGTCATATCGTTCACCCTGCGACATCTTGGAATTCATGATAGAGATACGATTACCAAATCGTCTATAAAAGCGCTGCACAGTTTGGTAGGTCAGAGCAATCTCCGGAATCAACAGGATCACCTGTCTTCCCTTTTGGATAACATGATTAATGATTTCCATATAGACCTCTGTCTTTCCACTTCCTGTAATCCCATGCAAAAGATATTCAGCGCGAATTCCTTGATCATACTCCGAAATAAAATCATTGACAGCATATTGCTGCTCTTCATTTAATATGACAGGCAAAGACTGTGTTCTTGAGGAATTCTCCTCCTGATCGCCCAAGGGATTTCGATAAATCTGTTCCGAGATAGTTTTTGTAACACCCTGCTTTTCCATACCCGAAAGAGTAGCCAGAGAAATATTCAACCTGCTTCGGACAACATCGTAATCCAATACCTGCTCCTTTAGTAACGCCTCCAAAAGGCGCAGCCTGGCTTTATTATTCTTTTTCTGATATTCAAAATATAGCTGATTGGCTGCTTCCATGCCAAGTGCCAGCTGTATGCTTTTTTGCTCTTTCATTTTGACGGATTTTCTGACCGGAATCACCGTCTTTAGGGAATCGTTCATGGTTCCGCCGAAATTTTCCTTTATCCAGTAGGCAAGATAAATCAGATGACTTTCTATCATTGGAGCATCTGTCACCACTCTGCTGATCGGTTTGATTAATTCCGGATTAAGTTTTGGCTCACAGGAAAGCTCCACGATATAACCGTTAATCTCTCTATTACCTTTCCCGAAGGGTACCACAACCAATGCTCCGATCACAGCCTGCGATCTAAGCTCCTTCGGAACAGCATATTGATAGGTCTTATCCAGGTTTTCATGAGAAATATCAATGATGATATCAGCATAGCTTTGATTATACATGATGGCCTCCTTCGTATGATCGAACTAGATATGCTTTACCTCGACAGCCGCCTCCTTAATCAGTTCCCTATCATCCATGTGATATTTCACACCCTTGATTTCCTGATAGTCTTCATGGCCCTTCCCTGCAATGACAATGATATCTCCCTCTTTCGCATGCCCGATTGCATATCGGATGGCTTCCTTCCGATCAAGAATCGCTATATATTTACCGGGACCCTTTTGGACGCCTAAGACGATATCATTTAGGATTTCCTGAGGTTCTTCAAATCTTGGATTATCCGAGGTGACAATGGTAAGGTCTGCCATGTTTGAGGATACCTCCCCCATCTCGAAGCGTCTGCTTCTGGAACGGTTGCCGCCACAGCCAAACAGACAAACTAATCTTTTCGGCTGATATTCCTTCAGAGTTGTAAGAAGACTCTGAAGACTCATGGCATTGTGAGCATAATCTAACATTACGTTAAATTTTCCGGAAACCGGAACCAGCTCCACTCTTCCCCTGACATTTACATGGGATAAGGCCTTTAAAATCTCCTCATTACTCACATTAAAATGCCTGCAGAGTGAAATCGCGCACAGGGAGTTATACACATTAAACTTTCCCGGAATATTCATATCCACGGACAGCTTCATCAATCCGTTCACATCATAGGCAATTCCCAGAAAGCCGGGCTTTTGGATCAGCCGAATATGATCTGCCCTGATATCAGCTTTTGGATCAAAGCCGAAGGTCTCAATCTTACAGGTATGTCCCTCCAGTATCTCCAATGCATGTTCATCATCGATATTGACTAATCCTACCTTACACTGCTTAAACAGCTTTGCCTTGCTGGTCAGATAATCCTTAAAGTCCGTATGCTCTGCTCCTCCGATATGGTCTTCTCCCAGATTCGTGAAGATACCATAGTCAAAGGTAAAGCCTGCTACACGATTTAGCTTCAACCCCTGGGAGGACACCTCCATTACAACACCTTCACAACCCTCTTTTACCATTTCGGCAAAGGTCTCCTGAAGAGTATAGGATTCCGGTGTTGTATTACTGGCAGGAATCACCTTGTCGCCAATGACGGTCTCAATTGTGCCGATTAAACCGATTTTTCTCCCTGTATTCTCAAGGATTGATTTTATCATATAGGTCGTGGTGGTTTTTCCCTTCGTTCCCGTTACTCCAATGGTGATCAGCTTCTTAGCAGGATAACCGAAATAAGCAGCGGACATACAGGCAAGTGCCAGTCTGGAATCGGAAACCCTGATTACCGTACCCTCCTTTGGCAATACCGTCTCCTTCTCTATGATTATGGCTGCGGCACCCTTATTAATTGCCTCTGCCGCAAAGCTGTGACCATCATAAACTGCTCCGGAGATACAGATAAATACACAACCCGGGACCACCTTACGTGAGTCATATATCAGCTCCGTCACTTCTTGATCTACCTTGCCCTGTAGGCACTTATATTCCAATTTTTCCAACATATTCAATAAATTCATGGATAGTCCTCCTTTAAAAAGTGCACCTGATGTATCTGTATAATTTCGTATCGAAAATTGAGCGTCTATTTAATCTCAATCATAATGAACGATATTCTTTTTCCATTCTCATACATTATGGCTCAACCCTAATTATAGCTTTTACACAACCTTTTTGTAAAGAAAAAGATGGGATAAGTAAGCTGTCTGCTGCCTTATCCCATCCGTTATGCAATATGGATTTTCATATAAACCCTGTGAAAGCATCTGCTAAGGTATCCTTATGTTATAGGAGAAGCTCTCCCTCCAGATATGTGACCGCTTTACCGCTGAGCAGGACCCGTTCTCCCAAATCCCTGCATTTTAGGAAGCCTCCGCGTCTGGACAGCTGTCTCGCTGTCAGCTCTGACTTTGACAGGCGCTCACTCCAGTAAGGAATCAGCTCCGTATGCGAGGAGCCGGTAACCGGGTCCTCAGGAATACCTAAGCACGGTATAAAGAAACGTGACACAAAATCACAATCAGAGCCCTGGGCAGAAACGATGACCGCATATACCTTCTCAAGCTTACTAAGTAGCAAAAAATTGGGTTTCATCGAGGCTACGGTCGCTTCACTGTCAACGATAGCCAAAAGATCTCTGGAGCAAAGGGTATCCAACACCTTAACACCGAGAGCTTCTTCCAGAAGCTCCGGCTTTTCGCAGCTAACCGGCTTACGGGAGGGAAAATCCATCGTGTAATAGTCACCATCCTTAGCTACTTTCAATACACCGCTTAGAGTGTGAAATTCTACCTGCTTCATTGTCCGGTCTATATATTTCATAAGAATGTGCGCACTTCCAAGTGTCGCGTGTCCGCATAAATCAATCTCCGCCTCCGGAGTGAACCACCTTAGATCATAATACCCCTCTCTTTTCAACAGAAAGGCTGTTTCTGACAGATTGTTCTCAAATGCAATCTTTTGCATGAGTTCATCCTCAATCTTTTGGTCCAGGATACAAACTCCTGCCGGATTACCCCTAAAGGGCTGTTCAGAAAAAGCATCGACAACGTAATATTTCATATACTCCTCCTTAGGGTGTGCTGTCCTGCATCATGTATTTTATACAGCAAATATCACCCCGTTTCCTTTTTATAGAAAACATTAGCATATACTATAATACGCTACAACAAAAAATTTGTTTGCCCTACAATATTGTTTAAAAGAGTAATCTATTGTGTAATTTATTGTGTGACATGTTGTATGACTTAACCAATCATACATTAATCCAGCTCCACCAGTCGTAAATCCGGGAAACGTGTTCTGATGATTTCCGCAGTCAGGTTAATCCAGCTTTCACATTGGTTTAGGATGATAGCATCCTGGGTTATAACATTTCCCAGCTTCTGTAACATCACATCTGCATTATCGGTGAGTTCAATCCTCGTCTGAAAAGGGTATGACTTCAATATTTCCTGAAGCTTATTCCTCAGTCTTCCTGAATTGGATACCGGAGCATCCAGATAGAAGACAGCTTCTTCGCATCTGAGGAGCTTTAATTCCTCTCCGATCAGGCAGATTGCCTCCTCTGTCTTGTCAATAATTCGATAGGTTCCCCGAAGTCCTGCAAGATCACGTATGGTTTTATCCATACATTGAATCAGCGTCGAATTCGAAAGTGCCACCTCAAGCGTGATGATGACATTGAAGCCATCGATATATATCTGCTTCAGTGCATTTGCCCGGTCCAGCCTCTTCTTTTCACGAAGTGCAAGTACCTCCGTTTCGGCTGTCGCCCTGACAATAGCCAGCCTCTGTCGTTCCGAAAGCATATAGTGATTCCCGACAAAGGTAGAAGCTGGCTTGAGCTTATAGCCCTGCTCCAGCAGATACAGGATATCCTTCTGTGCCCTTCGCAAAAGATTAACGCTGTCTACATTAAAATCGGTCTCATCCGTGGGGACAAAGCCCCTCCTGCATTGAGACATAACTGCCTCCAATTTTATTAATCTACCGATACAGAATCAAACGTATCTAATATATCTGATACTTATTACAGGGTTTCACTTGGCTTCCTCTATCTTAATCATGGTATCTTCACGAATAGCTTGTCTTAAGGATTTCAAATAATCAGAAAACGCAACCTTATCATCTGCGTAGGTTAAATTAAGCTCATATTCCTTCGGAAGCCAAGTAGACAGGTCGGATATATTGTGTTGTATCAATGCTTCAAGCCCATCAATGGCTTTATATATTTGTGCTTCAACTGTCTTACGCTCCGCCATCTCCTCATAGAGCGCTCGCATTTCTATTGCATATTTCTCCGGTAAGGAATCAACCCAGCTATACAGCAGATTTTCTTCGGTTTGCTCGTGGGCTTGGTTCTTTTCAAATATAGGAATATCTCCGGTAAAACATTCCCCCAAATCGTGAATGATGCACATTCTAATAACCTTGTCCATATCAGCTTCGGGAAACTCTTCCCTCATAAAGAAAGCCATTAATGTCATCATCCAGCTGTGTTCCGCAACGCTCTCCTTCCTGCCTCTAGAAGTATAACAATGGCGCGTTGTATCCTTCAGCCTTTCAGCGATTAATAATACATCCAGTAGCTTTCTTGCTTCCATATTCATACCCCCTATAAATTATAACCCACGAATTACTTCTCATCATTCTCTATAAGTTTATAAGTCTTTAAATCAATCCACTATTTACTTACTATTCCCGTGGAAAGTCCAACCGTTTTAGTTACCGGTAAGGTAAAACAAATGCCATGGCTCTCATTCCTGAAATTGGTGTTTTGCTTTACCGCATCCATAATGATATCTGCTTTTTCACTTTCGATAATAGTTAAGACTACCTCTTTTTCCCTATCAATACTAATTCCCAGGATTTCTTTCTGTAAAGAACTTACCCCACGAGCATTAATTATAGTCGCGCCTGTAGAACCTTTTGTACGGATATATTCCACAACTTGTTCGGCAAAACCCGCATTAACAACGATATATAAGGCTTTCATATTAGTATTATTCATTGTTTCCTCCTTAATTATACTGACAACCGATCCACCGGAACTACAAAAGCAATCCCTGTATTCGGTTTATCAAAGTTCAATTTCTTCACTAATTGATCGAGTAATTCATCAGACAGATTGCCTGCCACTAAACATGTAATCATTATTTTCTTCTCTTCAGGCACCAGACCCAGCATATCCTTAAAATATCCTGACTGCACTGAACCTTTGGCATAAACCACATCTACCAGATGGCACCCTGAGCCTAGTAATAATTTTAATATTTCTTCCTTCTTGTTTCTACTTGTAATTAAGGTTAAAAAATCAACACCACATTTGAATTCCGTCAAGATATATTTTCCTCCTTAACAATCTACGACCCCGAATTAACATTATCGAATTAATTCACTAGCAGCCACCTTACGTATCATAAATATATCACTTCTTTTTATCTTCCTTTATATCTTCATTTATATTTTCTTTTATACTCTTTTATATTTTCTTTGATATCTTCTTTGATACCTTCTTTGATACCTTCTTTGATATCCTTCATCAATAATTGCTCTGCATCAATTTCTTCAAGCATCTCATTTTCTTGGTCATGCATATTCAAATGATCTGCTCTATCCGCAAGTAATGCCAACTCTTCCAAATCAATTCTCTCAGAATTCTCCAGAGCCTTATTTGCCTTCTTAACACTTATGTCATATACTATACCTAATAATTGGACAGCTATCAATGGGGTTACCGAAATAAACGCAATAATTCCGAAGCCATTTACTAAAATTGATTGTCCTCCCTGCTTGGATGAGACGGCTACTGCTTGGGCTACTCCAAGGGTAAGAGGCGTTAGGAAGGCTGAGGTTAAAGCCCCTCCTGAAACACCCCCCGAGTCAAATGCCAGTCCCACAAAAAGCTTCGGTGTAAATAGCATCATGATTAGTGCGATCCCGTAGAGGGGAATTAAGAACCATAAAATATTAATCTCCGTTAAAATCTTTATCATGGCCAGTGAGGAAGCAAAACCTATACCGATTGCCATTGTTATGCGAATCGTTGTTTTTCTAATATGTCCGTTAGTTAATTCTTCCAACTGCTCCCCCAGCACCGTAACTGAAGGCTCCGATAAGGTGATGGCTGCACCTAGAATATATCCTATGAGTAGAAGCAACCACTTAAACCATTCCGGTCGAGAGGGATCCATGAATGCTTCACCAATGTATTTACCGGCAAACGCAAATCCATAATCAATACCTGAGAGAAAAATTAATAATCCTATAAACACAACCATAGTGCCTAATAAAATAGATATAACTTCCTTTTTTGGCTGTCTAATCAGAAAAAGCTGAAAGGATAAATACACAAGGATTACTGGTATTAATACTAAGAACACCCCGAGCAAATTCACAGTTAAAATCTCCTTGATGGATCCTATAGAACCCGGGGCATATAGCTGTTCCGCAGGTAGTACGCCATTATTATGCGTTTTCAATATAATTCCGTAGATAGCCAAGGAAAGGATGGGACCTACAGAAGCCATACCAATAATACCGAAACTGTCGTCATTGCTTTTGTGTTTGGACAACGTAGCAGATACACCCATACCCATAGCCAATATAAAGGGAACAGAAATATCTCCTGTAGTTGCTCCGCTACCGTCAAAGGCTAACGCAACAAATTCTTCAGGAACAAAAACAATAATAATAAAAGTGACAATGTACAGTACAGTAAAAATTGACTTTATATTGATATCCTTCATTATTCGAAAGAGCGAGAAGCCTACCATAACACCAATACCGATACCCATAATCCAGATAAATACGGTTTCATTAATAATTGGCATGATCATATTGGTCTGTTTTGCTAAAACAGTTAATGCAGGCTCAGCAACCGTAGCAAGCAAGCCAAAAACAAGGCCGAAAAAAATAATAAAGGTTACTTTCTTAAGCTTAATTAATGATCCGCCAATCAATTTACCGATAGGAAGGATACTAATATTTAATCCATCCAGAAAGATTGTTTGGCCTAATACAACACTAATATAGCCGACAATTAATTTCATATATTCTGACTTTGTTTCCAGTGGTGCTATAAAGCCACAGACAATAATAATGATTATTGCAAGAGGTAGAGAAGATATAAAAACATCCTTCAACGTAGTGGTTAATATCGTGAATTTACTTTTCAGGTTTAAGTGATTCATTATAATGATCTCTCCAATCTAAAACTAGTGTATCTACGTCCATTTTATAATGAAAGAAATGTACTGTTTCTGTATAGATAATTACATTAATTCCTGGATTTCTGTAGAATAAAAATGCATATTGCCGGAATTGTTTGATTCTGACCTCGCATAGCTTCAATAATACAAAAAAACAAAGGAAAATGCAAGTAATTTTCTAATAACTTATAGCATTATATAAGCAATTCATGTCCTTGGGAAATTTTTTTGAGAAACATCTCCATTTTAAGGTTAGAATATCCTTTTGATTATTAGGAAAACGGCTGTGCCACATCTTTGAAGGAACTATTGGCTGAATATTTTACTATCTCAATCTCTCAGAAACCTATTACTTATCATACTCTTCCCATCCGTCCTTATAGTTAATGCACCACCTTCATAGGTTATAATCACTTCACTTCCTATTTCCTCTAATCTTTCCAACAATTCATCATGTGGATGTCCATATCTGTTATTCTTGCTACAGGATATCAAGGAGATTTTTGGTTTTATTATCTTAAGAAATTCCCTATCTGTTGAGTATTTCGAGCCATGGTGTGCCACCTTCAAAACCTCATAATCCATTGCCGGTGTGATCCGGTATTTTTTACGATAGTACCCTTTTAGCAGATACTCTCTTATCCTATCCTCCCCTTTCTCCTCCAGATCTCCAGTCAGCAGCATATCAAAGGATTTGTAATTTAAGCTCAGTACTGTGGAATAAGAATTGCCAGAGGTAACTGTTTCACCGGTGAAGGGATGCAGACATAGGATATTCAAAATACCATCGGAGAGTATATCCCCTTCCTTCATATAATAAACAGGAATTTTCTTATCTCCTGCCAGCTTCTCAAGGGCAAGATAGTCCTCATCCTTATCTGCTATAGCCGGAAGGACCAACCTGTCAATCCGAAACCGTTCCTCATCCATTAGCTCCTTCAGTCCATTGATGTGGTCTTCATCACAATGGGTGACGATTGCATAATCCAGTCGGGTGACTCCTCGATATTTCAAAAAAGGAAGAAGCCTGTAGGTTCCCACCTTTCTGATATCAGAGCTACCGCCATCAATCAGATAATGATTACCCCTGCTTTCCATATAGATAGCTTCCCCCTGTCCGACATCAAGCATGGTAATCTCCAGCCCTCTGTCAAAATGCGGAAGAAACAGCAGCAATAAACCTATGAAAGGATAGATCAGCTGATATCTTTTTATATTCAATCTACTTTTGTAGATAAATAAGAACAGTAAGAAGATATCGATCAGTAACACTGCCTTTCCCGGTCTGCCTATAGTAAGAAGGCTTCCCGGAAGCCCTGCATTCAGACGGCAGATTCCTTCATATAGCTTTAGAATGTAGTTTGGTCCTCCGATTAGAAAGGTTCCGAGTGGCAGCCAGAAGAGACCTGCTACCCCCGCTAGCAGGGAGGTTAAGGTCAAAATCGTGATAAAGGGCAATATAAGGAGGTTTGTCAGAATACCATAGGTCGGGAATTGATAATAGAAGTAAAGAACTGCAGGCGATGTTGCAAGCGTTGCACTCGCACTTACCAACACACTATCCAATATTTTGCTTTTAAAGGGAAAGATACGTTTAAACCCAGGGAACAACAGAGAAATTCCAAGAACGGCGCAGTAGGATAACAAGAAACCGACAGAGAACAGCTGTAGCGGATTCTGAAGAAGAATAAGAAGTGCACTGAGAGCCAGAGCTGATAATATATCATAGGTCCTTCCAAGTAGATTTGCCAGAAGCAGCACTATCATCATAACAACCGATCGATTTGTAGAAACACTGAAATTCGTCAATACTCCATAGCTGTAAAGAAATGCAATCGTTAGGAGGGTGGAGGCCGGAAGCCGCAAACGGCATAGCTTCAGTAGCCGGAATATTCCTAGTCCGATCAGAGAAACATGTAGCCCGGAAATAGCCAGAATATGAGAGATACCTCCCGTCTGATATAATTCCTTCAGTTCATCATCCAACAGAAATTTTTCTCCAAGCAGCATGGCTATCAGAATTCCCGCTTCCCTATCCCCAAGCAGCGTATCATACACCTGAATAAGGCGAGTCTTTAATTGGGCGAGTCCTTCTTGATATTTAGAGTAGCTTTGATCAGATATCTTAATCTGATCTGCGAATACTTTGAAATCAATATTCTCAATACGATAATACAGCTGTTCATCAAATTGTCCCGGATTGGAGGCTCTTGTGAATTTTTGCAGGGAACCCTTTAGAAGTATTCTATTTCCGATTTGATAGATCTGATTGTCAGATGTGTAAGCTATCACAGCTTCACAGGGATAGTTTTCTCCTTGGTTCAGAGAAACTGTAACGTGATCAAGATAAAGTGCACGGCCTGAGGATTTTTGAATTATCATATGAATCCGGCCGGCAAGTTCACAGGGTGCTTCCTGTATAAAGGCATTCTCAAGTCTGGATGGCTGCAGCTGTGCTTCCATAGCCAAGGCTCCTATAAGCAACAACAATGGCAGACCCCATAGGAAGCTGTCCTTAGGAGTGATGTACCGGTTACTCAGCCGGTACATCAGCAGATAAAGCAGTATATAACCGCATAAGCATATTCCTATGATTAGCCAGATTTTTGCCGAATACCAGGCAAAGATAAGTCCCGACAGATAAGCCCCCAGAAGCCATACCAAAGGGCGTCTGATCAATGATCTCCCCCCCTAACTCTCTTTGAGCAGACTTAAGTCTCGTTCAAAATAACCCTCCAAGGATAGACCTTCTCCGAAAAGCGGCGGCACCTCACCGTTAATCTGGAACTGTACCTTTTTAATATAGGGAAGCTCTACCAGGGTATCTACGATGGAATAAATTACAACCTCATCCGATAAACCGGCAATCTTATTCAGGAATTCTTCGTTAAAATCCACGTAACAGATACCATCCTTCATTTCTATCTTATTTAGGATGGTATCCTCGGGAACAGTCCGATACATGCCAATCTGCTCCGGACCTGCCAGAAGTTCCTGAAGTACCAGCTCCTCCAGAGACCCTGTTTCCGTATAGGTAATCTCCTTGAAATATTCTACCAGGGAATTACCCTTCTCATCAGCAAAATAAAGCTTAACCTTCGTCTCAGTTCCTGTATTGTCAACGAAATCCTCCTTCGTCATGATACCCACCAGGTCTCCGTTAGAATCAAGTAAAGGCTGCCCATTGACATAAAACTGAATGTACTCTACACCCTCCAACTGGCTTAAGGTCTTCACAATAGCAGCTCGGCATAAAATTTCAGGAATACCGGACAGCTCAGCATAAGAGGGTTCAAAATCAATGGTCAGGCTTCCATCATCATTAAAGTAATACTCCCTGACTACTGCTACATCCATCATAGCACTCTTATATAACAGATTTTCCGGTGCCAGCTTCAGCATATACAACAGCTCATCTATCTGTTCCTCCTGTTTGGTACTGATCATCTGATAACTCTCATTTACCAATGCAGAGGTTTTGGAATTCACATAATAGACATTGATTTTTGTTGCATCCTCCGAGGATTTATCGTTACCATTGCTACAGGCTCCCAAAATCAATACCTGCCCGAGCAATATTAATAGGATAAAATAATTCTTCATTCTCATAAACCTTCCTCTGCACCCCTTCCTGCAGCAGAATTATGTGACTATACAATATAGTTCAGCGGAATTCTCACATTAAAGGTAGTTCCTTCCCCTTCATTACTATATACCTTGATTGCACCACGGTGCATCTGAATAACATTTTTTGTGATAGCTAGTCCGAGTCCGGTACCTCCTGTCTCTCTGGACCTGGCCTTGTCAACGCGATAAAAACGTTCAAAAATGTAATCCTGTGCATTTTCCGGAATTCCGATACCGGAATCGGACACCTTTATAAAGAAGTATTTGTGGTCTGCATTGAGAGAAACCCGAACCCAACCATCCTCTATGTTATACTTGATGGCGTTCTCAATCAGATTGGAGATTGCCAGGGAAAGCTTTACCTCATCCACCTCTGCAACTACAGGGCGGAAGCTTTCAAAAATCATCTCGATATTCTGCTTCTTGGCAATCGGTGTCAAACGCTTAAGTATCTGCTCCAGTAATTCGTTGATATTAATCGGTGCAATATTCATATCTCCAGCGGTCTTATCCAGCTTCACCAAAGAAAGCAGGTCATTGATGATTTTATTCTCCCGCTCAATTTCATCCGTAATATCCAACAGAAATTCACGGTACAGTTCAGGTGGGGTATCCTCCTGCATCAACAGGGAATCTGCCAATACCTTGATTGAGGTAATCGGTGTCTTCAGCTCATGGGATACGTTGGATACAAATTCCTGTCTGGAATTCTCCAGCTTCTGCATCCGACTCAGCATATGATTAAAGGAATCCGAGATTTTTTCGATCTCATTGTACCCCTTGATGGAAACACTTTCCTCCATATAAGTCTCCGACATATGATCGATGGAATTTACGACACTGGTTAGTGGCTTACTCAAAATTCCTGAGAAATAGATAGAAAATACGACAATTAAAATCGCAAGGATTATTGTGAAGAGGACCACCCTTTGCTCCATGCTATCCCTGATAGATTGAATATCCTTCGTAGAATAGCTCATGACAATAACACCCGTAACCTCTTTGGTATCCTTATGGGTGATTGGATAGGTCATACTATAATAATTAGTCTCATGATTATGGACGAAGCTGTCCCCGAAACCATTCAGACATCTGATTACCTCCTCGGAAATCAGATATTTTCCTTTATCCAGAGAATAAGTATCCTTCACGATATTCAGATTATTGTTGACGATAACGACTCTTCCGCCGTAAATGTCTGCTATTCTGGAAACCTCACTATCGACCTCTGTATTCTCACCGGTGGTCAGGAAGCCCCTGGAATCCAGATAATTAGACAGCATGAAGCCTTGGTTTTTCAATTCATTTTTCCTGTTGGTGAGAGCCTTCTCCTCATAGGTATTTAATAGCATTTGTGTAAAAATGGACAGAGGAACGATACCCAGGACTATGAAAGCCAGCAGCAGGTAAATTCTCATGCTGTTTAGAAAACGTAATTTACTCTTGATTTTGGAAAAAATAACCGACACCCCATTTTGTATGTATAAATTTCGGCTCGCTAGGATTACTCTCAATCTTTTCACGCAGCCTTCTGATGTGAACATCCACAGTCCTGACATCACCGGGATAATCATAACCCCATACAATATTCAACAGGTTTTCTCGGCTGTATACCTTGTTCGGATTAAATACTAGAAGCTCCAGCAAATCGAATTCCTTAGCAGTCAGATTCACTTCCTTACCGGATATATAAACTCTTCTGTTCTCACAATCAATCTTCATCTCACCAAAAGTGATTGTCTTGGCATCATTATTTCCTGCTGCACTATTCTTGCTGCTGCGTCGCATTATAGCCTTAATTCTGGCCTTGACCTCAAGAATATTAAAGGGCTTTGTGATATAGTCATCCGCACCGTACTCGAGACCAAGAATCTTATCCATATCATCACCCTTTGCTGTCAGCATGATAATAGGCATCATGGAGAATTCCCGGATTTGCTGGCATACCTCGAAGCCAGAAAGCTTCGGAAGCATGATATCCAACAACACCACATCATACTCCTTCTTTTTTGCAGCCTCTAAGGCTTCCTCTCCGTCATAGGCACAGTCGACCTCCATTCCGTCCTGTTCCAGGCTGAAACGGATACCCTTCACGATTAATTTTTCATCATCAACTACAAGTACTCTCTTTGCCATCTCTTCACCTCATTATGGTATCAATCTGCTTACTTTACGGTAATATAACTGGAAACCTTTTGATACAAGCCTTCCTTGATCCCGGAAATCTTCATTAGCTCCTGAATCGTCTTAAAATTGCCCTTTGTATTCCTGTATTCTATGATACTGGCGGCTTTCGCCTCCCCGACTCCCGGCAGCTCCATCAGTTCCTCTGCCGTGGCGGTATTGATATTGATAAGCTTCGAGCCTGAAGCTCCCGAAGCAGCTTGCTCTGTCATCTCCAAAGCCCCGTCTCCGGCCATTCGCTCTTCTACAGAAAGCTCCTTAACTTCCTTTTCTGTTGGTATATAGATTCTCTGACCATCCTGCACTTTTATTGCCTGGTTAATATAGGCTTCTGCTGCCTCGCTGGTAAAACCTCCTGCTTGCTTCACCAGGTCAATCAGCCTGCAGTCCTTCTGCACTTGATAGACACCAGGGCTTTTTACTGCTCCGCAGATATGAACATAGCAGGTCACTTCCTGCGTCAGTTCTTCCTTCTCTGCAGCTTTAAGCGTATCTGCCTCATGAAAGTCGTCTATTGCTTCCAAGGTCACAGAGTTTTCCTTCTCCAATTCTCCGGTCTGCCTGTTTATCTGTTGATTTGATAACTCCTGAAGGGAACGATAGGATACCTCCTCTTTATAGATACAACTATAGCAGATACCTGCTATCAGAAGAAAGATACCGGCAGCTGCCAAAATAAGATATTTTCTTTTCATTATCATCTTCCTTAAAAAGAAGACCTAAAAAGTACCCTCTATACTTTTTTGATAAGACATTTCTATTTTACATAAATTGCACATCATTTACAATAGGTATTTCAGCCAGAATAATAGAAATATATTCAATATTTTCTCCAACTTCCCTGAAAAATGACAATCCCGATGATTACGACTGCGACTCCTATCACCTTACGCCATTCAAATCCTACCTTTTCCGATCCGAATAGTCCGAATACCTCGATCAGATATGCAACCACCAGCTGAGCAATAATGATAAACATATTTGCCATCGCCGGTCCAAGAGTATCCACGCTTTTGATGACTGTATAAGTTATAAAGGCACCAAGTAATCCTCCCAACAGCATGTACTTCTGATTAATCTTAAGGAGCGCTGAAAATTGCCCTTGCCTGCCCGTCACGAACCATGCCAGAATACATACCAGCATCGCAGAAAACTGTACAAAGCTTGCTGATACCCAAATTCCGGTCTGCTTTGTAACCCCTGTATTAAACACTCCCTGAGTGCTCATCATTGCACCAGAGAGAATCGCAATCAAAAATCCTAACATTATAGTACCGACCTTCCTAAGCTTATTAATACAGTCTTAAGATATCCTTAAATATGGTAGTCTATTCGTGTACTATATTTTTGCAATTTTACTATTTTATATGAAATATTCCATTATATGGCACATTCAATCAAAATATAGCATAATTGGTTGATATTATGCTATTTTACATCTAGTAAATATGTACTATAATGTTGTATAATGTATCTATATAATTTGTTATTTGTTGCAACACATTTGGTAGGATAGTACAACCTAATCCATGGTTAGTCAGCGCAACAAATGTTTTGGGGGCATGCTTTAATGACTGCAGAAAATAATGATTCATATCAAAGGAGACAGATGCAGCGTGGCCTGTACCAATCTGTCCGAAATAATTTATATCCTTTTCCCAATCTTTATGAGAAGGTATATCGTCCCTATGTATTGAAAGAAGCATGGGTACAGGTAAAAGCCAAAAGAGCCAGACTTAAGGATGACATAGCGCTTCAAAAAGCAGAAGCCTATGGTATAGATAAACTGTTGGGTGAGCTTCGTTCCGAGCTGAAGCACGAAAAGTACAGAGTAGTGTCCTTCTGTCAGGAGTCAATGGATCAAGACCTTACCCAACTGAAGAATGACATTGCTCAGACGGCAGTGAAAATAATAATCTCTCCGATTTTTAAAGCAGCTTATGCTACTCGCTCGAAACAATTCCGATCACAGCATGACCTTACTGCAGAAGCCGAGAAAATCCGTGCCTCTTATTATGATAAGGATTACTGCTGTCTTAAAATACATATCCGATCATGCTTTGACAGCATCAATCGGGACAAGCTCCTGGAACTGCTAGAGCATAAAATCAGTGACCAGGAATTACTTTATCTGATCAGACACTTGATAAGCTCGGGATCAATTTACCGAAATGATAGCTCAGACAGAGAATATGGCATCGATAAAAATTTAATAATTGCACCTTTATTGATGAGTATTTATCTGAGAGCAATGGATAATACCTGGGAAAATCAGTATAAAAACCTCGGTATCTGGCTTCGCTATAAAGATCAAGTAATCCTTCTGTATCATAACAGAGAGAGTTACGACCGTATCCTAACGCTATTAATATCCTTTCTTGGAGAATTTGATATAGAGCCCGAGGTAGTAGATACAGACAATGATTATTGTATATCTTCTGCAAAAGTCCATCCTACCCTTCCAAAAAGTCCTTCCACCTTAAAGAAGGATTCCGAGATGGCTACGGCAGAGTATTCCAATGAAAGCTTTTGCGGGTATAAATATCGTTTCGGTTTATACGCAGCACACTCTAATGTGAATGAAAGTAATGAGAATACTCACTTTCACAATTTTACTATTACCTTATATATTCATGCGGGAACCAATACGGATGACAATTATGGTGTTGAAAAAGCAATTCAGGATTGGCTGGCACCCCTTCAGGGTAAACAGCTTTGCAACTCCAGCTTATTTCTTGGAAAAGAGACAACGATAGAGGGAATTGGAGATACCCTGCTGGATCCCTTATTTATGTTGATTCAAGAGCTTGGCTATGAGTTGGTTAAGCTTTCTATCTATGATAATCCACTCAGAGTATATTCTGTTTCTTATAAGAGATTGGATAGTACTGTGAATACCATCAGTGATATACCCTTAGGCTGCATTCCGCTTCTTAACCTGGAAGAGGAGTTTATAGCAGCTGAGCCTAGTGTGCGGGAATCTGAAGCCGAGCTTTTAACAGCTGCAGCAAAGGAGCTCATCGATGTGCCAGGCAGCGAAGTAAAAACCGTTACACCTGTTGCAAAGCTAAATGAGGAGGAACATCAGAAGGCGGTTGAACTGATTTTAGAGAATACATCCGATATCGAATTAGAGACAGGACTCAAATTTCAGGATCAAAAGCACTACATACTTATATCCATCTTAAAATGCCTTCTCGGTCTTGGCTGTATCACTGCACTGGCTGTACTGACCATGTTCATCGTAAAGGACAGCGGAAGGTATCCCCAGGGCTCCGACACCTTCTGTCACCTCTATCGGGCGGATCTTCTCCTGAAGAATTTTCAGCAAGGAAATTGGTTCCCCCTATATGATGGTACTTGGTACAATGGTGTGGAAATCATGAGATATTGGGGGCCTTTACCTCTATATCTGCTGGCAGGTCTGGAATGGATTATACAGAGCAGCATCC
The DNA here is from genome assembly GCA_023415635.1 of Bacillota bacterium. GTDB lineage: Bacteria > Bacillota > Clostridia > Lachnospirales > Lachnospiraceae > Mobilitalea. Next base: position 231,485 of record JAEZJV010000051.1, on the reverse strand, counting down.
TGAATGCCTATATCCTGTTTCTTGGGGTTTTGCTCATCATCGGAGGATGCGGATGGCTCCTATGGGGTATCACTTACCGCCGAATCGGTTTATCTGTGCTGATAGGCTTAATATGGTTCTATATGCCTGAAAACATGAGGGTTGTCATCCTGGAGGGTAATTTGCCAAGAGGTGTAATTAATGCCCTACTGCCCTTTTTCTTCTATTTTCTCTGGAAAGTAATAGCCGAGAAAAGAAAAACTGCAATCTTCCCTCTTGTCTTCATTACGAGCCTGATTACCCTATGTCATCTGGGTATCACGCTTATGCTGATTGCTGCAACAATTATCTTTATCCTGGTTCATTCCTCGTTAAATCATGTGGCACGCAGCTCCTTATGTGCACTGGGTGCAACCCTTTCCGGAGTACTTCTTGCAGGAATGTGGGTAGTACCCGCCTTGATCGGTGGGGCAGCCTCCGGCTCCTCTACGAATCAGGTAATGAAGTTTTTCTTTGAAAGTATATTTGTATCCTTAAACCCTTTAACAAGAATTAACGGTGATATGCTGTCCTTTTATTTTGGCTTATCCATATTTATTATTTGTATTTTTGGTATGCTCTGTGGGCCAAAAAACACAAAGGCAGGCTTTATTACTGCTATGATTTTGCTAATCTGTACCTCAAAATCCGTTTATGAATTGTTCATAAAATTGCCCTTCAGCCAGTTTTTATGGATGATTCGATTTATACCGATCGGCCTGGCTACTGCGATGGTTTCCTTCCTCTTATGGAAGCAACTAAAGAAGTGGGCTGTTCTGTTGCTTGCCCTATTATTGGTGGCGGATTGCTCCACCTCTTATAAATATATCTATTATCCGCCGGAATACAGGATTGCTGATGTAGAAGCAAACCTTGATAATAGGGCTGAGGAAGCTTTGATTAAAGATGCAAAAAATATAACCAAGCAAAGAATGGCTCTAATGGATTTAAGCGAATACGGCTCCTTTGCCCCATATTATATCACGGGGATAGGAGATACAGTAAATTATACCTTTGGAGCCGGTTGGGAAGGAGCAGCCACTGCCTCCAATATCGTTCAACTGAATGCATCTGTGGAAAGTGGCTGGTATATATATTTATTTGATAGAGCTTTAGAGCTTGGGAATGATACCGTCCTGGTACCGATTGATAACCTCAAAGAAAAAGCTAAGGATATCGGACGACTTATTGAGGCTGCATCAATATCCGGTTACGATCTGGTAAAAAATGATGGTACCAGCATTCTGTTCCACAGGGAGGCGCCTGAGCAGTTTGGTGTAATCTCCCATTACGAGGCTATTGCCATCGGAGATGCAGCTTCGTATATCACCATGATATTCCCTTGCTTTGAGGAGGGTCTAAAAGCAGACATTACGAAATACAGCTTTGAGGAGCTTAGCTCCTACCGTACAATCTACTTATCAGGCTTTACCTATAAGGATAAGACTGCTGCCGAAGAGCTTCTGGAAAAACTTGCAAAAAGCGGAGTACAAATCTATATCGATATGAATCGAGTGCCAGTGGATCCGATCAAAAAGTCTATGGAGCTGTTTGGTGTAACCTCACAAGGTATCACCTTATCAGATTCCTTTCCGGAGTTCATCTATAAGGGAGCTTCCTACACCAGCCTCGATTTCTCTTATGATGTCGGTGAATGGAATACAGTCTATCTTCTCGGGCTTGATAAGGTGGATGGAAGCTGCAATATGACAAATAAGATACTGCCTTTCCTTGGTACAACCAAGCATAAGAATCTACATTTTATAGGATTGAATATCACGTATTACTTACAGATGACCAGGGATTCAGAGATTCAAAAATTGGCGGAGGCCATCTTCCAGTTAAATGGCAGCTCTGTCCCGGAAAGAAAAGTAGTTCCAATCAGTATTCAGAAAAAACATAATCAGATTAGCATTCAAACCGATTACGATAATGTTAATACCACCCTCTCCTATTTAGATATATTCCAAAGCGATCAGGAATTTGAAGTAGATAATAACCTGATTACGTTGGACTCCGGTACCACCGTACTCAAGATGAAATATCCACATGCAGAAAAGGGCTTAGCAGTTACGGTAATCGGCATCATCTTAGCCATATTATCCTTCGTATTAATGAGAAGGAGGAAGGAGTGCATGAATCATGAATAAAGCAAAAATACAATTCAATAAGTTGGCAATTCTTTCCCTTCTGACTGCTTTACTGCTTCTTTGGTCCTTTGAACCGGCTTATGCGAATCAGTCCAATAGTGTACAGGCTGTAAATACGGAAGGCTTCATAACAATTGACGGGTATTATGATGATTGGGAAGATATGCCTATGGGTTCTTTGACCTGGAACTCAAATAATGGAGAAGCACATCATGATGTTGCCTTTATTAAGGACGATAATTATATCTATATTTATGTCCGCATGCATCCTCATTATCAAAGCCCTATCCCAATCTATGCCATCAATTTAACTGTAAACAATAAAACCTGTCAGCTGTTTCTTGCTTATGCCGATGATAAAGGCTCTACAGACTGGAACAAACAGGTTACACTGAACAATAACGGACAATACTTGAAGCTTCATCCCTTTACCTATTATCCGAATTATTCCCTTGGAGATGCTGCTATCACCATATCAGAGGGAAGTCCGAATGACAGAATGGAGATCCGGATTAACATCAGCAGTCTGGAGAATGTCATGAATCTAAAGAAGGGTACCATAAACAGCGGCTCCCAACTTCAGTTGAATATGCCTAATATCGGAGCCGGATCCATTCAATTACTTGGTACCTCTACCGGTTCATTCCTAGGAATTGCGTTATGCATCGTTGTCGTTGCTGCAGTCTGGTTATATCGTACCTATAAAAAGAGGTTGCATTCATGAACTGGCTTGTTTTCATTTGTTTTCTTCTATGGTTATATATCCTAACCGTGTTCCAGCGCGGCAAATTGTATTATTTTAAGTATTTATGGGGTAGTGTTGGCCTATTTATATTCATGTGCATATATATCGAGCCAATATTTTCTCAGATATTAAAGCAATACGTCACCTCCGTAGTAGGTATACTGGGTAATTTAACAGGAATCTGTGAAGCTTTTTACGAACTCAGCGTTGTATTTATTCCAAAACAAAGCAATCTTACTGCTGTATCCCTGTATATTGATTATGAATGCTCCGGTATAATAGAGATGATGGCCTTTGTATCCCTTCTTCTCTTTTTTGAGGTATATGACATAGGACAAAGAATTATCATCAGCTTTATAGGCTGTATCAGCATCTTCGTATTCAATATAATCCGTATTATGGTTATTTGTGTTGTCATATATAAGTTTGGAAGCGGCTCTTATTATATTGCGCATACAATACTTGGAAGAATTATATTTTATTCCCTTACAATTATCTTGTATTATTACGTATTTACAAGGCAGCAGATAATCAATCAAAAAGTCGGAGGCTTTCAATATGCAGAACATAATGAGAATACTGGCAAGTGAAATCATATTCTGGGCAGCCTGGATTATCATACCTTTGATTATGGAGATTCTTCCTGCTATATTCGGTTTTTCAGTCCTTCTTAAAAAAAGAACAAAGTACAATAAGGATGAAGAGTTAAAATACTTTCCCGAAATTACCGTTATCGTTCCGGTATATAATTCTGCAACAACCTTGGAAATGTGTATTGTATCCATCCTGGAATCAAAGTACCCAGCTGATAAAATCGAGCTGCTTCTTGTAAATAACGGCAGCAAGGATAACAGCTTCGAGATTTTTCAGAAATACCAGAAAGCCAATCCCGGTTCGAATATAAAATGGATGAATGCCAAGCAGGGCAAATCAAAGGCCTTGAACATGGCTCTTTTTAACAGTAAGGGAAAGTATATTATTCACTTGGACAGCGATGGCTTACTGCAGAGGGAAGCTTTAATCCATTTGATTACCAGGTTTGAAGCCCATAATGACATTCATTGCATGACAGGATCAATTCTTACTAATCCACAGGCAATAAAAACTACCAAACCAGGCCTGATGAAAATCATTAAGAATGTTGAATTTTTCGAATATGCTCAGGCCTTTTTAGCGGGGCGTAATTTTGAAGCTGAATGGAACAATATCTTTACGATGTCCGGTGCTTTTTCAGCCTTTCGAAAATCGACCATCCTAAAGACGCAGTTATATAATACGGAGACCGTCTGTGAAGATACCCATGTTACATTTCAGGTACGCCTTTTGTTAAAAAAACGTATTGATATCTGTGAAAAAGCCATATTTTTTGTGGATCCTATCGAAAGCCTAGATACCCTTTATGTACAAAGACAGCGCTGGCAAAGAGGCGAACTTGAAGTTGCTCATATGTTTCCCCAGAAGATTAGTGCGATTAAGGGCTTCTTTACCGATATGATGACAAGACTCATCATGTTTGACCATACCTTTGCATTTCCACGAATGATCTGGTACTTTGCTTTGATTTGCTTAGCCTTTATGAATTACCCATTTTCCTTTGTCGTTAAATCCGTTATTGTAATTTATATTTTATATACCGTATCGACTTTCCTATATTACATAAACATCTGTTCCTACATAGCATGGGAAAAAGAACTGAAAAGGTTCTATCAGAAAAAGATTATTTATATTTTTATTCTCCCTCTATTTAACTTTATTGTTTATTGGTTTCGTATGGCAGGTATCATTAACAGCATCAAGGGTGTCAGCACCTGGAGAACAATGACCTTCAAGGAAGAGCGAAAAGTATGTAGAACAATTGTGAGTAACGATTTTAAGATAATCAGCCAAATGGTAAACGGCATAAAGCTTTTAATTGCTAATGACAAATAGCTCAATGCCATAAATACAAAAATCTACGTTTAATTACTTATAATATGGAGATTGATATGTTAAACAGCAAACGTAAAAAAAGAATATTAATCATAGCATTATCTGTCATTTTGGGATTAATGCAAAATCTATTGATATTCTACCTCTTTCAGTTTGCGATTCAGAAGAATATCAATGCCTATCAGGAAAACCTTCAGATATTGGCAGATTCCATGATAAATAATGTCTCTCTTCTGCAAGGAGACAGCAGCACAGATATCACAGTGGATCTTGCCTATTACGTGAAAGAACATTTTCCCACCTCCTCCAGCGTATATTGTATTATTACAAAAAATGACCATGTAGTGTTTTATAAGGACGATAACACTACTTCCTCCCTAGTCGATGATAATATTAATCAATATTTTGATAATAACCTGTCCTTAAGGGATAAAAAAAAATATATTTTATCAAATTCAGAATTACAGTATAATGGAGATAATTACTCGCTGATTATTGCCACTAAGACAGAGTATTATCTTAAGAAAATCAAGCTGCCGGAAATCAGGCTGTATTGTATGGGCTTCTTCTCTCTGTTTGGAGCTATCCTGATTGTAATTCTGATCTATCATCTATACAAGCTGGGAACGGAAGAAAAAAGTAACTATATATTGACAACCGAAATCAGGAAAAATCGACAACTGATCGAGCTGTTAGAGAATGATCGGAACCGGCATTTTGCTAATTCGGAAAAGGAGTTCTCCTTCTATAACAGAGCTATTGTTGAAGAAGTAATAGCAAATATGACCGAAGAAGATATAGATAAATGTATCCAGATTGATATTACGGTGGAAAATCCAAAAATGGAGCATTTTATTTTTATTACTGCGATTTTGAGTAGGATTAAGGGGGATAACAGCATAGCCAGCTACTGGGAACAGAACAGCTTTAAGGTATTGCTGCTTAACTCTAATAAGAAGGAAGCTCTGGATTTTATGAATCTATTTATCAGCAAATATAAATCAGAAAGTGAAGAAAAGGTAGAAGATCTTAAGGTTGTAGCCAGCAGACTGAAGGTTACATAAAGCATCTGATAGGCTTAAGAACAAGTCACATGCTTTTCATTACGGAGGTACAGATGAAGTATAGTCAGTACAAATACAATTTTTATCTGAATGCAAGCCATTCAATCTATATTGACGGTGTGAAGGGGGAACGGCATCCTCATACCTGGGAAATCTCCTTATATGTTATCAACTATAAGGATACCTTTGTCAAGTTTAATGAGGTAGAAAAGACAATTGAGGATTACCTTATGCAGTTTCAAGAGAAATATATCAATGAATGCCAGGTATTTCATACCATAAACCCTACGTTGGAAAACATTGCTCACTGCTTCATGAATGAGCTGCAAATTCTACTACATCCTCTCCACTGGGTTATATTCACCATGGAGATCAGCGAGACCCCTTCTCGCTCTTATATTATAAGCAATGTTGAAAATAATGTAATCCAACGGGTAGAGAAAAAGAATCTTGCGGAAGAAATTCTGCAGAAAAGCAGAAAAACTTTAGATTAAGAGGTTAAGCCACATGAAAATAGTAATACCTGCATATGAGCCTGATGATAAACTCATCTCATTAATTCACAGTATTCAAAGTAATTGTGATTATGGGATCATCATCGTCAATGATGGCAGCTCTCCTTCCTCTGATGGGATATTTCAGAAAGCGGATGAGTTAGGCTGCACAGTTTTAGTCCATGATCAGAATCAAGGGAAGGGAGCAGCACTTAAGACTGCCTTTCTCTATTTGCTTCAAATCGGTGAAGCAGAAGGTGTCGTGTGTGCTGACTGCGATGGACAGCACACCTGGCAGGATATTCTAGAGATAGCCGAGGGGGTTATCTCCCATAGCGATTCAATTGTATTGGGCTGTAGAGAATTTACCGGAAAAGTCCCTGTAAAGAGCTTACTCGGTAATAAAATAACTTGTTTTATCTATTCCATAATTACCGGCAAAAAAATATCGGATACACAGACCGGATTAAGAGGTTTTTCTTCCCAAATGCTGCCTTGGCTGATTACGATTAAGGGAAATCATTATGAATTTGAGATGAATCAGCTGTTAGGGGTAAAAGCAGCAGGTTTAGAATTACACTGTATCCCCATCGAAACTATCTATGAAGACAACAACCGGTCCTCCCATTTTAACCCCATAACAGATTCTATCCGAATCTATCTGCCCATCTTAAAGTTTATGCTCTCTTCAGCCAGCTGCGGAGTGATAGATTTTGTACTTTTACTTATTTTACAGCGGCTCACTCATAACCTTTTGTTTTCCGTTGTCTCGGCAAGAGTGGTCAGCTCCTTGTGTAATTATTTTTTTAATAGGAATCTGGTATTTAAGGCACAAAATCGTAATCTCATGATTTCTGCTGCAAAGTATTACACCTTGGTCGTCATTATCCTGGTATGTAACTATTCCATACTTAAGCTGTTGGTAGATGTTGTCGGCTTTTCTTTAGTATTAGGAAAACTAATCACGGAGCTAGTATTATATGCTTTCAGTTATACTGTTCAGCATAAGTTTATATTCAAATAAAAGGAGCATGGAAAAGCAGCTCGAGCAGCTGTTTTTTCATGCTCCTTTTCAAGTATTATCTATTCCTCTACTATAAATAAAGTTAGCAAAGGCCTACTTCTGACAGACATTGGTCCAGTATTGCTATCATCTCATCTACATGCTTTTTTTCAATGACCAGTGGGGGAACAAAGCGGATTATATTCTCTCCTGCCGTAATCAAAACCAAGCCCTTCTCCAACACTCTAGGAATGATATCCTTCACCGGAATCATAAATTCAAGACCCTGCATCAACCCCATACCCCTATGAGCCTGAATGATATTGTCATATTTCTTAGTCATCTGCTCAAGACTTTCATAAAGATAAGGGGCAATCTCATTGACATGGTCAAGCAGCCTCTCTCTCTCATATAAATCAAACACCTTATTGACTGCAGCCGTAACGAAAGGATTTCCTCCGTAGGTCGTACCATGATCGCCGGGCTCAAAGGCAGCCGCAACCTCCTCACTTGCTGCAAAGGCCCCCACGGGAACACCGCAGCCCAAAGCCTTGGCGCAGGTCATGATATCGGGTTTCACATGATAATGCTGATAGGCGAACATCGTTCCGGTACGCCCCATTCCGCATTGTATTTCGTCGAAAATCAGAAGAATTCCCTTTTCATCACAAAGCTTTCTTACACCCATGATGAATTCATCCGTTGCAGGATAAATACCACCCTCTCCCTGTACCGGTTCCAGGATGACTGCAGCAGTCTTTTCACTGATTAGGCACTCAACGCTTTTCAGATTATTATACTCTGCAAATACAACTCCTCCAATCAGCGGTCCGAAGGCTTTCCTATATTTCTTATTACCGGTAATGCTCAATGCACCCATACTTCTTCCATGAAAGGACTGCTCCATGGATATGATTTCACTGTCTGCGATACCATGCTTTTTATAGTAATATTTTCTTGCCAGCTTAACAGCCCCCTCAATCGCTTCCGTACCACTGCTGGTAAAGAACACACGATCCATTCCGGACGCCTTTCTCAACTTCTTCGCTGCTTCGATTGCAGGAACATTATAATATAGGTTTGAGGTATGCAAAAGCTTATCGATCTGAGATTTTAAGGCCTCGTTGAAGGGTTTATTACCGTAACCCAAAGCAAAAACAGCAATTCCTGCTGCAAAGTCCAGATACTTCTTTTTATTGATATCATAAAGATACACTCCCTCACCATAATCCCATACGATCGGATAACGACTGTAGGTACGCATCAGGATCTGCTCTGCTTCATCAATATAATACTTCATCATGATTTCTCCCCTCCCTAAAGTCCTATTTTCCTACCGTTTCATTCTCATAGATACTTGCCATATCAACAATTGCAGTACCAATCCCTTTGTTGGTAAAGAACTCCAGCAACAAACAGTGTTCAATCCTTCCATCCAGGATATGCACTCTGGAGACGCCGTTTCTTACAGCATCCACACAATTCTTAATCTTAGGAAGCATCCCTCCTCCGATAAAACCGCTGTCCATCAGATCATCTGCCTTATCCAATGTCAATACGGAAATCAGGCTGCTCTTATCTGAAGGATCAGAGTAAACACCTTCAATATCGGTTAAAAACACCAGCTTCTCTGCACCGATTGCGGTAGCAACGGCGCAGGCCGCATCATCCGCATTGATATTGTAGTTCCGGTAATCGTCATCCAAACCGATAGGAGCAATAACCGGAACAAAATCATTATCGATCAGGGTATTGATCAGCTCAACATTAACCTCCTTAATATCTCCGACAAAGCCGATATCCTGTCCGTTGACAGTCTTTCTTTCTACCTTCAGGGTACAGCCGTCCTTTCCGCTGATGCCGACTGCCTTCACCCCAAGCTTCTCTACCATCTGGACAAGGTTCTTATTCACCTTACCGAGGACCATCTCTGCAACCTCCATGGTCTGTTCATCTGTGACACGGAGTCCCTCTACAAATCTGGACTCATGCCCTAGCAGACTCAGCCATTTGGTGATCTCCTTACCACCTCCGTGGACGATAATCGGCTGCATTCCAACCAGCTTCAGTAAAGCAACATCCTTAATGACATTCAACTGGAGATTCTCATCCAGCATTGCACTTCCGCCGTATTTCACCACTACCTTTTTGTTATTGAATTTCTGTATGTAGGGAAGCGCTTCAATCAAAGTCTGCGCTTTTATCAATATCTGATCCATCTGTTCCATGTTTCTTCCTTTCCAAAGCAAGTATTATTATATTATGAACGATAATCTGCATTAATCTTTACATAGTCATAAGTAAGATCACAACCCCAGGCAGTAGCACAAGCCTCTCCAGCTTTCAAATCTGCAGTTATAGTGACCTCCTTATCAACTAGTATCTTGGTTGCCAGCTCCTCAGAGTATCCGGTATCCATACCGTTTTCTGCCAGCTTCAGCTTTCCAACCGAGCTTTCAATATATAGATCCACTTGATCCGGATTAAAATCCGCACCGGAATACCCCATGGCACATAGGATACGTCCCCAATTGGAATCATTACCGAATATGGCAGATTTCACAAGATTGGAGGTAATAATGGCTTTACTGAGCAGTGCGGCCTCTTCTTCCGTAAAAGCTCCGGTCACGACTGCTTCCAAAAGCTTAGTGGCACCCTCACCATCAGCCGCTATCTTCTTTGCCAGTACCGTTGTTACCATATTAAGAGCTTTACAGAAGGTAGCATAATCCTCATTTTTCTCCGTAATCTCTTTGTTACCGGCAAGCCCGTTGGCTAGAAGAAATAAGGAATCATTGGTGGAAGTATCCCTATCTACACTGATCATATTGAAGCTTCGCTTTACGTCGGCACTCAGTGCCTCCTGTAGCAGCTCCTTGCTGATATTCAAATCCGTTGTCACAACTCCCAGCATAGTAGCCATATTGGGATGAATCATGCCAGATCCCTTGGACATACCGCCGAGAGATATTTCCTTACCGTCTACCGTAAAGGTTACAGCACATTCCTTGACATAGGTGTCGGTCGTCATTATAGCTTCGGCTGCAGCTGCAGCTGCCTCTCTGCTATCCTTTAGTTCAGCTGCCAGAAGCTTTACACCCTCTGTAATGATATCAATCGGCATCTGCTTTCCGATAACTCCGGTAGAAGCTGTATAGACCGAATTGATCGGTATATTCATCGCATTTGCTACTGCCGCTGCCATTTTCTCATTATTTACTTCGCCCTCTTCACCGGTACAGGCATTGGCTACCCCACTATTTAGAACAACTGCCTGAACAAAATTGCTATCCTTCGTGATCTTCATATCCCATTTCACCGGTGCTGCCTTTACGATATTCGTGGTAAAGGTTCCGGCTGCCTTCGCAGGCACTGTTGAGAATACGAGTGCCATATCCTTCCTTTTGTTTTTTATACCGGCATATACACCCGCCGCCTGATATCCTTTTGCAGCGGTGACGCCACCATCAATCATCTTAATCATACCTTCTATCCCTTTCCCAATTCTTTCTTTATCTATTGTTCTCATTGATTACATATATATAATAATCTAAATCCTCGCGTCTTTGAAAGCCATAGGCCTTCCAGAAGCGGTTACCTGCTTCATTATTTTTAAAACACAGTAAGCCTATGCGGGTGATATTCTCCTTTTTCATCGCATCGATCAGACAATCCGTCATGCTCGCTGCGATGTTGCGTCTTCGGTAAGCCTCCTCGACACAGGCATGATAGATTGTCCCCCGCCTTCCGTCATGACCGCCCAGGATGACACCGACGATGTGTCCGTCCTCAACTGCCACAAAATTAGTGTTAGGATTTCTTATCAGAAATTGTTCGATTCCATCTCTGGAGTCATCCATACTGCGAAGCCCAACACCCGGTGTCTTCTTCCAAAGATCAAATACCTCGTCATAATCCTGCATTGTGAATTGTCGAAGCATGAAAGCTCACCTCCGTATCATCATGAAGTCCAAAATAATCATCCCCCTCAAAAGGCTGGGTAGATTATTTTTATAATTATACATCTAGGTTAAATTTTATGCAATACCAAAATTTATTTTTATATCAGCTTATCATTTTTAGATTAATACCATGTTCCAGAAGAGTGTCAAATATTTTGGCAATCGGAAAACCTACGATATTATAATAATCTCCGATGATTTCTCTAATATATATTCCGAATCTTCCTTGAATGGCATATGCTCCTGCCTTATCCATCGGTTCTCCCGTAGAGATGTAATCCTTAATCTGCTCTTCTGTAAGGGGACTTACAACAACCTTTGTACAGACCGCGAGCTTCCATTCCTCTTCTGTCCCATCCTTCCTTAATACGATAAGGCTTACTCCCGTATATACCTCATGTGTATCATCGGACAGAAGTCTGAGCATCCGGGCTGCATCCTGTTCATTCCTCGGCTTTCCCATGACATGCTCTTTATAAAACACCATGGTATCCGCACCAATAATGATGTATTCCGGCTGCTCCTCTGAAGGTCCATACTCTTTGGCAAGCCTCTTTACCTGAGGTAATACTGCATTCGCCTTTAAGCTTGCCAGGGCTTGTACCATTTTTGCCGGTTCCGTTTCTTCGGTCTCTTCCTTTACATCAGAGGAGATTACCTGATATGGAATACCCATGGTTTCCATGATTTCTTTTCTTCTGGGTGATCCAGATGCTAATATAATATGATACATTGTAATCCTCCATTCTACATACATTGATTAAGTCTTCCGCTCTATGAGAATTATCTTACCCTTCGTAATTACTACCTCATAAATTATACCTTTTCACTTGCGAATATTGTATTTCTCCCTGCCAGTAGATCTTTTCTTTCACATTGCTCTTCTTTCATTATAATAAATGTTAGACATATGTAAAGCGCTGAAATTTTTCTTTGTATTTTTATACTTTTATTCATTTTTGCTATTGAATAATAATTAAATATGTTGTATATTTAAACACATAGTCAAGGTTTATCTTGTGCAATGAGATTGAAAAATGGTTGGAACCATAGAAATAATATTCAATGGAGGTATTTATATGAAGGAAAAGGTTATTCTTGCCTACTCGGGTGGTCTTGATACTACCGCTATCATTCCCTGGTTAAAGGAGAATTATGATTACGAAGTGATCTGTGTCTGCATTGATGTAGGGCAGGGCAACGAGCTGGATGGCCTGGAGGAAAGAGCGAAATTATCCGGAGCAACCAAGCTTTATATCGAGGATGTTGTAGAGGAGTTTGTTAATGACTACGTAATACCCTGTGTAAAGGCAAATGCAGTTTATGAGAATAAGTATCTGCTCGGAACCTCCATGGCAAGACCTGTAATTGCAAAGAGATTAGTGGAGATTGCCAGAAAGGAAGGCGCTACTGCCATCTGTCACGGTGCCACCGGTAAAGGGAATGACCAGGTTCGTTTTGAATTAACCATCAAAGCCCTGGCTCCTGACCTAAAAATTATTGCACCCTGGAGAATTTGGACCATGGCCTCCCGTGAAGAGGAGATTGAATACTGCGAAAAGCATGGCATCCATCTTCCTTTCTCGGCTGACAACAGTTACTCCCGCGACCGTAATCTCTGGCACATCAGTCACGAGGGTCTGGAGCTTGAGTCCCCTTCCAATGCTCCGAATTATGATCATCTACTTGTGCTTGGAGTTGCTCCTGAGAAGGCTCCTGAGGAGAGTGAGACTCTCAGTCTTACCTTTGAAAAGGGTATCCCTACCGCTTTAAATGGTACGAAGATGAGTGCCACTGATATCATCAAGGAACTGAATATCATAGGTGGTAAGCATGGTATCGGCATCGTTGATATCGTTGAGAACCGTGTCGTAGGTATGAAATCCCGCGGTGTATATGAGACTCCCGGCGGTACTATCCTGATGGAGGCACATATGCAGCTGGAGGAATTAATTCTTGATCGTGCTACTCTGACCGCCAAGAAGGAGGTTGGGAATCGTTTTGCCGATATTGTATATGAAGGTAAATGGTTTACTCCGCTCAGGGAAGCCTATCAGGCCTTCGTAGAGGTAACACAGCAGTATGTTACCGGAGAAGTTAAGCTGAAGCTTTATAAGGGTAATATTATTAAGCAGGGAACCACTTCTCCCTACTCCTTGTACAACGAGAGTATTGCTTCCTTCACCACAGGTGAGCTCTATAATCATCATGATGCGGAAGGCTTCATCAATTTATTCGGACTTTCTCTGAAGGTACGTGCCATGAAGATGGCTTCTATAGACCAAAAATAAAATGTAATTTATTAATAGCTCAAAAGGCCGAAGTCTCTCGCTTATCATCTAAGCAGTGACTTCAGCCTTTATTTATTTTTTGTTTAGTCATTTTATTATCGGAATAAAATAACAGAAAATAAGATCATCCGATTAAATATCCATATGGTGTTTTATAAAATTTTCTACAATTCTCTCATAGCCATGACGATTTTTAACATAGCTTTCTACATGTCTTGCCCCTGCGACCAGAAAGATTGCTTTATTCTTTCTTTTCGCAGCATACATTTCTCTGGACATATCCGCAGGAACCAGATTATCTATCTTTCCATGAATGAACAGGACCGGAGTATCTGTCTTCCTTACTGCTTTAATCGGGGACACTTCCCGGTATCGGAAACCAGCCCGAAGCCAGGTGAGGCAGCTCACAACAGGGATCAGCCTGCAGGGTAGGTGATAAAATTGCTTCATCTGATGCTGAAGCAACTGAGTCAGATCGGAATAAGCACTATCTGCGATTGCAACACTTACACGATCGTCCATCCCAAGATGTAACAACACCGTTGACGCACCCATGGATTCACCATGTGTAACAAGCTGACAACCGGGATATCTCCTCCTGCACCAGTCAACCACCCGCATCAGATCATATTTCTCATAATAGCCCATAGAGGTACAGTCACTTCCACTCATTCCATGGTTTCTTTGGTCATATACTACTACCGTGAACCCCAACCGAAGATAAAAGCTAATATACTTAATGCAGCTGTATCTAGCATTTCCCAAGCCATGGCATAGGATGACAATTTTCTTTCGCTCGGCTGGATGGAAGGCAGCATCAGCTGCTTCAATCACTCGCTCCTCAATTCGTTCGCAGAAGATACGATACCCATAATCCGATAAAATAGTAAAGGAATGCCTCTTCCACTGACGGTAAGCTGCTTCATCCAGCTTCCCGCATCGGACCTCTCTTTGAAACCCTCGTCTGTAAGACAGCATTCGTGGTTTCATGATCAGATTGGATAAACACCAGAGCCATTCGAAAATCCACACGATCAGCCATTTAATCATCCATCCACCTCTTTTTCAGAAATAAATATTTCATTGTATAGGATGGATTATATCAGGAAGGGTTATACCTTTGCATTTACTTCGGCAGGAAGCTATCAAAGATATAAAGCTCATAATAATTTTTGCACTTGTCCAGCTCCTCCTGGGACTTGATCGTCCATGCCACAGGCTTTGTATGGAAAAGTTTTCTGCACAGTGTAAAGGATAAGCTGTTTTTATATACATGATGGTATGCGATAAAGTCCGGCTTTGTCAGAAAGTTCAGTAGCAGGTTCTTCAGCAGAAAGAACTGAAAACGGTCACCTTCCACTTTCTCCCTGATAAAATCCGTAGACAGCTGTCCTCTGACCACAAAGGGATAATGCTTCTTATACCACACTAATCCAAAGGGATTAAAGGATTCGATACAGTAGAAGCCACAGTAATTGTTCAAAAGCTCCGAAACCCTGCTACATATACGATCGGGATTCCATGGAATCTTCAATTCGATAATAACCGGTACCCTACCCTGGATGACGTCCAATGCTTCCTTCAGAGTCGGTATCTTCTCCTTGGATTTGAACAATGGATACTGCTCCAGCTCCTCATAGGTTAAGTCAGCTATCTTTATATCAGCCTTGCAGGCACGTTTTAAGCTGTAATCATGAAAAATAACCGGAACTTCATCCTTAGTCAGCTGAACATCCAGTTCAATGCCATAGCCCTTCTCTACTGCCAGGGCAAAAGCCTTTACCGAATTTTCCGGTGCTTCCGTCTTATTATTATGAAGCCCGCGGTGTGCATATAACCAGCCCTCCATGCTCTTGGTCTTCGGATTACGTCTCAGCTTCGGCATAATGGCCAGCAGATATAATATAACGATAATGATAATCAGCAGAATAATAATCTTAAGTAGCATAATATCGACATTCCTTCTTTACAATGAATAAGAATAAAGTATCAATCCGGTGTGTCAAAGTTCTCCATCATGTCTTTTCTTCTAACCGGTCTGGAATCTCCATGCTTTACCTGAAGCATCGTGCATAGGGATGCGATGGAAAAGAGCAGCGCATACGGAAACAAAGTCCTGTAGGACACGAACTCCAGTAAGGAACCCGAAAGAATCGGAGTCAGCACCTGGGCAGACATGGAGAAGGTATAATATAAGCCGGTATATTTACCGATATCCGAGCCCTTACACATTTCCACAACCATCGGATAGGAATTGACATTGATAGCTGCCCAGCCGATACCGGTAAAGGCAAATACAACATTAATCCAGGGTGAATAGGAGGTGAATAAGGTTCCGCACAGATATGAGCCTGTCATCATCAGAATACCCGCTATAATCGTCTTTTTTCTGCCAAAGATACTGGCAATGATACCGATTGGAATATAGCTGAAGATGGCGGCAACTGTGGCAAAGAGCAGCGAATCAGCAAACCCGCCGGTCTTAAGCCCCCAAATTTCTTCCGTGTATCTGGAGTATGCAGTAGTTACAGCGTTATATCCTGTAAACCATAGAAAGATAGAGGCTAATAGAAAGATAAAACTCCTTTTGACCGCTTTCGGCATACCGGCAGAAGCTTCCTCCTGATTTGACAGAGCTTCCTCTTCTTGTTCGGACTTATGTACCGCACCTGCCTCAAGGTCAATCTCTTTGGACAGCTTCTTCTCCCGAATAATGATAGCTAACAGGATAACTGCAATTACCATAATACCCGAGACGGAAGCAAATAATGCCTTATAGTCTGTACCAGCCTTCACCAGGAGCTTAATCATGACCAGGGTATAGACACCACCGATCGCCCCCATCAGGTTAATGATTGCATTCGCTTTGCTTCGGAGGGGCTTCGGAGTCAGATCCGGCATCAAGGCTACTGCCGGGGATCGGTAAGAACCCATAGCCACAAGTACCATGCCAAGAAAAACTAGAAATAGTATCATATTTCCGGTTTTATTGGCAAAGGGAATAAGTGTCATAGAAATCACTGCCACTGTAGTTCCTACAAGGATAAAAGGCGTTCTCTTTCCTAAAGGTGTATTTACCTTATCAGAGAGTGTTCCAAATAACGGCAATAAAAATAACGCCAGGATATTGTCCAGTGCCATCAATACACCTGTAACCGTCTCTCCAAGTCCAAAGGTATTCTTTAGCATCAATGGTATGATATTATCATACATTTGCCAAAAGGCACAGATTGAAAGAAAAGCTAGTCCTACAAAGAACGTCCTCTTATAGTTCAGTCTCATACATCCTCCTTCTGCCTGGATCACAGGCAAACCCCATTTTTATTTTATTAAGGAAACACGGATATTATAGAATAACCCTATCTCCATAATTAATTATGATTTGAGAATACGTAAGCCCCAATTCCTACCGCTATCGTTAAATTTAAGGAATCCACCTCCGGAGTCTGTGGAATGAGGATACTTGTCCCAACCTCCAGATAGGAGGCATCCAACCCTGTTGCTTCATTACCGAATACCAGCGAATAGAGCTTTGTCTTCGGGCAATCCTTTAGGGTTAGGGTTTTCTCTCCGTTCAGCATGAAGGTAAAAACCTCATGCCGGTCAAATTCCTTCCGGTACTCAGCAAAGCTCTCATATTGGTGGAAATTCAGACGAAACAGTGCCCCCATAGAGGACCGCACCGTCTTTGGATTGAATATGTCTGCTCCAGGCAGGATGATTGCAATATCACAGATACCAAAGCCTACCGCAGTCCGAAGTATGGTTCCCAGATTCCCCATATTGCTGGGATTGACAAGGACAATATGCGGACGGTCAGCCCGTAGCCTGCATTCATACTTTTCAAAAACTCCTGCCACATAACAGTTCTCTTTATCACTAAGTTTTGCTATCAGCTTGTTACTTACCTCTACCGGTAGATCAGAGCGTCTGCAAAGCTCCCTTAGCTTATCCTGATCTGTAAAGCTGCTGTCCATAAGCACCTTTCTCACGATCTCCGGCCTGGCCCTAATCAACTCGAAGGTTGGAAAAGCACCCAAAGTATATGAATAGTCCATATCCTTCTTATAAGGCTTAACTTGATTCTGCTCATTACTGCCAACCGTTATATTTTCCTTCTTCACTAGATAACCTCCAGATAAATTAACCGATAACGAAGATCCCGTCCTGTTCTGCAGTCTTTCGGATAGAGCCCGATGCCTGCTGGTACTCCTCATGAGTCTCTAAATGCTCAATGAATACCGTGATCTGCTCCATATTGCCCGGAACATTATTGCTGCCTTCCAAAAAAGGTAAGGGCAAGCATTCCGGGACCCGTATGGGTGCCAATGATTGGACCGATCTTAGAAACAATAATATCCTTTACGATGAATTTCTTTCTGATCATACGTTCCAGTTCGTTTGCCTGCTCCACATCATCAGCGTGACCAATCATAATAGTCTGAGCAGATAAATCTATGCTCTCTTGTTCCAGCTTACTAAGCATAAGCTCCAGCTCTGCCTTGACTCCACGGATTTTTGATATTACTGTCAGCTTACCACTGTCGTCTGTTGAAAGTACCGGTCTGATTTTTAAAGCAGTTCCAACCATTGCCTCGATAGAATTAATCCGCCCGCCTCTTTTTAAGTAAAATAAATCCTTGACGGTAAACCAATGACGTACTTCTCTTTTATTACTCTCCACCCATTCCTTCAGCTCATCGATATTCATCCCCTGTCTTTTCTCAATGGCGGCATGAAGGACCAAAAGCCCTTCACCGATGGATGCGCAGAGAGAATCAACGCTATATATCTTACGCTGGGGATAATCCTCACACAGGTCACGGATGACACTCAAAGATGTAAGATAGGTGCCGCTTAAACCCGAGGAAAATGATATATAAAGAATATCCTTTTCCTGCTTCAGAATATCTTTAAAGCACTCCAGAAATACTATCGGCGTAATCTGTGTTGTCTGTGATACTCCACCGTTCTTCAATTTTGTATAGAAATCTTCTATCCTTATCTCTCTCTCATCAGGATAATGGGAATACTCCGCATTATCAATACTAAAACCCATCGGGATAATTCGCAAATCATATTCCTCAATCAGGCTCGCAGGCAGATCCAAAGTAGCGTCACTCACGATTACATAATCGCTCATTATTAATACTCCTTTATAGTTCAAATTTTTATAAATATATTTTTGCTACGCTTTATTGCCTGAACGAAAAACATGTTCAGGGTCTTTTGGTCCGTTCGAATACTCACTACACTTTATTATATCATGAACGGAAATATCCAGTCTATGGCATATATGATATTTTATGGTTCTGATAAGATATTTGTGTCTAGCTTACAAGATTAGTAATCATCATGACAAGCGGTATGGAACACATAGATAAGATCGTTGTCAGGACAAATATTTCAGATGAATAGGTATAGTTTTTATCATATCTTAGTGAAAATAAATTGATTGTTACAGCAGTCGGGCAGGCTGTAGCCAGAATAGAGGTGAGTAATACCACCTGGGGAATGTCAAACCAACAATAAATGAATATCATTGCAATTGGCACAAATAGCATCTTTAAAAAGCAGATATAATATATGCGAGTCTTTCCCAGAAGCTTTTTGATATCTATCTGAGCTATGGTTACTCCTGCTACCAGCATTGCCATAGGAGTGTTCATATTACCGATAAAGGTGAACGCACTATTTATTGTCTCAGGAAGCATTATTCTGGATATAAACAGAATAAAGCCAAAAACTGTAGCTATAATTGAAGGAGACAACAACACCTTTCCGATTGATTTTGTATCCGATTTACCTGTCATAATAGTCAATCCGTGAGTCCAGATAAACAAATTAAATATTGTCATATACGCTGTTATATAGAACACTCCTTCAGTGCCAAAGAGTCCGTTAGCCAGAGGAATTCCAATAAATCCGCAGTTCGTATATATCACTGCAAAACGCTCGATTGCCAAATCCTCCTTATGCTTCCTGCCTCTGATTAACAGTAATGCTATCAGTATGGAAACAAAGTGGGTGATGATTGCCAGAATTATGGAAATCAAGAGCCCCTTGAATAATTGAGCTTCAAATTCTCTCTGATAGGACACAAAAATTACAACCGGATTAATAAGCATTAGTACTAGATCCGAAAGCTTTTTATTCATTTCCTTATCAATTAGTTTTACCCTATAACATATTATACCCACAAGGATAATGATGAAAATGATGACAATCTGATTGAAAGCTGTGAGAGCAAGAGACATGACGAAACCTACCTTTGCAAGTAATCTTATCATTAGTACACTGATATTCTATTATGCACTTTTTTTCCGTTAACATCAAGCGCTTTTTATTGTTTCTCAGGCTTTTCTGGAAATATTCAATGAGTTTATAAATTCCTAAAGTGCTTTCCCCAGGATGCTTTTAATGAGTTATTGTAAATTTCTTCAAACATTTCATGAGAAGTATCAAATATTTCTTTCCGATGTTTCTTTTATACTTCTAAAGGCCTCAAAGTATTAACCTAAGTG
The DNA here is from genome assembly GCA_023415635.1 of Bacillota bacterium. Taxonomy (GTDB): domain Bacteria; phylum Bacillota; class Clostridia; order Lachnospirales; family Lachnospiraceae; genus Mobilitalea. Next base: position 211,305 of record JAEZJV010000051.1, on the reverse strand, counting down.
TTCCTTAGATATTCCTTGAGATTTTATGGAAGCTATTGCTTTTAGCTTTTGTACATGCTAGGATTATATCAAGTGGTAGTCGCTGTAATAAAGATGGGAGCAGTTCGCATACAATTAGTAGGCGGTCAAGTCATTATAAATGGTTCTTCCATGAAATCCAGCTTACCTGAATGAACGAACTCATGTATGGTTAAGATTGTCCATGCATGAGCTTTATTTATGCATCGACTAGAAAGGATACTGATACTATGGATTTTATTACTCTGGTTCTGCTTGCCCTTAGCTTGGCCGCGGATGCTTTCGCCGTATCCGTAACCAATGGTATGTGCAGCAGTAAGGTCACAAAAAAACATGCCCTGCTGACAGCTCTGACCTTCGGAGCTTTTCAGTCATTAATGCCTGTGCTGGGCTTTGTTTTAGGAAATACCTTCGCTGAATTTGTCTTTCGCTGCCAACATTGGATTGCTCTGTTGCTCCTTGGAGCGATAGGTATAAATATGCTATCCGATGCTGTGAAGGAAGGGAAGTCTCCAAATGAATTAATCTGCTCAACACAAAATGTCTTTCGTGCAAAGAACTTAATCCTGCAGGGATTTGCAACCAGTATTGATGCTTTGGCAGCCGGTGTCAGCCTCGCTGTACTAAATATCAATATTATGACCTCCGCAATTATCATCGGTATCATAACCTTCCTGCTATGTGCTGTCGGTATATACATCGGCAAGCGCTTCGGTGCTATACTAGGCTTTCGTGCCAAAATATTGGGCGGTATCATTCTAATCGGTATCGGAGCAAGAATATTTATTGAAAATCAGTTCTTATAAAGTTATATCGCTTGCAGGTATGTTGGCTTGCAGATTTGCAAGCTGTTCTTGATTATTATGTCAATTTGATAGATAATATAGATGAGTATTATGTTCCGCGAGATTGAGAGGAGTATTCAGATGAGTTATGAAGCTTGTTTTAATAGCCTGCCACGGCTGGAGTCCGAAAGGTTGATTATGAGACAGATCACCGACAGTCCCACAGACGGAAAAGACAGCCTGGAGTTCATAAATGATTACAGCGTCTACCGCTTTTGGGGAGTTTATGACGAGTCTAAGGATGCGAACGGCAGAAGGAGACCAAAAAAGAAAATAAAGCTGGATTATCACTATAATGCAACTATGAAGGAGTATCGTGCGAAACGTGAGCTTACCTGGTTAATGGAGTTAAAGGATACCCATAAGGTGATAGGAGAAATCGTGCTATATGATTTTAGACTAGGGCAACAGGCCGATATCGGTTACCGTATCAATAAAAGCTATTGGGGTAAAGGCTTCGCTCCTGAAGCCGGACAAGCCGTTGTAAAGGCTGCCTTTGAACTTTTGGGTTTAACAAGAGTTCAGCTGCGTTGCTTTGCGGACAATCAAGGTTCTGTCAGAGTAGCACAAAAACTGGGTTTTAGACAGGAGGGCTTCATTAAAAAGGGTGCCATCATTAATGTTATGACTGACTACTATATCTTCGGTTTGTTAAAAGAGGAGTACAACAATAATCCCTACAGTGATGACATTGCAAAAATCATACAATGACTACAAAAAGAATACCCACTTAAGGAGGAAAACAGATGAGAGCATTATTTATCGGAGGAACCGGAATAATCAGTACTGCAATTACGAGGCTTGCATCAGAAAGCGGTTTTGAGCTTTATCTGCTTAACCGTGGTCACCGCTCGGAGGTTGTTCCCAAGAACGTAAAAATTATTGAAGCTGATATCAATAATGAGGCTGACGTTAGGGCAAAGCTTAAGGATATGACCTTTGATGTCGTAGCTCAATTTATTGCTTATCATGTGGATGAGCTAATGCGTGATATGAGACTATTTGAAGGAAAGACAAAGCAATATATCTTCATAAGCTCAGCATCTGCATACCAAAAGCCCCTTTCCAGTCCTTTCATAACAGAAAGCACCCCCCTTGCCAATCCCTACTGGGAATATTCCCGCAACAAGATTGCCTGTGAGGAATATCTGATGGAGCAATATCGTACAAAGGGCTTCCCTATCACCATCGTTCGTCCTAGTCATACCTACGGTGATTACAGTGTCCCCCTGGCTATTCACGGTAATCATGGCAGCTACAGCGTGATTGACCGTATGAAAAAGGGAAAAAAGGTTATCGTCCATGGAGACGGTAATACCCTGTGGACGCTAACCCATAATTCCGATTTTGCTAAGGCCTTTGTCGGACTGATGGGTAATATCCATGCGATTGGAGAAGCACTACAGATTACCTCAGATGAAAGCCTTACCTGGAATCAGATCTATGAGATTATCGGTGATGCCTTAGGTATTAAGCCTAAGCTGGTCCATATTCCCTCCGAAACACTAGCCAAAGCGCACTTTGATTATGTCGGCGGATTACTTGGGGATAAGGCCCATACGGTCCTATTTGACAACACAAAAATAAAACGTCTGGTACCCGAATACAAGGCCACCATACGATTTGATCAGGGTATAAGAAAAACTCTCTCCTATATAGAACAGCATCCCGAATATCAGATTGCCGATCCTGAATTTGACACCTGGATGGATCAGATGATTGAGGCATATGAAGCTTACGAAGCAGAAATACCTAAATTTTAGCGGAAAGGTATCTATTTATGAAAACACTCTATATTTCAGATTTGGACGGTACGCTCCTTCAGCCGAATATTGAATTGTCATCTAATACCATACAGATTTTGAATGAATTAATCGGTCAGGGAATGCTCTTTACTGTGGCTACCGCCAGATCCATAGCTTCTGTTAAGACGATACTTAAGGAAGTCCCAATCGCAGTCCCAATCATACTGATGAATGGAGTATGTATCTATGATCTGCAAAAGAACGATTATGTCAAGATAGAGACCCTTCCCAGGGAAAGTGTCGACCGGCTCATGGAGCTGATTCAGTCTTATCGTTTAAAGGGCTTTGCTTACATAATAAAAAATGGTGTCTTGTCCACCTATTATGAGGACCTGAACACCAAAGCACTGTACGATTTTTATCAGGAACGTGTGGAGCTCTATCAGAAGCGTTTTACTCAGATAGATAGCTTTTCTTCCTTAGTAGAAGAACCTCTGATTTATTTTTCCCTTATGGATTATCCGGAAAAATTGGAGCCGGTGTATCAGTCACTTTTGCAGATACCCGAGCTTAACAGCGTATTCTATAAGGATAATTATTCCCCTGATCTATGGTATCTGGAGATTTACAGTAAAGCAGCCTCCAAGTATCACGCTGTCCGGTTCCTTCGCTCTTATTTAAGCCCGGATCATATTGTATGTTTCGGAGACAATAATAATGACCTGCCTTTGTTTGAAGCCTGTGATTATAGGCTGGCTGTCCGAAATGCAGTTACAGCACTTCAGGCAAAAGCAGACCAGGTGATCGGTGCCAACACCGAGGACGGAGTAGCTGTTTGGTTAAAAAATAATTATCCTCCGAATAATGATCTCCATACAAGCTCTTCTGATCTGCACATCAGGAATAAGGATTACAGATAATCCAGAATATGCTTCAGACACTTTACTCTGATGCCCTGATATTCCTTATGCTCATCAGGATTGTTATTGATCCAGATGGGCATTATTTTAGCGTTGAGAGCACCGGCTATATCGTATGGATAGTAATCTCCAACGAATACCGCTTCCTCCGGATTAACCCCAAGATTATTGCAGGACAGCTTAAAAATTCTGGAATCAGGTTTTGCAAAGGGCTGTTCACCTGAGACAATAATGTCGTCAAAATATTCACCAATATTCGCTTTCTTTATCTTTTCACGTTGAACGGAGGAATACCCGTTGGTGATAATACCCAGCCTATACTTTCCTTTTAAATAATCTAACACCTCAAGCATCTCAGGAAAGGGTATGGTAAGTCCTCCGAAGATGTCATTTCGCTCCTTGATAAAATCTTCGACGGAATGAGGCAGCTTCCAACGTTGATTCAACCTTCGAAAGAATTTTTCCAGACCCGAGTAACCGTTTTCGTCTATTTCAATCATGTAATCGATCAGCTCTTCTCTGGTACCCTCATATGGATAAGCCTCTGAATACTTATCTATAAAATAATTGAATAAATGTATTAATGACGCTCTGCGATCCACCAGAGTCTCATCCAAGTCAAAAATTACTGCTTTTATCTTTTTCATAAGACTTCCTCCATACTACTTTGTTGTCATTCATCTTTTGCCAAGTTATTATAATATAATCATTCGACAGAAACAAGAATTTTATAGTATACTTTCCCTTCCCCTATTGCTATAATAAAATACTGCTATAAAATGAATATTATAAGGTATACCTTACACAAAATAAAGATACACCTATGCTGCCCAGAGGCGGCGGAATGGAGGCAGATATGGATAGTATTCAGGATTGTTACGTATTATCAAATGGAGTCAAAATTCCTTGTGTGGGCTTCGGGACCTGGAAGCTTCCCAATGATCAGAGAACGGTAGATATAGTAAAGACTGCGATTGACTGTGGTTATCGCCATATTGACACTGCCTATGCTTATCAAAATGAACTTAGTATTGGTAAAGCCGTACGTGAGTGCGGCTTGAAGAGAAGCGAACTTTTTATTACAAGTAAGCTTGATAATCCGGATCATGGATATGAGAAGACCATGAAGGAATTCGATATGACCATGTCTAATCTGGGTATTGATTATCTGGACTTATACTTAATTCATTGGCCTATTCCCCTGGCTTATCGAGATTGCTGGAAGGAAATGAACGAAGGAACCTGGAAGGCATTTGAAGAGCTCTATCATGAAGGAAAAATCAAGGCTATCGGTGTCAGCAATTTTCTGGAGCATCACATTGATGCTTTACTGGAGACCGCTGCCATTGCACCGATGGTGGATCAGTTGGAGCTTCATCCACAGTATCCTCAGAGGGATACCACCAACTACTGTAAAGAAAAGAGGATTATTTTAGAAGCTTGGAGTCCCTTAATTAAAGGGCAGATGGATCACCCTATCCTAAAGGAACTAGCCGTAAAATACAATAAGACAGCTGCACAGATATTGCTGCGCTGGAGTATCCAGCATGGCTTTTTGCCGTTGCCAAAGACTTCCTCGAGAGAACGTATGCAGGAGAATGCTGATATCTTTAACTTTGAACTATCCACATCGGATATTAATGCCATGAAAGCATTGGAAATGTACGGGCTTACCGGTTCGCATCCGGACTCAGCACCCTTCTGATATCAACACATAAAACAAGAGTATCTTTCTGAAGCTGTACCCTCCGACGGAGCCGGATTCAACAAATCCGACTCCGTCGGTACTATTTATGTGATATCTTTTTTCATACCTTCATTTCTCCCGTCCGTTACAATAAAATTCATATTCTCTCCCCCCGTATAAATAAGGCTGTTTCATAATATAATTATCAACATGGGTGAAGCATAATTTAACCCCAAAGGATAGCTATATTAGGTAACAGCCGTTGATCTATTCTTTCCAGTGTTTGCGATACAACTGCGGATAACCCTCCAGATGAGCAAAATCATTGAAGCGTTCCAGATAAAACCGGTCATATACAGGATGGTATACCAATTGAGTAATACCGGTATTCTCAAGCGATACGCCAAACAGGAACCGTCTTGCCTGATTTTTACCAAACAGAGCAGCTAACAGCACGCGGATAATACCTCCGTGGGTTACTATCACAATATTCTTTCTCCCACTCTGTACAAGCTCTTGAATAACCGGCATCGCACGCTCATACACTGAGGTACCGTTTTCACCGCCGGGATAAGGGATATCTTCCATCAGCTTCAGCTGTTCCGCTTTAAAATCAGAAAAATGCTCGGAGATATAAGCCTCAGATTTGCCCGTCATTAATCCGAAAGAAATTTCCTGAAGATCCTCCCGTATTTCATGAGAAAGCTGCAGCGCTTCATTCACAATCTGAGCTGTCTGCATCGCTCGTATCAAATTACTGGAATATAAAGCATCAATATGGTAGTTTTTTATACGGTCCCGCAAAAGCTCCGCCTGTAAGCGTCCTTCCTCGGACAGTTCTACATCCACATTGCATAAGGAGCTGTTCTGTCTACCATGTCTGATCAGATATAAATTAACCAATAGAATCACCACCTTATGCTATAGCTGTGACATAGCCTCCGTCATCAAATTCTTGCTTCCATCTTTATTAGCTGACATATTACAACAAATGCAAATTCTTCTTCTCAGCCTCATCGAGAACCTCCTTCGGCCAGATAGAAGACTGTACCTCACCGATATGCGCCTTACGAAGATAGAACATACAGATCCTGGACTGCCCGATACCACCGCCTATCGTATAAGGCAGCTCCTTATGAATCAATGCCTTTTGGAAAGGTAATTCAGCACGTTCCATGCATCCGCTGAGTTCTAGCTGCTCTATCAGAGAAGCCTCATCTACCCTGATTCCCATGGAAGACAGCTCTAAGGCAATATCAAGAACCGGATAGTATACGATAATATCTCCGTTCAGCTTCCAGTCATCATAGTCAGGAGCTCTTCCGTCATGACGTTCTCCAGAGGCCAGGGCTCCTCCGATCTGCATGATAAATACAGCCCCCAAAGCCTTAGCAGCTTTATACTCTCTTTCCTTCGGAGTAAGGTTAGGATACTTATCCTCCAGCTCCTGGGAGTATACAAAGCTAATCTCCTCAGGAAGTATCTCCTTAATATAATCATATTTGGAGGCCATATATTTCTCGGTGTTTTTCAAAGCAGTGTATACCTTTTGTACAACAGCTTTCAAGGTATCTATATTGCGCTCCTTCTTATCGATGATCTTCTCCCAATCCCATTGATCAACATAAATCGAATGAATATTATCTGTGTCCTCATCTCTACGAATGGCGCTCATATCCGTATAAAGGCCTTCGCCTCTGGAAAATCCGTACCGTTTTAAAGCAAGGCGCTTCCATTTGGCCAAGGAATGGACGATTTCTACAATTGCATCTTCCTGTTCCTTCACGCCAAAGCTGACAGGCCTTTCCACACCGTTCAAATTGTCATTTAAACCGGTTTCCGGTTTTACAAATAGTGGAGCTGATACTCTAGTGAGATTCAACTGTTTTGATAATTCCCTTTCAAAAAAGTCCTTACAATACTTGATACCGATCTCTGTTTCTTTAATATCGATTTCGGCCTGATAACCCTCAGGTATCACCAGCTTCATATGTCTTCCTCCATATATGAGAATATTTTGATATGTCAACAATCATGCTATGTAGCACATTCTACATTTTTATTCATACTTTGTCAATAAAATGAACCCTTACCATGGTTCGTTCTTATTCTGTATAAATTTCTATGCATGATTTCTTTTGATTTCATAAATGTCATTATAAACCTGCATCATGATGGCAAAGGCTTCATCCGTTATTAACCCGGTCTGATGACCATACTCTATTAAAAAACAGGTATAGGCCACAAATCTGAAGTGAGCGAACAGTAGCTCAAAATTCTCCAGTTCGTAATATTTTTTAATAATACTCCAGTTATATTCTGACAGCTCCTTGATTGTTTTGGCATCATTGTTCTGCAATAATTCAATCATTTCATCAATCTTTTCTTCTACAAATAATTCCTTCAAATCTGCATCCAGATTCGCAAGCTCTTCATTCATAATAACCGCCATTCCTTCCTCATAAACTATACTTCATGATTTTACCATACCCTGCCCACCTTGTCCAAGGAAACTGATAAAACAACTGTAAAATGCCCTACCGTATATTTTTATATGATCCATGAGTAAAGGGACAGCTGTAAAATCATGGTACTCTCTAATTTTATAACCGTCCCTGTATACGATATCTTTTTTCCTTCAATTTTCTATTTGATTTCTTGCTTTCCGGTAATTTTACTATTATTGTCCATCTTAAAGGAATCCTTTACCTTTTGTGAACTAAAATATACATTTCCTTCTACAGTTGTATCAACTAATTGAAAATCTGTTACATTGACTTCTAAATCACCCTTGAAGGTTCCATGCTGTATGCTGGCCATAGGACTGGATATAATCAGCTTTGGAGCTGTCAAGGTATACCTTTCTGTGATGTTTCTCTTATCATCCTGTGCATAAAGAGCTATTTTACGTTGTATTATATCCTTGCCTGTGTCATCCTTTTTACCGTTTTTGAATTCTCCCTCCAATAAAAGATCCTGGGAAAATGCTAAATCTTTGGTTAGTGCTATGATCCAGGTTCCCGTTTTACTGATTGCCTTTAAAAAAGCTTCATTATTATCTACAATTGAAGCTGTCGTAACGGCATCCGGATTCGTATTGGATTGTGTTATCGTTGGTGCAGTCGTTGGTGCTGTCGTAGCAGTAGCAGCATTTGTCGGTAAATTTGTCGCAGCCGTAGTTGGGGCCGCAGTAGGCGTCGTCGAATCTGTAGCTGAGTTATTTGTATTAGATTTCTTTGCACAGCCTGAAAACACGAAGATAATGAATAAAATCATTAAGATAGCTGCTTTAATTTTCATATATTGCCCTCCTATTTATTTTGAATCTCAAAAATGATTGTTACCAAAACAAAAGAAAACATACACATAAAAAATGAAAAGAGCGTGAGGCATTGCAAAATAATGATTATCTCATTATTTTACAATGCCCCACGCCCCAAAATACATATAGGAGTCTAAGTCAAAACTGATAAGCTTTTTTAAATCAATTCCCACATATAATAATGTGTATCAGAATAGATTAACCAAAATCCCGGTTCGTATTACTTACCCTTCTTCTTGGACAATACGTCAAAGGTTACTGCTGCCAGTAATACTACACCCTTGACAACCTTTTGGACGTTACTGTCAATACCCATGATAGACATACCATTGTTGAGAACTCCCATAAAGATTGCACCGATCACTACCTTCGGTACAGATCCGATACCACCGTACGCGGAAGCACCACCGATATAACAAGCACCGATTGCATCCATTTCGTAGTTTACACCGGCAGTAGGAGCTGCAGAGTTAAAGCGTGCAACGCAGACCAGCGCTGCTACAGCACTTAAGAATGCCATATTGACATACGCAAAGAATAATACTCTGTTGGTGTTGATACCTGAAAGCTTTGCTGCCTTCTCATTACCACCCATCGCATACAGATAACGTCCTGATACCGTTCTTGTTGTATAATATGTATAGATAAACACAACTACTGCCAATAAAATCAGAATTGCAGGAATACCCTTATGGTTTGCAAGAGAGAAGGACAAGGCCATAACTACCACGCAAATCACAACAACCTGAAGTAATTCGGAAGCGAAGGAATCTAATTGATAGCCCTTGTTTCTTCTGTTAATTCTGGATATTACTTTTGTAACGATAAATATGGCACATACGATAAATCCTATTACAATACTAAAGATATTGATACTTCCATTGAAAATATCCGGTACATAGCTATTGAATAGCATCAGGTAGCTGTTAGGGAATGGTGATATAGTTAATCCCTGCAGTACAATCAAAGCTACACCCTTCCATAAAAGCATACCGGCAAGGGTTACAATGAAGGCAGGAATTCTTAAGTAAGCAATCCAATAGCCTTGGATAACACCGACAACAATACCGACAGCAAGACATATTATGATTGCCATCCAATTATTCATACCATTATTTACAATTAATGTACCTGCAATAGAACCGATCAAACAAACGATTGATCCTACGGAAAGGTCAATATTACCACCTGTCAGGATACACATCAGCATACCTACTGCAAGAATAACAACATAGCCATTCTGTGAGATTAGGTTCGTCACATTCTGCGGAACAATCAAGGTTCCGCCTGTTGTTATAGAGAAAAATATCGTAACCACAACAAGTGCGATAATCATCGTATTCTTTTTTAAGATCTCTTTCGCTTTATCCATCGTTATACTCCTTTACTTGATTTTAATATTTGACCCATGATAAGCTCCTGAGTAGCTTCTTCCTTACTGATCTCGCCTACCACTTTTCCTTCGTTCATGATATAGATACGATCACACATACCAAGGAGTTCAGGTAATTCAGATGAAATCATAAGAATAGATTTGCCCTCAGCAACCAACTGATTGATAATACAATATATCTCGTATTTTGCACCCACATCAATACCACGAGTTGGTTCATCAAGTATCATTATATCGGGATCTGCAAACATCCACTTACTGATTAATACCTTTTGCTGGTTACCACCGCTTAAGTTACTGACAGTTTGCTCTAGAGATGTGCATTTTGTTTTAAGCTTTTCTATATAATCATTTGCAGCTTTCACCTCAAGGTCTTTATCTATCACGCCGTTCTTACTTACTTTATTCATACTGGCCAGCGTTGTATTGACACGGATTGGATTAGATAAAACCAGTCCATCACCCTTACGGTCCTCAGTGATATATGCAAGCTTTTTCTCAATTGCCTGACGGGCGTTATTTAGTTTAACCTCCTTGCTATTGATCAATAAGGTTCCGGAGATATCAACTCCAAAGCTCTTTCCAAAGATACTAAGTGCCAACTCAGTACGTCCTGCACCCATGAGACCTGCGATGCCGACCACCTCTCCCTTACGCACATGGAGTGATACATTATCCACTACCTTACGTTCTGTGTAAAGTGGATGGAATACAGTCCAGTTTTTTACCTCTAGATTAGTCTCTCCGATAGCAATCTTGTCTCTTTTGGGGAAACGGTCAGTCAGAGTACGTCCAACCATTCCCTTTATGATACGCTCCTCCTTAATTTCTTCGGAGTTATCCAACGTCTCAATGGTTGCACCGTCCCGGATGATTGTAATCTTATCTGCTACATATGAAATCTCATTCAGTTTATGAGATATAATAATCGAAGTTAGACCCTCTTTTTTAAATTGAAGCAATAAGTCTAATAATTTGCGGGAATCTGCTTCATTTAATGATGCAGTGGGCTCATCCAAAATTAATAGTTTAACATTTTTAGCAAACGCCTTGGCAATCTCTACCATCTGCTGCTTACCGACACCGATATCCTTAATTAAGGTTCTCGAGGATTCATGCAGCCCTACGGTAGCCAGCAATTCATCTGCTTTATGATAGGTTTCCTCCCAGTTTATCCTGTAAGCTGAGCCTCGTTCATTACCAAGGAACATATTTTCACCAATTGTCATATAAGGTACCAGAGCTAATTCCTGGTGTATAATTACAATGCCTTTTTCTTCACTATCCTTTATCTCGCTGAATTTACATTCCTCTCCCTGATAAAAGATTTCTCCTTCATAGCTTCCATGAGGATAAATTCCACTGAGTACATTCATCAGAGTGGATTTCCCTGCTCCATTTTCTCCTACAAGTGCATGGATTTCTCCTTCTTCAACCTGAAGGTTAACATTATCTAGTGCTTTGACTCCGGGGAAGCGTTTGGTAATATTTTTCATTTCCAATAATATTGCTGCCAATAGAACCCCTCCTATATATATTTGGTATACATAATAATGACGTTCGCCTGTAGCGACCGTCCTTGTTGAACCTTACCGACCACCGTATAGCAGTCGTCTTATTATAAAAGGAGTGTTGTAGTTAGTATTCCTTGCCACAACACTCCTAATTTTGAATGTTGATTACTTCAACTGATCCTCAGTATAGTAGCCTGAGTCAATTAATAATTGCTTGTAGTTATTTACATCTGCAAATACGGGCTCGCAAAGGTAAGAAGGAATAATGCCAGTACCATTATCATAGGTCTTAGTATCATTAACAGGAACTTCTTTCTCTGATAAGATAGCGCTAACCATCTCAACAACCTTCTTAGCTAAAGTACGGGTATCCTTAAAGATAGACATTGACTGTATTCCAGCAATAATGTTCTTAGTGGAAGTGATATCGCAGTCCTGACCAGTTAAGATCGGGAAATTATCCTTAGTATAACCAGCGTTAACTAAAGCGTTGGTGATACCGATTGCACAAGAGTCATTGGAAGAATATACAACGTCAAGCTTTGTTCCGTCAGCATAATATGCTGTGATTAAGTTTTCCATTCTCTTCTGAGCTTCTTCTGTTTTCCAGCCGGGTGTAGCCACTTCTTCAAAGGACTTCTGACCGGAAACTACGTTTAACTTACCACTGTCAATATAAGGTGTTAAGATATCCATAGCGCCGCCGAAGAAGAAACGAGCATTGTTATCATCAGGTGAGCCTGTGAATAACTCGATATTGAAAGGACCAGCCTGATTCTCCAGATCCAGAGTATCAACTATGTACTTACCTTGAATTGTACCAACCATGTAATTATCAAAGGTTGCATAGTAGGAAACTGCATCGGTATCCATGATTAGACGATCGTATGCAATAACAGGGATTTTCTTTTCCTTAGCTTCTGCTAATACTGTGCCTAAGGAACCGCCATCGATAGAAGCAATAACGAGAACATCACAGCCGCTGGTAATCATGTTTTCAATCTGAGAAACCTGAGTAGCAACGTCATCGTTAGCATACTGTAAGTCTACTGTATAACCAGCTTCTTCCAGCGATTTCTTCATGTTGTCACCATCCTGGTTCCAACGCTGTAATTCCTTAGTAGGCATTGCAACGCCAACCTTCTGCTTGCCACCATCAGCACCCTGGCATCCAACCATAAATGAGGAAACGAGTGCGATGCACATCAAAACAGCTAATAACTTTTTCTTCATAAATAATCCTCCCAAAAAGTTTATTGTTAATTACTACATTAGAATAATACCATAGTTAAACTAGGATTAACTTGCGAAGAACTGTATATTTTTAATAAAGAATGGGGATAATATCATGTTTACAAATCGAAATCACAAAATAATGCTACAAAAAAAGCAAATATATCCTAGCTCTTGGATCCTTCCTACCTGTTATATCAATAGCATATACTTACTCTGCTGCTTCCGGTACATTCAGATAGACATCCTCTTCCTTCTGAAAGCCACCATCGATGATCTCCTTCCGGATATTATCCTTCGTCACGGCAATCGGTTCCAGCTTTACATATGGAACATCATTTTTTCCATCGTCTATGGTTTCCATAACGCCAATTTCTTCTCCCTTAGCCAGCTTAACGGCATATTCTGCTGCTGCTTTTGCCAGCTTATCCACCGGCTTGTATACCGTCATAGTCTGGGTTCCTTCCACAATTCTCTGGCAGGCAGCCAGGTCCGCATCCTGACCTGTTACGACAACCTCTCCTGCCATACGATTTTCCGCCAGTGCGAGGACCGCCTGTGTTGCCAGATTATCATTACCGCATAGGACTCCTTTTATATCCTTAGTTATAGCAAAGGCTTCATTCAATGCATCGTAAGCTTCCTCTGCCACCCATCCCTTGGCATTCCGAGAATAGATGATATTCAATTTATGCCCCTTCATTGCATCCTGGAACCCCTGTTCCATCATTACCACATTATGATCCGAGGTAGGTCCGAATATGGTGACGATGTTTCCACCATCCTGTACTCTCTCTGCCAATGCCTGTCCCATAAGCCTTCCCACCTGCTCATTATCAAAAGAAATATATAGATTTACATTCGCATTTCTGATAAGCCGGTCATAAGCAACCACCTTAATCCCGGCTTCCTTTGCCTTCCTAACAACATCGCTTAAGGCTTCGGAATCCACCGCAATAATTACGATAACATCCATATGTTTGTCGATCAGATATTCAATCTGAGAGATTTGCTTTTCAATCTCTCCGTTCGCATTCTGGACATTCACCTCTGCCCCCAAATCCTGTGCCGTAGATACAAATACCTCTCTGTCCCTAGTCCACCGTTCAATTACATAGGAATCAAAGGACAATCCGATCTGTATTTCACTTTCCATCACATCCGTGTCCTTGGTAGCCTCATCCTTTTGATTACAGCCATATAGACCCAGAATGACGGAAAGCAAAATCCCCATAACAACAATCCTTTTCATTCTCATTCCCCCAGATTTGACTTAGAATTCTTATCCTCTTTATTAATAGCTTTTTTCCCTATATTCGGTTGGTGTTAAGCCCACCTGCTTTTTAAATATACGGCTGAAATAATTCGGGTCACTATATCCGGTTGCAGCACAGATGCTCTTTATACTGATTTCTTTATTTATAAGAAGCTGTTTCGCTCTATCGATCCTAACATTTGTAAGGTACTCAATAAAATTCTCACCGGTCTCCTCTTTAAACAGCTTACTGAAGTAATATGGACTGATATCGACACTTCTGGATACATCGTCCAGAGAAATATCTCTGCCGAAATTCTCCTCGATAAATACCTTTGCTTTGGCTATCATACCGCTGGTCTGTTCTTCCCGCTTATTAATGATGTTCCGGCAGGCTTCCAGAATTTTATCCAGAAACCATTTCCTCAGCTGATCATAGCTGTCAAGCTGTATCAGCGTTGGCAGATAATCCTTGCGGTATCTAAAGTAATAGGTCATACCGCCGCTCAAAAATGCTCGCTGTTCCGCAAACAGGATAAATTCCAGTACCTTCAGCTTAATATCCATTTCACAGTCCGAATAATGCTCGATCATCCAATCGAAGAAGCGATTTGTTTCTGTCTTTGTTCCTTCCAGATTTCCCTTTTCAATTTGCTCAAATAATGCCTTCTCTATATCGATCGGGTAATCCTCTTCATATTCACAGCCAATCGGAAGGTCCTTGACATGAACTACCCTGCCTTTGCTGTTTCGGGATACACTCAAAGCTTCTTTATAGGATTCACTCAGGTGCCTCAACGGAGTGACAGAACCAATTCCCACCTTAAACTGAACTTCCAGCTTCATTGACAGTTCCCTGATTAGCTTCCTAAGCTTTTCAATTAAAAGAGTTCTGTCATCATATTCCAGCTGGGGCTTGTCACAGGGAAGAAATACCACGATCTTATTTACCATAATAGGACCGACAATACAGACAAAATCCTCCTTCAGATTCTCCCTGATGATGGGATAAAAGGATTGCGCCTTGACACTTACCCCCACTGGATTGGTCAGTATGCCGTCCTCAATCGAATCACCGAATTCCATGACGAGCATCATTCCATATTGTTCATTGACTCCCAACAGATTTCTGAAATTACTCTCATTTCTGGTCAAATCATCTCCGGATATTGCAGCGTAGATAAAATCACTTTCGATAATAGGAACGACAATTTCAAGCTTTTCCCGGATCATTAAGTCATTGCTTCTCTTCTTCCTATCCTCTTCAATGATATCCATAGCCTTCTGAAGTACCTTCACAATCACCGTATGATTTACCGGTTTAGTCAGATATTCCAAAACACCGAGGTTGATGGCTTCCTTGGCATAATTAAATTTATCATAGGCCGTCATCACAATAAAAACAACTGAACTATTGGTTTTTCGGATTTCCTTCATGGCTTCAATTCCATTAATCCCAGGCATCTGAATATCCATAATCGCAATGTCGGGCTTAAATTTCTCCGCAAGCTCAATCACGCTCCGGCCTGTTGTGGCATGCTCCACCACACAGCTGCCGACAAAGTTCTTCTCAATTATAAACCTTAAGGAATTAATCACGATTCCTTCATCATCTGCAAGCATTATCTTATACATACCTATTCATCCTTTATAAAGTCCTTTGGTATATGAATCGTTACTACGGTGCCCCTATTCTTTCCTTCACTCTCGATAGTAAATACATCTTCCCTGTCATAATATAGTCTGAGCCTGTTAATGACATTACCTAATCCAATGCCGTTCGAATCTTTGGTAATTACTCTTTCCTTCAGTGCCGTACTGTCCTCAAGCTTTGCTTTCATGATACGATCTATGACATCCCTCTCCATACCGGCACCGTTATCATAGATTGTGATTGCGATATGATCCTCTGACAAAAAAACACTTAAAACTATCTTTCCTTCATACTCGATATCACGTATTCCGTAATTTACTGCATTTTCAACTACAGGCTGCAGGATCATACTGGGTACCCGGACATCCATGAGAGTTTCATCAATATCCTTATAGAAATGAATACCTCCTGAAAATCTTACATTTAATATATAAATATAACTGTCAACCAGCTTAATCTCATCCCGGATTGTAGAATCCTGATCAAAACTTTTCATGTTAAAACGAAAAAAATCAGCCATATTTTCTATAAATAGGCAGGTTTTATCCGCTCCCTCCATCATCGCAAGCTGTGCCCCCGCATTCAGGGTATTAAACAGAAAATGAGGGTTAATCTGTGCCTGCAGGTATTTTAACTGCGCATCCTTTAGGTGGTTTGTCATTAATAGCTCTTTTTCCATCATCTTACTTTCCAGCTCCATGCTTTCCTTCGTCTGGATAATGTATTGATGGATGCTTACAATCATATTGTTAAAGGCTTTTGTTACAATTTCCACCTCATCGGAGGAATCCACTTGCACCAGATCGACTTCAAAATTACCTCCGGCCACCTCATGAGCCACCTTCGTAAGCCTCATCAAAGGACCGGTAATACTTCTAGTAACTATGATAATCAATATGACGTTGAACGAGGTAATAACCAATAGCACCACGGTACTGATGACCTCCAGATACCGGAGTGCAATCAGAAGCTTTTCATAATTAACGGAGTTATTCTGGAACTGTGCATTATTAAGGCTATTGACATATGTATAGATATAATTGTACATCTGAGTAGCCTCTTCATATTTTGGCTTATACTTTTTAACATTCCGTCCACGCTTGGCGTCCACGGTCTCAGACAGAATTGTCAGATAGGTTTCGGACATTTTCTTGATATTTTTTTGGGTCATACTGACATCATTATCAATAATCTTACCGTTCATCTCATCAATCATGTTATAGTAAGCCTCGTCGCTACGGTAATAATTCTCTAAGGAATCAGAGCTGCCCGTATTCAGATATTCATATACATAATCCTGAACATTACTCAAATTATCCAGCAGATCATTGAGACCGACATTGCTCTTATAGATCTCGTCAATGGTTCCGATGGATTTATTGATATTCGCATACATAAACATATTGACGAAAAATACGACTGCAGAGGAAAATGCAAAAACCAATACCAATCGCTTCCGTATGGAGCCCTTTTTCTTATCTATTTTCATTCTTACTCCCCCATATGCTGCGAAGAATACAACAGCACTACTTCTCCGCCTCCTGGGTTGCCTCCAGTTCTTCTTTTTCAAGGTAATCCTTTACATTCCTCATATTGATTACGCTGATATAAACCGGATAATAATCACTGACATTTTTGGTGGTGATATATTCCGAAAGAGCCTCCACACAGTTCACACCCATTTCGTGTGCGTCAAAGGTCATAGTCGAATGAACGATATTCATCTCAATCGCACGTAAAATAATCTCGGAATCATAATAACCTATGATATCGATATCGCCAACCTTATTATAGTCCCTGACCACCTGATAAGCGCCGAGTGTATCCACCTCATTCAGACATACCAGAACATCCGGCGGATTGTTATTGTTCATGATGATATTTCTGATATCCTCAACCGAACTGAAGGCACTCTTTGAATTAACGGTTGCGGACTCAACATTAACCTTATGACTTTCCGTCATCTTATGGATACTTGAATAGATCATGGTTTGTCCCATGTCCGAGCTGTTATCATTCATCAGTACCATAATATTCTTTCTGCCCTCTTTTATAACCTCTGCAACCTGTTTTGCATATTCCTGCTCAAGGTTGTAATTATTGATTCCCACAAAGCTGATCCGATTAACCGCAGTCTTCTTGGTATCCGATGGCAGAATATCCTTCAGTACAGTGACGACCGGTATTCCCTTTGCATTTGCTTCATTGATCAGCTCCGTTACATTTTCGTCCCCATTTGGCTCCAGTATAATACCGTGAACCTTAGAAGCTATTGCAATTCTCATTAAATCAGCCAGGGAATAAGAGATTGACAGATTACTTCCCAACTTCTCGACATAGGCATTCTTATTCTTGCCCTTTTCCAAAGCACCCTGATAAATCTCGTTCCAATACTCCGCATCCCCATTTTCTGTTACAATTGCAAAGTGATATTTATATTCCTGATATGTTGTTGATTCTGTTATACCAAGCCGAGAAATCTGAAGCTTATAAAATGCCATGCCAAGTACAATAAGAATAATTCCTACTGCTATGCTGCTGATAGAGGCAACAGATATTATCCTGTTTTTCTTAAATTTTTCCATATTTTTGATCATATTTATTCCTCGAAGCCTTTAATATCTATAAGTATATCATGGAGTGGTATTATTTTCTATACAAAAATAGTAGCAACTTCTATCACGGGGAATATGATGGTAATACCTATATGGAAAGGAAGTCTTCGCTTTGCCAATACGTATTTTCATAGATCAGGGACATAACCCTACCGGATATCCAAATTCCGGAGCTTTTGCGAACGGCCTGCACGAAGAGGATGTGAATTATCAGATAGGTATCTATCTCGCAGAGCTTTTAAGAAGTGATCCTCGCTTTGCGGTCAGATTATCCAGACCGACTCCTACTACAGTACTCGGTACTTCCAATGCGACGAGCCTGATACAGCGGGTTGAGGAGGCCAATTCCTGGCCTGCCAACTATTTTATCAGTATCCACTGTAACTCAAATCCTAATCCTGCAATAAACGGGACGGAGATTTACCTTTTTCGTTATGGAACGCAGGCAGAATGGCTGGCCCAGCGTATTATGACGGGTATCACACAGGCTGTAGGTACCAGGAATAACGGAATTCGTCTGAACCCAACCCTCTATGTGCTTCGTCGGACTCAAATGCCTGCTCTGCTGATAGAGCTTGCTTACCTGACCAATGCTTCGGATGCTGAGAAGCTGCGTACAATGCAGCCTCAATTTGCTTATGGTATCTATCAGGGTATCCTGCGTTATTTCGGCTTTGCCTGATATTTCTTTGGGGACCGTTAGTCAATATAAACCTCAAACTTACACCCACAATTTTGGCGGTCCCTGGTTTACAATATATGAAAATAGGGCTTTACAAATCCATAAAAATATGTTATTCTATAGAAAGTATTTTAGACGCCCTGTATGATCTCACATATTTTTGTAAGTCATTACAAGTTGATGATTTACGAAAATATGTGATTTTTTTATAACATTAAAATACTATAATAATATTATATTTAGGAGGTATCTTTCATGAACAAAGGTACAGTAAAGTGGTTTAACGCACAAAAAGGATTTGGTTTCATTACTAACGATAATGGTGGTGAGGATGTATTTGTACATTTCTCTGGCATCGCATCTCAAGGCTTCAAGACCTTAGAGGAAGGTCAGAAGGTTATTTTTGACCTAGAGAAGGGTCAGCGTGGTATGCAGGCTGTTAACGTTACAATCGCATAAATAATTAAAGCCAACACCGAAAATAAAAGGTGCTGAGTAGTCCGTCAGCTAATCGCTGTGGACTCTCAGCACCTTTTTTGCCGTTAAGCTTATTCTTCGCAATCTGTAATCAGATTTACACCGTTCTGATCTGCTCTGCGAACCAGCTTATGGCAGAGAAGCTCCTGAATTACAATTTCTGCCAGATACAGTATTCTGCATCCCTCCAGCAGGTGACCGGACCAGGTCTTCTCAGCATTACTGATTACGCCATGTAAATGCGGCTCAAAGTTTATGATCGTACCACCCAGTCCAGCAAGCTCCAGTGGCTCGTCTAAATGATGAACATAGTACCGGATCGGATAATCAAGTGTCGTTGTCATTTGCAGATGAGCCTCGTCAAAGGTGGCAATTCCGGATAGGATGACTGCATTTTCTATCCCTACCTTCTTAACGAAATCTGTGATCGCCTCCTTCAGCAAATCGCCTCTTTCCATCCTTATGATAAATGTCCTGCCTGTTTCTTCAGCCTGAAAAGCTTTCATATTACTTCACCTCCGATGGCTCTATTATTTCATTACGGAGGGAGAAAGTATATCAAGTTATTGCCTTTTTATTACAGTATTTTGAATATAATCCTTCATTGAAATCCCCATGTATTTCCGGAATACACTGCACAGATGACTTTGGTGAGCAAAGCTTAAATCCGCAGCAATGTCCGCTTCAGTTTCCTTTTCGAGCAGCCTATACTTAGCCTGGCGTATTTTACACTGCTGATGGTATTGCTTCGGTCCAACCCCCATATCGGCTTTAAACCTCCTGACCAGGTAGAATTTCGAAAGATGAACCGCAGCCGACAATTGATCCAGCATAAATTTTTCATTCACATGCTCATGAATATAATCTATGGCCGCCAAAGTCTCCGGCTGCTTTCGATTTATTTGTAACTCTTTGCTCCTCTCCTGAAGAGGAAGTAGTTCGGACAAATGCGACAAAAATTCTTCCTGACTGAATAATCCGGAGGAGAATAAACTGCACAATTCTAAAATACTTCTTCCGATGCCCTCAACTACATACTGACTGTTCTTATCAAAGGCAAGCGCAAGCTGCATCTCCTGTCTGATACATATGGTGATATATCGATACGGCTCAATATGGGTAAGGGAGCTTCCGGTATCCGGTGGAACAAGGTACGTCATACCCTGTTTTAATTCATATTCGAATTGCTCTATACAAAATCTTACTGATCCACTGATGATCACTCCGATCAATAAGCTTTCATGTGTATGATATGGAAAATCATGCATTCCTTCTCCTGATACTATCTCGATAGAGCCTTTCCTGAAAAATTGAACGCAATTTTTAATCATGGTAACTCCCTCCGGAACTTCCTTCACAATTTTTAACCATAGAAGCTATACAGAGCTGCAATTCTTTTATATTGCTATCATATAATATTTTGCTGGAAAATACTATCACATTATGGTAATATCATTTTTGTAATCAGTATTAGGGGAGAGGAGGATTTAACTCCTCAAGACGAAAGGAGCTTTTGGTTTTATGACTAGAATAGTTAGAATTGCGTAGCAGGGGCTATCGCAATTGTTTACTTTAAAAAGTGGTATTGTATAGCCTTTGCATAATCCTGAAATTTTATCATTTAGGAGGAGCAAAATGAGCTATCAGAAAGCAGAATTCGTCCTTCCGCAGGAGCTTCTGGCACTTGTCCAGGAATATGCGCAGGGACAGTATCTTTATATTCCCAAAAAAGCG
This sequence comes from Bacillota bacterium, assembly GCA_023415635.1. Classification (GTDB taxonomy): domain Bacteria; phylum Bacillota; class Clostridia; order Lachnospirales; family Lachnospiraceae; genus Mobilitalea. The sequence goes on along the minus strand of JAEZJV010000051.1, from coordinate 190,211 downwards.
GATAATCATAAGGAATGGGGAGAGAATACCGATACCAAAAGACAGCTTCGGCAAAGAAACCGCGAAATATACCAAAAATTCAGATCCGGTTCCAGTGCAGCCTTGCTGGCTGAGGAATACTATCTTTCCATCAAAAGCATCCAAAGAATCCTGTTAAAGGAGAAAAAAAATGCTTAGGCATAAAGGCTGTTTTGAAAGAATGATTAATTAATTAAGAGAACAGACTGATTTTCCTCTCATACTCATTCAGAGAGATTTCAAGTCCGTTCTCTTTCTCTGTATGACAAATACGCAACCGGCACCTATCACATTTTGGAGGGTACTTATGAAATATGAGATTTTGATTTTTGATGCAGATGAGACGTTATTTGATTTCAAAAAATCCGAAAAAGAAGCCTTTAAGAACACTATGCATCAATTCAATATTGACTATGAAGAGAATTATCATTTTACTATATATCATGAAATAAACGTAGCTATATGGAAAGAGTTCGAACAGGGTTTGATTACACAGGAGAAATTAAAAACAGAAAGATTTAGAAGATTTATCAATCGGCTCAATATGTGCCTTGATGAAGTAGAATTAGCCCATGCCTATATGGAGCATCTGAGTAATGCCAGCTTCCTGTATGAAGGCTGTGAAGAACTGATCAAAAGCTTAAGTCTTACCTATAGGCTCTGCATAGTAACCAATGGATTAAGCCTAGTGCAGAATAAAAGAATCAGAAAATCCGGAATAGCCAAATATTTCGATACGATTGTGATATCCGAGGAGATATCTATCGCAAAGCCCAATCCTGCTATATTTGAATATGCCTTAGAACAAATGCAATATTCGGATAAAAATAAGGTATTAGTCATTGGGGACAGCTTAAGCTCAGACATCCGTGGAGGGGCGAATTATGGAGCAGATACCTGCTGGTACAATCCGAAACAGCTTAAAAATGATACCTTACTAAATCCCACCTATGAGGTCGCTGATTATACTGCGCTGAAAGCTCTGCTGTAGCACCGATATCAATAAAGGAACAAAATAGAAGGGCCTCTATAAAAGCGATCTACTTATGATAAGGTTCCTTCTTAATAATTCGGTAAGCCCGGTAAATCTGCTCCAATAAAATCATCCGCATCAGCTGATGAGGAAAGGTCATTTTAGAAAAGCTGAGTTTAAAATCAGCACGCTTTAGTACCTCCTCTGATAAACCCAGAGAACCGCCGATGATAAAGCTGATATGACTGATACCCGAGACTCCGAGTGATTCGATCTTACAGGCCAGCTCCTCTGAAGAAAGCATACTTCCCTCGATTGCAAGTACGATACAATAAGAATCCTCCTTCAGAACCTTTAAAATCCTTCCACCCTCTTTTCTCTTGATGATGTCTTCTAAAGCTTCCGAGGCATTGTCCGGCGTTTTTTCATCCTCTAATTCTATGATCTCAAGATTACAATATCTACTAAGGCGTTTTGTATACTCCTCCACCCCCTGAGTCAGATATTTTTCCTTCAATTTACCCACACAAATCAGTGTTACCTTCATCCTCCAGCACTTCCTTCTGCTCTTCATTTCTGATATACTCATAGAGCACGCCATTCTTTACCAATTTCAGCTTCTCACCATGAAAGCCGCGCTTACGAAGCTCCTTCTGAAAATTATATAGCATGAAACCGTGGAAAACAATCAGTATATTATCCTGTGACCAGTCGATGTGATCCAGAAAAGCGTTAATTCGTTTTTTGGTATCAATCATTGATTCCGGTTGGCTTGTAGAATTTAAAAACCAAGCCAGCCTACCGCAGATATGCCAGAGTTCAAAGGGCAGACGGAGGCGCTCCGTATGTATGAAGGGTGCATTATCGACTTCCCGCAGGAGCTTGTCTATCCTCAAATGACCACTGTAGACTTCCTTCGCTGTTGTGATTGCACGCGGTAGATCACTGACATAGCAGATATCCCATTCAATCCCGTACATCTCAACCTTTTTCTTAATAACCTTCGAGACCTCATACTTCAGAGACCATTCACGAAATTCTTTTGAGGTCATCATTTTCTTGTGAGGGCAGTTTACCTTAAAGTGTCTTAATAATCCAATTCGCATATTCTTCTCCTGATGATGTGTCTTATGCATGAACCTATTTTACATACTTTTCTTGCTTTTTTCAAGCATAAGCTGTCAGGTATATCTCAGAAATCCATTCCAATCATATACCTATCGGGAGATTATTCCAATACGTAGCTTTTGAGCTGAGGTAAGGCCTGTTTCTTCCAATCCTTGTTACCTCTCCTATGAGACTTATTACACCTGATCGGATGTACAGGGAGCTGCTGCAAAAAGGAATTTCCGATGATAGAAAAGGACTGGCCTTCCCGTAATACACGTGATGGAAAGCCAGCCCTAATTGTCTCTTGTACTATTCCTTTTCTGCAATAGTTCCATATTTCTATTTTACTACTACTCCTTTACACCGCCAACCATCAAACCATTGATAAAATATCTCTGTAGGGAAGGGTATAGGCATACGATAGGTGCTGCTGTAAAAATCGCTGTAGCTGCACGTATGGTAATCGGTGTAATCTGATTTTGGGCATATTTCATGGTGGCCGCACTACCCGTCTGTTGAGATACCGAACTGAGCAGCTTCATCAATTCGTATTGCATCGTAGTAAGATCCGGTCTGTTCTGATTAAAGAGCATTGCATCAAACCAGGAATTCCACTGATATACAGCAATGAATAAGGCTACGGTAGCCATAACCGGTTTACAAAGCGGGAGGATGATCCGAAAGAAAATCCTTAAGTGTCCGGCTCCATCCACCTGTGCCGACTCCACAAAGCTATCCGGCAAACCATTCATAAAGGTACGGATCACGATCATATTGAACGCACTGATCGCTCCAGGTATAATATATACCCAAAAATTATTGGTCAGACCTAAATTCTTGTATAATAGCAGTGTTGGCACAAGACCTCCATTTACGTACATTGTAAGAACATAAAACAGTGACAACTGCTTCTGGAACAAGAACTCTTTTCTTGATAATACATAAGCCAGCAAAGCTGTAGCAAACATCTGTAAAAAGGTAGCGATAATAGTTCGAAGTACAGAGGTTCTGATTGCTGCTATCATATTATCTTGAGTAACTACAGAATAGAAATTCTGAAGCGTGAACTTTCTTGGTATCAGATAGATACCTCCTTTGACTGCATCCATACCGTCATTTAAAGAAATTGCCAGGGTATTCAGGATGGGATACAGTGTCACAACACAGAATATTGTTAAAACTAGCGTGTTTACTGTAATGAATAAAATATCTGCCTTGCTCTTTTTCGTTCTTCTATTCTTCATTTTCATCCCTCCTCTTAGAATAACCGCTCTTCACCGGCAACCTTAGCCGCTTGGTTCGCCACGAATATCAGTATAATACTTACGACACTCTTAAAGATACCTGCTGCGGTACCAAGGGAGAAATCGACTCCTGCACCAAAGCAATTATTGAGGACGAAAACATCGATTACATAGGAAGTTGCTTTTGTTAAATCCCTTCCCAAGAGATACTGAGCTTCAAAACCTGAGTTCATGATCATACCGAGATTTATGATCAGCAGTACGAAAATCGTAGACTTAATTCCCGGAAGTGTAATATGGAGCATCTTTTTAAACCTTCCTGCACCGTCAATGGAAGCTGCTTCATATAAATCCGGATTAATAGAGGTCATAGCTGCCAGATAAATAATACTATTCCATCCGGTTTCCTTCCATACAACTGCAAAAGCAATGATCCACCAAAAATATTTCGGCGTCGCGAAGAAGTTTATGGAACTGCTTATCAAATTGGTTCTGGTCAATAAATCGTTCACAATACCTGTTTCCATAGCTAAAATATCACTTACGATACCGGCAACAATAATCCAGGATAAAAAGTGAGGCAGATAGGATATGGTCTGAACCACCCTTTTCCCTCTCATACTCTTCACTTCATTCAATAGCAAAGCAAAGCCGATTGCAAATACTAAGCTAAATACCAGGTTGATGACACTCATTGCTACCGTATTACGGAATACCATCAGAAATTCATTGTTAGAAAATAGGAACTTAAACTTCTCCCAGGCAATCCACATCTGTTCCTCGGCAGCTGGTTTGAATTTCTGAAACGCCATAGTCCATCCAGCTAGCGGATAATAGTAAAAGATAAAGCCATAAATTAAGAAAGGAATTGCCATGATTATCAGCTGCTTCTGTCTGACAATCATTCTCCAGGTAACATAACCCTCCGCCTGCTGATGGTAGGAAGCTATGGTAGCTACGAGCCAAACCAGTGCCTGTGTTATGATAATCACAAAGAATCCGGGTCCCCAGTTCTTTGAAAAGAATTTCTCTACCTGCAGCGCTCCAATACTAATGGAGTTTATACAGAGTAATCCAAGCAGTGAAAGTGAGATTGTTGCAATTGATAGTTTATTTACTAATTTATAATACTTGTCTCCCTTTGTGATCAACATATAAATACCTGATAACAACGGCAGAAGGATTGTCAACAGCATACTTAAGATAACCAAGACAGAATCGATAATATCCTGGTCCAGATAGGTTATGATATCAGCACTCAGGGCGAACATACCGAAATAACCAAAGGTATTCTCATTAAACAACGAAACGTCCTTAGCTTCTGCTTTTATATCATCAATTTTTTTCGTAATATCATCTACTATGTAATATTGATCCTCTGTCAAGTCTTCAGTAATTTTCTCGAAATCCTTTCCTCTGATCACATTCTTAGCTACATTATAAACAACAGTCTTTTTAATTCCTTCTTGTCTGGCAGTCGTTTTTATAAATTGACTTCTCAATGCAGCCTGGCCTAAGTCAAGTACTGTACCGTCTTGTGTAGGTTTTCGCTCAGGAAGCTTTAGATAGGGAAGAAATATACTAATCACAGCTGTAAAACATAAAACAGCTATGATAATATAATAGGGTTTGCGCTTATTCATACAAGTGCCTCCAGTCTTACATGTTTCTTTGTGGTTGGATTTACCGAATACCATGGAGGATAGCATCCATTGTATCTTTGGAACAACTGATATATTTGAATTATAGTAATCATAACTAGCGCCTTTATTGCGGCATTGATATGTTTACAATAAACTTATCTTCGTCTTAATAATGGGGTGCCTTAAACGGTTAGCGGAAGTACTCTTCAGTCACCATCCTTTAAGACACCCCTTAGTCAGATAGCTAAGCTATCATCATACCTGTTGCTACATTTAAACTCTTATTGTTCACCACGTGCTACAGCATCTCTTCTTTGAGCCTCTGTTGTTAAGGCATCCAGATAAGCATCAATATCAACTTCATCCTTATATGTAGCCTGATAGTCATCCCAAATCTTATCAAATTCTGCTTCGGAAGCCATCATAGCCTTAGGAAGCCATGCATGTTTCAGATCGGTAATCTTTTGTTTTGCCTGACCTTCCGGTGAATCACTGGTCCAGGTATTGGTGAAGGACCACATCGGATACCAAGGATCATTATTAGTCTTAGTCTCGCCTAAGAAATCAAGGAAAGTCTTATATCCGTAACCATCCAGAAGCTGTTTCTCTACATCATATAATGTGCTGTAGAACTCATTCGGCTGGTTCTTAGGATCCTGAGCATTCAGGCCATCTGCAAGCATACCTTCGAAATGAGGGAAGTAAGCATATGCCTGATTAACAAGGTTATCAGTTACAAAATCCTGATTGTCATAGTTTGCTCTCATCTCATCGGTCTTATAGAATACGCCGTCATCGCCCTTCAAGTAGTCAGTGCCTTCCTGGCCCCAATATCTTAATGCCATAATCTCAGGTGAAAGAAGGTCATTAACAAATTTTAATGCGCCGGGAACATCTTTACAGCTGGTAGTAATAGATAAACCGTTAGATACGTCAAGTGCAGAAGGACTGTGCCACTGCTGAACGCCATCACCCTTAAAGGAGATCGGCAACGGAACATAGGTTTTTCCAACCTTACCATCAGTAATTAATGCCTGCCGTGCGGTATCAAAGTTCCACATCTGATCCAGCGTACCTAAAACTCTACCGGTTGAAAGTAAAGCTATATACTGGTCATAGGTCATAGTAAAGGTCTCAGGATGAACTAAGCCATCATTGAAAGCCTTATTAATTCTCTTATAATAATCCTTTGCTTCCGGTAACGTATTATAGTCAATTGCAGTTACAGTTGCAGGATCAATGATACATGCGCCGTCATTAGGATATCCCATTAAGAAGTACGGAGGATTCTCAACGCCGAAATATCTCCAGTCTTCGGTACTCATGGAGAAACCAACTGTCTCCTGTCCGTCCTCTGTGGTAGGATGTGCATCCTTGTACTGCTTGATTACATCAAAATACTGATCCATGGTTGTAATCTTCGGGAAATTAGCCCAAATCAGAACGTCCTTCTGAATCCAGAATGCTTCATCCCAATGATAGGTAGCCATATCTGCGCCTTGAATAATACCGAACTGAGGAATCAGATATACATGACCATCCTCTGATCTAACCTTATTCCAATCTGACTCTGATAAGTAGTTCTTGATATTCGGATAATCATCCCAATACTCGTCAATCGGAATTAAAGCACCAGCTTCAATTAAAGCGGGTGTACCAGTTGCTCCTGTAATAAAGTCAGGATAATCGCCACCGGCGATCATAACACCGACTCTTTCGTCAGCAGTCTGGCCTGTTAACCAGGTTACCTTTGCCCACGCACCGGTAATATCTGCAATAGCTCTTAAACATCTGTTGTCATCAGGAACTTCTGTGCCTGATACAGCATTAAACATCGTGAACATTTTTTCTTCTTTTGGTTCAGTCGTTGCAACATCCTGGCTGTCAGCAGCAGGTGCCTCTGTAACTGTTGCGTTATTACTCTCTGTGTTCGTGCTGTCATCGGATTTCTTACAGCCGATAAACAATGTGCCGAACATTGTGATTACCATAAGAATGGCAATCAAGGATTTGATTTTTTTCATGTTTTTCCTCCCTACATTTTTTGCTGGATTAAGCATTGCTCTCCGACATAGAGCTGACAACATGCTGTAATACAGCTATAAATATCATAGCATTCTTAAACATATGTATCAACTTATAAAGTATAGTCAAAATACTAATAATTATATTTTAAAACATTTTTTTATTTTTTTTATGGTTTTTTTGTTATAAATGCACAAATATTATCATGAATCAAAAACAGAAAGCCATTAATGCTTTCTGTTTTTCATAAACTGTTTCCGATATTGTAAAGGTGTAATCCCTTTTATCTGTACAAATTTACTGATAAAATAATCTGTATTATTAAAGCCCACAGCACTTGCAATCAGATAAATCTTTTCATCTGTGCGAAGTAATAATTCTGCGGCACGGTCTATCCGGAAATTATTCAGATAATCCTTAAAGGGGCAGCCGTATTGACGCTTAAAGATCTGTCCAAGGTATGCGGAATTAATGTAATATTTTTCACTCAAGGATTTTAAGCTAAGATTATCCATATAATGCTCGGTAATCTCCTTCTCGATCTCCGTCAGCACACCGCCGAAGGCTTGCTGTCTCATCTGTAACAGGTAGTCCGAAAAATCCTGGGCAAATTCCTTGAAATGCTTTACACTGCCCCTGACTGCCACCTTCTCATAACCATCCTGGCTAATCAGCTTATAGATTTCTCTCTGATCAAAGGAAGGGTCCACATCCTTGGCAAGACTGATCAGATTAAACAACAGGTAGTCCAAATTAAGCTTAATGATATCAGGTTCCGCTGCCAGCTGCTTGAAATGCTCATAAATAGTGTCAATCTTCTCATGAATGCCTTCCTCATTGTTCTCCTCAATTGCTTTGATCAGACCATCCATTACTTCTTTATCTATGGGATATTTTCCGGTTTTAGGCCTATCTTCGATCTCATCATAATAGGCAATATCCTTCTGTACGGAAAATAACTGAAAGGTCCTTGCAATCGCTGTTGTTTTATAGGACTCGGATATCCTGCTGATATTCTCGACTCTCTGGCCGATATAAAGGATGATTTTATAGGATACCATATCATTCAGCCTTTGGTATAGTTTTTGTATATATTCCTTTTCGTTTAAGCTGCTCCGCTCCACCATTTTTCGGACAAAGAGTAAGCCTACACCATAAGTATTTTTATCTGGATTTGATTCAATATAGGAATAGTACCATAGCTCTCCGAGATAAATCTTTAAAGCATCATAAAGACGATTTTTTTCCTTTACCTTCGCCTCAGTGGACAATTCGCGAAAGCTTTCATCCAAGGTATCGTATTCGATGCTGATGAACCTCATATTCGAGGTATCCGTAAGAAATCTATTAATATACTCCAGACTTTCCTCATCATATTTATTAGCGATCAGATTGGTCAGATGACGATCCAGTAATATTTTATTCGAATCCTCCAGCTTCTTTTGCTCGGCAAGCTTCTTGTAATACTGATCTTTGAAATTCTCCAGCGCTCGAATCAGTTCCTCTCTCTGGACAGGCTTCAGAACATAGTCATCCACGCTATACTTTATCGCCTTTCTGGCATATTCAAATTCATAAAAGCCACTTAAAATAATAAAACCTATTCGCTTGGAGATATTCTCCCAGGTTTGTTGAATCAGTTCCAGGCCGCTCATAATCGGCATCTTAATATCTGTGATTACCAGATCATAGTCCATAGCTTCCAACAGCTCAAGTGCTTCCCTGCCGTTTCCGGCCTCCCCGCAAATAATAAAGCCAAACTGCTCCCAAGGGACTAGAATCTTCAATCCCTGCCTGATATATGGCTCATCATCAACAATCATAACCTTAATCATCTGAAGCTCCTTCCGTGTTCAAATAATTACCAACCATAGTTTCACGAACCGCCTCAAGCGGAATCTGAATTGAGATATCTGTACCATTCTCCGGTCTGCTATCTATATCAAAAATTATTCTGCCATCACAATACATATTTAGTCGTAAAAATGCATTCAACATACCAGTACTTTTAGACTCATTCAGCATTTTGGTGTCAGCATGAGATAGCATCCATCTAATCTCTTCCAGGTGCTGCTCATCAAGGCCCTTCCCATTATCTGATATCTCAATAAACAGAAATTGTTCGTTCTTTGTAATTGTCAACGATATAACACCCTCATTCACGGTAGTCTCAATACCATGAATACAGGCATTTTCGATAAAGGTACCAATGGACAGCTTTGGAATTAGCAGCTTATCACAACCCTCCATCAGATAATGGTAAAATTTTATCTTATCCCCATATCGGTACTTTTGAATATTGATGTATTTTTCTATGAAATTCATTTCCTCACCAATCGTTATGTTGTCGGAGCCCCAATTCATGCTCTTACGAAATAGGATGGCAAGCTCTCCGATAATGTTGGCAGTCTCGTCCTCACCCTTAATTAGGCTTCTCATTCGGATTGTCTCCAGCGTATTAAACAGAAAGTGAGGATTAACCTGACTCTGGATAGCCTTCAATTCTGCTTGCTTATTGGAAAGCTCCAATGCCTGCTTCTCTGCATTCTCTTTGAAAACCACCTCAATTAAATCCTTAATTCTGATAACCATCATATTATAGCTTCGAATCAGCTTACCAACCTCATCCTCCCCTTCCTCGGTATGAATCAAGTCAAACTGTTCCTTCTCCATTCTTCCCATATAGGAAGCTACTAAGGACAACCTATGACTGATGGATTTTCCTACAAAGTATATAAGGACGGTGGGCAGGAATAAATCGAGTAAGACGATGTAAAGCAGCCATTTGTTCTGGAACAGGATGCTCCAAAAGGGAAGTTTTTCGGCATAGACAACAATCTCCCAGGTATCATTGCCTATGGGAAAGGTTCTGCTCATAACCGGTTTCGTACCATCAAGGGTACTAGCATCCGGGAAATTCCTCGCACCGTCGGTATTGGGTAAATTGGAGAATAAGATATCCTCACTGTTTCTGACATAGATCGTACCATTGATTTTTTCGTTCAGTACATCCATTAGCATCGTGTTATAATCAAGATCAATTTTTAAAAGCTTTTCAATTCCGTCATTGCCGAAATTGTCCAGTTTTCGTATAATACTGATTGTCCTAGCAGAACCGCTGCCCGGAATAAATCTCTTGTCTTCGTCGTAATAGGGATATATAGAAATATCCCTATTACTTTTCTTAAATTCTGTATACCAGGTTTCATCCGCAACAGAAGCTAACCTTAAGATCTTTCCTCCACCAATGATGGAGTTATTATCAACAATAACCTCGATCTTAGATAATAGTCCTGCATTATATGTATAGCTTAAGTTATTACTGATCAGCAGCTCCCTATAAGCATCATAATAACTCGGATAGTCGGTATATTGAATATTCAGAAATTTATTCAAAACCCTGTCATAATACATATTATTGGTAAACATGACACAATTGTTTATGTTGGAGATCAGGTTATATTCCACTCGGTCCATTGCATGGGACAGGCCCACCATCTGGCTTTCTTTATTGCTCCTACTCATATTATATAAAATAATATAATCAGTGAGTATGATTGGTAATAATACACAGAAGGCATAGATCAAAAGCATCTTCGTTCTTATTTTCAGGTTATTAAAATGGAGTTTTATCATAAGCCTTCTCATACCTCATTCTTTTCTGGAAGCGTAATGTATAATATGCTGGTCTGCATTACTAATCATACACAAATCAATTAAAAATTTCAATGAAAAATATTTCAAGCAAATTGCCCAATTGAATTAGTCAATAATTATGATATAATATATGAAAATTTGATTTACCATATTTTAATAGAAGAAAGGGCGTAAACTATGGCGCATAAAGTACTGGTTCTGCTTGCGAAAGGCTTTGAAACAATGGAGTTCAGCCCATTTATCGATATTTTTGGATGGGCACGAAATGATTTTGGCTGCGATATCATCACAGAAACCTGTGGTTATACGAAGGAAGTGATTAGTACCTTCGGTATTCCCGTCCGGATCGATAAACTGCTGTCAGAGGTAAATGTTGATGATTATGAAGCACTTGCAATTCCCGGAGGTTTTGAGGAATTCGGTTTCTATGAGGAAGCCTATGACGAAGGTTTTCTAGATCTGATACGAAGCTTTGATGATAAAGGCAAATTGATCGCTTCAATCTGTGTCGGTGCTCTACCCTTGGGAAAAAGCGGTATTCTGAAGGGTCGCAGGGCTACCACTTATCATTTGAGGCAGGGATACCGTATGAAACAGCTGGAAGCTTTCGGTGTAACAGTAATCAAAGAGCCGATTGTACTGGATCATAATGTTATAACCTCCTACTGCCCTCAGACCGCTCCGGGTGTCGCCTTTTTATTGCTGGAGTTATTGACCTCGAAGGATTTTACCGAAACTGTAAAAGCTGCTATGGGCTATGAATAAACTCCGGAATTTCATTTCATTTTTTAAATAGTTTGTAAATTATCCGGGTTTGCCACATTTGTGTACCAATTTGTTAACAAAACGTTTTTATTATATCCATACTTTAAACATATCTGGCATTTATACTGAATTATAGAAAGTGAATAGTTTATATTAATTTTCACTCTCCTCCTCCCTACATTATAAATATCGAAGAGGGTGTCAATGCATAAGCATTTGACACCTTCTTTCCTTGTTTTTACTTTATCAAAACTTATTGGATTTTATATAATTTTTATTAAATCGTCACATTATGAACACATTTTACTTATATACTATGATCATAGACAGTGATAAAACACTTTCTACTCCCACCCTATTATACGCTATGGTTATGCAGCTCCCCTGCTGTATAACAAAAGGGCGTGTTTCAAAACTAACATTTTTAGTTAGGATTGAAACACGTCCTTTCTTTTTGGGTAAAAAAATAGGACACTCTGTGACACGCTCCTCTAGAAGCTGGATTTTCAAGTTTTTTTCTGATTAAAGCCATGAAAGTGCCGCTTCCATATCCTTTATGACAGTTTCTCCGCTTAAGGAAAAATCCTTACCCTCAGGCAGGTTGATCTCAGCAAGAAAAAAGGAACCAATACCAGGTTCCTTATTTAAAATATGTATCTAAAGAAAAACTGATGATTAATGCACGATCAATCTTCTTTAATACATCTCGGTCCAAATGACATACCTTTTCTTTTAATCTGGATTTATCAATTGTTCTGACCTGCTCCAATAGGATTACGGAATCTTTTACTATTCCGTATTTCTCAGCATCTAGCTCAACATGAGTGGGTAGCTTCGCCTTATTCATTTTTGATGTGATTGCTGCGCAGATGACAGTCGGGCTATGCTTGTTCCCTGTATCGTTTTGGATAATCAGGACAGGTCTGACACCGCCCTGTTCTGAACCAATCACCGGTCTTAAATCCGCATAAAAGATATCTCCTCGTTTAATTATCACTTTATTCACACTCCAATATTCGGCTAACCTTATTATTGCCATTTTCTTCGTGTGTATTCCATAAAGTGTAATGGTTTACTAAAAATTATACGGTTTCGGAGTAAACTCTAGGAATTCTCTTACCGATAGTACATACAAGCTCATATGCAAAGGAATGTGACCACTCTGCCAGCTCCTCAGCAGATATGTAAGCATCTCCATCCCTGCCAAGAAGCGTTACCGTATCTCCCTGACTTACATCCCCGATATCGGTTACATCCACCATAAACTGGTCCATGCAGATTCTGCCAATCACAGGAGCAAATTGCCCATGGATAATAACTTTTCCTGAATTAGACAGATTTCTCGAATATCCATCTGCGTATCCTACCGGTATGGTTGCTATTCTGGTCTTTTTACTGGTAACGTAGGTAGCACCATAGCTGACTCCGATTCCGGGCTCCACGTCCTGTACAAATACTACATGGGTCTTCAGTTCCATAGCGGGTATCAGCCTAAACTCCTTCTGATTAACCTCGGAAGAGGGATAGATTCCATAGGTTGCAATACCACAGCGCACCATATTGAAATATGCCTCGGGGAATTCAATAATTCCGGCACTGTTGGCAATATGCTTTAGCGGTATATGGATCTTCTCATTTTCCAGCATATCCGCAAAAGCCAAATATCTTTTTATTTGTAGCTCGGTACTGGTTTTGTCCTCTTCATCTGCCCGCGCAAAATGGGAAAAGAGACCTTCAACTTCAATGTTTTCCAGTATTTCAATTCTCTTAATCTCCTCTATGCTTTTCCTTGTATCGGTAAAACCTAATCTGGTCATACCGGTATCCACTTTGATATGGATCTTGGCTATCCTATTCTGTCTCTTAGCTTCCAGTGAGAGTGCTTCAGCCATATCATATTGAAAGATGGTTTGCGCAACATCATATGCAACTACCAGGTCATATTGTTCCTTTGGAGTATAGCCAAGTACCAGAATAGGCTTATCGATACCTGCTTCCCGAAGCTCTACTGCCTCCTCAATAATAGCAACGCCATAATAATCAACACCATTACCGAGTGCCTTCGCTAAGGTAACAGCTCCATGTCCATAAGCATCTGCTTTGATCACAGCCATCAGTTTCGTAGACTGATTGAGCTTCTTCCGTATTTCCAGAAGATTATGTCTGATTGCCTCCAGACTCACATTTGCCTGAACTCTGTAATATTTTCTTCTGTCTCTTGTAACCAATTCTTCCTTCATATCTGAAAGTCACTCCTATCCTGTTCTAAATTGATTAGTACCTTCTCGATAGAATCGACGATATCCCCTGCCATCATGGAATAGGTCCCCTTCTCCTTTGCAGCTTTATCCCCAGAAAGTCCATGTACATAGACACCAAGACAAGCTGCGCTATAGGGCTCCATACCCTGTGCGGTAAAGGCTGCGATCATGCCGGTCAGCACATCTCCGCTTCCTCCGGTAGCCATCCCAGGATTACCGGATACATTGATATACCTGCTCTCTCTGCATGCGACAATTGTACGTGCATCCTTTGCAACATATATCAAATTATTATTATAAGAACATTGAAGGACAGTGTCAATGAGATTATGTGCAATATCTGAAACCGGAATTCCGATTAGCCTTGACAATTCCAAAAGATGCGGAGTGAGAATCGTCTCAGGCGGCAATAACTTCGTAAGCCTTAGGAGCCGTTCACAAAGACCTTTGTTCGTAACCTCTGTATCCATATGATCAAGCTTTTTAGCTATTAAATTAATTGCATCCGCATCCAGAATAATTGGAACCTCTGCCTCTCTCATTACGGTTTCCAGAAGCTCTTCTACTATAGCTCCCTTACCCAATCCCGGTCCTATGGCAATCACAGTAGCCCAGTCCAGATCCGCCAGAAGCTTCTGCCGCCTTTCCTTATCATCTATGCCTTCCACATCATATGCAGAAAATAGTGCTTCGGGTATCTGAGACTGCAGAATTATCCTATTGTCTTCGGAGGAAAGTATTTTAACCAAACCGGCACCACTGCGGTAAGCTGCTCTTGCACTTAAGATTGCCGCACCTGCCGATCCCTTGCTGCCCGCAATTATAAGAACTTTACCATAGGTTCCTTTATTGCTGTAATTCCTTCTTATCGGTAGTTTTCTCAAATCTGTATTCTCATAATAGAAGGTATCCAACTTAACATGCTTTATTGCTTCCTCCGGGAAACCAATATCAGCCACAGTAACACTCCCTGCATATTCCGTCCCCGGATATAACAGCAGACCATGCTTGCAAAGGCCAAAGGTAACCGTCTCATCAGCCCGGACAGCGATATTCATTATCCTGCCATCATCGGCATTAATACCGGAGGGGATATCGACTGCGTATACGAGATGACTGCCTTCATTGATCAGCCGGATGACTTCTTCAAAAGTGCCAGTCACATCCCTCGTAAGACCGATACCGAATATCGCATCAATAATAACATTATATTCACTAAGCTTGTTACAGTTTTCAAAGGGAATTTTCAGTTCCTCAGCCTTCATAAGCTGTTCTTTCATCTGCAAAGTACACTTTATTTCTTCGCCCAGTAATAATATGGCAACAGAATATCCCTGCATGTGCAGAAGCCTGCCTGCCGCCACACCGTCACCGCCGTTATTGCCCGTACCGCAGACCACAAGAATCCGGTCGGTCTTCCTGATTCTTAAGAGCATCCGTTCCACCAGCGCAGCAGCAGCCCTCTCCATCAGCTCCAATGCAGGGATTCCCAGCTCTTTAATCGAATAATCGTCAATACATTTCATATCTTTTGAAGCTACCGAATACTTCATGACTATATCCCTCTTTCATTTTCGCCAATCACAAAGGCATTCGCATACTCCCTGGTGTTGGTGATTGATACATGGATTGCAGTAATACCCTGCTCCTTTGCAAGCTCCTTAGCTCCTTGATGTAGAATTACATAAGGCTTACCCGCGGGGTTTCGCAGTACCTCTATATCCAACAGTCCGAATTTACGAAAACCGGTACCCAGCATCTTTGCCACCGCCTCCTTCACAGCAAAATTATCTGCAGCCTTATTCCCATCCGCCTTGATGAGCTTCAGCTCATGCTCAGTGAAGCACCTCTTAAGAAAGCCTTCCTTCTCGCAAGCCTTCCGAACTCTTTTTACCTCAATCAAATCCACTCCAATTCCGGTAATCATGTTAGCCTCCGTTCCTTCCGGGTTCTGACTCATAATATTACATACACAAACAGGGGATTGCGAATCTATCGCTTACCCCTGTATTATTTTACCTTTTATTCTGTTCTTTATCAACCATTTCCATGATTTCTGCTCCCAGAATATCATGCATATATGTATATATCAAAGAATTTTTTGCCTCTAGATCCTGTTTGATTAGGATTTTCTCCTTTAATTCCTCTCTGATATTATTAATCCGTTCCGTTACTTCCTCGAGTTCTTCCCTATTTTCCTCCAACTGTTCTAAAAATATCCGTATGCTTTCAGCCATCAGCTCTTCATTCACCTGTTTGATCTGATAGGGAATCTCGCCCAGCTCTTCCATTGCTATTTCTGTCTTATTATTTATCTCATTGACATAATGTCTGTTGCGATCCAGCTTTCTATCCTTTGCCTGCCTGGCAGGCTCCCTGCCGGTATCCATATTGACTACGATTTCCTTCAGGAGATTGTTTTTGAGCTCCTTCATATCCTTGATGTTATTAACAAGCTTGCCCTGCCTCTTAAGAAGGTTATTTACCTTATGCTCCAATTCGTGGATAAGACTGCTCTTATTGTTCGCCGGAAAAAGCTCATGCCAGCGGTTATCCAAGGTCAGAATAGGCAGGTTCTTGCCCCTGACGATATGAATATAATTCGGCCTCTTTTCCTTTCTTCCCATACTATTACGCCCCTTTTAACCTAACAGCCTGCTATTCCTTCTTCATTTCTTCTTTTCCTGATAATCTATAGGACAGCTTCATGAGGCTTTCGGCAAGATGTACATTCTCAACCGTTACATCCTTCGGCAGATTCAAATCGGTCGGAGCAAAATTCCAAATGCCCTTGATGCCCCATTTTACAAGCTCGGCAGCAATTTGTGGAGCCTTTGCCTTCGGTACGGTGACAGCTGCAATATCTACCTTATTATTTTTTATATAATCCTCAAGCTCATCAGCAGAGCGTACGATATTATCTCTGATCTTTGTTCCAATCAGTTTATGGTTGATATCAAAAATACCTTTGACATAAAAACCTCTACGTTCAAAATCAACGTAGTTGGCGAGAGCCTGTCCAAGATTTCCTGCTCCAATGATAATTATATTATATCTCGTGTCCAAGCCTAATATTTTACCGATTTCAGAATGGAGATACTCCACATTATAACCATAACCCTGTTGTCCAAATCCGCCGAAGTTATTAAGATCCTGTCTGATCTGAGACGCTGTAACCTTCATCCTTTCGCTTAATTCCTTAGAGGAGATGCGAACAACATCCTTTTCCAGCAAATCTCCCAAATAACGATAATATCTAGGTAATCTATTTATTACTGCTTTGGAAATTTCCTTCTTGTACAATGATTTTCCTCCTTCTCTGGCTAACTCTATTATTCATTATAGTAAATTGTTAATAATAAGTCAATCTATTACTATCAGGACAACTTTCCAATAAGAGTATATGCTTATTTTCGTGTTTTATCATGTTCTTAGCAGCTATCTTACATCTTCCAATGCTTATGCAACTCTTCTTTACTTGATAAATTTCCTATGCTAAAATAGAGGGCAGTGATTAGTGGATGCCGTAATATGCATTCTTAAATAGTGTGAATGTAGAATGGAGATTTTTATGATTTTAGCATGTCAGAATATTAGTAAGGCCTTCGGTACGGATCAGATATTGCAGAATGTATCCTTCCATGTCAATGAACGGGAAAAGGCTGCAATTGTCGGTATTAACGGTGCTGGTAAGTCTACTTTATTAAAAATAATAATGAAGGAAATGCCTGCTGATGAGGGTGAAATTATCCTCTCTAAGGGAAGTACCATCGGCTATCTTGCCCAGCATCAGAATCTTACCTCGGATAATTCCTTACTGGCTGAAATGATGACGGTAAAGCAGGATGTCATTGATCTGGATAAGAAAATCCGCTCCCTGGAGCAGGATATGAAGCATGCCCAGGGCGATCGATTAAAGCAAATGCTTGACAGCTATACCCGTCTGACCCATGAGTTTGAGCTTAAAAACGGGTATGCTTATCAGAGTGAGGTGATCGGAATACTGAAGGGTCTCGGCTTTGGCGAGACGGACTTTGACAAGCAGGTGAATATGCTTTCCGGCGGTCAGAAGACCCGAATTGCTCTTGGAAAACTTCTATTGTCCAAGCCTGACATCATCCTTCTTGATGAGCCCACCAATCACCTGGATCTGATCTCAATAGCTTGGCTAGAAACCTTCCTGTTAAATTACAGCGGAGCTGTTGTTGTCGTTGCCCACGACCGGTACTTCCTCGACAAGGTCGTATCAAAGGTGATAGAGCTTGACCATACCAAAGCTACAAGCTTTGAAGGAAATTATTCCTCCTATGCTGAAAAGAAATCCATGCTGGTAAATGCAAGGCTTAAGCAGTATTTGAATCAGCAACAGGAAATAAGACATCAGGAGGAGGTCATAGCCAAGCTTCGCTCCTTCAATCGGGAGAAATCCATCAGACGCGCGGAAAGCCGTGAAAAAATGCTCGAGAAAATCGAGAGAGTAGAACGTCCGACAGATAACGCCCAGATGCATTTTTCACTGGAGCCAAGAATAGTCAGTGGAAATGATGTACTGACTGTCACAGCTTTAAGTAAATCCTATGATAAGCTTACACTATTTACAGATTTAAGCTTTAGTATCAAGCGTGGAGAAAAGGTGGCTGTGATAGGAAATAACGGAACCGGAAAAACGACGATTTTGAAAATTATTAATGGACAGGTTATGGCAGACGGGGGGGAAGTAAAACTCGGAACAAAGGTCCATGTCGGTTATTATGACCAGGAGCATCAGGTACTGGACCCTGAGAAGACCCTGTTTGATGAATTGCAGGATACTTATCCCCATATGGATAATACCTCAATCCGCAATATCCTTGCTGCCTTTCTCTTTACCGAGGATGATGTCTTTAAAAGAATTAAGGATATCAGCGGCGGCGAGCGGGGTCGTGTTTCCTTAGCCAAGCTAATGCTTTCCGAAGCCAACCTTCTAATCCTGGACGAGCCGACTAACCATTTAGATATCACATCAAAGGAAATTCTGGAAAATGCCATCAATCATTACAGCGGTACTGTTTTATATGTATCCCATGACCGTTATTTTATTAATAAGACCGCGACCAGAATTCTTGACCTTACCGACCAGACTCTTCTGAACTATATCGGTAATTATGATTATTATCTGGATAAAAAACCCGAGGTAGAAGCTGTTTATCTGAATAGGCCCTTGGTGACAGCAAAGACACCCTTGAATCAGACCGCAAATCACTTCAGCAGTTCCCGCCTGAATTCATTCCCTTCTTCCTTTCCTTCCTCCTCAACAGATATTTCTTCTGAGTCAGAAAGCGAAAACAAGCTAAGCTGGCAACAACAGAAGGAAGAGCAGGCTCGTACACGGAAAAAAAGGAATGATTTAAAGAAGACAGAGGAGGAAATACATGAGCTAGAGACCAGAAATGATGAAATCGATCAGCTGTTAATGGAGGAAGAGGTATTTACGAATGCACAAAAGCTTCTGGAGCTGAATAATGAGAAGAAGTCAATTGAGGACAGATTGCTGGAGCTGATGGAGCTCTGGGAAGAACTGGCTGCTGAGGAATAGCTATCATAAGACAATAAAACCCACTCAGTCTAACCTGAGTGGGTTTTTCGTTGCATCTTTTATAGACCCTGTTCACTAATGTTCTTAATTGTGTTGATAATATGCTCATGTGCCAGCACCTCTGCAAGCTCTCCATCTCTCTTTTTGATGGCATCCACAATTGCAGCATGCTCCTTACCTGACTTCTTTGCCCTGTTTGGCATGGCAAGCGTGATCTTACGGACCCGTTCCACATAATGATGAAAATCAGTCAGCACATGCTCCAGTATCTTGCTGCCGGAGGCTTTATAGATTAATTCATGGAATTTATTGTCCAGTTCCACCAGCTGTTCATAGTGACTCCTTCTGGCGTGAAAGTCAGAAAGATACAATATCTCCTCCAGCGCTTCAATCTGAGCTTCCGTGATATGTTCACAGGCCCATTTCGCACATAAGCCCTCAAGATAAGAACGAATGACATAGATATCATGGATATCCTGCTGTGTGATACCGGTAACATAAGCACCCTTATTCGGAATCATTGTTACCAGCCCTTCCAGCTCCAGCTGTCTTAATGCCTCACGGACTGGAGTACGGCTGACACCCAGCTCTGTTCCGATGGTGTTCTCCTTTAGTTCCTCATTCTCACGATAGACACCGGCCAATATATCCTCTCTCAGTTTGGTAAAAACACGTCCACGTAAGGAATATTTGTCTGCCATCTCTTTGTGAAGATCAAAATCCTCCAAGGAATTCCCTCCTTAAGCACTTTATTTCATCGCTTCAATCGTTTCCATCAGATAATCGGCAAACTGTGCTCCGGTTGCTCCGTTAGATCTTCCCGTTGTCATAACCTTTCTCTCAATCACGGTGCAGATATCAAGTGCACGATAGAGCTTATCGGCTTCCTTCGTATATCCGATATGAGCCAGCAGCATAGCCCCCGCACGAATCATACTGCAGGGATCTGCATAGATATCTCTTCCCTCATCTACCATACGGGGTGCGGAACCATGAATTGCTTCGAACATTGCATATTTCTTTCCGATATTGGCACTGCCTGCAGTTCCAACGCCACCCTGGAATTCAGCTGCCTCATCAGTAATGATATCTCCGTAAAGATTTGGAAGAACCACCACCTGGAAGTCCTTTCTTCTCTTTTCGTCTACAAGCTTCGCGGTCATGATATCGATATACCAGTCATCCGCTGTAATATCCGGATATTCCTTCGCAATTTCACGGAAGATATCCAAAAACTTGCCATCCGTAGTCTTTATGATATTTGCTTTGGTAACAGCGGTAACTCTTGTCTTACCGTTTGCCTTGGCAAATTCGAAGGCTGCACGAATAATACGCTCGGTGCCTTGCGTAGTTACAACCGTAAAGTCAACACCGAGATCCTCTGTAACATGCACTCCCTTACTGCCGACAGCATATGCACCCTCGGTATTTTCACGGTAAAAGGTCCAGTCAATACCCTGTTCGGGAATTCTTACAGGTCTGACGTTTGCAAAGAGATCCAGCTCCTTACGCATAGCAACATTGGCACTTTCTACATTCGGCCAGGGATCGCCTTTTCTGGGAGTTGTGGTAGGGCCTTTCAGAATCACATGACATTTCTTCAATTCCTCCAGTACTGCCGGGGGTATTGCAGCATGTTCTTCGGCTCTGCGCTCTATGGTCAGTCCTTCGATTACCTTAAACTCAACCTTGCCTGACTCAATCTCATCCTTCAGTAAATGCTCCAGAACTCTCTGGGATTGAGCTGTAATTGCAGGACCGATACCATCACCACCGCACACACCGATGATAATCTTCTCCAGTGCTTTATAATTAATAAAGTCTCCTTGAGTCTTCATAACCTCAACTCTTTTTAATTGCTCCTCCAGCAATTGTCCAAATTTCTCCTTTGCCGCTTCTATCTTCTCTGCAAAAATCATTGTAACCTCCGTAAAATTTGAAATATGTATTCGGCCCTTGTCCTTTGAACCGCCATCAAATACCATTGTATTCTGCTTTTCCCGGCTTGTCAATTCCTATATGCCATCTAAAAAAATCCAGCAGATTTTATGGATAACGTATTAAGCTTTTTGTCCGTTGATACTGAGCCCCAGCTCCTTCTCTGCTTCCGAGATGATGCTGATCAGTTCATCATCCGTGATTACAGTGACACGGCCGCTTTCATATTCCTCATCCACCCATAGTCTAATCCTTTGAACGATAGGATGATCCTTACCGATAGCTCTTTCGCCCTTCAGCTTAAAGAACGTATTGATCCAGTGAGCGATACCGGCAAGCCCTGAGGTATTGGACACAGCCACCAATACCGGTCGATTTAAGAATTTTTCCGTATCAAATATGTTATAGATTTCTTCATTCTTAAGAAGACCGTCCGCATGAATACCGGCTCTGGTTACATTGAAATTCTTTCCTACGAAAGGAGTTCTGGAAGGAACACGGTAACCAATTTCCTTCTCATAATACTCTGCGAGCTCTGTTATTACTGTGGTATCCATACCGTCTAACGTGCCCTTCAGCTGTGCATATTCAAACACCATAGCCTCCAAAGGAGTATTGCCTGTTCTTTCTCCAATTCCGAATAAGGAGCAGTTTACTCCGCTTGCCCCGTACAACCAGGCTGTTGTCGAATTGGAAACTGCCTTATAGAAGTCATTATGTCCATGCCATTCCAGCCATTCGGAGGGAACCCCACCGTGTGTCATAATACCGTATATAATTCCCTGTACAGATCTGGGAATAACAGCACCGGAGAAATTCACACCATAACCCATCGTATCACAAGCCCTTATTTTCACAGGAATATTATATACCCTGCTCAGTCTCATCAGCTCACGACAGAAGGGAATGACAAATCCATGAATATCCGAACGGGTAATATCCTCCAGATGGCATCTGGCAGCAATACCTGTCTCAAGACACTCCCTGACTACACTCAGATAATGCTCCATAGCCTCTTTCCGGCTCATCTTCATCTTATAAAAGATATGGTAATCAGAACAGCTTACTAAAATTCCGGTTTCCTTCATACCGAGCTCCTTTACCAGTGCAAAATCACTCTTGCTTGCTCTGATCCATGAGGTAACCTCCGGAAACTGATAACCGCGTTCCATACATTTATAGACCGCATCTCTATCCTTCTTACTGTATAAGAAAAACTCACTTTGACGAATCAGACCCTTCGGTCCGCCGAGTCTGTGAAAATAATCAAACATTGTAACAATCTGTTCTGTTGTATAGGGAGCCCTGGATTGTTGTCCGTCACGGAAGGTTGTATCTGTGATAAATATTTCATCCGGAAGATTATGTGGCACGATTCTGTCATTGAAGGCAATCTTCGGTATCTCGTTATAGGGAAATAATCCGCGGAAGGTATTCGGCTGATCCACATCTACCAGATTGTAAATCGGCTCCTCCAACTGCAGTAGATTCGTGTGTGGGTTAATAAAGACTTTTCTCTCATCCATAATATCGCTCTCCATTTTCTTTAGACTAAGATTTGTTTTATTGTATACAATTATACTGGTATTGTCAATATGCAAACAAATTATTTCTATGGTACGCTAACAGATTAACTAAATAAAGCATTCCGCTATAACCCACGGCTGAAGAATGGTGAATTATCTGTAACTGAATTACACTAAAAGCATATTTTATTACTATAGTAATCTATGTAAGGAGCTTGAGTCAGCCACAGATTTCAAGCAAATATAAATGCTTGAGATAAAAGAATACAATCTTTATCACAAGTCTTTGGGAAAGGAAAGTGTGGGGTGAAGTATGGAATTTATAAGATTTTTTCTAGTATTATTAGTTCCCGGATTAATCGGCGCGTTAGCTTTCAGTATTGCGGCACGATTTAAAACCGAAGTGAAAATTTATGTCGCATTGATATTGGATTTACTAACCTTTACAACAATGATAACCGGTCTGTATTTCTTCAAGGACATTCTTACAATAAAGGACCTGGCATGTGAATTTACTTGCTTAAGCTTTACGAGAAATTATATCCTATTAAGTGTCTTCATTAACCTTTTATATGGGGTTTTATTTGGAATCATCAGAAGATGCTTGTTCTGGCTACGGGATTAATGATAATTTTCAGACATCGTGTAGACAAGGGGCCTTTGCCATTTCCTATTCTGCAAAGGCCCCGTTTTTATATGCTCCATTCATAAGTAAGTCTTTCATGAAAGAGCAAGCGTATTTATGATGTGGGTAAGAAACACAGTAGCAAGCTCGTATGAGATCCTTAGCCGGCTATATTGATTAAGCTAATTTACATTGGTTCTATGATCCTTGCACAAAATACGAAATACGTTCTTAGTATTATAGTTCTGATACGTAGGAACTACTTTTTTCATTGTTCTTTTAATATTTCCGATTGATTTAGAGTTTATCACACGTGACAGCAGCTTTAGTTTTTTCTTTATCTCTTTTTTGGATATGTATTCCTTGGCTTCGATAAATATCTTATGATTTTCAGTGGCAATTAAATCCTTACTATTGATTAAAAGTTCCTCATATAATTTCTCTCCCGGTCGCAGGCCAGTCTCTACAATTGGTATATCGATATAAGGTTCATAGCCGGACATTCGGATCAGATTTTCTGCCAAATCAATGATCTTAACCGGCTCCCCCATATCCAGTACATAGATTTCAGCACTGTCAGCCATCGAGCCTGCTTGAAGTACCAATTGTACTGCCTCAGAGATGGTCATGAAATAGCGCACAATCCTATGATCGGTGATCGTTAGCGGACCACCGGCTGCAATTTGTTTTAGAAACAAGGGAATAACTGATCCATTAGAGCCGAGTACATTTCCAAAACGTACCGCTACAAAATCAGTTTTGCCGCTTCCCTTCATACTTTGGAGTATCATTTCACAAAATCTTTTACTGGCACCCATGATACTTGTCGGATTAACAGCTTTGTCCGTTGAGATTAGGACAAATTTTTCCACTTCATATTCTTCGGATGCCTCAACAATATAATATGTGCCGAAAATATTGTTTATAATTGCTTCCTTAGGACAATCCTCCATCAGGGGTACATGCTTATGCGCAGCTGCATGGAAGACTATATTGGGATGATAGCGTTTAAACAGCTGATATATCAAATCTCTGTTACTGACTGATGCAATTTCAATGATTAGCTTTAATTCATTTCCGTATTTATGAATTAACTCCTGCTGAATATCATAGGCATTATTCTCATATATATCCAGGATAATCAGAAGCTTCGGTCCGTATTTAGCAATCTGGCGGCATAGTTCAGATCCTATGGAGCCCCCTCCTCCGGTGACCATTATGACTTTATTACTAAGAAATTTCTCGATTTTTTGATTTTCAAGTAAAATTTGTTCCCTACCCAAAAGCTTTTCAATATTGATATCCCAAATACTTTTGTTTTCTGCACTTTCTTCCTCTTCATGTAATAATCTCGAGCTGATAGGCTGCAGCCATGCCTGATTTTTCTCCATGGAACTTATCTCAGCCTCCTTTTGCGATAAACTGTCATATACAGTGAATTCATAAATAATATATTCGAAAGGCTCGATTTTTGTCACTTTTTCTTTTACCAACCATATCAAATTCCCACAAAAATTGGAATACTAATTCAACCAAGCATACTTTAAGCTCTATCCTTAGTCCTTGTAGCTCAGGCTATCAGAATAAATAATGAACCTTTCCCCTGATTATTTCCCCGTCAATAATCTTCCTGCTATTATTCATTAAATGCTCACAGAAAGCATTTCCAAAGCCGTTACGAATTATCTCATAGGCTTTGGAAATTCTTGGCGGGCGTTTAATCGGATTATGACAATCACTGGCCAAAACATCAATATACCCCTTCTTTAGGTATAGGAAAGCCCTGCGTCTTGTTTTCCTATCAACGACAAAAGCTGCATTTAGCTGTATCATACAGCCTGCTGCCATCAGCACAGGAATTATATTTTTTTTCTTTCTTACAGCCCTGTATCTTTCAATATGTGCGATGATCGGAATGACTCCATAATAATTGATTAAATGCTCTATATAATAAAACACCTCCTTGCCCCATTGCTTTCTTTCGGGTAGCTCCAGCAATAGATATTTTGTATTTTCTATACATAATTGGCTGATATCTGTATAATGAAATAAATAATCATGATATGATATCTCACTGCCTGAAATCAAGCGAATTCCCGAAGCTTTCATCAGCTCCATGGCTGCTGTTCTTTTACCCAAAAAATCATCTAAGGTAAGTTGTGAAGGATCAAAATGGGGAGTGCATACAGCCACTTCAACACCTTGCCTTAAAAGATCATGAATCAATCTTGTTGCTTCTTCAAAGGAAGCTGCTCCGTCATCGATGCATGGTAAAAGGTGGGTATGAAGATCGATCATATTCATCACCGATTCTTGCTATAATAGCCATATTTTTGTTTCTTAATCCCCTCCTGATAGGAAAAGGCGTTTAATACAAAGCCTAAAATATTAGCCTCTGAGAACTTGAATTTGGCTACAGCATTACTGAGACTGGAATGTGAGGTGCTTCCTTCCCGGACAACCATAATAATCCCATTCACTATCTTAACTAAGCTGAACACATCGGACACCATATTAACAGGAGGTGTATCGATAATGATATAATTATATTGCTTTTCAAAGTATTTCAACAGCTCCTCCATCTGTTTACTTCCCAATAGCTCCGCGGAATTGGGCGGGACACAGCCCATTGACATAATCTGCAAGTTGTCATAGGAAGTATTTTGAAGAGCCTCCTTTTCTGTAAGCATTCCTGATAAGACGTCACTGATGCCGGGTGTACTTTTCACACCAAAAAAGCTATGCAATGTCCCCTTTCTCAAATCACAATCCAGAAGCAGTACTCTGGAACCGATTTGAGCAAGCGACTTCGCAAGATTGGCACTGACTGTACTTTTTCCTTCCTCAGGACTTGGACTTGTAATTATAATTTTTTTACATCCGTCATGACGTAGTAAAAACCGTAAATTTGTTCTTAAGGAATTAAAGGCTTCAACAATAAAAAAACTTGTTTCATCATTGATATTATTCTTAATACTCTTAGTTCCCAGGTACTTTTTTATGAATGGTATTTTACTGACATAAGAAAGAAGCCTTTTGCCTTGGGAACTAAAATTTGGTATGGTACTTAATATCGGAAAATCGTATTTCTTTTTCAAATCCTCCTGATTTTTCACATTATTATTTACCATATCCCATAATAAAGCTGTGAATATCGATAGGAACAATCCAAGTATCCCTCCAATCACCGTATTAAACCAAATATTCGGACCGGAGGGCTCCACCGGATAGACAACGGGATCAACTACACTGATTTGTGCTGTATTCAAAATGCTTTTTATTAAGTTTGGTGCAACATTTTGCATTGTTATGGCCAATCGATAGGAAGCATTTGGATTATGTGATACAACACTGATTTGGAATATTTCTGTGTCATTAATTGTATTAATCTGAGTCATTTTCCTTAGCTGCTCCGGTTCATATTGCAACCCGCTTTCTTCTATCACCTTTTTATAAAAGGTATTCGTCTGCAAAAAATTGATATAGGTTGTAACCACCTTCTGCGCATAATATAAAGAATTTAAGTCTGCAGAGGTTTCTGTGGTATTTGCATTGACATAAAGCTGCACTGCTGCAGTATAAGTAGGATCTTCAATATATTTATTGAACACAAAGAAAGCTGATAGGCCTATTATTGTTCCAATAACAATGAACATCCTTCTCTTAAAAATAAAAGTAAGCAGCTCTATGAAAGAAAACTCCATATATCATCCTCCATTTTAGAAATAAAAGTTGTTGGATATAACACCGAATCACACTTTACTTCTATCATATGATAAAGGGAGTTTTTAGTGAATCAAACTCTAGGCTCGAAACCAAGCATAAGCCATGGACTTATACTGCTTATACCCCTATCCTTTCCATGATCTCCTAATATTTAATAAGCCTATAAATGTATGTATATTTCCAATAAAAAACTGCCCCGAAGGACAGTGTCACAAATCCCCTTTCTCAATATATATCGAGAGATAAAGGAATGTCTGCAGGCATCGATAAAATACCTGAAATTGGAGCGCCAATGGTCTATTCATCGGATACCGGTTATATCCTTGATAACCTCTCCAGCCAGAATTAAGCCCGCTACAGAAGGAACAAAGGCAATACTCCCTGGAATCTGACGCTTAACTGTACATTTCCTTTGTGTTCCGGGTGGGCAGACACAATTGCTCCTACAGCTGGTGGACTGGTCCTCCAACGGCTTTCTCACCGGTTCCCTTGAATAAACAACCTTCAGCTTATTTACTCCTCTGGCTTTCAGCTCTCTTCGCATTACCTTTGCCAACGGGCACATGGAGGTTTTAAAGAGATCGGTTACTTCAAACCTGGTGGGATCAAGCTTATTACCGGCTCCCATACAGCTGATGATCGGAATGTTCTTCTGCTGTGCTCTGAGCACCAGTTCTATTTTGGCAGATACCGTGTCTATTGCATCAACAATATAATCATATTGTGAAAAATCAAATTGATCTGCATTCTCAGGAGAATAAAAGCATTGATGCGTTGTCACCGTTGCTTTCGGATTGATTTCAAGAATGCGTTCCTTCATTACCTCTACCTTATATTTACCGATGGTCTTCATGGAGGCAATAAGCTGGCGGTTGATATTGGTAAGGCATACCTTATCGTCATCGATGATATCCAGATTACCGACTCCGCTTCTGGCAAGGGCCTCCACTGTATAGCCGCCCACTCCGCCGATACCGAATACGGCAACCCTTGAGTTCTTTAATCTATCTATGGCTTCTGCTCCAAGCAGAAGCTCGGTTCTCGAAAACTGATTCATCTTACTAACCATACCTTTCCTATCCCTTGAATCCTTTTGGGTACAAATACATAATACAACAACAAAAAGCTGTCTTAGCAGGCTCCATGTTACCAGGAGCAGCTGCTAAGACAGCCTGCTGAGTCGTGATTATACTTCTTCGAAAGCATCCTTGCCTACACCGCATACCGGACAAACCCAATCCTCAGGAATATCTTCCCATTTGGTTCCGGGAGCAATTCCACTGTCAGGATCACCTAAAGCTTCGTCATAGATATAACCGCATGCTGTACATTCATATTTTTTCATATTATACCTCCATCTGCTTATTATTTGATTCGTCGCTACATAATTATTTATACCATAAAAAAAAAAATTTCACAATATGGAAATATCAACATAGAAATGCAAAATTATCTATTACAAATGCTGCTTAGTATGCTATAATGAAGCTGTTACCAAATTAATTACGAAAAGACTCAAGAACATGTATAATCTGGATGAATGGAGGTACTCTAATGAAGGCATATGTTGAACGTAATGGTTGTATCGGCTGCGGTCTGTGCTCTGATACCTGCCCCGCTGTTTTTCGTATGGATGCAGAGGGATTGGCTGAGGCTTATACCTCTCCTGTTCCGAAGGAAGCGGAAATCGCAGCGAAGGATGCCGAGGCAGGCTGCCCGGTATCTGTTATATTTATCGAAGATTAATTACATACCTTAGAAAGGAAGGTTGCATATGTTAAATAAAGAAGTTGCCAAATTACTCAATGAACAAATTACGAAAGAATTCTATTCCGCTTATCTTTACATGGATATGGCTAATTATTACTCTGACAACAGTTTAGCTGGCTTCGAAAACTGGTTCTTTGTTCAGATGCAAGAGGAAAGAGATCATGCTCTTCTGTTTCGCCAGTTTATCTTAGACAATGGAGAAGTCGTAAAGCTGGACGCCATTGACGCTCCGAATCAAAGCTATTCCAGTTTCCGCGATCCTCTTGTGCTGGCCTATGAGCATGAGAAAACGGTTACCGCTTCGATTAATAATATCTATGACGTAGCTTATCAGGTAAAGGATTTCAAGACCATGCAGTTTTTGGACTGGTTCCTGAAGGAGCAGGTGGAAGAGGAAAAAAATGCTGATGATAACGTAAAAAAATATGATTTATTTGCAGGTGATTCAAAGGGACTTTACCTTCTTGACAGTGAGATGAAGGCAAGAATGTACGCCCCTCCTAGCCTGGTATTATAAATCATGATATAACAGCACAATAAAAGAATCTATTTATCCTTGGCCTTTGCAATTACTTATATTGCAAAGGCTTTTTTTTAAAAACAAACTGTATTTGTGCTACAAAAGTTACTTCTTGCTTACTAAAACTGCATTTCGCTGTATATTTATTAATATATGTGATTGACAACCTCTCTCAAAAGTGGTATATTTTCAACAAAGTGTTATAAATATATCACATTCAAGGAGAGTATTATGAAATTTAATAAGTTGGGTTTGTTATCACTTCTTGCACTAATTGGGGTATTGGGATTAATTGTGGACCGTCCTTTATCAGGGCTTTTTAGCTTCGCATATTATATTCGATACTTCTTTATAATACCTGATGAGATGTTTATTCAGAATGTCAGAAGCTCTGCAAGTATTGGCTTCTTTTCCGGAATGACCGTCCTGGGTATTGCTGTCACACTACATACATTATTCCCTGCCCTTTTTACCGGAAGCATCGTGCTAGCCTCCTATATTGTCACCTCTGTAGTTAGCTTCACGTTTGCACTTCTTATATTCGAATTAAAGGAACAGCGAGGTGTTAATGCGTGATTCTTATAGCAAAAATGCGAGAATACAGAGCAAAATTCAATATGACACAGGACGAGCTTGCTGCACTGGTCGGTGTACGACGCGAAACAATAATTAATCTTGAGAAGGGACGCTATAATCCCTCACTGAAGCTTGCTATGGACATTGCCAGGATTTTTTCCTGCTCAGTTGAGGATATATTCTCATTTCATGAGGAGTAAGAACTACGAAAAAAATCTCTTCCTATTGTAATCGAAACTATATCATATTGGAAGGATCTCAAAGAGAAAGCCGAACGATCTATAGAATTCGTTATGGAATTTTGTTATGAGCTTCCATTCAATATATTTTGTGCCGCCGTATATCGGTAAAATGGAGGTAAAGATGAAACGATTTGTTAAATTCTGCAGTAAAGCACAGTATTTGGGGTTACTGGGTATCCCTTCCCTTTTTCTTGATAATAAGCTTTTTGATTTTTTTTGGCTATTCTGGCTCTTAGGTTTTGTCGTGATTTTTTATAACTTTCCGGTATTTGTGCAAAGCCTCACACAGCTCTGGGGTATGCTTGTGATACCGATCCGCTACGGCGCTAATCTGCCGAATGCAGAAAATTACATCAGTGAGACGACATACTCACTTCCCTTTCATGGTTCCTGGACGGTTGTGAATGGCGGTATAGATAAAGCCTCCTCCCATTCCTGGAGTATTCCGACACAGCGCTATGCCTATGATTTTCTGATCATTGACGAAACCGGCAAAACCCATGCGGGAGCAGATAGCACCCCTGATGCTTATTACTGTTACGGCAAAGAAATACTGGCCCCGGCAGATGGCGAAGTAATCGAAGCCACCTGTGAACACCCTGACAGTTTGATAACCACAGATGGTCAAGTTGACTGCTCTTCCCACGATATTCGGGGAAATTATATTCTTCTTCGTCATGTCAAAGAAGAATATAGTCTTCTTGCCCATCTGAAACCAGGCAGCCTTCGTGTAAAGCCTGGCGACCGGGTAAAACGCGGGCAATGCATTGCCCTTTGTGGAAATTCCGGTAATAGCTCCGAACCCCATCTGCACTTTCAACTACAGAATGGCGTTAGCTTTTTTACCTCGGCAGGCTTGCCAGTGAAATTTGATCAGATAATTGCAGAGGCGACTCCGGGCTATTCCGAATTAGATCCTCGGCCAATACCCTCTGCTGAAGGTCTATCAAAAAGTTATATACTCCGCGGTCAGACCGTAAGTAATCAAATCCCACCACAATCAGCCACAGCTGTCATAGAAAAACAATATATCAGCTAACCGGTACCTTCATTACTTGCTATGCAGGCATTTTACCTAAAAAATCACCTCAACCACCAAAATGACGGTGGTTGAGGTGATTTTGTATGATAGCATAGGCTGATTTAAGTGATAACCAACTACGCAACTACGCTTCTCATTTTGTCTCCAGAATATACTGGTTTAAGATGCTTTCAAGCATTTCCTGTCTGCCGGAGGTATTAGGAGTTGAGCCATTCTTCAGAACATATGCTTCAAGCTCCTTAAAGCCAACCTTACCCTCCACGATATCCTTACCAAGACCGGACTGATAGCTAGCATAACGCTCAGCCTTAAAGTTCTCGAATACACCATCCTCAAGAAGCTTAGCTGCAACCTTTAAGCCCTTTGCGAAAGCGTCCATACCTGCAATGTAAGCGTAGAATAAATCATCATCCTGGAAGGAAGCACGGCGAACCTTGGAGTCAAAGTTCAGACCACCCTTGTTTAAGCCGCCCTGTAACAGAATTTCATACATTGCTAAGGTCGTATCGTAAACGCTGGTAGGGAATTGATCGGTATCCCAGCCAAGTAACGGATCACCGGTGTTGGCATCTACACTGCCGAGTACACCATTGATTCTTGACATATTAAGCTCATGCTGGAAGGTATGCTGAGCTAAGGTTGCATGGTTTGCTTCAATATTCATCTTGAAGTAATCCTGTAAATTATATTTTCTTAAGAAAGAAAGTACAGTTGCTGTATCAAAATCATACTGGTGCTTTGTAGGCTCCTTCGGCTTAGGCTCTATTAAGAACTGACCTGTGAAGCCGATTTCTTTAGCATAGTCAACAGCCATCTGCAGAAGTCTTGCTAAGTTATCAAGCTCCAGGCCGGTGTCGGTGTTGAGTAAGGTCTCATAACCTTCGCGTCCACCCCAGAATACATAATTGACACCACCTAATTCCTTGGTGATTTCCATAGCCTTCTTAATCTGAGCTGCTGCATAAGCAAATACAGTAGCGTTACAAGAGGTTCCGGCACCGTGTACAAATCTGTCATCACTAAATGCATTGGTAGTTCCCCATAAGCACTTAATTCCGGTACGAGCCATCTCTTCCTTAATCACTGCAACAATTTCATCTAACCTTTTATTGGTTTCTTCCAGAGTAGCTGCTCTAGGTGCAATGTCCTGGTCATGGAAACAGAAGAAAGGAATCTGCATCTTCTCCATAAATTCAAATGCTGCATGAACTCTTTCCTTCGCTTTCTTCATGGCTTCCTCTGTGTTATCCCAGTCACGATGCATTGTGGGGCCACCGAAAGGATCATTACCCATGTAGGTCAATGTATGCCAATATGACATAGCAAAGCGAAGCTGCTCCTTCATGGTTTTACCCATAACTACTTCATCCGGATTGTAGTACTTGAATGCAAGCGGGTTTTTGCTCTGAGGTCCTTCATATTGGACTTTTCCAACGTTAAAATAAGACATCTTCATTTCCTCCTTAAAAGTATTATAAATTCCTATGAGCTTTGATTAGAATGATACCAAAACCCATGGATTGGTAATCCATCCTAAAAAGAATAGGAATAAGTTTCTATACTTATTATAAAGCCTTGGTCGAAAAAATACAACAGTAATTTGTAAATTAAATAAACTAAGTATTATTATATATTAAATATAAGCTTCATATATAAGCACAATAATATTACATATAAAACATTTTAATTTTTTTATTATTTTATGCTTGACATTATTGTGTATTACACAGTATAATAGCTACAAAGTGAAAGATACAATTCAATATACACAGAAGGAAGGTTAATTTTATGGCTAATAAGAGCGACATATTATCCGGGCTTTTGCTAGAATTACGACGTGGCACTATTGTACTTAGTGTACTGTGCCAATTGTCCTCTCCAACTTACGGTTATTCACTGGTGCAGGAGTTAAGCGACAATCATATTCCAATGGAAGCCAATACTCTGTATCCCTTGCTTCGTAGGCTGGAAACTCAGGGGCTACTCAAAAGTGAATGGGAGACCACCGGTACCAAACCCAGAAAATACTATATGCTGACAGAGCTTGGTAATGAGGTATGCCTTCAGTTGAAGCAGGTGTGGAATGATATGGTACAGAATATGAATAATCTGATGAAGGAGGAATGATACAATGAAGCAGACAAACAATAATTATGTGGAGGATATGATTAAAAGATATATCTATCAGGTCACCAAGCATTTAACACGTAACCGCAAGGATATTGAGGATGAGCTGAGGACACTGATTGATGATATGCTGGAGGACCGCACTCATGGCAGTACTGTAACCAATGAGGATATTGACGCCATTCTGAATGAACTGGGAAACCCTGCAGAAATGGCAGATAAATATCGGAGTATCAATCATTCTTTAATAGGTCCGGAGCTCTTTCCCCGTTATCTTTTCCTGCTAAAAATCGTGCTGGGAGCAACCTTATTTGGTATGTGTGCAGTTACAGTGCTTGATTTTGTTACAAATTCCGGTTATGTCTGGAATGATCTTTTAAGTAATTTGATCTCCAATATCATCAGCGGCTTAATGTCAGCATTTGCATCCGTAACTATCATATTTGCCATTTTTGAATGGAGGGGAATAAAGTTAAAGGAACTGACAGAGCCCTGGGTAGTCTCCTCTCTTCCTCCTATTCCTGTGAAAGAGGCTTCTATCTCCATCGCAGAACCCATTATCGGCATTATTTTTACCATTGTGGTAACGATTCTATTCATTATGGCTCCTCAGTTACTCGGAGTATACTTTGTAAGTAACGGAAATACCACAACAATTTCTATATTCAATCTGGAGATGCTTCCTGCCGTTCGACCCCTGATTCTGATCGTTCTGGGGCTTGGAGTGTTAAAGCATTTCTGGGAACTGGCAGAACGAAAATACACCTTACGTTATGGTATTTTCACTACGATCATCAATACCATCAGTATTTTGCTTGTGATGATCATATTTACCCGTTTTGAGATCTGGAATCCAAATTTTGCCGATCAGGTAAACACTATATTCAATCTTTCGTATTCAAAAACAGAGATCGCATGGGATAAAATCACTTCCGCTTTTGTGTTTATTCTGGTATTTTCCTATCTTTTGGATACCGGTGTTACGCTGTTTAAATCGATCAAGTATGGACTGGGTGGTAATCCGGCGTAAGCTGCTATAGAAAAGGACTATCCTTACATAATAAAGGACGTGTTTCAATCCTAACTAAAAATGTTAGTTTTGATACACGCCCTTTTTATCTCTTCTTTATTTCGATGGAAGGTGTAATAACCGGGTGCTTATTCCAACAGCTTTCTGATATTTAACAGACCCCAGCCCTGCTTCTCCCAATGCTGCCCCAGATTCACAGCGCAACTTCGCAGCTTAAGCTTTACCTCCCTGTTCGTAAGCTCCGGATGAGCACCCAGCAGCAATGCAACTGCACCGGCTACAACCGGTGTAGCCATAGAAGTCCCGCTTTTTACCGTATACATCATCGGAGATTCTGTAGGTATTGTATGCAACTCACCATTCTTTCCCCTGGAAGGATATCGGCCGATATTACAGGAGACAATGTTCGAACCGGGTGCGACGATATCAGGCTTCTTGATACAAAAGGGAGTCGGTCCTCTGCCGGAATAGTCCTTAGTACGTCCGCTTCCAAACACCTCCACCGCCATATTATCATCGGAGGAGCCAACTGTAATAACCTTCCTGCTGATTCCGGGGGTTGAGATTGACATCGGTCCCGGTCCATTGTTACCGGCAGCCACTACCACCACTATCCCACTATCCCATACTGCGTTAACCCCTTGAACCAACAGGGAATTTTCATCGAGACTATCCTTTGACGAGGTACCAACCGATATATTTACAATCCTAATGTTATATTTTTTCCGATTATCAATAATCCATTGCAGTCCTGCGAGAACATCGGAGATATTGCCGTCCCCTCGTTTATCCAATACCTTAATACCAATGATATTGCATTTCGGTGCGATACCTATATATTTTCCTTTGGATGAATAGCCGTTTCCCCCAATAATTCCGGAGACGTGGGTACCATGCCCATTATCATCATAAGGCTCGTTTCTGTGATTTATAAAATCTGCAAAGGCTATAATACGTCTGCCGCCTTCCATAAAATCCTTATGCAAAGCGACACCCGTATCAACTACGGCTATGCCGATTCCGGTTCCAAAGTATCCATGCTCATGGGCCCAGCGTGCTTCGATAATATCACTTACTCTATTCATCTGGGCAGTTATATTGGTATCCAGCTCATAACTGAGCAGTCCATCCATTGCTTTGATCACATCCAAAAGCTGCTCATCAACCTCCATAACATAAGAATCAATCATCGGAAGCCTGTATTTGATCTGTCCGAGGTTCTCTATGGAGCGCCGTCGTCTTTCATATTCTTCACAGTGAACGATTATCTGAACCTTATGTCTTCTGATCATCCTGCTTCCAACCTGAGCTGCTTTTTGTATCATCCTATTCTGAGGGCTAATTCTTTATTCTATATGGTTATATATCTTTCTGTATTCGGAAGGCGTATAATTTAGCTTTTTCTTAAAAACCTTACTGAAGTAGCTGATATCATGAAAACCTGTCCGATTGCAAATCTCATCAATCGTGAGCAAGGTGTCACGGAGCAATGTTGAAGCCATGGTAAGACGCAGCTGTATAAGATATTGGTTTACAGACTGTCCTGTATATTTTTTGAAATCACTCAGCAGTGAGGTGCGGTTAGTATGGAATTCCTCCGCCAGATGTTCGATGGTAATCTTCTTCTGATAACAGGACTTGAGATAATAAATCACATTAACCGCCAGTCTCGAATATGCATTATAAGACTGGATTGTATCAAACTCCTCTTCCTCCTCCTGTCTTGCTAAGCAGAATAAGATCTCAAACAGATAAGAACGGCTGCGGCAGGGCCAGTACATGGTATCCTGCTTGGTAAGTAACTCTTTCATAAGCTGCAGCTTATGCTCCACCAAGGTGGAATCAATCGTATGTAAGGATAAAAGCTTAAGACTTGGGCTGGCATCAGACAGAAATTGCATGATATAATATAAATCCTGTCCCTCTGTAGCGCTAAGCTCATGGGAAGGAGTATTGATAAATTCAAGCGTGAATATGGAATTTATTGCGGTTGGACGGAACCAAAGAATCCTGATTGTTTTCTCCGAAACCTGAAGAAACTTTATCTCGTCCGTATGATTTAAACAGATAGTACTGGCTCCTGTCAAAATGAATTCTTTGTTGTTTAATATAAAATGACAGCTGCCGCTTTTCATGAATATTATCTTAAAATAATTCGTAGCGTCCTTTTCCTTCAGTCCTGACAGGTCTTCTGTCACTGAAACGGGGAAAACATAATCTGGGAAAGCATTGAAGCCAATCGTATCAAAAGACATAGTTACACCTACAATTCATTTTGATTTTTAATTATTATAATGGATAGCAGGTGTAATGTAAATAGAATCAGAATGAATTGTAATAATTAGAAGATAACTGTCAAAAGCATCTTAAACTGTTCCTCCCCATATACAGCATGGGGTATCTGATTCGGCATAACCAGCGTATCTCCCTTCTCCAGATAAAACATCTGCTCTCCTACCGTAAATCTGCCCTTTCCGTCCAAAACTGTAACAAGTGCATCACCATCAGAGGAATGTGCGCTGATCTCTTCCCCCTGATCAAAGGAAAACAGAGTCAGGCTTACATTTTTATTCTGTACCAGAGTCTTACTGACTACCTGTCCCTTTTGATAGCTAATCTCATCTTCCAGCTTCAACACCTTAGACACTTCAATATTCTTTAGCTTGTATTGTCTGTTCTCTTCCATTTGAATAGTTCCTTTCTCACAAACTGTTGTGTATGGTTTCTTATCTCATAAGGTTATTATACCATTATACTCTTATCCATGTGTAGCCAAGGCTACAAAAAATTAAATCTATAATTGTAAAAATCCTTAATCTCCTAAATAAATTAGGAAATCAGTCAAGCAATCCATCATATGATACATTGTAATTAATATTAGGAGGAACAATCAATGAGTGATTTAGCAGCAACAGGTTGTGGCGAAGCAGGAAGAGGATTTGAGAGTAATAATAATTGTTCATGGATCATTATCGTTATTCTCTTATTATGCTGCTGCGGTGGCAACAGCGGTTTTGGCGGATGTGGCTTTGGAGGATCAGAGGGTGGATGCAGCATCATCTTAATCATCCTTATCCTCTGCTGCTGCTGTGGAAATGGCAGCTTCTTCTAAAAAGAACGCCTACACAGCTATGTACTTCTAGTTACTAGAAGAAACAAAGAGTCTGCAATGCAGACTCTTTGTTTACTTCTCCTTGTTTTTCATTTTCTTCATGCGTTCATAGCATTCCCGGTCTATCTCATAAACCGTATTATCTTCTATGATCAGATCTTCATCATTTCCCGTGGTATTATTTAAGCTTTGTCTATAGTCGGTATTGAAATACCTTGGATTATTCCGCCTAGCATATTGAAAGCCGGAGGGGTTTCCGGAATATTTTCTGTTACCTTCCATGTAATTCCCCAAATGATATTGTCATTCCAATATATGATAAATTTACTTAAATGTCCGTAATAGTAATTGAAACTCTGGCTACTTTCCGATATACTATTCATAAGTTTTAGATGATTTGCTAAAAGCCAACAGCTGCTTAAGGGAGGTAACTATGTCAGGCTCAACTTTCGGAACCATATTTAAGCTATCCACCTGGGGAGAATCCCATGGAGAAGGGATCGGTGTCATTATAGATGGATGCCCTGCCGGTCTTGCGCTGGATACCGAGTATATACAGACCTATCTCAATAGAAGGAAACCGGGGCAAACCAAATACTCCACTCCTAGAAAGGAAGAGGACAGAATATCCATTCTTTCCGGCGTCTTTGAAGGCTTGACAACAGGAACACCTATTTCCCTGATTGTTCTTAACGAGAACCAGCGCTCTGCGGACTATTCGAAAATCGCTTCCTATTACCGTCCCGGACATGCAGATTATACTTTTGATGCAAAATATGGTTTCCGTGATTACAGAGGCGGCGGTCGTTCCTCCGGCCGGGAGACCATAGGGCGCGTTGCCGCCGGTGCTGTCGCCTGTGCTATATTAAAGGAACTAGGCATCAGAGTACATGCCTATACAAGATCCATCGGTCCTATTACTATCAACCATGATAATATCCATCCTGGGCAGACAAGTACCAGCGCCCTCTTTATGCCTGATCCGGATGCATCCGCACAGGCAGAAGAATACCTTCTGGCAAAGATGAAGGAGAATAACTCCGTCGGAGGTGTAATCGAATGCATCATATCCGGTATGCCTGCCGGAATCGGAGAACCTGTTTTTGATAAACTGGATGCGTCATTAGCCAAAGCTGTTATGTCTATCGGTGCCGTAAAGGGGGTAGAAATTGGTGATGGTTTTCAAAGCGCAGCTGCTACAGGGGCAGAAAATAACGATCCTTTTGTCAGCCCGGACGGTCAGAGGGTAACCAAGGCCAGCAATCATTCCGGTGGGATTCTGGGTGGTATAAGTGATGGGTCCGATATCATTCTCCGGGCGGCAATCAAGCCGACACCCTCTATTCTCCGTCCTCAGAATACGGTCAATACTGCGAATGAAAACATCGAAGTCGAGATTCAAGGACGTCACGATCCTATTATTGTACCTCGTGCTGTTGTCGTAGTGGAAGCCATGGTGGCGGTTACCCTGGTAGACCTTCTCTTTATGGGAATGGCCTCCCGTCTAGACAGAATTAAGGATTTCTACATTAAATAATTGCATTGGCTTTCCCCAATACATTTCAATATTACAAGGCTGAAGGTCGCCATGCTGCAACCGTCAGCCTT
Source organism: Bacillota bacterium (assembly GCA_023415635.1). Taxonomy (GTDB): domain Bacteria; phylum Bacillota; class Clostridia; order Lachnospirales; family Lachnospiraceae; genus Mobilitalea. Next base: position 151,098 of record JAEZJV010000051.1, on the reverse strand, counting down.
GTTTTGCATCCATTATTCTTAGCATAAAGCATATACGCTTTCATCTTTCACTTTCCTGATGAATTGTCTGCTCCGAGATATTTCTTCTATATTATAAGGATAGCTAAATACCCCTCGGTATCTACCATCCTTCTTACCTTTATCCAGTATTTTTCAGTAACGACCATTAATATTTCCCTAAGAAAACCAATAACACATAAAAAAATATTTTTGTATATTATTCCATTGATTATTTTTATGAAAGTTATTGACAAGAAGAATTATGCTAGTATAATTTATATTGTTGCTGTTTAGCGTAACTAAACTTTGAGTTTATTGTCATTAAGAATTTGAAAGGAAGCGCCTCATGAATATCGGATCAAAAATCAAAGAATTGCGTATCCAAAAAAGCCTGACGCAGGAGGAGCTTGCTGACCGGGCAGAGTTATCCAAGGGCTTCATCTCCCAGCTGGAGCGTGACTTAACCTCACCCTCTATCGCAACTCTGGTGGACATCCTGCAGTGTCTAGGTACAAATCTTGAGGAATTTTTCAGCGGTACGACTGCCGAGCAGGTAGTCTTCAAGAAGTCGGATTATTTTGAGAAGTATGATGCCGAACTGAAGAATGAAGTAAAATGGATTATTCCTAATGCTCAGAAAAATATCATGGAGCCCATCCTGTTGACTTTGGATACAGGTGGCTCAACCTATCCTGATAACCCCCATGAAGGAGAAGAATTCGGTTATATCCTGAACGGAAGCATCTCCCTGCATATCGGAAATCGTACTTATAAAGTAAAAAAAGGAGAATCCTTTTACTTTACCGCAAATAAGCAACACTACATCACTGCTTCGGAAAAGACAGGCGCAACCCTATTATGGGTATCTACTCCGCCAAGCTTTTAGCAGATAGGAGGAACCCCCGATGACAGATAATAAATTAATCAATCTTGTCAACATATCCAAGTCCTTTGGTGATACCCAGGTACTTGATGAATTGAATTTATATATCCGAGAAAATGAGTTCCTGACTCTCCTAGGTCCCTCCGGTTGTGGAAAGACAACTACACTCCGCATCATCGGTGGTTTCGAGACTCCCGATCAGGGAAAGGTTATTTTTGAGGGGAAGGAGATCACGAAGCTCCCTCCCAATGAGCGTCAGCTGAATACAGTATTTCAGAAATACGCTCTTTTCCAGCATATGACCATAACCGAGAATATTGCTTTCGGCTTAAAGATCAAAAAAAAGAGCAAGACCTACATCAATGATAAAATTAAATATGCCTTAAAGCTTGTGAATCTAGAGGGCTATGAAAACCGTATGCCGGATTCCTTAAGCGGCGGACAGCAGCAACGAATTGCCATTGCCAGAGCAATCGTGAACGAACCAAAGGTTCTACTGTTGGATGAGCCTTTAGGTGCCCTGGATTTAAAGCTGCGTCAGGACATGCAGTACGAACTGATCAGATTGAAAAATGAACTGGGTATTACCTTTATCTATGTGACCCATGACCAGGAGGAGGCCTTGACCATGTCAGATACCATTGTGGTCATGAATCAAGGGTATATTCAGCAGATCGGTACACCGGAGGACATTTACAACGAGCCCAAGAATGCCTTTGTAGCTGATTTTATCGGTGACAGCAATATCATTCCTTCTATTATGGTGGAGGATAGACTTGTGAATATCCTTGGATCGAATTTTACCTGTGTGGATGTTGGCTTTGGTCGTAATAAGCCTGTGGATGTTGTGATTCGCCCTGAAGACATCGATCTGGTAAAGCCTGAGGAGGGTGTCCTTACCGGACGTGTTACCTCTTTACTGTTTAAGGGTGTTCATTACGAGATGGAGGTAACGGCAGGTGGCCACGAATGGCTGGTGCATTCCACAGATCTCTCACCGGTAGGCAGCGAGGTTGGTATTAAGGTTGATCCCTATGATATCCAGATCATGAACAAACCGGAATCCGAAGATGAAGAGGCTACTCTGATAGAAGAATAGCTTCACCGGTTATCTTAACTTTCAGGAATACATATCAGGAGATGAGTCCATGCTAGGTATTAATAAATCATTCCACCAGACAGAGAATAGATCTGTTGGCAGTGGTCAATCTACAAAGGTGAATAAGATAAAATGGCTTTCCTATCCCTACATCGTCTGGATGATAGGTTTTATCATCATTCCATTAATCCTGATCGTATATTATGGGATGACGAATGTAGATAGAAGCTTTACTTTGGAGAATATTGCACTGATCTCCGATCCCATTAACAGAAAGGCGCTGCTCTTGGCTTTAGAGCTTTCTGTTATCAGCACCTTGATTTGCCTGCTTATATCCTATCCCTTGGCAATGATATTAAATAATTCCAAATTAAAAAGTAATAGCTTTACCGTTCTTATCATTATTCTTCCCATGTGGATGAATTTTCTGCTGAGAACCATCGCATGGCAAAATATATTGGAGAAGTCAGGTGTATTGAATACAATTCTTGGATTTTTTCATCTGCCTGCCCTTACGATCATTAACACTCCGGCAGCCATCATTCTTGGAATGGTTTATAATTTTCTGCCCTTTATGGTATTACCGATTTATAATGTACTGATAAAGATTGATAAGGATGTCATTGCCGCAGCCCGTGATCTTGGAGCCAGCGGCTGCCAGACCTTCCTTAAGATTATCCTGCCCTTAAGTCTGCCGGGGGTCATCAGCGGGATCACCATGGTCTTCGTACCCTCCCTCACTACCTTCGTTATCTCAACCATTCTGGGCGGTAGCAAGATCGTATTAATCGGTAATGTGATTGAACAGCAGTTCAGGCTGGGCAACTGGAATACCGGCTCCGGCCTCTCTCTGGTTTTGATGATCTTTATACTGTTTTGTATGGCGATTCTTTCGAAATATGATAAGGAAAGTGAGGGTAGCGTATGGTAAAACGTTTTCTCAGCCGGTTTTATATCGGTATCATTCTTCTGTTTTTATATGCACCGATTGCTATCCTGATTATATTGTCCTTTAATGAATCTAAATCCAGGGCAAGGTGGGGTGGTTTTACATTACAGTGGTATCAGAAGCTGTTCCAGAACGAGGATATAATGTCCGCACTGTCAACCACCTTGATTATCGCATTTACCTCTGCCTTAATAGCAACTCTGCTGGGTACTGCAGCAGCTATCGCAATCAACAAAATGAAGAGGACACCTCGTACTATCCTGATGGCTATTACAAATGTACCGATGCTGAACGCGGATATAGTAACCGGTATTTCCCTGATGCTGGTTTTTGTAGCGTTAAATTTTACTCTGGGCTTTACCAGCGTACTGTTTGCACATATAACCTTTAATATTCCTTATGTTATATTAAGTGTTATACCGAAGCTGAAGCAGCTGAATCCTCACACCTTCGAAGCAGCACAGGATTTGGGGGCTTCTCCATTCTATGCCTTCTTCAAGGTTATTCTGCCGGATATTTTTCCGGGAGTTCTGTCCGGCTTCTTTCTGGCATTTACTATGTCACTCGATGATTTTGTTATTACCTATTTTACTAAGGGGCCGGAAATCAATACTCTGTCCACTAAGATTTACACGGAGGTGCGTAAGGGGATCAAGCCTGAGATATATGCTCTCTCCACAATCATGTTCATGACAGTATTAATACTGTTGATTGTAATAAATCGTAGAAGTGCCGGAAAAAATGCACCCATGAGGAAACTATAAAATATGAGGAGAGAGAATATGAAGAAAATTTTTATCAGTTTAGCCCTGCTTATCTTTGCATTTGGTCTGCTTTCAGGCTGCAGCAAGGATACGGGTGAGAAGGTCTATGTCTACAACTGGGGTGAATATATGGACCCGGAGGTTAGGGATGCCTTTGAAAAGGAAACCGGAATTAAGGTAGTATATGATGAATTTGAGCAGAATGAAGAGATGTATGCGAAAATTAAGGCTAATGCTGTACAATATGATGTTGTATGTCCCTCAGATTATATGATTCAGAAGATGATTGAGGAGAACCTGTTAGCTGAGATTGATTTCAATAATATTCCCAACCTCACTAATATCGATTCTCTCTATATGGAAAGCGCAAAGAGCTTCGACCCGGAGAATAAGTTCAGTGTTCCTTACTGCTGGGGAACCCTCGGCATCCTATATAACAAAAAAATGATCAGCGAGCCGATTGACAGCTGGGGTGCTTTGTTTGACGAGACTTATTCCGGCAATATCCTTATGATAGACAGTGTACGTGACGCTTTTGCTATTGCACTGACCTATCTCGGCTATGATCTGAATACAACCGATGAAGCACAGCTCGAAGAAGCAAAGCTATTACTTAAGAAGCAGTTCCCTCTGGTCCAGGCATATGTGGTAGATCAGGTAAGAGACAAAATGATTGGTGGAGAAGCCGCTCTCGGTGTCATCTATTCCGGTGAAGCGATATTTACCCAGAGAGAGAACCCCGATTTGGAATATGTTGTGCCTAAGGAAGGCTCTAATGTATGGATTGACGGCTGGGTAATCCCGAAGAACTGCAGAAATAAGAAAAATGCAGAGGCCTTTATCAATTATATGTGTAATGCGGATATTGCCTTAAAGAATTTTGAATACATCACCTATTCCACTCCAAATAAAGCCGCACGGGAAATGATTACTGATGAGGATATCAAAAACAGCAAGGTTGCTTTTCCTGAGCAGTCGGTTTTGGATCGCTGCAAAACCTATAGGTATCTTGGCGCCGATATCGAAACAATTTATAATGATAAATGGAATGAAGTAAAGGCTAATTAATAACTTTAAGTAAGCAGAGCCCTCTAATGGTAATAATGCCACCAGAGGGCTCTTATCATATACTTTTCTTTCTATTCTCTGACCACATTCCGTTCTTCATTATGATAAAAGGCCACGATATTCTTATATACCTCTTCGGTTACACGCTGACGGGCTTCAAGGGTTGCCCATGCAATGTGAGGGGTTATGACAAGTTTAGTACTGTCTTTGATATGAATCAGCGGATTATCAGCACTCATCGGTTCAACTGTGAGAACATCTAAGCCCGCTCCTCCGATCCAATCCTCCTTCAGGGCTTTGTAGAGAGCCTGTTCATTGATAATCGGCCCTCTTCCAAGGTTCAACAGGATAGCATTCTTCTTCATTTTACGAAGCTCCTCTTCCCCAATCAGATCCCTCGTAGCTTCATTGAGCGGTGCATGGATGGACACCACATCGGCTTCCTTCAGCAAGGTATCCAGGTTCACCTGCCGGTAATTCGGATTATTGTTTTTTCCCGAGGTCGAATAATACAGGATATCACAGCCGAAGAGACGTGCCACCTCCGCTACTCCCCTTCCAATTTCACCGAGACCGATGATGCCCCAGGTCTTTCCCGCCAATTCATGAAATTTCATCTCAAAATGACTAAAGATATCTGATCGGATGTATTCTCCGGATTTTACGAACTGATCGTAATAGCTCATCTTCTCATATAGGAAAAAGAACAGTGCAAAGGTATGTTGAACCACGGACTGAGTGGAATATCCCTTCACATTAGTGACAGTGATCCCTCTCCCATTGATGTATGAAAAATCTACAATATTGGTTCCCGTTCCCGTGATGCAAATCAGTTTGAGCTTCTCCGCCTTACTTAAGGTGGCTTCATTCATGGGAATTTTATTCACGATGATAATATCAGCATCCTTTACTCTGTCAGAGTTCTCATCCACAACGGAGCAGGGATACTTTACAACCTCTCCGAGCTGGTCAAAAGCGGATAATTCAACATCAGGGCCCAGGGTATCTGTCTCCATAAATACGATTTTCATTCGCTTCTTTCCTTTCTATATTATAATTAGCTTGAATATCAAAGCATACAGACAAGTAAACAGGAGCACTGATATGTGAATTACAAAGAACCGTCCATTCCACACCAGTGCTCACTCAGTTTATTTGGATTTACTTTACCTCATTGATACGGCATCTAAGATATTAAATACATGATTATCTGATACGCTCCGGGAAACCGACCTTCTTCTGAACCTTCCGAAGTGTCTTTGTCGCATAATAATTTGCTTTTTCAGCATTTGCTTTAATAATCGAATCGACATACCCCTTATCCTTCTCCAGGCTGTGAAACTTATCCTGGATGGGCTTTAAAAGACCTACAACCGCTTCACCGACAGCCAGCTTGAAATCTCCGTAACCGAGGTTTGCGAATTCCTTCTCTGCTTCGCTAATCGTCTTGCCGGTTGCTACACAATAGATCTCCAGCAGGTTGGAAATACCGGGCTTATCCTCACTGTATCGGATGGTATTATCTGAATCCGTTACCGCACGTTTAAACTTGCGGATAATAGTATCCGGATCGTCCATCAGATAGATGGTTGCATTGGTATTCTCGTCCGATTTGGACATCTTCTTCTCCGGCTCCTGAAGACTCATAATCTTCGCACCCTGTTTACCGATATAAGGCTCCGGTATTGTAAATACCTCTCCATAGATGCCGTTAAAGCGTTCTGCGATATCCCGAGTTATCTCGATATGCTGCTTCTGGTCAACCCCGACCGGGACGATATCTGATTGGAACAACAGAATATCTGCAGCCATCAATACGGGATAGGTATATAGACCGGCATTGATATTATCTGAATGCTTTGCGGACTTGTCCTTGAACTGTGTCATACGGTTCAGCTCTCCCATATAGGTAAAGCAATTTAAAATCCAGCTCAGCTCTGTATGAGCAGATACATGGGACTGATAATAGATACAGTTTCTTTCGGGATTTAACCCCGCTGCTATATATAAGGTAAGAAGTGCTCTGGCTCTTCTACGCAGTTCCGCAGGATCCTGGCGAACTGTAATCGAGTGCATATCAACGACACAATAGAAGGTCTCATACTCTTCTTCAAAATCAACCCAATTCTTCAAGGCCCCAAGGTAATTCCCCAGGGTCAGGGTTCCTGTTGCCTGCATTCCGCTAAATAATGATTTCTTTCCATCCAGCATACAATCACTTCCTATTCATTAGTCAGTCCTTGGAAGCTTAAAAAAGCTCTTCCGAAATCCTGCTATTAATCAACAAATCTATATTCCAATATATAAAGAAAGCCATCAAATGTCAATGCTTACTAAGAATTAAATTTACCAGCTTCGGCAGAGAATCCACTGCAGCCTCATATTCAGAGACGTCTCCGAAGCCATAGCGTGCAAAAATAAACGGTATTCCCGCTTCCCTCGCTGCATTGGCATCTCCCTGGGTATCTCCCACATAAATCGGATTTCTTAATTCATTGCGCTCCATGATCAAACGGATATTGTCTGCTTTCAATTTACCCGAACGACCCGGATACTCAAAGTCCGTAAAATACTGACTTAAGTGCGGATAGGCTTCAAAAAGGCATTGAATATAACCCTCCTGACAATTACTCACAATAAACAGCCTGCATAATTCTGAGAGCTTCTGCAAGCTTTCTTCCAAATCATCATAGAGTATTGCACCATGCTCTGCAAGGTAAATGACCTCATAATCGCAGCACTCCTGCATCACCTTGATCGCATGCTCCTCAGATACGCTCTGAAAAAGCTTGACTGCAATTACATCCAGCGGCAGCCCGAAGAGTCCCTGAAGTAGCTCTGCTGTAACTACTTCCTTAACCTCAGGATGGTTATCCTTTAATACTTTATTAAAGGCCCTGGCAACCTCTTCAGTCGAATTCCATAAGGTTCCGTCTAAATCAAAAATAATACCATCAATCATCTGTTCATCCTCTGATATCAATATACTGAGTAAAATTCACTAATACCATAATGCCTAATTACTATGCCAATGTCAACCCTATAACCTCACATACTGAAAATATTGATCGGGCTTGTTTGAATTACATATTAAGCTTTGTCTGAAATTATGCGTAGAATTATATAACCCTTCTATGGTATAATAGATACCACAATATGATATCAACATAACAGCTTAACGAAATAATATCTCGAATAACTGAATCGATTGCAGCATTGCAACCGAGCTATATGAAAGGCAGGAAAAAGTATGAAACAGATTGCAAGCTTTACAATTGACCATCTGAAATTACTTCGCGGAGTCTATGTATCCAGAAAAGATAAAATCGGTAATGAGACCATCACCACCTTTGATATCAGAATGACACGACCAAACTTTGAGCCGGTAATGCTAACCGGTGAAATTCATACGATTGAGCACTTAGCTGCAACCTATCTCCGTAATCATGACAGATATGGTGAGCAGATTGTATACTTTGGACCAATGGGCTGCCGTACCGGTTTCTATCTTCTGCTCGGTGGCGACTACTCCTCTAAGGATATTCTTCCACTCATAATTGAAACCTATGAATTTGTCCGTGATTTTACCGGTGAAATCCCTGGTGCAACTCCGGAGAATTGTGGTAATTATTCAGATATGAATCTCGATATGGCGAAATACTATGCAAAACGTTTTCTGGACGAAGTCCTTTACAAAATCACAGAGGCTAATTTAATCTATCCCAAATAAGAACCTGTAAGCTGCTTACCATTTAGATAAACTCTATACTTATGTAATCAATATTAAGCAAAAGCCTTCCTCTGAGCTGCCGTTTACGTGCAGCTCTTATTCTTACCATCCTTCGGTTCATCGTCTCTTCTGCTCCCTCAAGAGCCTTCCCACTCAGTCTGCTATAATAAAAGAATAATTACCTATGCTTTATCGGTACCTAGAAGATGAATGTTCATTTTTGCAGTTTTGTTGAATATACTGTATTGAATATGAATAATGGGAGAAGCTATGGCAGACCAAAACTACATGCACACGGCCGAAATAATGAAAGCATCCTTACCCTACTTTGACGACAGAACCCGGGGCAAAGTAGAACTCGTCAGCAAAATTTTTGATCTGATGGGAAGCCTGAATATAATCGGCAGAGAGAGTATGGCTGCCTGCGGCTACAGAGCGATTACCATTGATATGGAAGGACTTCTAAACGGTATACGCCCAATCTGCGATCATCGGGAAAGAGAATTTGTGGACCGGATCTTAAATATATTCAATGCCAAGAAAATGTTTGAAATGTATAATAATTTTATGAATATGATGAAGACTATGCAAGAATTCGGAGGATTTCCATTCGGAGAAGACGAAAAGAAATCCGATACTGATACAGTCACAAGTAATTTTTCCGATACCAATTATGATTCCATTTTTCGAAGTTTTGAGCAGGGTACCGAGCAATCCAAGGAGTCCGAAGCACAGGATACAGTAAGTGAAAACAGCTCTGCCGAAGCAAAGGACAACGGTTTTGCTAATCAGGCTATGTTTGATATGCTGAAGACAATGGTTCCACCTGAGCAACAAAGTACCTTCGATAACCTAAGAATGCTTTTCAGTACCATGTCATATGATAATAATAGTAAACCTGATGATCATAAGGAGCAAAGAGATGGCTGATATGTCCTGGAGCAACAACCCGAAATTAAAGAATATTGATCCTAAAAAACTTTCGATTTTGATTGAATTAATGAAGGAAGCAGAAGGAAAACCAATGGATCAGGTACTGCCCATGCTGATGCGTACCAACAAGCGTCTGCAAGAACAGAATCTGGTATTTTCTAAGGATGAAAGCGAACTGATGATTGAACTGCTTACCAAGAATATGTCTTCGAAGGAAAAGATGCAATTTGAAATGATACGCAAAATGATGGCATCCACAAAAAAATGATAAAGAAGGATCTCACTCTGAAGAAGAAAGCCGGTTGCGGGCACCCGGGAAATCCCGGGTACTGCAATCGGCTTTACTATTGATATTCCTACCAGCACCTCTACTATATTATCTCCAGATTTCATCTGCATAGTTCAAAATGGTCCGATCACTGGAGAAATGACCTGCATTTGCAGTATTCATAAAGCATTTACGGCGGAAAGCATAGGTATCCGAATACTCGTGGTTCACTTTAAGCTTCTCCTCGCAGTAAGGAAGAAAATCCAGCAGCAGGTAATAATGATCCGGTTTATGCCAATGTGCTCCATAAAGAATGGAGTTATACAGCTCAGTGAACATACCTGTTCCGTCATCACTGAAGGTTCCATCCACCAATGTATCCATAACCCTCTTAATTCTTGGATTCTGTTCATAATAGTCCTTGGAATTATAGGAGTCCTTTACTTTTTCAAGATCCTCGACTCTGGCTCCGAAGATGTAATTATTCTCTTCACCGGCCTGCTCGACAATCTCTACATTGGCACCGTCATAGGTTCCCAAAGTAACTGCTCCGTTTAGCATAAACTTCATGTTCCCGGTACCGGAAGCTTCTGTCCCTGCAGTTGAAATCTGCTCAGAAACATCAGCTGCCGGTGTGAGCTTTTCTGCATAGGATACATTGTAATTCGATACGAATACTACCTGAAGTTTATCCTTAACGGCCTCGTCACGCTCGATGAGCTTTGCTATCTCATTGATGAATTTTATAATGCCCTTGGCCCTATAATATCCCGGTGCAGCTTTAGCTCCGAAGATAAAGCAGGTTGGATTAAAATCGGTAATTCTTCCATCCTTAAGGCCAAAATATATATCCAGGATGGAAAAAGCATTTAACAGCTGGCGTTTGTATTCATGCAGACGTTTCACCTGAATATCAAAGATAAAATCCGGATTAATCACAATCCCTTCCTGTTTATAAATATATTCTGCAAGCTGCCTTTTCTTAATGCGTTTGATATCTCCGAATTCCTTGATAACTGCGTTGTTTCCAACATATTTCTCCAGTTCCTTCAATTTACTTAAGTCTGTAATCCACGCACTGCCGATTTTATCCGTAATGAAGCCAGCCAACTCCATATTTGCCAAAGCAAGCCATCTACGCTGGGTGATACCGTTCGTCTTATTATTAAAGCGCTCGGGATACAGCTCATACCACTCCTTCAGAGCGTTATCCTTAAGAATTTCTGTATGAAGCTTAGCTACCCCATTGGTGGAATGGCTTGCATAAATAGCGAGGCGTGCCATATGAATGGTGTCGTTGTCAACAATCAGATAAGGTCTTTGAGCCTCCGGTGTTTCTTTGCCATAGGAAACCAATTCCTTCAGCATAGCTTTCTGTATCAGAATAATATACTTATACACCTTAGGTATAACAGCCTTAAATAAAGTAGCATTCCACTTCTCCAAGGCTTCACTCATGACTGTATGATTCGTATAAGCAAAGGTTTCCTTCGCAATTCTGAGTGCTTTGCTAAAACTCATCCTCTCCTTCTCCATCATCAGACGGATAAATTCCGGGATTGCCACAACCGGATGGGTATCGTTTAGCTGAATTGCATATTCCGATGAAAAATGACTGAAATCATTACCGTATTTCTTCTTGTATTTACCGACGATATCCTGAAGTGTCGCTGAGGAGAAGAAATATTCCTGCTTCAGGCGAAGCTTTTTTCCTTCATCCGTACTATCATTGGGATAAAGAAGACTGGAGATGGCTTCAGCCTCATTTCTGTTTCGATTTGCTCTATCATACTTCTGCTTATTAAACAGATCGAAATTAAAGTTCTCCAGGGGTTCTGCCTGCCATAAGCGGAGTGTATTCACTTTTCTGCCTCCGAAACCGATGACCGGGGTATCATAAGGTACAGCATAGACGGATTGGTTCTTAAAATCAATCCTAACTCGCTCTTCCTCCTTGCGGAGGGACCAGGGATCACCAAAGCGTTGCCAATCATCCGGCACCTCCTTCTGAAAACCGTTTTCAAAATATTGCTTGAACAAACCATATTTATATCGGATTCCGTAACCGTTTAAGGTTAATCCCAGGGTAGCACCTGAATCTAAAAAGCAGGCTGCCAGACGTCCAAGACCACCATTCCCCAGTGCTGCATCTTCAATATCCTCAAACATGCGGATATCCAGATTGTTCTCGCTCATCAGTTCAGCAAACTGACTGAATAGGCCCATATTATATAGATTGTTATAAACCAGACGTCCTATCAAAAACTCTGCAGAGAGGTAACATACCTTTTTCTGATTTGCCTCCAGACTCCAATCCTTCGATAGACTCCTCATAGCTGCTTTCGATACTGCATGATACAGCTCGACGGTAGTCGCATCCTTCATCGTCTTGCCATAATCAAGTTCAAGTATCGTTGTAACATTAGACTTAAAATTACTTTTCATTGTTTCCTCCTATCAGTGGCACATAGAAGCAGTGCTGTCAATTTATAGGCAACAAAATCTTCACGGAAAAATATTTTCGGTAATTTTCGAAATGCATATTGATAGAATAGCATTTCTGATCAATTATGTCAATAGATTTCCTTTTCCACCTCAGTCATTGGGTGTTTGACAGATTTTCAGATTAATCCTATAATATTACTATTATATGCATGAAGTAAGGGAGGATAATCCATGGCAACAATAAAAGATATAGCAAACAATCTGGGAATTGCTGTCAGCACTGTGTCAAAGGGCTTGAATGGCGCCAGCGATATCAGTGCAGAGATGAGACAGCTGGTTTTAGATACCGCAGTGAAGATGGGTTATGCTTCAAAAAAAATGAGAGCAACCGAAACACGTAAAGTATGTATTTTTATTGAAAATATGGATTATGAAAACATAGAACAGTTTGGCTATGAGATCGTAATAGGTTTTAAACTAGCTGCCGCAAGAAGACACTGGGATGTCACAGTCGTTCCAACTAATCTAAATCTACAGACTCAGGAAAAATTCGATACCTATATGCTGAAAAACGGATATAGCGGTGCCTTCCTTCTTGGTTTTACCCTGCATGATGACTGGGTACGGCAGCTGAATAAGACAACTGTTCCTACCGTTCTGCTGGATAATTATATCGAACACAACAGCCACGTGGGATATGTCGGAACAGATAATTACGAGGGAATTGATCTTGCAGTCAATCATCTGAAAAATCAGGGACATACAAGAATCGCCTTTCTGAATGGCTCTAAAAACTCCCTGGTATCAGAACAGAGACATCAGTCCTTTGTAAATAGTATGGCGAAGCACGGCCTGAAGGTGGATGGGAATCTGATAGAATATGGCTATTATGTACCGGATTGCGCCAAGGATCATGTCCCCGGATTTTTACGAAACGGAGCAACTGCAATTATGTGTGCCAGTGATCTGATCGCTTCCGGAGTAATCGCAGAGCTACATAAGCATGGGCTGATGGTACCGGAGGATATCAGTGTCATAGGCTTTGACGATCTTCCGATTGCCAGCTCCCTCAATCCTTCACTGACTACAGTACGACAGGACCGAACGGACCTAGGTAAGAGTGCTTTCCTGCTTCTAGACGGGTTAATCCATAATGTAGCCATCAGCAAGCTGCTACTGCGGGCTAAGTTCATTCAAAGAGAAAGCACCGGCCTATGTAAGAAAACGATTTAAGGATATAGGGCTGTATCCAGGACTCTATGGAATGAACCGAGTACGGTCTCGTATTCTTTAAGATATAAGAAAGGCGTGTTCAAATCTAACTTTTTAGTTAGCTTGAAACACGCCCTTCTTTTACGTTATGGGTATCTCAGTTTTAATTGCTCTCTGGTTTAGCAATAACTTCTTAATTATGATATCTTTTTTTTTGTTGTTTTACCTTAAGGCTACGATACATACGCACATATTCATTAATATACATCAGGAAGGATAGCAGAAGAAACGCTCCGCATACCAGCAAAAGCCCATTGGTCATATTAAGGCTTAAGGTCGGAACTGCCACCAGCCCCAGCATAGTCGCATAAAACACAGTGGTAGATACCTTACCGAACCACTTGGCCCCATTTAGCTTCGTCCCCTTCTTTAGCATAACAAGTCCTGCTACCAGCATAAAGAGCTGCATGATGACGAATAAGATCAGCAACAGGAACATCCATTTAATCTTTACAACCAGAACAAAAATCAAGGATGCCTGAGTCAGTTTATCAGCCAAAGGATCTATTAATTTGCCTAGCTCAGTCACCATATCAAATTTTCGTGCTATAAAGCCATCCAAAAAGTCTGTAAGTCCTGAAAAGAATACAACGGTAGCTGCCTGAATATATCCCTTCGAGTCATTCGCCCTGATATAGGTTATTATAAAGACCGGAATTAATAAAAATCTTATATAACATAAAATATTCGGTATACTCCAAAGATCCTTTCTGGAAAACCGTGTTACCAATTTCATACTTATGCTCCCTCCCAGATTATGCAATCGTAACGCTTTATATTTATTACAATTCTAACATAATTGTTCATTTTCGGATAGATGGAAGTTTTATATCAATTCTTTTCTATCTCTTGCATATATATGTTTCAAAGCCGAAGTATAGGAGTTTCCATGAACCTCTTTTCGAACTTTATCAATGATTACGGACTTGTAGCCATATTTATAATAATTCTTCTTGAGTATGCCTGCTTCCCCGTCTCCAGTGAGATTGTATTGCCCTTTTCCGGAGCAATTGCCGCTATGCAGAAAATCAATTTTCTTGTCATTCTTTTGGTGAGCATCCTGGCAGGTTTAATCGGCACCGGGCTCTGTTATACTGTCGGTTGGTTCGGTGGCGGAACGATCCTGTCTGCAATCATCCATAGATTCCCTAAGGCAGGAAAAGGGATCTCGGCTGCCACAGCCAAATTCAATGACAACGGCGCCTATGCCGTCTGCATCGGCCGGGTCATCCCTTTACTCAGAACATACATTGCTCTTGTTGCGGGAGCCGCCAGGCTTAACCCTGTCACCTATTTCACAGCCTCCGCTCTTGGTATCACCGTCTGGAATACCCTTTTAATCGGGTTAGGTTATACTCTGCAATCCAATTATGACAAAGTTGCCGGCTGTTATACACAGTATAAACATAATCTACGACCCGTACTAATCATCTTTTTTGCAATCCTACTTGGAAATTCAATTTATCATCGTATAAAAAAGCGGAAAGCATATATCATGAACGGCTAATAATTGATTTGCTCTCCCATTTTCCCGATAATACACGAAAGATACCTACCAGGGCGGTCAAAAACCAGTTCAGGCCTGTTGCCCACCAAATTCCGGTAAACCCGATCCATGAAGTGAGTAGAATTACAAAGGTTATTCTACAGACCACCTCTGTAAAACCCATAATCATCGGGACATTAATATCCCCTACTCCACTCAAGAAGTTTCTTGTAACAAATATCATGCCAACCGCACTATAGAAGAAGCAGGTAATATGGATCGCCCGGACACCGGTAGTAACTACCTCGTAAAATTCTTTTTTTGTAAATAGCAGCATGATATATTCACCGCCGAAATACATCACAGGCAGCATAATCAGGCTAAAGACAAGCATAATCACAGCTGCGGCTTTTAGCCCTGCTTTGGCGCGGTCGATTCTTCCGGCACCTATATTCTGACCGGCGAATGCCGATAGGGCTGCACCAACACTCATACCGGGCTGCAGGACAAGCTGTTCTATTCTGCTTACGACTGTATTGGCTGCGATTACTACCTCATTGTAATTATTTATGACTATCTGCAGGGCTATCAGCGAAAAAGAGATCAGAAAATTCTGCAGCGCCACAGGTATACCCAAGCGGATGCATTTCACAAAGATATCCCAATCGGGCTTCCATTCCTTCAGTGGAATTCTTAAAAGCTTTACCTTCATCAGCGCATAGGTA
Organism: Bacillota bacterium; assembly: GCA_023415635.1. Lineage (GTDB taxonomy): Bacteria > Bacillota > Clostridia > Lachnospirales > Lachnospiraceae > Mobilitalea. The sequence goes on along the minus strand of JAEZJV010000051.1, from coordinate 135,476 downwards.
ATGCAGCCGATTGCTGATATTATTTGGGAAATTACAGTAGCAAATGCTACCCCCGGTACATTCCAGTGAAATACAGTCACAAAAAGTAAGTCCAGCAGTACATTGATGATGCATGCCAAAATAAGAAATTTTAAAGGTGTTACCGAATCTCCCAATGCTCTTAATACCGCTGCAATACCATTATAACAGGCTGTACCGAGTACACCTGCGAAGGTAATCTTCATGAAAATTTCTGACTGGTCTATGATTGTTTCAGGGGTATTTAAAAGCTCAAGAAGAAATCTGGTAGAGCAAAATCCGATTATTCCTAAGAGAACTGCAGCTCCGACGATAATATAGATAGCTGTCACAAAACCCTTTTTAACTTTATCATAATCACCGGCTCCAAAATACTGAGAGATAACGATAGAGATACCTGCCGATAAACCTAAGCATATTCCGATTATCATAAATACAAGTGCCCCGGTAGCACCGACCGCTGCCAGAGCATTACTGTCAACAAACCTTCCTACTATGACAGAATCGATGATATTATACATTTGTTGAAATAGATTTCCTATTAGCATAGGAATAGAAAACTTTATGATTAATTTTGCGCAAGAGCCATTCGTCATGTCCCTGATGACCGTCTTTCCCATTTTCTTCTCCTCTGCTAATTTATCGTTGTGTGGTACAATGATTAGCCGCAAGATATCAAGTCACCAGCGTTATCATATACAACTTGTTTAAGAAATCCTCTGGAAAGTATACCTTCCGAGGATTTTCCATTGTTCGCTATCCTGATGATCCAGTCATTTATACTTTTAGCTGATTTATTTAACTCTTGTATATGGTATTTTTTTGCTATTATTGTATTATACACAAAATAATTGAAAAGTAAATAGCATATTCCATCCTGATGATATCATATTTCCAAACCTTCGTTCGTGTATCATATTCTAAAGCATGTTTCATATAATTAAAGGAAGATTAGCTTACCGGGAGTGAATACCACGATGCAGTGGCATAGTTTATCCATCAAAGAGACCCTGGACCAGCTTGGAGTAACGCATAATCAGGGTTTATCCTCCAAGGACATTATGCAAAGACAGCAGACCTATGGCATCAATATTTTGGAGGCTACCAAAAAGAAAAACATACTGTTAAGATTCCTGGGGCAGTTCGCTGATTTCATGATTATTATCTTGATCTTTGCTGCTGTCATATCCTTTATCGTGTCTTACCTGGATGGTGACCCCGATTTTCTGGACCCCATTATTATATTATGTATAATCATGATCAATGCTACCCTTGGTCTGCTACAGGAATCCCGGGCAGAAAAAGCATTGGAGGCCCTAAAGAAAATGTCTGCACCCACTGCCCATGTAGTCAGGGACGGTAAAATCGGTATGATTGATTCATCAGAGCTTGTCCCCGGAGATATTCTGATACTGGAAACAGGCTGCTTTGTTCCGGCTGACGCTCGTCTGATCACTGCCGTAAACCTAAAAGCAGAAGAAGCTTCCCTGACCGGCGAAAGTAACGCTGTAGACAAAAATGCGGAGCTGGTACTGAAACCTGAAACCAATCTCGGAGACAGATTGAATATGGTTCTTGCCACCAGTACCATAACCTATGGAAGAGGGATGGCAGTCGTGACCGACACCGGGATGAATACCCAGGTTGGACATATCGCAAAGCTGATCATGCAGGACGAAACACCTATGACACCTTTGCAAAAGCGACTGGCAAGGACCGGTAAGGTACTGGGAATTGCAGCCTTAAGCATCTGCGCAATTATCTTTTTACTGGGTATTCTTAAAAAGCTTCCGGTGTTTGATATGTTCATGACCTCCGTCAGTCTTGCGGTTGCAGCTATACCTGAAGGATTGCCTGCTATCGTTACCATCATGCTCTCACTCGGTGTTCAGAGAATGGCGAAAAAGAATGCTGTCATCCGTAAGCTGCCTGCGGTAGAAACTCTCGGTAGTGCCACTGTGATATGCTCGGACAAAACCGGTACCCTGACACAGAACATCATGACCGTAACCGAATTAAACTCCATCTCCGGACGTGAGAAAGTAAATTCAAGCTTTGCCTCCTTCCTGCTTTCCCATGCGACTCTATGTAATGATACTATTCTGAATTTAGACCGTGATACCGTCATTCTGGACGGTGAGCCGACAGAAAAGGCTTTGGTTCTGGCTGCCTATCATGCAGGTTTAGACAAAAACAAGCTCGATGAGGATTATCCACGTGTTTATGAAATACCCTTTGATTCCTCCCGTAAACTGATGACTACCGTTCACTGTTCCGAGGATCAGGGGTACCGTGGCATCACTAAGGGTGCCTTTGACTTTATGCTACCTCGTTGTACTCATTATTATCTGAATGGTAAGCAGCATCCTCTTACAGGTAAGGATCGGAAACAGCTGAATCAACTGAACAATTCCATGACCGAAAAAGCTCTGCGTGTCATTGCTGTTGCCTACAGAAATTTCCCGCAAAACTTTAACAGAGAAGAAAAGCTTGAACAAGGGCTCACCTTCATCGGTCTGATCGGTATGATCGATCCGCCAAGGGAAGAAGTGAAGGGTGCTGTAGCCATGTGCCGTGAGGCAGGCATCAAGCCCGTAATGATTACAGGAGATCATGTCCTGACTGCAAAAGCGATTGCTAAGGATCTCGGTATTCTAGCGGAAGGGGAAGAAGCTGTCACAGGAGATGCTCTTACCCAGATGAGTGATGACCGGCTCATAGAGAATATCTACCGTTACAGCGTTTTTGCCCGGGTTTCCCCTGAACATAAGGTCCGCATTGTGAAAGCGTTCCAAGCCAGAGGAGAGGTCGTTGCCATGACCGGGGACGGTGTCAATGACGCTCCTGCATTAAAAACTGCGGATATCGGTTGTGCTATGGGAATCACCGGAACGGATGTGGCGAAGAATGCTGCAGATATGATATTAACTGATGATAATTTTGCTACAATCGTATCCGCTGTCCGGGAAGGACGGGGTATCTATGATAATATCAAAAAAGCAGTGCACTTCCTTTTGTCAAGTAATATTGGTGAAATACTTACCATATTTACCTCTATTCTGTTGGGACTTCCAACACCACTCGTTGCTGTCCAGCTGTTATGGGTGAACCTGATTACGGATTCACTGCCTGCAATTGCTCTTGGAGTCGAACCCGTTGATAAGGATATCATGAAGAAAAAGCCCATCCCACCATCACAAGGAATGTTTGCAAATGGTCTGGCACTCCGAATTGTTTTGGAGGGTTTCATGATAGGCTCGCTTGCACTGATCGCATTCCTGATTGGCTTTCATTACTACGACACTCCGGCTATGCAACGCTCCCTGCAGGGCAGTATTATTCGCAATACCTATATCCCCTGGGTCGGCCGAACCATGTCCTTCGCAGTCCTGAGCCTTTCCCAGCTGTTCCATGCGTTCAATATGAGAAGCGAGCATTCTCTAGCCTCTATTGGTCTCTTCAGTAATCGAAAGCTGGTGTACTCATTTGTAATCTGTACCTTTTTACAGATGATCGTAATTATGGTTCCTTCCTTGGCAAAGATTTTTCAGGTTGTGCCTTTATCCTTCAGGCAGTGGGCTATATCCCTGTTCCTTGCAATGGCTCCGATTTTGATTGTGGAGACACAAAAGCTTTTAACCGGAGGCTATAAAAAGTCGAATAATATAGTACAAAATTCATAGCATCTGATATGTAATCTACTTGAATTATACCTGATTTCGTTATATAGTTGATTAAAGACAAATTCATTGTGAGGTGCTGACATGGAAACAAATACTGCAATGATGACCACCCATATGAAGCCATATGACGATTCTTCCTGGGAGCACTGGTCCATGTATGACAATATGCCTTATGTCTGGAATTCCGATTTGAATGAAGATCGAACATACAAGAATGTCACCGGAAACATTATCAAGGGTTACCGGTGTAATATCATTGAAGCTGTTGAGATAAAGCACGAATAATATACTGAGGTGAAATAATTGAACATAATTGCGATTACAAATAACTCGATCAATAGCTATCTGATCCCAATACAGGATGGATGGCTTATGGTTGATACCGGATGGCCGGATACCTTTGCGCAGCTGCTTCAGCAATTAAATCAAAACAATATATCTGTAAACGAAATCAATTATCTGATCGTGACTCATTTTCACCCGGATCACGCAGGATTAGTTCAGATATTGAAGGACCTGGGAGTTAATCTTATTATGCATGAATATCAGATTCCTTATATTAATAAGCTGAATCTTTTTTTTAAGAAGAATCCAAAGGCAAATTACAGGGATATTACCTCCTCCAATAATATTATAGTGACTGAGGACGAAAGCAGAGAATTGCTGAAGACCATCGGTATTTCCGGTGCACTAATCTCCACTCCGGGCCATAGTGATGACAGCCTTAGCCTGGTGATCAATGACGACTGCGCCTTTGTCGGTGACCTTCCTGCATATCATCATATTGAAGCATATGAGGATATTGTCATTGAAGACAGCTGGGATATGATTAAGCAATATCATGTCCATACCATTTATCCCGGGCATGGCGAGCCGTATGAGCTTTAGCCTTCCACTATTATAGGAAAACCGGCTGTTCCTTTATGATCATGGCATGGTTTACTAAGAATTGCAGCTTTCAAAAATAAAAGGCTGGGCATTTGATGTGCCCCCAATAGGTTAGATTATCTAGGTCTACCTTTTAGGGGGCATCTCAATTACCCAGCCTTTCTATATCTTCAACCACATGCAGAGCATTTAGAATACTCGAAAAGCACTCCTTCCAAGATATCTAGCCGAGCTTCCAAGCTCCTGCTCAATACGAAGCAGTTGATTATACTTAGCGACTCGGTCGGTTCTGGAGGGCGCACCTGTCTTGATCTGCCCCGCATTGGTTGCTACTGCAATATCCGCTAGCGTAACATCCTCCGTCTCTCCGGAACGATGGGAAATCACTGCAGTCCAGCGATTATTCTTTGCCATCTCGATGGCATCCAGAGTCTCTGTCAGAGAACCGATTTGGTTGAACTTGATAAGGACTGAATTAGATATGCCCTGAGAGATTCCTTCTTTAATCCGATTCGTATTTGTCACAAACAAATCGTCTCCGACTAATTGGATCTTATTACCAAGGCGTTCTGTTAAGAGCTTCCAGCCCTTCCAATCCTCTTCTGCAAGTCCATCCTCCAAGGAGATAACGGGGTATTTTCTGCACACCTGATCCCAGAAATCTACCATCTCTTCCACAGTCTTGTATTCACCGGATTTCCAGAAGAGATAATCTCCCTTTCTTCCGGCCTTTGAAGCCTCATCATACATCTCAGTGGAGGCAGCATCAATTGCAATATAGAAATCTTCACCGGGGCGATAGCCTGCAGTATCAATTGCCTTCACGATATAATCCAATGCCTGTGTATCACTTGTGAATTTCGGAGCAAAACCACCCTCATCTCCAACAGCTGTTACATAGCCATCATTCTTCAGCAGCTTCTTCAGAGTATGGAATACTGTGGCACTATGCTCCAGTGCCTGGGAGAAGCTTTGTGCACCTACCGGCATGATCATGAATTCCTGAATGTTTAAGCTTGAATCTGCATGCTTCCCTCCGTTGATGATATTCATCATTGGAACCGGCAGAGTCTTCGCATTGACTCCGCCCAAATAACGGTAAAGGGGCATATTCAAGGATGCAGCCGCCGCCTTTGCAACAGCCAGAGATACACCGAGGATTGCATTCGCTCCAAGCCTTCCTTTATTTGGTGTACCATCCAATGTAATCATTCTCGCGTCAATTTCGCCTTGATCAAGGGCATTCAGTCCCTTCACCTCGGAAGCTATTACATGATTTACATTATCTACAGCCTTCTTCACACCTGTACCCAGATATCTGCCCTTATCTCCGTCACGCAGCTCCACTGCTTCAAAGGCTCCCGTGGATGCTCCGGAGGGCACGCTGGCTCTACCAAAGCTTCCGTCTGCCAGAGTCACTTCTGCTTCAACCGTCGGATTACCTCTGGAGTCTAATATTTCTCTTCCAACAACCTTTTCAATGATCATATTTTTCATGATGATACCTTCCTTTCTATACTTTCAATATTATCCGTTATTCATTTATTATTTATTTCCCCCATTATGGAATATATTCGGTTTCTAAAGTGAAGTATATCCTTCCTTCTTTAAATAATGCTGTGATTTAAATCACATACCACTAGATTATGGTAACTCTGTATGGATAAATTTTACCTGATTTTCGATTAAGGAGCAATAGCAAATCGTTGATGTGAAGATTTTACGGGTAATTGGGGGCTTATATGATTAAAGCATCAAAAGGTGCTGTATACTTTACCTTTTTCTTCTTATATTACATTTTTTGTCTTCTAAACGATTGTTATACAAATTAGAATTTGAAAACCACAATTTTATAAGTGGTTATTAACCCTCACAGGGTTTTAATAAAATCCTCCAAAAGCCTTGAAAATAAAGGGTTTATCGCAAAATGCTCACCTTAACTTATTATACGATTTCACACTGTTTTATTCTTCCCTTGCAAGCTGATAAGGGCAAACACAAGGGCAAGAAAATCTGATAACAAGATATAACAGAATATGGCAATCGGAGAACCGTGACGTATGTGCGAATATATTATACTGGAGGATTTATTATATGGACAAGTACATTTTTGATGAAAGCAATGGTTTATGGTATGAATTGCAGGGTGATTATTATATCCCTTGTCTGATACTTTCCGAAGAAGAAACACAGCCTATCGGCTTATGGGGACAACGCCACAAGCAGTATTTGAAAGAGCATAAGCACATTGTTTACACCACAATGCTGATTGAGGGTACACTTAACCGTTATCTTGCAGATATTAACCAACAGGCGGAACAAATGTTCCAAAGATTGATGGAGGAAATGGCTCAAAAGCAAGGTGTGACAGAACAGTTAAAAGCAGAACAGCCTATGGAATGGATAGGATTGATGAACAACATTCAAGCCTGTGCAAGAGAGGTTGTCAATAGCGAATTGATTTACGCATAATCCAGTATGGGTTGGGGCGGTAAGCCAGTCTTTGGCTTATCGCCCTTGTCTGATTAGGAGCAAAACAAAGAAATGCCGTCAATGGCAGTGCGACAGCACTGTTTATCAAGACCATTGACGGTGTTTTTTGTGTTTTGCTATAGAAAAACTGCTCTGTAAGTGCTAAAATTATTTTGGATATTTGTGTGCGGATTTTGCATTTACTTATATTTGATTTATCCCTACAAGGAAAGCGAGGAAGATTTATGAAATACAAACGATTATTATGTTTGCTATTAGCCGTTGTGATGATATTAGGAATGCTGTCTGGCTGTGGCAATAATCAAGCAGAGCAAACAAATCCTATACAGGAAACTCCAGGCACTGAGAACACGTCAGAAATAATCAACGAGTTGGATATTCCTGATTTGTGGAAACAGGAACTGCACCACGCAATGGAACTTGGACTTCCGATGGAGAAGGTTCAGCAAGAAACAATTTCCGGTGCAGAAATGGCGGAACTCTTGGATTGGTTCGTTCAGTATGCTGCTCCAGATGTGTTAGAGGAATGGAATAAACAGGTTTCTGCGCTGCGTAATAGTAACGATGCTTTGCGACGTATTGATGCAATGGCGGCATTATTTCTTTCCGCAGAGATGATTGGCGGAGATTATTACGATCACAATGCAAACATCTGGCATTTTGTGCAGGCAATCAATCACAACTGGGATTTGGAAGAAACATGGTTGACCAGTTCCCTTTTTGGAGAGGCCGCAAATGTTGTACATTACGGCGGAAGTTTCGGCAACTGCGGTTTGGATGCTGCCGGTTTTTACTACAATGCTGCCAGACCTTCCAATTTCAGTAGCGAGTGCCCCTTTGCTTTTGATACCGAAAGTAACTCTTTTCAGCTGAGCACCCCTCTGACCTATGCAGATGGTATCCTTGCCATTGTTCGTCTCATTTCTTCGGCGAACCCCGATTTGTTTATTCGTGAATTAACAGATGTGGATATGCAGTATCTTTCGATGGCAGACCAGCGCGGGGAAGAAATCTGTGAAACCGTAACCAATCTCGATTCTATAATTACTGGCACAAGTTACTATATCTCCAATGACGGCAATGATGCAAACGATGGTCTTTCTCCCGAAACAGCATGGGCAACGCCTTATCGAGCCATGACCGCCGACTTAGAATATGGTGATGCGGTTCTCTTTGAGCGTGGTGATACGTGGTATATTTCAGTAGAAGAAAATTTGGGAGACACATCCCGAAATCACGGATACAAAGATGGCGTGACGGTAGGAGCCTATGGCGAGGGAGAAAAACCCGTTCTGCGAGGTGACATTGAAAGAGCGAACGACGCTTCTTTTTGGGAACTCTATTACGAGAAAGATGGAACAAAAATTTGGAGAGCTACTGAACCATTAAGAGATAGTGCAGTGATCGCATTCAATGATGGCGAAGTATATGCTGAAGAAGTTTTCCCATGGTTAAACAGCACGGTGGAATATATAAATCCTGATGGGACTCCTTTTGTGGTAGAAGATGCGTTGGACAAAGATTTAACTTTCTGCAATTTGCTGCTGTTTGAGGATGGAATTGAGTCTGTTTGCAACAGAGCAGACAGCTATGTACGTGGCGACTTGTATCTGCGTTGCGATGCGGGTAATCCTGCCGAAGTATACGAGGTTGTATCTATCCCTCAAGAACCTGTTGGTCTTGACCTGTTCCCTAACGGGAGTGCTTATGACCTGTCTATTTTGTACTTTACTATGATGGGAACACAAGGAACGGATATTGGAACAACGCCTGAAAACTATAAGTTTGTTAATCTTGAGATTGGCTGGTGCGGTGGATGGATACAAAACTATTCACATCAAGAAATGGGCGGAGTGAGTTTTGGTTATAAACCCCACGTTGCAGGCGGAGGTATCGGGGTCTACCAAACCGAGCTTCAAGTTTTAGGTTGCTATATTCATCATTGTGGACCGATGGCAATGATTGAATCCATACACGACCATACACCTGACGACGGGAATATTGTTCACCATACCAATCAGTTGTTTTCTAATAATCTTTATGAATACTGTGGTGCTCCTTTCCATTGGACTGATTTAAGCTTCATGGAGGTTCCCGGCTCCACAGCATTGATTACCAATATGGTATTTGAAGACAATCTTGTTATGAATACTGGATATGGATGGGTATACAGCAGCGTGCTGCACAGTGATGGCGGTGGAGCCAATAGTTATTGGCTATCAGCGGCGGAAAACGGAATGGGTGCTGCAAATAATGAAGGAATTTATATCAAGAACAACACCTTCTATTTGAGTAAATATGCCTTGTTTACTTTGACAGATTATCTTGCTGGAGATGGTCAACAGGTCAATGCACAACCTATTTTCTCAGGAAACACCTATGTTCAGCATTTAGACAAACCATTGATACAAAAAGAACAATCAACAGAGCTTTATTATCCCTGTGATGAAACGGTGAGAGATGTTCTTGGTGATGAAAATGGCAGTTTAGTGATCATTGACAAATAGAGCGTTTCGAAACAATACGGATTGAATAACACCCTGCAAGGCAAAATCTTGCAGGGTGTTTTCTTATGCTTTGATATATGTAAGACCGCAAGGCAGGTCGCCCTGCGGTGTTGATTTCGTATGTCGTGATTATCTGTCCCTGTCTTGGGATTTCTTTCTCTGCTTCGGCTGAGAGTTCTGTTTGCCCTCTTCCTGAAGCTGTCTGAGCCTGTTACGCACACTTTGTCTTTCGGGTGGTCTGTGCTGTTTCTCGGCAGGTTTCTGTCCGACCTTAACTGCCTGCTCCCATTCTGCAAGGTCTTGGTTATACTGTGTCACAATAGCCTCTGCTTTGCGGTAAGTTTTCATAAATGCCTGCACATCAGGATAACCGTCATCGGTCAGAATATCGGGGAGTTTATCAAGTTTTTCATCAAGTTCGGCTTCGGTCTGCTGTATCTGTTTTTCCAGAGCCTTTCGTTCCTTGCCTTTGAAAATGCCCGTTGTTTCCGCAAGCTGCTGTCGCAGATTCGGGAGTGTAACTTCCTGTAGCTTCTTGATTGCTTTTGCCTGTTTCTGTACCTTCAGCATAAGGTTCTGCATTGTGCGGAACTCGTCCATATCCATATTGAGGACTGGCTTGGGTGGCATATCCTTTTCACGAATGATGGCTTGCAGAAATTCCTTTGCCTTGCCTACGATACCTCTGAACAGATTTGGAAGCCAACCATTTTCACGGATGGACTGACCGGCTTTGTCGTGGATTTCGGTCTGCTTGATTTCCAGTATCTTTGCTTCTTCAATACCCGATACAAGAGCCAAATCCGCTGTCCTGTTCCATTCCTGTCTTGCGGTGTTGTCCGCTTCGATTTCGGCAGCCTTGGGATTGTTCTTGCCTATCTTTTTTGTTGGGAGATACACGCTGTTCTTATCAAACACTTTCAACCGTTGTTCGGGATCTGAAATGTGGGAATTGATAAGCCCCGTGTAAACCTCCTTTGTTTCTGCTATGAACGCTTCTGTTTTGAAACGCTCGTCTTTGGTTGTGAATAAATGGCTTTCGTAAACTTCCCCCTTTTTGATAACGGTACAGCCTTTTCGTACTTGACCGTTCTCGTCTGTGATTTCTTTCTTGGTTCGTACCCTTTTTCCTGTTTCGTCGAAAAATACGCTTCTGGTGGCAATCTTTACATCAGGTTCGGGAAGCAGTTTCCTTTCGCTGAATATGAGGTGGATGTGGTAATTTGTCTTGCGTTTATTGTGGTGCAGAGCCGATACACATTCCACTCCGTACTGCTGTCGGAATTTGTTCGTAAATTCTTCAAGCACTTGCTGTGGGTCAAAGGTGGTGTAAATCTCCGGCAGGGCAATGATTAACTCCCTTGCTTCGATACACTTTCCTGTTGTTCCGCTTCGCTGGAACTCCTGCTGACTTTCCCTGGCGAGATTCTTCCAAAAGGTATTGTCAGCGGTACGATAGGTGGCGTAAAGGTTTTCCTGTTTGGCGTGGCTCGTGATATATGAGATTCTTCCCTTGACATTGGGCAGTTTCGACATTCGGATAAAAGAATGTCTTGCCAACCTTTTGCTCCTTTCTCCGTTGAGAATACCGTACTCGTTACGCAACCGACTTGTCGGGTGCGGCTGTCGCAGCTATCGGTGATTGGTGGGACAGCAATGGAAATTGCACCGCAATTTCCTCTGTATCATAACTGAGGGGATGGTGTCCGAAGCTGTGATACAGGCTCCCCGCAGGGGCGAAATACCCAGAGTACAAATCGCAGATTTGTGCGAGGGGTGTATTTCGCTCTCAAACGCCGAGGGCTTTGGAGAACGGTTATTCCACTTTTCGTACATCGCTTGGATTGAGTAAGTTCCTGCCCTGATTGACCGTCATAAAACGCTCCAGCGTATCCCTGCGGATAATGGTCTTTCGCCCGACTTTCAGAACAGGCAGCTTGCCCCAGTCCACCAGTTTTCGCATTGTGTTCCTACCAATACCCGTACATTCCGCTGCTTCTTCGATAGTTAAACCCATTTAATTACTGTCATTACACATCTCTCCTTTCGAAATACTCATTTTGCAACTTTGCAATTATCATTATACTTGTTTTGCTATCTCCTGTCAACTCATATTACAACTCGTCAAAGATATTTTTTAACTTTTATCGAGAAAAGGGTTGCAAAATAGGTTTCTGTGTGCTATACTTGGTTTCGATAGGAGGTGTAAACCTTGAAAAAAGAAATTACATTCACCGCAAAACAGGTCGGTGAACGAGTGAAAGAACGTCGAATAGAATTGAATCTTACAATGCCGGAGCTTGGCAAGCGTATCGGAGTGAACAAATCAACGATACAGAGATACGAAGCAGACGGCGTAGACCCAAAGAGAACAATGATTATCAATGGACTGGCAGAAGCGTTGCTTACCACTCCCGAATGGCTCACAGGTCTTTCGGAGGATAAGGAATATGACAGCAGAACGCTCTGTGAAAAGGACTTGGAAGAACATATCAGAAAGTACATTGATACCGTGTCTACGGTTGTGAATGGAGAACCACACCAGCAGCTCCTTACCACATTCCTCGGAAAGATGATTGATTTGTATTCCGTTCTCTGCCACCACTTCTCCGATGCTATGACAGAGGTTGACCGTGTTGCAGAAGATGAAGGACTGAAACAGTCTCTTATGAGATATGCGATTGAGTCGGGAGCGATTAAGGAACGAGTTTACCATAAAGAAATGGAAGCACCGATTGAGGATATGAAACGATTCTTAGACGGAATTTTACATATCTACGATGAAGGTCGTACCGCTGTAAAGATGGGTGACCTTTTCGGGATAGTAGCGGAAGCCGAAGCAAGGCTTGCCGAAAAAGAATAATTCCGTGGCTCTTTGACAACAAAAAAGCCGATGAAACAATCGGCGGATGTGACACTATTTACTTTACGCACACCATACGTCACAGTTCCGATTGCCACGGATAGAAAGGAGACTATTTATCAATGGCAAAAGGATCTGTAAGAAAAAAGGGCAAGAAATGGTACTACCGCTTCTATGTAGAAGATGAAAGCGGAAAGATGGTACAGCGTGAGTTTGCAGGCACAGAAAGCAAATCTGAAACGGAAGCATTGCTCCGAAAGGCAATGGAGGACTACGAAGCGAAGAAGTTCGTGGCAAAGCCTGAGAACACCACTGTGGGTATGCTGCTTGATATGTGGGTGGAGGAAGAACTGAAACCCGGCAACCTGAGCAATGGTACAGTGATGGCGTATATGGGGACAGTGAACAGGATAAAGCAATATCCTATTGGTGACAGAAAGCTGAAAACGGTCACTGCGGAACATTTACAGGCATTTATGGACTTCCTTACTTTCGGAGGACAAAATCCCGACGGGACAACAGCAAAGGCACTCAGCAAAGGGTATCTGAGGTTGTTCTCAGCAGTATTGCAGGGAGCGTTCCGATTTGCGGTATTCCCAAAGAAGCTGATTTCCTTTAACCCTATGCAGTATGTGGTATGGAGGGGAAAGAAAGAGGAATACGAACTGTTTGCAGACGAGGGCGGAGAAGTTGACAATGCTCCTACCATTGACCATCAGCAGTTTCTGATGTTGGAGGACTTTCTAAAAAAGAAAGACAATCCTGCATTGCTCCCGATGCAGATAGCCTACTACACAGGACTTCGTATCGGAGAAGTATGTGGTTTGACTTGGCAGGACATCAACCTTGACGGACAGCACCTCACAGTACGACGCAGTATGCGATACAACGGGCAAAGGCACAAGACAGAGATAGGTGCCACCAAACGCAAGAAAGTCCGCACCGTGGACTTCTGCGACACTCTGGCTGACATTCTCAGAAAGGCAAAGACGGAACAGCACAAGAACCGCTTCAAGTATGGCGAACTCTACCACCTCAATTACTACAAAGAGGTCAAAGAGAAAGACCGTACTTACTATGAAGTCTACAGCCTGCCGAGAACCGAGGAAATGCCAGACGGGTACAAGGAAATATCCTTTGTCTGCCTTAGACCTGACGGAGCATACGAGTCACCGAGTACAGTTGGTGTTATGACAAGGTCAGCAAAAAAGAAACTGGAAGGATTTGAAGATTTCCATTTTCATATGCTGAGACACACATTCACCAGCAATCTGCTCTCCAACGGTGCAGCACCGAAGGATGTGCAGGAACTGCTCGGACACGCTGACGTAAGTACCACAATGAACATCTACGCTCACTCCAAGAGGGAAGCGAAACGAACTTCCGCAAGACTGCTTGATAAGGTAGTCGGGGAAGCCTAAACAAAAAGTTTCCCTTGTTTCGGCTCATAAGGGCAAAAACAAGGGAAAATACATAAGGTACGAGTATTAAAATGCCGATTTTCCTTGAAAATACAAGGGTTTCGGAGGATTGATTAGATAAATTAAAATTTGATATACTATTAAGACAGATTTATAATGCATATTACATTGTTACAGTTTTATTTTTCTGTTTCGTAATCGAACAATGTACCAGGTATCAATAATAACAATAAAGGAGATTATTATGAGTAAAACATTTGAGCAATTACAATCCCACCTTGAAAGGGTTATGGCTTTTCAGACTGCTCGCAATCTATTTGAGTGGGATGACGAGACCACCGCACCCTTTGGTGCTGCTGAATATACTTCGAAGGTAATCGGAATCCTGTCTGATGAATATATGAAAAGCCTGATCAATGACGAGGTACGCTCATTGCTGTCAAAGCTTAAGGAGGATTATGAACAGAAGGAGTTGAATTCTACACAGAAAGCAATTGTTAAGGCGCTTTCAAAGACCTATGAACAGCTGGAAAGTATCCCTCCGGAGGAATATCGTGCCTTTAATGAATACACCTCAGTTTCTAACCGTAAATGGGCTAAGGCAAGAAAAGAAAACAAATATGAGGACTTTGCTCCTTATCTAAAAAAAGTAATAGAATATAAGAAAAAGTTTGCAGGCTATCGTGCAAAGGGTGACAAGAAGCCCTATGAGGTCCTGCTGAGTGACTATGACGAATGCTTTATGATTAAAGAACTGGATGCCTTCTTTGATATAATCAAGGCTGAGATCGTACCTCTTCTGAAGGAGGTTGCAAAGAAAGCAGAAACCGTCGATAAGAGCTATAACTATCTTAAATATGATATAGAAAAGCAGAAAGAATTCTGCAAATACTTAAGCGGTTATGTGGGCTTTGATTTTAACCGTGGCGTGATCGGAGAAAGTGCCCACCCATTTACCACGCAGCTGCACAATCATGATGTCAGAATAACTGACCGCTATATGGAGAATAACTTAGAAAGTGCAATGTTCTCTATCATCCATGAAAGCGGTCATGCCATCTATGAGATGAATATCGATGATGCCATTACTCAGACTCTGGTCGGAGGTGGTGCCTCCATGGGGATGCATGAATCCCAATCCCGTTTCTATGAGAATATCCTTGGCAGAAGTTATGATTTTTGGATTCCGATTTACGACAAGCTGGTAGCTGCATATCCTGAGAATCTTAATCATATTTCACTGGATCACTTTATCCGGGGAATCAATAAGGCTGTCCCCAGTCTGATTCGAACTGAAGCCGATGAACTCTCCTATTGCATTCACATTATCATCCGCTATGAGATAGAGAAAGCGATATTCAATGATGAGATTAATATAGACGAGCTTCCGGATATCTGGAATAAGAAGTATCAGGAGTACATGGGAATAACACCTGTCACGGATACTGAGGGCATCCTGCAGGATACCCACTGGTCCTTTGGGGAATTTGGGTATTTTCCTTCTTATGCTATCGGAACAGCCGTTTCTTCCCAGATTTATAGCTGTATGAAGGATAAGATGCCGATAGAAAAATATCTGCAGGAAGGTAATCTTATCCCCATCCGCGAATTTCTCCGGGATAATATTCATAAATACGGTGCAGTTAAGAATACCAATCAGATTCTGATGGATGTATGTGGAGAAGATTTCAACCCCGAATATTATGTGAACTACCTAAAGGAAAAATATACGAAGCTGTATGAACTATAGAGCTCTGCTTCATTATCTATGTTTTATAAGCATGTGCACGAATAAATACTCCTACCTTATAAAATAGTATTCCAATATTTTATATTTACACTTCATTTTGCATAATTATAAATTTGTTGTTGCATCTTGAAAGGAAACGAGGTAATATGAATACAATCTATAATGGAAATGAGGTAGGATACATGAAGCTTTGGGGCGGACGCTTTACTAAGGAAACCGATCAACTGGTGCATAATTTTAATGCATCCATCTCCTTTGACCAGAAGTTTTATAAGCAGGATATCGAGGGCAGCATCGCACATGTAACAATGCTTGCAAAACAGGGAATTATAGCTGATGACGAGAAAGACCAGATTATAGCCGGCTTGTCGGGAATCATGGAGGATCTCATCAACGGCAGCCTTGTGATTGATGCTCAGTATGAGGATATTCACAGCTTTGTGGAGGCTCATCTGATTGAACGTATCGGAGAGGCAGGTAAAAAGCTGCATACAGGTCGCAGTCGAAATGATCAGGTTGCCCTAGATATGAAGCTCTATATTAAGGATGAGATTACAGAACTTGATGTATTGCTGAAAACCCTACTGACATCCATCAATACAATCATGAAGGAGAATATTGCAACCTTCCTGCCAGGCTTTACTCATCTGCAGAAAGCTCAGCCAGTCACTCTGGCACACCATTTTGGAGCATACTTCGAGATGTTCAAACGGGATCGAAGCAGACTGAGCGATATCATGAAACGCATGAATTTATCCCCTCTTGGCTCCGGAGCACTGGCCGGAACCACCTATCCGCTGGATCGGGAATACACCGCAGAGCTCCTTGGCTTTGATGGTCCGACCCTTAACAGTATGGACAGTGTATCAGACCGGGATTACTTAATTGAATTGCTAAGTGCTTTATCTACCGTCATGATGCATCTGAGCCGTTTTTGCGAAGAGATCATAATCTGGAACAGCAACGAATATCGTTTTGTGGAGCTGGATGATGCTTACTCTACGGGCTCTTCCATCATGCCACAGAAAAAAAACCCTGATATTGCAGAATTGGTCAGAGGTAAGACGGGACGTGTCTATGGAGCACTCATGTCCCTCCTCACAGTAATGAAGGGACTTCCTCTTGCTTATAATAAGGACATGCAGGAGGATAAGGAATTAACCTTTGATGCGATAGACACGGTAAAGGGTTGTCTTGCTCTCTTTCAAGGAATGCTGGTTACAATGAAATTCTGTAAGGAAACCATGGTGGAAAGTGCGAAGAATGGCTTTACCAATGCCACTGATGCAGCCGATTATCTTGTAAATAAAGGTGTTCCCTTCCGGGATGCCCATGGAATTGTAGGACAGCTGGTACTCCACTGTATCGATAAGAATATCTCCCTTGAAGCTATGAGCCTCGCTGAATTTAAAGCCATCAGTCCTGTCTTTGATCAGGATATCTACGATGCTATCAGCCTTGAAGCCTGTGTTAATAAGAGAAATACTATCGGTGCTCCCGGGCAGGCTGCCTTGAAGAAGATTATTACGCTAAATGAGGAGTACCTTGAGAAATAATACGATAAAGCTAATAAACAGTATCTAATAATTGATAGGGTAATATAAGTGAATATTTCGCGTCAGCAGAACCACCGATACACTTTATAGCTCCACCTATATAAGTATAAGCTTCTCCATTGTGTTTGGCTGCTTGCATTATCTTCAAGTGGTGATTATGAGTCAATAGCAGGGGCTAAAGCCAGCGATAAATCGCTCTATTGACACAAAATCCCCCTTGAAGTGGAGGTGGTTAAGCCAAACAAAGGGTGGATCTGTTCTGCGAACCCATGGAGTTATTATGAAATCTAATGGTTCTTACACAGGTGTAGCTCCGGAGCTCCTACTGTGAAATAATCAATAAGGGTACAATCATCCGTTGACTGTACCCTTATTAATTTGACAGCTAACGAAAAAATGTTGGGATATGTTATCACATACCCAACATTCCTTATTAATCTGATTTACTTAATAACAACTACAGTTGAGTTGTTATCACAAGAATATTACCTATAAATACAAGCACAGAAGCTATGGTTGAGGTTATCCTCTTATCCGCTCTGCCTTTCTTATTTACCGTAGCCAGTACCAGCATAATCACAAAGCTTATGAATAGATAAAGAACTTTCGGCATGGAATTAACATTATCACCTGTAAAGCTGACCTGGGTTGCTATCGTATCCGGCAGATTAAAATATCCATATAGATTGAGAATACCCGTAAGCGCTACCAAAACCAAATGAAGGATAAATATGATATCCTTCTTACTATTCCTCATAATCTTCCCTCTTTTCCTTTTTCAGTCCTAAAAATCCATCGATGTCTTAGAATACTTCTGATTATTTCCGTTTCAGTATACCATAAGACTATGCTCTCGTAAAGGAAAGGTTTCCCATCTCTAGATAGCGCCTCTTTTGATGAAAGGCTCGGCTATCTTTCTGTTAATAAGCCGTCCTCTCTATTTATAAAAAAGGCCGCTCGTTAGAATGGCCTCATTTACTATAAACTGCTATATTAATACTCTACCTTCTTAAACCATTTAAAATTAGGATATTTGAATATTGCTTTACTCTTGATCTTATCACCTTCTACGAATTTATGCTCCCAGTACCTCGCATCCAGTGAATCATTGCGATTATCCCCCATCATAAAGTAACAGCCGGAAGGAATTTCATAAGCTCCGAAATCCTCCTTGTCCATCTTCTCCTTGAGATAAGTCTCCTTCAGAGGTTCCCCATTGATATAGACAACTCCGTCAATACCCTCAATCACCTCTCCCGGAAGACCTATAATACGCTTTATATAATCCTCTGATTCATCATCCGGATTAGGAAATACTACGATATCGCCACGCTTCGGTTCAGAGAACACATATGCCAAACGATAGGTTAATACCCGCTCTCCCACTAGGAAGGTATTCTCCATGGAAGGTGTCGGCGAGCTGATCTTTAGGATTACAAACCGGTTAATTACGAATGCAAGCGCAAAAGCAACGATAGCAACAATTACCCAGCTCAAAATTTCATTAAGAACTTTCTTATTCATTGTCTTCTCCCTTATGTTCAATTATAGTGAATTGTATCGAACCAAGATAAATGTGGATATTTTACAATTGCCTTTCCCTTAATCTTATCCCTTGATACAAATTTATGCTCCCAGTATCTTGAATCCTCAGAATTATTGCGATTATCTCCCATCATAAAAAAACTGTCCTTTGGTACGACATAAGGTCCGAAATCACTGTCAATTTTATCTTTGACATAAGGTTCATCCAAAGGTCTGCCATCAATATATACCAACCCGTCCTTTCCTTCGATTGTCTCTCCCGGAAGACCGATGATTCTCTTGATGTAATCCACCTTATCATCATCTGGATAGGGAAATACAATAACATCTCCTCGTTTCGGTTCATTGATCAGATAGGCCAGCCGAAAAGTAAATACTCTGTCCCCGATCAATATGGTATCCTCCATGGAGCCTGAGGGAACCTCCACCTTCAAAATAATAACCTTATTAATTAGGGTAGCCAGTGCAAAGGCTACGACGAATACCATGATCCAGCTGATTATTTCCTTCAGAATCTTCCTGTTCATCCCGTATCCCCTTAATATGATAAAATGCAGAACATATATGCATTATACGCTTAAAGCTTTTTTTTGTAAATAAGAAAGAGTATTTTTACGCTGAAGAAGCGTTTCCTTTCTCTATGTCAGGAAACGCTTCCAACTCTCTGTAATAATGTGATATTTCATACCTTGATAATTGTAAATCTGGAAGCTACTACCATCCATAATCCGGGGAAATAATTCATAATCTGCCAAACTCCTCCACCGGCCAGCCCAAATTCCGGTATCAAAGCGAGCTTAGCTGTCATGCTTCTGACATCATCAAACCATACGACATGCTGAACTCCCTCGTCAGTTGTGTAATAATAGAAGGGGCATTGTGCAGTTTCGTCAAATAGGATTGTTACCCCGTATTGAACTCCTCGGGTAATTGCTTCCTGATTGCTGATGCTTTCTGCTGCTGTCTCACCCTTGACGAAGGGCAGCGGCCAATCATAAGCATAATTTGGAATTCCCTGAAGGATTTTATCAGGATCAATCACAGATACACCGTATTCAATCACACTACGGACATTGTTTACCGGAGCGGTTGCCATAGGCGGCCCAAAGGTATAGCCCCATTCATATGTCATCAGCATGACCCTATCTGCCACTGCTCCAATTGCAGGATAATCATGAGATTCATACAGTAAACCGGTCATGGTTCCTGAGGTCTTCGGAGCCAGATTCACAGATACAAAATAGCCTTCGGCGGATAGTCTGGTATGAGCTTCCGTGATGAAGTTTATGAAGGCCTGGCGATCCTCCGGCAGAATAAATTCAAAATCTATATCCAGTCCGAAATAACCCTTCGCCCTCATATTATCAACAATATTATTAATCAAATTTGTCTGTGCCTCCGGATTGGCAAATAGTTGATGAGCAATCCCAGTATCGAATACTCCTTCCTCATTCATCGGGGCCAGCATCATAACCGGTGACACATTGTATTCCTCTCCAATGGCAATCAATTTATCATCCTCAACCGGAACCAGTTCTCCTGACGGGGTAAAGCCATAGGTAAAGATATAGAGATAAGTCAGGAAGGGCAGGGTCTGTCTCAGTACATCCTCTTTTATAAAAGGATAGGCAAAGCCATTGATGATTACTGTATCTACCGGCTCCTCATCAGCAAAGGTGATCACCAGTATTTGTCCGGGAGTCAACATTCTGTTGACTGCAACCTTTGGGTTATGCTGGTACAGACTGGTGACCGTAGTATTATATTGATTGGCGACAGAAATCAAGGTATCTCCTTGTTTTACTGTATGGGTGATCGCAGGAATACGAATTCCGATGTTTTGTCCGACTAAAAGGTTATCCGGATTAGGCAGTTCATTTTCAGAAATAATTAGCTCAACAGATATGCCGTATTGGTTTGCGATAGAAGCCAGTGTATCACCGGCCTGCACTGTGTGTATCGTCATATACAACGTCCTTTGACTCTTCAATTCTTTGTAATTAATATATGCCGGGTATTCCCGATGGTGAAATATTCGACATAGCGTTGCACGATGGCAACTACTATCGTATAATACTAATAAACTCAGATTGAATGTGTAATTGCATCATTACATTCACTAAGAGTTATTGAAGACAGATTGCTGTAAAGATCATAGAAAAGACAGAAAAGAGGAACGCGATGAATAATTTTAAAGAGATTTTACCCGAGGTACTTCGCAAAAATCCCTTCCAGTTAATCGGCAAAGAATGGATGTTGATTACCGCAGGCAATAAGGATAAGGCAAATACGATGACTGCCTCCTGGGGAGGCCTTGGTGTTATGTATGGTAAGAATGTTGCCTATATTGTTGTTCGTCCACAGCGTTATACCAAAGAATTTCTTGATCAGGAAACCACCTTTTCTTTAAGCTTCCTTGATAAGGAATACAAGGATGTCTTAAACTATATGGGAACCGTATCAGGAAGAACTGAGGATAAGATTAGTAAGTGCGGTCTTACTCTTGCCTTCTCGGACGGAACACCGTACTTCGGTGAGGCCTCCAATGTCTTAATCTGCAAGAAATTATACCGTCAGGCCATGCAAGGGGACTCTATTTTGGATGAGAAGCTGAACAATACCTGGTATCCGGCAAGGGATTACCATATCCTATATATCGCTGAGATTACGAAAGCTCTGCAGGTTACAAGGTAGAGCCACAGAGAATAATAATCGCCCTGCAATCATGGTATAGAACAGCGCTCTGTCCTAGCTAACACATTATTGTAGGGCGATTACTTAGAATTTCTTGTTCTTCAAGAAATCTCTGACCTTCTCTTCTCGTTCTAAAGTATTACTGTTTGCTTTATATTTTCCCAATACACATTCAGCAGTTATTTTACCATCTGATAGGAATATTACTCTATCTGCCCTTGCAGCAACCTTAGCATCGTGAGTAACAATCAAAATGGTTGTTCCTTCTTGATTAATTCCATTCATTATATCCATAACTGCTGTTGCAGAACTAGAATTCAGTGCACCTGTAGGTTCATCTCCAAATAATATTTTAGGTTGATTAATTAAAGATCTGCATATTGCAGCCCTTTGTAACTGCCCTCCCGATACTTTATTAATATCGTGGTCAGCCACATTGTCAATCCCCATTTTATTCATTAACTTCTTTGCTCTTTGATTAAGTACTTCTCTAGATGTCTTTCTTAATTTTAAGCCTGGTAGTAGGATATTGTCTTCAATTGAAAGATTCTTAAGTAGATAAGAGTGCTGAAAAATAAAACCCATATTTTCTAATCTATACTTACTCATATCATCCTCTGACATATGTGAATATTTTCTTCCATCAAAGCTAACCTCTCCGGAGGTCATACAGTCCATACCACTTATATTATACAAAAGAGTTGATTTTCCTGAGCCTGACTGCCCCATAATTGCAACAAACTCACCTTCTTCTATTCCAAGGTTAATCGAATTTAACACGGTTATTTTTTGATTTTGTTCAGCGCCAAAGGTTTTTGTTAAATCTGTTGCCTGTAATAAAATACGCATAAATTGATCCTCCATCTTCTATTCATTTATCAAATCAATAATACTACATTCTTTCGCATTACTTTGACATTGCCAGGTCATTACAAGGGAAGCAATAAGTAATACTCCCGGACATACCAATAAACTATACCAATAATTAACCTCGAATTGAAATTCAGCCAGGCCTGCTCCTGTTAAGGACAACAATGCTCCAATAAAAATCTCACCTAGAAATATAGCTGTCAGGATACCAAGCACGATACCAAATAATGCTGTAAGGATAGATTGCAACAAATATTGTCTTTTAATTTCTTTTCCGGTAAACCCAATTGCTTTCAAAATGGCGCATTTTGAATATTCCTTCACGATTTTCAGCTTAATGAATAATGCTATCATAAAACAAGACATGAATATTGCTACTGCATTGGTAATCCATGCAACGCTCTTAAAGGATGAAATAAGATTGCCAAGAGTTTGAGTCATAAATTCATCCATCGGCACTACCTTAATAAAATTAAATACTCGACCATATTTATCCATAAACGAAGCCTCGCTAAAACCATGGTTCAGCGCTACGAAAAATGTATAGGATAATACTTCTTTTGGTTCATAGTCCAGCTGAGCTTTCGCTGTATATCCACCTGAAGTAACATCTTGGTATATTCCGCAAACATTAAGTACTTGCTTTTCTTGATCTTTATAAATTTCTATTTGATTACCCACTTTTATATTCAGCTTTTTAGCATTCAGATAAGATAACGCTATTTCTCCTGGCTTTGTGGGTGCTCTCCCATCTATACAGTTAATAGGGAACAGATTATAATCTCCACAATCTATTAATAGTGTTTCCTTCCCTTCCTCTCCCTCTACCTCATATTTTATCTTAGCATATACACCATATTTAGTAACTTCTTTCATATGATCCAAATCATTTTGCACCCTCTGATATTTTTTCTGAATTTCATCAGTAAACTGAATTCCCATTTGAATATCACATTTAGGTGATCCGATATTTGTTGAGAACTTTGGAGACTGCAATGTATTTAATAAATTAATAGGTACTAACATAATTACGGTTGCTAATAGAAACACAATGCATACCAGAAGCCAGCTTTTCCAATGAAGTATACATTCTCTTATGGCATAAAATTCATTAATAAATCTTCCCTTATAGCCTTTCAATGGAAGGTTCTTTACTTTGCTATTACTTTTACCCTGATTTCCATATACCAGCGCCTCGACAGCAGATATTTTTCCAATTCTCCTTAATATTTTTTTACAGCTTGCAATTACTAACATATAGATAAGAAATGCTGCTGCAACCGGAATAAGCTTTTCTGTAATTGTGAACGGACTATCACCAAAGGCTAATACAATTCCTCTCGTTAAGCCCTGGTTCAGAAGGAGTCCTATAAGATATCCTAATAAGCAGCCAGCTATGGCTAACAACCTATACTTGGACAAATAAATATTTCTAATATCCCTATTTGAAAAACCAATCGTCTTCATGATACCTATCTCTTTCTGCTCCGTTTCCAGAGTATCCATGATAGTAATCCTGACATTTACGATTGCAACCAATATGATAAGCAGACTTACGAATACAAGTAATATTGCTAATAAACCGCTGGAAATTCCATTTAGCAGCTTAATCAATGTATATGTGATTGCAGGACCATTGCTAGGCATTCCTGAACTTTTGTCCTGATAAAGCTTTTGGAATTTATTTGTATATTTCTCATCAGTGAATCGATACTCTATGATATACTCCAAGCTTCCGGTATTTTTTTTAAGCACCTCATGGTCTGATTCAGAAATAAGAAATCTTGTGGAGGAAGCCATGGAGGATGCCATCTGCGCATCTCGTACAAAGCAGACAATCCGAAATTCCTTATGAAACTGCCCATCCCTAATCAAAACCCTATCACCAATTGATAATCCATATGTATCCATATAGCTGATTGGTACGCCTATTTCTCCATCTGACACATTGATAATGTGATTATTCAAATCTACCAGATAATCAAACCCTGTATTCTGAACTACAAAGCCATTATCCATCATATTATCCAGCATTGAAACAGCTTTCCATCTATCACCATCTTTGCACTCAAACCAAATATTTGATGCTTCGATATTAAGCATTTGCACTGTCTGCTGACCATCGATGTAATCTACCTTTCTTGATAATTGATCGATTTCATCTTGAGCCATTTCTCCTGCATGCATCTGAAGAAAGTGAGGCGGTACAGCTATTTCAAATATTGTATCCATGGAATTTACCAGCTTCATTACTACCATTGTACCCGAAGATATTAAAAAAGCTGAGAGTACAATGAATAACAGCAATACAATATTAATTATTTTATTTTGTAAAAAATCTCTCACCAATATCTTTTTAATCATTATTCCAATATCTCCTATCCTCTTGATAAAAAATAATATACCAGTATAAAATTAATAAAGTTGTAAGAAATACTTACAACTTTATTACGAAGATTATTTTTTTTAATTCCGGCTTTGTATCGACCTCAATGGTTCCTCCATGAATATTCAAAATAGATTTACAAATAGGTAATCCCAAGCCTTTACTTTCTGTTTTATATTCTTTTGCAGTTTTCTCCTTATAAAATGCTTGAAATAAAGAGGATGCTTCATTCTTTAGTAATACTGTGCCATAGTTAGCAAAGGTTATCACTATTTTCTCATTTTGATTTTCTATACTGATATCTAATTTACCTCCACTTTTGCCATACTTAATACTATTGGTGATTAAATTTTCAAACAATCTTACCATTAATCCTTGATTACACTTATACAGATATGGCTTATCATTTCCAATAAGTAAAAAATCCATCTTTTCCTTTTCTAAGGAGGGAATAAAATCAATTATAACCTGCTCTAATAAGCTGCTCAATGAGATTTCTTCCATATAATATTCTTTTTCTCTAAATTGTAAAACAGAGTATTCTAACAAATCATCTACCTGTGCAGATAATTCCCTGGATTTTCTGAAGATGATATCTGCATATTCCTTGTCCTTATCAGATAAGTGAGAACTCTTCGCTAATAATTCTATATATCCAGTAATAGAAGTAATCGGCGTTCTAAGGTCATGTGCCAAATTACATATCATATTCTTCTCTTTTTGCAGAGATTCTTGAAGCATTCCTGCCATAGTATTGATATTTCGAGATAAACTCCCCAGCTCATCCCTGGATTTATCCTCTGTCAAGCCCGTCATAATACCTGCAGCAATACTCTCTACATTCTGATTCATCTCTTCAATTCGCTTGATTACTCTACGAGATAAAAGTAAAAATAAAGCAATACAAGCAACAATAAATATCGCATTAAAGAATGGAGAGTATTCCGGAAACATTAATTCAGCTTCTTCCGGTGATAGTCCTTTAATTCTCCCAAAGTAAAAGGTCTCAGCTAAACCCATAGCAATCAAGCCACCAAATACACTTAAAAACATAATACCCACGAACTTAAGTTGTAATCTATGCTTCAATTTTATAACCCACTCCCCATACATTTTTAATGATTTTAGCTTCTCTTGGATTATCCTCAATCTTTTCCCGAAGTCGTGCCATATGTACCATGACTGTATTATTTCCTTCATAATATTTTTCTTCCCAAACACTACGAAAAATATCTTCTGTGCTAAAAACACGACCTCTATGTTCGGCTAAAAACAATAATATTCTAAATTCAGTTTTTGTGAGATTCAATATCTCACCACATTTTGTCACACTGCAAGCATTTTTATCAATTACTAAGGTGTCTATCACAATTTCATTCGATACCGTATTGGGTGTTGGCTGTATATAGGTATATCTTCTGATTAATGCTTTTACCCTGGCTATAAGCTCAATAGAGCTAAACGGCTTGACCATATAATCATCGCCACCCGATGATAAGCCCACTACCTTATCAATATCTGTTCCCTTTGCACTTAAATACAAAACCGGAACCTGGCTTTTAGTCCTGATATTTCTACAGACTTCATACCCATCCATATCAGGCATCATTACATCAAGAATAACTAAGGACATATCTGTCGTAAACTTATTCAATGCTTCCGATCCAGAATATGCTTTCACCACCTCATAGTCTTCAGCTATTAATAAATTTGCCACAAGTTCTGTAATTTCTTTATTATCATCAGAAATCAATATTTTAACCACCGATGCACTCCATTCCATTATAGATATAACCCTGCTGGCTTCATACGAAACATTTTCTTTCAGAAAACGGAATTTGATTAGTGCGCTCTAAGTATACTCTTATTACATAGATAGGTCACTCCTATTATATCAAATAAAGGTAATTTATACCAGAATGTTTATATTTATGGAATAGAGAACACTCCACTAAAAATGCTTCTCATAAATTTATTCCGCTGCACCAAATTCAGTCAATAGAAGTAGCGATGTTATCAGCAATATCAGCAAAAACATTACTGTACTTGCAACATTATCCCTTTCTCCAAAATATCCCGCAGCATTCAAAACAGAATAAATTAGCATACCGTTTGATAGTATATATAGCTTTTTTCCATATGCTTTACCTCTGAGTAAGCCTATACCGCCTAACAGTAACAGTATCGCCATAAGAAATTCTGATGCCAGATGAAATGATACTTCAAAAAGACCTTCCACTATTCCTCCCGTCAAGATTGTCATTCCCCACATACCTATTACAGATATGCTTATTACTATAGAATAAATCGCTTTTACCTTCTTAAGCATGTCTCTACCTCCCTCTTAATTGTATTCTGATAGCCTCATACAAGAAGTAACGAGACTACTCTTGAATAAGTCCATCTTTCTTTTCCATATTAATCTATTAATAATACCTAAACATATAGGTCTGTAGCCAACAAGTCGTTAATATATGGAATTGAGCTACTGGCACCCATTTTTGTTACTGCAATAGCAGCTGTATTGCTCGCCAGCTTAAGGCAATCCGTAATAGTTTAAGGATCCAAAGTTTAATATCTTCATAACCCATCTTCCAAATATAGGTTTTCTATATTCTCATACATATTAAAGCATTGACACGATACATTTCTAATATTTTGTTTATATTTTAGCTTGAAAAATAATAGCTCTTCCTCCAGTATTTGAGGGCTTCAGAAGAAGCCCGCCATAAGACTGGACAAAGAGCCCATTAATTAATAATTATTTAGCATTTCATATAACATAGACTGCGTAAATTCATCACGCTCAAGCTCACCTGTCATTTTACCTTTATTAATGACAATTACTTTATCGCACATGCCTGATAGTTCCATAAAATCTGAAGAAACAAGTATAATTCCAGCACCTCTTCTCAGAAGTTCATTTATTATATTATAAACCTCTACTTTACCAGCAATATCTATACCCTTTGTCGGTTCATCAAAAACATAAATATTGCATTTAGAGAATACATTACGTGCAATTAAAACTTTTTGCTTACTTCCACCACTTAAATGTGATATATTCCCATTATAAATATTGCAATTTAATCCGATCCGATCTAATGCATCCTTGGAACGCATATTCTCTAATTTGTTATTGATTACTTTAAACTTTTTAACCTTGTTTAGGTTTTTTATTGTTATATTTCTCCCAATTGATAAAGAAGGAAAGAAGCTATGAATGTCTCTATATTCGGACATAAAGCCTATACTATCCATAAACTTATTTCTTTTATGTATCTTTTTATTAGAGAAAAATACGATTTCTCCTTGGTCAATCCGATCAATTCCAACTATTGCTTTTAATAAACTGGTACGGCCGGATCCCGCCAGTCCTACAATACCTAAAATTTCACCCCTGCATAACGAAAAACTAATATTATCTAAAAATCTGCTTTTGATATTACTTACCCTTAATAGTTCTTCTCCTTTTTTTACCTTCAATTTAGGGTAATGGTCTTTTATATCATTACCAATAATCAATTTTTTGATATTTTCTTCATCAGCAACTTTCGTATCAATCGACTCAATTATTTTACCATCTCTTAATACTAATATATTATCCGCAATTTTTATAGTCTCATCAATTCTATGTGAAATAAATATGACAGCCACATCCATTCTGTTAAGCTCTTTAATGATAGCATATACTGTCTCATACTCCACCTGCGTAAGCACATCAATCAACTCATCAATGATAATGATTTTTGGGTTACGCAATATAGCCCTTGCAAACTGAACCAAGAACTTTTCTGCCAATGATAAATGTTTCACCTTGCGGTGAATATCAATATTTAAATTAAGCTTCTTTAAAACCTCAGTAACCGTCTTCTCCATTTCCTTAATTTTAAAAATCTTGTTTCTCTCAAAAATTTCATTACCCATGCAGATATTCCCAAATACTGATAATTCATAAAAAAGCTGTAATTCCTGTGGACAAGATACAATACCAAGCTTGATCGCATCATAAGTTGTTTTAATATTAACTAATTCTCCACAGTAATAAAAGCTTCCCTCTGAAGCAGGATAAATACCACTTATTAATTTTATCAGGGTTGTTTTGCCGGCACCATTTGCTCCGATCAGTGCAGTAACTTTACCGGGATAAATTTCAATATTTATATCTGAAATTACTTTAACACCCTGAAAGCTTTTACTGACATTTTCCAATCTTAATATCGGTGTGCTCATTTATGTGTCACCTCGTATCGAAGATTTCTTAATATTATAAGAAGTAAATATCTTTACTCCATTATTGAAGTAAAACTCTTTATATTCTTTGGGTACATTTTCATTTGTAATCACTATGTCAGGCATTGTTAAAGGCCCAATGCTTAAAAAGGACATCTTATTAAACTTTGATGAATCCGCGACAATTATTAATTCTTTGGAGATTTCTTTAATCTTACTATAAACATTCTGCTCCAAATAATCGTTTACTGTATACCCACTTTTAAAATCTACTCCCGTGACCCCCATAAAAGCCTTTGATATAAAGATATTGTCCAGCACCTTCAAAAACATATCTCCGGATAAAAACAAATCACTATGAATCAAAGTCCCTCCTGTCATAACAATATTCGCCTTTTTATTCTGAGATAAAACAACCGCAGCATATATATTATTTGTCAAAACATTTAAGGATTCTTTTTTAACAAGCTCTTTGGCAACATAATAGCAGGTACTTCCCTGTCCAATAAATATCCATTCCCCATCAGAAACTAATTCGGAAGCAATTTGTCCTATATATTCTTTGTTCCTGTCATATTCAAGCTTACCTCCAAGTAAGGTATTTTGAAAATCCTGTTGTTTTATATAGTCCTCATTTAGTATTGCTCCTCCATGTGTTCTATGAAGGAATTTATCTTTTTCAAGTTCTTCCAAATCACTTCGAATCGTTACATCGGACACGTTAAGAAGAGAGCTTAAAGTACTGACATCGACTTGTCCTCGATCTAAAATTATTTCCTTGATTTTCGACAACCTCGCCACTTTAAACATAATATCCTCCATCTATTATACCTCATTATACCTTTTCCAGTTTGCTACTGCTCGATATTTAAGGTATTTCTTTTTTTATTCTATTAATACTATATCTTATCACTTTTATATGTGTTTTCATCGTTATCACTATTTTACATGAAACTTAATAAAAATACAAATCCTGCTTTGATATAATTCATATTTTTTTCAAAATTTAGTTAATAAAATCAATTTATGGGCTGCTACGAAACAGGTGTCTCGTAACAGCCCAATAAGAATTAAGTTTTTTCTTTACCGTAATTATATAAAAACCGATGTCTCTCGGATTCTACATAAAAATCCGGTATTCTCACTACTTGATTATCTCTTTGAATGCTCAGATATATATCACATGCTTTTTCAATTACATTTGTTACTAAAATCGCTTCTTCTATTGTTCGTCCACAGGAAACCGGTCCATGGTTTCTTAAAATAACTCCATTTTTGACCCCAATTACTGCAGCAGCAGCCAGGCCTAATTCTTCATGCTCCTTTGCCTGAACATAGTCCATGGTCAGTGGAATACTTCCTCCAAGTAATTGAGACATTTCTTCAACGATGCAGGGTACTTCATCAATATATGTTGCTGATACCGCCATTGCTTTTGGGGTATGGGCATGAATGATGGCTTTTACATCGTCACGGACCAGATAAATCTGCCTATGAACTTCTTTTTCTGAAGTAGGGTTTCTATAGCCTTCAATGATATTTCCTGATAGATCTATTATAACCATATCCTCCGGCTTCATAGTATCATAATCTACTCTGCTTGGAGTCAATACTATATGATTATTGATACGAATACTGATGTTACCCCAGGTACCTAAAAAATATCCCAAGCCTTGCATTAATCTGCAGGTAGAAATTATTGTTTCCCGTTCCTTTTCATACAACATTATAATTCCCTACTTTTCATTAATGATCTCTGATCTAAGTTTCCACGTTTCCTTCAGTGCCTCATAGGTTTGTTGATACAAAGGATAAAATTTCATATATTGCTCATGCTTCTTCATATCCGGTTCATAAACCTTATTGACTTCAACTGTTACTCTGACTGCTTCCAGGTAATCTTTATAATAACCCTGAACTACCAGATTATTAACAGCTACACCCTTTGCACCAAGCTCTTGACCCTTTACAGTCACAATTGTAGCACCAAGTACGTCTGCAAACATCTGACACCATAATGCACTATTCGCTCCGCCACCACAAAGGGTAACCTGTTCTATGGGTAACGGCATATGCTGATAGCAGTCCAGCATGGCAAATGCCACACCTTCATAGGTTGCTCTTATGATATCATCGATGGAATGTGTTACACTAATTCCGGTATAGCTTGCCCTTGCTCTAGAGTCAGTAAATGGAGCTCTTTCACCGCCAGCTAACAGATAGGGATGATACATAATGCCACGGGCTCCAATCGGAACCTCCTGTATAAGCTTCTCCATGTATTCATAAACATTTACTCCGGCTTCTTTAGCATCAGACTCAACATGCCTTGCAATGGTATTAAGCATCCATTCCAAATTCGGTGTTCCTGCAAGTGATGCCATTAAGCGAAGCCATCTGTTATCCATAACATGGGTAACTGTCATACCAGCCTTAATATTATCCTTTAGGGGCTCATCGATGACCATTTCATGCAGTGCGGCAGTTCCTATGATGGAGCAGCAATGACCCTTTTCAACAACACCGCTGCCAAGTGCACAAGCAGCTACATCCATAGGTCCAGAGGTAACCACAACCTCTGTAGATAAATTTAATTCATCAGCGACTTCTTTCTTTAGTGAATAGGCATTTTCTTTTGCATTTTTAATTGGAGGATATTTCTCCCTGTATTTATCTATACCACAAATCTTAAAGGCTTCCTCCAGATAAGTGCGGTCCTTTTGGTTTAGCAGGATGAGTGACTGATCCGTAGCATCCGTAGTTACTTCTCCTGTAAGCTTATAGAATAAATAATCCTTTAAATGTAATAGATACTTACTTCTATCTAAACTTTCCTTTTCAAACTTTTCCATCCACTTAACGATACCATTTTGGTTACCCGAAAAAATCCGGGTTCCGGTAAGCTCAAACAGTTTATCACAGGTTCCATCCGCTACCCATTCATCAACAATCTCTCCAGCTCTGCCATCACAGAAGCAGCAACCGTTACGAACCGGTTCAAAATTTTCGTCCACCATCCAGAGGCCGTCTCCCTGCGCTGTAATACCTATACCAATAATCTGTTCCTTGGGATATTTTTCTGTTATTGCCCTAATACAAAGCTTTGCTTTATCCCAAATTTCATGCATATCTTCTTCATATTGGTTTTCTTCAGGAAAAATTCCGGTAAGCTTTTGTGCTTTTTGGAATATTTCATTTCCCTTAAAGTCAAAAAGTACAGCTTTAATACTTGTAGTACCTGAATCTATTCCGATTACATATTTATCCAAGACTTTACCTCCTTAGATTCTATATTACTTAAAACATATCCTTAATGAACTTAAGAGAAGCTTTAATCATATCATCCAGCATTTTATCGTCCGCATTATCCGGCAGCATATTTCTCCATACGTTTCCGCCATTGAGTGCTACTGTTCCACCGGTTCTTACAAGAGGTTCAAATGAAATGCATTTATCATAATTAATATCCTTTAAAGCCTGTACAACTTCTTTCCAGGGAAGGAAACACTCCTTTGGTGGTCTTCTGTTGTTTGAACCCATATGATAGTGTCCCAGCTTATCTCCGGCTATACGGATAGCACCAGGAAGATCATCTTCTTCTATCATTCCGTGGAAAATATCAAGTAAGATATTAACGTTCGGGCTATCTACTCTTTTTGCTAATTCAACAGCCTCCTGTGCAGTGTTAAGGAGATAGCTTTCAAATCTGTTAACAACCTCCATATTCCAGCTGACACCATAATCGCCGGCATATTGTCCAATTTCCTTTAAGGATTCAGCTGAATATGCAAGTCTTTCTTCCTTATTAATCGGACGGTCAAAATTACACCAAGCGCCATAATTAATTCCTGAAAAGTTTTTTGCACCTAATTTGGAAATTGACTTGATGATATTCTTTGCATTCTCAACTGCTGCTTTTCTTCCTTCTTTATCCGGTTGTGAAATATCATCTATTTTGCTCAAGCCCCCGGTACAATAGATTTCTACATCATTTGCCCTGCAAGCTGCCAGAATTTCATCAATCTCTTTTTGCTCCATTGTCAAGGTTCTTCCATAGAAGATTTCCAAAACATCAAATCCACAGGATCTTGCTCTTTCAATCGCTTTAGGATAGTCATTTCCTTCCCAATCCTTGCTCCAGTAAGAATATGTAACACCAAACTTCATATTAAATTCCTCCTTTTCTATTAATGGTATAATTAATTAGTTTGTTTTCTTCTGCGAATTGCATCAATGGATATAGCAATGAGCACAACTGCACCGGTAACAATCTGATCCCAATAAGAAGAGATACCCAGCAAGCTGATACTAAAGGTTATGGTTGACATAAGTAATCCACCCATAATGGTTCCGGCTATTCCACCACTGCCGCCACTCATGCTGGTACCGCCAAGTACGCTGGCTGTAATTGAAGGCATAACCCAGTTCTCACCAATATTTACCTGAGAAGAACCTAACCTTAATACCATCAATACTCCTGCAACTGCGGATAATACTCCTGCAATAATATATACTGCCATCTTTGTTTTATTAATTCTGATACCTACTATTTTTGCAGCATTTTCATTGCCTCCTACCGCATATACATGTCGGCCAAAGGAGGTACGCTTTAGGATAAATATTAAAATAATTGCCAGAACCAACATAATGATCGTTGGATACGGAATGATGCCAAATAAAGAGCCCTGACCGATCGGAGTAACCGATTGCGGAATACCTGTTAACGGGATACCTTTCGTAGCTACATAAATAATACCTTTGTACAATGCACTGGTTGCCAGTGTTACGATAAAAGGAGTAACATTTAAGGTACATATGAATAAGCCATTGATGGCGCCTAAAAATAAACCTGCAATAAGTGCAATAACAATAGCTAATAAAGGATTAATCGATGTTTTCGTAACCAGCATTGCAAATACCATGCTACATAAACCAGCTATACTTGCAAGCGAAAGATCGATTCCGCCCAATAAGAGTACCAGTGTTTGTGCAAAGCCGACAATGATAACAAACGAACACTGTCTAGCAAAGGTAGATAAATTATACTCTGTATAGAAATTACCGGTCATGATTTGTACCAATAATGTTATAGCTATTGTTACTAACAAGACTGCCCCTGCTGTAGATTTAAACGTGTACATTAACTTGTTAATAAAGTTCTCATTCGAATCTGTTGTTCGCTTCATTTTATAAACCTCCATATTTTATAACATTATTGTAAAGCTATTTTTAAGATATCTTCGCTTTCCAAATCATCTTTTACATCAACAAATCCCTTCAGCTTTCCTCCATGCATTACCATAATCCGATCCGTAACTTTAATTAACTCTTCCATTTCCGAGGATATAAGTATTACTGTAATTCCGTTATCTGCCATTTCCTTAATTAGCTGGTATATCTCACCCTTTGCTCTTACGTCAATACCTCTTGTAGGCTCATCAAGAATTAAAAGCTTTACTTTCTTCTCCATCCAACGTGCCAATATGACCTTTTGCTGGTTACCACCACTTAAATTTTTGATTAGGGTCGAATTGGAGGGAGTTTTAATTCTCAATTTCTCGATATGTATATCTGTAGCTTTTTTTGTGAGTCTAAAATTAATGATCCCCATTCTTTTTACTTTGGAATAGGAAGGAATCATAACATTTTCATATATTGGTAAAACAGGAAACATTCCCAATTTTCTTCGCTCTTCAGGAACCAGTCCAATACTATTTTCAATAGCTTCATTTGGAGAATTAATAACTACTTCTTTTCCTTCTAAAATTATTTGACCACTTTCTTTTTTAGTCAAACCATAGATACAGCTAAACAACTCTGTTCTTCCAGAGCCAATCAATCCGGCTACTCCTAAGATTTCCCCTTTTTTAACCTTAAAATCAATATTTCTAAATTCATTTTTCCTTGAGAAATTCTTAATCTCAAGATAATCTTCGTCTGTGAATTCTCTTTTCTCTTTTGCTTTTTTCTCTACTTTTTGGTTCGCCATATAATAGATCATATCATCAATAGTAAGTTCTTTGGTATGGCAAGCTTTAACTAATTGCCCGTCACGCATGATAGTAACCCTATCTGATAATTCTACAACCTCTTCCAGATGATGAGTTATTATGATAATTGATTTTCCTTCTGCCTTCAGTTTTCTGATATTGTCAAACAAATGCTTGGTCTCATTAATCGTTAACGCAGCGGTGGGTTCGTCCAGAATAATGATACTTGATCCAAATACCAAGGTTCTGGCAATTGATACCAGCTGCTGGTAGGCGGAGCTAATATCCTTTACTTTTAATCTTGGATTAATATCAACATTTAATTTGTTGAGTATTTCTCTTGCCTTTTCCTTAGTTTCACCCCAATCAATTAAACAATTCTTTTTTTGGTGTAAACCCAAGAATATATTTTCTGCTATTGATATATCATTTACAAGATTTAACTCTTGCGGAACCATTCCTATGCCATTCTGCAAGGCTTCATAGGGTGATTTATTTTCAATTCTCTTATTTCTTAAAATAATTTCTCCCTCATCAAAGGGAAATACGCCCATCAGTACATTCATTAACGTACTTTTCCCTGCACCATTTTCTCCGATTAATGCCATGACTTCACCTTCTTTTAAGTTGAAGTCAACCTTATTCAATGCCAGGGTTCCAGGAAATTTCTTAACAATTGATTTCATTTCTAAGATATATTCTGACATATGCTTTCTCCATGTTCTAATGTATAAATCCCCCTATCTACTCAAAATTAGAAAGAGTAGATAGGGTCCTTTATACAAATTATAATTTATTCACCATATAGTAAATCGATCATAGCTTGAGCATTTTCCGGATAAATAATTGTTGTCGTTTCCTGTGTCTGCTCAGGATAAGTATCCGCTCCGGGCTCCAAACCATCCGCTATCATAATAGCAACCTGGATTGTGTCAAATCCCATCTTAAAGCAGTCCTGAATACCTAATGCTGAGAGAACACCATCTCTTAAATATTCAAGGGCACGTTTGTCATGATCCATTCCTACAAGAACGATTTCTCCAACCTTACCAGCATCCATGACAGCCTGTGCTGCTCCAATCGGATTACCCATATTGTTGCAGAAGATACCCTTCAAGTCGGGATATTTCTGTAAGAAACCTTCTGTATATGTAAGTGCCTGTTCAATAGAGTCATTATCATACTGAACTTCTAATACCTCAATATCAGGATATTTAGCCATAACATCCAGGAAGCCTTTAATTCTGTCCTCATGACAAGGTGCACCTATGGTACCACCGAGACCAGCTACCTGACCCTTATAACCAATTTTTTCAGCAAGAATTTCAGCAAGGTCTGCTCCATCCTGATAGTTATGTGTATTTCCTACATAAGCAATACGTTTACAACCATCTTCCTTCGTTGCATCCGAACTTGAGAATGTCATAACCTTTACTCCCTTATCAATTAAGTTATTGATAGTGGGTGTAACAATTTTGATATCATTAACATCGACACCAATTACATCAAAGTTACGACCAGCTGCTGATTCCAATCTGTTTACCTGATCAATTGCATCCGGAGCAACCGGAGCTGTATATTCATAATTAATTGTTATACCTTTTTCAGCATATTGCTTTTGAGCTTCCTCAAGTCCAAGACCTACAGCATCCCACCAAGCATGTACCAGCTTGTATGTTAAATAAAAATTATATTCAGTTTTCTTTGGAGTGTAATCACCAAGTGTTAATCCCGAACTAACCACTTTATCAACTTCAACTGGTTTACTCTCAGTATCTGTACTTGTGTCAGGTTTCTCAGCCGGTTCCTGCTTCTCAGCGGTTTCATTTTTCTCTGTTGTCTCCTGGGCAGTGTTGCTTGTATCTGCAGCACTCTTTCCATTTGATGAACATCCAACAAACATAGATGTTAGTAATGTAATGCACATTACTATTGCCAATACCTTTTTCATCATTACTCTTTTCCTCCTTAATATGATGTCACTATAAAAACAATTGTTTCTGTATAGCTATAATACCATTTTTATATGTTTGAGTCAAGCATTTTGCTTATTCTTTTTTACGTTTTTTTATGTTTTTTTGTGTATTGTATTAATTTTTCTTTCATTTTTACGAATAAATTAGTCATTAGTTTTAATTTTATAACTATATTCTAATGATTTTTATGTACCTTATACAAATCATATATCCGATGCCAGCTATTAACCTTTTATTTTTTTTCGTTTTAACGAACTCGTATCTTTCATTCTATATTCTAAAATAAGTTATAATTATATACTTTCTTTCATTCTTAATGTTATATAATTCCTTATAATTTTCGAAATAATCTGTTTTTTCTTTACTTTTTAGTTTACATATTATAAAATAAAAATATTAGACTTAGTATTAAATTGAGCTTAGTTTCATATCTTCATCATTTATTAATGCTAAGATTGATTGAAATGAGGTAAGTATATGTTGGCAATTACCAGAAAGACTCAAATTAAGGATATTATCCTAGAAAAGAAAAGCGTATCTGTATCAGAATTAGCTGAAAGATTTTCTGTAACTGAGGAAACCATTCGAAGGGATTTGAAAGTTCTAGAGGATGAGGGGTTTTTAACCAGAACTTATGGAGGAGCTTTCATACAAGATGGAGTAGAAAATGAGGTTGATTTAAATATTAGGGAAACCGTTTATGAAGACAGCAAAAGAGCCATCGCAGAAAAAGCCTTAGAATTAATTCACAATGGGGATACTATCTTTTTGGATAGCTCTACTACTGCATTCTTTATTGCCAAAGCGATCCGGGATATGAATCTGACCGTCCTTACCAACTCCTTAATCATTGTCGATTTCTTATCCAAATACGAAAATATTCGTGTGATATGTATCGGTGGCCAATTATACCATAAGGGTAAATCCTTTATTGGTCGAAGTACTCAAAAGATGATAGAATATTATTTCGTTGATAAGGCTTTTATATCATGTCGTTCCCTTTCCTTACAGCATGGTATTACAGACTCCAATGAAGATTCTGCTGTTATCCGTCAAAGCTTATTAGATCACAGTAACAAGCTTTATATCATTGCTGATTATTCAAAATTTAATAAAACCTCCTTCGTGAATATTTGCGATTACAATGCAATTCACGGAATTATTACAGACTATCAG
Source organism: Bacillota bacterium (assembly GCA_023415635.1). Classification (GTDB taxonomy): domain Bacteria; phylum Bacillota; class Clostridia; order Lachnospirales; family Lachnospiraceae; genus Mobilitalea. Next base: position 97,427 of record JAEZJV010000051.1, on the reverse strand, counting down.
TTAGATGACGAATGGATTACATTACTTACTGAAAGCAATGTCGAAATATACCAGTGTGCCATTAAGCAATAATATTACTATATAAAAAGGGACTGAATAAAAGCCCAGCTTTCTAAATTAAGCAGCTTTCATACAGTCCCTTTTTTATTTTCCAGATTACTTATAACATCAATTGTGATAATGCCTTAATAGGCTATTAGTAGAATGTAAATTCATCCACCACACCGCATATCGTCAAATCAGATATAATCTCATTATCATTCAAAAGCATTTTTGCAGCACCACCATCTGTATTAACGATAACAAGATCACCCGTACCGACACAAGCACAGTCAAATGCGATCTGTCTTGCACCCTCAGGTTCACCATTTGCATTGATATACTGTATTAGCATTAGTTTATACCCTTCATATGCTTGATCCTTAACAGTAGACACAATGTTTCCAACTACTCTAGCCAGCTTCAAATTACTTACCCCTTCTTATCAGATCTTTGGAAGAATTTTTTCTACATCTTCATGTGGTCTTGGAATTACATGTACACTAACAAGTTCACCTACTCTTTTCGCAGCCGTACCACCGGCTTCTACAGAAGCCTTTACAGCGCCTACATCGCCACGTACCATAACCGTAACCAGTCCGGCTCCTATCAGTTCTTTTCCGATTAAGGCTACATTTGCAGCTTTAACCATAGCGTCTGCTGCCTCAACAGCGCCAACCAGCCCTTTTGTTTCAACCATACCTAATGCTTGTTTTTCCATCTCATTACCCTTTCCTTTTATGCTTCTTCAATTAAGTTATATTCATCGATGAAACCAGTAATCGAAACATCACACGGAGGATTAATATCTCTGAATATCAGTGATGCTTCTTTAGAACCAATACAAGTTACAAAATCGTTTAATCCTGCCTGTCGGGTTGCGTCGCCGGCCACAACCAGTTTTGTTGGCTTTCCATTTTCTATTAAACGTACAAGTAATAGCTTTACGCCAACAAGAGCAGGATCTTTGACAGTAGACACTACTGTGCCTTCAACTCTGCCTGTATACAAATAAATTAGTTGGCCTCATTCATAACGTGTGGTAATATACCCTCCACATCACTATGAGGTCTAGGGATTACATGTACGCTGACAAGCTCGCCGACACGTTTCGCTGCAGCACCTCCGGCCTCTACAGAAGCTTTTACTGCTCCTACATCACCACGTACCATCACTGTAACCAAACCGGCTCCAATTGTCTCTTTGCCGATTAGAGATACGTTGGCTGCCTTAACCATTGCATCCGCAGCTTCAATCGCTCCTACCAGACCTTTTGTTTCTACCATTCCAAGTGCTTCTTTCATCATTGAACCTTCCATATTATTCAGCTCCTCTGCTCTAATTTTTATTTATTGTATACAATAGCACCCTTGTTATCATAACAATGCGCTAATAATATCACTATGTGGTGAAGGTATCACAACACTTCTTGACAGCATACCTTCTGTTGATTCACTATTGATAGCAGCTGCAACAGCAGCCTCAGCCGCAGCAACTTCACCGCTCAAAACAACAAAGGATTTGCCACCCATACCACGGCCCAATCTAACCTCAAGAAGTTCTACCTCTGCTGCCTTTACTGCCGCATCTGCCGCCAGTATAGCTGCAGTTAGTGAAAAGCTTTCCATAACACCCACAGCCTGCACATACTCTATTTCACTTACTCCGGAAATCGCTGCTATCACACGTGCATCTATATTAGGAATAACCAGACTGTCCACCAATGTATTTTCTGCTGCATTTACACCTGCTTCAACAGAAGCCTTAACCGCTGCGACTTCACCACTGATTAATACAACATATTTTCCGGCGCATACCGCCTGTGCACTGACCAATGTGACCTGCGCCGCCTTTAGCATTGCATCACCCGCGAGTACACCCATGGGAATACTAAGAACTTCAACCATGCCTAATGCATACATTTCTGCTTACCTCCTATGCTTTAATCTCAATACTATGTTCTGTAACCTTAGTGATTCTGCCGCTGATACTTGCATGAACAGTAGCCCCTAAGGACTTTTCCGGTATTGTTGCTATCAGATCACCTCGGTTTACAATATCACCTTCCTGTATAATAGGTATTGCAGGTTTTCCTATATGCATTTTAAGCGGTATTCTTACACGGTTTGTATTTATCTTATTCTTTAACAGAGGTGCCGGAACATCGTATTCTGATAAAGCCATCCGAGCTATCAGCCGCGCTGTAGGCACTCTCTTAAGTATTCCTTCTCCATCTGGTTTAATATCACTTTCAGGACTCGGCTTTACTCCAGCCTTTGTAAGCATTTCCTTCATTCTACTCATCATAAGAGATGGAGAAAGCCCAAAGTTACAGGCATAATTTGTGCATAAGCCGCAGCTTGAACAAGCAAGTACACCATTTTCATCAGCAATCAATCTCGCATCCGCATAAGCTACCGCACGCATAACCTTATGTGGCTGAACATTTAATCCCAATGCATTACGTGGGCAAAGCTGTGTGCACTGACTGCATTGACAACATACCGCCTGGGCTAATTTGATCTGCTGAGATATTGACCTTTTCCACTGTGCGATAAGAGGATGCGAGCGAGGAAAAACCAATATTCCTCCAGTCGTCTTGGTTACAACCTCATCCCAATCCTCCAGGAGATATCCCATACAGGGACCTCCGACAATTAATGCAAAATTCTCTATGCTTCCTTTAAACCCTGCAAATTTAAGCAATTCACGAATTGGCATTCCGATTGGTGCACATAGTGTTACCGGATTGTCCACTGCTCCTCCAATTGTCAAATGCTTCTCAATAACAGGCTTACCCTTTAGAGCATTGGTGATATTAGCCAAAGTACCGATATTTACGACAACACAGTTGACATCGAGTGGAAGTTTTGCACTTGGCACAACACGACCTGTTACATCGTAAATCAGTGATTTCTCATCGCCTGCAGGATAATAGCTTTTCATTAGATGAAGTCGAATATTATGTTTTCCCTTTAGGGCATGTTCCAATGCTTGTACCGACTCATGATAGTGCTCTTTAGTAGCTATGATTCCAGTAGTAGCATTTACAATTGACATCGCTGCCTCTAAGCCAGCTACAATACTTTGAGCTTGTTCCTGCATTAATGTCTGGTCTACCCGTAGCAGTGGTTCACATTCGGCTCCATTCGCTATAACAAGTTCCGCCTTACAGCTAAGCTTCACATGTGTTGGAAACCCGGCACCACCAGCGCCAACAACACCTGCATTCTTAACCAGTTCTAGGATATCAACTATCTCGTCCATCTTAAGCCTCCAAATATCAAATTATCGTTAGATAATCCTAAAATCTCCATGTAAAACACAACGGCGCTGGCGAGTAAATGAGCGTGCACTCGTTAAGCCTTCCCCTGTAGGTGTCGCAATTGTAAGTGTCGGGAATCCTTCACCACCAAATCCAAGACCGGAATAGGACGGTGCATTCTTAACAAATATAGTCGTATTTAAGCGGCGTGCAGCAACCGACATATTATGTACATTAGTGGAATGCATGATTGCCGAATGCTTGCAGTTTTGTTCTGCACGATAAGCTTCTTCTACAGCCTCTTCAAAGCTATACACCCTGGCAATACCAAGTACAGGCATGAGCATCTCCACCATAATAAACGGATGATACTTATCAACCTCAGCAATAACCAGGCGTGGATTACCGGTATAGGCAACCCCGCTGTCACGAAGTATTACTGCTGCATCTTTACCTACATACTTACGATTAATTACGTAATTCCCATCCTTATTAACTAGAACAGTAGCGACAACCTTATCAATATCGTCTCCGCTAATACGATATGCTCCGTTCCTTTGCATTTCAGACATCAGCGCATCAGCAATTCCTGCATAAGCAAATACTTCTTTCTCAGCAACGCACAGGACATTATTATCAAAGCAAGCACCGTCTACAATCTTTTTTGCTGCTTCTGCAATATCTGCCGTATCATCCACGATAACCGGAGGATTTCCGGGACCTGCAGCAATTACTTTCTTGCCGGACTTCATCGCAACATTTACTACAGCCTCACCACCTGTGACAGATAAGAGAGGAATATCTTTATGCTCCATGATTTCCAGTCCGCTTTGCGGTGTCGGCTCCTTTACCGTTGTAATCAAAGTAGGCGGACCGCCTGCAGCCTCAATAGCACTGTTCAAAATTCTCATTGCCTCCTGAGAAGCTTGCTTAGCAGATGGGTGAGGATTAAATACTACGGCATTGCCTGCTGCTATCATACTGATACTGTTATTGATAACAGTAGCGGTTGGATTCGTAGATGGTGTCATAGATCCAATGACTCCAAAGGGTGCCTGTTCCACAATGGTCATTCCATTGTCTCCTGTATATGCATTCGTATGTAAATCCTCAATTCCCGGCGTATACTTAGCAGCAAGCAGATTTTTCTTGATTTTATCCGCTACACGTCCATAACCGGTTTCCTTATGCGCTAACTCTGCAAGATATTCTGCATTTTCTTCTCCTGCCTTACGCATGGCAGCAATCAGCTCGCCTCTCTGTAAAAGTGTCATATCCATCAGCTTTAATTGTGATATCTTTGCATTTTGTACAGCTTCTTCGACAGTATCACAAAGCCAGCATGTTGGTATCTTGCCGTTGGCCTTATTCGATTTCTTCTGAGGCACTGAATCCTCCGATATTCCTTTTCCAATTTGTCCAGTCAGTTCCCGTACAATCTCATCGGTAATCTGCTGCAACTGTTCATTTGTCAGCATCATAATTATCTATCACCTCTTATTTTATTTACCCTTAGTCCTGTGAGAATTTATCAAAAACCCGATTACCTTTTAGGTCCACACTGTCGATGATCGCAACAATAGCGCTGTCTACCGGACGATTCTGTGTCATAGCAGTTTGGCGCGATGAGCTTCCGCCCACAACCATGACAACTTCTCCTTCACCTGCACCAACGGTATCTATACTTACAATTGGCGATCCCTGTTCCTCAAAGGTATCAATATTGATAGGAACAACTATAAGAAGCTTATATCCCATTAGCTGTTCTGACTTTACTGTACTTACAACATTCCCTCTTACTCTGCCTAAAATCATATTGACTCCTTTATTTCAGCATAGTTTATCTTCATCCGATATTCCCATACAACATCCCGAGCAAGAGGAGTTATTATGTCCCCTTGTTCAAGCAATATAGCTTTCTGACCCATTGCATATGCATTTTTTACATCAGCTTCCGTAATCAGTCTTCGCTCCTTTTTACTTTGAATATGGACACCAGGAACATCTTGAAGGATCGGATGCAGGACTGAAGGTTTTTCTGTCGGTTTTTGAAGGGATTGCCTTTCAATTCTACAGATCGTACCATCCTTTAACATGGCTGAATTTGCTTCTTCTCTATCAATATGGGCTTCCAGTGTATGACCGTCTCCGGCACGAACAACCATATTATGAAAGGCCATTGCACGTTCACCCTCAACATATAGTGATACGACATCCCCGTCTCTCAGTCCATAACATTCAGCCTGATCAGAAGAAAGGTGCAGATGTCTTGCTGCCACAATTATGCCTTGCGTCAGTACAACCCTTGCATTACCATTTTTAATTATCCCTCCCGGGGTTCCGGAAATATCCCCGGATAAACGTATCATCGGTTGAAGTCCAAGTCTTATAGCATCGGTATATGTAAGTTCAATTTGTGTTTCCTTTCTGGCAGGGCCTACTACACGGAGCATCATCTTGCCCTTAGGAGTCTCCAGCATGACACTTTCTTCACATGCAAATTGTCCTGGCTGAACCAAATCACGTACCTTGGTTAATTGATACCCCGAGCCAAATAGCTGCTCGAGATCCTTTTGGCTTAAATGGATATGTCGGTTAGAGGAAGAAACTGGCACATAAAGTTCACCGCTTTTTGCCATTTCCGATAATAGAATTCTCTCTACCATCATACGTAGTGTTTTTTCGTTCATAATCTCAACCCCATTAACCATTTAATTAAGTTCCAATTATTGCTTGCATGCGTTTTATAACAGCCTCAGTAATCTTTTTAATATCCTCTAAGCCTATTTCACAATCAGAATTGCTTGTCTTTGTACAATTGCAGGTATTTGCCTCTGCCTTTTCTGAAATATTCTGATCTTGCTTATAGAAGGGTTGATAAGATGTTGCTAAAACATCCTTCAAATTGGACGGCTTCGCAGCACATCTAGGAATACCGCCTCCCTTAATCCCCATACTTTCCCGGATCTCCAGTAGCTCCTGAACCTGGTCGCAGCTTAGCTCATTTGCTTTACCTAGAATTCTGCCGGTATACATAAGTATTAATGCATAATGCTCCATAGATTCCATACGGAAAAATGCTTCCATCAGTGAATTCCCCCAGGAAAGAGCTCCATGATTACCCAATAATACAGCATTATAATCTCTACAATACGGTGCAATTGAATCAGGGATACCTTGCGTACCAGGAGTTTCATAGTGAACGCAGGGAACAGTTCCCAGATTCACCAAAGCCTCCGGATATATGGCCTTGTCCAATCCAATACCGGCAATAGCAAATGATGTACAGACAGGGGGATGTGCATGAGTAACTCCCATCACCTCTGGATTCTCTTGATAAACTCTGATGTGCATTTTAACTTCAGACGATGGCTTTAGACCTCCGGAAGATATAATCGTACCATCCAGCCTCATTTTAACAAGCATCTCTTCACTCATGAAGCCCTTTGATACTCCGGTAGGCGTTGTCCAGATAATATCTTTATCCACTCTACAACTGATGTTCCCATCATTTGCCGCCACATAATTTTTTGCATACATTCTTTTACCAACTTCAATTATAGTTGTTTTTGCTTCAAAATCCGTTGGATAATTTGTAATCGCCATAGTTTCACTCCTAACGCCAATTTCACTTGATACAACATAAAACAAAATTAGTAATGCGAGATAATCAGGCTATATTTTTTGTTTATACCGATATTATACACTGTTTATATTTGTTTGTAAACATATATTTTTGTTTTTTCTGTTATTATGTCTGTTTATGTTGGTTTCTACCGGATTTGAATAATCTATATAAAAAAAGGGCGATACCATTCGGTACCTCCCTCTAATTATCTGGTCAGCTACTATATTAAATATCATTAAACGCTAGGAATAAAACAATGATTTATTAAAACATAACAGACTATCAATTTGACCATGCAGATAAATCAGCAACTACTTTGATTGTTCTACTTTAAACTTACCAGTACCTATTCCCAGTCCTTACATACATCAACCCAAGCTGTACAGCCGGCATATTCCTGCAAATCGTCACAGGTCAGTTCGATAGCTGAGTTACTGCTGCCACAGGCAGGATAGACTGTCTCAAATCTCTTCATGGATACATCGGCATAGACTGGTAGCTCCTGCTCCAGTCCGAAGGGGCAGACTCCACCTATTGCATGTCCCGTATATTCCAAAACCTCCTCAGGTGTCAGCATCTTCGCCTTTCTATTGAATTCCGCCTTGAATTTAGCATTATCAATCCGGGCATCCCCTGCTGTAATTAATAGCATTGCTCCCTCCTCTGTCTTAAAGGACAAAGTCTTGGCAATTCTTTCGGGCTCAACTCCCAGAGCCTGGGCAGCCAGCTCCACCGTTGCACTGGAGGTCTCAAATTCAAGAATATCCTGTTCCCTCCCCCACTTACTTAAATACTTTCTGACCTTATCGATAGCCATAGTGAACCTTCCTTCTGCAATAAGTTTTATGTTAATATAATCTATTGATACCTCTATTATTCTTTCTGATCGGCAGGACGTCTTATGGTATCCCGTTTCTCTGATAAATTGCCTCAAGATATTTGGCTGCTACAAGGTGGGAATTGCCCTCTCTGACCATGTTTAGACATTTTCTATAAAGGCTTGGACTTAAACCCATATTGATCAGCTCCTCCTCCGAAGGCTCCTTGTTCTGTTCCTCATGCTTAGTACTCATTGCTTCCTGCCCCATCCTTCTTCGATAGGCTTCCATCCTCTCCTGCTCTGATTTCTCGAACCGTTCTCTCTCTTCCTGCAGAAGCCTCAATTGATTTTGTGATTTCTGATAGTTCAACTTATCCTGTTCGATCGCCTGTGATAGCTTTACACATTCCTCAGTAAAGGTGCCTTTCGGCAGACCGTTCCAATCAATCTCTGTCTCCCAAACCGGGGAGGTTCTATCGATACATTGGAACCTGCGTTCCTTACCAAACCTATAGCTGATACTCTTCATAAAACACAGAGTCTCCTTGTCTGTATCCAGATAAGCCAGATATCCCATGGATTTTTGTATCAGGGTCTGATACCAGTCAGGCTGCTTCGTCTTCTTATTAAGATGCTTTCCGAGAACATAGATAACCGGGATGTGTTCTGTCTGATAATAATTATCCCTCTCCCGGTATTTTTCCAGACTTGTATTCTGTAACCGGTAATCCACCGCAATTCTATACTCACCCTCCATGCAGAACAGCGTGGCATACATTCCGTTCACCAGGCGGTATCGTGCCTGAATATCACTTCCCGGAAAGCTTCTCTTCAGTAATTGATACAAGAGTCTCTTCCCCTTCTTCAGTTCCTCTGACTCTGTACCGCTGCCATAATCACAGGCTTCGATATCATAATGGGCAAAATAAGGTTCCTTGATCGGACCTGCTGCCAGATAAACCGGCGCACCACATTCCACACAGGTCAGTTGTCGTCTGGCAGCTGCCTCCTTCCATTCAATCACTATATCCTCGTAATAATAGCCGGATACATCCTTTAGAGCAAAGGTGCAAAGCATCCTTCCCTGATAAAAGCAATTCTCCATCAACCCATCCCCATCTGCTTGTCCGAAATAATTATTCATACAGTACCACAAATGCTTATGAAATTCAATATTTAAAAAGGGATGCATTTTTCTATTTCTTGAAAAATGCATCCCAATATGTTCAATTTTAACCCTTACATTGCAGTATAGATAATGCCCGCTTGATGCTTGTGTCTTTGTACTAATTCATTTTCCAGTTTCTCCAGCGCCATCTCAAAGAACATCAGGATAGCGTCCACAACTTTATAGCACAACTCAATGATATAATGAATATCACCCTTCACATTCTTAATCGCCCTCAGATATTCCTTATGGGTTCTAGTAATGAAATGGCTGATTTCTTCAATGGAGTGAAATTTCTTGGTCTGAGCACGCTCTCTCTTTGAAGTCTCACTTTCAACATAATTCTTTAGTGAATTCTTCAATTCCTTCTCATAAGTGCAATGCTCTGTAAAGCTTCCATCAAAGATTGCATTATGGGGGAAGGTACAATAATCGGAAAGGTAATGGGTTACTACTCCGAGATGTCTTGCATAGTAACTGCTAATTCCGCGGTTGATATCATAATCAACGGTAATCTTTCTGATTTCTTCAATCAGGATCTCAAAGGTTTCATCAATGGTATGCCGCTTTGTCAAAAACGAAGGTTTCAAATCTGGAAGTATGCTTCCGATATAAAAAGCTTTCCTGTGTTCACTTAGGTCCTGCACATTCATGTTGTTCATCAGGTACTTTGCAAGTGAAATATGTGATTTTTTTCTCACCAAATATCCTCCTTGGAACAAAACATCAGATATATAGAATTAAATTAAGAATAAAATTCAAAACAACTCTGTTCTAAATAATAAACTATTTTTGCGCTTTGTACAATAGGAATCAACTGATACTGAATAGCATTTTTTAGTTAATCAAAATTTGGATTGAATTATTCTTATAATATAAATGAAATTAAACCCAGATAACTTGACATTACATATTTATTACTGTAATATGTGAAATTGAATAAGTAACTTATTAACGATTATATTTAGGAGATGATATTGTGGGCCCTGAAGACGCCACGCAACCGATTATATTGATTATCCTGTTTATCCTGTCCGCTTTTTTTACCTGCTCGGAAGCAGCACTCACCGGAGTGAACAAGCTGCGAATTCGTACTTTGGAGGACGACGATGTAAGAGGTGCAAAAACTGTAAGTAAATTGATAGAAGAACCCCGAAAGATGTTAAGTGCCATCTTGATCTGCAAGAATGTGATGAAGCTGTCAGCTTCCTCTCTGGCAACAACCATGGCCATCCAATATTGGGGCAATACCTGGGTGGGCTTATCCATCGGTGTACTTATTCTTCTGTATCTGATCTTTGGATCGATATTGCCTAAGACGATTGCTACGATATATCCTGAGAAGGTATCCCTAGCGATTGGAGTTCCAATTTACTTAATTACCAAGTTGCTGACACCGTTATCTTTTATACTGAACAAAGTATGTAACGCAATTATGCTGTTGTTCCATATCGACGCCGAATCCAAAACTGCCGCTATTACTGAATCCGAGCTTAGAAATCTACTGGACTATAGCCATGAGGAAGGTGTAATAGAGAGCGAAGAACGAAGGATGATAACCAATGTAGTTGATTTCGGTGATGCCCTGGCAAAGGATGTTATGGTACCTCGTACCGATATGGAATTTGCCAATGTCGATTTTTCTTACGATGAATTGGTACAAGCCTTTTCAGAAGAAAAATACACCCGAATGCCTGTCTACTCCGAAACCCGGGATAATGTCATCGGTATCGTCAATCTGAAGGATGTCTTCTTCTATAAGGGAGACCCGAAGGATTTCAATATTATTGATATTATGAGGGATCCTTACTTTACTTATGAATATAAGAAAACCTCCGAGCTGCTGATTGAGATGAGAAGAAACTCTATCTCACTGGCAATCGTACTGGATGAATACGGTGCAACCGTGGGTCTGATTACAATAGAGGACTTGCTGGAGGAGATTGTCGGAGAAATCCGAGATGAATACGATGATGATGAAGAAGACAGTATTAAGATGCTGGCAGACAACGAATATCTGATAGATGGTTATACCAAGCTTGATGAGATCAATGAAACTTTCCATCTTAACTTAGAATCCGATGATTATGACTCCATTGCGGGACATGTCATCTTCCTGCTGGATCATCTTCCGGAGGAAGGGGAAACCGTAACTGAGGATAATATTGTGTTTACCGTAGCATCCGTAGATAAGAACCGTGTAGACAAGGTTCATATGCTGATCAAAGATGCGGTAGAACAGTCTGCAGGCAAAAGTGAATAACCATCATAGGAACGTTACCGTAATGGAACGTTCCTTTTTAATGCTTCAATATCCATCTCTTAAGCTAGCAGCCTTACCCATACTAAGCTATTCTATCACTTAATCCATATAATCCTAAGTCATGAGGGTTTATATCCTGTACCAGTTTCCATAATTCTTTATACTTCTCCAACCAATTGTAGCTATTTATCATAAGTTCTTCAATTAGTGTTTCAATTAGTGTTCCGTAGAGAAAAAGACAACGTATACGACTGTATATTTGGGTATATTCAGTAATACTTGACTTAATTTGTAAATTATCCACGCTGTTATGTTGATAATGTGGATAGTTGGTAATATTTGGTTACCGCAAATTATGTTTTTTGACGTACAATGACCCGGCTCTGTTGTTAAATAAGATTACTAATCAAAAGGAGCTGATATAATGCCATTTCTAAACCCAGATCACAAGCCAATCATCAGACACCCCATCGGTCATCCTGTAGCTGTACGAGCTGTCTTCAATACCACCGGACAATTCGTCCCCCGGTCCTTCTGTATAGAAGACGATATGGAGGAACTGTTCAAGTATCAGGTAAGTTCTATTAAAGCAATCAAGGATGACCAGTATTCCGTAAAGATATTTCACTGTACCTATGACGCCTATGGCTACCGAAATGATATCGTACTCTGCTATGATATCGTAAAACACCATTGGGTTATAGCATAATTTCTCTATTTCCTCTTGACAATTCTTATTAAATTGTATACAATATAATTGTAATTAATATTCATGTTCGTAAAGAAATGGAGTCTTGTTCCTGGGTGTATAAAAAGTGAAACTGCTGGCTTTGTAATCAAGTGAGTTACAGCTATATTAACCTCTTCACATGGATAGAACAACATAAGAAATAGCAAAATAATGATAATATAGAGAGAAAGGATACGTATCTCGGTAGAGCCGGATACATGGTGAGAATATGAATGTATATGATTTTAAGGTAGTAAATAAGCGTGGAGATGAGGTCTCCTTATCTGAGTATGAAGGAAAGGTTCTATTAATCGTGAATAGCGCTACCCAGTGCGGCTTCACCCCACAATATGATGCTCTTCAGGACATCTATGAGAAATACGCCGAGGAAGGTCTTGTTATCCTTGATTTCCCTTGCAATCAGTTCGGCAATCAGGCCCCCGGTACGGATGATGAGATCTATGCTTTCTGCGAAGCCAATTACGGTATTACATTCCCTACCTTCTCCAAAATTGAGGTTAACGGTGCGCACGCGCATCCCTTATATCAATATCTTACCTCTCAGAAGGGTTTTGCAGGCTTTGAAATGTCCCACCCTATCGCACCCAAGCTGGTTAAGTTATTATCGGAAAATAATCCCGACTATGCCAGCAAACCGAGCATCAAATGGAACTTCACCAAATTTCTCATTGACCGCAAGGGTAAAGTCGTAGAGCGCTTCGAGCCTACCGAGGATATCTCTATCATAGAGGACAGGATTAAGGAATTGTTATAGCAATTGGAAGAAAGAGATGTTAGATAGAAAAAGAGAAGGGCAAGCCTATAGGTATGAAATCCTATAGTCTCGCCCTTCGCCTGTAGTAGAGAAACATACTACATTTTCAATATGCAAATTGAGATATAGCTGTATTGCTATGAAAAACAAGAAAGTGTTTTTTATAACTTATGAAGTGCTAGAAAAGCTAGAAAATAAGATTTACAACTATACTTCAATGATATTACTTTGCATTAAATATGTCCTATATGCTTTATTTGTTTATATTGTAATATTGATATATTGTTAATGTCAACCGTTATTTTGTAATATATGTAATATATCTAAATATATTTCCTTATATTGGCCAATTTTACCATATAAGCATCGTATGAATTCTCATTTTTCCTCTTATTATTATCTAATTTTAATTTCTTCTACAAATTTCAACAAAATGTATCACCCATATTACTACATAATATTTGTTAATATAATACTCCATCATAATCATCAGTATACTTCTTATCCAAATAATAAAGAAAGCAATCTCCGGCCTTAAAATTGAGCAGCTTACCTGAATAGTCTGTCTTTTGTACTATGGCTCCCTCTGTAACCCACATAGAGCAATTCTCATTATTCAGATAATTACTTGCATTGATATATGATAGTCGTTCCTTGCCGCTCTGATCCATGGTAACAATATTGAAATTGACAATGATATAACCACCCTTTATCCAAAAGCCTTCTCTATAGTCTATCCCGTAATTTTTCATGTATCCCATAACATCATATCCTGAAACGACCGCATATACATTCGTGGGTAGCTTATAATTCCCATACCAACGCTGCATATATTTTGTTAGGCTTATTTCTGAAAGTCCTGTATCTTCTATTACTGTATCGAAGGAGCTCAGTTTGGTTGTAGCATTCGAGTACTCTACACCGATGAAGGTACGAAATGCATTTAAAAGTTTGAACTGGGAGTAGGAGAACATTGGACTGACCTGATTAGCTACCTTTGCATAAGTAGTGTTCAACACCTTTGCCGTATTGGCTATTTCCGTTTCCGGAATCCTGTTATAAATGTTACCCATACTACCAGTCTTAATATTGGCAAGGTCAATTCCTGCACCAACCTTTACGACGGAATGGGTTTTACCGTTGATCTCTTCGGAGTAATATAGATCCACCTGCCTCCTGTTCTTTCCATCAGCATCAACATGATAGAAGCTCGGAATAATTTTTATATGGCTTAAGCCGCCATACATCTCCCCAGTGGTATCCAGTCTGAAGCGTACTGCATAGCCTGTCTTCAATACCCCTAGGTTTTTATAATGTGGATGGCTCCCATTAATAAGCGGAAAAGTATATTTGCTTAAACGCTCTGTGCTCATGCCATACTGGTCTTTCGTTCCCACGGTATAGTAATATGCATAGGCTTCATGATAGCTGCTCATCTTCGTACCATCTATAGCTCCATCAAAATATTTCAGATGCATAGTGTCATCCTTACGAAATACATTTTCCCATCTTGGATAATCAGAGATATCGTAAAGAGTAAGCCCATATATCCTGCCTGAAACCTCGAAATTCATCGTAGCCGTTGCCACATAATTACTGATCCGCTCATTTCTGGCTACTTCTGTCTTATCCAGCTTACTTATACCGTTGACCGCAATGCACCGGAAATCAGCCGTATAAACACCTTCTTGCACCCACATCGGCACATAGAAGCGGTGGGTATCCCGGCCAAGGATGTACCAGGTATTCGCCTTTAGAAAGATATCGTTTCCAGTCAATCCATCACCTAGCTTGTCTACATAGACATCAAAGGGGAACTTAACCTCATTCCTCACAACACCATCTTTTTTTGCTATATAGGAAACATTGTCCGGGTCAATGAAGGACCGTGAAAAATCCCTGACACGATAACCAAGTCGGTCGCTATGCTCCAGCGTATTTGAAATCTTCACTGTAAAGTCATTCAATTCACTGTCCGGATCAAGAACCACCTGCACCGCCCCCACCTGAGGCTTGATCAGCTGCGTCCACTTATCGTTATCACCCGTGACAATTGGCTTACAGATCACCGGTGTGTGAATGATAACATTATTCACAGGAACATTATAAGTTTTTGTTGAAGCAGAGCTGTTTACGCTGGCTGTATGTAATTGATACGTTACGGTACCAGAAGAGGAGTAATTGCCGTTTTCTTTTTCAGCATCTATCACTTTATTTTCGGTAAATAAGCCCTTATCATGACAGTTCACTGGACATTGGACAAAGGATGTAACATTTGGAGATGGAGCAATCTTCCTTGTAATTGCATCGGACATTACCACATTCCCATTGAAAATAATAGAATCATTCTTGACACTTGCCTCGCTCGTTCCATTCCACGCATAACTGGTAAAGTCTTCACTAGGAATGGAAGGCTTTGTACTTGAACTGGAGCTGATCGTGCCTCCGTCTAACGTGATCCCCGACGCTACCTGCTCAGGAGCCATCACATGGGAAAGAAGGCTGGAGCTGTGCCAGGTACTAAGGGAAGGGATCTTGAGATAAGTTACGTTTCCATCCAGGACTACGCTCCCTCCCGGCAGGGAATAATTATATACTTTTGCAGTACTCGCATAATAATAATCAAGTCTTTCGATTTCCCAATAAGAATAAGCACGTTCCACACTTATAACCTGCGATCGGGATTCAGTAGTCGACACCGGCTTTGGCTCGCCATACTTTATAGGGGTAGCCGTCATGTACTGCAAAGTGTAATTCTTAGTCACTTTAACGCTATAAGACATCTTTCCCGTCCTATTCACCAGGGAATACCCAAGAAGATAATCCTTTGTCTTAACATACACATACTGACTTTCCGTAGTCGGTATACCTGTTTCGGAATTGAAGTACTTAGCTCCATATTTATCACCGTCAATCACTCCGTCCGGGGATGGGGTATCCAGAGGAATGGAAATAGGTTCTGCAGGAACAGGCGTAGGAATAATGATTGGTTTCGGCGTAGGAGTAGGCGCTCCCGGCTTCGGAGTGGGTGTAGCCGTTCCCGGTTTCGGGGTAGGCGTAGGCTTAACCGGATTATCAAAATACATATAAACGGTCAAAGTCGAACCAGGCATGGCATCTGGGGTTGTGAAGCCGACCTTTGCAGTTGAATACCTATTCGTCTCAATACTCTTCTCCGGAGAACGTGCCGTATATTTGTACTTCCAGGTGTTTGAATATTTATATGTTATACCATTTTTCTTAATCTCTTTATAAGTACTGGGAAGGGAATATTCGAACTTCTCATTGAAAATGACCTTCTTTGTATAAAGAGGATCTTCCATTATGGATTTTTTGTCCTTGTCCACTGCTACTACTTTCACGTTGTATGTACTGGATACACTAAGGTCAAAACGCATATTGTAATAGCTCGGAAGCTTTTCAAGCGTACCAGCATCCCAAGCAGTATATCCAAGACGATAATCTACAGGGGCATGAATCATTTCCTGGAGACCAATAACGTCATTAGCCATTCTTCGATCCCCTTTATAAATGTCAAAAACCATGTGAAGGTAGATAGGTTTTGTGCCATTACCTATGCTTTCACCAGTAATACCAAGCTGTCCAGCCATAGCCACCAAATCTTCAAATTTAATGGTATACTGCATTGTAACAGTAGTACCATCGTCACTGATCGGATTCTTTGAGAAACTAACTCGATTATCTTTTGCGCTATTTGGAAAGCTCCCGCTTTTGACATAGTCCTGTGCCGTTGCCACAAAATAATCTGTTTCATAATAGTTATCATTTTGCTTTTTGTGATGTTCACCATAAAGAATTATTGAATTACCTTCAATTCTATCAACATAAAGATAGGGATTATCATAGTGGTCTGCTAACACCCATGATGATGAACTAGCTGCACTCGCACTATTTACGGATAAGCATAGCATTATTTGATAGGAAATCATAATAGCAGCAAACATAATGATTAGTTTAGAAAACCTTCTCATATTGTTCATTAATCAAGCACCTTCCCCAGGTCATACCAAATCCCATGTACTCCCAAATTACCGTCATCGTTTGCATCAGCCATAACAATGTCAAAATATCCTTCTTTCCATTCATTCAGCTTAAAACCATCAAGCTTAACAAACACATTTGAAAACAATATTTTATTATATGGATGCTTGCTCATGTATTCATCTACATCTTTAGCTGCTTCAACAATAGAGGATTTAATTCGATACTTTACATATACTCTCATGTAAAAGCTATCGTTAAAGTAGTAAAGGGAAGAGCCGTCAACTGCGATTGTTTTATAATCAACAATGGTTTTATTTGCTTTCATTAAGTCTACATATTCATTAAGTTTTTTTTCAGGAAACTTCTCGTAATATGTTCCATACTGGAAATTAACCTTAAGCATATCATTAACCCATTCATTCCCAATAGTACGATAATCAACACTGAAAACAAGTTTCAAATGCTTTTCAGCTTTTTCAACCCACTCACTCAATTTCTCTTTTTTCAATGTTGCAAAATTGTTATAGGAATCCACTTCCAGCACATCCATATTGGCGGGAGCAGCGTAATCAATATGATTTTTCATATCTCTTAGTTTCCCATTTTCATCATAGATAGAAGCTCTTTGATACAAAAGCTGCCACTCATAATATTTATTCGGATAGCTTGCCAGGATATAAGGAAACAGCTTTGCATTCTTAGGTAAATTCGTAGTCCTTATTAATTGTCCATCCGGACTAATCTTTGCACGTAAGGATTTATCATTTATCATCTTCAGGCAGGACAGAGCGCCTGCCTTTGTAACCTTACTGGTCAGTTTCAGTTTACGGTTCGATGAATATGCCCCGTTAGAGTATCCCTTCATCATTCCTTTTATGTATCCCTTGGCAATATCTTCTCTCTTAGTATCAGGAACCTTGCTGATATCTGAGATTCTCTTCGCAATGACCTCATTCACGAGCTTTGCATCTATAGTAGGTTTATTTACATAATCATCTGCTCTACTTAGCAGCATCAGCATGTCACCACGGGTAAGGTTCTTCGAGTAATCAACGAAGTCCCCTGATTTGATTATTCCAAGGTTTATTAGGGTGTCCGAATAAGAAGGGGTCATACTTCCTTCTTTTAGTGATATCTTAAGCTCATTTGCAAGCTCTTCTGTAAATTCATTGACGGTAATATAGTGTGAGGAAGCTCTCACCTCTACCGGTTCAATGATTTCATTACTTTGATAGATCAATAAACTCACCAATAATACGGATAGTATTTTTCTCATCTTTATAATTCCTCCCGTGTCCTTTTTTCTTTTGTTATAGAGACTTCCGCTCATTACCATACTATAGATCATCATACAATGAGATATAAATAATCACAAGCATAATTTACATATATTACCGTATATCCCTATATTAAGACAATTACACAATTCTTGTATCCTTATGCTCCTCCGAATATGCACAATAATCACACCTTAGGATATTCTGAACTCCGATTAATTGATCCAGGCAGAATACTTTTTCACCCAGATATAAGCAACATGAAGCTGTCACCTTCAATATTGCCTTATCCATAAAATTAGCTGCTGCTTCATAATCCCCTTCTGAATAATGCTTGTATGCCTTCCACAGCATTATCACTCTTAATGAATGGATATCTCCTTTCGCTTCGAACTTTAGTATATATTCTTCAATATCATTATATTTCTGGCTTTCAATTGTTTTTGTTCTACCCGTAACCATATCGATTAACAGATCTAAATAAAGATATTCCATATGGATTATAGCTTTTACTTCCTGGCTGACTGCTATTCCCAGCTTCACCTTGTTCAGCGCTTTACGAGCGGATGTATATTCATCATTATCCAGATGTGTATAGTATTCGATCACTGCCTGGTAAGCAAGAATATCATTATAAGCCTCCATACCCGTAGTGTATATCAACACTGTTTCGATTTGTCGATAAGTCCTTCCTTCAAAAAGCTGTTTTGCAATCAACAGCTGTGCATTGTGGCAACACCTTGTCTGATCATCCTTTTTAAGGAGTTGATAACAGGCCATATCACTAGATACCTTTTTTGTATTAGGAATGCCATTTATTATTGAAATCACAATTCCTGAGGTGAACAGGCTAAAAGAATAAATAAAAGGTATCGGGGTTCGAATAAATTTGCCAATACATATAAGGCATAGGAGACTTAGTAGAATATTCAGGATTAATCCCCCCAGAGTATAAAGGAGTGCCCCCTGGGTGATTGCTCTGGGATACATAATGCAACGACAATGGGCACTGAATATCTTCTTCCAACGATACGTCTTGTTTTCTTTTATCATAGCTATTTGAAATATCTGAATATAAATCAACTGCCAACCCGTCAGCATTCCTGCCAGCATATGTCCTGTTTCATGGATAATAATCTGCAGCAAAAACGATATCATAACTGCAATTATGGAATGCATTAGTCCATACAACATATTCATACTTCTTCTCCGATTTATACTTAGTGCCATTTTCTGATTTCTGGTACTCTTACCCCATGCTCGATGCAATAGTCACAATAAGCCCCCATTTTTGCACACTCTGCCAAGCTGTCATAGGTTTCATCAAGAATAATGGTATTCTTTATCTTGGGACAATCTGATTTATGAGCCAGCCAATACCAGCTCTTCTGTTCAATATAGTACACTGTCTTCTTTACAATATTCGCACCAGCACAGGAGACCTTATTTAAGGCATAATTTCTATTCCAACCGTAGGGATATCCTTGAAACACCACAACCAGATTTACATCATCCATGTACTGAGCCCACTCTTCTGTCTGTCCGGATGGAAAGCTGAAATTATAAGTAATCCCGTTTTGTCTGGCAATCATATTATAGTTATTCGTATAGTAGGCAAGAACATTCTCCAGCTGGCTGATAATTGCCTCCTTCTTTGTTAGTTCATATATCTCATCCTTGAGTAAGAAGCAATCCTTATGCTTATCCCGGAAATCTTTATAGCTATTATCTGTATAAAATTCATGATAATCTATTTCTTCTACTTTGAGATTACCATCAAGCAGCTTATTTACATCGTTGATTATTATATTGTCAGAAAGCATTAGACGATAGCTAAAATATCTATCCTCATAGAAGTATGGCATCTTCTCAGACCATCTTCTCTCAGCGCACACCATACCATTCTCATCCCTAAATTCATTATAATAATATATATAATATCCATCCACATCACATAACAGGATGACCGGTATGTAAGACTCGACTTCCGCCTGAGTTTCATCGTCCTCGTTAATTCCCATAGATGAGTAGAGGGACATAAATAAAGTTGATATGGCACCTTCTTTATCAATTGTATTCGTACCGAATTTTCCGGACGAAACCAGAAACTTAACAGCATCTAAGACTGCAGAATCAAGACTGGCTTGTATCTGACCTTTTTCATTTTCAAGCGCTTGCAGATTACCGATTGAAACATCTGTCTTTATAACTGCTGCCAGGAAGAATAATAGGAATATTAATGCAAAATGATATATTTTCATCGCTTTACTCCTTATTAATTTATCTTATTCTAATTATTCTTAACAATGATGCTGTCCCTCAGGAATAGCCATCGATCCGGAAGCGCATGATATACTATTTTCAACAGGTTGCGTGTAAGAGTAGATGATCTATTTGTTAATGTGACAGAAAAGGTATCCTCGTTACGAAGCAGGTATATTCCATCCATATAGAGGTCCTCCAGAATTTCTTCCGTATAATCGATACTCTCATATTCGAGAATATTGCCTGCGAATACCGGTGTCTTTGAAATGCACATCGGACAACCCGGGTTGCTCCCATTTGGATTTAGGTCATATAAATAACCACAAATATCACAGGTCATCTTCTTACATACTGTCGTTACCATGATAGAAGTAATTGCCCCTTTGTAGCCTATTGTTACAAGCTTGGTTCCTTTATAACTCTTATCAAGGTTATCTACATATCCGTTGTCAATGGTCTCTGTTCGGCCATCCATATATCTGACGAGCAGAATTAATCCATTTTCCTGTAGAGTTGTCCCTATCGTTATCGTCATGATCGAAGTAGTCGGATACTGTACTCTGATGCTATCAACATATGCTTTACAGAAGGGGCAGCCAGGGTCGGTACCATCGGGTTTGAGGTTATAGGTATGACAGTTCTTACAAATCTTTGTCCTTGGTACAACTGTTACGGTCAAGTGGGCTGTCAGAATTGATCCCTTGATATTCGTATATGTTATCGTCACATCCTCATTTTTAACCGTATTCTCAGTCCTAAAATGCGTGGTGCAGAGAATAACACCGGTGGAGCCGTCCATATAGGTTGCCCTAGCGGTAGTAATCAACTCTTCCCCGGTGAATACTGCCTGTGTAGGATTTGTTGGAGTGATTGAGGCAACGATCTGGTTACATGCCAAATACCCGTTACCCTCTTTTCCACAGGATAGGTTCCACTGGTTAATAATCGGGCTGTTGCAAAGATTAATCATGCCACTATGAATTACGCGATAAGAAGCATCGTCAACACTATAAGAATATTGAGGTACATTTTTTTTGAATTGATACATTACCTTATACTTATCCCCAAATGCATCATACATCTGACTACTTGTCAATTCTTGAGGGAACCCTGGATTAGTTGTTATATATTCATAAGAGTAAAACACCCTATACGCTATAAATTTGAATATTAACCCTCTCTGAGGATTATAAGTAGCTTTATAACGAACGCAAAGTCCACTGGGAAAACTATAATGAAGGCTGTCTGTACCTATGTAAAAATCCTCTGGTATACTACAATAATTATCAAAACCGATTCGTGCAGCCGTATTAAAAGCGTCTCCTCCGGGAGATGAGCTTCCACTCCAGTACCTCTCTTCATCGTCATAAGTATAATGACTGTGATAGCTGTAGCATCCTGAGGTGTATGCTGCTTTATACTTGTTCTGTGGAATATTACACGAATATTGATAATTCACATTATACGGAACGGCTTCTGTGAAACCGTCTCCATTGATGTCGGTTTCATATCCACAGGTATAGGATATGCTTGGTATTTCTCCCGATAAATGAGTTATGTTATTACTCCCGCAAAAAACACAGATACCGTAATAAGTAGGTGCTCCCGGCTCAGCATGGATAGAGCCATTTGAATCCAGCCAAAAATAGGAGGTTGTTACATAGTAATTTTGGGTACACATATTACATCTGTTTTTGTAAGTAATAGAACTGACATAGGATCTGCACGTGTAGGTATGAGTATGATTATGGATAAACTTCAAATTATCTCCGCCCTTATGAACATGACCGACATAGCATTCCTCTGTATGCAGATGGTTCGGGTCTGCAACGGATGGGACAGCAGCTGCAAGAATGCCTGCATTCGTTTCTGTATTCATCGTAAGCCCACTGTTATCAATCGGATCCGAAATAATCGGAGCATGTGTCTCAACTTCCCTATCGTGGTAAATGTTTGTATCGGTGTATGCTGCCCGTTGTGCTTCCAGTATTTCTTCCAGTGTTCGCATACGGTATTCCGGCTCAAATATCGTATATCTATGCTCAAAGTCCACATCATACAGTACCTCTGTTAGTGAAAGTCTGTCAATGAAGCCTTCATAATCATTTTCTGTGATATAACCGTTCTTTTGGGTTTCTTCAAGAAAATTCCCCATAATTTCTTTATCCATGATTTTTATCAACACTTCAGTCTTAAGACCGAAATATATAAGGGTTGAGATGAAAACGATCGTAAGAGTCGCAGCAAAATCTATCATCATTTCCAGTATCTTGTTCATTTAAATACTCTTCCTCCATAGACATACCGCTTCTTTCGACCAAACATGGCTGTTTTAAAAAATTTTTGCTGTACCATAACTAGTAATGATTTCTGCCTCTTGGTAACTGCTATAGTAATGTAATGCCTTTCTTCAAAATAATATATTTTTTCCTGATATAAGGTCTCCAATATCTCCGGTGTATAAGTTATATCAAAAAAATAAACTCTATCCTCCTGTTCCTTTACGATCTCGCAGTATGGGCACCCCGGATCACTGCCATCCTCGTTTCTGTAATATACATGGTCGTTGGAGCAGGTGACGCTGCTTAATATATTTACTACCTCAATACTGAGTGTTGCTTTGAACACTGCATATTTTATTGTTATTATCTGCTCACCCATGGTATAGGGTTTATACCCCTCTATTGAGTATCCTTCAAAGGTAATCTCCCTATGAGTATCTTGATATATCTCAACTATGGCGATACTTGGTATTGTCCCGTACTGGACAAGCTTCGAACCGGAGGTCAGATATGCTTCAATGCCTGTCAGTTTCTTAGAGCATATCGGACATCCATTAGGATATTGGCCTTTATCATAGACGAATCCGCATAATTGGCAGATTATAGTTGCTTCAGGTAATACCGTCAGACTGATTGTTGTAGAAACATTCTCATAGCTTACTGTAGCCATGAATACACCTGCTTCTGTCGTTGTCATATCTATACTCCAATCAGTTACCTGTCGGCTGCTTCCGTCAGCATAAGTAGCATTGACAATTAGATTAATTATGTCGTATCGTTTGACGGTGATAGCTCCTGGGGTAGTACTGATGCTAACTACTGTTTCCGAGCAGACCGGGCACTTCGTTTCAGAAACCAGGTATTCGCTATGGCAGATTGGGCAGACTATTATCGGCTCCTGAACAAACACGGATACCTCATCCCTATAGTGCCCATACTCCACTTTAACTTTCTGAGGTCCTATTGTTTGGGGATTATAGTCACTGCTCCAGCCACTGACTGATCTTATCGAACCATCTGCATACGAGCCTTGCACCGTAACCATAAGGTCTTGTCCCTTAATAAGCTCTATATAATCCGGAATTACGCTGATACTGAGCAGAGTACTATTGCAGATAGGGCAGCCAGGATCAGTATCATCTTCATTCATTAGGTAAGAATTACTACAACGTGGACAGACCTTCTCTAGGGCAGTGACATTCACTATTATCTTAAAAATCGCGGTAGTCCCGTGTCTTGAATAGGATACTGTTACCTCTTGTGCTCCTATATTCTCAGGAGCATATCCGTCTATTACAAATTTACCGTTGACATTTTCACTGGATGAATAATTATAATTAGCAAAAACACTGATGGGCAGGGCCGATGCCTCCGTATATCTCTCAATGAATAATTCACTCGGCGACACCAGAATTGAATTAAGTTCATCCACGTATATTTTCGCCAACTCGGTTTTTGTGATAGAACCTTCTGTATATGAGATAGTCGCTGTCCTCTCCCCCGGTGAAGAAATATCAATGGATGATACCGTATATTTTATCGGCGGAATCTCTTCCCTGGTACCGTCAGCATAAATTGCACTGACGGTGAAGGTAGGGCTTTCCTGCTTGAATATAATCTGTTCCTGCGGCGTAACTGTGATTGAGGTAAGCATCTTATTAGAATTTACCGACCTTAAGTCAACAGGAAACAAAGCATCCTCTTTATGACCCGCATAGCAAGCTTCTATATGAGTATGGCCAGTAAAGGATGGTAGCCTAAAAAAATCGTCTTGTAATATCTTTAATTCCATAGTCTCTGCTTTTTCTGAAAGCCTAATGGTCTGATCTAAGAATGCTTCTTTACTACTGGCAGTTCCTGCTATCGGATTAACATCTTCAATTTCAAAGTCATATAGCTCCCTCGTAGTATCCAGTTCTTTGATAAAATCCTCATACATTGCTATATCAAGATATCCCTTTTCTCGAATAGAATTCGTCAGTTTCTGTGTTTCGTTATCAATGAAAGAAGCTGTATCAACAACAGTAGACTGCATAAGATATTGCAGAGGAAACAAAATTATTAATACTAAAGCTATAAACATGGTAATCACTCTTCCGGGAAAATCCATATATATAGGAAAGGTATCCTGAATCCCTTTCTCTCCTTTCCTTAGTAATCATTCATTGATTTTATACACTATGTACCAATATTGGTAAATACAATCTGTCTAATCAGATGCTCAGTGTCATATTCATAACTTTTCCAATAATAATCATCCCTGATATAAGAAATATATGTTTCATAATCTGTTCCATCTGGATCTATCAGGTGCCCCTCGATTATAATGGGATACTCACGGTATCCCATTATAATTGCATATAATTCTGTATCACTGACTTTATGAATGCTTATATCATTACTCTGTTGATATATATCCGTATTGCTTATCACTTCATCACAAATGAACTCTGTCGTTTGATTCATAGTTTTTACCTGAAATAATAAATAGATTAGTCCCACAGACAATACTAACGCTCCTATGATCATTTCGAAAAAACGGATGATGACTGATTGCATGCTCATTCTCCTTAGGATAAATACCGTTACTTCTGAGTAAAACAAATTCCAAGAATTACTTTATTATTTGACCTTATAACCTCTGCATCAAAATAGGCAGTTGGTTTGATATAATGATTAATATCAGATATATTTTTAATACTTTTGATATGTTCTTTATTAATGTAATCATTAATAAATTCAGAGCCGGAAACTTCTGTCAAAACCCTAATATATATTGGTGCCGTTTCTTCGAGCGTATAGTCACCAAGATTCTTTTTTATGTAATTTACAACCTGGCTTCCTCTAATCGCCTCACCGTCATACATTGTCAAATCATATTCCTTATAGTCCACAGACATCTCATCAGTATTTTCGACAATTCTGTCAGCTGTATTCTTAAAAGCGTCTATATTCATCTTGAAATATAGAATAATACATGCAACAGTAACTATGGCAAATAAGGCTAACAAAGCATTTGCAGGTAACTCGCTATTTTTTTGCTTCATTGATTTTCCCTACCTTTTCATCTCTTCAGTCTGAAATGTCATGTTAAGGCATTTGGGTGAAAAGAATATATACAATATCTTCATTGGCATTCTTTATTACTTCACCAATAAATGTACCGTTTGGATTAATATATGAGTTTACCGATTTATCCGTCGTTGGAACGACTGATATGGATACTCCCAAATTCGAAGATGTATATTCATAATTATAATTAGTAGCTGCCTGACTTGCGAGCGTATCTACTCCTATAGATACTGCTACATTTTCCTGTTTTAACTCCGCAATTAATTCAGTCAACGCATCCCCTCTGATACTCTTCCCATCATAAATTGTCAAATCAAAATCTGCCATCGAGCCTATTGCTTTATCAATTTTTGAAGTACTCTTATCCATGATTTTTTTGTTCTGATTAAAATAACCTGAGCCCCAAATAATAATCGTACCTGAAAGTATCAGTACAAATAGCGTTATTACAATTCCTACCACCAAACCACTTGTATTTTTTGTTTTCATAAATTCCTCCTCATTGATGTTTTCTTAGAATAATCTTCCTCCTTTATTACTAAGGAATTTGCATGTTTATTACGAAGGATAATCTATATTTAATAATAAAATATTACCATACAGTACCGAGCATATCTAAGGCTGAGGTTATTTCATTCATTGAAGAAATTAAAGTTGGAATTATTCCATATGCAAAAAGCAGCAAAAGTGGAACCGCAGCCAGTAGATATGCTCTATTTGCTCTGCGTTTTATCGATTTTTCATTTGCTAGCCTCCGCTTTGAGAGGTAGCCCGCCCTCTCCATATTGATCTCATGAAAAGCTTCCTGCATGGGTATTTCATCACACCGTATCAGGTTATCAATAATTCGATTGAGCGGTGGGTATGGTTCCTCTTCTTTTAACTGTTGGAGTGCATTGATATCTCCCGATCCATAATCATTAATACAGGTCTTCATAGATCGCTTAAATACAATTGCATAGGACTCCATTTCTATGAGTATTTGCTTTACCGTCATGCTTTTGTCATACAGCAGCATACTGATTAATGCATTAAATTGATTTACTTCATCTTCCATCGCATCCTTGGTTACTCTTGAACTGTATTTCAATAAATAATCAGGGGTTAAGAACGCTACAAAACTTATCAGAATACTAAAAAGTAAATCCCAAAATCCCAAACGAAGGTTTTTATACCTGGTTACTCTTTGTATAATCTCTTCCGCTAAAGCTATATTGATTAGGTTATTAGAAAACAGTTCCTCCCTCTTCAGCTGGTTTAGCAGTTCCTCCTTTGTTATGGATGTTCTAATATCCTTTTGTAAAATAATTCTTTTTATATACGTCTCAATAATTTCTTTCATATTGACATATTGATTTTCCCTAGCCGCAGTGGTAAGTGTAGGAATCAATGAATCTTCTACAATTAACAGTTTTTCTCTTCCTGTCCAATTCAGATAAATTGAAATACTTAAACATATTATAAAAACACCTCCGGCAACCAAAAAGCTCCTTAGAATGTAATGTCTTGCTCCAATGATATATCCATTATTCTTTAATCTACGTTTAAGACCTTCTAGCTTCGAAGCATTCTTTTCACAGTAATTATTCATCGCTCGCCTAATCAAAGGTATTCTGTCAAGCACATACAGCCATCTATATCCGGATGGACGATAGCTTCGGTATTCTGAGCTTTTATGCATCACAGTATAGATTACTGAAGTAATGGTCAGTAATGCCAGATCAATCAAAAAACCTGCCTTACCATAATAAAAAGCTTCCATATCAATTTTGATGCTGATACAAAACCATTTCACAATATTTATACTGAATATAGGGAGTATCACGATTACCATCACACCTGCAAATTCCATTCTTAACCTTTGAAGCTTATCTATCTCTATCTCCAGCTGTTCATATAAATTTTCAAGATTTTTAACAAAAAGATATTTGCCTTCAATGAGCTGATCACCTCGATCGGCTACTCCAACGCAGAGGCTGACAAATTCTCGCAGGTACTTGTTTGGTATATTATCATAATATTCTGTTAAGGCAGCCTCTTTATCATCGGAAAGCAGTAATCTGTATATCTGTTCAGCTACAGCTTTCATATTAGGGCCTAAATAATCCATAGAATGATACAGCGCATCATCTACCCTATGCTTATCATAATAATTATGTATTTCATTTTCGATTAAAAACTGGATTTCCTGATCAAGATTAATCTCATAATGATTTGCTATTCTTCCTACAATTTCTTTATTTAGAATGACGATTCCAAATAATGCAGTAATCAAATTGATAAGCTGGGGATTAATAAGAAAGATCAGAACCAAAGCAATCAGGCTAAGAAAAATAGATATCAGACATGCTTCTACTGTGGTTTTTGCAATTACCTTACTATCACAGGGGCAAATCAAACGAATTTGATAGGATAGCTTCTCTATGTAGCTTCGTGTAAAGGGGATAGTTTTAAAAATTCTGTATACGGAGGTGAATAAGTAGGAGGAAAGCTTATCCCTCCCTTCATAGCCGAGTGTGCTTTTCCATAATATGCGCCGGGTTCTTTCTCTCAAAATCAACCCTGCTATAGTAAACAGGTATATTACTATTATTAATAAGAGAATGATTTTAGCCCCTTTATCCATGGAGTTTATTCTGGTAAAGAGGCTTTGGAAAGCAATAATCACCATGCCGTCTCGACACCTCCTTAGCGAAATGATTAAACTCTAGAAACGAGCTTATTTCTTCAGAAGATAGATTTTTAATTATAATGTCTGAGAGTTCTTTACTTATCGGGTTCATCATATGATATTCTCCAGCCTTATATACCACGATGTCCCTTGTATAATAGGATTTACTTCGTGTCATCTGTTCTAAGGAGCCCGATATTTTATCCAGCTTACCCTCGATCCCAGTCCCTATAGCTGCCTCCTTCCTTTCGCGGTCAAATGGAATAATTTCTGTAATTCGATCTATATATCTATGACCATCGTTATCCTTCACATGATGCACGTCCAGATTGATAAGACGTACAACCATACGTTCAATATCCTCAGTCCCTGTATTTCCGTATCCGCCTTGTGCCAGTATGAAATAGGATATCAACTCATCTGAGGTAGGCCAATGTCCTGTAGTAATAATACGCTTAGTTCCAGCCAGAAGAAGATCAATTAAGTATTTTGCATGCTCCAGGCTGGCAGTTTCTCCAAATAGTATTGTATGAGCCTCAGAAGCCTTCAACAACTCTATCAATTTAGAAAAAGGCAATCCTGAACTTGGTCTCGTTCCTAATATATTCATATCAGTATAGGAATCGTTCAGGTATAACTCAAAATCTGCTTCAATTGTTCTAATCTGCTGTCTTCTGTCAATTTCTCTTACTGCCGCTCTCATATTCGTTGTTTTACCGGAATTTTGATCACCTGAAAACACTATATTTGCACAACCCTTTATAGCCCATTTGATTATACTTAGCGGATATTCACAACCCTTGTCTATAATCAGATCCTTTAGCTCATATTTAGAGGTGCTTCCAAATTTCCTTACAAAAAAAGCCCATTGAGATGCATTGTTTGGCCTAAATACCGTAACCCTACTACCGTCGGATAAATGGGTCTTAATTCCTCCTTCAGAAGACGTAAAATGTCCCATTCTTCCATGCTCGGTAAGATTTTTACATACTCTAACAATTCCGGCATTGGATCCAAAGGATAAGAATTTCATATGTATCGTTTTTCCTGAAAAAACTATATATACGCTTTCATAGGTCTTGGTTCGTCTGTTGAAATCTGCAAAGCTATCTTCTTCTCTGTAGATATATTCATCTGTAGTGATACCCGAAATTCCACCAGATATACAATCAATTGAAGTATCTTCCATAATTAGCAAATCAACAACTGACAATCCATATGTTTCCTCATAAATCCTTTGAGTAAGGATATTTAATTTATCATCATAACTTAATAATTGATTTAGTCTTTGAAATGCTTTCTGTATATCCTCATCTGTAATATCATAATAACAACCTCTGGTATCTGTCTTCAGTCGATCCAAATCAGTATGACGGCATATCTCCTGAAACATATTATAGTTTCCATGCTTCTTTTGTAGATACATTATAATTTCAAACATATCTGTTGATGTTAAAAGTTCCGGTCTTTCAAACGGAATTGCCTCATTAATCAGATCTTCATTTATTTTAAGAACACCCATAAGGGAACTCTTTATTTTTGTTGTTACTATGGTTTTTTCACAAATATTACCTTGGGCACATTTTCTGATAGCATCACCAAGTGACCTTTTTAGTTCCCTGCGGCTATCCAAATCTTTCTTATTTAAGCGTAATGCTTCGATGTCCATATTAATGATACCATTCATAATCTTCTTGATCTCGGTACAATAATACTGGATGGAATGATTGTTAACGATAGTGTCATCCTCATCCGTGTTTTCTTTAAAGATATAATAGAGAAACAAAGCTAACGCTAGTACAAGGGCACAACATAAAATCCATTCACCTGTACCCATAACTCTACCTCCTGAAGTCCCGATTTATTGATATATGTAAGAACCGTGAAATTTTTTCCGCACCTAGAAGAGCTCCCCGGAAAAAACAGTCAGTCTCATCCTCGGTATATTTCCTATACTTTATATCATAAAAATATCTTAGAACAAAAGAAGCGATAGGCTTACTCCTTTTTTGTAATAACCCCTCCTGCAAAAATCGAAGGACATTACTTTCGTTCTGAGCATCCATGTACTTCGTGCAATAAGGGATCATGGCTGAATTTCCCGGCTTTATATATTGGCTGTATTTTCTTTGGCAATTATAAATATTATAGCTTGAATTAACATCATAGTTGCCAAACAAATAGAAAACCCTGTCATTATTAATAAATTGTCTTCCATATTCCAAAAAGAATTTCTCGAGAACATATCTGTGCTGGGTTAAATTAACAACGATCATCTCAGCAGTCTGCATAAGGTGTATAGATAATTCATCATCGCTGCTATTTGAATCAATAAAAACGAAATCCACGCAATCCTCTGCAGTCTTGATCATCCGGTTTACTGATCCTCCGATATCCCTGTCAAAGGTTTCCTTACTTTTATTTTTTGTTCCAGGCATCATGAGAATTAAGGAATCCAAAAATGTAAGGCAACAATTTTCTAGTGTTTTTTTGCTGAGTCTGTTCATGTTACTATAAGTTGTAGCCATATCAATACCGATGTCATCAAAAAGCTCAATTTTATCAGTACATTTATCTACATTGCATCCAACAAGAGGACTCTCAAGGTTATTATTTTTAAAATGAGTCTGCAATAGTAATACCCGCTTTTTATAAAGTATAGCAAAAACCAGTGCTATAACATATAGATTGCTGGTCTGTCCTTGTCCATGATAAGGAGACCAAAACAATATTTTACTCATTTCCAATTATCTCCCCTTTCCTGCTGAAACAAATGCATTTTTAATCTTATTCAATTTTATTTGCGGGATTATATCATGGACTTGACTGATGATATATTTCTTCATACCCGAGGATAGTCTTATGAATTTCAAAGATTGTTTTACCTGACAATTAACAGAACAGAAATAATCATCTAAGTCAAGATAAAGATAATTTTGCATATTATCACACTCAAACTCAATTTTAGATATAACCCGATCGATATCATCAGGCGATATAATATCTCTATGTAAAAGCTGACGTATATCTGCTTTCCAGTTTGAAGAGGACATTAATGTATTGATTTTATCAATAATATGAGGATAAGTATTTAATACAATATTTAAAACATTACAGGTTAAAGGAAGTTCCTCAGATGAATGAAATCCATAGTCAACCAGTATAATTCCTTCCTGAAATAATAAAAGTTCATCTTCCTTAGGAATTCTTCGCAAGTAGTTGATATTACGGTAATTGACTATATCCTGCCTACTATCCAAACCCATCCCATGATTGATAGCTTTCCCTAATGCCCCTGAGTCTGAAATGTCAATAATCAGAATGGGATAATTTAGTTTCGCTAATGTTCGTCCCATATAGAGTATTATGTCAAAAGCTTCACACCCAGCAAATCCAATACAAATCATCATATTTCCTCCGATATATTTCGTAAGCTTCTATCTTCATGGACCATAATCCAGTTCAGCTTCCTTTTCTCTTGCTTCGTCCAGGTAGGATTCATTATAGCCATTGTCTTGTTTTGTTTCTGTAACCTGCTTCGCTTCTGATATATTGTCTGTTACCTCTGATTTATTTGGGCTCAGCTCCCACTCAATGCTCCTGACATCGGTATTCATGCTGCCTGCTTGGCGATTTTCTAATGCCTTTCGCACTTCTTTACTAAGTTCATTTGTAGCAGTTTCGATTATATTGGGATTTTTTTGAATGATTTGAAGAGTAGCTAGACTTGGTTCATAGGTTGTAAAAGAAGCTTCCTGAAGATTCGGCTCAATATATTTAGTTATATAGATTTTGGCTCCGGTATAGAGATAGGTATCTACGATTGCACTGGACATTCTAAGAATTTCTTCCTCAGCTAGCCATAAAGTAATTGTTAGATTATCAGCAGCAATATTCCTGATCAACTTTTTTGTAAGTACGATATAGTCCTCTCCGTTTGGAAAGGCAATTCTAACATCAACTGTATCACCAAATATAGAATTACTTCCAAGATAAATAACCTGATATTCGGCTTCCCGAAGTTCCGATGATACTGAATTCTCAGTAACCATAGAATGTATAACATAGGTTTCCTTCGGAATATCAATCATCGCAAGGGCTCCTATATCATTATCTGAAATATAGGTTTCCTGTAATTGAGATGAAAACACCCTTCTTTTTTCAATTACATCCACTGTAAGTTCTTCCCCTGTTTTGATATCCCTCAATGTTACATAGACACTTCTCTGATTTGCTTCGATATTGCTTTTAGCCTTCTTTAATAAGGAATCATACTCTTCCTTTATCTGATTTGTTATAAGACAGGAGGTAATCCCAGCAGCTCCTCCAATTACAACAACACAGATCAAAGCCACAATAATATATTGTTTTGTAGTTCTTTTTATCTTATTATGAAATTTCACATTGTGCCTCCAATTCTTTGTTCAATTATATAAAAGCAGAGAATTACTGCAGCAAATAAAGACAAAATATAGACAATACAGATTAGTGTATGTGTATATTTATTGTTCCTGGCTGATCTTCTTTTTCTTATTCTTATATATCTACCATCTATATATCCATACATTTTTAATAGGAATGCGAATAGTGATATTCCCAATATTATAATTGACAGGATACGCAGTGCTGTTATTTTCCACACGGATTAAACACCCTCTGTCTTGTTATCTGTTCCAATTTTCTTATAATGATATATGTGGCTTTCTTAATTGATTGTATGAAGGGATAATTGGGATTGTCCATATTACAAGAATAATTACAGTGGATAAAATCGAGTACATTTCCACTTTCATAAGCGATATGATAGAGTTCATTAAAAGGAATGGCAATGATATTTTCACGAGGAATATGATATTCTCGAAAAAGAATTTGGCTACTGTTAACAGCCTTTGGATCATAATTACTGATAATAAATACAGCTTTGGGAATTAAAGAGACGAAATTTTGAAAAAAATCCTCCAGAACATTTTTCTTTTGACATAAATTGATAACAATAAGGTCCGCTTCCTCCAGAATGATTTTTGTGCTGAGGCTATTATTGCTGGCTGTATCAATAAAGCATATATCAGCACACTGATTCGTCATTTGAAATAGAGAATATATGCAGTGATCGAATTCGTAATCGAATATCTCGCTGTGTATTATTCTGCTCTGGGGAATATAATAGAGATGCTTACGAATGATTTCATTAAGATAACTTTTAAGAATATCCGGATGATATTCTCCACGATAAATCTTTCTCAGTAAACCTTCTATCCCATTTCCATCATAATAATTTGTTCCGACTGAATCGTGAGTATTATATTTCTCTCGACTATGATAAGCTTTGCCTAAATTATGACTTTGCAGACGATTTTCCATTGCTATGATTGAATAGGGAAAACGATTGACACTAGCAACGCTGATTGCTGCAAGATTTTGAGATACCGAACAAAGCTCACTAGCATTACTCCAGAATGCTACTTTCACACAAAAAACCTCCTTAGATTTTATTAAGATACAGGGAAATTTGACGAAAAATAATTGAGTAATAGAATGTCAATGATTTGAAAGATATTTATATGATAATGCAAAAATCATCTATTGTAAATCTTTTCTTTTACAAAAAATGTAACAGTCTTTTTAACAGTTTTTGTATATTTATACCAATATTGCTAAATTTAACTCATATATCGTCTTTACAAATTGATATTTATTGACTGCCATGTTATCATTATCCTTCTATGTTTATATGGTTTTCCTGTACTTACATATGCAACTTATAATTATCCGAATTTAAGCTATAAGAAAAGATAGTTATCCTCGTTGACTAAACCTGTAGGATAACTATCTGCAATAGGAAACAATCGACACAATGTGCCCTCAATTTTTCTAGTTTAATGATCAGCTTATATTATATTTTATCATAGTATGTTAATAAATTTATAAAGCAATTATATGCTCTATTAAATCATGCAGCGAAATATCTACCAAATTAACTCACCTGCAGCTGCAACATCTGATTCAGTACATCTGTCATCTCCTTGATTTCCTTAATTACTAATTCTTGGTTTACTGTTGTACTATGCTCTATTGCTCCTTCAGAACTCGCTTCAAGAATTCCTTGGTTCTTTCCTGGGTTGGGTTATTGAAGATCTGTTCCGGTGTACCTTCCTCGGCGATAACTCCCTTATCCATGAATACAACACGGTTAGCGACCTCCTTGGCAAAGCCCATCTCATGGGTAACAACGAGCATCGTCAGTCCGCTTTTCGCAAGCTCCTTCATAACCCCAAGTACTTCTCCTACCATCTCAGGATCCAGTGCTGAGGTTGGTTCATCGAACAGAAGGACATCGGGTTCCATGGATAATGCTCTTGCGATAGCAACTCTCTGCTTCTGTCCACCGGAAAGCTGTTTCGGCTTCGCATTGACATACTGATCCATGCCTACGACCGCAAGATACTTCATAGCAATCGCCTCAGCCTCTTCCCTGGATCGCTTCAGTACCTTAATCTGTCCTACCGTACAGTTATTGAGCACATTATGGTTGTTGAACAGGTTGAACTGCTGAAACACCATCCCAAGCTTGGTACGGTAAGCATAGACATCATGCTTATCGTCCAGGATATTCTCACCGTTATATATGATCGCGCCATCGTTTGGCTTCTCCAGCAGGTTGATACAGCGAAGAAGCGTTGACTTACCGGAACCGGAGGCTCCGATGACACATACTACCTCTCCTTTATTTACTGAGAAATCTATGTCCTTCAGAATTTCATTCTGACCAAAGGATTTCTTCAAATGTTGAACATCTATTACTCTATCCATGCTACCCTCCATTTCTAACCGCGAAGCTTCTTCACATGATCTTCGGGGCGTTCCACCTGCATCTGGTTACCTGGAATGACAATAAAATTTTCCGGTCCTTCCATTTTACGCTCGATCATACGAAGAATTCTTGTAACCGTAAGTGTCATAACCAGATACATGATACATGCAACGGTGAAGGTCTCAAAGTATCTGAAGTTATTTCCCGCAACAGATTTTGCCTGGAAGAATAATTCCGATACGGAGATTACGTTCAGCACGGAGGTATCCTTGATGTTGATGACGAATTCGTTACCGATGGCAGGCAGGATATTACGAAGTACCTGCGGTAATACGACGTTGAGCATGGTTTTAATATGATTCATACCGATTGCATGGGCAGCCTCAAACTGTCCTTTGTCGATGGAGATGATACCACCGCGGACAATCTCTGCAGTATAAGCACCGGTATTGATGGATACGATAAAGATTGCTGCTGCCGTACGATCCATATCAATTCCAAGTGCCATAGCCGAGCCGTAATAGATAACCATTGCCTGAACGATCATTGGTGTTCCGCGGAAGAATTCCACATAAGCAGTTAGGATCGCATTGACAAAATGCAATAAGGCTCTTTTGAAGCCCTTATCAGGCATAGGTATTGTTCGGATCGTGCCGATCAATAATCCGATAATGGAACCGAGGATTGTACCTATAATAGAGATTAGTAAGGTTACCCCTGCTCCACGAAGGAACATAGGCCAGTTTTCAGTAACAATTTTAACAAACCAATCCCAAGTCATACTACACCAAGCCTTTCTATCATCATAAATTAAGAGACTGCCCAAGGATTTCTCAGATTTGGACAGCCTCTAAGGGTCATTACTATTCAGCCGCAGGCTGATTAGCGATTGCAGTATCCATAATGCTGATACGATCTTCCTCTGAAATACCTGCTAAGATTTCATTGATCTTTGCAGTTAGTTTGCTTCCCTTCTGGATACCTACAGCAATTGCCGTATCATCGGGAGAAGTCTCAAAGCCATCGTTGAACTGAACCATAGCAAAGTTATCATTGGCTGCCGAAGCACTGACACCCTCCGGGCGCTCTGATACATAGCCGTCGATCACTCCGGATTCCAGCGCAACTCTCATCGCCGGGAAGCTATCCATGGCAGGCTGCTTATTCACACCGTTGATTTGATCGATTACGGTATAATGGAAGGTATTGAGCTGAGCAGTGATCTTCGCTCCGGAGAAATCCTGGATGGAAGTGGCTCCCTCATAAGCTCCGCCGCTTTTTACGACCATAACAAGATCTGATTTATAATAATTATCAGAAAAGTCGATTGTCTCCTTACGTTCAGCTGTCGGTGACATACCTGCAATAATTGCATCGATTTTGCCGGATTGTAAAGCCGGAACCAGGCCATCCCATTCAGTCTTTACGATAACCAGCTCTTTTCCTAAGCCCT
The DNA here is from genome assembly GCA_023415635.1 of Bacillota bacterium. GTDB lineage: Bacteria > Bacillota > Clostridia > Lachnospirales > Lachnospiraceae > Mobilitalea. Next base: position 60,903 of record JAEZJV010000051.1, on the reverse strand, counting down.
CAGCGATTTTCTTGGCGATTTCCACATCATAGCCGCCGGCATAATCCGCACTGCCATCGATGGCAACACCGCCATTTGCTGTATCCGACTGCGTCCAATTAAAGGGTGCATATCCACACTCCATTCCGACACGGAACTTGTTGTCGCTCTTTTTTGCACAGCCTGTAAGCATCAACGCTACCATGGCAAGAACGAGAATGACTGCAATTTTCTTCTTCATAAAATTATCCTCCATTAATTGATTCTTTTCTATAAGACCTATCTGCCAACTTATATGGGGCAGAAGCTTTCAAAAATCAGTATCCGCAACTATGTACCCTGAGTATCCTTAATTCATTACCGATTAAACAGTGAATTAAAAAAACCTGAGGTTCACTCAGGTTATACTTCTTTGTCCGCCTAAGTCCCCACATCCCTAATGAGATAGCACAACTTGGAGAGCCGGGTAGCTAACCAAGACAGTCCTGCAGTTTTTCACTGCAGACCCAGCACAGGGCATCGAGAATACCCTGCACTTCGGCGACATCTCCTTCTCCATAGCATCCCAGCTTCTCAAGCTCCTCTACAGACTGTTAGATATCGCGCCTCTACCTCACCTTTGTAAGTGAGGCCTTATTAAATTACGCTATAAGTTTACAACAACACGCCTATTATGTCAATTCAGAATTAATTATTTCCATTAATAATTATTTCCGTTATTTATATATAGTTCCTTATAAAACAAGAGTCTATCGAAACGAGCAGCCAGAAAGCATCTGACTGCTCATTTCGATAGCCTGGTAACAGTAGGACATTGTTTATCAAATATAATAAACCAACGACTTGCTTTAATGCGTACACGAATCATATCAGCCGGAAGATTTCATAAACCTTTTGTTTATCAAAACCTCCGGCCGTCAGGTTAGTTATAATCGAATTATTTACTATTATCCTTTTATAATTGCCTCCTCCAATTTACTCAGTGCCTTTTCCAGGATTGCTCTGGGACAGGCGATATTGATTCGTTCAAAGCCCTCTCCAACCGGTCCAAACATCTTACCGCTGTCCAGCCATAGACCTGCCTTATGGACGATTAGCTCTTCCCTTTCCTCTTCTGTCATATCTAAGCCTCTGAAATCCAGCCATACAAGATAGGTTCCCTCCGGTTCAATCAGTCTGATCTGAGGCAATCTTTCATTTATAAACCCTCTGATATAATTTAAGTTATCTGCCAGATACTTCATCAGCTCTTCATGCCACGGCGCACCGTATCTGTAGGCAGCCTCACAGGCAGTCAATCCAAGGGTGTTTAACTGGCTATACCCTGCTGCATCGATCTGCTTACGGAATTGCTTCCTTAGCTTCTGATCTGAGATGATGATATTGGATACCTGCAGACCGGCCAGATTAAAGGTTTTGCTTGGTGAAGTACAGGTAATCGTTCTGGCTCCGAGCTCTTCGCTGATATCAGCAAACACCTGGTGTCTATGTCCTTCATACACAAAATCCATATGGATTTCATCGCTGACAATTATTACTCCATGCTTTATGCATATCTCTCCTATCCCTCTCAGCTCTTCCTTAGTCCACACTCTCCCCACCGGATTATGAGGGCTGCACAAGAGAAACAGCTTAACCTGATTATCGATGATTTTTTGTTCAAAATCCACCGGATCCATATGATATACACCATCTGCCCCAAGCACCAAGGTGTTATCCACAAGCCTTCTGTGATTGTCTTCAATGATCTCACTAAATGGATAATAAACCGGCTTCTGGAGCAGCACCCCATCTCCCGGCTTCGTAAATGCCTGAACAGCCATAGCGATGGCAAATACCACACCCGGAGTCTTAACCAGCCATCTTCTGTCAATCTTCCAGCCGTGCTTCTCTTTCATCCATTGCTGCAGGGCTTCAAAATATCCCTCCTGCACCTCAGTGTAGCCGAATATGCCATGCTCTACCCTTTCATGGATTGCCTCCAGTATCTTCTGAGACACCTTAAAATCCATGTCAGCAACCCATAACGGCAGAATATCCTCAGGCTTACCGCGTCGTACGGCAAAATCATATTTTAGACTGTTCGTATTCCTACGATCAATAATCGCATCAAAATCAATTCCTTCTATACTCATCCTATTCCCCGCCTTCGTAGAATACTCTCTTCAAATCCTCAAGTATATCCTGAGCATCCTCAATTCCCACGGATAAACGCAGAATTCTATCCGTAATTCCGTTTGCTTCCTGGATCTCTTTTGGTACATCTGCATGGGTCTGTGTAATCGGATAGGTGATGAGGGTCTCAACACCACCCAGACTTTCAGCGAACTGTATCATTCTTACCTGCTTCAGTATATTCAGAGCCAGCTCCTTTGATTCAACTTCAAAGGTAATCATACTGCCGAAGCCTCTGGCCTGCCGTCTACAGACCTCATATCCCTTCGTCCCCGGTATTCCGGGATAATAGACTCTCGTGACCTTCCTCTCCTTCAACAGCCATTCGGCGATGGTGAGCGCATTCTTTTGAGCTGCTTCCATCCTTAGGGCAAGCGTCTTTATCCCCCGAAGGATCAGCCAGCTGTCGAAGGGAGCAAGCCCTGAGCCGACTGTCTTAATAATAAATCGGAGCTTTTCTGAAAGCTCTGCCGAAGAGGTGATTACAAAACCCGCTATTGTGTCATTATGTCCCCCCAGATACTTGGTTCCGCTATGCAGGACTACATCTGCCCCTAAGTCCAGCGGGTTCTGAAAATACGGGGAGAGAAAAGTGTTATCAACAATTAATAGCAGTTTATGCCTCTTTGCTATCTCTGATATCTCATGGATATCCGTCACATTCATCATCGGATTGGAGGGTGTCTCTATAAATATTGCTCTGGTATGTTCATTGATATAAGGCTCGAGAGAGACCGATGAACAGTCCACGTGGCTGAAGGTTATACCGTTTTTCCCGCTAATATGATGAAAGAGACGGATACTGCCTCCGTACAGATCACTGTCAGTTATAATATGGTCACCCGGTGCGAAAATCTCCATTAAGGCTGTGATGGCAGCCATACCACTGGAGAAGGCCAGCGCATCTATACCATTCTCAAGAGCAGCAACCACCTTCTCCAGGTGTTCTCTGGTCGGATTCTGTAAGCGGCTGTAATCATATCCGGTACTCTCTCCCACACCTCTATGGGCAAAGGTCGCTGATTGATAGATCGGAAAACTCACTGCCCCCGATTTATCACAATCCTGTCTGCTCCCATCACCGTAGATACATTTTGTCGAAAATTGATATCCCATACTCCACCTCATGTTTCCTGCCTGTTTGATGTTTCCTCCAAAGCACGCATCCTCAGTATATTACTATCTTCTATATATAGCAGCAATTATAGCAGTTATTCGATACTATGGCTATTATATATAAACAATAGCTGGTTATAAAAATCACATATAACCAGCTATCCTATCCTAGTATTCATTTTATGCAGCAGATGATATCGTCATACAGCCGTCATGCCTGGCGCTCTCTTGTTATAATAATATAGAATCATTCATGCTTCCTGTGCGATAGCCCTCAAGATCCATGGTTACATAGGCAAATCCCAGCTGCTTCAGTTTTTGATGGATGACTTCTGTTACAGTTTGTGTATGCAGGGTATCCAGCATTCTGGGGAATTCTTCCTTCGCTATCTCAATTCTTGCTATCCTATCATGAATACGGACACGAACCTGATGGAAGCCCAGATCCAGCAGCAGCTGCTCTGCTTCATCTACCATATGAAGCTTTTCCTCCGTAATCTCCTCCCCGTAGACAAAACGGGAGGACAGGCAGGCAAAGGACTGCTTGTTCCAGGTGGAAAGTCCAAGCTCCTTGGATAATATCCTTATCTCATTTTTATTTAATTCTGCTGCTCTTAATGGGCTTAGCACTTTTAATTCCTTTACTGCCTGCAGCCCGGGACGATAATCCCCGTTATCATCCATGTTGGACGCCTCTGCCACATAGGTAAGCTCCTGCTGATGAGCAATATCCCAAATTTTTGTGAATAATTCACTTTTACATAGATAACAGCGGTTCACCGGATTATGTGAAAAGCCTTCAATCTGAAGTTCCTCAGATTCACAGACGATATGACGGATGCCTTCCTTTTCACAGAAAGCTCTTGCCTCCTCCAGTTCTCTTTTTGGAAAAGAACAGGAGGTTGCTGTCACCGCAAGCACGTCATCGCCAAGCAAATCATGAGCTACCTTCAATAAAAAGGTTGAGTCGACTCCTCCCGAAAAAGCGATCGCCAGTTTTTTTCTTTGCTTTAAATCATTCTGTAATAGAATCAATTTTTCCCGTGCATTCATATTTTCTCCATTTCTTAGCAAGGCTCTGCATATTCGAAGCCATTGCGCCTGTTTATAATACTTGATCGCTGAATTTTAACAGCTCCTCGATATATTTCTCACCCAGACAGCTTAAGGGTATCCTGCTGCTTTTAATATAACCTATGCTCATCTTGTCTTCTGTCTTCAAAGGAACTGCTTTATATCTGTCACCATTTAAATCCTCACAGATAATACCCGAGCATAAGGTATAGCCGTTCAAGCCGACCATCAGATTAAGGAGGGTCGCTCTGTCATCTGCTTTTATTATCTGTCTGTAATCCAGTGTACTAAATACCTCCTCGGCATAATAGAAGGAATTATTCTCCCCTTGTTCGAAGGATAGGCAGGGATAGTCCTTCAGATCATCAAAGGTGATTACTTTCTTTTTGGCCAGGGGATTGTTCTTCCATAGATACACATAAATACTGCATTGGAAAAGCTCTGTAAATTCCAACTCATATTCACGAAAGCTTTTCTCCAAAACCTTACGATTAAAATCATTCAGATAAAGTACTCCGAGCTCGCTCTTTTGGCTTCTGACATTGTCTATTACCTCATGGGTCTTAGTTTCATGAACTGCAAATTCATAATCGTCCATGCCGAATTCCTTTGCCATCTTAATAAAAGCTTGGACTGCAAAGGTATAATGTTGCATAGAAACACTGAATTTCTTCTTCGGATTCTTATTCTCTATGTATCTGTCTTCAATCAGTTTATACTGCTCAATAATCTGTCTGGCATGCCCTAAGAATTCCTCTCCTTCAGGTGTAATAGCGATACCCCGGTTGGAACGAGTAAATAGTACGATACCGATTTCTGCCTCCATATCACGTATCATACTGGACAGGCTGGGCTGAGTGATAAAAAGCTCCGCTGCAGCCTTATTCATTGACTTGTTGTTTGCAACACTAACTGCATACCTCAATTGTTGTAAAGTCATAAATCATAATCCTCCAGGAAATGATGTTGAATTCCCTTCTTTTTATAAGCAACCACTGTATCCAGATTCACATTTTCAATACTTCGAAAAATATTCCCTTCGACATAAGGATTTGTTTCCTTCAATTGTTTGATCAGATGCTTGATTTCCAGTCTTTTTGAACCGGTATTGCCGTCACTGCTGCCGACAGTACAGGTATCCGTAAATCGGCAGGCACATTGGATAAAATGCAGATGATTATAATCCCTCCAATGCTTAATATCCTCCTCGCGGACCAGATACATCGGACGGATCAGTTCCATCCCTTCAAAGTTCGTACTGTGAAGCTTTGGCATCATGGTCTGAATCTGGGCCCCATACAACATTCCCATAAGAATCGTCTCAATCACATCATCATAGTGATGTCCCAGAGCTATCTTATTGCACCCCAGCTCCTGCGCCTTCCGATACAGATGCCCACGTCTCATTCTGGCACATAGATAACAGGGAGATTTTTCAACCTCAAATACTGCATCAAATATATTAGTTTCGAACATAATAATAGGAATCCCTAACAGCTTAGCATTGGTCTCGATGATTTCACGATTAAAATCGCTATAGCCCGGATTCATCACCAGGTATATCACTTCAAAGGGAAATTTATTGTGTCTCTTCAACTCCTGAAACAGCTTTGCCATCAGCATAGAGTCCTTACCGCCTGAGATACAGACTGCAATCTTATCGCCTTCCTTCACCAGTTCATATTCATTAATTGCTTTCGCGAATTTTGTAAATATGGATCGGTGAAATTTTTTTCTTAGGCTCAATTCTATCTCTTCATGGCGGTTCACCTCGCTGAAGCTTTGCTTCAACCATTCGTTATAGCCACCTGTCAGATTGTAGGCATCAAAGCCCTTCAAGGATAATATTTGTACAACATCCTTACTTATGATACCCTTCCCGCAGTAGAGGATGATTTTCCGTTCTCTCGGCAGTCCCTCCCTATCCTGTATAAGCTCCTCTGTACTCATATTCACAGCACCCGGAATGTATCCATGGTGATAGGATATCTCATCCCTGATATCCACAAGCAGAAATTCATTCTGTGATAAAGTCTTCATCTGAGGGACCGTGATTTCTCTGTAATTAGTTAAATCCATCTCTTTATTCCTTTTGCTAATAAGATAGTCACCAGAATGTTTACTGGGATCTGAAAATCAGTGTAACATAAAACTCTATATCTTACCATATTTTTTCTATTGATTTAATAGGATTTATATTTGTTTTTACATCCATTGACACGATTCCACTTTACAAATCTTAAAAAGTATGTCAAAATAAAAAAAATCCCAGGAGGTAATTTTTTATGTCTTCAAAGAATCAACCTATCGGCTATCTGCCGGATCAAAGACCCCCCTTCGTGGAATTGATCTTATTTGCATTACAGCAAATCGTTGTAATGTTCCCAGCAACCGTTCTTGTTGCATTGATCACCGGATTCCACGTATCAACAACCATTTTTGCAAGTGGTTTGGCAACCTTTTGTTTCATCTTTGTTACCGGGAAAAAAATCCCTCTTTATTACGGTTCCAGCTTCTCTTACATCGCAGCAATCTCTTCCATCATGGCCGCAGAACAGTTTTCAGCATATTCCCTGGACCAGAAAATCTCTGTTGCACAGTTTGGTATCGTAATGTCAGGTTTTGTTTCCATCGCTGCCGGCCTTATCATCCAGCGTACCGGTAGAAAAACCATTGATAAGATTCTTCCCCCTACGGTTACAGGTAGTATCGCAATGATCATTGGTCTATCACTTGCAGCAAATGCTATGGGGAACGCAGCAGCTATTCCTACCGTTGATGAAACAAAGACAGCTCTTGCTCAGAACATGGCATGGATTATCGCTATTATTACTCTCGTTTCAACAATTGCATACTCTGTATACTTGAAGGGCAAGCTGAGTCAGTTGCCTATTCTTTTTGGTCTATTGACAGGATATGTTGCAGCCTTGATTATCGGACAGGTTACCGGTATTCCTTTTATAAACTTCAACACGATCGAGAGTACACGCATATTTGACTTCCCTAAGATTACTTTCCCCAAGCCTTCCCTGGCGGCGGTTGCAGCAATCATGCCAATCGCTATTGCAACCATACCGGAGTCTACAGCACATGTATATCAGCTCGATATTTATGTAAATGATCTTGCTAAGAAAATGAAGCATGAAAAGAAGTACGGCATTGCTGAGAAATTGGGCTTAAACTTAATCGGTGACGGTATCGGTGATATCGTATCCGGTATGATAGGTGGACCTGCCGGGACCAACTACGGTGAGAATATCAGTACCATGGCTATCTCTAAGGTGTTCTCTATACCGGTACTCATTACAGCATCTATTATTACGATGATTGTCTCCTGCTTTACCCCTTTGATCAACATCGTATACTCCATTCCTACAGCAGTAATCGGCGGACTTTCCATCTATCTGTTCGGTGTAATTGCCGCTCAGGGTGTAACAATTATGATGGATCGTAAGGTCGATATGTTCAAATCCAAAAACCTTGCAATAATCGCCATCATCTTGATCATCGGTCTTGGTGGAAGCTTCGGCTTTGAAGGTAATGGTATGATCCCTATGTTCGGTACTCAGTTCCCTGCACTTGCTACAGCAGCAATCGTAGGTATCGTCTTCAATCTGCTCCTCTCCATCGGAGATAAGGAAGAAACCACTGTTGAATAAGCACCTATAGCTTTTGTAAATCAGCAGAAATATATCCGATAATTTCATAAACAAATGATAATCCTTTAAAACTTTGTAACTCAGTTAAAAAAAGCTCTGCCTGCATAGTAATCACTGTGCAGGCAGAGCCTTTCTTTTTATCCTTTTTTCATACTGTCAATGATTGAGGTGAGATTTTGCTTCAGAGCTGAGTCTTTATCTTTGGTAAAGCTAAACGCTACCGATTGATATGTACCATCATCAAAGTAGAGTATATAACTATATCCTTCAACCTCTACATCACTGGAGTTTCTTCCGGTATAACGGGCATACACCGCTGCTGTACCGAGTGCTGTCTCTGTATTACTAAACTCCAGTACCTGCGGTTCATTAAATCCAACCATCACATTTGCAACAAATGCCTCTTCATCCCAAAGATCGGGGGTTATTCCCTGTGCATCCACACGCTCTGAAATGGTGATGGTAGCTGTGCTGTCTTCATTTTTTGCCATATAAATTTGCTCTGCGACTTCATTGAATTCACCAAAATCACTGGGGATATCAAGAGTAATATCGTTAACCGTTTGACGTTGAAGCGTAATATCTTCACCACAGGCTGCAAGACTTAGGGAAAGGGTGATTGCCATCATTAATACAAGTAATTTTTTCATTGTAGATCCTCCATTTTCTGTTTATTAACTAGATAATTCCTTCCTCTATTCTATTAAATAAACTTTCGGTAAAACCTGCGATATTACAATGAATGATTTCGATTACCTGTCTCCAGATAAGCACGTTTTCTAAAACCCAGAGCACCTGCGATTAAGAATACAGGAAACCTACAGATATTACAGTTTAACTTTGTAACACTATGGTTATAAATCAGTTGGCTCGTATGTATCATTTTCTCATATTGTTTCACTCCATCCAAATTTTTAATGAAGGTTGTATTCTCCTTTAGATCCGGGTAGCTTTCAGCGACCTCCATAATCTGTTCCAAAGCCTCTGCAATTATATATTCCTGATTGCTGATATCCTCGGGAGTTGAGTCCTTGGTAATGGATTGTCTAGCCTGAACTATATGGGTTAAGGTCTCATATTCGAGCGTTACATAGCCTTTGGCTAGATCCAATAGAGAGGTCAGAACATCCCAGCATGAGGCTAACTGAACATCGATTTGTGATATTGCATTATTTATATTTTCATCCATAGCAACAATGGATCTATGAACAGAAATAATCCAAACAATAAGCAATAGTGCAACGGCACCTATCGCTATACAATAAATCATAGTTTTCCTCCATTCGTAATAAAAAGAGCATATCATAAGGCAAACCGAATCTATTCATTATATGGAACGACCGTCTGTAGGTCAGCTGCTGCAAGTGCCACTACAAGTGCGATCGCTATAAAGTTCATCCTCAAACTCTTCATTAATTACTTACCTCTCAGTATTATTGTCATATCAGTTGTGAACACACTCCTATTATAATATCAATCATATATATATAATCATCGTCTGCATGAAATGGTTATTTTTATGCATGAAATGATCTTATCAGATATCACCTTGCATTGATCTACATTATTTGTTATTTATACATGCTTTATTTTGTCAATAGTATATGGTACAATTACATAAAACATCTTCCGATTGGAGCCTTTTTATGCTGAGAATTGCTATATGTGATGATAATATTTCTGATCTTTCTAATATGGTTTCGATTGTAAATGATTACATCGTTATGCAGAAGAACAGACTCGAAATCGAATATGTCGCCTTCCAAAATGCAGTGGATCTAATTGCGGCGATGGAAAGTGGGCAACGCTTTGATGTGATGTTATTGGATATCCTTATGCCTCTTATGAACGGAATGGATGCCGCAAAAGAAATACGGCAATATAATCAGGATGTCAAAATCATCTTTTCTACCTCATCACCGGAATTTGCTGTTGAGTCCTATTCTGTAGATGCTTTTTATTATGCAATCAAGCCCATCTGGAAAGAGAAGCTGGTTCTTCTTCTGGATAAAGTAATTGCAGATATTAAGATTGCTGAGGGCACAAGCTTTCTTATTAAAAGTAAGATTGGGCTTACCAGAATTTATACCAATCGCTTAGAGTATGCTGAGGTTATAGGGAGAACCATCTTCTATCATATTATCGATGGTTCGGTGACTGAAGCAGTGGGGTCCATGATCGAGCTTGAAGATGAGCTTCTTGATCATACGAATTTTATTAAACCTCACCGTTCTTATATAATTAATATGGATTTTATCGACACACTAAGTAACAGGGAAATTATCATGAAATCGCGCACCACTGTACCCGTAGCTAAGGCAAATTATAAAGCTGTTAAATCAGCCTATCTTACCTACGCCTTTAAGGAACATATTGCCCATGAAAATATCTGATATGTTCCAATGGCTTAGGGAAAAAGCGAGCCTTGATCTGTTCTATGATGTCCCGGTCGCCGTGGACGAGGGCCACGGAATTGGTACAAAGAGTTTTGAAATATAGTCAAGCAATCTCGAAATATAAAAGCAGGGTGCTGAACCTTATCGTAAGGCAGCACCCTGCTTTATAAATGATTATCGATTAATTACTTGGTTATAATTAAAGAAAAGCAAGAATAGCGAAGTTAGCAATAAACAATACTGAAGCTATCCATACAATAGGTCTGATATCCTTAAACTTGCCCTTAGCAATCTTCGCGATTACAAAGAAGATAAATCCACCTGCAATACCATATGAAATACTATAGTTTAAGGCCATAAAGATGGCTGCAAAGAATGCAGGAATCGCCTCTTCTAATTCGTCCCACTTAATTTCCTTAAAGGATGACATCATCATGATACCTACTGCAAGCAATGCAGGAGAAGCTGCCTGGGTAGGTACAATGCTAACGATTGGAGCAAAAATCATACTAACAAGGAATAATACAGCTACAACGACAGCAGTAAGACCTGTACGTCCACCTGCACCGATACCGGCTGCACTTTCAACATACGTAGTTGTATTGGAGGTACCAAACACTGCTCCTATACTGGTCGCAATAGAGTCAGCAAACAATGCCTTGTCCATCTTGGATTTGAAGCCGCTGCCGCTTTCCAGTGCCTTTTCATCGTTCTCATCGAAAATGCCGGATCTTCTACCGGTTCCGATGAAGGTACCGATTGTATCAAAGGTATCGGATAAGCTGAAGGAAAAGATCGTCATCAAAACCAACGGGATTTTGGATGCATCACTAAATAAGGATAACATTCCCTCATTGCCAAAAGCTGCACCGAAGGTAGTACCAAGCTGGGTAAAGGAATCAGCCAGACCATTGGTAGTACTGAAATCCAGATTTGTTACACCCATAGGAATACCAAGAATTGTTGCAACAAAGATACCGATAAGAATAGCTCCTTTAACCTTAAGCAGAACTAGTACTAAAATAATAACTGCACCAATGAGGAAAAGAAGCAGTTTAGGTGAGCTTAGGATAGATAGCGCAGGAATACCTGCATCAAAGTTTATAAAGCCTACATTAAGGAAACCAATATATGCGATAAATACACCGATACCGCCACCGATTGCATGCTGTAAACTCTCGGGAATCGCTTTGATTATCATCTTACGAACCTTGGTAACAGTAATTATAACATTGATTATACCGCAGATAAATACCATCGCCAGGGCTTGCTGCCAGGTGAATTTCAATCCAATACATACTGTATAGGTAAAGAATGCGTTTAAGCCCATACCGGGTGCCTGAGCATATGGAACGTTAGCAACCAACCCCATTACTAAAGTACCGGCTACAGATGCGAAGATTGTAGCTAAGAACACTGCTCCTGAAGGCATACCTGTTGCAGACAAGATGCTTGGATTAAGAAAGATGATGTAAGCCATTGCAAAGAAGGTAGTAATACCTGCAATGATTTCTGTGGAAATGTTTGTCCCATGATCTTTAAGCTTAAAAAACTTTTCCATAAAAACTCTCCTTTTTATTATTTTTATAAAAAGGGTCATCTTTTGAGATTCCCTTTATATACTTCCCAAAATAGTTCCTTCCTCATAACAAAAATTATTCTATAGATGCGTTTCCTTCAATTACCAATAAAAAAGAGGCCATTCCATCAAATCGTTGCATTCATCTGAAATTCGTACAACAAACCTATTCCATATAGGTATATCTGAGGATGGCCCCCCTAAAATCAATTCGATTTTTATTTATTACTTCTGCTCTACACCAGATGAACTATCCGTTATTATTCTAACTATCAATAGGCAGAAAGTCAATTTATTTATACTTATATTATTAATTAGTACTAATTATTCATCAGCCTGTTCTTCCTTTGCATTCTCATCGATTACCTTCTGCTGAACATCTGAAGGTGCCTGCTCATAGCGTACAAATTCATAGGAGAAGTCACCGATACCACCGGTCATGGAACGAAGATCTGTTGAATATCCGTACAATTCGGAGATCGGAATATCTGCCACGATTTCCTGTTTTCCTCCCGCTATCGGGTTCATACCCAGAACCCTGCCGCGGCGTTTATTCAGATCGCCCATGATATCTCCGGTAAATTTATCCGGAACCAATACCTTCAAAGCTGCAATCGGCTCCAATAATACAGGTGATGCATCCATAAAGCCCTGTTTGAAGGCTTGGATGGTCGCCATCTTGAAGGCCATTTCTGAAGAGTCTACCGGATGATAGGAACCATCTACCAGCGTTGCTTTCAAGCCAACAACCGGATATCCTGCTACGGGTCCCTTGATGACACTTTCAGCAATACCCTTTTCAACAGCAGGGAAGAAGTTTCTCGGAACTGAACCTCCAAAAATCTTCTCTTCAAAGATGTAAGGTTTCTCCATATCACCGGAGGGCTCGAACTCGATATGAACATCTCCGTACTGACCATGTCCACCGGATTGCTTTTTATATTTACCTTGTACACGTACCTTCTTACGAAGTGTCTCACGGAATGGTACTCTTGGCTTCATAACCTCAATCTCAACCTTATATTTGGTTGAAAGTTTATTCACCACTACATCCAGCTGCTGATCACCAATACCGTATAATAAGGTCTGTCTGTTTTCTTTATCATTAATCACCTTCAGTGTAAGGTCTTCATCCATCAGTTTACTGAGAGCCTGTGATACCTTGTCGTCATCTCCCTTATTCTTTGTTTTGAAGCGCTGATAGGTATAAGGTGTGGATACGATAATTCTATCGTAGACTATAGGAACAGCCTTCGTAGATAACGTATCTCCGGTCACAGTCTCGGATAACTTACCGAGTGCACCGATATCTCCCGCACGAAGCTCATTAACCTCAATCTGTTCCTTCCCTCTGAGCATATAGATGCGGTTCACCTTTTCCTCCGTATCCTTATCTGCATTATAGACCGTCATATCTGATTTCAATATGCCGGAGCATACCTTAAATAAGGAGAATTTTCCGATAAACGGATCTGCGATTGTCTTAAATACTCTTGCTGAGAAGGGTTGATTCTCATCAAAGGTTGACTTAAATGTCTCACCTGTCTTTATATTCTTACCGGTGATGCTGGTCCTGCCCGGATCAGGGAAATATTTCTCAATTGCCTGTAGCAGCATCGTGGTACCCTGAGCATGGATACTAGAACCGCATAAAACAGGAACTACAGTGCCATCTATTACGTTATTTCGAAGTGCCATAGAGATTTCTTCCTGGGTAAATTCTTCTCCTGAGAAATATTTATCCATCAATTCCTCACTGGTCTCAGCTACTGCATCCAAAAGAACTTCCCTGAACTTCGATAGATTTTCCTGACTATAATCGGGGATTTCACATTCTTCATAATTGCTGGCTGTGGTAAATCTTCTTCCCGCCATCTTCACAACATTCACAAAACCCACGAATTTTTCATTTTCCCTAATCGGAATATGAAAGGGTGCTATCTTCTTACCATAAAGCTCTGTTAACTTTTCAACCACTCCACGATAACTTGCGTTATCGACATCCATATCTGTTACAAAGAAAATCCTGGGTAAATGATGCTTCTCACAATATTCCCAAGCCTTCATCGTACCAACCTCGACTCCGGCCTTAGCTGAAACTACGATTACTGCTGCATCTGCTGCTTCTAATGCTTGTTCCACCTCTCCGACAAAATCAAAATATCCCGGTGTATCTAGGAAGTTAATCTTGATATCCTCAAAGATGATGGGTACTACTGTTGTACTGATAGAGAACAATCTCTTCTGTTCTTCCTTATCATAATCACTGATTGTACTTCCCTCTTCCACTTTTCCCTGACGCTTGAGAACTCCTGTTGTATACGCTATGGCTTCGACTAAGGTAGTCTTGCCACAGCCACCGTGGCCTAACAAAACAACATTACGAATCTTTTCCGAAGAGTAAACATTCATTTCGATTTCCTCCAATACGCTTATAGTAAGTAGTTGGGTCCGTTGCACCTTGCAAGAGCAAGCAAAATGTTTTCGTATCGCTTAACAACGTTAAATTGACCATAGATACTTCTTAGTATATTTTACTAGACAGGCTCTAGATTTACAATAGTTTTGTGTAATTATCAACAAATATTCTTCTTTTGCACTTTAAACCGTTGCGCTTTAAAGTAATAGAGTATTGACACTACAAAAAACATGGAGTATAATGACAAAACAATTGGACCGAATAGCTCCAACTTTTTCATGCTTCTCCCTGTTTCAGACGCACCAGCGGTAAGCAGGTTCATCCATCACTTTGTATCACCCTCAGGGAGAAAAGGGTGTATTTTAATAACTTATTATATTAAAGTATCCGCTAAATTAAGTATGGGATTGTAATATTCTTTTATACATATGAGCAGGATTATAAGAAGTAAAAGATTGAATATCAGAAAGGAAATTATACTTATGATTATTGTAATGAAGCCTCAGGCAAAGCAGGAATCAATCGAAAGAATTAAGAACATCATAGAATTGAAAGGGCTTGATGCACATATTTCCGCCGGCAAGGAGGTTACGATTATCGGTGTCGTCGGTGACAAATCTAAGCTGTTCGATCAGAATCTGGAAATATTTGAAGATGTAGATAAAATTGTTGCTGTTACGGAGAGCTATAAGCTGGCCAACCGTAAATTTCATCCTGAGCCTTCTAAAGTCAGAGTCGGTAATGTAGAAATCGGTGGTGATACCCTTGTTATCATGTCCGGACCCTGCGCTGTGGAAAGTCAGGAGCAGCTGATGATTACCGCTCATGCCATTAAAAAAGCCGGTGCCCAGATACTTCGCGGCGGTGCCTACAAGCCGAGAACCTCACCCTATGCCTTCCAGGGCTTGGAGGAGGAAGGACTTCGTTATATGAAGGAAGCAAGGGATGAGACGGGTCTGCCTGTCATATGCGAGGTTACCAGTCTGAATGCAATTGAAGCAGCAGTAAAATATGTGGATATGCTTCAGATCGGTGCACGAAATATGCAAAACTTCTATCTGTTGAAGGAGGCAGGTAAGTCAGGTCTCCCTGTATTGCTAAAGCGTGGGCTCTCAGCAACCATTGATGAATGGCTCAATGCTTCGGAGTATATCATCGCTGAGGGTAACCCGAATGTCGTGCTTTGCGAACGTGGTATTCGTACCTTTGAAACAGCTACCAGAAATACTCTGGATATCAGTGCCGTTCCGGTCATCAAGGAAAAGAGCCACTTGCCTATTATAGTTGATCCAAGCCATGCTACCGGGGTTAGAGCTTATGTAAAACCTCTTTCTATGAGCGCAGTAGCCGTAGGAGCAGACGGCCTTATGATTGAGACTCACCCCAATCCTTCCTGTGCATTATCGGATGGTCCTCAGTCCTTAACCTTCGAGGAGTTTGAAAAATTGGCCAAGGAGCTGCGTCCGCTGGCCGCACTGATGAGTAAAAATTTCTGATGGGATTGCATGAAAGCACATAAATACTTATAATTATAGGATATCATCTTATAGAATAACGGAGGATAACATGAAAGGTTCGGAAAGCGACTTTAGCAGTGACTTTAAAATTGGATTTATCGGTTTTGGATTAATTGGAGGCTCCCTGGCGAGGGCCTTGAAGCAACTTGATCCGAATTATATGCTGATCGCTTATGACTATCATAAGGAGCATCCAAGCACAGACCTCCAGTTAGCACTTTCTGACCGGGTTTTAGACAAAATTACCACTTCCCTTCAGGAGGGCTTTCCGGAATGTGATATAATATTTCTATGTGCACCCGTCCTTTCTAATATCGAATATCTGAAACAGCTGAAGCCACTGTTAAAATCCGCCTGTATCCTGACAGATGTCGGTAGTGTGAAGGGTAATATTCATTCCGCAGTAAAGGCTTTGGGATTGGAGGCGCAGTTTGTTGGTGGGCATCCGATGACCGGCTCTGAAAAGACCGGCTATCAAAATTCCTATGCGCTACTGTTGGAAAATGCTTATTATATTCTGACCCCTACAGCTAAGACTCCGGAATGGATGACAAAGACACTCTATCGCATGGTAGAACGGATGGGATCAATCCCCATTCTCCTGGAGGCAGAAGAGCATGACAGAATTACTGCCGCCATTAGTCATGTACCCCATATAATCGCTGCACAGCTGGTGAATCTTGTCCGTTATGCGGACGATGAAGCTGAGAAGATGCGTTCTCTTGCAGCCGGAGGCTTTAAGGATATCACAAGGATTGCCTCCTCCTCTCCCGTTATGTGGCAGAATATCTGCCTGACCAATGCCACTGACATTAAGATCATGCTGGATGAATATATCAGTTCCCTGCAGATAGCCTCGGATGCTCTGGCATCAGGGGATGGAGATTTCCTATATCGGATGTTTGATACCGCCGGTGAATACCGCAGTTCCATACCGAATAAATCTATAGGCCTGCTGAAGAAGCTGTTTGAGGTGTATCTTGATATCAGGGATGAAGCCGGTGCAATTGCAACGATTGCAACACTTCTTGCCAGTAACCAGATCAGCATCAAGAATATTGGAATTATTCATAACCGCGAATTTGAAGAGGGCGTACTCCGAATAGAATTCTATGAGGAAGAAGCACAGCAGAATGCAATTGCTCTTCTGTCTAGATATAATTACCGGATTTACGAAAGAAATTAATCATAAAGGAGAATTCAGCTATGATATTTCAGAAAAGCGGACCGCTGAAGGGTAGTATCACAGTTCCCGGAGATAAATCGATATCCCATCGCTCGGTGATGTTAGGAGCATTATCCGAAGGAGTGACAGAGGTAACGAATTTTCTTCAGGGGGCCGATTGCCTTTCGACTATCCGATGCTTTGGCCAATTGGGGATTGAGATAGACAATCAACGCTCAGCTGATCAGGTAATAATACATGGTAAGGGTCTTCGTGGACTATCAAAGCCGTCAGATATTCTTGATATAGGTAACAGCGGGACAACCATCCGCCTGATCTCGGGTATCCTCAGCGGACAGACCTTTGAAACAACCCTGACCGGTGACGAATCGATTAAGGCACGCCCCATGGGAAGAATCATGACTCCTCTGACTGTTATGGGTGCGGATATCAAAAGTATAAAAAATAACGGGTGTGCTCCACTTGCCATCAACAGTACTCTGGGTAAAAGCCCCAGGCTTACAGGTATTCACTATACCTCTCCGGTTGCCTCAGCACAGATCAAATCCTGTATTTTACTTGCCGGACTTTATGCTGAGGGAGAGACCAGCGTGACGGAACCCTCTCTGTCAAGAAACCATACTGAGCTGATGCTGCGGGAATTCGGCGCATCAGTCATAAGCAAAGACAATACTGCTGCTATACAACCGTATCCGGTACTAAAGGGTCAGAAGATCAAGGTTCCGGGAGACATCTCCTCTGCAGCCTATTTTATCGCTGCCGGTTTACTTGTTCCGAATTCTGAGCTTCTGATCAAAAATGTGGGTATTAATCCTACCCGTGATGGAATCCTACGTGTCTGCCGCCAAATGGGCGCGGATATCCGGCTGGAAAATGTAATCGATCATGGTGGTGAACCGGTTGCTGATATAGTGGTCCGTCATAGCAATTTAATCGGAACCGAGGTGGGTGGTGACATGATCCCTACGTTAATCGATGAGCTCCCGATGATTGCCGTACTGGCATGCTACGCCAAAGGAAGGACTGTCATACGTGATGCGGCTGAGCTTAAGGTAAAGGAATCCAACCGTATTGATGTCATGGTTGATAATCTCCGGGGAATGGGTGCGGATATCGTAGCAACCTCTGACGGTATGATCATCAATGGGGGGAGACCTCTTCACGGTGCTATCATCGAAAGCAAATCAGATCATCGTATTGCTATGTCACTGGCAATCGCAAGCCTAATGGCGGAAGGAGAAACCACAATACTGAATGCAGAATGTGTTGATATCTCCTATCCCGATTTTTACAATGACTTGCGGCAGCTGTCCTGCTAATTATATATCTGAAAGCTTGGTACATATAGAAAGCCTTATTGATATAGCTTGATAGCTTCTAATGCTTTGATGCTACCATAATCCATAAATGGGTCCGGTAAAATAGAAAGTGATGATACCTATGGAATTCAAAAAACCATGTGCCAGCACCGATGCCCACATATTCCTATACTTATACCGAAGAAAGCTGAAGAATAATGCATCGAAGCCTGTGACCACAACTCCTATAATTCCCTGTTCTCTGTGAGCAATACCGAACAGAAAAGATGAGACTAATACTGCAATTATGGTTCCTAAACAGTCATTAGAAAACAAACCTCGAACCCGGTTCTGGATCAATCCTCTGTAAGCCAGCTCTTCGCCAAGTGCCGCCAATGTCCAGCTTACCGCCAGCAGAAATAAAAGCAAAGACGGATTTCCGGGTAATTCCTTGTATATACCCATATTCTGAACGGTTCCGGTCAAATGATTTAAGATAGGGAGGATAACGCCGATATCTACAAGAGTCCAGAGAGCGGCTAGCGAGAATATCTGCAATACCATTTTGATCCCGACTGCCTTACAAAATCCTATTTTGCTAAATTTCTCCCTTCTTATAAAAATCATAACCGTCATAATTGGGATAATAACCAAGGTTGGAATAAAAATATCGAACCAGACAACAAGGCCTATGATTACAATTTCCAG
Source organism: Bacillota bacterium (assembly GCA_023415635.1). Lineage (GTDB taxonomy): Bacteria > Bacillota > Clostridia > Lachnospirales > Lachnospiraceae > Mobilitalea. The sequence continues at coordinate 41,797 of JAEZJV010000051.1, read as the reverse complement.
TATGGCAGTTATTCCTAATAGTTTTTTACTCTTCATGATATAACCTTCTTTCTTCTCCCTTAAAGTAAACCCGCTATGATAATGGTTTAGAAAGCTTAAATATCAGAACCACTGTTTTAAATAGGAATATATAGCGGATACATTGCACCGTATAAAATAGTTGATACTTTCGACAATTATATCATAATCTTCCTTTTTCTGACTATATCGAGAATAAATATTTGCATTAACCTTCATGAAGCTTTTCTCTTCATTAATTCTTTCCTTTTTATTCTCTTTTCTATATCATTGCCACGATTACTTCAATGGAATTGAATTCTAACAAACTTCTTCTTCCCGATTCTTAGAACAAATTCCTCTGCTTCGATTATTGCTTCCAACTGGTCTGCCTTTTCTTGATTAACCTGTACTCCTCCCTGCTGTACCAGACGCCGGAATTCACTTCCAGAAGGCACAAGTCCATTCTGTACAAGAAACGGGATCAATGCCAGCAGCGTATTACTCTGTGGAGGGACATTAAGAACCGGCATCTCCTTGGGAAGCTCTCCTTTCTGGAACACAGTGTGGAAATACTCCTGGGCTTTCCCCACCTCCTCCGGTGAATGATATAATCCGGTGATTTCACGCGCAAGCTCCAGCTTGCAGTCTCTGGGATTTCGTCCTTGTTCCATCTGTTTTTGAAGCTCCTCAATCTGATCCGGGGATATATCCGTTACCAGCTCAAAATAGCGAATAATTAAAGCATCCGGGATTTCCATCACCTTCTTAAACATCACCTCCGCCGGTTCATTCACTCCAATGTAGTTTCCGAGACTCTTGCTCATCTTCTCCACACCGTCAAGTCCCTCAAGAATCGGCAGAAACAAGGCAATCTGTTTATCTTTTCCCATGCTTTGCTGAAGCGTTCTTCCCATCAGGATATTGAAGGTCTGATCGGTTCCTCCCAATTCTATATCCGAAGCTATCTCCACCGAATCGTAGGCCTGCATAAGTGGGTAGAAGAATTCATGAAGTCCAATCGCCTCGCTACGCTTAAATCTGCTCATGAAATCATCCCGTTCCAAAAGTCTTGCAACCGTTGTACTGGCAGCAAGCCGTAGAACCTCCTCGAATTTGAGCTGACTTAACCATTCACTGTTGTAGCGTACCGTTGTCTTTTTAGGGTCCAATACCTTGAATATCTGCTCAATGTAGGTTTTCGCATTTTTACCTACCTCTTCCTCGGTCAGGGGCTTTCGAGTTTTAGATTTTCCGGTAGGGTCTCCTATTCTTCCGGTAAAATCTCCGATGATGATGACCGCATGATGTCCCGTATCCTGCATCTGCCTGATTTTCCTGAGTACCACCGTGTGCCCAAGATGAATATCAGGTGCACTTGGATCAAGCCCGAGCTTTATGATGAGTGATCGTTTCTCCCTTTCGGAAACTATTAATTTCTCCCTGAGCTCATCCTCCGAAATCAGCTCCAGCGCCCCCTTCTTGATCATCTTGATCTGATCCTCCACATCGAATTTCTGCATAATCTTAATCTCCTTTTTTATTCATAGAATCAAAAAAACCGCTCCTCCAATTACTTAGAGGGCGGGATTAATCTCGCGGTACCACCTCTTAATTGTCAGCTGCTCACACAGCTAACCTCCTCGAGTACGTTACGATAATGGTATCCTCTGTCAATCAGTAAAATACCCCACATGGTTATACTCCAGCACAATAACGGGTGCTTCATGGGTCCGTCATAGCCTACTTAGGAATATAGGGCCTCCTGTTCGGTATGAAGCTCAAAGACGTATTCAGAATGTACTTTCCTGCCCCTCTCATCAACCGGTTGCTTTCTGTAGGTCCGACCACTCTTACTCTTTCTTATCATCGCTTTTTATATATTGAACATAAGTATAATCATACTTCTCTCCGTTGTCAACTTAAATCAGTGTTAATCGGTACAGTTAATCGGTACAGTTCTTCCTATCCCAGAAGCTTAATCTTGAAGCACAAAGGCAATCAGAAATAATCCAATTATTACTTTTATACCAGTTTCATTATTCTGCTTCCGGAAAAATCTATCTTTCTACTTGTTTATCAAAACAAGTAATGCTACAATCATGTTCAATATTCTTTCAGAATAGATATGTTATTAGGTTATTCAATATGTATAGCCGCCTAAGCGGCAGAGCGGAGGGAAGTATGAGTAAAGTAGAAAATGCAGTGGAATGTTTTAAGAACGGATTTAATTGCTCCCAGGCAGTATTCTCCACCTATTGTGAACAATTCGGCCTGGATCGGGACAGTGCCTTGAAGATAGCCACACCCTTTGGGAGCGGGCTGGCCAGACAGGCAAAGATCTGTGGGGCAGTAAGCGGCGCTTACATGCTGATTGGGTTAAAGCATGGTAAATATCTTCCGGAAGATAATGAGTCTAAGGAAAAATGCTTCTCCCTAGCTATAGAATTCACGAAAAAGTTCAATGAAATCCACGGTTCCATCAATTGTTGTGACCTCTTGAAATACGATTTAAGTACTCCCGAGGGCCTGCAATACATAAAGGACAATAATTTATGGGATACCCTATGCCCAATCTTTATCAGAGATGCCTGTCAACTGCTTGAAGAGCTGCTGGAGCTGAATTAAATGTTAAATTTAATCAGTGCATGCCTTCTGCCGATTTCTTAACCTCCAAATGAGTATTACAGATAGAAAAAAAGCTGTTGCACTTACAATCAGATATCTGGAAACTGCCAGGTCATTATGCAGAATGACTCTGCTGAGCTTCGTAAAGTATGGGGATAGGAAGGCTCCCAGGTTGTTGATAGCCATATTGAATGAGATACTCATGGTTACAGCCTCCGGATGCTCCTTTTCTGCGGTGCTGACCACCACCTGAGCCATAACAAGGCTTAAGCTGAAGCCCGCAATAAATACTCCGATCAGTATCAGAGTATATCTGCCGGAGAAGGCTGTGATGAAGGAGCCCAGCGCAAGATTAAAGAATCCCAGCGCTATCACCCTCTCCCCAAGAAGCTTTGCTAATCCTTTATATAATAGGCCCGCAGGAACACCGCTAAGCATGAATACAGCGGATGCAATCCCTGCTCTGATGGAACCGGAAATACCACATTCCTCCAGATGCAATGCCAAATTCGTCGGTATTACATTAAACAATAGCATGAAGAGAAATGCTATGAATCCATATTCAAGTACGACTCGTGCTGTTACAGGAATTCCTCTGCCTTCCTTCTTTCTTACATGAGGCGGCTTGTTCACAGGCAATCCGATCAAAAGAAGGAAAAACCCCGGAATAATCAGTAGAAAAGCCAGATAATTATAGTACCAGTTGATAGTAGCTAGAAGACCGCCAAACAAGGATAGAAGAACTCCTCCGGCACTGATGAAGGCGCTTTGAAGTCCCATCGTACTGCGTCTTTCCTCTCCATCGAAATAATCTGCAATCAACGATGTTCCGAGAGGAACTAAGATGCCTACTGCAATACCAAGTGTAACCTCCCATACATATAAGATAATCAGTGTCTGATGAAAGAAAAAACCTCCAAGGGCTGTTACGATAAACATAAAGGCAGAAAACAGCGCCAGGTATTTCTTTGGGATATATTCTGCCAGCCTGCCTGTCAGCAATGACATCAGGATGATTATTACACAGGGACAGGTTGCAAGAAACTGAATCGTTGTGGCACTGTACTGCGGAAACAGTTCAACTATCTTAGCCAGTATCGAGGAGATACATATGGTTCCAACCTGCAGCATGCTATAGAACCAGATAGCCAACTTAATTTTATTTTTTGAAATCTTCATTATAATGTACTCCTTTTCATCATTGAAATCCTGATTGAGAAGCAATCCCCCGGATTTCATCTCAACTATTCAAATTGTGAATGGTAAAGCTTATAATAGAACCCCTGCTGCTTCATCAGCTCCTGATGGGTTCCCTGCTCTACGATATTTCCCTTGTCGATCACAAGAATATTATCCGCCCCTTTTATTGTGGAGAGTCTGTGAGCGATGACAAAACAGGTCTTATCCTCCATTAGTTTGCGCATTGCCTTCTGTATCTTAATCTCGGTCCTGGTATCCACATTCGAGGTCGCCTCATCCAGGATCAGCATCTTTGCATCCAACAGCATTGCTCTGGCAATGGTTAAAAGCTGCTTCTGGCCCTTGGAGATATTCAGTCCGTCCTCATTTATGATTGTATGATAGCCCTGGGGAAGTCTCATAATATAGGAGTGCATCCCAGCCATTTTAGCGGCCGAGACAACCTCCTCCATGGTTGCATTCTCTTTCCCGTAGGCAATATTCTCAAAAATCGTTCCTGAAAAAAGCCAGGTGTCCTGAAGTACCATCGCATAAGCCTTTCGTAAGCTCTGTCTTGTCAATTCCCTTGTCTCAATGCTGTCCACTTGGATCGTTCCATCCCAAACATCATAGAATCGCATTAACAGATTGATGATAGTTGTTTTTCCGGCACCCGTCGGTCCTACAATTGCTGTCAGGCTTCCCGGTACTGCATGAAGAAACAAGCTATTAATGATGGTCTTTTCGGGAAGATACCCGAAGGATACACCTTCCATCGATACATCACCCACAACATCAGAAAGCTCCTTAGCATTCTCCATGTCGCCTTTCTCCGGAACCTCGTCCATCAGCTTAAATACACGCTCTGCGGCCGCCGCAGCAGACTGAAGCTCACTGATGATATTCGCTGCTTCATTGATCGGTCCTGAGAACTTTCTGCTGTATTGGACAAAGGATGAGATATTACCAAGGGACATTTTACCGAACAGATACAAGCATGCACCAAAGACCGTAATCAGAGCCAAGGATAGATTATTGATGAAGTTAACCGTTGGTCCGGTCATCCCTCCATAATAATCTGCGTCAAAATAAGCATCTACCGTCTCGGTATTTTGCCGGTCAAAACGTTCCATTACTGCGGCTTCAGCAGCATAGGCTTTTATTGTTTTCTGACCAGAGACCATTTCCTCTATAAATCCGTTCAATTCTCCGAGCTTGGCGGAGCGTCTGCGAAATAACGGACGTACCTTATGTGTCATAAAGCGGGTATAGAATACAGACATAGGTATCATAAAGAGCACCACCAGTGACAGTAAGGGTGATATGACAAGCATCATGATCAGTGAACCGATGACGGTAACTACGCTTGCCAGCATCTGAACCACATCGGTTGATAACGAGGTATTAATCGTATCGATATCATAGGAAATCCTACTGATGATATCCCCTGCCTGATTCCGATCAAAAAATCCTACCGGCAGCTCAATGAGCTTCGTGAATACATCCTCTCTCATGCTTTTCACGATTTTCTGACTGAGCCTGATCATTAGAAGGGATAGAAAGTATGTCAGGATTGAGGATACAATATAGAATACCACCATCCAGGCTGCATAAAGGAATACCTGCCGAAATACCACGAGTCCTTTTCCAGGTTCGATTGCATCTATCGCATACCCTGACAGCATCGGCCCAATAAGGGCAGACATATTACCAGACACGGTTAGAAAAAGTCCAAGCATGAGCATCCATCGATACCTGCAGATATAGCTCCAAAGTCTCTTCAGGACATATTTCGTATCCCTCGGTTTATCTGTCTTGTCACTGATGTGTCCTCCCGAACGAACAGCCATGGTATCACCTCCAATATATAGTATATTCAAGTTTACGACAGCATCTGAGATTGATAGATTTCCTGATATACCTCGCAGAACTTAAGCAAATCCTCATGGCTCCCATAGCCCTCCATTCTGCCATCCTCCAAAACCAGAATATGATCCAGCTTCATCACAGAGCTAATCCGCTGTGCAATTACTATCGTGGTTGTCCCTTTATATTTTTCTCGAATTGCCTTTCGAAGCAGAGAATCCGTCTTGTAATCCAGCGCACTTGAGGAATCGTCAAGTACTAAGATCTCAGGGCTGCCAGCTAAAGCACGAGCTATCAGTAATCTCTGCTGCTGTCCACCGCTGAGATTACTGCCTCTGATGGAGAGTCTGAAGTCCAACTGCTCCTCCAACTCCATGATGAAGGCTTCCGCTTGAGCATGTTCAACAGCTTCCAGGACTCTATCTCTCGGAAGCTCTCTTCCCAAATTGATATTCTCATAAACTCTGTCACTGAAGAGGACATCATTCTGGAATACCACCCCGAACCTTCTGCGAAGCTCCAGCTTATCCATACTTCTGATATCCTGCCCCTCAATCGTGATGGACCCCTCGGTCACATCATAAAACCTCATCAGTAAGTTAATTAAGGTAGTCTTTCCGGAACCGGTAGAACCGATGATGCCAAGGCTTTCCCCTTTTTTAATGCGGAAATCCACATCTATGATACAGGGTTCCTTGGTATAAGAAAACCCCACATGATGAAAAGCGATATGATCCTCGGTGCTTCCGGTCCTCTGCTGTTCAGTAACCTTTAAATCCTCCTCTGCTTCCAGAACTTGGGCGATGCGCGATGCAGAGGCACTTGCCTTCGAGAAAATGACAAAGATTCTCGTTATAGCCATAATGGCGTGAAGCATGATTGTAAAATAGGACAGAAAGGCCACGATCTTACCCGGAGCAGAAGTTCCTGCGTTTACCCTGTATGCGCCGATAATCAATACCAAAGTAAGTCCAAGATTAAAAACCAGATTCATAGCCGGATTGGTAATCGCCATTGTCATGCCGGCCTTCTGTTCCCGGTCTACCACCTCGGCATTGAAGGCTGAGAAACGCTGCTTTTCATATACTGTTTTTGACAATGCTTTAATAACACGTATTCCGGTAATGTTCTCCCTGACAACTCGTACCATCCTGTCTACGGATAACTGCTGACTTAAATAAAGGGGAATACTTTTTTTAGATACCAGAAATACAATCAGAGTTAAGATTGGCAAAGAACCAACGAGTATCAGGGTAAGCACCGGCTCTAGGGTACTGGTAACAATTATGCCGCCGATTAGGATAATGGGTGCACGGACACCAATCCTTTGCATCATTCCGATCATATTATGGATATTATAGGTATCTGAGGTCATTCGGGTTTCAAGGGACGGGATGGTAAATAAATCCATTTGAGTACCGGAAAGACTGAGAATCTTCTCGAATAAATCATGTCTCAGATTCCGGGTTGCATTTCTGGCAACTTTGGCTGCCATTCTGTTCGCGATGATGTTAAAGGTTCTTGCTCCGACAGATAGACCCACCATGGCCAGGCCCCAGTATAGAATGAATGCTACTTTTTTTAAAGGGATAATCTCATCGAGAATATACGCCAGTATCCAGGGTAGTCCTAGATCCATGAGGGTTCCCAATACTTTTATGATAAAGCCAAAGGTCATTCGTGCTATATAGGGCTTCAGATAAGTCAGCACTCTTTTCAAAGCAGTTCCCCCCTATGAGATTACTTCTGATTTTTTGAAACTAAATCCTATTCTAGCATTGTACCCGGGCATCGTCAAGTTTCGCAGCCTGTGTATCATCCACTTTGCCAAAATACATTGATACTGTCTCCTCATTCACCTGCTCTGTTAGTATCTGCAATACTTTGATATATACCCATATGGACCACGGATAGCTGATAGGAGGCTATAAAAAGCTGCTGCCCAGAGCTGATGATTGCTCTGTAGCAGCAGCTATAGCAAATCAAGTATTTTACAGGTAAAGATACAGACAGATTATCACTATTAATGCATATCCGACAAATACCATGGAATACGCAATGCCTCTGCGAAGGTAAACCGTTACTTCCGTGGGCTGCTGCTTCTCGCTGCCCTCTCCCCTTCTCGGAATTCCCAGTTGTACCAGGCTCCAGGCAAGCTTCGGAAACAACAGACTGATTGCTTCCACCAGCATCCAGACGATAACAATCCATAGGATAATGATATAATCAACCAGCTTTGATTGATTGATTCGGGAAACCATGAGAAGCTGCAGCACAGCTCCTGTAATCAAAAGTATGGCTACAGTCTGGTCGGCCTTAGATACATAAAAATATTCTGACTGAGTTACCGTCTCTTTAGATTTTCGCAGACCGGCTTTTTCAGCTTCCTTTAACTCCTCTTTTGACAGCGGCGGTCCAAGCGGAGCCCCGCAATCGATACAGGAAGTATACAGATTATCATTCGTAGCACCACATTTCGTACATTTTTTCATATTAACCTCCATACAGACCTATCGCGGCTCTGCCAATGTGTAAAAATTGGAAATATCATAATATTTAAACGCTATTATATATCAATTTATGCTAAAAAAGTAGTTAATTTTTCGTTAAGATGATGCCTAACATTATTCCTTTCCTGTATTAGAAAGCATCAGTTTGATCCGGTTCAATTGATTGACATAGGACAGTCCCGGATCATAATCAATCGGCATGATATTCGCACCCGGATAACGATCTCTCAAGGGCTTAAACATTCCCTTTCCTGTGATATGATTTGGCAGACAGGCTAATGGCTGTACACAAAGAATATTATATGTTCCCTCCTCCAAAAACTCCATCATCTCAGCAGCTACCAGCCATCCTTCCCCAGTCTGATTGCCCAAGGATAATACCGAGGAAGCCATATGTGCCAGCTCCTGAATTGGAATTGGCGCCGGGAATCTGTCACTCCTGCCCAGCTCCTGCTTCATCATATTCCGATACCGGGTCATATATGCCAGAGCAAAATCGCTGAGTGTACAACTCAATTTCGACCCGGCAAGATATCGGTATCGGAAGCGTGCATTAAGAGCAGAATATAAGAAATAATCCATAAGATCAGGTACAATTGCCTCAACCCCTCCTTGCTCCAGAATGCCGATAAGGTCATGATTGGCATCCGGATGGTATTTTAGTAGTATTTCTCCTACTATGCCCACTCTGGGCTTCGTTTCATTGCTCAATTCCAGATAATCAAAGTCCTGTACAATTCTTCTTAAGTTGTATTGAAACTCCTTTGTGCTTCCGGACCTGATATTCTCTTTTGCACGCTCCTTCCATTTGTCATAAAGAACCTTCGCCGACCCCGGGAATCTTTCATAGGGCCTTGTCCTATTTAATAATCGCATGAATAAATCCCCATAGATGACAGCCATCAGACTTTTTCTGATTAATCCGGGGGTCAGCCTGAAACCGGGTTGCTTATCCAGACCTATAGTGTTCAGGGAGATTACGGGTATCATCGGAAAGCCTGCCTGCTTTAACCCCAGCTTTAAAAAGGCGATATAATTGGTGGCCCTGCACCCTCCACCGCTTTGAGTCAAAATCACTGCTGTACGCTCCAGATTAAACTCTCCCGATTTCAATGCCTGTATTAACTGCCCGATCATAAGAATTGCAGGAAAACAAGCATCATTATTCACATACTTCAAGCCCTCCTCCACAGCACCCTGATCCGCTTCCGGTAAAACCACCATATGATAGCCGCTGGCTCTGGCAGCCTCCTGCACCAAATCAAAATGAATGGGTGCCATCTGTGGAGCCAGAATTGTATAGCTATGCCGCATTTCTTTTATAAAAAGAGGCGGAGCTGTATCTGTCGGTTGGATAATTCCTGTTCCAGGCTGTTTTTCCCTTTCCGCCATCGCTGCCTTTAAGGATCGGATTCGAATTCTGATTGCTCCGAGATTATTCCCTTCGTCAATCTTTAAAAGCGTATAAAGCTTACCACCTGCTGCCAGAAGTTCTTCAATCTGATCGGAGGTAACAGCATCCAGACCGCAGCCGAAGGAGTTGAGCTGGACCAGCTCCAGCTGCGGCTTAGCTGCAACCAGGGCGGCTGCGCGATAAAGTCTTGAATTATATACCCATTGATCCACTACCCTCAGCTTCTGTTTGACCTTGGCCAAATGGGCGATACTATCCTCAGTGAGAACAGCCATATCATAGGAATTGATTAAATCAGCTACTCCGTGGTTGATTTCGGGATCTGAGTGATAGGGCTTTCCGCACAGGACGATTCCTCTCTTATTCTCCCTTTGAAGATACTCTAACGTCTCCTCTCCTTTTCTTTGCATATCTCTTTTGTAATTATCCCGTTCTTCATAGGCTGCACGAACAGCTGCCCTCATTTCAGCTTCACAGACCTGAAAATCCTCTAATTCCTCCATCAGTCGCTTTACCATTACCTTCCGATTATCGAGGGACAGAAAGGGTGATAGAAAACGGATTTTTCTTTCTTTAATTAAATCAATATTATTTCGGACCACCTCCGGATAGGAGATTACGATTGGGCAATTGTAGTGATTGGCTGCCTCCTTATATTCTGCTTTTTCATAAACTATGGCCGGATAGAAGATGGTATTAATTCCCCTCTCTATCAGATCAATGATATGTCCGTGACTTAATTTTGCCGGATAGCAGGTAGATTCCGAAGGAACAGTTTCCATTCCGCGCTCAAACATTTTCTTATTGGAGGGTGAGGAAAGGATGACCCGAAAGCCAAGCCTTGTGAACAGGGTAAACCAGAACGGGTAGTTCTCATACAGATTGAGTACCCGTGGGATTCCGATTTCTCCTCGGAGGGCTTGCTCCGGTGACAGTGGTTGGTACTGAAAGGATCTTTCGTTTTTATACTTCATAAGATTCGGTAAGGGTTTTCTGCTTTGCACCTCTGCTCCATAGGGCTTCTCACATCGGTTGCCGGTAATAAAGCGCACCCCCTCCGTAAACACATGAACAGTCAAGAGACATTGATTGGTACAGCCGTCACACCGGCGGCTTGAGGATTTTACTGAAAATGCGGCTATGGCTTCTTTCGTAAGAAGGCTTGAATGAATATTTTCAACAGCATTCTCCTGAATCTTTTCCTGAGCAATTAAAGCAGCACCGAAGGCTCCCATCAGCCCTGCAATTTCAGGTCTAAGGGCTTCTCTGCCCGTAACCAGCTCAAAGGCACGCAGTACGGCATCATTTAAAAAGGTCCCTCCCTGGACAAGAATATGATTTCCCAGTTCCTGCTTATCTCTGAGCTTGATTACCTTGTAGATAGCATTCTTTATTATAGAATAAGACAGCCCGGCAGAAATATCACCCAGCCCTGCCCCCTCCTTCTGCGCCTGCTTAACCTTCGAGTTCATAAATACTGTGCACTTCGTCCCCAGATCCACAGGAGCCTTCGCAAACAGTGCTTGCTTCACAAATTCCTCCATGCTGATATGGAGAGATTTGGCAAAGCCTTCAAGGAAGGAACCACAGCCGGAGGAGCAGGCTTCATTTAGAAGGATACTGCTGATCGCTCCCTTTCTGATACGAAGACATTTCATGTCCTGTCCTCCGATATCGAGGATAAAATCTACCTCCGGCAGGAAATATTTTGCAGCCTTGTAATGAGCTATCGTTTCAATCTCTCCAAAATCCGCATGGAAGGCCGCCTTCACTAAGGCTTCCCCATAACCTGTCACGGTACAACCATAGATAACGGCTTTCTCCGGAAGCTGCTCATATAATTCCTGTAATAGTACTGTAAGTCTTCCGAGCGGATTGCCTTCATTGCTGCAATATCTGGAGAAAAGCAGTTCTCTCCTTTCTCCGAGCAATACCAGCTTCGTTGTAGTAGATCCAGCATCAATGCCAAGATAGGCTCCTCCTTCATAGGTGTTTAAATCTCCAATCACGATACGAGTATTGTTATGTCTTGAGAGAAAGGCTTCATAATCAACCTGATCTGTGAATAAGGAAGGAAGCTTATGAAGGTCCTCCTCAAGGGACTTAGGAAGACGATCTAGCCTGTTTCGCAGCTCAAGAAGCGTAGAGGCTTTTTCCTTGTTATTAGTCAGGGCTGCTCCAATTGCCACATAAAGCTGGGAATTAACCGGCTCCAAGGACATTTCTTCCGTAAGCCTAAGGCTCTCAACGAAACGTTTGCGAAGCTCGGAAAGATAATGAAGGGGTCCACCCAGAAAGGCTATTTTCCCTCGTATCGGTTTTCCGCAGGCAAGTCCGCTTATGGTCTGGTTGGCTACCGCTTGAAGGATCGAAGCCGCCACATCCTCCTTTCTTACACCGTCGTTAATCAGTGGTTGAATATCCGTTTTTGCAAATACTCCACATCTTGAGGCAATGGGATAAATAGTCTGATACCCTTTTGCATATTCATTCAGACCTGCGGTATCTGTATCTAAGAGTACCGCCATTTGATCCAGAAAGGCACCGGTGCCGCCTGCACAGCTTCCGTTCATGCGCTGTTCCATACCCCCGGTAAAATATGTGATTTTCGCATCCTCTCCTCCTAGCTCAATAGCCACATCTGTCTCCGGTATTAAGGTCCGAACCGCCTTAGCACAGGCAACTACCTCTTGAATAAAATTAATATTCACACGTTTTGCCAGCGATAAGCCTCCGGAACCGGACATGCTCACTAGAACCTTTTTATCTCCCAGCTCTTTATGGCAGTCTTCCATAAGCTGCGACAAAGAGCTTCTGATATCCGAGAGATGTCTTCGGTAATCACTGTAAATCAGTCTGTTCTCATGATCGAGTATCGCCAGCTTTACAGTAGTTGAACCTATGTCTATACCCATTCGGTACTCTGTGCTGTCACTTAAATTTTCCATCCTAATCTCCATTCCTTCGAATACCTGTAACTTAATATTGCCTATTTATCTATTATGGACGCTTCGTCGGATTCCATACAAAAAAGCAGAGAGAATAACCTCTTCTCTCCGCTGCTGCTCAGATATCCTTCAAATTCACTGTTAAGTATTATAGACACACCGGCCTTTGAAGCATATATCTCCTATATAGCAGATAAGATTATACATCCGGCTCTGATTCAGACTGGCCAACAAAGTTTAGAGATACCTATCACCTTACGCATCTTACTTTTTATGGTAATATATCAGACGAATGGTACAAAGTTTTGCTGGACTAAATCAACATAACTTATTATAATAAAAGGTATTAAATTATCTTTTTAAGGGGTGATATCCATGGCAAATAGAGATATTAAAAAAGAAGTAAAGAAGAAGAAAAAGGCTGATACAGGCGTCTTACCTTCATTAAAGCCGATCATGCCTGAGCCGGAGCTCGTAAAGAAGCCTAAGAAGTAATTAAAAAATACTACCTGCCAAGCACCGATAAATCGAGGATGACAGGTAGTTTTTTATATTTCGTCGCGTTTATAGTATTGGATGATCTGTCCAGTAATCTGCTCATACCGATGACTGTTCTCAGTTAATATCACCAGACGATTATCAAGGCTCCGATTAATCAAGCAAAGAATCTTGGAATTCAGTTTTATGCCTTTACCAACTAGCCAATTAATAAGCTTGCGTTGAATGCGGGACATTCTCCACTCCAATTCTAGGACCAATAAAATTCTCCACTCTCTCATATTGTTCACCTCTCCTAATCATTCGCATTGGACTTTGACAGTAAACTTACAATCTTTATAATGCTTATTAATTGTTGCTACAGAGATTGTACATGAATGGTATTATTAAACTATACTATATCATTACCGATATGTGGTTTTGTTATTCCTCCTTCATTCTGTAAATGATTATTTGCTTTAAATTATGATGTCTTTCCTCACGCTTTAACACTTTACCAATTCAACCCGTTGATATTATCAGTCTACCATATTTTTCTTATTTGGGCAATAGTTACAATTCATATGATTAGGATTACCCTTATTCCAGTCTTACAAACTCAGTTGCAATCCTCTCGCAAAACATCCTGTCATGTTCTACAAATACCAGAGTCGGTTGGTATTTTAATATCAGCTCTTCTATCTGCATCCTGGAGAAGATATCAATATAGTTAAGAGGTTCATCCCATACAAATACCTGCGCCGGTTCTGCAAGGCTTTTAGCAAGAAGAACCTTCTTCTTCTGGCCTGCGCTAAACTCCGATATATCCTTCTCAAACTGTACTCTCTCAAAATCCAGTTGGCGCAGGACAGTCTTGAATATGCTTTCCTCCAGACCGTACCTTAGGGCAAAATCCTTCAGATTACCTTTTAGATAAGAAGTCGACTGTGACACGTAGGAAATTTTAAGGGACGGTGCAACATAATACCTTCCCTGATAATCAATCTCCTCCCCTAGTAAGAGCTTTAATAGTGTTGTTTTTCCGGAGCCGTTCTTTCCCTGAATAGCAATTCTGCTTCCCTTGGCCAGGGTGAAATTAATACCCTGCTGCTACCCTGCGGCCATCAAAGTAAAGGCTTAAGTCTTCAGCCTCCATCATTCTTCTTCCAGAAAAGGGAAGTAAATTGATTTTTAGGTCTTCCGGCTCCTCAATGTTTTTAAGCAGCCCCTTTTTTTCTTCAATCGCATCCAGCTTTCTACTCTCGATTGCTTTTGCCCGCTTCATCATCTTAGCCGCTTTATGTCCGATCGCACCTCGGTCGAAAGCATGACTTCCGATTTTACCTGCCTCTACCTGATCCGACCACCCCTTTGCTCTTTTAGCCGCATCGGACAATACAATAATTTCCTTCTTCAGCTGTTCATTCTTATTCAACTCATAATGATCCCTGCGTTCCTTATTTACCCACCAGGTTGAATAATTCCCCTTCTGGACTTCAATGTCCGTCCTATTGATGGATAAGACATGATCAATACAACGGTCAAGAAAATTCCTGTCATGAGAGACCAGAATGAAGCCGCCTTTGCCTCCTAAATACTCTGCCAATGTAGCCCTGCCCTCCATATCCAGATGATTTGTAGGCTCATCTATTAAAAGGAAATTATTCTTTTTTAGGAATAATGCAGCAAGCATAAGCTTGGTTCTCTCACCGTAGCTCAATGTATGGTATGGTCGGGATAGCAGCTCCGTCCCCACCCTCAGCTTGCCCAGCTCTTTCTCTATTAATTCTTCGATAACATATCCGTCATGCGCCAGGTAAAGCTCCTGAAGTTTTCCGTATCTATCCAGGCTTTCCTCACTGTGATCCTGCATAAGACACTGCTCCATCTCCTGCTCCCATTGGGTATATGGAGCAATGGTATCCTTAATGACGGACAGGGTAACCTTAGCTTCATCCTCTACCTCAAAGGGAAAGTAACTAAAGCTTACCGGGGAAGTAATCGTTCCCTGATAATCATAGGCTCCCATCAGTAGCCTTAAGAAAGTTGTCTTCCCTCTGCCGTTTCTTCCGACAAAGCCAAGCTTCCAATCCGTATCCAACTGGAAACTCACATGCTCAAATATTAAATCATAGCTGGTTGTATAACCAAACGTTAAATCATTTACATAAATCTGAGACATAACATCACACTCCTTCCAAACTTATCTCCCTGTAGTCAGCCGTTTTGACGGAGCATTGATCAACCTATATCGTAACATGTCAAAAAAGCCCACAATAAATTCTCTTGTGGGCTTTCTACACAGTATGCTCTCTTTCATATAGTGCAACAGCAAGGCATAGCTGCACCAGTTAAAATATATCACTACGTTATAATTTGCTGCCTATTGCAGCAATCTATTCAACTGTATGAAAAAAAGGTTAGGATGTTCATTACTTGCCCGCAACAAAAGAAAGCCGGTTCTGGCTACATTCATCGCTATTAAAATTCATTAGCAAGTAATATCTATCATTCCTGATCCCTCTTTCCTCAAGATGTTCTGTCCTTTATGCTACCAAGATAAATCGGCAGCTCAAGATACATTTACTGGCATATCTTATCATTATTTTTCTGCCATGTCAACTGCACCTTCCAAATAATTATCCTCTTTACCCTCCCTGCATTTATTCTCATCTCCTGAAGTACTTTTATCCCACTGTACTTCCTCCCATAGATACAGGCGGGATGCATTGTCTTGAAACAGCCGAACCTCTTCATCGTAGCCTGTACCCGCAAATCCCTGCTTTAATTTAACTCCGCAGTGATTGAATACATCTCCGTATGCAATGCAGTCCTCTCTCTCCCCGGGCATCTTTTTTACCAAAGCAAGCAGGTTGTGTGCCAAAGAATCCTGTTTAATGTGTATGGGTGATATCATATTAATCAAATCACCAAACTCCTTGATATTGAATATACGCTGGCGGTTCGTCATATGATATACTCTGTTATCATCAAGACCCTTCGTCTGAAATTTTCCGTAAGCATAATTCGGAAGGACCTCCTTCTGAAGATAAAGCCCAACAGCTTTTCTTTGATCAGAGGCAACACTGATCCACTGGTAGATACCTGCATCATTGGTTCGAAGCCGATAGAACTCCCCGAATTGAAACACCTCCCTATGTTCCTTATAAAATGCAATCTGACGGGCTACTTCCTGCTTTTCCCAAGAACTTAGCTCTGCTAAGTTTAGTTCATAGCCCAAAAGACCGAAGGCGGCTACTTCAAATCGTGTCTCGATAGAAGTGTTTCGAAGTGTCTGATGATTCGGACTGGCTGAGACATGGGCACCGATGGTTGATAGAGGGTAACCATAGCTGTATCCGGACTGAATCGCAACCCTACTGATCGCATCCGTATTATCGCTTGCCCAGATCTGAGGCATATAACACAGCATTCCAAGATCAAATCGGTTACCGCCGGAGGCACAGCTTTCAAATAATATCTTTGGAAATCGTTCGGTTAATGTTTTAAGAATCTGATACAGTCCGAGCATGTAGCGGTGGCCGAATTCCATCTGCTGTTCCGGTAGAAGCGAACTACTATAGCAATCGGAAAAGATTCGATTCATATCCCATTTGATATAGCTGATGTTGGCACTGGAGAATACCCTTGTCATCTCACAGATGATATAAGAACACACCTCTTCCCTGGTTAAATCCAGAAGCATCTGATTTCTTCCGGTAGAGTGCCCCTTGCCGGGAATTTTGACTGCCCAATCCGGATGAAGCCGATACAGCTCACTATCCTCATTCACCATCTCGGGTTCCACCCACAAGCCAAAATCAAGCCCAAGAGCATTCACCGCCTCTGCCAGACCCTTTAAGCCGTTTTTCAGCTTTTCTCTATTCTCCGTCCAATCTCCCAGAGAGCTGGTATCGTCATTTCTTCTGCCAAACCATCCATCATCCAGCACAAACAGCTCAATCCCGACCTCCTTTGCAGCCTTTGCCTGTTTTAGCAGCTTGCTCTCGTTGAACTTAAAATAATTGGCCTCCCAGCTGTTAATAAGGATCGGGCGCAGCTTATCCTTCCATATCCCACGAACAATATGATTTCTAATAAATCTATGCATATTGCGGCTCATTCCACCGGTGCCTTCATCCGAGTAAGTATAGACCGCCTCAGGGGCTTCAAAGGCTTGGGAGGGCTGAAGCAGCCAGCTAAAACCAGCCGGATTGATACCGTTAATTACCCGCAGCTTGCCCATACTACTGACCTCAGCTGCCGCATAATGATTGCCGCTATATATGAGATTAATTCCATAGCAAGCTCCATAATTCTCACTGGACTGTTCTCCACTGATGATAAAGAAGGGATTGCAACGATTACTCGATATACCTGCCTTAGAATCATTGATCCATATTCCGGGGGAAGCTTTCACCTCATGGTGTTCCATCTCTCTGGCCCAGCTTCCATGAAAGGTTCTGATGTTATATGCCGCCGTATCAAAATCCAATTGTCCGCTCATAATTCTGTTAATCCTGGCGGCAGCTTCAGATGCATTTACCACTATGGCACTTCTGGTTATTACATCACATTCCTCAAAAACCGAATAGGCCAATGTCAGAGCAATGTCATAATTCTTGTCATATAGTTCAATTGCCAGGCTGATAACCTTCTCAGCAGCATCTGCACTCTCCTCAGGGCTGATGCTCTTAGGTTCCAAAAGATATGCAGACGGGAGTGTCTTTAAAGCTTCCTTTTTTGTCAGGAGCTTCGCTCCCCTGAAAAGAAAATCGCTTGTTGTACCTCCGTCAGCATGGATAAGCTCAATAAAGGCTTCTCTGATATCCCCCTTTCCATGGGAGGACATTTCAAGACATACATCCTCCAGCCCGAGCCTGGGAAACTCCTCCGAATAAGCCAGTTCACAGCCTCCGAGAAAGCGGTGCTTCTCAATCATTGGTTCATACCCTGCCTCCGGCTTAATCCGCCTCCCATAATACAGATGCTCCAGATGACCGCTTGGCATGATGCGAAAGCAATAAGTAGTATTGTTCGTATCCAGGATAAATAAATCCTTAATTCTTCTTATCATTCTACTCCTTCCCTCTCCTTAAGTACGGCTAAAATCTCTCCCATGTATTTCTCTGTCAGCCTATATTTTCTCCTGAAGAAAAGGAGGGCTACAAGCAGACCGAACATTGGGATGATAATCATGAAAATGCGCATTCCCTGTAGCGTTGATGCTTTCTGTATTTCTGCATTCACATCAAGCTTGACCAAATCCAGACTGATACCCGCAATCAAGACTGAAAATGCGGAAGCCAGCTGTACAACAAAGGTCTGCATGGAAAAAATAACGCTTTCACTTCTCTGTTTCGTCTTCCACTCACCGTAGTCCACAGTATCTGCCAGGAATACCGTAGTGAGTACCGTAGCCAGACCGAAGCCAAAGTAAATAATGATTGCCGCAATGCAGAGTAAAATCAGATTGGAGTTTTTCATTGTACCCAGGATAAACAGCAGGGAGTAACCCAGAATTGCAGTCAGTAGTGCCCCCGTAAATATCGTTCCTCGTTTAAACCTCTTACGAAGTAAAGGAAGCGACATCATGGAGAGAATCTGAGTAGCTCCGCCTACCGTACCAAATATTCCGTATAATGCTGCATTACCGATATCATATTTGAAAAAATAGATGGCAAGCTGAGAGGTCAGATATATGGAGGCATTGAAGATCACGATCGTGATGACGATTGCCATAGCCTGGTCATTGCTGAATAAGGCCTGAAACATTTCCTTAATTCTTGGTGATTTGATCGCCGGCTTTTCCTTTTCCTTCACATTTGCCACTGTTATCAGAATTGTCACAATAAAGATAACAGCGATAATTCCCGCAATTCTCTGAAAGCCAAGACGTTCACTACCATTGCCTAAAATCGGCAGCAATACCATGGTTAAAGCCGTCGGAATTGCAAAACCGAAGCCCGCACAGCTTCTGCCGATTACAGAGATGGACTCCCTGTCCTTCTCATTCTGACTGATGGCAGGTATCATCGACCAGTAAGGTATATCCATCAGGGTATATGTAGTACACCACAAGATATATGCCACAGATACATAGATGAGTAAAGGTGTTCCGCTTAACCCCTTTGGAACCGAATACATGACATAAAGAGAAATTGCACTCAATATGCTTCCGATCAGCAGCCATGGTCTGAATTTGCCCAATTTCGTATTGGTCTTCTCTATGATTATCCCCATGAAGGGATCGTTAAATGCATCAAAGATACGTGCAATCATAAACAAAATTCCAATAAAGGTAGCGCTGATACCGAGTACATCTTTATAATAATACAGCAAGAAACCTGAAACGATACAGTAAACCATATCTTTCCCTACAGCCCCCAAGCCAAACGATATCTTTTCTTTACGTGTTAACTTCATATCTTCTCCTCTTTTCTTATATGCTATTAACAAAATTTATCACTTTGCGGCCTTCCTTCTCTGACCCGAAAGCTTACTGTGTATTCACCCAAATCAACCTGATATAGGTATAATTCTCCTGGTCCTGTCTTCCCGGTTGTTCTGACATAGGTTCCTGCACATCCTCCCTTCAGACTGATTGCCTCAGGGCCAATCAGGCTGATTGCTCCCTCGGTACGAAGCAGGATGGGCTCCTGATAATACGGTAATAAATTATTGTTGTTATCCACAGCTCGAATTCGTACCGCTGCCACATCATAGGTCTCCCCTTCCGTAAGCTCCTCCGTATCTACTGATATGATAAGCTGTGGTTTGCCTGCGGGGGTCTTAATTATAGATTTTCCAACACAATTGTCCTTCATTACATCAAATCGGAAGTAAGTCGATTGTCCACCCCAGCCCCCGATATATTTATAATACAGCCTACTTCCTTCCTCTAATTTGAGGTGTCTGGTCAGCATCAGCCAGGCCATTTTCAGCTTATATTTCAAGGGAAGATTGGCAGGTCCATGTTCCTTGACCGCATAGAGAATTTCCTTGATTGCCTGTGCGGTCCTATGATCATAAGACTCCTCCTGTTCAAGTAAATCTCCGATAAAATCATCAATCAGTATCGGAGGGTGGGGCATATGCTTAAATTGATTTCTGATGGGATAGAATTCCCTGATAAAAATATCGTTTTTATATAGTCTTATACTGTCCGCATTCGTAAAGGCATAGATCTTCCTGATATTTCCTGCCGGATGATCTCCGATATCCAAAGTAGAATTAATCTCGCAGATAAGCTCCTCCTCGGACTGGCTGGAATACACCGCTGCCGCCAGCTTCGAATTTCGAAACATATCCAAAACTCCGTGATAACAGATTCTGTCCCCGCTTCCGAAATCCTTGTGTGTATTGTAATCTGCCATACACCAACCAAATCCTCCGGCAATCTCCTCCTGTCCGAATAACGCATCTAAAACACGAGCATGTCTTAACGCGTGCTCCAGACGATGTTCCTCGTTATCATAATTCTTTGTCGGAAACATATGTCCGTTGAATTCTGTGACCATATAAGGAGCCGCCATATCTGAGGTTACTTCCTTCTTAGAGCACAGTCCGGGATTATTTCCATTGTGAAGAAAATCATTATAGGTATAGACATCCTCAAGCAGCTTGCTTTTTTTAAGATATCTTACACCACCGGTCTGTCTGTCCGGATCAAGCTCATGTGCCAGCCGGTTCGTACGAGTATAGAATTCATCGTCGTCCTGGGACTCGTTGATGCGTACCCCCCATAGAATAATAGAAGGATGGTTTCTGTATTGTAAAATCATCTCCTTCACCGTATTCACTGCGACATCCTTCCAAGCAGAATCTCCGATGTGCTGCCATCCGGGAATTTCAGTAAATACCAAAAGTCCAAGCTCATCGCATCGGTCAAGAAAATGTCTGGACTGTGGATAATGGGAGGTTCTCACAGCATTGACCTTAAGCTCATACTTAAGAATTTCCGCATCTCTTTGTTGCTGTCTCTTTGGCATCGCATACCCGACATAAGGATAGCTCTGGTGTCTGTTCAGCCCCACCAGCTTAATTTTCCTGTTATTTAAGTAAAACCCGTCCTTTCTGAATTCGCAGGTGCGAAAGCCGAACCGCACCCTCCTTTCATCCAGCTTCGTTGAATCGGGTGTTTCCTTAAATAGTTCAAGTTTCAGGTAATATAGATTCGGTTCGTCAATATCCCAGTTTCTGATACCCTTAACTTCAAAGGAAAAGCTTAGGTCTACCTGTTCAACTATCCTTCTGTCTGTGATAATTACCGTACCACGGCTGTCCAAAAGTGAGTAACCAAGGATTGCTTTTTGATTGTTGGTTATAGGGCCAGTCAATACCACCTCGAGCTCCACCGTCTTCTCTCCTGCCGGACGATTGCTGCAATCCTTTGTTCTGACATAGACATCAGCTATGGAGCATTCCTCTTTGATCTCTAAAAAAACCTCCCGGTAGATGCCTCCATAGGTAAGATAATCAATCACATTGCCAAAGGGGGGAAGATTATTGCACTCTCTGCTGTCCACCTTTACCGCGATCACATTATCCTCACCATAACACAGATGTGGTGTGATATCCACGGTGAAGGCAGTGTAGCCACCCTCATGGATGGCTGACTTTATACCGTTTACATAGACCCATGCCACATGCCCGACCGCTCCAAAGGTTAGAAGTATCCGCTTTCCTTTCCATGCTTCCTCTGCGAAGATATGCCTCCGATAGCAGCTGATGAATTGATAGCTCTTCTCATCCAAATAATGATAGGGCAGCTGCTTATTGGTATGCGGAATACGGATCTGCTCCATACCGGCTTCCTCATAAGCCCTTGTCAGCATCTGCTCCTCAAAGCCTTCAGAGTATTTCCATCCATTGTTTAAATCGATATGATGTATCATAGTTCCTCCTTTTACTTTGTATCTCAAAGCTGACATATCATTTTATCCTGATCCCATCGATCAGGATATCCAGCATCTGCTCCAAGGCGTCATGATAAGACATTCCTTCCTCTGTTAATACCGGGCGGCTTAAGTAAAATTCAATCGTTCCTGTGAAAACAGCCTGGAACACCGACAAATTAATTCTCCTGATCTTCCCTTCCTCCATCGCCTGCTCCATCAGCCGGAAGGTCCCATCCCAATCTGTCTCAAGCCTGTCCTCTATCCTGGAATAAATATTGGGGTATTTCTCCTTTAAAGCATATAGCTGCTTAAAATTTAATGCTTTATAGCGTTCAGGTAAGATAATCAGAAGCCTTTTCAGCTTGGTAAGAATCTCCTGCTCTTCCTCAAGGATTTCCTTTTCACTTCGCTTAATCGAATCAAATACTGTGTTCACAGTATCAATGAATAAAGCTTCCTTATCCTCCACTACCGTATATATTGTTCTTTTACTGATGCCAATTCTCTTAGCTACATCGTCCATCGTAAACTTAAGGCCCTTTTCATTAAACAATTCAATAACCGTATCTATTATCTTTTCCTTCAGTTCCATTCTGTTACTCCCTGCTTTTTTATCATTTCCCGATCAATGTAATAAAACCAGAAAACTAATTTTAGTTTTCTGGTTTTATTATACACTTTACTATCCAAAATTGCAATAAGAAGAGCAGGATACATCAAAAAACAATCTCACTATCGCTCTGTTCCATAAGCATTAGCCATTCCGGAAAATCACCGGATCTCTCATTAAATGAAGTCAGACATCGTTCCATTTTATCAATAGTAGCCATTGATTATTCTACCTAATAAAAGGGATATGGCTTCCGGGTATAAAATGAATAAAAAAAGCTGCTTCTGAGATTTCAAAAGCAGCCTTATGATAAACGATAGCCTATTCAATATGATTAATTATTAATCAGTTTCTGTTTGTTGGTCCAGCTCATCATCTTACGAAGCTCTGCTCCAACCTTCTCAAGCTCATGCTCTGCTTCAATTCTTCTCTTGGCATTGAAACTCGGACAACCAACCTGATTCTCAAGTAACCAGTTACGTGCAAAGGTACCATCCTGGATTTCTTTCAGAATCTGTTTCATGGTAGCCTTAGTCTCAGCAGTAATCACTCTGGAACCTGAAACATAATCACCATATTCGGCAGTATTGGAAATGGAGTATCTCATTCCCGCAAAGCCGCTTTCGTTAATCAGGTCAACAATGAGCTTCATCTCATGAATACATTCAAAGTATGCGCTCTCCGGCTCATATCCCGCTTCAACCAAGGTCTCAAAGCCTGCCTTCATCAGGGCAGTAACACCGCCGCAAAGAACTGCCTGCTCTCCAAAGAGGTCTGTTTCGGTCTCTTCTCTGAAGGTTGTCTGTAGAACTCCGGCTCTGGCACCGCCGATAGCAAGTGCATAAGCAAGACCCAGATCATGAGCTTTACCGGTAGCATTCTGATGAACTGCAATCAGACAGGGAACACCGCGGCCTTCCTGATACTGACTTCTTACGGTATGTCCGGGACCCTTCGGTGCAATCATTAATACATCGACATCTGCCGGAGGAATAATCTGACCGAAATGGATACTGAAACCATGAGCAAACATCAAGGCATTACCGGGCTTAAGATTCGGAGCAATAGATTCCTTATAAAGCTTCGCCTGCTTCTCATCATTAATCAGTATCATAATGATATCAGCTTTCTTCGCAGCTTCGGCTGCTGTGTATACCTCAAAGCCGGCTGCTTCAGCCTTAGCCCAGGATTTACTTCCTTCGTAAAGTCCTATAATTACATGAACTCCGGATTCCTTCGCATTTAAAGCATGTGCATGTCCCTGGCTGCCGTAGCCGATTACAGCTACTGTTTTTCCTTCTAATAAGGAAAGATTACAATCCTGTTGATAATAAATCCTTGCCATTTTCTTATCCTCCATTTTTCCTCGAACATACTTATTTAAGCATACTCACATTGTTATATATTATTGAGGAATAATCCCCTTAATCAATAGCAGCAACGCTATTAAATTGTTCCATTTTATCTTAGTCATCAAAATCAGAGATATCTCCGGAACCTCTTGCAAGTCCGGTGATTCCTGTACGTACCAGTTCCTTGATGGTATATTGATCCAGCAGCTTAATGAATGCATCAATCTTATCCTGGTTACCGGTAAGTTCTATCATCAGCGATTCCAATGCCACATCTACGATCTTGGCGCGGAAGATATCTGCTATGGAGATAATAGCCTGACGATCCTTCTCACTAGCAGCCACCTTGACTAAAATTAATTCTCTAGTCACAGATTCACCTGGAGCCAATTCCTTAATTTCAATTACATCCTCCAGCTTTAACAGTTGTTTTCTAATCTGGTCTAAAATCTGATCATCTCCATGCGCCAATACCGTCATACGGGAGATTGCCGGGTCCTGAGTCTCACCTACTGTCAAACTATCGATATTATAGCCTCTTCTACTGAATAATCCTGCAACACGGCTCAATACACCGGCAGTATTGTCCACCAGAATCGATAATACCATCCTCTTCATAGCATGCACCTCTCTGTTATGTAGCGTTGTTATCGTGTCCAAAACCTTATAAGAAAAGCCCATTACCACAGGACACTCTGTAATGGGGCTTCTGTTGCTGTATAAAAAGTAAGATTATTAAGTTGTAAGTTATTGTATCAACTACATATGTGTTTGTCAAGTACTGAAAGGATGCCAATCGCATAAAATTTTTATTGGTTTAAATCACTAAAGTGGATGTATAAAAATTCATAATATTGTTTACATTTTCATCCATATTATATAGCTGCCTGTAACAGCTTGACAGATAGCTCACAAAATAAGCATCAGTCCTATGTTACGCAGCAATCCTGATTTCAAGTAGCCACACCGAACAGCTTCTATTCTTCTTTTAGCAAAACCAAGCTCACCCAGGGCAGAAAAACGTCTGATAATTTCTCGGGTATCTTCATCAAGCTGACCTCCGTATATATTTATAAAATCTTCCGCTTGCCGGTAAAGTGCCCTTAGAGCTTCCCTCTGCAGCTGCAGGTTAGTTATCCTGTTCTTAATATAAGTGATAAAACCGGTATCCCCGACCATATTATTACCGTGCTGGCGGTAAAGCAGCGTACTTTCCTTCACAAATCCTATCTTGCCGAAGGATGCGGCTATGAGTGCGATCCACCAGTCATGATATCTTGCATGTCGGGGCAGGCGGTTACTCTGCAGCTTCCTGCGAAGGGCTGCATTGACCATAACTGTACAGCCAATCAGCTTATTTTCCATCAGCAGGTGTGCCAGGTCTGTTTTTCCCGGATCTAAGTGCCCAGAGCGAAAGAAGGAGGGGTTGATGGTTGAAAGGTTATGATCCACAACGTGCGCATCTGTAAATACCGCAATCGGATACTCCTTGGAGAACTGGGCTTCCATTTGCTTCATTCGTTTTAAGGATATACCGATTTTATTAGGCAGCCAGACATCATCCTGATCGCTGAACATGATATATTCAACAGTCATCTTAGTCAGAGCCTGAATAAAATTCATCGTTACCCCATAATTGCTTATATTTCGAATAACATTGACTTTATCAGGATAGCTCTCCTTAAAATACTCCAGTATGGACAACGTTGAATCCGTTGATCCATCATCAAAGATATATAATGTAAAATCCTGATAGAGGGAAGACAGGATGGATTTGATCTGCTCTTCTATATACTTTTCCCCATTATAGGTGGTCATTACGATTGCTACCGTACTCATGTCCTTACTCAACTCCAATCATTTACTCATAATATAATGAAGCAATCATTTCCAATAGGACCGGTTCATACTGAGCTTTTTTACCAACCATACCGGCATCATGTCGTAGCGCTTACCAAATTGATACCCCAGAAACTTAAAGCCACTGCTGATGATCAAATCAGGTATAAGAAAGTATTTCTTCTTTTCACATAGATATTTCGCTGTATTCTTTACCAGCCTGATTCCCTCGGTTTCCGACTTCACCCCTGAAAAGACCTCTCTATACTGACGATGGGATACTCCTAAGTCAAAATTGCGGGTAAACTGCTGGCGATAGGTATATTGATGGGAATGCACCACCTTAGCCTCCGCTACATATGCGACACGATAATCCTCACGGATCATGGCAGCTGCCATAATCATGTCCTCATTAAATATGGTTTTTTCAACAAATCCACCGAGCTTCTGATAGACTCCGTTCCGATACATTGCGCAGACATTGGAGCAGAAGAAGGTCTTGATCCCAAGCTCCTGCAAATCCTCACGGGATTTGATCCGGCTGTGCTTTGGATAGTTGAAATGCCTCGAATATCGTTCTACTAAGCCAGCCTTTTCATCGGGCAGCTGCCGGGCATAAGCAGCACTAACCCAGGGGTCCACAAAGGGCTCCAGCAATCTTTCTATCAAATGTTCATCTGCCGGAACTGCATCCTGAGTCATAAACATCAGAATATCTGCATTTGATAAGGAAGCTCCGTATTTTCTGGTCCCACCATGGTCAAAGTCCGCTCTGCTGACAGGATGGATGGTGATATCACTGCCCTCAATGGTCGGAAGTGTTTGAACCTGTCCCTCATACTCAACAGTCTGAAGCAGATACACATGATTGGGCTTAACTGTCTGACGATACAGCATAATAAGCAGCCGTTGCAGCTTGTCATCCGCATGGTAAATCGGTATGATAACATCTATTGTATAATAAGATAAATTTGTGATTTGATCCATCGTTTTTACTGTCCCTTGATCCATTCTATATTCCTTTCTCCACTATAATATCCTAACAGACAACCCTATGCATTTCAGCACCTCGTATTGTCCAACCAGATTATATCACAGAATAGGAAAAATAAAACTTAAATAATTATTAAGATACAAAAATAGAGAGTAATCATTTTCGATAAAAATGTATTGGGTTTTGTTCCATACATTGCAATGCTTTTTTTATGGATAAATCATAATCCTTAAATCCTCTGAGCTGGTTCTCCCACTGAATTTTCTGATAATATACAATACCGTAATAATCCAGTTCACTCCAATCACCCTGAAGCACATAAGGACCGGAAGGCTCTCCCTCAAAAAACATGCTGACATCTTCCGAATGAACACGGTTCATTGTTTCGCTCCATCTACTACTGTCATTGAGTAAAGGTACGACTGCCGGTGCCGCATCCAGCGAAAGCTCCTGCATCAGGAAGATAGCATCCTCTTCCTCCAGTATCTCCTTCTGCTGAATGAGATAAGCAGCAATCCAGTAATCAGGTCTGGCTAACGAGAAACCAAGGTAGCAGACTGTAATGACTGCCACACAGTATCTAAAGAGTGGAAAATTCTTCTTATATACAGACAGAATTATACCTGCCAAAATAAAAGCAATGATAAGTAATGCCAGTAAAACCAATACCCGTAGGAAGGTCAGCTGATACGCATCCACATACAGTGCCATCCTGTAAGCAGCTGAGAAAATCATGATATAAGTACAGGCTGTCATCAAAGTCAGGAGGATACGCAGTAATTTGCTTTCCCCAAAGAAGGTTGTGCATAATACCATTAATAAAACATTTATTACAGTAACAGCAAGCAATTGAAAGAAACCTCCTCTGGCATATTCTGAAAAGGTGATTCCCTCCGGCAGGGCAAAAAAACCTCCTGCAAACAGATACATGATCTGAAGCCCGCAGAATACCGCATATACGACACACACCAGGAGCATTACAGTTACTGCCGTTACTGCATTTCCCTTTTTATATGAACCTCTCTCCTTCTGTCCGGTCTGGGCAGCCGCTCCGCACAGAATACAATAGCAGGAAAAAAATCCTAACATCACCATTAATATGATCACAAAGACTTCCGGAGATAGAATCTTTACAAATATCCTGGTCGTCATGTCAGAAAATAACATATCGGCATCAGAAAGCAGAACAATAACCAACCATAAAATCGGAATAGATAACAGAATGCCCAGGAAAACATTTCTAACCTTATCATTCCTAAAAAACCTTGTTCTTTTCATATAACGTATCCCGTCTGCAAAGGGCATCGGAACTGAAGCCAGCCCAGAAAACAACATACCAAACATTTTCATAAAATGTTCGGCAAACTCCCATCTGCCATCCTCATGCAGCTGGTGCAGGATGGATAGGTTCAAAAGAAAAATTGTACCGATGGTATTCAGAGCCTGAATATCTCTGTTCGCTGTCAGAGCTGAGGATAATCCAAGCAGCAAGGAAGCCCCGTAATAAAGATAGCTTGACCTTTTCATCGGAATAGCAAACTGTTTCATAACTGCAATAAGTAAGATTACCATCACTCCGGTAAAGAAAAGTGCATTGATGCCAAATTCGGCTTTATAAAAGCTGAAGGCAAACAGACTGCCAAATACCAGGCTGACCAATCCGGTAACTTCGAATTTTTGGCGCACTTGTTTAAGCAGTAACGATTCCACACTTTTCGGCATGCTCGCAGCTGCATCCAATTTCTCTTCCCCGATAACGGAAAGAGCATTATTTAATTGTTCCATAAATATTAAATCCTCCTTTAACTATTCATGTTATATTCTTTCTTCTCTTACTGTTCTTCTTACTGTTCTTTTTGCTGTTCTTTTTGCTGTTCTTTTTGCTGTTCCTTTTGCTGTTCTTTTTGTTGTTCTTTTTGCTGTTCTTTTGCTGCTCTTTTTGCTATTCTTCTTCCTTTACATACTGTAATATTTCTCCAGGCTGACAACTCAATGCTTTGCAGATTGCCTCCAGGGTACTGAAACGGATTGCTTTTGCTTTATTATTCTTTAATATCGACAGGTTGGCCATGGTAATATCCACCTGCTCAGCCAGCTCTGTCAGCCCGATTTTTCTTTGTGCCATAACGACATCCAAATTTACAATAATCATTTACGGCACCTCCTAAATCGTAAGATCATTTTCTTGTTTATAGGTTACAGCCTGATCAAATACCTGGGAAAGCACCAAAGAGAATAATCCTGCTATGGCAAATACCGCAATCAGAACCATTGCTGCAGGAGTTATTACGAAAAATAATCTTGCCGCCATCAATCCGGAAATGATAAATGCACTAATTCCCATTCTCTTAAGTGATCTGACATTCTCTCTGATAAAAGGATCTCCCTTCATCACTGTCTGAAACATACTTCGCAGCTCCCATAGGATTGCAAGTGCAAATATACCCGCACCGATAAAAATAACACAGAACGGGAAGTAATAACGATCGAATATCTTATAATACCTTCCTACAAATCTGAAACTAACGGGTACGGTAATACAGACAATAATTCCACTAAAAAACATAAAATCCAACAAAGCCTTCGTAAACCGCACCAATGGGTTCTTACTCATATAACTCTTACCTCCTACACCTTTATATCGTAAACAATATATCATGTAATATAACGAAAGTCAATAATAATTTATCGTTTTTCGATAAATTATTATTGACTTATGATACATTGATAATTACTCCTGCACACATCAGAAAGCTGTTAGCAACTGATCGCTCAGAGCATTGACAAGAACCTTCCCGTTCTTATACAACTAATTTAATATATTCTGTTGTCTTTCTTTCTTCAGCAAACCTTATTACCTCCCAAACAGCTACCTGTAACAATTCTTCACCGTAAACTGCATACACTAATAATTAAGCTGTCCCGCTTCACCTGGCCCTGACATCAGGCGTCTTACCAGCTCAACCGCTGATTGTGCATCCTCCGAATAACCATCCGCACGGATTTCATCCGCATAGCTTTGAGTAATAACTGCACCGCCTATGATGATTTTCGCAGTGATCCCCTCTTTCTTTGCCAGCTCCACTACTCTTTTCATCTCGACCATTGTAGTTGTCATTAGCGCTGAAAGTGCAATAATGTCAGCCTTTTCTTCCTTTGCCGTATGAAGAATCTTCTCGGTCGGTACATCCTTACCAAGGTCAACGACACGATAGCCGTAATTCTTCAGCATCAATGCCACCAAATTCTTTCCGATGTCATGAATATCTCCCGAAACAGTAGCTATCACTATAGTTCCTTTATCAGCAGGTTTACCACTCTCTTGAAGCTTTGGTTCTAAGTAATCGATTGCCAGCTTCATCGTCTCAGCTCCGGCAATCAACTGTGGCAGGAAGTATATCTGCCGATCATAAAGACTCCCAACCTCATTGATGGCAGGAATTAATATTTGCTCGATGAGCTTTTGCGGAGATATTCCGGTTGTCAATTCTTCCTCAACCAGAGAGATGATATTCCTTTTATTACCTTTTACTATTGCCTGATAAATCGCCTGGTGTGAATCGTGCGGAGCAATCCGGGACAGCTCCTTACCAGTTCCTCCCAATGCAACAGAAGCCTTTGAGGTATTGCCTGATACAGCCGTCTGCCCTATCCCCATATTTCCCTTAGCAGCTGTCCCCTCACCTGTCGTAATAACTGTCGGTCGCGAAGCTGCACGATCAATGTATCGCTGCGGAGCGTCCTCAACTGCACGCAGCAAATCGGCTGCCAGAGAGGTGTTCATCAGCAGCTCCTGAGACGGGTTGGCAATTGCCATAGTAAGTCCTGTCTGAATGGCAAAGGCAAGGAAGGTACTGTTGATGAACTGGCGTTCCGGTAAGCCAAAGGATATATTGGATAACCCTATGATTGTCGCTATGCCGAGCTCCTGCCTGCAATAACGGATAGTCTCCAGAGCCTCCTTAGCAGCGCTGCTATTAGCACCAACAGTCGTCACCAGACCATCGACGATGATATCCTCCTTTGCCAAGCCATATTCCTGAGCTCTATCCAATATTTTACCTATAATTTCTTTCTTTTCCTGAATATCCTTTGGTAACCCCTGATCAGAGAGGGGAAGCAGAATAAACATTGCACCATACTTCTTCGCCAGGGGAATCAGCTTCTCAAATTTCTCCTTCTCCAGGGAGATGGAATTGATTAACGCTCGCCCCGGATATTGACGAAGCGCAGCTTCTATGACCGAAACATGACTTGAGTCGATGCTGAGAGGCAGCTGGGCTGCAGACAGTGCTTCCTGCATGACAAGGAGCATTGTCTCCTTTTCATCAATTCCATTCATACCGACATTGATATCCAGGATGGAGGCTCCCAATTCCAATTGTTCTGCCGCCATATCCGCAACCATCGAAGTCCGTCCTTCCTTTAGTTCTGTCTGAAGTGCTTTCTTACCGGTAGGATTGATGCGCTCTCCGACCACCAGAAAAGGCCCATCCAAGGGTATCTCAACTGTCATGGTCTCCGTCGTTAAGGTTCTGATATGGGAACCTCTGATACTATTCGTGGGTCTGCCTGACGTCCTGTCTACAAGATATTTCATGTGCATTGGGGTAGTACCGCAGCAGCCGCCGACGATATCTGCCCCGGCCTCAAGACACTTTATCATCCCCTCTGCAAATTCCTCCGGGTCCATCGGGAAGTGAGTATGACCGTCCACCAGTTGCGGTATTCCAGCATTGGGTTTAGCCATAATCGGAACATATGCATACTCCTTCATTTCACGTACAATCTTTGCCATTTTATCCGGCCCGGTAGAACAATTCACCCCTATCGCATCTGCCCCCATGCTCTGCAGGACGATCACCGCTGTCTTAGGATCTGTCCCATAAAGAGTTCTTCCATTCTCCTGGAAGGTAAGCGATACGATTACAGGCAGGCTACAGGTTTCCTTCACTGCAAGCAGAGCTGCTCTGCATTCCTGAAGACTCATCATCGTCTCTATCACTATCAGATTCACACCGGCTGATAAGATGTAGCTTAACTGCTCCTTATAGACCTCTACCAGCTCTTCGAAGGGCATGCTTCCGACAGGCTGAAGCTGAACACCAGTCATTGTTAAGTCTGCAGCTATATATACCTTTCTGGGATTATCCGCTACACTGCGATATTGCTCTACAGCCTGTTTTGATATTTCTACCAGTCCCAGGTTGATTTCCCTAATTCTATTCTCTAATCCGTATTCCGCGAGTTTGATTCGATTCGCTGTAAAGGTTGGAGCGAAGATGATATCTGAACCTGCCTCCAGAAACTCAAGCTGAAGCTCAGTGCATTGTTTGGGATTGCGAAGAATCCATTCCTCAGGACATACACCGACAGGCATCCCGCGTTTCTGGAGGTTACTTCCTGTAGCTCCGTCCACAATTGTTATTTTTGATTTGATTAACTCCAAAAATTCCTCTCTTGTCATATATCCAACCCTTTCTATCTTAATATCTTATCCAATAGGCTGACCCGATTAAATGGAAGCATAAAGTAAAAGCCGTCTGCAACCGGCTCCAGGAATTCGATCACCTCTCTGGCTATCATGGCACCGACATTTTCAGCTTCCTCTCTCGACATATCCGCCCGATATCTCGCAATAATCTCCTCCGGTACGTTAATCTGCCCCATCTCGTTCTTGATGAAGCAGGCATTCCGGTAGCTGACGAGAGGCATGATACCGCATAAAATCTTAGTATCCACCCTCTCCTTAATCTGCTTGATCCGTAGTGCATCCTCCCTGGAATAGATAGGCTGCGTCAGGAAATATTTACACCCTGCATCGATTTTACGCTGCATTCGTTCTACAACCTTATCAATCATTCCCCTGCCATGATTTAATGCTCCTCCGTAGCAGATAGGGTCTATTGTAAAATGCTCCGTATTCATCTCCTTCACATAGTCCATCAGCTGAATGGAATTATAATCAAACACAGCCGTCGTAGAAATACGGCTTTCTCCGGGAACCGGATCACCGGTCACGAGCAGCAGATTTCTGATACCGTGAATGTATGCACCTAGCAGTATAGATCTCATGGAAATCATGTTCCGATCCCTGCAGCACAGGTGCGGCATGACCTTCAAACCCGTCTCCTCAGCAATCTTGATACTCATCAAAATCGAATCGACACGGCTTCTTCCCATCGGTGAATCTGCAAATGTAATGACATCCGCACCACTCCTCTTCACTGCATGAGCACATTCCATAATCTGATCGATATTGGCATCGTAGGGCGGGTCAAGCTCAACCGCAATTACCCTTTTTCCTTCACTCATCAATCGGTAGAACTCATTCTCCCGATCTGGCTTTTTGCTTTCCTGGGCAATACTGAGGGCTCTTCTGACAGCATTCGTTTTAAGTTTTCCCTTCAATTTATCCACTACAGAGTCGATATATTCAGGGGTTGTTCCACAGCAGCCACCTAGGATATCTACTCCCAGACCAGCGATTTCCTCCATATTATCAGAAAAATATCTCGCATTATCCATAAATACCATACGGTTCTGCAGCTGCTCCGGATATCCTGCATTCGGAGATATATATACTATTTTATCTGATGGCAGAACGATTTTCTGAAGAAGCTGCAGCATATGTCCCGAACCAACACCGCAGTTCAATCCACAGGCATCGATTTCTGTCTCTGTGCTTATCTTGCTAAGAACTCGTTCTGCACGAATGCCCGCCGCCGTATAGCCGTTCTTATTCACACAGAAGCTTGCCATCACAAACATCCCCGGTGCCTTTTCTTTAATATAAGGAGCCAGCTTTTCAATATAATGGGGACCTGCAAAGGTTTCAAAATGTATGCCGTCAAGCCCGGCATCAATAAACAGGTCGCAAAGAAGCTGATACTCCGCTAAAATTTCCTGCTCCTGTGTCTCGGAATCCTCAGGAATCGGTCCGATATCTCCGAGAATCCATACCGGCTCATCCTCCTGCAGCCACGTTGCCACAGCAGTTTTCGCCAGTTCACAGGCCTTCCTTACGATTTGAATCTGGTACTCGGTATTGCAGCGTAGCATTGTCTGGTTAGCTGCAAAAGTGTTTGTCCTTATGAGCCGTGCTCCTGAGGACAGGTATTCCATATGGATTTGCTTTATAGTATCAGAATCTGTCAGATTAGCCACCTCAGATATGGCACCCGGTCTTCCGACGACCATACCGTAGTAGGTTCCCATCGAGCCGTCGGCAATTAACTGATGATCCTGCAGGTATTCTTTAATCTTCATCATTTCTCTCCTGTAACTGATTTGCCACTTTATCGCATTAAAGCACTTGTTACTTATTATATCTCATTCCCCATCCCATCACAAGTATTTTCATGACGAAAATAATGTGCTATAATAATCCTTGAAATTCAGATCTCAATGAATGGAGCAGTCACAATGAAGAAGTCCATCGGGAAACTATTCTCCATATTAATACCGGTAATATTACTTATCCTTTATCTCTTAAAGGATTACTTTTTTTCACTCTTAACCCTTCTTCCTCCCTGCTTTCTATTCTCCTATTATCACCTTTATTGCCCTGCCTGCGGTAATACCCGAAGCTTATCTGCTTTGCTTCATGGTGACCTTCTGGAAGCTTTAAGTTATAATATCGTCCCCTTTATTGTGCTGCTCATTGCTATTGTAGGCTATATAGAGCTCGTTACTTACAGTTTTGGAAGACACAGATGCCTTCTCCCTCGCAGGCTCTCGGTATATATCCTCCTCATTATTTTCGTGTTCCTCTATTTACTCCTTCGAAATTTCATCCCAATCCTGTCTCCCGGATTACTACATTAGCAAAGATTAAAATAAGGCTGTAACGAACAGTTTGTTCGTTACAGCCCCTACTTATTAAGCCTTTGTTAATAAATTGAAGACTCCGTATTATTATAGATCTCCTGATAAAACTCTTTGTAGTAATTTGAGAATTCATTATTACCGTACATCGCATAAGTAGTAAAAGCAACTAGGATGATACAGATCACAATTGTAGCGGCGCCAATGATAATGCCGATAATAGCTAAGGTTCTGCCCTCTTTCTTCTTATTCAGCACTATGATTCCCAGAACGATACTTGCAATTGACAATGGTAGTGAGATAAACCAACAGCAACTTAACAGTAAGCTTACGATACTGCATACCAGGGAAGCAACCGCCATAGCATTACTACCCTTTGGCTCCTGATACTGATATGGATTTTGACCATATGGATTTTGATTGTTTGGATTGTAACCATATGGGTTCTGATTATACTGCTGATTTTGGGAGTAATTCTGCGGGTATCCCGGCTGTCCGTATTGCCCTTGGTTATTCTGCGGCTGCGGTTGTTGATACCCGGGCTGTTCATATCCGGTATGCTCGCTCTGTGCCTGACCATTATCCACTACAGGTGCATCAGAACCGAACGGCTGCTTTTCATTGTTGCCATTATCTGAATTATTGATAGAATTATTGTTCTCTTCCATGTTATATCCCCTTCATCATTATTTTGCCTGCTAGGATTATTCCCATATCCTGCAGATACTGTTAAAAACATCCTAGCATACATTGAAATCTTATTCAATAGATTTATTATTCTGTTCCCATCGGCAACATACTAATTACTATATTATATGTTTTCGTCAATTTTTCTATTAATACATTGATTTATTGACTAAATTAATGTGATACAATATAATACTTTATAGAGTATGTACCAGCCTCGGGAGATCCTTCTCCTGATCCAGGTTACATGAGCATATAATTAATAAAGGAGGATTTTGTATGAACATTCCTAAGGTAAAATTAGGTATTATTGCCGTAAGCAGAGATTGCTTCCCGATGGAGTTATCCATAAGCAGAAGAAAGGCTGTTGTTGCTTCTTATGAAAAGAGATACGGAGCAATCTATGAGTGCCCTACCACGGTGGAAAACGAAATACATATGCAGAAGGCATTGGAGGAGGTTAAGGATGCCGGGTGTAATGCTCTGGTTGTATATCTCGGAAATTTTGGACCGGAGACCTCAGAGACGCTGCTTGCTAAATATTTTGACGGCCCTACCTTATTCGTTGCTGCGGCAGAGGAAAGCGGCGATAATCTGCTTGACGGCAGAGGTGATGCTTATTGCGGTATGCTGAATGCCAGCTACAATCTGAAACTGAGAGGAATTAGAGCTTTTATTCCTGAATACCCAGTAGGTACTCCCGATCAGATCGCTGATATGATCGGTGAATTTGTTCCTTCTGCAAGAGCAGTGATTGGTTTAAACAATTTAAAGATTATCTCCTTTGGTCCGCGTCCGCAGGACTTTCTTGCCTGCAACGCTCCTATCAAGCAGCTATATAATGTCGGTGTTGAGATTGAAGAGAATTCCGAGCTGGATTTATTCGCAGCCTTCAATGCACATGCAAATGATCCCCGTATTCCTGGTGTAATCAAGAGCATGGAGCAGGAACTGGGAGAAGGTAATAAGATGCCCGGTATCCTTCCTAAGCTTGCTCAATATGAAATCACCCTGCTGGACTGGGCAGAGGAGCATAAAGGTGCCAGAAAATTTGTTGCCTTTGCAAATAAATGTTGGCCTTCCTTCCAGACACAATTCGGTTTTGTTCCCTGCTACGTCAACAGCCGTCTAACAGCAAAGGGCTTCCCGGTTGCTTGTGAGGTTGATATCTATGGTGCTTTAAGTGAGTATATAGGCTCCTGCATAAGCGAAGATGCTGTGACTCTGCTGGATATCAATAATACGGTACCTGCTGATATATATGCTGACGAAATTAAGGGTAAGTTCAATTATGAGCATACAGATACCTTCATGGGCTTCCACTGTGGTAATACTGCAATCTGTAAGCTTGGCAAATCCTCCATGAAGAATCAGAAGATCATGGCAAGAGCATTGGAACCGGATCAGGAACCGAATATCACCCGAGGAACCCTGGAGGGCGATATCATCCCCGGAAAAATAACCTTCTATCGTCTTCAGAGTACTGCAGATGCACAGCTTAAGGCATATATTGCAGAGGGAGAAGTACTTCCCGTAGCAACTCGTTCCTTTGGTGCAATCGGTGTATTTGCTATCTCCGAGATGGGTCGTTTCTATCGTCACGTATTAATCGAGAAGAATTATCCTCATCACGGAGCAGTTGCCTTCGGTCACTTCGGAAAATCCCTGTTCGACGTATTCCGTTACCTTGGTGTTACGGACATTGGCTTTAATCAGCCGAAGGGAATGCTCTATAAGACTGAAAACCCTTTTGTATAAAGAATAAGTAACAAATGATAAGCCGGATGAAAACCAAACAGATACTTGGTTTTCATCCGGCTTCTGATTATTTATCCGTCGCTAGGGCATACCTTATTTGACTTCAATTCTCTTTGTTTCTTCTACTACAAGGTTCTCCTTCGGAAGTGAAATCTCCAGCACACCGTTGTTATATTGTGCGGAAATATTCTCTTTCTTAATCCCCGGAATATGGAAGCTTCTGCAATAGGAGTTATAACGTCTCTCCTGTCTGATATAATTGTGCCTGTTCTCCTTCTTCTCTTCCTTATGTGTTGCAGAAATTGTCAACGTATCCTTGTCTAAATCCACCTTGATCTCTTCCTTGTCAAAGCCCGGTAGTTCAGCCTGTAATACATAACTGTCACCCTTGTCAATGACATCAGTGTTGAAATTATCAAAATGGTTAATACCATCTCCAAAGAAGTCATGAAATACTCTGTCAAAGAATAAAGGTCCTGTCGGTTCAAAAATTGCTGGTCTTAACATAATAACCACTCCTTCTTATATTTTATTTTTTATTAAGCATCTTGATTTGAGATGTCCCATGCATCCGTTTTTTGAGGATGCATTTAACTTCCTTGCAATATATGTTATACAACATATAGAACATGTAATCAATATATTTTTTATAAATTTTTTATAAATTTTCTATAAATTACATTGGATATTGACTATATAAGAAGCCGATACATAGTATTAATTCTTTAGGAAAGACTATACAGAAAGAAGCTTACAATGTGCTATCCAGCATATTGTAAGCCTCTCCTACTTAATAAATTTAAAAGTGCTGTGGGTGTAATTCACTTGCTCTTTATTTATTTAAAGCATGCATGTTATAAGAATATAATGCTGTTTCTAATGTGAGCACCTTATACAAATGTAAGACAGAAAGGGTGATAGTATGTCGTATGTGGCTCCCGCAATTAGGGATCAGTTTGAAACACTTTCCATTGATTTAAAAAACACTATATTAGAACGCGATGTTGAACTATATAGCATTCATGATCTTATTAATGTCCTCGAAGCTATTGTTAAAGATGCTGACAAGGACGAGCAACTGGCGAAAGCCTCAAAATAAGCTCTGAAAGCTTTCAGCCTATAGATAGGCATTGTCAGCTAATAGTTCATCTATATTGGTGTAGGTCTACAATTAGGTAGCCCTGCCCAGTTATCTTATAAAGCTATCGATTGTATGCTACTATTGGAAGCGATTAAGCCACCTCTTCCCTACCCGTAGGCTCCTCTGCTTTTGAAGGATACTTTTTTCTGTTTATTATATAGATACTATACATACAGATCATACCACAGACAGATAGGATAAAGGTCAAAAGCCAGATATATTGTAATCCAGTCTCTTGAATGAATTTCCCTGCGATTGAGGTTCCCAGAGCACCACCGACAGACCAGCTCAGAGAACCGATTGCATTAAAGCGTGCTCTAAAATTACTGGGACTGTAATTTGCCATGTAAACTCCGAAATTCGTAACCACGAGAATTTCTCCGATTGTCCAGATAACCGTCGATAGGATAAACAGCAGATAGCTGTCCACCATCCCCAGCATTCCGAAGCCCACCGCATAGAAAAATCCTGCTATTATGATATTAGTCAATGGCTTAAATCGTTTTGTAACAGCTGTGACTCCCACAGTCAGGAACAGTACCGTAAAAGCGTTAATACTCATTAATACGCCGAATTTACCCGCACCGCTCTCACCAAAAACCGCATCCGTAGTCAAGGGAAGCGAAAATCTATGCTGAGTATAAACAAAGGAATAAATGATGTAAGCCAAAAGAAAGAATACAATATGAGGACGCTTAATTAAGGCATCTAAGGTGTTCCCCTTCTCCTCCTTCTCCTGATGGGTATATACCGTCTTCTTCATTTCCTCCGGTTTTAGCTCCTTCACATATTTACCGATCAGAATTAAAGCGACGAAGGAGGTTAAAGCATCTCCGATAAAAAGCAGAGGTAAGAAATTGTAGAACAGGAAACCTGCTACAATCGGCCCCAAAGCTACCCCTATATTGATTCCCAGATACTGAAGAGAAAAGCCCTGCTGTCTCTTCTCCGGCGGCAGCATATCCATAATGATAGCATTCATAGCAGGTCTGACAGCACCTTGAAACATAGTGGAAACCAGAAGCATCACGACGATAAATACGGAGTTCTTGGCAAACGCACAGGGAATCAGGCACAGTGCAGCACAGCTTTGTGCAATCAGGTAAGTCCTCTTTCTTCCGATTTCATCCGCGTACTTTCCTCCCAGAAAGGAGGAAGGTATACCAATCAGCATTGAAATTGTAACTATTACCCCCGTTATTTCAACAGAAAGACCGATCTTTAAGGTCAGATACATTGTTAAAAAGGGCATGACAAAATCACCAAATCGATTGATAATCGTAGCCCCGAACATGATATACATGTTTTTTGGAAGTCCGCGGTAGGTATCTGCCATCCTTAGCTTCATTAAAATCATCTCTTTTCTTATGCAATATTGTTCCCATTTAAAGAATAAGGACAATTGTAATGACTTGTTATCTATTTGTCAATCAATATTTATTTGACTCACTAATCTAATCTACAGGAATATCTTTTGCCTGCTTTATTCTATACGCTCTAATTCCTAAGCCAATCGTAATATAAAGAACAGAAGCAATGACACCGTTGATAGGTGAGATAAATATTTCACGTCCGAAGGTAATACTACTTTAACAGGCAGGTCCCAGCCATTGAAATGAGTTATGTGGCAGCATTTAATATAAATATCATTACGTGAAATAACTGCCGGTGCAGAATGATCTCCTGTGAAAAGGCACTCAATCTGGTTGAAATCTGCCTTCTCCTGCACAAGAATCGGCTTTACTATATTCATTTTTGATATTATAAAATAAAGGAGGGATAACCCTCCTTTACTTTATAACTGGTCATGATTATACTCTGACCTATTCTATTCTATTATCGCTTTTCGATACTTAAGGTATAATTTAGCTTGTATCTGAGTGAGATGGTGGATTTCTTTAAAAACTACCTGCTTCTTAGAATTTGCCTGCCTCAGCTGCTTCCTGAATCGAAACTGCTACAGCAACAGTCATACCTACCATCGGGTTGTTACCTGCGCCGATCAGACCCATCATCTCAACGTGAGCCGGAACGGAGGAGGAGCCTGCGAACTGTGCATCGGAGTGCATTCTTCCCATGGTATCTGTCATACCGTAGGAAGCAGGACCTGCTGCCATGTTATCGGGATGAAGGGTTCTTCCTGTGCCGCCGCCGGAAGCTACGGAGAAGTACTTCTTACCTAGATCTACACATTCCTTCTTATAGGTGCCTGCTACCGGATGTTGGAATCTGGTCGGGTTGGTGGAGTTACCTGTGATGGAAACGTCAACACCTTCCTTGTGCATGATTGCAACACCTTCTGTTACATCATTTGCACCGTAACAGTTAACCGCTGCTCTAACACCCTTGGAGTAAGCTTTACGGGAAACTTCTTTCACCTCTCCTGTGTAGTAATCCATCTCTGTCTCAACATGGGTAAAGCCGTTGATACGGGAGATAATCTGAGCTGCATCCTTACCAAGACCGTTTAAGATTACTCTTAAGGGCTTTTGTCTAACCTTATTAGCGGACTGAGCGATACCGATCGCACCCTCTGCTGCTGCAAAGGACTCATGACCAGCTAAGAAACAGAAGCATTCAGTAGACTCTTCCAGTAACATCTTACCAAGGTTACCATGGCCGAGACCAACCTTTCTCTGATCCGCAACAGATCCTGGAATACAGAAGGACTGTAAGCCTTCTCCGATTGCAGCTGCTGCATCAGCAGCTCTCTTAGCGCCTTTTTTAATTGCGATGGCTGCACCTACTGTGTAAGCCCAGCATGCGTTCTCGAAGCAAATGGGTTGAATCCCCTTAATCATATTGTATACGTCGAGGCCAGCATCCTTTGTAATCTTCTCTGCCTCTTCGATGGAAGCAATACCGTAGCTATTCAGCGCAGCATTGATTTGATTTATTCTTCTATCGTATGATTCAAATAAAGCCATTGTATGTATCCTCCTTTACTATTCGTGTCTCGGATCAATGATCTTAACCGCATCAGCTACGCGACCATATTGACCTTTGGATTTTTCGTATGCTGTATTAGCATCTTCACCCTTCTTGATGAAGTCCATCATCTTGCCGAAATTAACGAATTGGTAACCGATAATTTCATTATTTTCATCCAAAGCAATTCCGGTTACATAACCATCAGTCATCTCAAGATAGCGGGGACCTTTAGCAAGAGTACCATACATAGTACCAACCATACTTCTAAGACCCTTTCCTAAATCCTCAAGACCCGCACCAATCGGAAGTCCATCCTCGGAAAAGGCACTCTGTGTTCTACCATATACGATCTGTAAGAATAATTCTCTCATCGCTGTATTGATAGCGTCGCAAACCAAGTCAGTATTTAAAGCCTCTAAAATAGTTAAACCGGGAAGAATCTCAGAAGCCATTGCTGCAGAATGAGTCATACCGGAGCAGCCGATCGTCTCAACCAGAGCTTCCTGAATTACGCCGTCTTTTACATTCAGAGTCAATTTACAAGTACCCTGTTGAGGTGCGCACCAGCCTACACCATGAGTTAAGCCGGAAATATCCTTTACTTCCTTCGCCTTTACCCATTTTGCTTCTTCCGGGATCGGCGCTGCGCCATGATGAACACCCTGTGTTACCGGACACATCATTTGAACTTCATGTGAATAAATCATGTTTTGTAACTCCTTTCAATATACATAGTATC
>JAEZJV010000038.1 GCA_023415635.1 Bacillota bacterium | reverse complement strand
GAGCCTTTGAACTCTTTGTTTAGAGAATCTCTTGAGAAAGTTTGGGCATAGCTGCTGGAGGAAGGATAGTATGAATATACAAACTATAAAAGATAAGCTTAATTCAGAAGAATATGAGTTTTTGAGGAAAGACCCACACCTTGGGAGCAATATATTAATTCTAACAACTGCAGGTTCTATAGCCTACGGAACTAATGTAGACACCAGTGATATTGATGTAAGGGGTGTTTGTATCGAAACCAAGCAGGATATTATGGGATTATCAAGTTTTGAGCAGTTTGAGGACAGAACAACTGATACCGTAATATACGGACTAAAGAAATTTATATCTCTGTGTTTAAATTGCAACCCCAATGTTCTTGAGATACTTGGAACGAAACCTGAACATCTTCTTTGCATAACCAAACAAGGAGAGCAGCTAAGAGACAATGTTGATTTATTTTTATCTAGAAGGGCTATACAAAGCTTTGGGAACTACGCTACAGCCCAGCTTAGAAGGCTTCAAAATGCACTTGCAAGAGACAACTATCCCCAGGCAGAAAAGGAGCAGCATATTTTAAATAGTATATTAGGACAAATGGATCATCTGAAAAGGACTTATAAAAGCTTTACTGACAGCGAAATAAGCTTATATATAGATGAATCTGCTAGAGCAGAAATGGATACCGAAATATTTATTGATATAAACCTAAAGCACTATCCACTGAGGGACTTTAAAAACATTTATTCTGATATGAACAACATAGTTAAAGATTATTCCAAGCTTAATCACAGAAATAGCAAAAAGGACGAACTCCATCTAAATAAGCACGCAATGCACTTGATTCGACTTCTTGTAAC
Source organism: Bacillota bacterium (assembly GCA_023415635.1). Taxonomy (GTDB): domain Bacteria; phylum Bacillota; class Clostridia; order Lachnospirales; family Lachnospiraceae; genus Mobilitalea. The sequence goes on along the minus strand of JAEZJV010000038.1, from coordinate 7,611 downwards.
AGGTACAGAAATCCTTGAAGGCAAGGGTATAAACACCTATAGGGAAAAAGAAAGATCCTTTTTTCTTGATATTCGTAGCGGAAAGTATAGTTATCAAGAGATTTTTGAAATGCTCGATGAGTATGAGCAACAGTTTAAAGCTGCTGCTATAAACACTTCCCTTCCAGAGGAGCCCGATTATAAACGCATTGAGGAATTAATGCTAGAGATTTATAGTAGCTTATTGTTGTAGAATAATGATAAATAACCTTCCATAATAGATTTATATATTTATATATACCAAAAACAGGAGGTTTTTCAACCTCCCATTTTTGCAATTAATACTATTAAGTAATTTGATCCATTTATTCAATTTCATATATGAAAAATGTCATATATGAAATACGAAAAGAATTATGAGAACCTTATGTGCTTAATCTTTAATAATAACTCTATCCGCATCATTATCAATTGTCACATAATTTCTTTTCACAGCTTCCTTGATGCCCGCGCAAATGCTCTCTTCAATTAGGGCGCCTCCCCTTGAGAAGCCAAATGTCTTAGACACTTCCCTGATTAAATCTGATTTTAATAAGCTCACCTGACTTTCCAAAATGTATTTGATTGCGTTTGCTATTTCCTGAGAAGCTATGTCTTCCATATTTCTGCGTGTTATATCATTTTCAGCCACACGAAATACTGTGTATTCATCAGGTAATTGCTCATAGTTCCAATAGAAAACATTATTATTTGTCACTGTGTTCTTTAACTTCAAAATTGCAAAAAGCTCTTCAAATCTCCTATCTAAGCGTGTTCCCATTCGAGCGATACCCCAGGCTGCTAAAATCCGTTTACATAGTAAATTCTTACTGATGGGAGCTTCTAAGCCTAAAACTTGTTTTATTTGAGAAAGAATGAGCAAATTATTTTGTGGTAAACAGAACTCTTCTGCTCCGCCACTCACATTATCTAAAGCACAAACAAGATACTTAATATTTTTATCTATCGATGTATTTTCGTTATCCTGTTCTATCCTCTCATAAGCGTAAATCTGTTTTGATGGAACTTGAATTGTCTCAATATCAGTATTTTTTTCCTCTTTTTTAATTGCTGCTTCGACTGCCTCCCGGATTTTCTCCAATTCCTTATCCTGATTTTCCCACCAGTCTAAAATCCATAAACGATGAATGTTCCAGCCTAAGGATTTCAATACGCCATTTTGCAGAATATTTCTATCCCTTGCAGTATTTGCTGCTCTATAGTTTTTACCGTCAGTCATTATACCCAACACATATTCACCCTCCTTATTAGGGTGAACAATGCCAATATCAATTTTATACTCAGAACAGCCAATATTCGTATGCACTTCATAACCTAACTCTTTGATTCTCTCAGCAATTAGTTTTTCTGAAATGTCGTTACCTGATGATACATTTGATAATTTAACAGGTAAAATGTTTTTTCCCTTTTGTGCAAACTCAAGAAATGCCTTTAATCCAGCTACTCCTTGTGACCTTGTTTTGGATAAATCAATCTGTTCAGGGCTCAGAGTTGAAAATACCATCATTTCTTTTCTTGCACGAGAAACCGCGACATTTAGCCTCCTCCAACCGCCTTCTCTATTGACTGGTCCAAAGTTTAAAGCTATCTTCCCGGTTGAATCAGGACCATAACCAATGGAGAATAAAATTACGTCTCGTTCGTCCCCCTGCACATTCTCAAGATTTTTAATAAGGATTGGCTCGTAGGCTTGATTGCTGATTTCTTCAAGCTCAGGATTCTTGGCAAAGGTCTCAACCAGTAAATCATCAATTAAATTTTGCTGTACTGAACTAAATGTCACAACACCGATACTTTGTTTGCAGAGTACCGGATCATTCAACCTTCTTACTATTTCCGCGATTACAGCGTCTGCCTCGGCTCTGTTTTGCTTTGTTTTTCCTCTATCATAATATCCATCCACAGGTATAAATTTGACACTAGAAATCAAATCATTTGGTGATGGGAAAGTAAACAGCTTATTCTCGTAATACTGCATATTGCTGAACGCTATCAAACTTTCATGGCGGGAACGATAATGCCATAACAAGTGTTGCTGCGGCATTGATATCGCCAAACAGTCGTCCAGGATGCTCTCAAGATCTTCCTTCTCATAGTTATCCTCGTCCACTCTGTCCGCGCTGAAAAAGCTGGTTGGCGGCAACTGTTTAGGATCACCCACAACAATCAAATTTTTACCCCTTGCTATTGCTCCAACAGCTTCACAGGTAGGCATTTGGGAAGCTTCATCAAATATAACTAGATCAAATGGAGGATATTGGGGATCTATATACTGTGCAACTGAAATAGGGCTCATGAGCATGCAAGGGCATAACTTTCGAAGTAGATTTGGAATACTGTCAAAAAGCTTTCGAATCGATACCATCCTTCCTCCACTTTTGATTGCCTTTTGCAATATCCCCATTTCTGATGAATTTGCAACGCCTGCTGATATTGTGGGAATCTTTGCTGATAATCTTGCAATAAGCTCCTCCTTTGTAATATTTTCAAAATCAGAGCAGGTCTTCTTATACTTTTCAATTTCATTTTCAAAAATTGCACCATTAAAATCCGAAAGACACTTTTCTTTATTAATAACAGAAATCGCACAAGCCAATGAAACTCCACGATAGAATATAGGTAGTAGATTATCTTCGGTGGCTAAGCCATTTTCACAGGCAGCAATAATATTGGATAATCCTGCTTCCTTTGCCTTTAATCTAACATTCAGGTAGGTGCACCAGTTTCTTAGCCCTTCCAAGCTTCCAGTCCACTTATTTACCTTTTCAGCAATAACAGCTAACCAATGTTCGCTGTCTTTAATCTTATTAAAATCTATTCCCGCTTTTTGCGAAAGGCTTTTCATAGTGTCAGACATTCTGTTCCATTCAGTAATGATGGCTTTTAGCACACTTTCGTTACGCTGCTTAAATTCACTCAAATCACACAGTACTTCATTTATGAATTTAAGCTTAGCAGCTTGTCTTTCTGTGTTGTGATTACTTATTGATGTAAGCAGCTTATTCGCCTCAACAGACTGATTATACGTTTTGCTGATTACATGCCAATCTGCTCTTCCATTGTTCCAAATTAATCCAAATAAATCACTAAACAGAGCATTATTTTCTTCAACAATCTTTGCATTTGCTTTGTATTCCGAAACAAGATTGATATACAAAATAGTCTGTTCTTTTTTAAAATCACTAGGATTTTTTGCAATAATTTTAAGGGACTTAGCTACTTTGCCTTGTCCTAATATCTTAGATAAAAACCAGCTTGATTCTGCCACTCGCCACTTGTGAAGTGCATTTTCATCATCAAAAGTCAAAATGCTCTCAGAAAAAACTGAGACCAGCTTTCTCTCAATTTCATCACGTTTTTCTCCACATTCACAAACTTTTATTACTTTTTCTTTGAGCAAGTTAAGTTCCTGATTTTCGAACAATCTGACTGGTATAAAATCGGTTTGATTCAGCAGTTCAATTAATTTTATAACAGAACCAATCTGATGGTGGGTTTCCACATCTTTTATACCTATTATTTCTTTGAGTTTAAAAATCATGGTTTGTAAACCGTGAATTGCCACTGCAAAACCTTTTAATTCCTCACTTATTTCACTTTTAATTTCGTGAGAATATATACAGTTGTCAAAGTCACTTAACGGATTATTATATACACCACCGCTTTCCTTTGCTGCAATTTTCAGTTGGTTAACCGTATCTATCCAAAGCGTGTATCTTTGTGGTATAAGCGCTTCTATTTGTTCCTGTGTAAATTTCACGCAATCGGAATAGTCTTTGTATTGTTCAAATCGGATAACCGCATCATAAAGTGAAAATCCAAAGTTTCGTTTTTTATGGATAGCTTCAACTAGATTATTTAATTCTTTTCGTAACTCATGCAAGCGTATTGCTTGATCTGTATATTCTTGTGGTGCTTTAATTTTCCCAATTCCAAGGACCTTATCTAACTGTTCAAGTACATCCTTCTTCCTTGCTTTATTAGAATGCAGCTCTAAGCAAAAGGGTGCAAGGCCAATTGACTCTAATCTTTTTTGAACCACAGAAAGAGCCGCCATTTTTTCAGCAATAAATAAGACAGACTTCCCCTGAAATAATGTGTTTGCAATAATATTTGTTATCGTCTGTGATTTACCTGTTCCCGGAGGTCCATGTAAAACGAAGCTATTTCCGTTGCCCGCCGCGCAAATAGCTGAAAGCTGTGATGAATCGGCACTAATAGGTACTGCTAAATCCATTGGCGTAAAGGTATCGTCCAATGCGTCCGGAGATGGAAAATCTTCGCTTGACTCCCACTCCATCTTGCCACTCAATAAGCTGGCAACTATTTTATTTTTCTTCAAATCATCTGAACGATTGCGGATATCATTCCACATAATAAATTGGCTAAATGAAAACAAACCAATAAAGGCTAATTCTTCAACATCCCATCTGGACTTTTCCATGACTGCTTGGCGAATTGTGTTAAATACCCTTTTCAAGTTAATTCCACTTTCGTCCGTTGGCAGTGGATCTAAGCCACCTATAGTCAAGCCAAAATCCTGGCGCAACATTTCAAGTAATGTAATGTTCATTTGAGGTTCTTCATCTCGTACACGAATGACATAACCTTTTTGGGCTGACTTCCGGACAATATCGATAGGAATTAGCACAATAGGTGCATATCTTTCCTTTTCACTGACATCTGACTCATACCATTTTAAAAAACCTAACGCTAAATAAAGAGTATTGGTTCCATTCTCCTCCAGGCTTACCTTCGCCTGTCGATATAAGCTGGTAATACGATATGCAATTTCTTTTTCATCTATAAAAGTCCTTATCCTTTTGTTTGAGAATTCAGTTCTAGCTAAGCTCTCCAGAGCCGAAGTCTGATTTTCTATGGCATAAATTTTGGAATCACGCGGGGTATTTTCCCAATCTTTTGGCCTTGCCATAATTTGAAATTCCTGTCCTCCTGCTAATGCATCCTCCAGTTCACTTAATTGGCTAACCATCAGTTGAATAGCATTTTTTGTAACACGAAAACTTACCAAGGTATTCCGCAAACTCAAGTCTAATAGTTTACGTTCCCATATTTGCTGACGAGTTATATCAATATGATCTACATTATTTATTTTTTCAAATACGTCTAACTCCTTTGGAGCCTTTCCTATATTATCATTAACACTATGAACAAAATCTAATTCGCTACAGGTAACTTTTCCGTCATCAGTTTTCTTGAGCAGTGGTATTGGCCTTATACCACTACCACGAGTGCGTTTTATGTCAATAAGAAATTCAAACTGATCAATATCAGATAAGTTATTATTTGCCGCTTTAACCGCATCGTCAAACAGTATTGTTTTTCCTGCCACATAGCAAGTGCACTCTACTAGACAAACCTCATTAATTCCTTCTGCTATTCTCTTTGTTATCATGGAAATATCATCTTGTACACATTCAGCAAAACATTGATCTTCAAGCCAGCAACCAACAAAGGCATGTCCTTTTATAAAAATAAGCAAAGGATTCAGCCCCACCGCTTCCAGACAACTCGCATATGTTATTGAAAGATCTAGGCATGTACCCATCTTTTGTTCAAGTACACTATCAGAAAGGCGCACACGTTGTCCTATGATTTCATAACTTGCCGGAGGCATACAATAGGTAATGTTCTCCTTTTGCAATGCTGTGTATATTGCTGCCATTTGCATTTTTACCGTATTAGGATTCTTACTCTGGTAACCTGTAAAAGATGGGCTTCCGCACCACTTCTGCAGTATTTGACTTGATTTTATTATGATTTCTGTAATCTTTGGGTGGTTAGGAGTAATAAAAGCACAAACTACCTCCGGCATAATTGAAGTGCCACTCCATTCATCATAGGCCAAAATATCGATCCTATGTATTGTATTATCAAATACAGAATCACCGCATTTTACCTTTATAATAATCGTTCCTGCCATTTTTTCTGTTAGATTAAATAAAAAATTTGATGATAATTTAATATCAACAACACCTAATTCTATTGATTGTAATGCAGGAATTGTTTCAATCCGCGTTGACCACTCATATGTAAAGTCAGGTTCTGTTGTAATTACAACATCTATATCTCTAAGCTCTTCCTCAGTAAGATTTTTTACAACCAGTTTTTTTATTATTGGAACGTAGTTTTGCTGCATCGCAAAATTAACAACATCACTATATAATCCTTCAATTTCTATTTTCTTATCCATTGCTACCGGCCCCTTCACAGTAAAAAATATCTTTCTATGAAACTTCCTTGTTTACATAACAGTATTACTCATATTATATAACTTTATTACCATATTGTACATGTCTCGACAATTTAGTAATTAAAGAATTTATACTATTTAAACCCGAGTATTGATATAGACCTTCTTTTGAGCAGATGAATGATTATCCAGCTACTGCCGATCATTGATACAACCAGACATACGTTCACTGATTCATCTCTTTGACTACAGATAATCCTGATTCTCCATCATACTTTAGTACTTCCTTCGATAATTGATACTTGCCATTTTTCAAGATATAGGTGTACTCGATCACTCCAAGTAAGTCTGCATGGTACAAACCGGGCACATACTTTGAACAAATCACTTCGTCCACGCTATCCGAATTTATATCTATAACCTTGACATTGAAGTAATTGCAGGAAATTCCTGATGAAGGATAATCATTGATAGTCCTCAGCCGCTCTTCTCCGTCATCAGCCGACTTATAAAGAGTAGCAGTGTATTCTGCGGCGAAACCCGTAGCTCTGTCGGTAAATTGAATAAGATAATCACCCTTGTATTTTACATCGTAGTTATCCACTTTATTAAAAGACTGGTTTATTCCGTCAAGAATAGTGTATATCCCCTCACTGCCATACCCCAGAATGATAAAGTTATAGTCAAACCAATAGGGCGGTGCATTTTCATTCTCATGGATATCGCTTTCACCCTCTGAATTTAGCTTGATAAAAATTCCTTTTTGTTTGTTGTCCAGCATTACAAACGGCTTGATTTTCACGCTATTTACTGGAAAAGCTTTTGATGGGTCCAATTCAATAACCTTTTCCATATCATTGATTGCCACTTTCAATTTGGGAACAGTGCTCTCATCTTGAAGCCAATATAAAACAATACTGTCTTCGTCTCCATTTTTATCGATGTCAATCAACTTCTTATCAACTACTTTCCAATGGTCCTGCATATCAGTGTCATTCTGACTTTGGCTATCTCTATTCTTTGACTCGTTCAAGAGCTGACTTTTTTCGTCCGAATAAACTAATCCCGTGACGGATTTTTCAATTTTAACAGGAGCGAACGTATAAAGGATGACTCCAATGATTCCCACCATTAAGATACATATAACAATCGCCAATAACCTCTTCATTGCACACCAACTCTCAATACCTTACTTGCTCTGTTCATTCATCTAAACTCGACTGAGAAATACGGAAATCCGCCGGACATATTCCCACTTGGCAACCTTTTCATTTTAACAAGATACCGAATGACTACCTGATATCAGAATAGAAACGAGTAGCACCATCTTTTCCATGCTTTGACGTAGTATCAGTATA
>JAEZJV010000034.1 GCA_023415635.1 Bacillota bacterium | reverse complement strand
TGCCAGTCGCGGTCGACGAGGACTCCGACCCGACCCGGTCGGCAGCCCGGCTGCTGTCGCAGCTCTTCGTGCAGGAGGACGGCCCGGCGTACGCGCTGGTCCTCGCGGGCCGGTGGGTGCTGCTCGCCGAGCGGGCGCGCTGGGCGGAGGGCCGGTACCTGGCGGTGGACCTGCAGCTCGTCGCGGAGCGCAACGACGCCCGCCGCGGCGGCGAGGTCGACACGGCACTCACGTGCCTGGAAGCAGCCTCGGTGGCGCCCGACGCCGAGGGGCGCCTGTGGTGGGACGGAGTGCTCGAGGCGTCGGTCAAGCACACCGTCGGCGTCTCGCAGGACCTGCGCGACGGTGTGCGACTGTCGATCGAGATCATCGCGAACGACGTCGTGGCCCGTCGCGCCCGCGCCGGCCTGGAGCCGCTGCCGCAGGCCGAGGCCCAGGTGCTGGCCAAGCAGTCCCTGCGCTTCCTCTACCGGATCCTGTTCCTGCTGTACGCCGAGGCGTCCCCCGAGCTGGGGGTGCTGCCGACCGGCGCCCCGGAGTACGACGCGGGGTACAGCCTCGACCGCCTCCGCGAGACGGTGCAGGTGCCGCTGACGTCCGATCGCGCGCTGCACGGCACGCTCCTGTACGAGTCGCTGGCGGTGCTGTTCCGGCTGGTCGACACGGGGCATGAGCCCGCGGCGCCGCGTGAGGACGATCTGCGCGGCGAGGGCCTGACCTTCCACGCGCTGCGCGCCGACCTGTTCTCCGCAGCGGCAACGGCGCACATCGACGAGGTGGGCCTGGGCAACGGCGCGCTGCAGCGCGTGCTCGGCCACCTGCTGCTCAGCAAGGAGAAGCGCGGCGCGGACCGCGGCTACATTTCCTATGCCGAGCTGGGCATCAACCAGCTCGGTGCGGTGTACGAGGGGCTCATGTCGTACACCGGGTTCTTCGCGCAGGAGGACCTGTTCGAGGTCGCGAAGGACGGCGACGCGTCCAAGGGCTCCTGGGTGGTACCGGCGGACCGCATCGAGGGCATCGCCACGAAGGACTTCGTGCGGGCCCCGGACCCCGTGACGGGTGAGCAGCAGCCGGTGCTGCACCGCCGGGGCACGTTCGTGTTCCGGCTCGCGGGACGTGAGCGGCAGCAGTCGGCGTCGTTCTACACGCCCGAGGTGCTCACGCGCTTCACGGTCGGCCAGGCCCTCGAGGAGCTGCTCGACCAGGACGGCATGACGACGCCCGCCGCGGACGTGCTGCGCATGACGGTCTGCGAGCCGGCCCTCGGATCGGGCGCGTTCGCCCTCGAGGCGGTCCGTCAGCTCGCGGAGCAGTACCTCACCCGCCGGCAGGCCGAGCTCGGTGAGCGCATCGACCCCGACGCGTACCCGCGCGAGCTGCAGCGGACCAAGGCGTACATCGCGCTCCACAACGTGTACGGCGTCGACCTCAACGCCACGGCCGTCGAGCTCGCCGAGATCTCGCTGTGGCTCGACACGATGGTCGCCGGCCTCGACGCCCCATGGTTCGGCCTGCACCTGCGCCGCGGCAACTCCCTCATCGGCGCCCGTCGCGCGCTCTACCGGCGCGATCAGGTGACGGACAAGTCGTGGCTGTCGGCCGTGCCCGCGGACGCCGCCCTGAGCACGCTCCTCGACGGCCCCGCCACCGGCATCCACCACTTCCTCCTGCCGGCCGACGGGTGGGGCGCGGCCGCCGACGCCAAGGAGGCGGCCACCCTCGCCCCCGAGGCGACCAAGGCCCTCAAGGCGTGGCGCAGCGCCCTGAAGGCCAAGCCGACGAAGTCGCAGATCGACGCCCTCACGGAGATCGCGCACCGCGTGGAGGTCCTCTGGCAGATCGCAGCACGGCGCATATCGATCGCTGAGCAGGGCATCCGCCGCAGCGTCGAGGTGTGGGGGGCCGACGTCGAGCAGGCGGGCACGGTGACCCGCGAGCAGGTCGAGGCGTCGCTCGCCGACGCCGACGGCGCGTACCGACGCCTGCGTCGCGTGATGGACGCGTGGTGCGCCCTCTGGTTCTGGCCGCTCACCGAGGCGGCGACGACGGTGCAGCGCAACGGTGCCGCAGTGCAGGCCACCCCGCCGCGCCTGGACCAGTGGATCGACGCGCTGCAGCGGCTGGTGGGACGGGCGCCGGAGCTCAAGCGGCGGTCCCTGCCCGGCAACCAGACGCTCACCGACGCCGCCTCCTGGGACGAGCTGCAGGACGTCGAGCAGCAGGTGCTCATGTTCGCCGACGCGAAGCCCGTCGCCGACGTCGTCCGGGACCACCCGTGGCTGGAGGTGTGCGAGCGAGTCGCCGCCGAGCAGGGGTTCTTCCACTGGGAGCTCGACTTCTCCTCGGTGTTCCTGCGGGGCGGGTTCGACCTGCAGGTGGGGAACCCGCCCTGGGTGCGGCCGCGCTCGGACGTGGACGCCCTGCTGGCCGAGGGCGACCCGTGGTGGCAGCTCGCGGTCAAGCCGACGCAGGCGCAGGTGGCCGCCAAGCGCGCGGAGACGCTCGCCCTGCCGGGCATGACTGACCTGGTCGTCGACGGGACGGCTGCGGTCGCGTGCACGGCGGCGTTCGTCGGCTCGCCGCGGCTGTACCCCCACCTCGCCGGGCTCCAGCCGGACCTCTACCGATGCTTCATGGAGCTGATGTGGCGGCACACCGGGCCCGGTGGCATGGCGGCGATGATCCACCTGGAGTCGCACTTCACGGACGAGAAAGCGGGTGTGCTGCGGCGGGCGCTGTACCGCCGGCTGCGGCGACACTGGCACTTCGTGAACGAGCTCGAGCTCTTCGAGATTCAGCATCAGAACCACTACGGCGTCACCGTGCACGGCAAGGACCGCGGCAGTGT
>JAEZJV010000027.1 GCA_023415635.1 Bacillota bacterium | reverse complement strand
AGTTTGGACGTTTTGTAGTAGAACCTTTGGAGAGAGGCTATGGTACTACCTTAGGAAATTCTCTTAGAAGAATTATGCTTTCATCCTTACCGGGTTCTGCTGTTAGTCAAATTAAGATTGACGGTGTTGTTCATGAATTCTCTGTTGTACCTGGTGTTAAGGAAGATGTAACCGAGATTATCATGAATATCAAAAGCTTAGCAATCAAGAACACAAGCGATACGAACGAACCCAAAACAGCATATATAGAAGCTGAGGGTGAAGTTGTAGTGACAGCAGGGGATATACAGGCTGACCCGGATATCGAGATACTTAACCCTGATCAGGTAATTGCAACCTTATGTGGCGGTCCGGACAGTAGACTCTATATGGAGCTGACGATCACCAACGGTAGAGGTTATGTAAGCGCTGACAAAAATAAGAACGATGATCTGCCGATCGGCATTATTCCGATTGACTCCATCTATACTCCTGTAGAGCGTGTTAACTTAACTGTTGAAAACACTCGTGTAGGCCAGATTACTGATTTTGATAAGCTTACCCTAGATGTCTATACCAATGGTACACTTATCCCGGATGAAGCAGTTAGCTTGGCAGCAAAGGTATTAAGTGAACATCTGAATTCCTTCATCGATTTGTCTGAACATGCGAAGACCGCAGAAATTATGGTTGAGAAAGAGGACAATGAGAAAGAAAAGGTTCTCGAGATGAATATCGACGAGCTGGAGTTATCCGTTCGTTCCTACAATTGCTTGAAGAGAGCTGGTATTAATACCGTTGAAGAGCTTACCAACAAGACTGCTGAAGATATGATGAAGGTTAGAAATCTTGGACGTAAGTCATTGGAAGAAGTACTTGCTAAATTAAAAGAGCTTGGTTTATCTTTAAACGCAAGCGATGAATAGACTCGTAATAAAATACGGGATAAAAGAATTAAAATGAAAGTTAATATAATTTCATTTCAATTCCTCAAGTGAGATTAAGTTAAGGAGGGAAACACATGGCAGGCTACAGAAAACTTGGAAGAACCTCAAGCCAGAGAAAAGCGTTGCTGAGAAACCAGGTTACTAATTTATTATATCACGGTAAAATTGTTACAACCGAAGCTAAAGCAAAGGAAATCCGTGGTATAGCTGAACATATGATTGCACTCGCTGTAAAGGAAAGAGACAACTATGAGACAGTTACCGTAACTGCAAAGGTTGCTCGTAAGGATAAAGACGGCAAGAGAGTGAAAGAGGTTGTTAACGGTAAGAAGGTTACTGTTTTCGACGAAGTAAAGAAGACCATTAAGAAGGATAGTGCTTCTCGTCTTCATGCAAGAAAGCAGATGATGAAGTATCTCTATCCGATTACCGAAATTCCTGCTGAGAACGCTGGTAAAAAGAGAAATACAAAGGAAATCAACTTATCCGATAAGTTGTTCAACGATATTGCTCCTAAGTATGCAAGCCGTAACGGTGGTTACACGAGAATTGTAAAAATCGGTCCTCGTAAGGGCGACGCAGCTATGGAAGTATTAATCGAGTTAGTTTAATCCATAGTTTTTATTAAACATTCCGGGGACGTACATTGTGCGTCCCTTTTTGTGCACCGCAAACAAGTGCTATAATGTTGTTGTATGATTATGCTTAAGAGAATGAAACGGAAGATAACGAAGCATTTCCTTGATAACATTGTGCTTCAACATGGCATAAGCAGCAAACGCGATAAAATAGATAAGCATTCCCGGCCAACCACCAATTAACCAATTGGCTGATACAAAAACCAGGGTTATTGCGAGCTCATAAATAATATCCTTCAAGACACGGATATGGATATGCTTAGATAATACTATTTCAGCATAAATTGTGCGGAAGGCCTGGCTCAACAATATTGAAAATACGGACAATGTCAGGCTTTTAAATATAAATACCGACAAAATCGTTGTTGCAACCGCTACAAATAGGGCAATCAAATTCACGGTCATCAATTTACGTTCCAGTCTCAGAACATTCATGTAGGTTTGAAGCAATAAGGCCATTTTACTGGAGTAAAGACAGATCGGTAAAAGAATTGCCATGTAGATCAAGCCTTCGTGATATTCGGGAAGAATATATTCGAGAAGTAATCTAATTGGATAATACAATAGGATGGCGGCTATTAAGAATATCATTAATATACTGCGTATTTGATCATATAAAGAAATATACTTTTCATCATTTGTCCGCTTTAATTGTGGATACAGAACCACAGATACTGCATTGATGAACAGCATAAACATATTAGACAGTCCGATAGTTAACGAAACCTTGGCGAAGGTCTCTATTCCCCAGTGCTCTTCAATTGCCAGACGTGTAAAGCCCAGCATAAGCATCGCTGAGACGCCTGAAACCAGAATACTGATACCGGCACGGATATTCTCTTTGATCTCGTGCCAGATTAGTTGCAGAGGTCCTGGTCTGTATAAAATCAGTTCTTTACAGTTTATGCCGGCATAAAGCCCTGATGCGACTTCCCCAATCGTCAACAGAACGATCAGCAGCTTATATTCTCGGATTCCCACAAGCAGAACGAACAGAATAACCAACGCATTTAATAGCTTGCAGGTGATGATCGTGACAGAGTATTCCTTTATTCGATTAGTGGCTTGAAAAATCGCCATAAGTAAGGTTTTCAGCTGCATAATTACAATATTAGCTGCAACGATGAATAAGACGAATTGTTTATTCACATCTGCTACGAATAGAGCAGATAAAACGGATATCACAATACCCACTAAGGCCTGCGAAACAGCGAGAACAATAAATTGTCCGGAATAGAGGCTGCGGTTTAATTCGTGGTATTCTTTGCCTCCCTCGATTAGATATACTCCGTTACATAAGCCAAAATCGAAAATATAGTAATAGCTTACATACAGCAGATACAGCTGAACATATCCATAAGCTGCTACAGAGTCTTTAAAGACGACGGGTAAAATTATGTTCATAACAAAGGACAGGATCAAACCTATACCATTCGATGTAAAAACCAGAAAGAAATCCTTTATAAACTTTCTTTTCATATCTTCTCTCATTCCTGCGCAGTTGACGGCGCATCTTCAAAAATCCCAGCTCCACAGACCGAACTTATCTCAGATGGGTAACCTTCTGATGAAGCAAAGCATAAAGTTTTAAGACCCAATACATCCGAAGGTATAAGAGTAAAAGAAATACCTTCTTCTTCGTATTCAACCCTTTCCTATAAGGGTTCTTATACCAGCCGGGATGCGCCGAGAGAAACTGTCGATAGCAGCTTGCGATATCCCTGGTTGCGACATCAGCCTTCAAAGCATTTAAAACTGCTCCGTAACAAATATTCTTAATTCCGATGAATTCACATTCTTTAGGAAAGCGCTTACCGATCTCCTTATCAATAATCTTCTGAGCAGTGATAAAATCCTTATAAATATTTGGATTTGGGATGGAAGATATAGAATTAGGCCGGATAAAGTAATTATATAGTCCCTTGTGGAGGATCACCGTTTTACTGCTTTTGGCAAGCAGCTGGGGAGTCACAGCACCATCCTCCGCATTACTGATTTGCGGAATATTCAAGTTTTGGAACAGCGTGCTTTTCATTATAAAACGGCACAGGGACATCGGGGTATATGCCAGATACTCCTCCTTGGAGGAATGACTCGTTAGAATATTCAGATCCGGCAGATACTTCTTCGTTCCATCGGAATAGGCATAGTTAAAATGGCACATTACTATGTCAGAAGCTGTTTTCTCAGCTTTAGCGAGCATTTTTTCAAAGAAATCCGTCTCATACCAATCATCACAATCACAGAAGGATAACCACTCAGTCGTAACTGCCTTTGCACCAATTTGACGTGATACGGCCTGCCTCTGATTTGTATCGTTATGAAGAATTGTAATATCCAAAGTACTATTATTCTTATATTCGATCAACCTGTTATAGGTATCATCCGTAGAGCAGTCATCCACTATAATCACTTTAAAGGCTTTATAGGTTTGCTTCTCCAGCGAATTGAAATAGTTCTCCATATATCGGAAACCATTATAACAGGGTGTGATTACCGTAATCATCTTCTCCATTTTCTCTCCATTTCTGTGACGTCACAAATAATCAGCATAAAGATGCTGTTCGAGATAAATATACAATTTATAATTACCCTTAATCCTACGAAAAAAGATTGAAATTCATCCTATACGGAGTCAAATCTGAAGCCGTACTCGTAAGCACTAAATAGTATAAAAAAGATAGAATATAGACTAAAAGTGTGATCGTAGGACGTAATTTTTTAAAGGTGCTAAGCATCTGAGGAACGAGGATCAGATAACCAATAAAGAAATACTGATTAAAGCGGGTAAAAACCATGTTCGATATACTATTGGTGCTGATCGCCAAAAATACGGTCAGGCAGGATAAAAGATTCATGCTTTCAAAGACAGTACTTAAAATGTAATCAGGAGTGCGATCCTCCTCCTTTATCATTAAACCATTAGAGACCCGGTGTTCCTCTTTCCTCATGACATAAAAGATCCAGCAGGCAAATGACATGGCGAAAAACAAGTAATAAGTCAAATCCAATTCAAAAGCGGAATCTCCCCGAAGATAAGAGGTCGCATGCAGGATATCAGCCAACATTTTATCGACTCCCAAAATATTGAAAAGCTGCAGTCCTGCATAACATAGCAGGGTCCTCTTCATATTGAATTTTTTTGATTTAAGAATAAAATATAAGGGCAGTAATAGAAATGAGCTAAAGTGGAATAATCCCGAGATACAGTTCAGGAAAGCATAATGCCAAAACCTTTTTTCCTGAACATATCGGAGGGAATATGCAAATATAGCAATCGCCAACCACTGCCGCATACCGTTGAAGGTGCTGAGATAGTAGGGTCCGATGCACACAAAGATGAACCAGGAGAGCTCTACATCCTTCGAAAAATACTCAATATACCGATAAACAAAAAAAACTGTAGCAATAGAGAATATCAGAAATACCAGTTGAGCATTACCGCCGATCTGATGGCACAGCTTTACAAGCCCGTAGTAACCCCATTCTATATTGTAATAGCGGCCGTATATCTTTATCAGCTCAAACAGTCTCGCGTAACTGGTATAGTCCGTCCCCACCTGATAACGGAAGCCGGAAAAGATTATCAGGCAGATACTTACCAGGATGCTCATAATTTTTTTGTCCTTAGCGAAAAGCATTTTTCTAAGGAACAGGAGGAGGCTGATGACTGCCAGCAGTAGCATATAGGCCCAATTATTAATCATCGCATTACCTCCGGCTAATCAAACGGTTCATACCAGATCCCTTTCCTGGCTCTTATCGTTCTCGCCTACATAGTTGGAATAATCCTTTGTAATATCCCAGAAATAAGCGTGCTGTGCGTGCTTTCTTGCAGCCTGTGAGGGCAGCTGCATATAGTCACCGTAATATTTTGTGAGATACTCATGCGTATGAGCCGAGATCATTAGTTGAACCTTCTCAAACGGATGCCGTTGATATGCCTGAAGAAAGATACTTGAGTAGATCCCTTTTTTGAAAAATGCTTTGCCCATAAAGTGGCACAGATGCGAAGTCTCGATGGTATCATACTGATAGATTATTTTCAGAGCACGACGTGTTCCGAAGTCCTTTGGCAACAGCCTCAATACAGTAGTTACAATTTTCCGGATACCCGTATATCGTATGTTCTTATAGCTTTGCCCCTTTGCAAGAATATACTTGGCAGCCATACATTGAACGAACTGTTTTATAACGTTATCCGGACACTGATGCAGGATAAAGATATCAATAAATATTCCTTGATGTATCTTCCAGTCCTTGGTTGCTCTCTCCAGATATGTTGTACCGTTTAATCGAAGCTTTGCGGAGGCAACCATTCCGTCGCGATAGGAAAGCTGTTGAAGGTAATAGGTGTCATGGTCACCTCTTTCTTCAAATATCCTTCTGAATTTATGAAAATCATCGTACTTCATATAGATATCCATATCATCATCCCATGGGATAAAGCCGCCGTATTTGATAGCACCGAGAGCTGAACCGCCTGCCAGAATGTAGTTGATGTCATTCTCTTGACATAACGTATCGATATATACAGCAATTTTTAGGATGCTGTCCTGCAAGGATAATATTCCATATTGATCAGTTAAATTGTCTCGAATAAACTCCATCCTGATACTCCTTCAATTTATAATCAGCCAGTTTTATTCATTGCTTCGTTTCCTCAAAAACAGACTATATACGATACGTTTCATCCATCCCGGCAGGAAGATAAATACTCTGATGCAGAGACGATTCCTAAAGGCTTGCTTTTTATTAATGAAGCTGATTTTCAACATATTCTTTTGTAATCTATCCCAATTAAGGATTTCACTGCGGTTACTTCTTCGCTTAATAAAGCCATTGCCAATACGAACGAATACCAAGACATCATCAAGATTGGCGAATCGGGTACCGCTCCTGATTAAATCAACCCATAACTTGTAATCCTCAAGTTTTCCATACCTTACCGAATAGGCACCGACTCTCTCGACAGCCTTTTTGGAATATAATACGGATTGGTGATTCATCGGAGTGCGGAGCTTCGCCATAGCAGCAATTTCTTTGTGTATGAGTCCGACATGGCGCTCGGAATGGATATCACCCGGTACCCGTCTAAACTCGGCAATCGCACCGCCTAGAATGTCGATATCCGGATGATTGTTTAAAAAGTTGATTTGCTTTTCAAACCGATCCGGCAACGAAATATCATCGGAGTCCATTCGTGCAATCCATTCATATTTGCAGGCCCTGAGTCCTGTGTTTAACGCAGCAGCAAGACCGTCTTTACGGGGCTTTGAGATAACAGTAAAGGTGGTTATTGCAGCTTTACTCTTCACATTGTCGATTATTTGATTTGTTTTCTCGGAAACTGGTCCGTCTTCCACAATAACGATCTGGTTAGGCTTCAGTGTCTGGTGGATTGATATGCTTTCCAGTGCCTTTTTAAAATACTCTGAAGGATCATTCCTGCAAACCGGTAGCAATACGGAAAAACCCGTAATCCTGCGGCCATATACACCGCAAAGCCAATGATATTTGTCCGGGATTGCGTTTGTAGCAATATCCAGATAGGTTTTATGGATTATCATTGTCTTTGCTCCGACTGTACCCTCTCCGATATTGTACCGATCCACTGAGAGAATTGGTGTAATCTCCATCGAAGATCCACAGAGAAATGCTTCATCACAGGTATAAAGCTCGGTTCTGTCGATGCTTCGCTCTATGACAGGGATGTGGAGCATATCCTGAGAAATCCGTATCACCGTATCTCTTGTTATGCTTTCCAGTATACTATCGGTCAGCAAAGGAGTGATTAACATGTCATTCTTGATCATGAACAGGCAGGATCCCGGACCTTCTGCCACTGTACCTTCCTTATTCAAGAATATTGCCGTATCATAACCGTTTCTAAGTGCTTCAAGCTGAGCCATACGGCTGTTTATGTAATTCGCACCGCATTTGATACGAGGGGAGAGCGAATTATCATGAATGCGCTGCCAGGAGCTGATACAACAGTCCAAGCCTTTCTTGTTGTATTCCGGATTGGTTTTTGCCTTTGGAATCGGAGAGATAAGCAATTTGACAGGAGAAACAGAGCACCAGGAACCAAAGCCATCTACAAAAAGTGTCTGTCTGACCGCAATATCCTCTTTATATCCGTTTGCTTTGATTACGGAAAGGAACGCCTCTTTCAATTCCTCCATGGAATATGCTTCTTCCATCTGAAGAAGCCTCTGGGACTGCTTTAATCTCCTTAAGTGGTCCTCTAAGCGAAAGGCATAGAGCTGCTGCTGTTCTTCATTCCAATAGCAGCGAATTCCCTCAAAGACATTCAGACCAAACTGAGACATAGGTGATAGAACATTAATCTTGGCAGCCTTCACATTCAAAAGCTTGCCATCTAGCCATATATACCTGATTGAATTATCTGTATTCATTTTACAGCCCTCCATCAAAGTATTACTTTTTCGGCCTTACGTAACCTCTATTGGTGTATGTGCTATACGGAGGATTTCTTCCTCGGCAAGCTTTGCAGCCTCAGTATCGCTCAGGAGGTCATCAGCCTTTGCTTCACAGATATCTGTACTTCTAAGCACCTTCATCACCGTACCGATTAGTATTTTCATATCAAGCCAAATTCCTTGCCTTCTAAAAAGATCGATATACTGATTGTCGTAGACCACCTTTTCCTCCCAGGAATTATCGTTTCGTCCTTTGATTTGTGCAAGGCCTGTGATGCCGCCTCGCATGGAAAAGCGTTTCTTATACTTCTCATTCAGTGTTTCAAAGTCCCCTAATTCATAAGTAACCGGTGGACGCGGACCAACCACGGAAAGATCGCCCTTCATGACATTAAGTAGCTGGGGAAGCTCATCGATACTCTTATTCCTCAGGCTGCGTCCTAGTTTCGTGACACGCGGATCATTGGCATAATTGAACAGCCCGGTACCCATATGCTCAGCATTGACCACCATCGAGCGGAATTTATACATCTTAAAGCGTCGACCTCCTTTGGTCAGTCTTTCCTGACTAAAGAAGACAGGACCTTTGGAGTCGAACTTGATCGCAGCAGCTACAGCGATCCATAACGGAAGCAATAAAATAATTGCGATGAGGCTTGCAAGAATATCAAAAGCTCTTTTCAGAAACAGATTAAGCATACGCATAGCATTTTCTCCAATCTTATTTAACCTTGTGAATTAGAATTTAATACAGATTAAAAAACAAACGTGTGAAATAAATCGTCGAAGCACTCACCGTGCTTGATGATCTCAATCTGTTTCCTGCCTATATCAAGAACCGGAAAATTGGGGAGGATAAAGGGCGGCTTTAAAACTATAGAATAAGAGCCGACATTGTTAAAAACCACCAGGTCACCCACAGCCAGCATGCCGTCATAATGTCTGTAGAGATAATCGGACTCGATACAGGTAAATCCACCAAAGTCCAGGTCCTGATAAGCTTTTTGCTCATTACCACAGGCATAGATTTTAATGGGTGGATTTTTTTTGTTTAAAGTAGGATTGATATTATAGACACTTCCAAGAAGCGTAGCGATTGCCTTGTCACGGACTGTCTTTATATTAATCACTTTACAAACAAATTTCATGCAGTCACCAACCAGGGCACTGCCAGGTTCAATCAGAAGCTGAGGTGGTTTTTTCGTATTATGAAATCGTTTTGCGAAAACAGTTGCAATTGTCCGGGCATAGTCTGCATAAGTCGGAATATAGGAATCAAACTGTACCTTCAGTGAATCGTCCATCTTTCCGAACAGACCACCTCCAAGATCAATGTACTCGGGTATGATTCCGAGCCGATCCAGCAATGCAAGCATTCCTTCCACCCGGAATTTCCAGGTATCAAGGCTTCTGGCTGCATAATGACACTGTAAGCTCACTAGATGAAGGTTGTCAGAATACTGTAATAATGCCAAAGCATCCTTGAAAGCATGATCCTCTATATCAAAACCAAACCTTGATTTTACTTTATCAAAAATATCATAATTACACCGAAGCCCAAGCCTAAAAATATGCTTCGGGTATTTCGCAGCAATCGAACGCAGAAGCTCTGTCTCATAAGCGGAATCCAGATTTATCGTACCACCTGATACCAGAAAGTGCTCCACCGCTTTCGCGTTCTTATAGGGTCCGTTCCAGATAATTCTGTTGAATTCTACTCCGAGGCGGAGAGCAAGCTCCAGCTCCATATCGGAAACAACCTCCGCATAGCCACCAAGCTCGTTGACTATATGGCACAGCCTTGGGATGTAATTGGTTTTATAGGAATATGCAATATTAAAGTTGGGATATATATCGGTAAACGCCGCTTTCAGTTCCAGGAAGTTCCTTTTGAATTGCTCGGAATCAAGGAGATAAAATGCATCTCCAAATTGATCTGTTATTTGTTCTAGCAGTGCCCTATCCATCCTTATCTCTTTCCTTTATTGCTTTTACTATTGCATTAACACAAGTAACTACATCCATTCGGTTATTTTGAAATTCGATGGGGCTGGCTTTCGCGGCATAAGCCTCAGCCTCACGAAGTATCTTCATGTTTTGTGAGAAGAGCTGGTCAATTCTATCCATGTCAGTAATTTCATCTGCATTGCAAAAGCTTCTGGAAAGTATGGCACGGGTTGAGCCAAGCCGGTAGTGCTCCATTATAATCTTTTCAGCAGGAAGCATACCTTCTCCAATACAGGCAATTCCGCCAAAGCCGTAAGGAATCCCCTGAGCAATGATTTTATTACAGATAGCTTCAACGGTGCCGTTCGAAAGGAGTTCAAACATAAAGGTTAATCCATAGCTGAGATGTAAGTCATTCAGACCGATATGGATCTCATCGATACCGGAAAGCTTTAATACAGCATCGAGACAATCTTCTGCTTCCCGTGTCTCAAGAAGCAGGGTTGTTTTTATGCGTCCTGCTACAGCCTCCAGAAAATATCCGACCTCTTCTACCGTTTTCCACATGGGTAGAATAATTCGATCAGCACCGGCATCAATGACTTGTTCAAGCTCTTCGGTTGAATGAGCATTCCATGGATTTATCCGAACAAGCAGCTCAGATGTATCCAGCAGGGTAGATATGCTTCTTATATCCTGAATGGTGTGATGAGATTTGACTGTATTAAGATTTTTCTGCCGTTCTTCCTTGCCAAGCGTCTCGAGATCAACCCAAATCCTATCCACACCATAGCTTTGTGCAATCCTTGCTATAATGGGGTTATTGGTGATATACATTAATTTTAGCGCCATATTACTTTATCCTCACAACGACAGAATATCATAAATGCAGGGGTTACCTAAATGAAACCTCAGCTACAATATATTCAGTAGCCTGCATAGGTGACACAGCCAAAAAGCCCATACCATACCTTGGAAGGGCTCAAATCCGGTAAAATGTCGACTATTTTATAGTCCTGAATAAAAATATATTTTTTTTTTGATATTTATGCGTTATAATGAATACCGTTAATGAAGGTTATGATGAAAGAGATATTGCATTTGTAAAATAAATGTGTAACAATGAGACACATAGTAAATTTTTTGAAATGAGGCTTCCGAATGGAAATGGTTAAGGTTAAGGATTTATCATTTGAATATATCAGACGTGATGAGGACGGAAACGTTGAGTCGATCAATAAAGCAATAGACAATGTTAATCTGGATGTGAATCAGGGTGATTTTATCGCTATACTGGGGGCCAACGGTTCGGGTAAATCAACTCTTGCCAAGCATATCAATGCAATACTCTATCCGACTGAGGGCAGTGTGTGGGTGAACGGACTAAACACCTCTGAGGAGAAGAACCTGTGGGAGATCAGACAGACTGCAGGTATGGTATTCCAGAATCCAGACAACCAGATTATTGCCAATGTTGTAGAAGAGGATGTTGGCTTTGGACCTGAGAATCTAGGGATTCCTTCAGAAGAGATCTGGCAGCGTGTGGAACAGAGTCTGGAAGCAGTCGGTATGCTGGAGTTTCGTCATTCCTCACCGAATAAGCTGTCCGGAGGCCAGAAGCAGAGAGTAGCAATTGCAGGAATTATGGCTATGAAACCGAAATGTATCATTCTTGATGAACCGACTGCGATGCTGGATCCGAATGGTCGTAAGGAGGTAATCGCGACAATCAGGGAATTGAATCAGAAGGAAAATGTTACGGTTATTCTTATTACCCATCATATGGATGAGGTTACGATGGCTGACAAGGTATTTGTGATGGAACATGGGAAGCTGGTTATGCAGGGAACACCCAGAGAGATTTTCACCAGAGTAGAGGAAATCAAAAAGTACCGTCTGGATGTCCCGCAGGTTACGGAGCTGGCATATGAACTGAATAAAGCAGGGTTGGCACTGCCATCCGGGATCTTGTCGGTGGAGGAATTGATCAAAGCTCTGACAGAGTCAGGAAGGGCTTGAGAATAGCAGAGAATTTTGATTTATGGATTATAGAGAAGTAGGTGAGAATATTGCAGATCATATTTGATAAGGTTAATTATATATATAACGGTGGGACTGCATTTTCCAGACATGCGCTGAAGGATGTGAGCTTTACCATTAATAAGGGTGAATTCATCGGATTAATCGGACACACAGGTTCCGGAAAATCTACGTTGATCCAGCATATGAACGGCCTGGTGAAGGCCACCGGCGGACAGATCTATTATAATGGCCAGGATATCTATGATCCCGCATATAAGCTGCGGGAGCTGCGGAGTAAGGTGGGACTGGTATTCCAATACCCGGAGCATCAGCTTTTTGAGACTACTGTCTTCAAGGATGTTCTGTTTGGGCCAACCAACCTCGGACTGGATAAGCTGGAATGTGAGCTTCGTACCTATGAGGCTCTCAAGATGGTAGGCATCGGAGAAGATATGCTGGATGCCTCACCCTTTGAGCTGTCCGGCGGGCAAAAGAGAAGAGTTGCCATCGCTGGTGTTCTGGCTATGAAGCCGGAGGTTCTAATTTTGGATGAACCGACAGCGGGACTGGACCCGAAAGGAAGAGACGACATTCTGGAACAGATAGCAAAGCTCCATAAGGAGAGCGGTATTACTATCGTCCTGGTTACCCATAGTATGGAGGATGTGGCAAATTATGCCGACAGGCTGTTTGTCATGAATAAGGGACAGCTGGTATTGCAGCATTCCACCAAGGAGGTTTTTGCACACTATAAGGAGCTGGAACAGATGCATCTTGCAGCACCCCAGGTTACCTATGTGATGAATGCTCTGAAAGAGAAAGGCTATCCTGTGCAGACGGATGTGACGACTGTTGAGGAAGCAAAGCTTGAGATTCTAAGACTGTTTAGCTGAAATATTTATTCCGGCGAATTAATTCGGATTACTATACTCTGAATTATTACGCTGATATGATAAAGGAAGTGAGTGCATTATGATTAGAGACATTACGATAGGACAATACTACCCAAGCAATTCGATATTACACAGGCTGGATCCCAGAGTAAAGCTAATCGGAACCTTTGCTTTTATTGTATCCCTGTTCCTGTTTCGAACCTTATATGGCTATATCTTTGTAACATTATTTCTATTTGCCGTTATCAAGCTATCCAAGGTACCTGTACGATATATATTAAAGGGCCTGAAGGCAATCATTATACTGCTACTGTTTACTGTATTCTTCAATATGTTTTTAACTCCCGGCGATCCTATCCTGCAATATGGGATAATTAAGATAACCAAGGAAGGCCTGCTAAGTTCAGCTACTATGGCGCTGCGTCTGATCTATCTGATCATCGGTTCTTCCTTAATGACCTTAACAACAACACCAAATCAGCTGACAGATGGGCTGGAGAAGGTGTTAAAACCCTTAAAACGTATCAAGGTACCGGTGCATGAGATTGCTATGATGATGTCAATTGCTTTACGATTTATTCCGATATTATTAGAAGAGACAGATAAGATTATGAAGGCTCAGATGGCTCGCGGAGCTGATTTTGAGAGCGGAGGTATCCTGAAAAGAGCCAAAAGTCTGATCCCTCTGCTGGTTCCTTTATTCATCTCGGCCTTCCGAAGAGCGAATGATCTTGCAATGGCTATGGAGGCGAGATGCTACCGCGGCGGTGACGGACGGACAAAGATGAAACCCCTGCGTTATCAGGGCAGGGATCTTGTGGCCTATTTGACTATGCTTCTTTATCTAGGAGTGATCGCTGGTGTCAAGATAGTAGAAAAAATCCTCCTGTAATCCAAGTGTATATTTATCATACAATGAAAGTGGCAAAGCCCCTTCAGTGCTTTCCAGATAGAACATAATATGAAAAGAATAAAACTCGTAATTGCATATGATGGAACGAATTACTGCGGTTGGCAGCTACAGCCCGGGAAACCTACCATAGAAGCTTTATTAAACCGTGCGTTGTCGGAGCTGCTGGGAGAAGAGATAACTGTGATTGGTGCCAGCAGGACAGATTCCGGAGTTCATGCCCTCGGTAATGTGGCAGTTTTTGACACAATAAGCAGAATTCCTGCTGAAAAGATAGCTCAGGCTGTGAATCAACATCTTCCGGAGGATATCCGGGTTCAAAGCTCCGAAGAAGCAGAGGCTGACTTTCATCCTAGAAGGTGTGTCAGTAGAAAAACCTATGAATATCGCATTCTTAATAGGAGAATAGCCTTACCGACAGAACGCCTTTATACATGCTTTAATTATTATATATTGGATGTAGAACTAATGCAGAGGGCTGCAGCTTATTTGATTGGAGAACATGACTTTAGGAGCTTCTGCTCCGTGAAGACCCAGACAAAGGATACGGTAAGAACCATCTACAGCCTGAAGGTGGACAGAAACGGAGATAGGATTACGATTTTGATCACAGGGAGTGGATTTCTTTATAATATGATTCGAATCATTGCAGGTACTCTCCTGGAGGTAGGTCGAGGGGCTTATCCGCCGGAGATGGTAAAAGCTATGCTGTCAGGACAAAATCGCAAGCTGTCGGGTCCGACTGCTCCGCCGCAAGGTCTTACCTTAATCGGAATAGAATACTCAAGTAAGGAGGGGATGCGAGATGATGTTTGATTTCTCTACAAATTTAAGTTCTGTGAATGATTCATCAATTCTTCTACGGATGGTGATGGCGGTCATCTGCGGTGGTATCATCGGGTTTGAGCGAGGGAGAGTCGGAAGACCGGCCGGACTACGAACTCATATTCTTGTCTGCCTCGGCTCTACACTTGCAGTCCTTACCAACCAATATATCTATGAGACTTACGGTGTCAGTGATCCCACAAGACTTGGTGCACAGGTTATCTCGGGAATTGGTTTTCTGGGAGCAGGAACAATCATTGTTACCGGACGCCATCAGGTGAAGGGACTTACTACGGCAGCAGGACTTTGGGCGACGGCTTGTATGGGTCTGGCAATTGGTATCGGCTTCTATAAGGCAGCCGTTTTAGGATGTGTTCTGATCTTCTTCTCGACAGTTGTTCTTCACAGATTGGACAACAATATGCTTTCCAAATCTAAAGTACTTGATATCTATATGGAATTTGACAAGACGGCCTCGATATCCACGATATTAGATACAATGAAGAACAGTATGGCATGTATCGAAAATATAGAGATGGTAAAGCCGAGTGTTACTTCGGATGCATCTTCGGCAGCAATAATGACCCTCCGCCTGAAGAAGAAGAATATAAGACTGGATGTTGTCACAAAAGTATGTGCTATTGATGGAGTTTCGTTCGCAGAAGAGATTTAATGGCATTCATTGATATGGATATATGGGCTTTTGACGGGGTAAGTATAAAGTACCTGTTGATCAGAAGGGTTACTATAGCAGATACCATGATAGATATTCAGGAAAATCAGATGGAAGATGAGTTGGTAATTATTATGTAAAATAGGATGGACGATACAGAGAAGAATAATAGCTGTAATGCCTTATTTTTCTTGGAAAAGTATTGACACACCCGGGAACATGTAATATAATAATGAATCGTGACGTGAGAATACTCTAGCCATAGCCCCGGTAAAAGTATTTGAGATCGTGATTAATAGAAGATGACTAAGAATATGCTCTCTCAAAGCATCTCCAGTCATTGAAATTGAGTAAAAATCGAGATACATTTTCATAAGGAGGTAAACCGATGAAAAGCTTTATGGCTAGTCCGGCAACAATTGAAAGAAAATGGTATGTAGTTGATGCTACAGGACATACATTAGGCCGTCTCTCTTCAGAGATCGCAGCAATTTTAAGAGGCAAGAATAAGCCTACTTTTACACCTCATATTGACACAGGTGATTATGTAATAGTTGTTAATG
>JAEZJV010000061.1 GCA_023415635.1 Bacillota bacterium | reverse complement strand
GAGGCCTAGATGTAGAACTTTTGCATCCGAAATGTAAATTGGTTATGGGTGCAGGCGATGGAGGACCCGAAGGAATGAATGAAACCTTCGACGCGATGTTTTTTTGCGGTCTTCATGGAATGGCTTTTGCAGAAAAAGGAATTCTGGCACACAGTTTTACCGGAAACATTAAGGGTATGTGGATCAATGAGGTCAAAATGGGAGAAATCGGAGTGAATATACTTCTGGCTTCATCCTACGGTATTCCTACAGCGTTTATTTCAGGAGACCTTGCTGGGGTTGAAGAGGCTAGAGTGCTTATTCCTGAAATTGAAGGAGTTGCCGTAAAAGAAGGCCTCACGACTTCTCCGGAACTATTTACTCAGGTACCGGGTATCCATCTGTCTCCGGAAAATGCACACAGGGTGATAAAGGAAGGTGCAATAAAAGCCATGAAAAAAATCAAAAATATGAAACCTTATGCTATGAGCGGCCCATATACATGTAGAACTGAATTTTTTAAAGCTGAAACTGCAGAACAGGCAGCCTCCATCTACGGAGCAAAGCTCATAGATGAAAAAACGGTAGAACATGTCGTGGAGGATATACCTGTTCCGATCATCATTTAATATCAGATCCGGAGGTTTTTATGCGCTTGCATCGTCTCATTGCCATTATATTGTTGCTTGAATCAAGAAAGAAGTTGAAAGCAAAGGACCTGGCGGTTGCCTTGGAGACATCGGAGCGGACTATCTACCGGGATGTTGAGACACTTTGCGAGGCAGGGATTCCTATTGCCTCGGATTTTGGTCCTACAGGTGGTTTTATGCTAATGGAAGGATATACGGCCGGATTAAGGATAATGAACTGTGATGAAGCAGTAACATTGTATCTGAGCGGTATTGCTTCAAATCCGAATATAGGCTCCACCATGCAATGCACCTTAAATACATTACTGAGAAACCTTCCGGAGCAATATTCAATAGATATCCGCAAAGCTATGCAGCAGTTTTACTTTGATCCGGAGAGCTGGTTCATAAGAAAGGAGCCAATCCCGTTCCTTGATGTACTCAGACAGGCTATATGGCAATCTTTAAAGCTCAGGATCATTTACCGAAAATCCAGCCTAAATCATGAGGAAACAGTTGATAGAAAGATATGCCCCTATGGTTTGGTTGTAAAAAGCAATGAATGGTACCTGGTGGCCTACTGCGATACTAGCAAGGAAATGCGGGTATACCGGTGTGACAGGCTGTTGGGAGCCGAAATTCTAAAGGAACCCACTTTGCTTCCTGAAGGCTTTTCATTGGAGCAATTCTGGCATGAATGGGTAGGAGAGTTCACTGAGATCATCCGCAATGAACAGCAAACTGACTATCTGGTCTCAATCAAAGTCGATGAGATGTTTGATGAAAAGAACTATGAAGTTATCAATATTGAAAAGGATATCGGGTACAAAATCCTCACTATTAATCTGCATACCTTTGAAGAGGCCAGCAATAAGGTGCTTCAATTTTCAGCTGAGGCAGAAATCCTTTCACCGTCTAAACTTAAAGATTATGTGATAAATCATGCAAAAAGAATATTAGTCCGACAAAGGGACACTACTTGATTACACTTTAAAACCGGCATACGGGAATGCCCTTTCTATCGGTGTTTATGAGATCGTGCCGGTGTCCAAGATGATCTATCAAGGGGAGTATACAGTGGATCATACGGGAAGGCAGATCGGGAAATAGAGGCTTTCTATAAGTAAAAATTAGTAAAAGGCTTGTATCAATGATGCAAGCTTTTTTCATTTATTTACGCTAAATCATAAAGGAAGCCAATAGCAAATTTCTGGAATGGCTTATTTTGTTCGATATGAAAAGAAAAAGAATTCTTTTATTTCTCTAGAAATGGTGGAATAGAGGTCGAAATATGCTATAATATGGTGCGAAAGCGTACGGTTGCTGTCATCACAATATCATTTAGAGAGTGATATAAAATATGATTGGAGCAGAGCGGGTATAAAACATGATAAAAGTATAGAACATAATATTTTTTGAGAAGAATATGGAGAATTGACATGGAGAAAAAACAATACAAAAAAGATTTTATACGATATGCGTTTATCAATGTAATCGCAATGCTAGGACTATCATGTTACATATTGGCAGATACATTTTTTATTTCTAGAGGTCTTGGCGCAAATGGTCTTACTGCACTGAATCTAGCGATTCCTATATTTAATTTTATTAGTGGAACGGGTCTTATGCTCGGTATGGGAGGCGCTACAAAATATGCAATTTTAGTTGCACAAAATGAAAAAAAGCGGGCAAATAGAATTTTTACAAATACAATATATATTGCTGCAATAATTTCAATCCTATATGTTTTTATTGGATTTTTCTATTCTGAAAGAATTGCAGTCAGGCTGGGAGCTAATACTGAAGTATTAGAAATGACAAATACTTATCTTAAAGTGTCATTACTATTTGCACCTGCATTTATTCTTAATAATATACTAATCTGCTTTATGAGGAATGATGGGAATCCCAAATTAGCGATGATTGCTTCTTTATCAGGGAGTTTTTCCAATGTTATATTGGATTATCTGTTTATATTCCCATTCAAGATGGGAATATTCGGTGCGGTTTTTGCCACAGGTTTGGCTCCAATAATCAGCATTATCGTTATATTACCTTATCTGTTGAGGGGAAAACAGCAATTTAGTTTAGATCTAAGGAAACCGGATAAAGCAATAGCGGCAACTATATTTATGTTAGGCATTCCATCACTGATTGTAGAAATCTCATCTGGAATTGTTGTTATTATATTTAATATAATTATCTTGAGAATTGCAGGAAATGTTGGTGTGGCAGCATATGGTGTTATAACAAATCTTTCACTGGTAGTAATCGCTATATGTACCGGTGTAGCTCAAGGAATGCAACCGATTACAAGTAAGGCATATGGATCCGGTAATATGAAAATGGCTAAATATATATTTTCGTTAGCGTTAAAATTAACCTGTATTATGACGGTCGTGATATATTGCCTTACCTATATTTTTGCCAACCCGATTGCTGGAATTTTTAATAATGAAGGAAATTTACTCCTACAGGAAATAGCAGTGAAAGGACTGCGCCTCTATTTTATTGGAATGTTATTTGCAGGTATCAATGTTGTAATGTCGATGTATTTCTCATCAACAGAAAGAATTGTACCTGCACATACGATTACTCTATTAAGAGGAATTATA
This sequence comes from Bacillota bacterium, assembly GCA_023415635.1. Classification (GTDB taxonomy): domain Bacteria; phylum Bacillota; class Clostridia; order Lachnospirales; family Lachnospiraceae; genus Mobilitalea. Next base: position 120,291 of record JAEZJV010000061.1, on the reverse strand, counting down.
ATCATTATCCCTGTGGCGTTTATTCTTTCAACTTTGATTGGATTGACCGGAACGTGGATCTCCTTTCCGGCCACAGAGTTTATTGTATTAATGATAGGAATCGTGTTTTTAGCCAGAAACAGAAGAAAGATAGAGAGTAGTGAGAAGGTGTGAACCCCTATGGTTACACAAGTCCCTATCACCAGACACTTATATTCGTGCGCTAAAAGACAGGAAGCGGTGGTGAAAATGACGCAGCAGCACTGTCGCTAACCTATAGGTAACATAAGCCGTAGAATAAATACTCCACCCTTGGTTTCAAAGGAATATAATCCTCTGTGGCGTTCCACAATGGCGACTATGCTCTTAATTCCATAGCCGTGACCGGCCTCTTTATTCTTCGATTTGGGTAATTCCCCCTCCATTTCAAGCTTTCCAACATAGGCATTTTCTGTCGAAATAACAAGCTTGCCACCGTTGATAAAGGCATGGATATATACCTTACGGTGCTTCTCCTCCTCTAATAGTGCAGCAGCGGTAATGGCGTTCTCCAATGCATTGGACAATAGGGCACAAAGCTCGGTATCGTTCATCCTAAGCTCCGCCGGAAGGTTAACATTTATATGTAGAATAACCCCCTTTTTTTCGGCGCTGGTATTAAAGCTTGATAAAATCAGATTGACGGTTTCATTTTCGCAGTAACGGACCGGGGTCAATGCATCAATTGCTGCTTCTGTGTTTGCAAGATATTCTTTGATTTTATGGAGATCACCATCAGCTGCAAAACTGCCGATGAGTGACAGGTGATGGCGCATATCGTGACGATATATTATAGTATTGTTTTGAGTCTGGCGCATCGTTTCAAGCTCCAGTTTGGCTTGTCTGAGTTGAGAAGCAGAGAGATCCCGCTCTCGTTGCGCCACCTCCTGTTTATGAGACTCATTATAATATTGGAGAACAAACAATAAGTAGAACGTACAAATTACTGAGGGAATAAATTGTACCACACCTCGGGCACCGGAATACAGAAGATCCGTATAGAAGGTAGTGATATAGTCAAATATATAGTACAAAAGAGGTACTACACCAAAAAACAGACAGGAGCGTGTGGATCGCTCCATTAATTGTATAACAGAGCCTACGAAATATCTTTTAAGAAGATAATACACAATACACATAGCAACAAAGTAACCGATAAGATCGGCCAGACGGCTGTCAAAGACTGCCTCTGAGAGTGAACCAACCCATCGAGGGATCTGACAACAGAGAAAGGAGGTAAGTACGCTGCTGATTGATATCAGCCATGAGCGCTTGAAATACAGTACGAGGAATACCACCGAAGGCAAATGTGAAATAAAGGGATAGAGCTGCATCGTCGTCTGAAGCCCAAACATCCACCAGCTTAATATTTGAATGGATAGTGAGAATAGAAACAAAACAGCAATTGCCAGTTTACCAGTCCGTATATTTTGAACACCGGCAAAAAGAAGAGCCACAGCTATACCGAACAACAAAGCTATGCTGGAACGAAAAATAAGCAAAAGGGTTTGAATCACGGCTGCACTCTCCTTTCAGTTTAATCAAGCAGATATTTTATAGAAGCTGTCTTAAATGGGTGGTATATATTCAGACTAGCATATTATAGCATAAATGGAAAGTAGCTTCAAGAATTTGAATGAGCAGTTTATAAGAAGCAGATACAGAACAAAAGCATAAGGCCCCCTGTTCATGATAAGAATGAACAGGGGGACAACAGATAGGAATATATTATTTGTGATGAATAAGCTGATCAATTTTCTGAAACAGATTTTTTCCTCTCTGATTCATGCGAGCAACGAAAAAGTCACAATTATAATACTTTTCTGAAATGAATAGATTTTCCGGGATTTTGGAAAGATATTCCGGAGAATTCAGGTATATATTTGTGCTACTGACATACATTTGGAGACCCTCCTATACACTGTAAATATTATCAATTTATATAACATCATTAATTTATCAATATTATATCCAATAATTGACTTAATGTATATAATCTGGTAATCTGAAAATATGAAATTAAATGGTGCTATGAATACAAAACATATGTTTGCATCAATATAATACTCGATTCCTGGGAAGGTGTTAATATGGCAATACGATTTTGGGAGATCTACGAAGAAACGAAGGAACAGTTTCAGCTTAGGCTTATAGCAGGCAAGGCAGGAATGGATACCGTGGTAAGCTGGGTACATATGCTGGAGGATGAGACCATTGTATCCAGATTTCATGGAGAGGAACTGGCGATTACCACCGGTATGAAAGCCAGTCAGCCAAACTGGCTGTTGACGCTCGTAAAGGAAATGGCTAAGGATGAATGTGCCGGTATCATAATCAATACAGGAATGTATCTGAAAGAGATTCCACCTGACGTAATAGCCTGGTGTGAAGAACACAGATTCCCGCTACTGGAAATGCCATGGGAAATATCCATAACCAGTCTCATACAGGATTATTGTATGAGAATTATAGATCAGATGCAATATGAGAAGAAGATCAGCAATGCCTTTCGGGAAATCATACAGGGTCGGTATGAACCGGAATACAAGCAGATAATTGAACCCAGATATGATATCGGCGGAACCTTTCAGGCCTTCTGCCTGAATGTGAAGAAGACGGTTGAGGAAGAGACCTTTTTGAATCAGGCGCTGTTTAAGCTGGAGAACCTATTCGGCTTATGGAAGGGTAATAAGAAAATTAACATCTCCTACGGACTGATCCGTATGGATGATTTTATTGTCCTTGTTCTGAATAACATGCAGGAGAAAGCTTCTTTGGAATTACCTGACCTGATTATGCAAAGCTTCAAGTATTTTGTACATAAGCATTGCTTTTATCTAGGCATCGGACCGAGAGTGTTAAATATTGAGAAGCTTTCTGTAAGCTATAAACGAGCAAGAACAGCTATGAAGATGGCGATCGGGACCGGTAGAGAAATCATCAGGTTTGATGAAATGGGCTTCTATAAAATCCTGTTTTCTATCGATGATACGGAAATACTTACGAACTATGCTGATGAAATTCTAGGCCCGTTGGAGCGCTACGATAGGGAGCATAAAGCCACATATACCGATACGTTACGCAGCTTTATCAGGAACGATCGAAGTATACTTAGAGTGGCAGAGGATACATTTACACATAGAAATACAGTAAATTACCGTATTCAGAAGATCAGGCAGATTATAGGCTGTGAGCTGAAGAATACAGAGGAGCTTTTCCTTTATCAGGTGGCTTTTTACATAAAGGATATGAAGCTAAAGTGACAGATAGCTCCGATGGTTATTTTAGGGCATGCTGTTTGGAAATATCGATCCGATAACAAAATATAACTCTAATACAAGGGAGGAGCTTATCATGGTAAAAATAACATTTATGGGAGCAGGAAGTACTGTATTTGCACGAAATGTACTCGGTGACTGTATGTGCACCCCCAGTCTCTGCGAGGCAGAGATAGCATTATATGATATTGATGCGGACAGATTAGCCGAATCGGAGATCATACTGAAAGCAATCAACAAAAACATTAATAGAGAAAGAGCCTCGATTAAAACCTATCTGGGGAGAGAGAATAGAAAGGAAGCACTCAGAGGAGCAGCTTTTGTAGTCAATGCGATTCAGGTTGGCTTCTATGATCCATGTACCATAATTGATTTTGAAATTCCGAAGAAATACGGCTTAAGGCAGACCATTGCAGATACACTTGGTATCGGAGGAATTATGAGAGGACTTAGAACCATTCCGGTACTGCAGGAGTTTGCACAGGATATGGAAGAGGTTTGCCCGGATGCCTTGTTTATAAATTATACGAATCCAATGGCTATTCTTACGGGCTATATGCTGAGATACACAAAGATTAAGACCGTGGGTCTGTGCCACAGTGTCCAGATATGCTCCGAAACGCTGCTAAAGAATCTGGATATGGAGGATAAGCTTGAGGGCAGAAAAGAGCTCATAGCCGGTATTAATCATATGGCCTGGCTTCTGGAAATCAGGGACAAGGAGGGTAAGGATCTGTATCCGGAGATTAAACTTCGTGCAGAAAGGAAGAACAGTACAGAGAAGCATAATGATATGGTACGCTTTGATTATATCCGGCATCTTGGCTATTACTGTACGGAATCCAGTGAACATAATGCCGAATATAACCCTTTCTATATTAAATCAAAGTACCCTGAATTAATTGATAAATACAATATTCCCTTGGATGAATATCCGAGGCGTTGTATTAACCAGATTGCAGGCTGGCAGAAAGAAAAGGAGGATATTCTTCAGGATGGAAGGATTACACATGAGCGCTCCAGGGAGTATGCTTCCTATATAATGGAAGCCATCGTAACAAATCAACCGATTAGGATAGGCGGGAATGTACTGAATACAGGTTTAATTGATAATCTACCCGCTGATGCCTGCGTCGAGGTGCCTTGTCTGGTGGATGCACTCGGAATTCACCCTTGTCATGTCGGAAGGCTGCCGGTACAATTAGCTGCAATGAATATGACTAATATCAATGCTCAGCTGATGACCATAGAAGCTGCTGTTACCAAAAAGAAAGAGAGCATCTACCAGGCAGCAATGCTGGAGCCGCATACGGCAGCAGAGCTCTCACTGGAGGATATTATCAAAATGTGTGACGAGCTGATTGCTGCACACGGGGAATATATGAAGGAATATCGATAAAATATATATTTATAATACGAGCCGGTTTACCTTTCGGTAAAGCGGCTCGATTTTTATACTTATCATCTTGTTAAAAGTCTATATGACAGCATTTATACAGAAGTGAATCAGGAGTTCAGAAAATCCCGAAGGATCATTTTTAATATCCCGCCATGAAGATAATACTCTACATCGATTGCGCTGTCCAAGCGGGCTATAGCATCAAACTCTGTCTTCTGTCCATCCGGACTGGTTACAATAAGCTTTATTAATTTATTTGGATAAAGCGGGTCCGATATTCCTGAAATATCAAAGATTTCATTCCCTGATATCCCCAGGGAAGCAACATTCATTCCTTGTTGGAACTGTAGAGGCAATACACCCATTCCTACCAGATTGCTTCGGTGTATCCGCTCGAAGCTTTCTGCGAGAACAGCTTTTACACCCAGTAAAGCGGTTCCCTTTGCAGCCCAGTCCCTCGAGCTGCCGGTTCCATATTCCTTTCCTGCAATGACCAGTAAAGGAGTATCTGTCTCCCGGTATTTCATGCATGCCTGATAGATGGACATAATCTGATTACTGGGAACATGCTTGGTAAAACCGCCTTCGACTCCGGGAATCATAAGGTTTCTGATGCGAATATTTGCAAAGGTTCCCCTCATCATAACTTCATGGGAGCCTCTTCTGGAACCGTAGGAATTGAAGTGTTGCGGCTTTACATTCTGTGAGGTAAGATGATTTCCGGCATCGGAGGATTCAGGAATGCTTCCGGCCGGAGAGATATGGTCTGTCGTAACGGAATCCCCAAATACAGCCAAGGCATTTGCTCCACGAATATCAGCTGCCTGATCCCGTTCTCTTGACATGTGGTCGAAGAAGGGTGGCATTTTTATATAGGTGGAGTCTTCCTTCCACTGATAGATACTTTCACCGGCCACCGAAAGAGCATTCCAAAGCTCATTCTCCTGAAAGATATTACTGTATTTATCCATATAAAGCTTTGGTCTGACATAACGTTGTATCAGCTCTTCGATTTCTTTTGCGTCAGGCCAGATGTCCTTCAGGAAGACGGACTGATTTTGGCTGCCGAAACCAATAGGCTCTGTATCAAAATCAATATTTACGCTGCCTGCCAAGCCGAAGGCAACCACATAAATCGGGGACATCAAAAAATTCATTTTGGTCAGCGGATGAATCCGACCTTCGAAGTTACGGTTTCCGCTTAGGACAGCAGCAACCGTCAGATCATTTTTCTTGATAGCATCAGCGACTTCCTCTGTGAGTGGACCGCTGTTACCAATACAGGTAGTACAGCCATATCCTGTCACATGGAAGCCAAGTTGCTCCAGATAGGGCAGGAGTCCGGAGTCCTTTAAGTATTCCGTTACGACCAGGGAACCGGGACCTAAGCTGCTCTTTACATAGCGTGGCTTTTTAAGACCTAGCTTAGCAGCATTTTTCGCAAGAAGACCGGCACCCATTATGACATAAGGATTGGAGGTGTTTGTACAGCTGGTGATAGCAGCGATAACTACCGCACCGGGCTTTAATACCTCCGTCTGCCCATCGCCATAGGTAACTGTAACCTCTTCCGTCTGCTTCTCATCCTGCAGTTGATATCCGCCTTGCTTAAAGGGAGCACTGATAAGCTTAGCAAAGCTGCTCTTCAGCTCCTTCAGTAAGATGTTGTCCTGAGGTCTCTTAGGCCCTGCAATACATGCTTCTACCTTTGATAGGTCCAGTTCGAATTCCTTTGTAAAGATTGGTTTCTCGGCATTCTCTGCTCCAAACATACCTTGAAGCTTATAATATTCCTCCACTAGTCTGACTTGACTTTCCGGTCGCCCCGTAGCTCTTAAATAATCCAGGGTTCTATCATCCACCGGGAAATAAGCACACGTCGCACCGTATTCCGGGCACATATTTGAGATGGTAGCTCTATCTTCAACACGAATGCTGCTTACTCCATCCCCGAAAAATTCTATAAATTTACCGACAACGCCCTCTTTTCTTAGGATATTGGTTATCGTCAGGACAAGCTCTGTCGCAGTTACTCCACAAGGAAGAGTACCGGTTAAACGCAGGCCAATGACCTCCGGCATAAGAAAATACAGGGGATGCCCAAGCATACAGGCCTCCGCTTCAATGCCACCCACACCCCAGCCAAGAACTCCGATTCCGTTAATCATGGTGGTATGAGAATCGGTACCTACCAGTGTATCCGGGAAGACGACGGTTTCCTCACCCATAGTCTTTGTTGCAGCCACCTTGGCAAGGTATTCAAGATTGATTTGATGAATAATTCCAAGAGAAGGGGGAAAGACCCGAAAATTAGTAAAGGAGCTTTGTGCCCATTTCAACAGCTCATACCGTTCTGTGTTTCGATCGAATTCTAAGGCTACATTTTTACTCAAAGCGTCGGAGCTCCCATAATAATCCACCATTACGGAGTGGTCAATGACCAGATCCACCGGTATGATGGGATTGATTTTGGAGGCATCTCCGCCCATAGCATGCATTTTTGTTCTCATTGCGGCTAAATCAACTACAGCAGGAACACCGGTGAAATCCTGCAGTACAATCCTGGACGGAATGAATGGAATTTCCTCTTTTTTACCGGAGGATGAGGAAGCAATCCGTCCGATATGCTCCAGTGTCACCCGCTTATTATCAAGGTTCCTTAATGCACCTTCCAAAAGAATCTTTAATGAGTAGGGGAGTCTGCAGATATCTACCTGTAACATATTCTGGAGTGAATTGATGTCATAGTACGTATATTGTTTACCATCAGAAATTAGTGTTCTCTTACAACGATCCTTTGTTTGATCCATATGATACCTCTTTCTGTACGATTATTTTATTCTTAAGCTGCTCAGAATTGCTTTATTTCATTCCTTCATTCTATTGTATAATACCATAGCATCAGAAGCAATCCCTGCTGTAACAGGTGTCAGTATATTATTTCTCTGCACATAAAGTACAGCAGTCAGCTAGATCTGTATGAAAGAATAATCAGGGTAGGATCTCATAAACGGTTCCTTTGCCAGCCTCTGTTACATTCATAGAACCATAGACGCCCAGATATAAGCTGGTCTGATCTATATTTGTGCCCAGACTTGCGAAGTAAGCTGATTCGGAACCGAAAGCATAATCGATATTAATCATGCCGTAATCATTTAATCCGCAATCCAGCCTTGTCTTGGTATAGGCTAAGACGCCTCTCACCGGAGGCTTCAAGGGTTCCCCGTTCCGGGCAAAATCCGTAAACACAACACTGCCTGTCAGATCAGGAAGCCTGTTTCCGAGATAAACCTGAACTCCGGTGAGAGCGGTGCCTCCGAATTTATCGGGACGGGGATCTTTATGAAAATAGTTGATAAGCGGAGGCAGTCGGTACGTCGAGGTAATCACTGTATCCTCATAGAATGCAATGGTCTGTTCCTCAGGAGCGCCCTGTCTGCTGCAATTTCTGATAATTGTGGTGGGGAAAGCCCCTTCCCACCCTCGCCAGCCGAAATTAATCAGTCCTTCCCGGTCGTACCTGGAATTATTGGCATACGCCTGAATGAGCCGGGTTACCGGAAGCGGCTTATAATTAATAAATTCATAGATCGATTCTACCAGGTCCTGCCCGACAATTCCGACATATTTGATATAGCGGTTATTGAGGCCCTGATATGAGATACCGGTTATATTGCGGGTACCCTTGGCGATGATTGTCATAGCTTCCTGAAGAGGTGCCGGAAGCTCGTCAAAGCGGGTTGCTACGGGTGGATTATTGATTGGCACATCAATAGAAATATCGATTTCAATAATTTTGCCTGCTATTTCCATATCATCCTGGGCTAAATTGAAGGGATCGTAACCCATTCCTCCATCTCCGGTGGTCAGGACCAGACGTCCGGTCTCGGGTGAGAAATTCAGACTGTTGACACCATTGTGATTAAAGAAGGGTCTTCTGATATTAAGCAATATCCTATGCCTTTGGAGCTGTCCGTTCGATTGTAGGCCCCATTCCTCAACAGTATCAATATGGTCATAAGCAATTTCCCTGTTGATCCATTTCAGATTTAGGGTCTGAGGTATACAGGGATTCGGATGGAAGGGTTCGGGACGGTCTTCTGTATTACCTCCTGTCGGTTCAAAAGACGGAAGCACAATACCGGGACCCTGAGATCCGGCAATTGAATAGTGAAGATAAAAAATACCGTTATAATTAAAATATGGGTGAAAGGCCAGCCCGATTAATCCTCTTTCATCATACCTGCCGCCGGAAGCACCCAGCTTTATAATGAATGGGCGAAGGTCTAAAAAGGTTCCTAACCTTCCGCTTTTCACATAGAATATCTCCCCCACCTGAGTAGCGATAAACAGGCTTTCTTCTCTATCTCCCGGTAGTATGGCCGTTTTTATAACAGTAGGCATATTTATATTACTGGCAATAGGTTGTAATCTGACATTTACATTTTTCAAATCAATTTTACTCCTTCTGTTGTATTTAGTTATATGCTTATGTCAGGAGCGTTTCTATTAGTACCTAACCCGGTTATACCAATCAACATAATTATGTATTAATATTCAAAATTATTACTTTTTTATTGACAAATTTTTATATTTGCCGCATAGTGAAAAGGGATTGGATTCATTAGGTAATTATTAGCGTAAAGGTAGGGTTATTATTATGAAAAAGTATTTGGAATTTATTTTTGCAGCATTAATTATTATGGTATTTTTAACCGGGTGCAGTGCAGGACAGAATAATTCTGCCACAGATGAAAAAGCAAAACCTACCGCCGTACCCACACTGACCGTGACCGCAGAGGCTACATCTACACCGTCACCTGCCATAGCAGCGGAGGAACCGGCAACCGTATACATGACCAAAGAAATCACTCCGGAAAGCATAATCCGTATCTATGAGGCTTTGGGAAGAGAAGCCTCGGGGAAGGTTGCGGTGAAGGTACATATGGGAGAACCTGGCGGAAATAATTACCTGTCTCCTGATCTTGTGAAGGATTTTGTGCTTTCTGTAAACGGTACCTTTGTAGACTGTAACACCGCTTACGGAGGAGGACGAACCAACACGGCAGCTCACATGCAAGCCGCTGAGGATCATGGCTTCACAGCTTATACCTCTGTCGATATTCTGGATGCAGAGGGAGAGATTAAATTACCGATTAAAAACGGGAAGCATTTGAAGGAAGATGTGGTAGGCTCCCATTTTGAAAATTATGATTTTATCGTTGTTCTTTCTCATTTCAAGGGACATGAGATGGGAGGCTTCGGCGGGGCAATTAAGAATATGTCCATCGGCTTTGCTTCCACCAAGGGAAAGAACTTAATCCACAATGTAGGAGCATCGGATACCAATGGGTGGCTGTCAGGAGGCTATAAGCAGGACGAATTTCTGGAGTCAATGGCAGAAGCAGCGAAGGCAATAGCGGATGCTGCGGAGGAGAATATTATCTATATCAGTATTATGAACAATCTCTCCATCGATTGTGATTGCAATCCCCATCCTGCCAAACCTAATATGAAGGATATTGGAATTCTTGCATCCCTAGATCCGGTAGCTCTTGACAGAGCCTGCGTGGATCAGGTATATGCTGCTCCGGAGGAAGAAAGAAAAAGACTGGTTTCACGTATAGAATCAAAGAATGGAACTCATACCCTGGATTATGGGCAGGAAATCGGTCTGGGAACACAGAACTATAATTTGGTGAATATCGATGAGTAATGTAATACGGCGGGAAGTAATATACTTCTGCTATTATTTCATGATCCAATTCGAACAGATCTTTTGGTACTGGGTGATTGGTATGGTATTGGGATCGGGAATATCCGTTTTCGGGAAGGACAAGATCCATGGGATGTTTGATAATATGAAGAAGAAACGCCTTGGACTGCTGGGGATCGTTCCGGCAAGTCTGCTTGGAATTGCTTCTCCCATTTGTATGTACGGTACGATACCTATTGCAGCCTCTTTCTCTAAAAAGGGAATGAGGGAGGATTGGTTGGCGGCATTCATGATGAGTTCTATCCTGCTAAATCCTCAGCTGCTGATTTACAGCGCTGCACTTGGCAGGACAGCCTTTATCATAAGACTGCTATCCGCTATATTCTGTGGAATGGCAGCAGGCTTATGTATTCATATCTTTTACAAGGGAAAGGAATTTTTTGACTTTTCAGGTTTCGGTCCGACGTCCGGAAGAGATACCGATCCGAATCTGTTATTACGGTTTCTGAAAAATCTCGGCCGGAACATCAAAACGACCGGTGGATATTTTCTGATTGGTATTATCCTTTCGGTTTTGTACCAGAGATATGTTCCGTCGGAGGCCTTTGCCAGCCTGTTTGGAAATCAACAAGGGTTTGGAGTATTATTAGCCGCAACCATCGGTGTTCCGCTATATGTTTGCGGCGGAGGTACCATACCGATCCTGTTGGAATGGCTGGCTTCAGGTATGAGTATGGGTGCAGCTGCAGCCTTTATGGTATCCGGCCCGGCAACGAAGATTACTAATCTCGGAGCTGTAAAAATAATTCTGGGTATGAAACGCTTTAGTCTTTATCTGGGTTACGTACTCCTGTTTGCAATTCTTGAGGGAGTGCTGATCGACGTTATCCTATAGTCTGATAGAAATACATAATAGCATATAAAGTTGTGGAAGGATGCTTCTTCGTGAGGCATCTTTTTGATATAAAACAAATTCGTCCGGATTACCAAAACGTAGAATCGTTCCGCATTATTCATAAATATCAAGAGCATTTTTATTATAAATAATGATGGTGAATTTGCGCGATATGATGTATCATTTGATTTGGAAGGGGAATGAGATGCGCCATAGGCGCAGGAATGGAGGTATTTATGGGATTATTCCAAGTGGATTATTATGCAAAGACTTTGGCGAAAAATACTAATTTTTCCGCAGTTATACCGAATGATATACCGCAGATGATGACCGCAGGTAATGATTGCTATCAACGGAAAACAAAGGTATTATTCTTGCTTCATGGATATTCAGGAGGCTGCAGGGATTGGCTGCTCGGGGCCAGGGTGACGGACCTCGCGACAAAGTATAATATAGCAATTGTGATGCCTTCAGGAGATAATAGCTTTTACCTGGATGGAAAGGGAGTAGGAAGGGCTTATTGTCAATTTGTCGGACAGGAACTGGTGGATTATGTAAGAAGTACCTTCGGCCTATCTGCGGGCAAGGAGGATACTTATATCGGAGGACTTTCCATGGGAGGGTTCGGTGCAATTCATACAGGACTCACTTATCCGAATACCTTTGGGAAAATCATGGCGCTTTCCTCTGCGCTGATAATCCATAAAATCGAAAATTTGAAAGAAGGATTTAAGGATACAATTGCCGACTATGAATACTATACTTCGGTATTCGGTGATCTTAGCAAATTGAGTCATAGCGTGAATAATCCCGAGGTTCTCATAAAAGAACTGAAGGAAAAAAACCAGGCAATTCCTTCGATCTATATGGCTTGCGGAACTGAGGATTTTCTGATTAAAGAGAATAGGGAGTTTCATCAATTTCTACAGAAGGAAAAAGTCCCTGTCACTTATATAGAGAGCCCGGGAGCTCACGACTGGAATTTCTGGAGTCAACATCTGGAGCCTTCCATTCAATGGATGCTGGGATAAACTATTAAGCTTCTTCTTCACGGAGCTTCAACAAGCAGGCAGACATAAAAAAGGAGAATAGGGATGAATAAGTCACTTAAGTTTACAATTGACCGTAACCAGAGTACAACCTTCAATAACCAGGCATTGTTCTGTATCGGTACAGGACGGATGCATTTAGCACTGCAGAAGGAATATTATGAACAGCTAAGGAAGGTCCAGGAGGAAATCGGCTTTTCCCATATACGCGGTCATGGGTTGTTTTGTGATGATTTGGCAATCTATCAAACATATGAAGAAAATGGCGAAGAGAAGGTGGAGTATAATTTTACTTATCTTGACAGGGTATTTGATACTTATCGATCACTGGGATTGAAGCCCTTCGTAGAATTAGGCTTTATGCCGGACAAATTGGCTTCCGGTACTCAGACCATATTCTATTGGAAGGGAAATACCACTCCACCTAAGGATTATACCAGGTGGGCAGAATTAGTGAAAGCCGTCATTACACACTGGATTAGTCGTTATGGCAGGGAGGAGGTAGTAACCTGGCCCTTTGAAGTGTGGAATGAGCCGAATCTGCCCGGATTCTGGGAGAATGCTGATATGGAGGAGTATTTTAAGCTTTATGAGATTTCAAGCAAGGCAGTAAAAAGCTGCGATGCCCGAATTCGTGTCGGAGGCCCTGCAATTTGCGGGGTGGATGATGTGCGCTGGCTGAAGTGCTTCCTTAATTATTGCTCCGAGCATAGAACCCCTCTGGATTTCGTAACAAGGCACGCATATGCAACAGAATCGCCGGAAAGGAACGGGCATTATGATTATCAGCTGCTCCGTGATCCGAAGGATTTTATTATGGAGCTGAGGGAGAGCCGTCTGATTATAGACAGCTATCCCGAATATACAGGTATGGAAATGCATATAACGGAATTCAATACCTCTTATACTCCGCTGAACCCGATTCATGATACCAATCTGAATGCCGCATATATAGCCCGCCTGCTGTCGGAGATGGGAGATGTCTGTGCTTCCTATTCCTATTGGACCTTCGGAGATGTTTTTGAAGAGGCAGGGGTTTCTTTTACACCCTTCTCCGGCTGCTTTGGTCTGTTGGCGAATGGAAGTATTCAAAAGCCTACCTATTGGGCATTTTCCTTCTTTAAGGATTTGGGTACTAAGGCTGTCGCCAGAAATGAGTACTTTATTATTACCAAGGACGATCAGAACAATTTTCATGGCGTTGCCTGGAATCCTGAGGAGGGAAAGGTGGATTGTGAGCTTACGTTGGACTTCACGATAGACACGGATGACGGTGAATATGTTCTGATCAGGAAACTGGTGGATGAGGATGTCTGTAACCCGCTTAAGACCTGGATTGATCTTGGAGAACCTGCCAATCCTAATGAACAGCAGCTGGCACTCCTTAGGGCAGCCGCCTGTCCTCAGCTTAGAACAAGACGTTTTGAGGTTATTGATGGAAAAGCAGCCTTTCAGATACCGTTATCTTCAAATGCATTGTGCTATTTTGAGTTGAGAAGGATTATACCGGAGAGAGACAGAGGTTTTTTACCGGAGCGTGTCAGAGGAGCAAGATAAGCCTTTATGATACTATAAAGAGCTATATAAGAGTTTAAATCATTACACAAAAGGTATCTGCTTTATTATAGGGAGCAGCTGTCCGGGGCATGAAAGCTTCGGAGCAGCTGCTCCTTATTACAAGCTGTACTATGACCGTTAGGAAATTACTGCTGCATAATTTTTTGCCACCACATCCCAGTTGATTAAATCAAAAAAGGCTTTGACATAATCTGCACGCAGGTTTTTATATTTTAGATAATAGGCATGCTCCCAAACATCGATTCCAAGAATCGGGAACCATTCACCATGGCTTTCCATAATTGGGTTATCCTGATTGGGACTGGAGGATATCTGCAAGGCTCCGCTGCGGTTTGCCGACAGCCAGGCCCAGCCGGATCCGAATCTGTTGGCAGCGGCAGCAGACAGCCTTTCCTTCAAGGATGCATAATCATTGAAGTTCAACGAGATCTGTCTCGCCAGATCTCCTGAGGGGTGATTGCTTCCACCGGGTGTCAGAGTCTCAAAATACAGGTTATGATTATAGAAGCCTCCTCCGTTATTTCTGATGGCATTTTGCAGAGTCTCATCGGAAATTTCGGGAAGTCCGGTCAGTATCTCCTCTATCTTGGTGGAGGATAACGAGGGTACCTTCTCAAGAGCGGCATTTAGATTCGAAGTATAGGCAGCATGATGCTTTGTATAGTGGGTCAGCATGGTAAGCTCGTCAATATGGGGCTCCAATGCATCAAAATTATATTGTAATTCAACTTGTTTAAACATATATTTTTCCTCCTAATCTTAATAAAAAGTCGATTGAAACTTTTAATATTTCTCTGCTTCCACTGACATAAATATGTTTCGTCAGTAGCTTGCTGTAAGTTGTAGAGATATTATCACTCAATTAATTCTAAAAAGCAATAGTAATTTGATAAATTGATAATAATTAATAAATTAACAATAAATATATACAATTGAAGATAAAATAGACGAAATTAATTCGTGATATTGACGAAACAGTGGAGGAATTGACCAGAAGTGCTAGAAGAGGTATACTTAGGCTATGGAAGAGATTGTGCTATTTTCTTCTGTGGCGGCAGCCTGAGATCTGATTTACAGGTATTGGATTTGAAGCTGAATTAACCATGAGCAGATATAGGAGAAATCATGAAATTGAAAAGCTATTGTGAGGAATTGACAAGGAACACGGCAAGAACTTTGATCACAGATGAAGAGCTTGGCAGGAGGATTATGTGCCCGGAATATGCCATTGATCATATCGATGTTAAGACCTTTCCTACCTCTGAGAAGAATGGTATCTTTATCCTGTGCTGGATTCTTAAGGAAGGTGGTAGATTATGTGCAGCGATACAGTCCGACCATCAGCCGTATACCTACCAATGTGAATATACCCCCAATAGCAGGACTCAGTACCATACCCATGATTATATTGAACTTGCTTATATTATACAGGGTGAATTCAAACAACGGATTATGGGGAAGGATATCCTGTTCAAGCAGGGGGAGCTCTGCCTGATAGACAGAAATTGTCCACATCAGGATTTTCTTGCGGACGGGAACAGCATGATTCTTTTTATTGGCTTGGCAAATGAGAGTTTTGATCAGGTAATGGTTAAGAACATTGGAGAGGAGAATCTTTTAGGCTTTCTCCGCACAGCCCTGATGAAACAGAAGGATATTCGGCAGTTTCTGCACTTTAGACCGAAAAAACCGGAGGATCATGTACTGGAGGAGCAGCTGCTCATGCTACTAAAGGAATTACAGCAAAATGATGTGGCTTCAAAATACATCTGCAAGGGGTTGATTATAAGGATATTGCATTATATCAGCACTATGTATGAATTCAGCCTCTCCCATGAGCAGCGGAAGAAGATGAATTGGCTGGTTTATGAAGAAATCTCCAGATACATTGAGGAAAACTATGCATGGGTGACTGTCAGAGAGCTGGTTTCAAGATTTCATTTTAATGAAGATTATTATAGCCGCATTCTGAAGGAGAAGCTTGGGATGACCTATCTGCAATATGTTCAGGATATCCGTCTTAAGAATGCAAGACAGCTGCTTTTATCGACCGATATGACGGTTGATGAGGTAGCTGTAGCGGTTGGTTATCAGAACAAGGGATATTTTTATAAGATCTTCCTGGAGAAGTTCGGTATGACTCCGTCTAAAATGCGAAAATTCAAATAGCTTTTACTTGCTACTAGTAGGATTAGGTAACTTTTTTGAACAAGCAGTAGGAAGCCGCAATTGTATGCAGCCATAGAAACCTTTACAATAGTGACTGAGACTATCATTCTGCTTTTATATTAATCTAAGGAGGTAAAAAGCTATGCTGGAGAAGAAGAAATATCAATTTTGGTTTGCAACCGGGTCACAGGCATTGTATGGTGAGGAATGCTTAGAGGTCGTTGCCAAGCATTCAAGAATTATAGTGGATGGATTAAATAAATCGGGTCTCCTACCCTTTGAAGTGATTTGGAAACCGACGCTGATTGATAATGAATCCATCAGAAGGTTGTTTAATGCTTCGAATCAGGATGAGAACTGTGCGGGTGTCATCACCTGGATGCATACCTTTTCCCCTGCAAAATCCTGGATTTTAGGACTTCAGGAATTTAGAAAGCCTCTGCTGCATCTGCATACACAGTTTAACAGAGAAATACCCTATAATTCCATTGACATGGATTTCATGAATACCAATCAATCCGCCCACGGGGACAGGGAATTCGGCCATATCGTAAGCCGTATGGGAATTGAGAGAAAGGTTGTAGTTGGTTTCTGGGAGGATGAGACTGTTCAGAAAAGACTCGCGGACTGGATGATTACAGCAGTCGGAATTATTGAAAGCAGCCATCTGAGAGTATTGCGTGTCGGTGATAATATGCGTAATGTTGCAGTTACTGAGGGCGACAAAGTAGAAGCCCAGATTAAATTCGGATGGGAAATCGATGCCTATAATATCACGGATATCGCAGAATATGTTCAACAGGTACCACAGGGAGAAATCAATTCCTTGGTGGAAGAATATTATGCAACCTATGAAATATTGACAGAGGGCAGGGATGAGAAGGAATTTAGAGAACATGTCGCTGTTCAGGCCGGAATTGAGCTTGGCTTTGAAAAATTCCTGACCGAAAAGAATTATCATGCAATAGTTACCAATTTTGAAGTGCTTTCCGGACTGAAGCAGCTTCCCGGACTTGCGATCCAGAGACTGATGGAAAAGGGCTACGGCTTCGGCGGAGAAGGAGATTGGAAGACTGCCGCCATGGTACGTCTGATGAAGCTGATGACTCAGGATATCAAAAATGCAAGGGGTACTTCCTTTATGGAGGATTACACCTATCATCTGGTACCAGGACAGGAGGGGATTCTGCAGGCGCATATGCTTGAGGTTTGTCCTTCAATCGCTGAAGGCAAAATCGGAATGAAGGTATCCCCGTTATCCATGGGGAATAGAGAAGATCCAGCGCGTCTTGTATTTACTTCGAAGGCAGGCAGGGGGGTAGCTACCTCCTTGATAGATCTGGGCAATCGTTTCCGCCTGATTGTCAATGAGGTAGAGTGTCTGCCACAGAATACTCCGATGCCTAAGCTTCCTGTAGCATCTGCTTTCTGGCGTCCGGAGCCCAATCTTGCGACGGGTGCAGAGGCCTGGATTTTGGCTGGCGGAGCCCATCATACCGCATTTTCCTATGATCTCACTGCCGAGCAGATGTGTGATTGGGCTGCGGCTATGGGCATAGAAGCTGTCTTAATTGATAAGAATACTTCCATCAGAAGCTTTAAAAATGAACTTCGATGGAATGCTCTTACTTACTAGGAATGGAGATCATATTATGTTGGAACAGTTAAAGGAAATAGTATTTCAGGCGAATATGGAGCTTCCCAGACGGGGGTTGGTAACCTATACCTGGGGAAATGTAAGCGGTATTGACAGGGAAAGCGGTTATATAGTGATCAAGCCCAGCGGAGTGGAATATGAGCATATGAAGCCTGAGGATATGGTAGTGGTTGATTTATCAGGTAATCGGATTGAAGGATGCTACAAGCCTTCCTCAGACACCGCGACTCATCTTGAATTATATAAGAAATATCCTGAACTGGGCGGAATCGTTCATACCCATTCCACTTGGGCTACCTCATGGGCACAGGCCGGAAGAAGTATACCCTTATATGGCACCACCCATGCAGATTATTTTTACGGTTCGATTCCTTGTGCCAGAAGCCTGACCAGAGAAGAGATTGACGAAGAGTATGAGAAGAATACAGGTTTAGTGATTATCGAAACGCTGATAAAGCTAAACTTAACCCCGAAAAGTATGCCCGGAATTCTCTGCACCAATCATGGTCCGTTTACCTGGGGAAAGGATGCCAAGGAAGCTGTTCATAATGCGGTGGTTTTAGAGGAAGTAGCCAAGATGGCCTGCTATTCGGAGCTGATTAATCGGGAAATCAGCCCGGCACCGCAGGCAATCTCAGATAAGCATTATCTACGTAAGCATGGTGAGAATGCATATTACGGACAGAACTAACGGATACAGGGCAAATAGTTCATATAATGGAGGTTAAATACATGAGTGATACGGCAAATGATATCAAAAATGCAATCCAAAGCGGAAAAACTGTCCTTGGAATTGAATTTGGGTCCACCAGAATCAAAGCGGTACTGATCGGTGAGGACCATGCACCGATTGCCTCTGGAAGCCATGACTGGGAGAACAGCTATATCAATAACCTCTGGACCTACAGTCTGGAGGATATCTGGAAAGGGCTACAGGATTGTTATGCGAAAATGGCCGCCGATGTGAAGCAGCAATACGGTATCACCCTGCAGACCATCGGAGCAATCGGCTTCTCGGCCATGATGCATGGGTATATGGTTTTTGATAAGGAGGATAAGCTCCTGGTACCGTTCAGGACCTGGCGTAACAATATCACGGAACAGGCATCCGAGGCTTTAACAGAACACTTTAGATATCATATTCCTCAAAGATGGAGTATTGCACATCTGTACCAGGCGATCTTGAGTCAGGAGGAGCATGTTACCGATATACGCTTTATGACAACGCTGGCAGGATATATTCATTGGAGATTGACAGGAAATAAGGTTCTGGGAGTTGGTGATGCATCCGGTATGTTTCCGATTGATATCGCCACAAAGAAATTTAACCAGAATATGATGGAACATTTTAACGGATTGATTTCGTCCGGTAACTATCCCTGGAAATTGGAGGAGATTATGCCGGAGGTTCTGACCGCAGGAGAAAGTGCAGGTGTACTTACTGAGGAAGGAGCAAAGCTTTTAGATATAACGGGAGAGTTAAAGGCCGGAATCCCTCTCTGCCCTGCGGAAGGTGATGCAGGAACCGGAATGGCAGCCACAAACAGTGTGGCCAGACGAACCGGAAATGTATCTGCCGGAACCTCGGTTTTCGCTATGATTGTCCTGGAAAAAGAATTATCCAAGGTATATCCCGAGATTGATCTTGTCACAACCCCTGCAGGTGATCTGGTGGCTATGGCACACTCCAATAACTGTTCCTCTGATTTAAACGCTTGGGTCGGCTTATTCGATGAGTTTGCCAAGACTTTGGGAGTTGAGGCGGATGCAAATAAGCTTTATGGCATCTTATATCAGCAGGCTCTTTTGGGAGATCCTGATTGTGGTGGACTTCTCGCTTATGGATATCTATCCGGAGAACATATCACCGGCTTTGAAGAAGGCCGTCCGATATTTATACGCACACCGGAGAGCAGATTTAACCTTGCCAATTTTATGCGCGTGAATTTATTCACCTCCCTTGGTGCGCTGAAGATCGGTCTGGATATTCTTCTAAAGCATGAAGGTGTGGAATTGGATGAAATCCTTGGCCATGGTGGCTTATTCAAGACCAAAGGTGTCGGACAGAAGATCATGGCTGCGGCGATTAATGTTCCGGTTTCCGTCATGGAGACAGCAGGAGAGGGAGGAGCCTGGGGAATCGCGCTGCTGGCAGCCTATATGCTCCGCAAAGAGAAGGGTGAGGCTTTGGAGGATTACTTAAAGCATAGAGTATTCTCAGATAAGTCAGGTTCTGCAATAGCTCCGGATCCTCAGGACGTAGAAGGCTTTGAGACCTTCATGAAGCGTTACAGGAAGGGACTCGCTATTGAAAGGGCAGCTGTAGATCATCTGTAAGAATGAGCAGACAGATAGAAATACTAAATATACTTGAATTTCCTCATAGGACTTGCTGACAGGTAAAGCCTATGAGGATTTTTTTTATTACAATGTCGAATACTAAACATAAGTGTTGAAAAATGTATGTAAAAATAGTAAGATATATACAAGTATTATTTGAACGAATGAAAAATGTTTAATCTATGCGAAAAAGTACTGATGCAGGAACTGAAAGGAGCAGAATGTTAACGAAGAGGAAAAGACAAATTATTTTAGCCTTATCTATAGAATTTGTACTGTTTTTTATGATGCCTCATCCTACTTATGCGCAGGAGCATAGTGAAAATCAAATTCTTATTTTGAATTCCTACCATCAGGGAATGATCTGGACGGCAGAGGAGACGGAAGGTATTATAAGCAAAGTCAAAGAAGCCGGTAAGAATGTATCCTTTTATGTTGAATATATGGATTGGAAAAATTATGCTTCAGAGCATAATTGGTCTAAGCTGTATGATTACTATAAATATAAGTACACAAACCAAAAACTTGATATCATTGTTACGACGGACGATGCTGCACTTAAATTTGCACTTCAATACAGGGAGGAGTTTTTTTCTGATGCTCCTATCGTTTTCTGTGGGGTCAATAAAGAGGGTGTCCAGACAATCATACAAGGCTATGACAGGGTTACAGGGGTAATAGAAGAGGTAAATCCGACTAAGACACTGGAATTTGCTGTTTCGCTTAATCCTCAAATCAAAAAGATTTATATCATACATGATAACTCTGAGAGTGGTATATCTACCGGTCAGATGGTAACAAGCTCTATAAAGGCCTTTGATCCGAAGCTGGAGATGATATCCTGGAATGACTTATCCTTTAAGACTTTAATTGAGAGAGCCGGTCAGGTAAAAGATGACGGTATCATTCTTTTTTCTACCTATTACAGTGATGTACATAATAATATAGTGGCCATGGACTATGCGATCAGAGAGGTATGTAAAGCCAGCAATGTTCCGGTATATGGTTTGTATGACTTTGGACTGAATCAGGGTATTGTCGGTGGAACCTTAGTGAGTGGACGGCTTCAGGGAGAGAATGCCGGTAAGCTGGTAATTAGTATACTGGAGGGAACTGATCCTGACAGTATCGCTGTACAGAGTCCGGACTGCACCCATACTGTTTTTGATTATAATCTGCTAGAGCGTTTTCAAATCAGCAGAAAGCTGCTACCTAAAGGGAGCGCCATCATTAATGAACCCTTTTCCTTTTATGAGACGTATAAGACGCTGGTAAACGGTGTTATGGCTGTTTTTTTCCTGCTTATCAGTTTTACCAGCATTCTAATCTTCTATAATCGTAAACTGAGAAAAATGAAACAGACTCTGTCAGTCAACAATGAGGAGCTGACGCAGTTAAATGAAGAATTGGTGGCTACTGATGAGGAATTGATGCATCGTTACAAGGAGATTATCTCCATCAATGAGAGAATCAAGAAAAGTGATGAAAGATTAACGTATCTGGCATATCATGATTCTATGACCGGACTTCCTAATAAAATTTCGCTTTTTGATAGGGCAAAGGATATTTTTACTCTGGAAAAGGGAGCCTCTGCATTATTATTTATTGATATCGATAATTTTAAATATATAAATGATACTCTTGGGCATGCCTTTGGAGATAAATTAATCGTAGATGTGAGTGAAACCATAAAGGACCTGCTGTATGATAACTGTTCTCTCTACCGGTTAAGCGGAGATGAGTTCGTTATTATATATGAGCATCTTGATGATGTGAAGCAGGCTGAGCAGCTTGCGGTTCATCTGTTGTCCGAATTTTATAAGGATTTTGATTACCAAAGTAATCTCCATATCAGTTTCAGTATCGGAATAGCCTTGTATCCTTATCATGGCATGGATTTGGAGGAATTATTAAAATACGCGGATATCGCCATGTATAAGGCAAAAGAGGCTGGGAAAAAAAGCTATGTATTATATAATAAGGAAATGAACGAGGCCTTTACAGAAAAGGTATCTATTGAAAAGTATATGAAAAAGGCATTGGACTATAATGAATTTGAATTATATTACCAACCTCAGCTGGACTTAAGAACCAATCGCATCACTGGATTGGAAGCCTTGCTGAGATGGAATAGTCCGGATTTGGGGCAGGTACCCACCCTAAAGTTTGTCAGTGTTGCTGAGGACACCCACTTTATTATCCCTTTAGGAGATTGGGTGCTGCAAAATGCTTGTATATTTGTGAAGAAGCTCGAAAAAATAGGCTGTACAGAGCTTGGAATGTCTGTAAATATTTCAATCCTACAGCTTCTTCAGGATGACTTTGTAGATAAAGTTATGAATATGATTAGTAGCTTTCAGATTAATCCGAGGCTTCTTGAGCTGGAGATCACGGAATCGATTTTAGTGGAATCCTTTGAGCATATCAAAGCCAAGCTGCAAAAGCTACGGGATAATGATGTCAGGATTGCATTGGATGATTTTGGAAAAGGGTACTCGTCCTTAAGCTACCTCAAGCAACTGCCGATCACTACAATGAAGATTGATAAATCCTTTATCGATTTCATTTCCGATCAGAATGAAGACGATTTTGTCAGAAATATTATTTCTATGGGTAAGGATCTGGGAATGTGCGTTATCGCGGAAGGAGTGGAGGTTAAGCATCAGCTTGACTATCTGATGAAGAATGATTGTGACAAGATACAGGGCTATTATTTCTGCAGACCGAAGACGGAGGACGCCATTATTCAGATGATAAAGCAAACTGCCCGCGGCTAATGCTGTATGAGATAGCGATTTGTTCAGAAACGAAAATCCGTATATAGAAGGAGTAAGGTCTTGTCAATAATACAGTTTTATTCATAAAAATTTCTCTGGTTTTTTTTGCTAAGATGGTGTATCATAATAATAATTACTGATATCAACATTTTACATAAAATGGCTAACATGATGGAAGATCACAGAGGAAAGGAGCCGGGACATATTATTCTAATAGAGCTATATAATTAGCAATATTATCGGATAAATAGACTGTAAGAGGAAGAACGGAGCAGTACAATTATTAGCAGGATTCATAACATACTTCTAAGGAGGATTGAAATGAAAGGAACAGTTGTATCATCATGGATAGAATCATGTAGGAAACTATATGGAAAGGATATCGTTGACCAGGCATTAAAAAAGAATAATTTGCATACAGATGTACTATTTTCACCGCTGGATGATGTGGATGATAAGGTTGCATTAGGAATTGTAGATCAGGTAGGAGCACTTCTGGGTAAAACCCATGAGGAAATATGGAAAGTTATGGGGGAGCAGAATATCAATACCTTCAGTAAGATCTATCCCGGATTTTTCCGTCATGAGTCTGCCTATCAGTTTCTAAAATCGATGAATGATGTTCATCTTATTGTTATGAAAAGATTTCGTGGAGCAACCCCGCCTATTCTTGATATTGAACCAATTTCTACTCGTGAAATAATATTTACCTATCGATCAAAACGCAGTATGTACCATTATCTTTATGGACTGATCAATGGAGTAGCGCATCAGTTTCAAGAAAAGATTATGGTAGAGGCTCTGGCTGAAAAGCAAAATGAACTGCAATTAAAGTTGACTTTTGAAAAAGATATTCAATATACAAAGAAATATAGAATTAATCAGCTGTTATCCTTTGGGTTTGTAAAGAAACTGACACTGAAGACAGCTCTGATCAATACAATCCTCGTTACAATAGGATCCATACTTCTGCTTCAGAATAAGCTGGAGGTTATTGGGATATCAATCCTTACTCTGGCTGTGTCGCTTGCGTCCTCAGCGGTTCTTCATAAGCCTCAGCGTCTTGTAGCGAAGGAACTCGAAAAACTCAGTACAAATGATTTCGTTGAGTATCTCTCCATAAAAACCAAGGACGAGTATGAGCGTATCATGGAACAAATCAATGAAGTAAAGAAAAGTGTACAAAAAGATTTTATCGGATTTAACTCTATTGTAGATGAGATGTATAACTTTAATCACGCGGTCACAGATATTGCAAAAACCATGCAAGATACCTCGAATGATATTACAGGCGTGCTGGATGAGGTTGCTATTGCTGCCACTACTCAGGCAGAGGATACGGAACATTCCGTAAGTATTCTTAGTGATAGCATTCGCAATGTAACCCGGATATCCAATGAAAGCCAGGAGAATGAGGTCAAGATTGGTACAGCCATGAAGAACCTGGAAGGAAGCTTCCATAACGTAAACAATACTACGAATGAAATTCAAACAGTGCTCAACAAGTTTAACAGTATACGTGAGAATAGTGAAGAACTTCGCCTTAGCGCAGAAGGTATGATGCAGATTATTTCTATTGTATCCTCTATTGCGAAGCAGATTAATCTGTTGGCTTTAAACGCATCGATTGAAGCAGCTCGTGCGGGAGATTCCGGAAAGGGCTTTGCAGTCGTAGCAGAAGAGGTAAGAAAGCTTTCTATAGAAACGAATGATGCAGTTGGGAAAATTGATCATAGCCTTACTGAATTCGTGGAAAGTATCGGAGGAGTTGTGAATGACATTGATGTTCAATATAAGGTGCTTGAGACAGAAAGCTATAAGTTGAATAATGCGGTACAGAGTTCCAGCCAGTCTAACGAGAATTTAAAGGCGGTCTCAGAGCTGATGATTCAGACATCTAAGGAGTTGAAGACTGAGGCAGACAATATTGCATCCCTGTTTGATAACATGCACACCTTGGCTGCTATTGCAGAAGAGAATTCGGCAGCTACTGAGGAAGCAAGCTCCAATGTAGCAATCTATGTGGAACAAATCAATGAATTAACTAATCAGATTGCCGTATTTGATACAATGATCAAGAACTTCCAACAGGACTTAAGCAAGTATAAAATATAAAAGTGATATTGCAGGGTCGCCATCACTGCTGAAAAAGGCAGTGATGGCGGCCTTTTTAATGGAGTGGATACCGCTAGATGAGCCTAGCGCTTACTCTGAAGGAAAGTAAAATAAAGATTGACGATTTCACATAATAAAGCCGATCAGGCTGTTGGCTTAGGACATAATATACTATACTATCAATGGAAATACATAATAAGGAGGAACAGGATTCTGAATCCTGGATGAAGCGAATGGGATTTTCTAAAGATTTCTTATGGGGTGCGGCTTCTGCTGCTCATCAGGTAGAGGGAGCCTATCTGGAAGATGGAAAGGGTCTGAGTATATGGAACCACTTTGAACATGAAGCGTGCAGAATCAACCATGGAGAGACGGCGGATGTGGCTTGTGATCACTACCATCTCTTTCAGGAGGATATCGCAATGATGAAGGCCATCGGTCTGAAGAGCTATCGCTTTTCTATAAGCTGGCCAAGAATTATGCCGGAGGGAACAGGTCATGTCAATAAAAAGGGTCTTGAATTTTACTCGAGACTTGTGGATGAGCTGCTGGCAGCAGGGATAGAACCGCTGGTAACCTTATATCACTGGGATCTACCCTATGAATTATATAAAAAGGGTGGCTGGGAGAATGATGCCAGCCCCGAATGGTTTGCGGAATACACCAGGGTGGTTGTGGAAATGCTGTCCGACAGGGTGAAATATTGGATTACCTTTAACGAACCTCAGATTTTCCTTGCCCTGGGATACCAGCTGGGAGTACATGCACCCTTTGAGAAGAGAGCTACATCAGATTTGCTTCATATGACAAAGATGGTCTTGCTGGCTCACGGTAAAGCCGTGAAGATTATTCGTGAGAACAGTAAACAAAGAGTATCTGTCGGAATGGCACCCACAGGAGACGTATATCTTCCGAAGACTTTAAGTGCAGAGGTGGTGGAAGAGGCAAGAAAGAACTCTTTTGCTATTGATAAAATCGGTTATCTGATGAGCAACTCCTGGTGGGCTGATCCGGTCTTTCTTAGCCAATATCCGGAGGGAGCAAAGGAATTATTCGGTGATCAGATGTATACCCTTACACCGGAAGAATGGAGCTTGGTTTCTCAGCCGCTGGATTTTTACGGATATAATAATTATCAGGGAAGAATTGATTATCCGGTGGATCCTTACGGTTATGATAATTATGGCTACCAGGGATGTCCAAAGAACATCTTTGGTTGGAATGTCACACCTGACTCCTTGTATTGGTCCTCAAAATTCTTATATGAAAGATATGGAAAGCCACTTATCATTACAGAGAACGGTTATTCACAGTATGATTGGGTAGCACTTGACGGAAAGGTTCATGATGCGAATCGCATTGATTTTGTTCACCGTTATCTTCTAAGCTTAAGAAAGGCAATCGATGAGGGAATTCCGGTGATTGGCTATCATTATTGGTCCATCCTGGATAACTTTGAGTGGGCGAACGGATATGATCAGAGATTTGGAATGATTCATGTAGACTATCGGACATTGAAGCGGACAATGAAGGATTCTGCCTATTGGTATCGTGATGTCATTAAGTCCAATGGAAGTAATCTGTAAAGATAGTATTATTCAGGAATAGCATCGATATCACCAATTCATAAATATTCTATTGATAATTTCAAACACTGCATATATAATAGAAATACTTTATTACATTAATCCAAAAGAGAGAGGATATTCTATGAACGGTACAAAGGTTGTTAAATTCGGCGGTAGTTCCCTTGCTGACGCGAATCAATTCAGGAAAGTAGCAAAGATCATCCATGCAGACAAATCCAGACGTTTTGTAATAGCTTCTGCTCCCGGAAAACGTTTTGATAAGGATATTAAAATTACAGATATGCTTTATAATTGCTATGATAAGGCATCTAAGGGAGAGAATTTTGACAAGGAATTTGCTGCGATTGAGGAACGTTATAACAGTATAATCAAGGATCTGGCTCTGGACTTGTCACTGGAGGAAGAGTTTAAATACATTAAAGCATCCTTTGCACATAGCGCCGGGCGTGATTATGCAGCAAGCCGCGGTGAATATCTGAATAGTATGCTCCTTGCCAAATTTCTTGGTTTCCCCTTCCTGGATACGGTCGGACTGTTATATTTTAATGAAAGCGGAGAGTTTGACCTAGAGAGAACTCTTACAAAGCTCGGACCGAAGCTGGAGGAGATGGAGAACGCAGTTATCCCGGGCTTCTATGGTTCTATGCCCAATGATACAATCAAGACCTTCTCCCGTGGCGGCTCCGATGTCACCGGATCCATAGTTGCAAGAGCGATTAATGCAGAAATTTATGAGAATTGGACAGATGTCAGCGGCTTTTTAATCTGTGATCCCAGAATCGTGAAGGATCCGAAGCCGATTACAACCATTACTTATAGAGAGCTTCGTGAGCTTTCCTATATGGGAGCTACCGTACTTCATGAAGATGCGATCTTCCCCGTGCGTACCGTGGGTATTCCGATTAATATCAAGAATACGAACCTGCCCTCCGATCCGGGGACAATGATTGTATCCCAGACGGTGGATTCCAGTCCCTATACTATAACCGGAATTGCAGGAAAGAAGGGTTTCTCTGTTATCAATATTGAAAAGGATATGATGAACAGTGAGCTGGGCTTTGGAAGAAATATACTTCGTGCATTGGAAAAGAATGATCTATGCTTTGAACATATTCCTTCCGGTATCGATACCTTGAGCGTGATTGTCAGCACGGAAGCCTTCAAGGGAAAAGAGAAATCCGTATTGGATGAGATTGTAAGCAGAACCCATCCCGATAACCTTGAGATAGAGGATAACTTGGCCCTAATTGCGGTTGTGGGACGCGGTATGAGAAAAGCAAGAGGTACTGCGGCAAAGATTTTTTCCGCCCTTGCACAGGCAAAAATCAATATTAAGATGATTGACCAGGGTTCCTCGGAGCTGAATATCATCATTGGTGTTGCAGAGGAAGATTTTGAAGAGGCAACCAGAGCGATTTATTCAATCTTTGTGCAGGTTTAAGCCTGATATAAGATTGAAACATAAAGATTGAACAAAGAATAGAAACATAAATAGAAATAGGGCGCATCTTATGGCTGCTGACGGAATATGCAGAAGCTAAGATGTGCCTTATTGATTCTCACATAAACACCTTCGAGGTCTGCTTCGTAGCTTAAGCTGAATTCATCAGCTGAAGTGTACATCCTTGTGGAACATGTTATTTTTATAGGACGAACTTACCTTATCATATAAAAAGGGTAGAGAACTTCTGTGAAAGAAGCTCTCCACCCTTAAGCTCAAGACTTGAAATTAGTATGGACAGATACCAATTACTTGACAAAGATCAGACGACCGATGACAGCGGTTCTAGTCTTGGATAACATATACGAATTGGTGGAACTGTCATCATAATAGAAGATTGCATTATTACTTGGGTCTTTGCCGTATAAAGCTGCCCAGGCAGCGCGAATAGAATCACTGGAAGCAGGTCTATAGATCATGCCGTTTTTTACCGGTGTAAATTGATAATAACCGTTTATGACCTGATTGATTACACCTGATATGCTGGAGGGCCAGTCCGGACTCTGCACACGATTTACTACAACCGCACCTACACCTATCTTAGCTTCGTAGCTTTCTCCGCCGGCTTCAGCCTCAATCAGCCGGGCAAGAAGATCAAGTTCGGTCTGGGAATAAGAAATCACTGTACCGGTGCCTGTATCCGGTGAAATTCCGGGCAGCATGATTGTTTGACCGGGCATGAGGTTATTATTCCAGATACCATTGGCTTTTTGCAGAGAAGCCAGGGATAACCCGTATTGCCTGGCAATCAGATATAGGGTATCTCCGCTTTTTACGGTATAAAGCTTTGCGGGGACATATAGTACCTGTCCGGGATAGATCATATCGGAGCTTAAAGCATTATCCTTCCTTAGGGTGTCGGCAGATACCCGGAATAACTGTCCAATCTTATAGAGAGAATCATTCTGTATAACAGTATAATCTGCTGCAGCTGCCGGTACCGTCGGAAACAGGGACAGAATGCAGGAGGTCAGTATAACAGCCACTGTGAATTTTTTCATAGAGAACTCCTTCCATTGGTGATAATAATGGTTTTTATGTAGCAATTCCTATTCTATAATACATTCTGCACTGCTTCTATGTAGTATTACTGGAATACATGGCAGTAGTGTACACTTTTAGCAGGTTTCGCTTCTATTGGGTATGTCTGCGTGTACCGATGAATATATTAGCAAGGAGGGTATGTCCCCTTCCAACTTACTAGCTATAGAAATTTGATGATATGGGTCTTTCCGCTTTAGTAGCTTAGGTATATAATAGAGAAAGCAGAGGCGCGACAATATTTAAAGGAGGAATATTCCTCCTTTAAAATAATTATATTTTATATAAAGGAGGATTTAGCATGAAGAAAGCAATTGCATTTATCTGTATTTTACTGGTTATGATGAGTATGACTTCAACAGCTTTTGCTGCAAAGAAGGACACGAAGGCACCAACCGTTACGAAAACCAGCCCGATGGATAAATCAGGCGGGATCATGAAGGAGACAACCATTGTTGTACGCTTTTCCGAAAATATAGCAAATGGTAAGACAATCAAGAATATGTCCTTGACCGATGGTAACGGAAAAGCAGTGAAATATAGCTTTAAAATCACAGATAACCTGCTTACGGTAACACCAAAGAGTGCTTTGAAATATAATATGGCCTATACGCTGGTGGTTCCAGCTTCAGCAGTTGTTGATAAGGCGGGCAATGCATTGAAGGGCGCTTACACTCTGAACTTCATCACAGAGGAAAATCCCTCAGCCAAGCAGGAGGGTGTGGATACGGCCTATCAATATAATATGGAAATTGAGGCAAATCTTCTGGGAGAGCTGACAGAAGGGATGCAGCTCTATATGATCCAGTATTTAAAGATGTTTGGAATTGATGCTAAGATAAAAAAGGTTGAGCTTGTAAAGGATTAAGAGCATCTATACGATACACCGGAACATAAGCTGTGTATAAGGATTTTTAATAGGAAGATCACTGAAGAAGGAACTGAAGCTTATTCTTATACTCTGAGCCTTGACAATACAGGTATTTGTATTATATGATGAATTGGTTTGAATTGTTTAGTTTGGAGGATTATTCAGTGAGCAATTACACTAAGGAAATAAAGAGAAGACGAACCTTTGCCATCATATCACATCCGGATGCCGGAAAAACGACTCTGACAGAGAAGCTTCTGTTATATGGAGGGGCAATCAATCTGGCAGGTTCGGTAAAAGGGAAGAAGACGGATAGACATGCCGTATCCGATTGGATGGAAATCGAGAAGCAGCGTGGTATCTCTGTTACATCATCTGTCATGCAGTTTAACTATGATGATTATTGTATTAATATATTGGATACACCGGGACATCAGGATTTCTCCGAGGATACCTACCGGACTCTGATGGCAGCAGATTCTGCAGTCATGGTAATTGACGGTTCCAAGGGTGTGGAAGCGCAGACGAAGAAGCTGTTCAAGGTATGTGTCATGCGCGGTATACCGATTTTTACCTTTATCAATAAGCTGGACAGAGAGGCTAAGAATACCTTTGAGCTGCTCGATGAGATCGAGACAGTGCTTGGTATCCGTACCTGTCCGATTAACTGGCCAATTGGTTCCGGTAAGAATTTTAAAGGAGTATACGACAGAGAAACTAAGCATATCAGCCGCTTTTATGCTGCTCATAATGGTATGAAAGAGGTGGATACCGTCGAAGTTGAGTTGGGTGACCCGAGTCTGGATGCATTAATCGGTAAAGAGAATCATAATATACTAGTGGAAGAGATTGAGCTGATAGACGGTGCCAGCAGTGAATTTGATCTTGATCAGGTATTACAGGGAAAGCTAACTCCTGTATTTTTCGGTTCTGCGCTGACGAACTTCGGTGTGGAGACCTTTTTAAAGCATTATCTTGCTATGACCACTTCACCTTTACCGCGTCACTGCATCGAAGGTGAAGTTGATCCGATCACAAATGACTTTTCTGCTTTTGTTTTTAAGATCCAGGCTAATATGAATAAAGCTCACAGAGACAGGATCGCTTTTATGCGTATCTGCTCAGGTAAGTTCACGGCAGGTATGGAGGTCAACCATGTGCAGGGGAATAAAAAAATCCGTCTTTCACAGCCCCAGCAGCTGATGGCAAGCGAGAGAACCATCATAGAGGAAGCATATGCCGGAGATATAATCGGTGTATTTGATCCCGGTATTTTCTCCATCGGAGATACCATCTGTGCTCCCGACTTAAAAATTACCTATGAAGGAATTCCAACCTTCTCACCAGAGCATTTTGCTAAGGTCAGACAGGTGGATACCATGAAACGAAAGCAGTTCTTAAAGGGTATCTCCCAGATAGCTCAGGAGGGTGCGATCCAGATCTTCCAGGAGTATAATACCGGTATGGAGGAAATTATCGTAGGTGTAGTGGGCACTCTTCAATTTGATGTACTTAAATTCCGACTGGAGTCGGAATACGGTGTAGAAGTTCGTCTGGAACCGCTGCCCTATGAATATATCCGCTGGATCGAGAATAAGAGCATTGATGTAAGCAAGCTCGGAGTTTCCTCCGATACTAAGAAGGTAAAGGATTTAAAAGGGAATCCGTTACTGCTCTTCGTTCACAACTGGAGTATCCAGACAGCACTTGATCGTAATAAGGGTCTTGAATTATCAGAGTTTGGAAGATAGCTGAATCAGGAAAATAATGATTTCGTGCTTCGAGAGATATATAATCAGACAGGGACTATCACACTTAAGAGTGATAGTCCCTGTTAATTTATTCGACTGTAAGATGAGCCACCAGAACATAACGCTTTGGTGCAGGACCTGCATATAGAAAGGGATAGCAGGTACTGATTGTAAGAGTGGCACGGGGTCTGGGAACGATAACCGTCCTATCGTCCTTATCAACAATTCTGATTTTATCCACTATATATTTGAAATTACCGGCTTCGGTGGTAATAAACAGGGCATCTCCTTTCGTTACTTCCGAAAGATCCTTGAATACGGTGTTGCGATGTCCTGACAGAATGCAGTTATCCTTTTCTCCGGGCAGAACACTACCGATATAATGGCCCACACCAAGGTCCAGCTCATCGGGTCCCGTACCCTCAATAATGGGCAGAGTAAGGTCTAATCTTGGGATGGATAGCTCTCCGAAATACTCTCCCTGATCCGGCCGTTTTATGTATAACAGCTGTGCTGTATGATTAAGGAGAGCCTGCCTCAAAGAGGTGCCCGTGGATGAATGATTTGGAACTGGTAGAACGCTCCCGACGGTAACAGTATCAATACTGTCCCAAAGAGCCTGTTCAACAGCATAATGATAGGGTCCAGTGAGGCTTTTTGTATAATGATAGGTATGATAACAGATTAACCATATACCGCCGATGATCAACATCAGAGAGACTTGATATAGATAACGGCAGCTGCGAGTTCTTACTGTTTTGCCAGGATGCTTATTTCTTTTCATGCTTTGCCTTTTTAAATAACATTAATCCAGAAAATAGAAGCATTGCACCGAGCACTATTCCGGGAATATAGCCGGCTTCTGTCTTTGGAAGTCTTCCGCCCTTTTCTGTTCTCGGGATGGAGGAGGCAGCGGATAAAGCTGCTGTCTGTTCTGCACTTTGAAGGACAGTACCAAAATCCTTGGCGACAGTATCCAAATTATCGAGAAGAGCTTCCAGTAGCGTATGATCCAGGAGGATATCTGCCAAGGGTTTGGAATCTGCACTGAATAGTTTCAGCTTTAAATCACCGGAAAGAAAATCGTCCTTCAATAAGACTTTCTCGATAGTCAGCGGTATAGATGAACCATCCTTCAGCTCGAAGAATGCTGCTTTCAGACGTAACAGAGTGAAGAAGTCACTGAGCCAACCGGTACATAGGGACGCTTGTTCCTCTGTCATAATACCTTCACTGATTTGCGCAATTGTTTCCAATTGGTTCTGCAGCTTATTCATTTTGACCAGAAAAAGTGGATCTGCAAAGTAATCCTTTTTGGAAGCCATATAGTTGGAAAGCTTTTGAATATCCTGTTCCGAGATATCGATTAAAGTCAATAATTCTGCAAGCATTTCTTCATGATAGACTGGTGTATCAGCAGAAGTATTCCTCGGTACTTCAGTCGGAGCAGGGGCTTCTGTTACAACAGAAGCCGAATCGGTGTGATAGAAATATACTGCGAATTCCAGCTCATCCAGAAAGACATAATCATTTAACTCCTCACCATAGTCTGCAAGCAGCTGCCGTAGCTCAGTCAGGGTAAGCTGATAGGTATCCAGGAGGTTTCTTAGGTTACCGTAATCCGACCAAATGATCTCCCCGAAATAATTTTTTACCTCGTCGATGCTTTTAAGATCAGAGAAATCCTGGCTGACCGCAGCCATGGAGTCTTCCAGCATTTCCTTGGTGACCTCGAAGCCACGAATGGTACTAATCTCATCCAGATATTGTATCACCTCTCGATCAAAATCAGCAGCTTCTGCTGCATATGTAGCTTTGGGAAGCATTCCGAATAGAGATACCATGAATAGTACTAAGACTCCCAGTTTTTTCATTTTATTCTCCTTTATAGCAGATTGTTATATTTGATGGGCACAGCCCCATGCTTATGTAATAATTATATAATGGGGTGGGAACCCTTGCTATACGTGAAGTTTTTCTAATTCTGGATATATTTGTTTAACCCATTGCCTATTGACGAATAGTACTTATTTGATATAATGTTAGTGCACTAACAAATTTAAGGAGGATAATTTAGATTGGGGAATAATCATGTTGGACCTAATAAAGATAAAATAGGGTATGAGATTAAGACCTTATCAAATTTAATCAAACGAAGGATTGATAACTCAGCAGTTTTTTCAGAGGAAGTGACGGGAATGCATGGCTGGATTATCAGATATCTGTATCATAGTCGAGATAAAAGGGATATTTTTCAACGTGATATTGAAACGGAATTCTCAATCCGAAGATCGACTGTAACGGGAATCCTGCAGCTGATGGAGAAGAATAATCTCATCCGGCGCGAGCCGGTAGGATATGATGCCCGTTTGAAGAAGCTGGTACTGACTCAGAAAGCAATTGAAATTTATGAGGCAATCCAGAAGGAATTAGATAACCTGGAGAGACAGCTTGCAAAGGACTTAACAAAGGAGGAGCTGACGGTTTTCTTTTCAGTGATGAGAAAGATGAGAAAAAATTTAGAGTAAAGAAAAATAACCGACCCGTTGGGTGGTATTTGATAAGCAATTGGAGGATAGGATTGGTATGATAAAGAAACTGGCAGGATGTATCGGTGAGTATAAAAAAGAATCGATGCTTGCACCTATACTTGTGACTTTGGAAGTAGTGATTGAGGTATTTATTCCTCTTCTGATGGCGGATTTAATTGATTTGGGCATCAATCAGGGAAATATGAAGATTATTGTGAGATATGGCATTATTCTGATTTGCTTAGGAATACTGTCCATGAGCTTTGGGACAGGCTCTGGCTGGTTTGCGGCCAATGCTTCCTCAGGCTTTTCCAAGAACCTGCGTAAAGCTATGTTTTATAAGGTGCAGGATTATTCCTTCGCCAACATCGATAGATTTTCTACAGCGAGTATCGTAACCAGATTGACAACGGACGTAACGAATGTTCAAAATTCCTTTCAGATGATCATTCGTGTTGCCGTTAGGGCTCCGATTATGATGACCTTTTCTTTGATTATGGCCTTCTCCATAAACCGGAAGCTTTCCCTGATTTTTCTGGCAGTAATCCCTTTTCTTGGAACCGGATTGTATCTGGTATTCAGGTTCGCACATCCGATCTTTGAACGTGTTTTCAAGACCTACGATAAACTGAATAATGTCGTTCAGGAGAATCTACGTGGAATTCGCGTGGTAAAGTCCTTTGTTCGAGAAGATTATGAAGCGGATAAATTCAAGAAGGTATCAGAAAGTATATTTCGGGACTTCTCCAAGGCTGAAAAAATACTTGCCTTTAATAGTCCCCTGATGCAGACCTCGGTATATACCTGTATGCTTTTGTTATCCTGGTTTGCTGCTAAAATGATCGTAGCAGGCACTATGACAACAGGGGAACTAGCCAGCCTTATTACCTATGTCATGCAGATTTTGATAAGCCTTATGATGCTGTCCATGGTATTTGTGATGATAACAATTTCAAGGGCTTCTGCTGAAAGAATTGTAGAAATTCTTGATGAGCAAAGTGATATACATAATAACATGAATCCGGTGAGAGAGGTTAAGAGTGGCAGTATTACCTTTGATCAGGTCAGCTTTAGCTATGCAAAGGATAGAAATAAACTATGCTTAAGTGATATTAATATAGATATCAAATCAGGAGAAACAGTAGGAATTATTGGAGGAACCGGCAGCTCGAAGACCAGTCTGGTACAGCTCATCCCAAGGCTATATGATGTTACGGAAGGGAGCATTCGGGTAGGTGGAGTAGATGTTCGTGATTATGATGTCAAAACACTTCGGAATGAGGTCGCCATGGTGCTTCAGAAGAATGTTCTCTTTTCCGGTACCATTAAGGAGAATTTAAGCTGGGGTAATGAGAATGCTGACGAAGAAGAGATGATCCGGGTATGTCGTCTTGCTCAGGCCGACGAATTCATCCGGAGCTTTCCACTCGGGTATGATACCTACATCGAACAGGGAGGGGCAAATGTTTCGGGTGGTCAGAAACAGCGTCTGTGTATTGCCAGAGCACTTTTGAAAAAACCGAAGATATTGATACTGGATGATTCCACCAGTGCCGTGGACACCAAGACAGATGCGATGATCCGTAAGGCATTCAGAGAGGAGATACCGGATACGACCAAGCTTATCATCGCCCAGCGCATCTCTTCAATTGACCAAGCGGATAAGATTATTGTCTTGGATAATGGTAAAATAAATGCCATCGGTACCCATGAGGAATTACTGAAGAGTAATCCGATCTATCAGGAAGTGTATAATTCTCAGGTGAAGGGAGAGGAACGACATGCCGTACAAGAATAAAAGAGTAAACAAGCTGACTATCAGACGGCTGCTGGCTTATCTTTGGAACGGATATAAGCTTACCTTTTCTCTGGTACTAATCTGTATCGTTATCAGTGCATTGGCAGGTGTACTGGGTTCAAAGTTTATACAGATTCTTATAGATGATTATATTGAACCCCTAATGGCAGCAGAGAATCCACAGTTTGGCGGTCTGATACGTGCTCTTATGATCATGGCATGTATTTATGCTGCGGGTATCTTGGCAACCTTTTTCTATAACCGCCTCATGGTAGTGATCTCACAGGGTGTTCAGAAGAAAATCCGTGATGAAATGTTTTGTAAGATGCAAAAGCTTCCTATCAAATATTTCGATACGCATGCCCATGGAGATATCATGAGCCGTTTCACCAATGATACGGATACCCTGAGAATGATGCTGTCCCAGAGTATCCCACAGACCTTTTCCTCCATCATTTCCATCGTATTTGTTTTCATCGTTATGATTACCACAAGTGTCTATTTAACGGCTCTTGTGCTAGTGACTGTTTTTGTGATGCTGCGGGTTGCCAAGCTGATAACCGGCAGATGCGGTTCTTACTTCAGAAACCAGCAGGAAGCGCTTGGAAGGATGAATGGCTATATTGAAGAAATGATTCACGGACAGAAGGTAGTCAAGGTGTTCTGCCATGAAGAAAGGTCCAAAGAGCAGTTTGATGCCTTGAATGAAGACCTGCGTACCAATACAGCACAGGCTAACCGGTATGCTAATATCCTTATGCCTGTCATGGGAAACATAGGAAATCTTCTATATGTGATGGTTGCACTGGTTGGTGGAATTCTTGCCATCAATGGGATCGGCGGTCTGACTCTGGGTGTGATTGCTGCCTTTCTGCAATTAAGCAAGAGCTTCACGATGCCTGTCAGCCAGGTCTCCCAGCAGATTAACTCCATTGTCATGGCTTTGGCGGGGGCGGAACGAATTTTTGCATTGATGGACGAGGAACCGGAGCAGGATGAGGGGTATGTGACGCTGGTCAATGCCAGAATGGAAGGCGGGCAGTTGGTAGAAACCGTAGAGCACACCGGTATCTGGGCTTGGAAGCATCCTCATTCAGATTATACGATAACCTATACCAGACTGACCGGTGATGTCCGCTTCTTTGATGTGGATTTCGCATATGAAGAGGGAAAAAATGTATTGCATGAGATTAGTCTCTATGCACAGCCAGGAGAAAAAATAGCCTTTGTAGGAGCGACCGGAGCAGGAAAAACAACGATTACCAACTTAATCAATCGGTTTTATGATATTGCTGATGGTAAAATACGATATGACGGAATTAATATTAACAAGATCAAGAAAGCCGATTTACGACGATCTCTTGGGATTGTTTTACAGGACACCAGCCTTTTTAGCGGTACCGTCAAGGAGAATATCCGCTATGGCAAGCTGGATGCAACAGAGGAAGAAATTCGGGAAGCAGCTAAGATTGCGAATGCGCATGATTTCATTATGCGTCTTCCTCAGGGCTATGATACGGATCTTTCCGGTGACGGGGCAAGTCTGTCACAAGGACAGAAGCAGCTATTATCCATCGCAAGGGCAGCAGTGGCAGACCCGCCAGTCATGATTTTGGATGAAGCTACTTCAAGCATTGATACTCGAACGGAGGCAATTGTGCAGCGTGGAATGGACAGCCTGATGAAAGGACGAACCGTTTTTGTTATCGCCCATCGCTTATCCACAGTGCAGAATTCCGATGCCATCATTGTACTGGAATTAGGAAGGATCATCGAGCGCGGCAGCCATGAGAAGCTAATCGATGAAAAAGGAAGGTATTATCAGCTCTATACCGGGGCTTTCGAACTGGAATAACAATGTTTGCAGAAAAAAATATAGCCAGGAATCGGTATATTTGCTATAATTATCTTGTCGTTAATTACTACTACTACATTTCATTTAAGGAGAGGAAGCTATGAAGGTAACGAATATAACTAATATCGATGCTTTTTTTAAGGTTATTGACGCTTGCTCGGGTAAGGTGGAGCTGGTTACAAATGAAGGCGACAGACTGAATTTGAAATCCAAGCTTTCACAATATGTTGCGCTGGCAAATGTATTCTCAGACGGCAAGATTGACGAACTGGAGCTGGTAGCCTATGAGAACGAAGATGTGCAGAGGCTGATTAATTTCATGTATAAAGGTGGGTAAAATAATAATCAAATAGTAAGAGCCCCTTAAGATCACTCTTAAGAGGCTCTTCTTATGTATATCAATTTTTACGATGGAGGAAGGCAAAGTGATTAGCTGATACGGACATTTTGCTTTCTTTCATAGAGGAATTGCAGCAGGGCAATGAGTCCTGCTACAATCATGACCGAAGAAGCCATAATAATATAGGAAGACTTTAGACCCAGTTTGTCTACAAGAAAGCCACCAACAATATTACCTGTGATGCTTGCCAGTCCGGCTTGCATTATTGTCAGAAGACTCTGTCCCTTGGACAGGTTTTCTTTTTTGACATTTTTACTGATATATACGGCGCTGCTAAAGTAAACGGTCATATAGGTCATACCGTGAAAGACAGAGGACAGAATGAGATAGGGAAGGGTGCCTCCGGTTACCATCAGGATACGCAGGCCAAGAAGGAGGCAGGCAATCAATGATATCTTCATCAAACTTAATTTTTTTAACAAATAATTGATCAGGAATAATACGGGAAGCTCGCTTAAGGCAGAGATGCAGTTAATTAAGCCCATGGTGCCTTCCGCCATGCCCAGTTTCAGCATATATACTCCAAGGAAGTTATAATTAAAGCTTAAGCCCATCTGATTGATAAAGGCGAAGGCAAGGATAAAATAAATCTCCTTGGACTCGAAAATTTGAAGAAGAGATTGTCGTCTCTTAAGCCCGGCAGCTTCCTGCTTAACCTTAGCGGGAGGATAATCCGTAATGTCTTCCTTAGGGAGTCTGGTAATCAGCAGGAATAAAACAAAATATCCGATGGATCCCATAAGAAATCCGAGGGAGGGATTGCTTTTTACGATTACTCCTGCAAAGATAACCGTGATGGAATAGCCTATGGTTCCACCCATCCTGATTTTTGAAAAATCAAGTCCATTCTTATACGCAATATGTAAAGTATTCGCATCATTGAGCGGTATGATGGAGGTAACGAAGACGGCCAACAGCAGAGCCGCCAAAAAGAAGGTAAGAAAGGTCTCACCAATATAATAGCTCAGGAGGGATAAAGCTGATCCAAGTACAGCGATGCAAAGGACAAGCTTACGCTTCCCTGTCCTGTCACTGATATATGCCCAGAGGGGCTGTATAAAAATTGATACGATTGGTCCGATGGTAAGTAAAATTCCTATCTCAAGAGCACTGATTCCTGCTTTGGTAAAGTATGCACTTAAAAAGGGAGTATATTGTGCGGCCGGTATAAAGACAAAGGCATTGATTAAAAACAGCTGTAGGCCAATTCTTTTGTTTCTAAGAAACATCATGGTATCAGAAACTCCTTTATACGAAAACGTTATAAGTAGAAACTATATTACATGATATCAGTACAAAAGAAAAGCAAAATATTTAGTGATGTAGGAACAAAATCATGGTAAAATAAATTATATATGTAATCAGTACTAAAACATCCCGGGAGAAGGTATAAAATGAGCGATCAGACTTTATTCAGAACGGCAATGCTTGCTGGTGAAATCATGGCCCAGAGCGGTGCAGAGACCTACCGTATTGAGGATACGATGACGAGAATACTAAAATCCTCCGGTCTGCAATCGGTGGAGGTTTATGCTACGACTACAGGAATCATAGCAACCTTATCCGATCCCAGTATTGAACCGATTACCGGTGTAAAAAGAATTCGCAACAGATCCACGAACCTTAGCAGGATTAATGATGTGAATCAGATATCCCGAAATATATGTAACCGATGTATGAAACCGGAGGATGCAATCCGGTGTCTTGAGGAAATCCGAAATAAATCATACTATTCCGGTTCGATTATCGCAGCAGCGACCCTGATTTCCATGGCAGGATTTGTAGGACTGTTCGGAGGGTCCTTAATGGACTGTGTAATTGCCTGTCTGAATGGAGTATTTCTAGTACTGATCGGAAAGCTTTCAGAAAATAAGGTGGGCAGTGCCTTCATTGTAGATATGGTGAAATGCTTTGTGCTGGCATTCCTGACGATGACATGTACCAAATACTTTACCGGTACTAACCAGAACCTGATTATCATTGGATCTATCATGCCCCTGGTTCCGGGTGTACCGATTACAAATGCGATACGGGATACATTGCAGGGAGATTATAACTCAGGAACCACGAGAGCTTTGGAGGCCTTTGTCATATCCCTGGGAATCGCAGTTGGAGTGGGTCTCGGAATAGGTCTGTTTAAATTTATGGAAGGGATAATGTGATATGCTGATACAGGGAATAAGTGCATTTTTTGCTACGGCGGCTTTTGCCATATTATTTTATCTACCGAGAAAATTTTTACTACATGCTGGTGCAACGGGAAGTCTCGGCTGGTTCATCTATCTGATCAGCCTGGAATTTTTATCGGATAAAATTCTTGCTACTTTGACAGCTACCTTGATAGTGGCTTTGATTTCACATATCCTTGCACGGGTCTATAAGTCACCTGTTACTATGTTCCTGATCCCAGGGGTAATTCCCTTTGTACCGGGTGCAGGTATGTATAAAATCGTCAGAAGTATCGTAGACGGTAATACAGGATCTACTACCTATTACTTTTTCGAGACGCTCCAGATTGCAGGTGCAATCGCACTGGGCATCTTTATCATTGATACATTCTTTAGGAAAAGAACAAAAAGCTGAGAAGGCGAATTCCTCTACTTCATTTTCTGCCGGTACTGGGTTGGGGTCATACCAACCTCCTTCTTGAACTGGCGCATAAAGTGTTCTTCATTCTCATAACCGCACTGAGAGGCTATTTCCCTCACAGTATCGCTGGTGGCAGTTAAAGCTGTTTTCGCATATTGAAGCTTACTTTGGATCACATCAGAGTTGCAGGTCACACGAAAGGTCTGACGATATAGTCTCTGAAAATGGGAAAGACTTAGGCTCAATTGATTTGCCATCCTTGCGACGGTCCATTTTTCTTCGGGATGTCGATAAATCATGGATCTAAGATTTAACAGCGAATCAATATATCCGTACATACTCATATCAGAGGAAGGAAAAGCGGCCAGCTCATAGACCTTTACAAACAAAAGACGCATCAGTAGTTCCATGGATTCCTCCCGTAGGGAATTATTCGATATATATTCCAGATACAGCTCCTTGATCAATTTACTGACTTCCTTATTGGAAGGCAGGGAAAGTATGGTGTCAAAGGGCAGCGCTTTTATTTCACGTTCTCCATCCATATCGAAATGGATGTAATCATTGGAATAGGTTCCCTCTTTTGCCCGATAAATCTGTGGAGTTCCCTTCTTAAATATTACTACCGAATTCTTTTCGGCCATTACCTCTCTGCCTTCAAGCTGTAGAATGGCAGGAGTTTTTAGGTTGAGTAGCAGATAATCACCAGAACCGTTGGGACGGTTGATCGAGAATTTACTGCTGTGTGTATAGTTAATACCGATTACATTGATCTTCACGGAGTACCTCCCTTTTTTACAATAATTAAAAGCAGGATTCATCAGTCTAAAAACATCATATATCATTGTAAAACTAAGTGTCAATATGTTAAGGTAAAAGCACAAAACATCATAGTAGTATTATTATGGGATATAATCAATATAATCATTTGGAGTGACAGAAAGGACGAACGATAAAATGAAGGCAAGACTAATTTTGAATAAGGATTTTATGACAGGAGAAGTAGATGAAAGACTTTATGGGTCCTTCGTTGAACAGCTGGGAAGAGCAGTCTATAACGGAATTTACGAGCCAACTCATCCGACAGCCGATGATAAAGGCTTTCGGAGAGATGTCATGGAGCTGGTGAAGAAGCTTAATGTACCGATCATTCGTTATCCGGGAGGTAATTTTGTCTCTGGATACTGCTGGGAGGATGGAACAGGTGAGCAGAGCAAAAGGCCGAAAAGACCCGAGCTTGCCTGGCATACCATAGAGACGAACGAGGTTGGTATTGATGAGTTCCAGGAGTGGGCAAAGCGTGCCGGCAGCAGTGTAATGCAGGCAGTGAATTTAGGCACCAGAGGTCCGGAGGAAGCACGTCAGCTGCTGGAATACTGTAATTTCCCGAAGGGAACCTATTACAGCGATATGCGTCGTGCCAATGGCTTTGAGGAACCCTTCAACATTAAGGTCTGGTGCTTGGGCAATGAGATGGACGGCCCCTGGCAGATTTGTGCCAAAACCGCCGAGGAATACGGCCGGGTTGCCTGTGAGACTGCCAAGGTGATGAAGGAGTTGGATCCGAGTATTGAACTGGTTGCCTGCGGAAGCTCAGGGTTATGGATGCCTACCTTCGGTAAGTGGGAGGCAACTGTACTAGAGCATACTTACGATTATGTGGATTATATCTCGCTTCACAGCTATTACGGGAATGCGGATAACGATACACCCTCCTTCCTGGCGTGCTCTCTGGATATGGATAAATTCATCAAATCAGTTACTGCTATTTGTGATTATGTAAAAGCTGTGAAGCATTCCGATAAGACAATAAACCTGTCCTTTGATGAATGGAATGTCTGGTTCCACAGCAATGAAGCTGACAAGAAGCTGGAGCGTTGGCAGAAAGCCCCGCATCAGCTGGAGGATATTTATACCTTCGAGGACGCGCTGGTAGTAGGGTGCCTTCTGATCACCCTGCTGAAGAACTGCGACCGTGTGAAGATGGCTTGTCTGGCACAGTTAGTAAATGTAATAGCACCGATAATGACAGAGAATGATGGCCCTGCCTGGGTTCAACCGATCTTCTACCCCTTCATGCATGCCTCTAATTTCGGAAGAGGTTCAGTACTGACTCCGGTGGTAAGCTGTGAGACCTATGATTCCAATAAGATCAAAAAGGTACCTTATGTTGAAACTGTTGCGGTTCTGAACGAAGAGACGAAGGAGCTTACTGTTTTTGCAGTAAATCGTTCCTTGGAGGAGAGAATAGAGTTATCCGTTGATTTGAGACAATTTCCGAAGGCCTCCGTGCTTGAGCATATCATACTGGAGCATGAGGATCTGAAGGCAGTCAATTCAGCAAAGGAACCCAATATTGTAGAACCGCATAAGAACGGAGCTACAACGATTTTAGCAGAAGAGGCTATTGCTGTCTTACCGAAGCACTCCTGGAATGTAATTCGTTTCAGCCTGCAGTAGCAGAGCCTGCATCCTTTAATTGGATTTTAATCTCCCATTAAGAACTTCTATATTGTAAATTATCACAATAGGAGTATAGTAATTCTTGTAAAAATAATTGCTGGAGGCTTTAGCCTTTGACAAAATACAAAGAAAGAAGTGGGAGAATATATGAGTTTAATAGTAGGTTTTATCATTGCTGCCATTGCGGTAGTAGCTTTTTACCTGCTGATCTTCGTCATCCTGGGTCTTAGGGTGATCTCATCGGATCAGGTGGCAGTAGTAGAAAAATGGTGGAGCTTCAAGGGATCCTTAAAAGATTCCATCATTGCACTGAATGGTGAAGCAGGTTATGCTCCGACTGTACTTCGTGGCGGAATACATTTTAAGACAGCACTAATGTATAAAATCCATAAGTACCCTCTGATTACCATTCCTCAGGGACAGATAGCATATATCTTTGCCCGTGACGGTAAGCCCTTGGCACCGACTCAGACTTTGGGAGAGGTAGTTTCTGAGGCAAATAACTTTCAGGATGTAACCGGATTTTTAAAGAATGGCGGCCAGAGGGGCCCTCAGAGGGCAATATTAAGAGAGGGAACCTATGCAATCAA
Source organism: Bacillota bacterium (assembly GCA_023415635.1). GTDB lineage: Bacteria > Bacillota > Clostridia > Lachnospirales > Lachnospiraceae > Mobilitalea. The sequence continues at coordinate 76,321 of JAEZJV010000061.1, read as the reverse complement.
TCTCGCACAATTTATCGTAATTACACCCACAGATATCAAGGCAGCCTTTAATAGCTCCAAGAGCGAGCGTACAGAGCTGGTAAGCATGCAGAAGACCTTGCTGGAACGTAATGCCTTCAGTCCGGTGATCATTATGGGACACGGGGGTGAAGCCAGTGACATCATGGGAATTGTCACAGTGCATGACGGACCATCTCTGCAGGAGGGTGAAATTATTGCGCCTTATGTGGGAGAAGAGCATGCAAGCTTCCAGGATCCCGAGAAGTTTCTAGCGCTTGGCGGACGTCGTGGTAAGCAGATTCAGGTACTGACAGATGGTACTTACTATATTAATCGCTTATTTGCAACAGTGGAGTATCGCCCTAAAACCGTAGTACCGATCGGCTTCGTAGGGGTTGTGGTTTCCTTCTTCGGTAAGGAAGGTGTGGATACTACCGGCGTTGATTACAAGCATGGTGAATTGGTTGGCCAGGGCTGCAAGGGTGTGCTAGAGAAGCCGCTTATGCCTGGTAAATATGCTTTTAATACAGATGCAGGAAGAGTTGTATTAGTGCCTACTACCAACATCATATTAAAATGGAATAAGACAGAGGTGGGTGCCCACAAGTATGATGAGAATCTGACCGAGGTGGACATCATTACAAAGGATGCCTTTGAGCCCTCCTTGCCCTTATCCGTTGTTATGCACATCGATTATAAGCAGGCACCCTGGGTAATACAGAGATTCGGAGACATCAGTATGCTGGTGAATCAGTCCCTGGATCCACTGGTCAGTGCATATTTTAAAGATGTGGCACAGACAAAAACCTTGATTGAGCTGATACAGGAGCGTAGTGAAATCCGTGAGAAAGCCCTTGGAGAAATGAAGGAGAAATTCCAGAAGTATAACCTTCAGTTAGAGGAAGTACTGATCGGGACTCCGAAATCACCGGTGGAGGATGTGCAGATTGAAAATATCCTGACACAGCTTCGTGAACGTCAGATTGCAGAAGAGAAGAAGGTTACATATCAAAAGCAGCAGTCAGCCGCTGAAAGTGAGAAATCCCTTCGCGAGGCTCAAGCAGTTGCAGAGCAGCAAAGCTTCCTGACAAAATCAAAGATTCAGATTGATATCGAACGCAACAACGGTGCTGCCCTTGCAAGTAAGGCAGAGCAGGAGGCTAATCAGATCATTGCTTTAGCTAAAGCTAATTCCTCAAGAATTACCCTAGAGGGTGAGGCAGAGGCGTCCAAGGAAAGCAATGTCGGCCTTGCTAAGGCACGTGCTATTGATGCTCAGGTTAAGGCTTACGGCGGTGCAGAGTTCCGTGTTATTCAAGAAATCACCGATAAATTATCAGACGCCATCAAGAATGCCAGGGTGGATATTGTACCTAAGACTGTAGTAAATATGGGATCGGGTGAAAATGCCAATAACGGAAGCAGTAATACTGTCATGGACACTCTTCTGAAGTTCATAACCATCGAGAAGCTTGGTGTTTCTCTTGATCATAAGCAGGAACAGCCTGACAAGGTTGAGGAGGATTTTGATGAAGAGGAAGAGGCTGCAATTGCGAAGGAAACTGATGCTATCCTATAAATGGGATTGTGGACTGTTTTCTTAAGATAAATTAAATAGATATATATAATAAATGCCTGTCCGGAGCTGCCGGGCAGGCATTTGCTTCTATGATATAATTTGGTAATTATAATAATTATACTCCATCCACAATTTTCTTTCTGATATCTTCTCTGGTGGGATAACCGGTTCTTTTACGAATGGATTCACTTTGCTTCTTGGCAATAAATCTTGCGAGCTTCTCGTTCTTCTCATTAAATTTACAACCATAGAGGAAAGCGGCAAGATTTTTCTGAAATTCCTTACGAACCACAATACCGGAAAGGGTGATCAGGGTTGCATTGTCCTTAATTCTAAGTCGTATGGTGCGTTCCAGATCAATGTCCTCCTTAGTAATAAAGCCTACTCCTGTTTCACTGATATCCTTCACCAGAACCGATATAGCTGTTGGACCGGAAACGGTGTTCACATAAATCGGCATATCCTCACCAATATACATACGATAAGCATCCCGGCGGTTAAAATGCTTACCTTCTCCATACAGGTCGATTTTATGGTAAATATTTCCATCATATCTGACTAGTTTTACTATGACCTTTTCCCAAAGGTATAATTTGCCCTCTAGAACATAAAGGAAATTAATCTGACAGCTGTCCGAAAAGCCTATAGTCTGATCATTTACCTTAAAGGGTGCGGTAAGTATGGAATTATTAATAACATGGGCGACTTCTCCATTAAAACGCACTGTTTTTCCATTGCATTTCACTTCAACTTCCATTAAACCGCCCTTAGCGATAGAGTCAATGAACAAAATGACACCCCCAGAAAAAAAGTGTAAAATTATACATATAAAACCAATTTACAATAGTATATAACAAAAATTTGTATATTACAACACATAAATATTCAGACAGCCTGCATTTCTGATAATTGTATAAGCCAATGCCGGCAGGATTGCCACGGGCATACACTTCCTTGTTGACACTGTCCGGAATGAAGGTATAATTAAATTATTGAGCAAATGGATGAATTTGACTTCGACACAGAGGTGAAGGTGAATGAATTTTAATTTTTATATGCCAACCAAAATAATTATGGAGGAGGATTGCATCAGAAAACATTCTGGTCTGATGAAGGACATGGGACGTAAGGCCTTGATTGTTACTGGTGCCTCCTCGGCTGCTAAAAACGGGGCTCTTGTGGATGTAACTGAGGCTTTGGAGAGCCAGAGGATTGCTTATGAAATCTATGATAAAATCCGCAGTAATCCTTCTGTGGAAAGTGTCTATGAGGGAGCGGAGCGTGCCAGAAAGTGTGGGGCAGCATTTGTCATCGGTATCGGAGGCGGCTCTCCGATGGATGCCGCTAAGGCAATAGCGCTGCTGGCAAATCAGGATATTAAGGAGGAGGATTTGTTTTCCGGTATATATGCCGGTGGAGCCTTACCAATTATCCTTGTTCCGACAACTGCAGGGACTGGTTCGGAGGTAACTCCTTACTCCATTCTTACGAATGATATCAAGCAAACAAAGACAAGCATCTCTACTCCCTTGATTTTCCCTAAAATTGCATTTCTGGACGCAAGATATACGATGACTCTGCCTATGACGGAGACGATCCATACAGCGCTGGATGCGTTTTCTCATGCAATCGAGGGTATGTTGACGAATAAGGCCACTGCGGTTACTGATACTCTGGCAATGGATAGTATCAGTCGAATTGCCAATTGTCTTAAGCAGCTTATCCCATCCAGAGTGAATAGTGAAAGAGTATTACCTACAGCAAGCATCCGTGAAAAGCTGTTGAGCGGTTCGCTTATGGCAGGCATTGTCATAGCCCATACAGGAACAACTGCGGTACATTCCATGGGATACTGCCTGACGTATTTTAAGAACATCGATCATGGCAGAGCAAATGCTTTGCTCCTGCCCAGCTTTCTCCGATTCTATGCGAAGAGTGATCCGGAGCCGGTGAAGAAAATACTGAATGCTTCCGGTGTGGCTTCTATGGATGAATTTGAAGCAATCTTCCTTCGATTGTTAGGAGAAAGGGAGGAAATTACGCATAAGGAGCTGGAGCGCTATACTATGATTGCTGCCCAGGCTAAAAATATGCTGAACTCCAGAGTGTCTCCAACGAAGGAGGATATGGAGTATATTTATTCACGAAGCTTGAAAATATCATATTGACAAAACATCAATCCTGCTGATATTATCTTAGGTAATATGGGCGAAGGTGTCCGGTAACGGAGGCTTCAGCCCATTTTTCAATTTAAGGGACTCTGCATTCTGTGATTGAATGCTTTGCAGGAGGATAAATCAAATACAAAAAAAATAATGTAGGAGGAGTGGTTATATGAAGTATACGAAACAGGATATTATCAGAATGGTGGAAGAGGATGACGTGGAATTTATCCGTCTGCAGTTTACCGACATGTTTGGTAATCTGAAGAATGTTGCGATTACAACCAACCAGTTGGAGAGGGCACTGAATAATGAATGTATGTTTGACGGATCCTCGATTGAGGGTTTTGTTCGCATTGAGGAATCTGATATGTATCTGCATCCGGATCTGGATACCTATGTTACCTTCCCTTGGAGACCTCAGCAGGGTAAGGTTGCCAGATTGATCTGTGATGTGTATACCGTGGATGGCAAACCCTTTGAAGGTGATCCGAGATATATTCTGCGCAGGACTATAGATCAGGCAAAGGAGATGGGGTATAGCTTTGACGTTGGACCTGAACTGGAATTCTTCTTGTATCATATGGAGGAGAACGGACAGCCTACGACAAATTCCAATGAAAGGGCTGGATACTTCGATCTTGGACCACTGGACTTCGGTGAGAATGCACGAAGGGATATGGTGCTTACCCTTGAGGATATGGGCCTAAGTGTAGAGGCCTCCCATCATGAGGTGGCACCTGCACAGCATGAGATAGATATCAAGTATGACAATGCTTTGACCACAGCAGATAATATCATGACCTTCAAGCTGGTTGCCAGAACGATAGCGAAGAGACATGGGCTTCACTGCACCTTCATGCCTAAGCCTAAGTATGGGGTAGATGGCTCTGGAATGCATGTGAACATGTCCTTAACAAAGGATGGTAAGAATATTTTTGACGATCCGTCAGGAAAATTAGGTCTGAGTCAAGAGGCGTATCATTTCATTGCTGGTATCATGAAGCATATCGCAAGCATGACCGCGATAACCAATCCTTTAGTTAATTCCTATAAGAGGCTTGTTCCTAATTATGAAGCACCGGTATATATTGCATGGTCTGCATGCAACCGAAGTCCCCTAATTCGTGTACCTGCAAATCGTGGCCTACATACAAGACTCGAATTAAGATGTCCCGATCCGTCTGCCAATCCGTATTTAACCCTTGCGGTATGCCTGGCGGCAGGTCTCGATGGCATCAGGAATAAATTAACTCCGCCAGAAAGCACCGACTTAAATATCTTTGAATTAACAGCGGAAGAGAGAAATGCGCTCGGTATCCGCCGCCTGCCTGCCAATCTTTGCGAGGCAGTGGATGACATGGAGAAGAGTGAATTTATCAAAAAGGTTCTGGGTGACCATATCAGCAAGAAGTATATTGAAGCAAAGAGAGTGGAGTGGGAGGATTATCGTACCCAGGTTACTCAATGGGAAGTCGATCAATATTTATACAGATTTTAGTCAGTCACTTTCGTTAATATAATTTAGGAACGGAGGTGAACAGATGTGTTTAGTATAATTGTTGGATTTCCTAAGCTTGAGGATGCCAATAACATAAAAAACCTGTTAATCAGGAATGGATATAGTGTCAGTGAAACCTGCACCTTAGGTTCACAGATTATTTCGCGTGCCAATGACTTGGACGAAGGAATCATAGTGTGCGGTTATCGGTTTTCCGATATGCATTACAGTGAATTGAACAACTATCTTCCTAAGGGCTTTGAGATGCTTTTAATAGCTTCTCCAGAAAAGCTGGAATATTGCCAGAATAATAACATTGTCTGTTTGCCTATGCCTATCAGGACCCATGATCTTCTGAATACGCTTCAAATGATGACTTATCAGTACCAGCGACGGAAAAAGAAGGATAAGGAAAAGCCCAAGCAGCGGAGTGAAGAAGAAAGAGCAACCATATTGAAAGCAAAATTATTGCTGATGGATCGTAATAACATGACAGAAGAGGAAGCTCATCGTTATCTGCAAAAGCATAGCATGGACAGTGGTACCAATCTTGTGGAGATGGCAGAGATGGTATTGAAGATGTTTTAGGAATTGATTGAAGTTAAGTGTCAAAGGCACCGTGCACTATACCACATAGAAATAATTACCAATGTATGCGACACTACACGGTAATTGTTCCTTTGCGGGAAGCGCCTTCGTTGCTTTTGACATTTTTTAGTCATATTGTGCTTACCGATATCTATTTTGTGTCATTTTTAGTAGGATGACTTTACCCGCCCAAAGGATTTTGATATAATAAAAATCGTGTAAGGAAAGTGATATCATGCTGTTGATAGAAAGGTGGGCACTAATATGAAATTTACAAAGCTTCAGGGCTGTGGGAATGATTATGTCTATGTAGATTGCACCAAGGAGCTTATTGATAATATTCCTGAGACAGCAATCAAAGTAAGTGACAGACATTTTGGAATAGGTTCCGATGGATTGATTTTAATCAGATCCTCAGATAAAGCTGATTTTATGATGGATATGTATAATAGTGACGGATCCAGAGGAAAGATGTGTGGTAACGGTATCCGCTGTGTTGCGAAATTTGTATATGATAAAGGGTTAACAGATAAAACTAAGCTTAAGATCGAGACACTAAGCGGAATCAAGGAGCTTGAGCTGACAGTGGAGAATGGTGAGGTTACCTGGGTAACCGTAGACATAGGAGCCCCGATTACCAGACCTTCCCTGATACCTGTGCGGTCAGATAAGGATATTTTGATTAAGGAGCCCATAGTAGTGGATGGACAGGTATATGAAATAACCTGTGTATCCATGGGTAATCCTCATGCGGTGGTATTTGTAGAGGATACGGATTCCCTGCCATTAGAGACCATCGGACCGGGCTTCGAGCATCATGAATTATTTCCGGAGCGGGTAAATACGGAATTCATCCAGGTGCTGGACCGCATTCATATCAAAATGCGAGTCTGGGAGAGAGGCTCGGGTGAGACTCTTGCCTGTGGAACCGGAGCCTGTGCAAGTGTTGTTGCTTGTATCCTAAACGGTTATACGGATCATGAGGTTACAGTCAGCCTGTTGGGTGGAGAACTGGTAATTCGTTATGACGACAAGGCAAATACGGTATATATGACCGGCCCGGCAGTGAAGGTATTTGACGGAGAGATTTCATTGTAATAGGATAGACTACTCAGATTTTGCTTTTCAAATTAAATAAGAAATGACTTGAATATTCTTGCAGTTTAGGTTATAAATATAATAACTTAAGAGTCAAAGGTCATGTGTCTTAATAAAATTCGTTTCGGAAAGGTATGGTTAACATGTTTAAAATCAATGAAAATTATCTGAAGCTACCCGGAAGCTACCTCTTCTCCACCATCGGCAGGAAAGTTAAGGAGTACAGCGAATTGCATCCTGACAATAAAATTATCCGGTTGGGGATCGGTGATGTTACCCTTCCTTTGGCGCCTGCGGTGATTGACGCCCTGCATGTGGCCGTTGGCCATATGGGTAAGAAGGAGACCTTCAAGGGTTACGCTCCTGATTTGGGCTATGAGTTTCTGCGCAGCGTCATTGCAGAACAGGATTTCAAAGCTCGCGGAGTAAAAATCCAGATTGATGAGATTTTTATTAGTGACGGAGCGAAGAGTGACTCCGGTAATATCCAGGAAATTTTTGATATAAACAATAAAATTGCGGTATGTGACCCGGTATATCCTGTCTATGTGGATTCCAACGTCATGGCGGGAAGAACAGGAGAGTACCTTACGGATAGCGGAAGATGGACCAATGTCATCTATATGCCCTGCACTAAGGAGAATAATTTTGCACCAGAGCTTCCCAAGGAGGTTCCGGATTTGATTTATCTGTGCTTCCCGAATAACCCGACCGGTTCAACCATCACGAAGGATGAGTTGCAAAAATGGGTGGATTATGCCAATCAGGTAGGTGCGGTTATCATTTATGATGCTGCATATGAAGCTTATATCTCGGAAGATAATGTTCCACATACCATCTATGAATGTGAAGGAGCTAAGACCTGTGCCATCGAGCTTCGCAGCTTCTCCAAGAATGCCGGATTTACAGGGACAAGACTTGGTTTTGCCGTAATACCGAAGGAACTGAAATGTGGTGATGTATCCTTAAATAGTCTATGGGCAAGACGTCACGGAACTAAGTTTAACGGAGCACCTTATATTATGCAATATGCCGGTGCTGCAGTCTATTCCGAGGAAGGAAAGAAGCAGACCAAAGAGCAGATTGCATACTACATGAATAATGCAAAGGTAATCAGAGAGGGACTTCAAAGTGCCGGATACTCCGTATCCGGTGGTGTTAATGCACCTTATATATGGCTCGAAGTACCTACGGGCATGACTTCCTGGGAGTTTTTCGATTATCTGCTGGAGAAAGCCAATATAGTCGGTACCCCAGGCTCGGGCTTCGGTCCCCATGGAGAGGGTTATTTCAGATTGACTGCGTTCGGTACCTATGAGAGTACCCTGGAAGCAATCGAGAGAATTAAGAAGCTGTAGCTTAAAGGTAGTACAGAGAGTTCACTTCCTGATGTCTCTGTCAATACGTTCGGATATTATATGAAAAGGCCTTGAGAAACCAATTGTTTCAAGGCCTTTATTTTTTGGTTTACTCCTTAATTAACGGCAGCATCAGCCGCAGGCTAAACACTCCATCCTTTGTTTCTATGGAATACAAGCCACCATAACGTTCCAATAAGGAGATCATACTCTTGATTCCGAAGCCATGTCCGGGTGCTTGCTTCTTAGACTTGGGTATTTCACCCTCCATCTCGAGCTCTCCTGAATAGGCATTTTCTGTGGAAAATATCAGATTAGCTTTGTTCACAGTTCCACGGAAAAAGACCTTGCGAAGCTTCTCATCCTCCAACTGTGCTGCAGCGGTTATGGCATTTTCCAGCGCGTTGGACAAGAGAGAACAAAGCTCTGTGTCATTTAGACCAAGCTCCCTGGGTATCCTAACATCTGCTTGCAGATCCACATCCTCTTTTTTTGCCCGTGCAACAAAGCTTGATATAATCAGATTGACGGTTTCGTTTTCACAATAACGTACTGGGGTCAATGCATCAATATCAGCTTCGGTGTTGGCAAGATATTCTTTAATTTTCTGGAGATCACCTTCAGCCACAAAGCCTCCGATCAGTGATAAATGATGGCGCATGTCGTGGCGGTAAATAATGGTGTTACTTTGCATCTGGCGCATCTTATCAAGCTCTAGCTTCGACTGCTGGAGCTGGGATGAGAAGAGATCCCGTTCACGCTGGGCCTCGATCTGTTTCTGAGATTCGTTATTATACAGGAGTATAAATACTAAATAAAAGATACAAATCAATGAGGGAGTAAAATGCACTGCCTCTCGGGCACCTGTGTATAATAGGTCCGTGTAGACAGTAGTGGCATAATCAAATAAATAGTATAAAAGAGGTACTGCACCAAAAAGCAGGCAGGCGCGTGTTGACCGTTCCAGTAAAGCTCTGATGGAGCTGACCATATATCGCCTGAGAAAATAATACACAATACATGTTGTAGCGATGTAACTGATAAGAACGACAGATTGTCTGCCGGTAATTGACTCCGTCACCGTGCTGATCCATTGAGGTATCTGACAGCAGAGATAGGCGGTCAGTACGCTGCTAATCGAAATAAAGACCGGACGTTTGTAATAGAAGACGAGGAATAGAATCAAGGGCAGATGCGTAATGAAGGGGTATAATTGAGAGGTGGTTTGCAGCCCAAAAATCCGCCAACAGAATAATTGAAGGAGAAGCAGCCAGAAATTCAATATGACAGTCGAAAATTTAGCAATCTGTGCTTCCGGTACACCGGCAATCAGTAGAGATACTGCCACTCCGAATACCAAAATTGTACTGTAGCGAAGAATATCTAAAGCGATGGTGATCACGGTGTATCACTCCTTTCATTTAACATAGGCAGATAAAAACTCCATTCCAGTTATCCTCGGCATAAAAATGTCCGAAAGCTCAAACAGCCCTATTTTCATAGCCTCTAAACCTTCTAGTGCACTATAAAAAGTGTCACAGGTAACGATACTGTAGTTTCTCCAATTATTAATTAATCTAGGATATTATATCATAAAACATAATCAGCTTCAAGAAAATGCATTTAATCGATAAAGCCAATGGACGTGTGAGATAATTATTATAATAGAAATATGAGATAGCAGGTGATATAATGGAATCAAGCTTTATAGTTCAAAGGAGAAAAGAAATATGAATTTTAAGAGAATAACAAACTACTTAAATTCACTGGAAGCAGAAGGAATTCCATCTGTTGATTGCAGCATTTATATAAATCATGAACCGGTGTATCGCCATTATAACGGCTATGCGGACAGTGCAAAGAAGAAAAAAATACAGGGAAACGAACTATACCTGATGTTTTCTGCTACTAAGCTTATTACTATGACAGCAGTTTTACAATTAGTGGAAAAAGGGAAAATAGGGCTTGATCAACCGGTATCCCGATATTTACCTGCTTATGCAGATTTGAAGGTACTGGAAGGAGAACAGGCAAGACCAGCAAGAAAGGAATTGCTGGTGAAGCATTTGCTTTCTATGCAGTCTGGCCTGGATTATGATCTGAATCGTCCCGGCATTGTACGTGTACTGAAGGAAAAGGGGCAGAAGGCAACCACACAGGAACTTGTCAGTGCTTTTGTTGAAACTCCTCTCCAATTTGAACCAGGAGAGCATTTTTTATACAGTTTGAGTCATGATGTAGTCGGCGCCATCATTGAGGTGATATCAGGAAGGAGCCTGAAGGATTATTTTTCACAGCATATATTCGAACCACTGGAGATGAAGGATACCTATTTTGCCAAACCGATGAATAGAAACGAGCGGTTGGCAGCGCAGTATAGATATAATAATGACAAGCATGAATCAACAGAGATGGAACTCTCTTGCTGCTATCAGTTGTCAGAGGGCTATGAGAGCGGTGGAGCGGGGCTAATTAGCTGTGTGGAGGACTATGGTAAATTTACGGATACACTGGCCTGTAAAGGATTAAGTGCCAAGGGAGTACGACTTCTTCAGGAAGAAACCATCGAACTTATGAGAACCAATTTACTGGGTCCTGTGCAGAGGGAGGAGCTTGTGAATAAGATGGGCAGAGTGGGCTATGGTTATGGTTGCGGAGTGCAGGTACTTTTGGATCCGAAGGATTGTAATGCCAAAGCACCCCGTGGTGTGTTTGGTTGGGACGGTGCAGCAGGTGCCTGTATCATCATGGACCCTGATAACCATCTGTCACTGGTATATGCTCAACATGTCAGAGATTGCGGCTACGCATATTCGACGATTCATCCCACGCTGAGAGATTTATTATATATGGAATAAGTAAAATCCCTAATCGATTGAGAGATTGCACAGGGATTTGCAATAGCATACGGATAAATATAGAGATAATATAAAAATGAAAGTAATAGAAGGAATTAATAAATTGAGGGATATGGGATAGCGTATATTTATTGATATAATAGAATAAGGGTATATGCAGGCTCCAACCGGAGTGATCTGTATATACCCTTATTCCTATATAAACATAGAGACTATTACCAAACAGGTTGTTACGAAAGAACCTTGTGTAGGATAGCCTATCCCAGGATTGCTTTATCGTTGGTGAATTCTTCGCCAGATACAGCTTCGAACTGATGCATCAGGTCGGCTATGGTTAGCCTTTTCTTCTCATCACCAGAGATATTTAGGATGACCTTGCCCTCATGCATCATAATCAGGCGATTACCATGAGAGATGGCATCCCTCATATTATGGGTAATCATCAGGGTGGTCAGATCATTCTCAGCTATGATCTGATCAGTAATGCGAAGCACCTTTTCTGCGGTCTTAGGGTCTAGAGCTGCGGTATGCTCATCCAGAAGCAGAAGCTTCGGTTGCTGCAAGGTAGCCATCAGTAGTGTAAGAGCCTGACGTTGCCCTCCAGACAATAGACCCACCTTAGCGGTAAGGCGGTCTTCCAGTCCAAGATCCAGGATTTTTAGAAGCTCACGGTATTTGTCCTTCTCTTGTCTGGTAATGCTCCAGCCTAAAGTACGGCGTTTGCCACGTCTTGCAGCCAGTGCCAGGTTCTCTTCAATCTCAAGAGTAGCTGCGGTACCGGTCATCGGGTCCTGGAATACCCTGCCAAGATAAGCAGCCCTTTTGTGCTCCGGGATACCGGTGATATTCTGTCCGTCCAGCACGATAGCACCCTGATCCACAGGCCAGACTCCGGCAACGGCATTCAGCATGGTTGATTTTCCGGCACCGTTACCGCCTATGACGGTACAGAAATCACCGGCATCAATATGAAGATTGACGCCGTCCAGCGCCACCTTTTCATTGATAGTGCCGGGGTTAAAGGTCTTATGAACATCAAAAATATCAAGCATGCTACTGAGCCTCCTTATCATTCCTTGCCTTTAGTGAGGCGGCAGATATTCTTGCTGTACGCCGGAAGGAGCTTTTATTTTTACCCTGCAGATACGGAACAGCAAGGAAGATAGCTACGATAATTGCTGTAAATAGCTTAAGATCATTAGGATTTAGCTTCAACCAGAGGACAATGGTAACTACGATATAATAGATCACACCGCCAAGGACCACGAAGGCCATACGGAGGGCGAAATTCATATGTTTCTTAAGTAAAGCATCCCCCAGCACTTCGCCAATGATTACTGCGGCCAGGCCGATTACGATGGAGCCACGGCCCATATTGATATCGGCAAAGCCTTGGTACTGTGCCATCAGACCTCCTGCCAGACAGACAATTCCGTTCGAGAGAGACAGAGCAAGTACCTTAGTAAAATCAATATTTATACCATTGGCTTTACTCATGGCCGGATTGCAGCCGGTTGCACGAATGGAACAGCCTTGCTCCGTGCCAAAATACCAATAGAGAATTGCAATTATCACAATTACAAAAAGACTTCCGACTAAGATAGCCTTAGGTATTTCCTTCAAGGAGACTAGCAGCTGGTACTTCTGTGTATTGACAGGTTGGTTCGCAGACATATCCATAATATGCAGATTAACGGAGTACAAAGCGATCTGCGTTAAGATACCTGCCAGAATCGGTGGAATACCAAGAGCGGTATGTAACAGTCCGGTGATCAGTCCGGCTGCAAGTCCTGCAAGTATGGCAACCAGTAGTGCCAAAGGTACAGGAACGCCTGAGATTATCAGCATGACTGTAACGGCACCGCCGGTGGCAAAGGAACCATCAACAGTTAGATCTGCAAAATTCAGCAGGCGGAAGGTGATGTAGACACCCAGCGCCATAATACCCCAGATTAAGCCTTGTGCTACTGAGCCGGGGAGGGCATTCAGCAGGAAAAGTGGATTTAAGGAAGTAATAATGCCCATATCTTTCCTCCTATAAAGGATTATTCAACTGTGATTGCTTCGTAGTTGTCAGGAATTGTGACGCCTTGCTTGGCAGCACGGTCAGCCATATATTTGTAAGTTACCTTTGGAGCAAATTGAATTTCCATCTTTGATACGTCAGCACCATTAAACAGGATTTCATAAGCCATCTTACCGGTAGAATAGCCAATATCATAATAGCTGATGGACAGGGTTGCGATTCCGCAGCCCTTACAGATGCCTTCTTCTCCTGCGATAACAGGAACTCCGGCAGGCTCCGTTACGTTATTGATTGCTTCGGAGCAGGAAGCGGCAGTGTTATCGGTGGGAATATAGATGACATCGCTGCCCTGGCAGGCACTCTGAGTTACGGAAGCTACGTCATTGGAGTCTGCGAAGGTATACTCGGTGCAGGTATAACCCATATCTTTCAGATATCCGGTAATTGTAGCTGACTGATACTTGGAGTTCGGTTCAGCGGAGCAGTATAGAATTCCGATGTTCTTGGCATTCGGGAATAATTCCTTAATCATGTTAGCCTGTTGATCCAAGGGAGCAAGATCGGAAGTACCGGAAACATTGGAGCCTGTAACACCGCTCCAATTATCGATATCCAGCGCTGTCGCATAATCGGTGATGGAAGTACCGAGGATAGGAATCGTATTGGTAGCAGAAACAGCTGCCTGCAAAGCAGGGGTGGCATTGGCCATAATCAAATCATACTTACTGGAAACGAACTGATTACTGATAGTAGCGCAGGTAGCAGAATCTCCCGACGCATTCTGTTCGTCAAATACGACCTTATCTCCTGCAAGCTCCGAGAGCGCATCTCTAAAGCCTTTTGTTGCAGCGTCAAGAGCTTCGTGCTGTACCAACTGGACAATTCCAACGGTATAGGTAGTTTTAGATTCGGTATTTGTGTCAACTTTACCTGCTTGGGTGTCCGGTTTACTGCAGGCAATAAGGCTGAGAGCCAATACCGTTGACAGGATCAGTGCAATTATTTTTTTCATAAGTTGGTCCTCCTGAATTTGTTGGTTTATCGCTTTATAGCGTTAAAGTAATATGAAATGTATTATATCATGTAGCCAAGGAAAGTCAATATTTCCGGCGAATTTTTTGATTTTTTATTACTATTTTCTCTTTCTGGTGACAATATCTGTAAGCAGAACAACTGAATGGAATAAGATTAATCGGATTGACATTTTCTAAGGTTAATAGTATACTAAGCTCATAGATACCCCCCTGGGGGGTTGGGGTCAGGAGGATTTGGACTATGAATAAAAAATTTCAGGTAACAGGGATGACTTGTTCTGCTTGTCAGGTAAATGTCGAAAAAAGCGTCCGTAAGCTGGAGGGAGTTCATACTGTGAATGTAAACCTGCTGAAGGGCAGTATGCATGTGGAATATGATGAAGCTATACTTGACTATATTAAGATTATTCACGCGGTGGAAAAAGCCGGTTATGGTGTCAAGGATACTGTTACAGATAATACAGCAAAAAAGGCTAAGGAACAAAATCCCATAGAAGAGGAACAGGTGGAGCTGAAGTCGAGATTACTGAGTTCTGTTATTTTTCTCATACCTCTATTATACCTGTCAATGGGAAGTATGCTGAAGCTTCCTCTTCCAAGGCTGATGACCGGAGAAGAGAATGCATTCCTCTGGGCCTTTACTCAGTTCCTATTGACCTTGCCGATTGTATATGTGAACAGGAAATATTATCAGGTAGGGCTGAAGACCCTATGGCATAGGGCTCCCAATATGGATTCCCTTATTGCCGTTGGATCGGCTGCCGCAGTATTATACGGTATATTTGCCCTCTATCGGATCGGTTATGGTCTCGGGCATATGGATATGGATATTGTAATGCATTATCACCATGATCTATATTTTGAATCTGCCGGAACAATACTGACTCTGATTACGCTGGGCAAATATCTTGAAGCAAGATCGAAGGGAAAAACCTCGGAGGCGATTAACAAGCTGATGAATTTGGTACCGAAAACGGCCATCATTCTTCGTGACGGCAGGGAAACAGAGATACCTGCGGAGGAGGTAGCAATAGGTGATATACTTTGTGTAAAGCCGGGACAGAGTATTCCCGTGGATGGTGAAATTATAGAAGGCAGCACAGCCATTGATCAGTCTGCGATCACCGGAGAGAGCATCCCGGTAGAAAAAAAGGCAGGGGATAAGATCCTTGCAGCAACCATGAATAAAACCGGTTATATCCGATTCCGTGCGGAAAAGATAGGTGAAGACACAACGTTGTCTCAGATTATCCGTCTGGTCGAGGAAGCAGGGTCCTCTAAGGCTCCTATTGCCAGACTGGCGGATCGAATCAGCGGTGTATTCGTTCCGGTGGTAATCCTTATTGCATTCACTGCCTCCTTCCTTTGGCTTATACTTGGGCAATCCTTCGAATTTGCACTCTCCATAGGAATAGCTGTACTTGTTATCTCTTGTCCCTGCGCTCTCGGCCTTGCTACCCCGGTGGCAATTATGGTGGGTACCGGCAAAGGAGCACAGTGCGGGATATTGTTTAAATCAGCCCAAGCGCTTCAGCTGCTCCACAAGACCGATACGGTGGTTTTAGATAAGACCGGAACCATAACGGAGGGGAAGCCCAGAGTAACTGATATCCTGATTACAGAAGGTATCACAGAGGAGGAATTGCTGGCAATAGCTGCTTCGATGGAGAAATCCTCAGAGCATCCGCTGT
The DNA here is from genome assembly GCA_023415635.1 of Bacillota bacterium. Lineage (GTDB taxonomy): Bacteria > Bacillota > Clostridia > Lachnospirales > Lachnospiraceae > Mobilitalea. The sequence goes on along the minus strand of JAEZJV010000061.1, from coordinate 60,426 downwards.
CAGATGCTATCGTTGAAAAAGCCGTAGAAAGGGGAGTAGTCCTTACCGATACAAAGGATTTTTGGGCAGTACCGGGAAAGGGAATAGCTGCAACAATTGGCGAAGAGAGCTATATTGCAGGTAATTTGAATTATCTTAGAGAAAACAAAGTCCTGGTTGACGTAGAGAAGGAAGCTGTGGGAGGCTTGATCGAAAAGGCCGGACAGCTGGCAAAGCAAGGAAAAACACCGATGTTTTTTGCTTCCGAGAAAGGACTTCTGGGTATTATCGCAGTGGCTGATACCATAAAACCTGACAGTAAAAAAGCGATTTCAGATTTGAAGCGAATGGGGATCGGGATTATTATGCTGACAGGGGATAATCTGGCGGTTGCTCAGACAATCGGTCAGGAAGTGGGTATTGACCGGGTGATAGCCGAAGTGCTGCCACAGGATAAGGAGAAGGAGGTCAGACTTCTTAAGGAGAAGGGACTGCAGGTGGCTATGGTAGGAGACGGAATTAACGATGCTCCGGCGCTTGCAAGAGCGGATGTCGGAATTGCAATTGGCGCAGGAACAGACGTGGCTATTGAAGCAGCGGAGGTCATATTAATGAAGAGCAGTCTCTACGAGGTGGTGACAGCAGTCAGATTAAGCAGGGCAACACTTCGAAACATCAAGGAGAACTTGTTCTGGGCATTCTTTTATAATACACTTGGGATTCCTCTGGCAGCAGGAGTTTTTTATCTGGCCTTTGGTTGGAAGCTTAATCCGATGTTCGGGGCAGCTGCCATGAGCTTAAGCTCGGTTTTTGTGGTAACCAATGCCCTTCGGCTTAAGTTCTTCCGTCCATGATTTATGGAGGAGTCTTGATTACTCTATATTAGCATAGAAAATCTTTCATATTAAATAAAGGAGAAAAAGGAGAAATCAAAATGAAGAAAGTGATTGAAATTAATGGTATGAGCTGCGGACACTGCCAGGCAAGAGTTGAGAAGGCCTTGAACGGGATTTCAGGAGTGGAAGCAAAGGTTGAATTGAAGAAAAACAGGGCTGTCGTTAACTTAAAGTCAGAGATTTCTGACGAGACACTTAAAAATGCAGTTACAGAAGCCGGATATGAGGTGGTATCCATCAGTGAGAAAAAGGGACTATTTTCATAGGAAGGAGCCGGGCAAAAGAAAAATAGGGAGGGTAGCAGCCTATGAAGGCAGATGTAGAAAAGGTAAGCAGATTGCTTCGGACAGCGAGGGGCCAGATAGACGGTATATTGAAGATGATTGAGGAGGACCGGTATTGCATCGATATCTCCAATCAGATTATTGCAACGGAAGCATTATTACACAAAGCGAACAGGGAGGTGCTGCATGCACATATTGACATGTGTGTAAAGGATGCGATAGAAAGTGGTAAGACGGAAGATAAACTAAATGAAATCAGAAGCATTGTGGATAAATTGACGAAATAATTCAATTTGAAAAGGGGCGTTCGGACAGGTTTATAGGGTTTCGGATGCCCTTACTGTATACTGGATTATAATTGATAAAAATTAACTGGGATGATATACTAGATTGCAAAGGATGGAAGATGGAGGTTCATTATGTTTTATCCAAAAAACTTGGAAAAAGGTTATAAGATCGGTGTATCGGCACCTTCTTCAGGTATGAGCTCTATTCCGGATCAAACCCGGTTGGAAAGCGGATTAAAGCATTTTCAGGAGCTGGGATATCCTGTGATAGTAACGGAGCATGTCAGATCTGATTATAAAGGAGCAAGCGCAAGCGGTAAGGTTCGAGCCAAGGAGCTGACGGAACTTATCTTAAATCCCGAGGTCCGGGCAGTTATCGCGGCGTCGGGTGGGGATTTCTTAATGCAGATGCTTTCAGAGCTGGATCTGGAGCTGATCAGGAGTAATCCGAAATGGCTGCAGGGCTTTTCCGATATCACAGGTCTGCTCTTTACCGTTACCACCAATCTGGACATTGCTACTCTGTATGCGAATAATTTCAGCTCCTTCGGTATGAAAAAATGGCATAATTCCCTTTATGAGAATATAAGAATTATGGAGGGTGAGAATTTAATCCAACACAGCTTCGATTTTTATCAGGACGGGTATAAGCCGCGGATTACGGGACTGGAGGAATTTGTCCCGGAGGCACCTGTGAACTGGGTCAACCTAACTCCTGAGGGCAAGGTCTTTGAGGAAGAAGTGGTTATGAACGGACGTATGATAGGCGGCAATCTGGATGTGTGTCTTAATCTGGTAGGGACAAGATTTGATCAGGTTCCTGAATTTGTTCACCGATATCGTCAGGATCAGATTCTATGGTTTTTCGAAAGCTACAGCCTGGACAGCTCGGAGATCATCCGAGGGCTTTGGCAGCTGAAGGAGGCAGGATGGTTTGAGCATGCAGCAGGCTTTATCTTCGGCAGACCGGCGATGTTCGAGGAGCAAAACGGAATTGCATATATGGAAGCTATCACAATTGGCCTTGAGGAGCTGCATGTTCCCATAGTACTTGAGGCAGATATCGGGCATAAGCCGCCTCAGCTGACGATGATGAATGGTGCGATGGCTGAAATCAGAAGCTGCGAAGGAAAAGGCAGAATCATATTTGAAAGAAGGTAAAAAGGATGGACGGAGTGGGAAGAGGTACCGAATATGATCAGATAAAGCCTTACCTTTGGAAGCTGCTGATACCCTGGTTTTTTTTTATCGGAACAATAATCTATCTCGAACTGGTGGTTCATATTCTTATCTATCGGAGTATAGATGCTAAAATCATCTATCCGATTCTATTTGCAATACCCTGCGGTTGTATCCTGACGGTGGTGACAGGGTTTTTGGGTAAACGAAGCAATCGGTTCCTGCTATGGGGTGTAACCATTCTGGTCTGTTTGGTTTATCAGGTTCAATTGGTTTATTATTCTATTTTTAAAATGTTTTTTTCCTTCCGATCCCTTGGATTGGCCCAGGATGCTATCACTAATTTTTATAGCGATGCACTGAAAGCCATCTGGGCGAATCTTGGTGGTCTGGTCAGCCTTTTTCTTCCGGTTGTTATTCTTGCCATCATCATGATAAACCGTATTGACTTCGGTACGAGAATGATTAATCTGCAGGCTTTGTTACTAGGGGGCAGCGTAGTATTTCAAGCTCTGGCGATACTGGCACTTCTGATTTTTGGAAAAACGGATTATTCCCCCTATGATCTGTATTTTAATTCCGGTGTTCCTGAATTATGTGGCCAACAGCTTGGGATTATAACGATGTCCAGATTGGATGTGAAAGGATTATTCGCAAAAAATGAGGAGCTGGTACTTGCCGGAACGAAGGGGAATGAACCGGAGAACAACATGAAAGCTGATATCACCCCAACTCCGCCCCCAGACCATATATCTGACAAGGTTCTTCCAAAAAAGAAGACAGCTAACGCCGCAGAGCCTAGACTGACACCGACAGTGGCTGCATTACCCACACAGGTACCTGTTGACACCTCACCCAATATCATGGATTTCGATTTTAACGCCCTGGCCGATGCAGAAGAGAACAAGACAATCCAGACGCTCCATAGGTATTTTGCTGCAGCTCCACCCACCAATAAGAATGAGTTTACAGGTATGTTCAAGGGCTATAATCTGATTATGATAACAGCGGAGGGATTTTCTCCCTACGCGATTATTAAGGAGAAGACGCCTACTCTTTATCGTTTGGTCAGAGAAGGTTTTGTTTTCAATAATTTCTATACTCCTTTATGGCAGACCAGCACCAGCGATGGAGAGTATGTTGCCATGACAGGACTGATACCCTCCGGCTCCAGGAGCATGTATCTGGGTCGGAAGAATCTGTGGCCCCTTTCCCTGGGGCATCAATTTAATCAGCTTGGTGTAGAAAGCAAAGCATATCATGATCATTCTTATACCTATTACCAGAGAGACGAGACCCATACCAATCTCGGGTATTTGTGGAAGGCGAAGGGCAATGGTCTTGAGCTTCCGAGTGATTGCTGGCCCGAATCCGACCTGGAGATGATCAATGCTACAGTGGAGGAATATACGGATGAAGACCCGTTCCATGTATACTATCTGACAGTCAGCGGACATATGAATTATACCTTCAGCGGAAACAGCATTGCCAATAAGAACAGGCAACTGGTAGAAGACCTGCCGTACAATGATGATATCAAAGCATATGTTGCCTGTCAGATGGAGTTGGATATGGCGTTGGAACAGCTGATTATGAAGCTGAACGAGGCGGGAGTTGCTGACCGTACGGTGATCGCACTGAGTGCAGACCATTATCCCTATGGCTGGGAGAAAGCTAATCTGGATGAGCTTGCGGGACATGTAATTGATCCGGTGTTCGAAATCTACAGGAATAATTTTATACTATGGTGTCAGGGAATGAAGGAGAATATTATAATCGATGAGCCTTGCTCCAGTCTTGATATCCTGCCAACCCTGTCCAATCTGTTTGGGCTTACCTATGACTCCAGACTGTTGATGGGAAGAGATATCCTATCGGATGCGGAGCCACTTGTCATTCTTTCTAATCGCAGCTTTATCACAGACAAGGCTATGTATAATTCCGCGTCACGAAAGGCAACGTTATTAACCGAAGAACCTATACCACCTGACTATATCGAAAATATGAATAAGGTGGTGAAAAACAGGTTTGCCATATCAAAAAGTATCCTGAAGGAGGATTATTATCGATATCTTTTTGAGAACTAATGTGGTTATTATGGAGATCCAACGAATAACTCAAAAGAAATGCATATTTTCGGCTCAGTGAAGGTTGGAGAAAGAGGCTAAATAAAGGGAAAAAGTAAACGTCTTCACACATTATCAAGCTGTTGCCAAACAAATGGTTCGCTGAAGGTTATCAGAAAAAATCTCGTAAAGATTCCTCTTGATTTTACGAAAATGGTGTGTTAATATAAGTCAACAACAAAGGTGTTGTATATACAATACCTTTGTCTTTTTATCTAATTGGCAAACTCTATATCTTAAATAAGTAATCGGCTGTGAAGGAGACTTTATTCTACCGAATAATCGAACGACAGGAATGGTGAGCCACCGACTGAGAGCACACCTAAGGTGATAAGTAGGATACGGAACACTCCGGAGCCCGCGAACTGAAGGAACAGTAGGTTCGTGCGTGACACGCGTTAAGTGTAGCGGAACAAAGTTCTGCGTAAGCGGAGGGCTATGCTCTCAATGCGGGTGGTACCGCGGGAAATTCGACTTCTCGTCCCGAAGAATGCAAACAAAGCATTCTTCGGGACTTTTTATTGTATAGAAAAGTCTGCCGGACCGGTCAAATCGATGACGAAGAGGACCACCGGTACAGCGAAAGAATGCATGTCGAAGTTAACAGGATAGAATGGAGGTAGAAACATGGAATTCATTACAGGCTTACAGAAAAAGCAAACCAGTGAGATAAGTGACATCATAGTCAACGGAATTAGTGGAAGTATAAAAATCAACGGCTATATTCATACCATCCGAAATATGGGAGAGGTAGCCTTTATCGTCCTACGGAAACGGGAAGGACTTGTACAATGTGTTTTTGAAGATGGGGTAACTGACTTTGTACTGAAGGATTTAAAGGAAGGTATGACGGTGGAAGTGGAAGGACTTCTGCATGAGGAGGAAAGGGCTCCCCAGGGCTTCGAGGTAAGGCTTACCAGCCTCAAGGTATTGACCTCACCTAAGGATGGTGCTATGCTGCCGCTTCCGATCTCCAAATGGAAAATGAAAACCTCTCTGGAAACGAAGCTGAATTACAGACCGATATCTCTTCGTAATATAAGAGAAAGAGCTATCTTCAAGCTTCAGGAGGGAATCGTCAGAGGCTTCCGTGACTTCCTGCATGCCCAAGGCTTTACGGAAATCCGTACTCCAAAAATTGTTGCAGGCAATGCTGAAGGAGGGGCGAATGTATTCAAGCTGGAATATTTCGGAAGTAAGGCGTTTTTGGCACAAAGCCCCCAGTTCTATAAGCAGACCATGGTCGGTGTCTTTGACAGGGTATTTGAAGCAGCACCGGTATTTCGTGCCGAGAAACACAATACGACCAGGCATTTAAACGAATATACCAGTCTGGATTTTGAGATGGGCTATATAGAAGGCTTCGAGGATATCATGGCCATGGAGACGGAGATGCTCCGCTATGTATTTTCATTTTTAGGGAAGGATTATGCAAAGGAATTGAAGCTTCTCGAGGTTACCGTTCCTGAGCTTGACAGAATTCCGACAGTACGTTTTGATAAAGCAAAGGTTCTCGTAGCTGAGAAATATAACCGAAAGATAAAGAATCCCTATGATCTGGAGCCGGAGGAGGAGGTCCTGATCGGGAAATACTTTAAAGAAGAGTATGGTTGTGATTTTGTATTTGTCACCCATTATCCCTCCAAGAAGAGACCCTTTTATGCTATGGATGATCCGGCAGACACGAAATTCACATTAAGCTTTGACCTCCTGTTCAAGGGGATGGAAATTACCACAGGAGGACAACGAATTCATGATTATGAGACGCAGGTTGCTAAGATGATGGCACGCGGTATGAATCCGGAGGAATTTACTAATTTCCTTATGATCCACAAGCACGGTATGCCTCCCCACGGAGGTCTCGGTATCGGTCTTGAAAGATTGACGATGAAGCTTCTGGATGAACAGAATGTCCGTGAAACAACCCTGTTCCCGCGAGATGTATCAAGACTCGAGCCATAATAGAGATATTCCCGGAGTAGGCTTTAATCTTTTGCAAGTTATCATATTATGTCGAATATAGAAAGGTGGAATTACCATGACGATCAATGAGGAAACCATACAGTATGTTGCAGCCTTGGCAAAGCTTTCTGTCTCTGAGGAAGAAAAGCAGAAGACAATGCAGGACTTGAACCATATTCTGGAATACATTGAAACCATGAATGGATTGAATACGGAGGGTGTGGAGCCCATGTCCCATGTACTGCCGATCAGTAATGTATTCCGAGAGGATGAAATCACGAACGGAGATGCTCGTGAGGAGCTGCTTCGCAATGCGCCGAAGAGGATTGATGGAAGCTTCGCGGTACCAAAGACAGTCGAATAGAAGAGAAATGTTTATTATTAGGAAGGAATATATCAGAGTAGATTTACTCGGAGGGAGGCTAAGATGAAGGATATCACAACATTATCTGCACTGGAGCTTAGCAGAAAAATCAAGGCAAAGGAATTGTCCGTTGCCGATGCGGTGAAGGCGCAGCTTGAGATTATAAAGCAACGGGACTCGGAGTACGGCTGCTATATCACGGTCCTTGAGGACGATGCCTATGCACAGGCAGAAGCTGTGCAAGCTCGGATTAATTCAGGAGAGCTGGAAGCTTCACTGTTAGCGGGAGTTCCGATGGCAGTCAAGGATAATATCTGTACCAAGGGAATTAAGACCACCTGTGCATCTAAAATATTGTATAATTTTGAGCCGACCTATGATGCGACGGTGATTGAAAAGCTGAAAAAGGCAGGGGCTGTCATTATCGGCAAGACCAATATGGACGAATTTGCTATGGGAAGTACTACAGAAACCTCTTTCTTTGGGGAGACTAAGAATCCCTGGAATAGAAACTGTGTCCCCGGTGGCTCCAGCGGTGGTTCAGCGGCTGCAGTTGCTGCTGAGGAAGCATATTATGCACTTGGTTCCGATACCGGCGGTTCCATAAGACAGCCTGCAGGCTACTGTGGAGTGACCGGAATAAAGCCCACCTATGGAACAGTTTCCAGGTACGGATTGATCGCTTATGCATCCTCACTGGATCAGATCGGAACCCTCGGAAGAAATGTATCCGATTGTACGGCAGCCTTGGAGGCAATTTCCGGTCATGACTGCAAGGATTCCACCTCCGCCCCCACAAAAAGCTATCGATATATCGATGCCCTTGTCGATGATGTGAAGGGCATGAGAATCGGTATTCCTAAGGACTACCTCGGTAACGGTATTGAACCGGAGGTAAAGGAGGGTATATTAAAGGCTGCAGAGCTGCTAAGGAATAAAGGTGCGGTAATCGAAGAATTTGAACTGCATTCTGTGGAATTTGCAGTACCGTCCTATTATGTCATTGCCTGTGCGGAAGCCAGTTCTAACCTGTCAAGATTTGACGGTGTGAAGTATGGCTATCGTACTCCTGATTTTGAAGGATTGCAGGATGTGTATAAGAAGACCAGGAGCGAGGGATTTGGCAACGAGGTGAAGCGCCGTATGATGATTGGCGCATTTGTGCTAAGCTCCGGATATTACGATGCTTTTTATAATAAAGCGCTGAAGGTAAGAGCAATCATCAATGAGGGCTTTATGAAAGCGTTTACAAAATATGATATCCTGCTCGGGCCAATTGCTCCAGAGACTGCACCAAGACTTGGTGAGAGTCTGTCAGACCCACTGAAGATGTACCTGTCCGATATCTACACTGTATCTGTAAATCTCGCGGGTCTTCCTGCTATCAGCCTTCCCTGTGGGAAGGATGGGAAGGGATTACCCATCGGTTTGCAGTTGATTGGAAAGCATTTTGGGGAGAGGGATATCATAAGAGCTGCTTACAGCTTTGAACAGGCTGTCAGGTATGAGAGGCCGGCTACACTGGGAAAGGAGGCATAGGACATGAAAGCATATGAAACCGTTATTGGTCTGGAGGTTCATGTTGAGCTTGCCACCAAATCTAAAATTTTCTGCAGCTGTACTACACAGTTTGGAGGAGAGCCCAATACCCATTGCTGCCCTGTCTGTACAGGTATGCCGGGAACACTTCCGGTATTGAATAGAAAGGTAGTGGATTTTGCTATGGCAGCAGGTCTTGCCATGAATTGTACGATTACACAAAGATGTAAGTTTGACCGAAAGAATTACTTCTATCCTGATCTTCCGAAGGCTTACCAGATCTCGCAGCTCTATCTTCCCATCTGCCGGGATGGCGGTATTGAGATCGAGACGGAGACAGGAAAGAAGATCATCCGGATTCATGAGATCCATATGGAGGAGGATGCCGGCAAATTGGTCCATGATCCCTGGGAGGATTGTACCTTAGTTGATTATAACCGCTGTGGCGTTCCTCTGATAGAAATTGTAAGTGAACCCGATATGCGTTCTGCCGAGGAGGTGATTGCCTATTTGGATAAGCTGAGATTAATTCTTCAGTATCTCGGAGTATCTGATTGTAAGATGCAGGAGGGATCGCTTCGAGCGGACATTAACTTATCTGTCCGTGAGGTAGGAGCAATGGAATTCGGTACCAGAACTGAGATGAAGAATATGAACTCCTTTAAGGCAATCGCAAGAGCGATTGAGGGAGAGAGAAAACGTCAGATCGAGCTTTTAGAGGAGGGTAAGAAGGTAATCCAGGAGACCAGACGCTGGGATGATAATAAAGACACCAGCTTTGCAATGAGATCCAAGGAGGATGCCCAAGACTACAGGTATTTTCCTGAGCCGGATCTTCCTCCCATCGAGATTAGTGATGAATGGCTGCGAAGCATTCGGGAGCTTCAGCCGGAGCTTCGTGATGAGAAGATGGCACGTTATGAGAAGGAATTTGATATCCCGGCTTATGATGCCTCCATTATTACTGGCTCCAAGCACCTTGCCGATCTGTTCGAGGAGACGGTAGCCCTTTGCGGTAAGCCGAAGGAGGTATCTAACTGGCTGATGGTAGAGACTATGCGTCTCTTAAAGGAGCAGGAGATGGAACCGGAAGCAATCAGTTTTACTCCTGGGCAGCTGGCAGCACTGATCGGGCTTGTAGACGGCAATAAGATCAACCGTACCGTAGCAAAAGAGGTATTCGAAAGGATATTTAAGGAGAATGTCGATCCCGTACAGTATGTAGAGCAGCATGGACTCGGTATGGTTTCGGATGATGGACTTCTTCGTACTACCATAGGGAAAATCATAGCGGACAGTCCGCAATCCGTAGCAGATTATAAAAGTGGCAAGACCAAGGCCATGGGTTATATCGTTGGGCAGACCATGAAAGAGATGAAGGGAAAAGCAGATCCCGGAAAAATTAATCAGTTAGTGAAGGAACTCTTAGATAATTTGTAGAAATAAAGCTTATAATTTTAAAAAACCTCGTCCAGACAGGTAAGTCTTTTCTTAAATGACCTTATGATGTCGAAGATGAGGTTTTACTGTCATTTTACCATTGTATATCTTTTCTAAAAAGCGTATAATCTATTATAGAAAATACATTAGGCTGGAGGGGTATTAGATGGATGAGAGAAGAAGACAAAAACGTATGCCTGTAACCATGAGTTTGGAAATATTGAATTTATATAAACAGGATTATGAATTAATCAGCGATTTACATGCTCCGATAGAGGTTTTGAATATCTCACAAACAGGGATAGGCTTTCGATCAAAGAGCATTCTTCCTATAGGATATTATTTTAATGCCAGTATCAATTTAGGCTCCGAGGATACCCTGCACAGTGTGATTCGTATTATACGGTCCCAGCCAGATGAAGATACCATATATTATGGCTGTGAGTTTATCGGAGTTGCATCAATTTTATCATATATTTTTGAAGATTATGATAATAAGCTTACTAATGAGTAGAACTCAACCGGGTAAAGCGAGTTAAGTGCTTATCCTTATGCTCTGATATCGAAGGAATAACGAAGGGGACTGCTTTCCTCCGTATTCTGCTCGATAAAATCCTTTACAAAATCAGGCTTCTGATAAACATCCATTACCTCATAGCTAAAGGTGTAGCCTTTCTTTCTCAAGGCTTCACGAAGGGAGGAGATATGATCTGTCAGGACTATTTTTGCTGCCTTCTCTTCGGGATAGATAGTTGCATGGACTATATTGTGTTCCAGAGTGACATGGATGTTTAGGGCTCCCAGATTTGGCATATCCAGATGAAGTAGGACGCTTAGATCTTTTTTATCTTTTAAGGCCCTTTTATTCGTAAATACATAAAGCTCGCTATGAATATCCTGATCCTCCAGCTGTAACGGCAATTGAAGGTAGGTGAATATCTGATTTAAATCCTTCAGGAAGAGTAGATTTTCCTGAAGATTTTTCACGGGTTCCTGAAGCTTAAAGCTTTCTAGAAGCTTCTCCTCCGATTTACCTAGCAGACTGAAGGCTTCCATATCTTCCTGAAGCTTTCTGTATAATTCGGTTACAGAGTCTTTCTGCTCTAATTTTTCAGGTGTGATGGTCCATCTCTGATGGAAGGCTTCCGAGAGAAGCTTTGCATATTCCGGTGACTGAAGCAGAGCTTTAGCAGCTTCTTCCCCGGTTTTTGTAAATTGTCCGGAGATAAACTTAAGAATGTCTGTGACTGAGGTACCTTCTGACAAGCTCTCAACAAATACACTGCCTTCCGGGAGCTGCCTTATCAGCTGCTTTAGATTGGCTTGTTCCGTGGCTGTGAAGGAATCCGAAAGCGTAGTAATAGTATATAACATTTGGGCAGCGGTAGCATCCGGTGATTTAGGGGCTGTTTGGAACAATGCTTCCTGATCGGTTAGCAGTATACGTAAAAGGGCTTCATTAAGAGCAAATACAGTAGCATATTGATTATCTGAAGCCTGAATATTATCCTCTGAAATTGTATTCCAAACGGAGGGCTGATGTAAGGAGCTGTTAGCAGCAGTCTTCAAAGCCGCCTGGGAAGGCCTCTGGCCGACAGCCTGCTCCGGCGGCTGTGTGAAAACCTGCTCCGGTATGGAAGAGCTAGCTAAGGGAATCAACGCATCGGAGGTTAAGGGACCAGCGATATCAGTTTCAGCTTTGTCTGCCGGAATCAAGAGCTCTGACAGCGACCTCGTTATGTTCCCTATATCAGTAATCAGCTTACTGGTTCCGTTCTGATAGGCTTCAAATTGCCGGATATTGGAGGGGGTCAGGGGTATGTGATTCTTTTGCATGAGTACAAGGCTCTGCGGGGAGGCATTCCGATTCGATACCGCAGCTTTGATGAGAGTCTGAAGCGTCTGTTTATCGATGGGCATACGGTATTTCAACAATTCGGACAGTATCTCTTTATTCCGGTCCGTCAAAGGAAGACCGCTGGCGGTCAGGGCCTTGAGAATTGTAGAAGCTGTAGGAGCGGTATCCTCAGGGAGATACTTTAACAGCAGACGGCTGCTGCTGTCTTCGGTAACCTGAAATTTAGCCTCATCTCCTATGGCAAGAGGTACCTCACCGGATAGTCTCGCAGTAACAATTTGCTTTCCGGGTTCTAGCTGAAGCTTTACTTCATCATAGCGGAGATCGAGAACAATGCCCTTCAGCTGCTGCCCTTCTTTTAAATCCGGCTTTGCAGTGGAGGTGGAGTGTGCAGCTTTGGTCTGCAGGTCTTTGGACAGAGATCTGTTCTCCTCTTTTGAACGGGCTATTCCTGCTTTTTTCGTATTAATTTCCATGGTTGCTCCTCCTTAGGTATTGCGTAGTTGCGATTCATTCTATATTATCTATTATATCGGACTGCTGGTTCTGATAAATTAGACCTTGATCCTTGTTCATGGTTTCTGGCTCCATTCGTATATTATCTGCGCGGATATCGGAGTCGACACATAAGAAGCTAAGGCAAATTGCTGACGTATCACTTAATATTATTAACCATATAATGGTAGATACCTTATTAAGTAAGGTTTTTGTTCTTAAATATTTAAAAAATTAATTAAAATTTGGGTTTTATATGCAAATATACTTGCAATGTTAAATATTATGTATTATAATCAACGCAATAAAACGATGGCGTTTTTAGACTGTATCGCAGGGAACGGTCTAAGGACGCTATTTTTTTCGTCCTAAGCGGTATTAATAAAAGTATCATAGAGAAGGAAGAGGGTTAGGTATGAAGCAGAACATTAGAGAGGAAATTCATCAGGTTCCCCAGGGATTATATGATCCCCGCTTTGAGCATGATAACTGTGGTATCGGGGCAGTTGTACATATGAAAGGCAAGCAGACTCATTCTACAGTAGAGAGCGCTTTGAAAATCGTTGAGAATTTGGAACATCGTGCAGGTAAGGATGCAGCAGGAGAGACTGGTGACGGTGTTGGAATTCTTCTTCAGATTTCCCATAGGTTCTTTATAAAGGCGACTAAGCCTTTGGAGATAGAGCTGGGGGAAGAACGTGATTACGGTGTGGGAATGTTTTTCTTCCCGCAGGATGAGCTCAGCCGTAACCAGGCAAAGAAGATGTTCGAAATTATTGTCGAAAAGGAAGGTATGAAGTTCCTAGGCTGGAGAGAGGTTCCAATCAAGCCCTCCTATCTCGGTGAGAGAGCTGTGGAGTGTATGCCCTGTATTCTGCAGTGCTTTATTAAGAGACCGATCAATATTGCCAAAGGACTGAATTTTGACCGTAAGCTTTATATCGCAAGAAGAATATTTGAGCAAAGCAACGATAATACCTATGTAGTTTCTTTATCCAGCCGGACCATCGTATACAAGGGTATGTTTCTGGTGAAGCAGCTTCGCCTTTTCTTTGAAGACCTTCAGGATGCGGCGTATGAAAGTGCAATCGCAATTGTTCATTCCAGATTCTCGACCAATACAAATCCAAGCTGGCAGAGAGCACACCCTAACCGTCTGATAGTACACAATGGGGAGATTAATACAATACGAGGGAATGCGGACAAGATGCTTGCAAGAGAAGAGACCATGGAATCCGTACATTTAAAGGGAGAGCTTCATAAGGTTCTGCCCGTAGTTAATATAGAAGGCTCTGATTCCGCTATGCTGGACAATACCTTGGAATTCCTGGTGATGAGTGGAATGGAGCTGCCATTGGCTGTCATGATTACCATTCCTGAGCCTTGGAGTAATAATACTGCAATCAGCAGAGAAAAAGCTGATTTTTATCAATACTATGCAACCATGATGGAGCCTTGGGATGGTCCGGCATCTATCCTGTTCTCTGACGGAGATTTGATGGGTGCAGTACTTGATCGGAATGGTCTTCGCCCTTCCAGATATTATATAACTGACGATGATTATCTGATTCTTTCCTCTGAGGTCGGAGTTCTTGACATACCCGCAGAGAAGATCATCAAGAAAGAAAGACTCCGCCCCGGAAAGATGCTTTTAGTTGATACCAGGAAGGGATGTCTGGTTGATGATGAGGACTTGAAGAACAGCTATGCAAGACGCCGTCCCTACGGTGAGTGGCTGGATTCTAATTTAATCAAGCTGAAGGATATCCATATTCCGAATAAAAAGGTAGTGGAATACAGTGAAGAGGAATTAGCAAGGCTGCAGAAGGCCTTCGGTTATACCTATGAGGATTTTAAGACAACCATTCTTCCTATGGCAACCACAGGTCAGGAGGCAGTGGCAGCTATGGGTGTGGATTCTCCAATTCCTGTACTGTCCAAGAACAACCCGCCGCTATTCTCCTATTTCAAACAGCTGTTTGCACAGGTTACCAATCCTCCGATTGATGCAATTCGTGAAGAAATCGTAACAGCTACCTCTGTATACATAGGAGAAGACGGTAATATTCTGGAAGAAAAGGCGGAGAACTGTAAGGTACTCAAAATAAATAATCCTATCTTAACCAATACCGATTTGCTTAAGATTAGATATATGAAAAAACCCGGCTTCAAGGTGGAAGTGCTGCCGATGATTTATTATAAAAATACTTCCCTGGAAAAGGCGATCGATCATCTCTGTCTGGAAGCAGACCGCTCCTATAAAGAGGGCGCAAATATTCTGATACTATCTGACCGAGGTGTAGATGAGAACCATGTAGCCATTCCCTCTCTGTTGGCGGTATCGGCGCTTCAGCAGCATCTGGTACGTACCAAGAAGAGAACCGCACTTGCGATGATTGTGGAAAGCGCTGAACCCAGAGATGTACATCATTTTGCATGTCTGCTCGGTTATGGTGCCTGTGCGGTCAACCCTTACCTGGCACAGGAGACCATCCGCCAGCTGATCAACAGCAATATGTTGGATAAGGATTACTATGCGGCTGTTGACGATTATAATCATGCCGTGTTAAAGAGCATCATCAAGATTGCTTCCAAGATGGGTATCTCTACTATTCAATCCTACCAGGGCTCCAAGATATTTGAAGCCATCGGGATAAGCAAGGAAGTGATTGATAAATATTTTACAGGAACTGTAAGCCGCGTTGGTGGCATCACCTTAAAGGAGATGGAGTGCCAGGTGGGTGCCCTGCATTCCAAAGCCTTCGACCCCCTGGGCTTAAACCTTGATTTAAGCCTGGATAGCGACGGTTCCCATAAGCTTCGCAGCAATAAGGAGGAGCATCTCTATAATCCAAAGACAATTCATCTTCTGCAGCAGTCTACCAGAACCGGAAGCTATGAGATGTTTAAGGAATATTCGAGGGAAATGACAGCAGAACAGGAAAAGGTTAACCTGCGTGGATTGCTTGATATGAAATATCCTAAAAAGGGAATTGACTTAAGTGAAGTGGAAAGTGTGGAAACCATTGTTAAGAGATTCAAGACCGGAGCGATGTCCTATGGATCCATCTCACAGGAGGCGCACGAAGCACTGTCAATCGCCATGAACCGTCTGGGTGGTAAGTCTAACAGCGGTGAGGGCGGAGAAAGCTTAGAACGCTTAAAGAGCGGTGAAGACGGGCTGAATAAATGCTCCGCCATCAAGCAGGTAGCATCCGGACGTTTTGGAGTTACCAGTGAGTATCTGGTAAGTGCGAAGGAAATCCAGATTAAGATGGCACAGGGTGCAAAACCCGGTGAGGGTGGACAGCTCCCGGCGGAGAAGGTATATCCCTGGATTGCCAAGACCAGACACTCTACGCCCGGGGTCGGTCTGATTTCTCCTCCGCCTCACCATGATATTTACTCCATCGAGGATTTGGCTCAATTAATCTATGATTTGAAGAACGCGAATAAAGATGCAAGAATTTCGGTGAAGCTCGTATCAGAAGCAGGTGTCGGAACGATTGCAGCAGGTGTTGCCAAGGCAGGTGCGGGTGTAATCCTGATCTCAGGCTATGACGGTGGAACCGGTGCTGCTCCCAGAACCTCTATCTATAATGCAGGACTTCCCTGGGAGCTTGGTCTTGCAGAGACTCATCAGACCTTGATCATGAACGGACTCCGTACCAAGGTGGTCATAGAGACAGATGGCAAATTACTTACCGGACGTGATGTGGCAGTCGCAGCATTGCTGGGTGCAGAGGAGTTCGGTTTTGCAACCGCTCCGTTGGTAACCCTGGGCTGTGTCATGATGCGTGTATGTAATCTGGATACCTGTCCTGTCGGGGTAGCTACCCAAAACCCTGAGCTTCGCAAGAGATTTACGGGAAAACCGGAATATGTGGAGAACTTCATGCGTTTCGTTGCTGAGGAGCTTCGTGAATATATGGCAAAATTAGGCTTTAGGACTGTTGATGAGATGGTAGGGCGTACCGACCTCCTTTCGGTAAAAGAAACTGCAAGGAAGGACGAGAGAGCAAGGACAGTAGAGCTTAATGCGATCATAAACAATCCTTTTGTAGAAGCAGGCCAGGCATATCATTATGATTCCTCACAGATCTTTGACTTTAAACTGGAAAATACCATAGATGAGAAGGTACTTTTGAAGAAATTCAATTTATCGGAGAATCAGGCCCAGAAGCTTAGAGTAAACATAACCAATACAGACCGTACCTTCGGTACCATCTTAGGTTCTGAAATTACGAGAAGGTATGGAACAACCTTAAAGGAAGACAGTTATGTGATTGAAGCGCAGGGAAGCGGTGGTCAGAGCTTCGGTGCTTTTATCCCCAAGGGACTTACCATCGAGTTGGAGGGTGATAGCAACGATTATTTTGGCAAGGGCCTATCCGGGGGCAAGCTGGTAGCATTTCCTCCCAAATCCAGCAGCTTTAAAGCCGATGAGAATATTATAATCGGGAATGTGGCGCTCTATGGTGCGACCAGTGGTAAGGCATTTGTATGTGGTGTAGCCGGTGAACGCTTTTGCGTACGTAATTCCGGAGCGGTTGCAGTTGTCGAAGGAGTCGGTGACCATGGCTGCGAATATATGACAGGTGGCAGAGTCGTGGTGCTTGGCAAGACTGGAAAGAATTTTGCAGCCGGTATGAGCGGAGGTATTGCTTATGTGCTCGATGAAAGCAATGATTTATATAAAAGACTGAATAAAGGAATGGTAACCTTTGAACCAGTGACAGAGAAATACGATGTTCTGGAATTAAAGGATATGATCACGGAACATGTGAAATATACAAATTCCATGAAGGGTAAAGAGATTCTGGAGAACTTTGCCGAATATCTTCCGAAGTTTAAGAAGATTATTCCTCATGATTATAGAAGAATGCAGCAGACAATCCTTCAAATGGAGGAAATGGGATTAAGCAGCGAGCAGGCACAGATTGAAGCGTTCTTTGCTAACATGAAGGATAAGTAAATTCGGGAAATTGTGAAATGAGCCTTTGTCGCCAGCGTATCAATATATTATATGTCAAAGAGTTCAGTTTTCGAATGAATGGAGGAATATTATGGGAAAGCCAACAGGATTTATGGATTATGAAAGAGTTCAGACCAATGCTGAACAACCGAAAGATAGATTAAAGCACTTTAATGAATTCCATCAGCCTCTTTCCATGGAGGAAAGAAAATGTCAAGGTGCACGCTGTATGGAATGCGGGGTACCCTTCTGTCAGTCAGGGTTGATCATTGGAGGAATGGTATCAGGTTGTCCTCTGAACAATCTGATACCGGAATGGAATGATTTACTGTTTCGCGGCAATATGAAGATGGCCCTATCTCGTCTGATGAAGACAAACAATTTTCCGGATATTACCGGAAGAGTGTGCCCTGCTCCCTGTGAAACAGCCTGTACCTGCGGATTAAACGGTGATCCGGTTACCATCAAGGACAATGAATATGCTATTGCGGAATATGGCTATGAAGCAGGTTATTTTAGACCCAATCCTCCGATCATACGTACCGGCAAGAAGATAGCGGTTATCGGTTCCGGTCCAGCCGGACTGGCGGCAGCTGATCAGCTGAATAGAAGAGGACATCTGGTAACTGTATTTGAACGTTCTGACCGTATCGGCGGTCTTCTGATGTATGGTATACCGAATATGAAGCTGGAGAAGCAGATCATTGATCGCAGAGTTAATATTATGAAAGCAGAGGGAGTTACCTTCATTACAGGAGCTGATATTGGAGCAAATTATAAAGCAAATAAGCTTTTTAAGGAATTTGACAGCATTATTCTTGCTTGTGGAGCCTCCAATCCGAGAGATATCAAGGTGCCGGGACGAGAAGCAAAGGGTATCTATTTTGCGGTGGATTATTTAAAGTCGGCTACAAAGGATTTGCTCGATGCAGGTACTACGATAAGGAAGGACATTGCTGCCTTTACCATTAGTGCCAAGGGAAAAAAGGTAATGGTAATCGGTGGCGGTGATACCGGTAACGACTGTGTCGGTACCTCCATCCGTCAGGGGGCAGTGTCTGTGCTACAATTAGAGATGCTGCCAAAAATGCCCGATACCAGAGCTGACAATAACCCTTGGCCGGAATGGCCGAAGGTCTGTAAGACAGATTATGGTCAGGAGGAAGCAATCGATACCTTCGGCAGTGACCCGAGAATGTATCAGACAACAGTAAAGGAATTTCTTGCAGATGAGCAGGGTAATGTATGCAAGGCTGTAATTGTCCGGCTTGAGAGCAAATTCGACGAAACCACAAAACGTATTATGATGGCAGAGGTACCCGGCAGCGAGACAATGGTCGAAGTTGATCTTGTCCTGATTGCGGCAGGCTTTTTGGGAGCACAGTCTTATGTGGCGGAAGCCTTCGGTGTAGAACTGGATCAGAGAACCAATGTCAGGACAGATGCCGGTAGGTATCAGACCAATGTGGATAAGGTATTTGTCGCAGGGGATATGCACCGCGGCCAATCCTTGGTGGTTTGGGCAATTCGTGAGGGCAGGGAAGCGGCAAAGGCTGTGGATGCAAGCCTGATCGGTTATAGTAATCTGGCTTAATTATTGATAGGAAACCAAGATAGTAAAGATAGAATATAATTATGAAATAGTAAGAGGCTGTTCGGACCGAAGTACCCTAGCGGACATTAATTAAGTCAGTAGGAATTATCGGAAAGGAGCCTCTTTCTTATTTATATGCAATGTATGCTATTACTGAACAATATGTCTCATTCCGTGATTTAAATCACAGAAATCAAATCGGATCTGTGATATAAATGAATTGAAATTTCATGAGACAATTTTTGCCAGTGAAATTTACTGATAAAGCTATAATAATGCTAACGGTGATAACAAAAGCCTATGTTAACAAGTAAAGCTGTATGCCGTGAAGAACGGTGGAAAGGATGGTTAAATAATGAGGCAGGAATGGTATGATTTTAAACAAGGAAGCTGGATGACGAATGTGAATGTCAGAAGCTTCATTCAACATAATTATACACCCTATGAGGGGGACGACTCCTTCCTGGCGGGCCCGACTCAGAGGACAGAAAAGCTTTGGGAAAAGGTAATGGAGCTGATGAAGGAGGAGAATAGAAAGGGAATTCTGGAGGCTGAGACTGAGAGACCGTCCACAATTACAGCGTTCGGACCTGGTTATCTGGATCAGGAAAACGAGCTGATTGTAGGTTTTCAGACTGATAAGCCTTTAAAGCGCGGAATTATGCCAAATGGTGGTATTCGTGTGGTAAAGAATGCCCTGGAGGCTTATGGCTATACTCTGGATAAGAAGACAGAGGAGATTTATTCTCAGAACAGAAAGACCCACAATGACGGCGTATTTGATGCCTATACGGATGCCATGAAGAAGGCTAGACATACCGGCATAATTACCGGTCTTCCGGATGCCTACGGCAGAGGAAGAATTATCGGGGATTATCGAAGGGTAGCTCTTTACGGTGTCGATTTTCTGATTGAGGAGAAGCTTCATGAGAAGAAGCTTCTTGAGATTTCTATCTTAGAATCACCTGACATCAGACTGAGGGAGGAGATCAGTGAGCAGATCAAATCTCTGAAGCAGCTGAAGCAGATGGCAGCCTCCTATGGCTTTGATATCGGTAATCCGGCTAAAAACTCCTTTGAAGCAACCCAATGGACCTATTTTGCTTATCTGGGTGCCATTAAGGAGCAGGATGGCGCGGCTATGAGCCTTGGGCGTGTGACAACCTTCCTGGATATCTATTATGAAAGAGATTTAAGGCACGGAATGATTACGGAGACAGAACTTCAGGAGCTGATGGATCAGTTCGTTATGAAGCTCCGTATGGTTCGATTCCTACGTACCCCTTCCTATAATGACCTGTTTTCCGGGGACCCCACCTGGGTAACAGAATCTATTGGCGGTATGGGATTGGATGGAAGGACGCTGGTTACCAAAAACAGCTTCCGAGTTCTCCATACACTCTATAATCTTGGACCTGCGCCTGAACCGAACCTTACCATATTATGGTCTACTTTATTGCCGGACGCATTTAAAAATTTTTGTGCCAAGGTCTCTATAGATACCAGTTCCATTCAGTATGAGAGTGATGACATCATGAGAGATGTCTGGGGAGACGATTATGGTATCGCCTGCTGTGTATCGGCCATGAGATTAGGTAAGCAGATGCAGTTCTTTGGTGCACGTGCGAATCTGGCTAAGGCCCTTCTTTATACGATTAACGGTGGTAAGGATGAGATTTACGGTGAGCAGGTAGGACCGATGTTTGCTCCAATCACAAGTGAATACTTAAATTATGATGAGGTTATGGCAAAATTTGACCAGACTCTGGATTGGCTTTCCGAGCTCTATATTAATACGTTGAATGTCATTCATTTCATGCACGATAAATACAATTACGAGAGTCTGCAGATGGCACTCCATGATATCAATATTCTCCGTACCGAGGCCTGTGGTATCGCCGGACTTTCTGTGGTAGCGGACTCCCTGTCCGCAATAAAATATGCCAGGGTTAAGGTGATCCGCAATGAGGCTGGACTTGCGGTTGATTATGAGATCGAAGGAGAATATCCTGCATACGGAAACAATGATGACAGAGTGGACCAGATTGCGATCGATATCGTAGAGAAGTTCATGAACAAGCTGCGTAAGGTGAAGACTTACCGAAATGCGAAGCAGACACTTTCCGTTTTGACAATCACGTCCAATGTGGTGTACGGTAAAAAGACAGGCAGCACCCCTGACGGAAGAAAAGCGGGAGATCCCTTCGCACCCGGAGCCAACCCGATGCATGGAAGGGACAAAAAAGGAGCAGTAGCCTCTATGTCCTCAGTAGCAAAGCTGCCCTATAAGCATGCGGAGGACGGAATCAGCTATACCTTTTCCATGATACCGAAAGCGCTTGGTAAGAACCAGGCAGAGCGTGTCGAGAACTTAAAGGGGCTGCTCGATGGTTACTTCCACAGCAGGGGACATCATATCAATGTCAATGTATTTGACAGAGAGACCTTACTGGATGCAATGGAGCATCCGGAAAAATATCCTCAGCTGACCATTCGCGTCTCAGGATATGCTGTAAATTTCATTAAACTGAACAGAGAGCAGCAAATGGATGTAATCAACCGTACCTTCCATGAGCGTTAATCATAATGTATGTCATGACTGAAAGGGGAAATCTATGGAGATATTAGGCAGAATTCATTCATTGGAAAGCTTTGGCACTGTAGACGGTCCGGGCATCCGATTCGTAGTATTCCTACAGGGGTGTCCTCTGCGCTGTAAATTCTGCCACAATCCTGATACCTGGGAAGTCAATAGGGGTACTAGCTACACACCAAAGGAATTGGCAGACGAAATATTAAAATATAAAGCCTATATGGATTTTTCTGGCGGTGGAGTAACCTTCACGGGAGGAGAACCGCTATTACAGGCACAGTTTTTGCTAGAGGTATGCCGCTTATTAAAACCTCATGCTATATCGGTAGCGATTGATACTTCGGGATATATTTGGAATGATGCAGTAAAGGAGCTCCTGGAGTACACGGATTTGGTTCTGTTGGATATCAAGAATTATGATCCGTTGGTATATCAGGAGGTAACCGGTGTGAAGCTGGATCCTACTCTAAAATTGTTGGACTATCTTCGGGAGCATAAGATCACAGTCTGGGTACGCTATGTTCTGGTGCCTGGGCTGACAGACAATTTAGATAATATAGAAAAGTTTTCCGGATATCTGGATGATTATCAAAATGTGGCTAAGATTGAGCTATTAGCCTTCCATAAGATGGGTGAATATAAGTGGAAGGAGATGGGGTTGAATTATACCTTAAGCGATACCAAGGAGCCGTCCGGGGAATTGCTTCAAGAGGTAAAAACAATCTTTGAACGCAACGGAAAGACAGTTACGGTAAGCATATAATATCAACGCAGATGGGTTACATAAAGAATATTATAAATCTAAAAAGGAGCGTCTATCGGTTCTCATCGGTAGACGCTCCTAAATAATTGACAAACTATTACTTTTATATCGAAAATGGTTGAAATATGAAGAATAATAGTATAGAATAAAAAAGTAATATTTAGTAAAATATGGATAATTTGAAAAATGTACAATGGTAAATTATGATAGCTTATTTTGCATGTAACTCATATTCGTAGGAGGATAATGTATGAAGAAATTAAATAGTATGAAGACAAGGTTAATTCTTATCTTTACTCTATTGGTTGCTGTGTCCACGATAACCAACGGTTACCGTGCTACTAAAAGCGGTGGTGATTTGATGTCCGAGAGCGCAAAGACTACCTGCCGGATTATGGCTGCTGAGGGAGCGAAGCTGGTAGAAAGCAGGGTTGCTGAGACCATCAAGACGCTGACTGCTATATCTGTTCAGAAAGGAATTACCTCCATGGATTGGACGGAGCAGCAGACAATCCTGCAGGAACAACTTCCGACGACTGATTTCCTTGTTTTGGGTGTTGTCACTCCGGACGGAAAAGCAAGATATACCGATGGTTCTGAGAGTGATTTAGGAGACCGTGAATATATTAAGAAAGCATTTGCGGGGGAGGCTAATATTTCAGATGTATTAATCAGTCGCGTCACCAACGAGCCTGTTACCATGGTGGCAGTCCCGATCAAGAAGGGGAATCAGGTAGCTGGTGTATTAATCGGAAGAAGGGACGGCAATGCCCTGAGTGCTTTGACCGGCGATATGAAATACAGTAAATTGGGCTATTCCTATATGATTAATATGTCCGGAACCATTGTAGCACATGATAATAAGGAACTTGTTCTCAGCCAATTTAATCCGATTACAGCACAAGAGGAAGACAAAACTTATTCCGGTTATGCTATGACAATTCAAACCATCATAGATACTAGAAAAGGTTTCATTGAATACGAGGATAAAGATAATCTGGGCAAAACTGTCAACCTTTATGCAGGATTTGCAGAAGTTCCCGGTACGAATTGGATTATAGTCAGTACCTTTAATGAAACAGAGGTACTGGAGCCTGTTTATAAGCTGAGAAGAGCTATGATGCTGCAGATTTTTATCAGTATAGCCATAAGCATTGTGATAATCTATTTTGTGGGCTTGGTATATACTAAACCGATGATAAAGATTACAGAGCTGTCACAAAGTATAGCAGGTCTTAACCTGACCGGAAATATTCCTGATAAGCTTATGAAAAGAAAGGATGAAAGCGGAGTATTGGCTCACGCAATGCAGGATATTACGGACAGCCTGCGAAAGATTATCAGCGAAATCACAGATTCTGCATTACAGGTATCCTCGACGGCAGAGCAGCTGACAGCAACCTCGGAGCAGTCCTCCGTAGCAGCAGAAGAAGTCTCCAAGACCGTAGAAGAGATTGCTAGGGGCGCTTCCGATCAAGCTGTCAATACTGAGACCGGCTCCGGCCAAGCTATCCTGCTAGGGAATAATATTGAAAAGAACAGGCAGTATATGGATGCGGTTATAGAGGCAACCGACAAGGTTACTAATGTTGTCCAGGACGGTATTTCCGAAGTACAGAGATTAACCGAAATTACAGATGAAAGTAGCTTTGCAACAGATGAAATTTATGATATTATCCTAAAGACCAATGAAGGCACCAATAGGATCAGTGAGGCCAGCAATGTGATAGCAGCCATTGCTGAACAGACCAATCTGCTATCCCTGAATGCCTCCATTGAAGCGGCAAGAGCAGGAGAGTTAGGAAAAGGCTTTGCAGTTGTTGCATCAGAGATTAAGAAGCTGGCCGGTCAATCAGCACAATCAACTGATTATATTAACGGTATTGTCCACGAACTACAGGAGACAGTGAACAAGGCTGTCACAAGTATTCATAAGGTAAGTAAGATTTCCAAGGAACAGTCGGAGAGTGTTTTGAATACTAAGATGAAATATGAAGCCATCGCGTCGGCGATGAGCGAGACGAACGGAGCAATGCTGCAGCTGAATGAGTCTGAAGAGCTGATGGCCAAAGCTAAAAATGATATCCTGGATATGCTGCAGACCCTTTCCGCAATTGCAGAGGAAAATGCAGCAAGTACGGAAGAGGCTTCAGCTGCTATGGTGGAGCAGAGTGCTTCCATGGAGGAGCTTGCGAAATCCAGCGAAAGATTAGCTCTGCTTGCAACAAATCTTCAGGAAATCATTATGAGATTCAAGCTTTAATAGAGTAATTGGATTTTACCTTATTGTGCCGATAAGGTACATCTAGATGTTAAGAACATTTATGTGTACCGTACCGGCACAATATTTTTATGGTGGTAAGCGAGATTTGTTCTAGCCAATTCTTTTGTTATGAGTTAGAATGGAATACAAACAAAAGACTGGAGATAAGCCAATGAAAATATATCTGATCAGACACGGACAGACAGATTGGAATCTGCAGGGAAGATTTCAGGGGAGGGAAGATATTCCGCTCAATGAAACGGGAATTCTTCAAGCGGAGGAATGCGCGCAGGCTTTATCAGATGAAGCCTTCCAAGCTATAATTACCAGTCCACTAAGCCGTGCAAAGAGGACAGCTGAGATTATTGCCAAGCAACTAAAGATTAGGAAGATTATCCTGGAGGAAGGGATCACGGAGAGGGATTTTTCCAGGGTATCCGGAATGACTCCTGCGGAACGGGATGCTTTTTATGCTTCAGGCGAACCGGATGATAAGGAACCCTGGGAGCAGCTCTGTAATCGGATGATGGGATCCCTCCATAAATATGCAAGACAATTCAGTCAGGATAATATCATCATGATATCTCATGGAGCATCCATTAATTCAGTCCTGAGTGTCTTAAGCAGCGGTATGACAGGGACCGGAAAAATCATACTTAAGAATACCTGTATCAATATTATTCGTTATGAGCAGGGACGCTTCTTGCTGGAAGACTATAATCTAACTGCCGAGGAATTTGTGGAACTGCGTCATGAACAAAAAATAAAGTAATTACACCAATAAGAACCTACAAAGGTAGTTTTCGCAAAACTGGTAATAGCCGAAAGCTACTTATTTTGCGCATTTCGTTTGTAATAATTGGTTGACATACCCAATAAGAAGTGCTACAATGTTTTTTCGCTTGATAAATATTTACCGCGGGTTTTCTTGGCAAAATCCAAGGAAAAAAGTGAATCTGAGGGGTACCTGTGTACCTAAAGGTTACACCGTCGCTTGGCAAGATATTTGAAAAAATATTACTACCAGGAGGAGCAATATGATTAAAGTCCAACACATTTCTATGACCTTCAAGGTCAACCGGTGTAATGCCGGATTTTGGGAAGCATTCAAGACATTGTATCATAAGCAGTTAGAATGCATCAAAGGAAGAGTTCCCTGAGAAGATAAAATTGCACCTGTCAGAGGCATGAACCCACTCTTTTGCGAAAGAGAGGGAAATTGTTATGCCCATTTTTAATGAAGGAGATGATTGCTGGTGCAAAATCTATATGCTGCATTGGCTCAATGAAGGAGGCATTGTCAACCGTCGGGGTCGTGTGGAAATAGAAGAGAAAGGAATTTATATTCCTGACAAGATGGAATGGGATACGAGGAAAATAATAGAAACAATAGGAGGCTGTCATGCAGGATACACAGAAAAAACAGGAAACAGAAAAGCAAAGCGGCTTGGAACGAAGATTGGAAGAACAGCATCTGGAGCAGTGCATCAGGGTGATTGACGGGAATATAGAGGAATATATGCGGCAGTTTAAAGAGATTAGTACGGAGACAAAGGAGCTATACGATAATTACCGCTCCGCTAACCCAGAGCTGCACAATGACCTGGTCGTCGGACTTGATATGAAATCACAGATAGAGCGGACGCTAAATAAGAATCTATTAGCAAGGAGAAAGCCCTACTTCGGGCGGATTGATTACCGGGAGACGGAGGACAATTCTAGCTATTCCTTATATCTGGGGAAAAACGGTATACGTAAGAACATTACGGAGAATATGATAATTGATTGGCGGGCACCGATCTCCAGTGTGTATTACGACAGTGATATTGGAAGAAGCTCTTATCCTACTCCGATGGGTGATCGCATTGAAATCGATCTTTTCCTGAAGCGTACTTATGAGATTGACAACAGTAAGCTGATTGAATTCTACGACTCGGAGGTTGTGGCCAATGACGAGTTTTTGACAAAGTACCTTAGTAAGAATAAAGAGGTGGTTCTCGGTGAGATCATCGCTACGATTCAGAAGGAGCAGAATGAGATTATCCGAGAAAGTCCCTGGCACAGTGTTATCGTACAAGGAGTGGCAGGCAGCGGAAAGACCACGGTGGCAATGCACCGTATCTCCTATATTTTATATAATTATAAGGAGAAATTCAGACCGGATGAGTTCTTCATCATCGGCAGCAATAAGATGCTCCTGAATTACATCACCGGAGTGCTTCCGAATCTGGATGTCTATAATGTCAATCAGATGACGATGGAGGAATTTCTGCTCCTGCTTCTGGATAAGGATTTTAGCTGGAAGAAGGGAAGGTATCAGCTTGCCAACAGCTTTCTAAAGCTAGAGGCAGAAAATATTACACAGGATATCTCTCGACTGAAGCAGTTCAAGGGCTCCATTCATTTTATCAAAGCATTAATGGAATTCATGAAGCAGTTTGAACTTGCTGAGGTTACCTCGGATTCCGTGGAATATCATCATCAGGTGTTGTATTCCAGAGAAGAAATTCTGTATTTTATGGATTTCTTCTCTGAACTGCCGTTGCAGGAGAAGATTGATCTGCTGAATAAACGCCTGACCTATAAGATTGCCTCCGTGAATGAGGAGAATGAAAGACACAGGGAGGAGATTCGGACCGAAGTAAATAAATATAAGAACTATTTCGGCAACAGGAATAAGAAATATAATCTGATGGAGATTTACCAGGCCTTTCTGGAGGACTTAAGGCTGAATTCTAAAGCTTACATGGAGATGGGAATTGAGGTTCCTAAGGAAAGTGTCCTACGGCTGATTTTTTCAGAGCTGCATGAAAGGAGGCTGGACATCTACGATCTTGGTATGCTGAATTATATTAAGCGAAGGATCAAGATGACGAAGGACTACGAGTATGTCAGCCATATTGTCATTGACGAGGCGCAGGATTTTGGTGTCATGCTGTTTATGATCTTCCGTCAGCTTTTCAAGAACTGTACTTATACCATCATGGGAGACATCTCCCAGAATATTTATTATGATACCGGTATGAATGACTGGGAGATACTGAAACAGGAGGTATTTTCACCGGAGAAGGACCGCTTCTATGTACTTGCCAAGAGCTACCGAAACACGGTGGAGATCTCGGAATTTGCCAGTTGGGTGCTGAGAAAGTGCTCCTTCAAGACCTATAAGATCGAGCCGATCATCCGCCATGGTAAGGAGGTTGCGCTGATCAAAGTCGGAAACGAAGAACAGATGACCGCAAGGACGGTGGAAGTGATACGTTCCATCAGAGAGAGCGGTTACGATACCGTGGCAATCATCTGCAGGACCATCGAAGAAACCAGTAAGGTAAAAGAGCTCCTAAAGCCCCATGTGCAATTGGAGCATCTGACAGGAGACATAGAAGAGATGTCCTTCACCAGCGGCAATATGGTGCTTCCCATCCACATGACCAAGGGCTTGGAGTTCGATGCAGTCATCCTCTGGAATCCAGACGAACGCAGCTACCGTACCAATGATGAGGATGCTAAGCTGATGTATGTGGCAGTTACCCGTGCGATGCATGAGCTTCATATTATTTATAAGGATGATTTATCGGGGCTGTTGCTGTAGAATAATATTATAGTAAAGGTGCACTTGGATAGCCACTCTCTTTTAGGGATACATTTAATAACCAGCGAATAGTAAGGCATATATTGGCAGACAGTGAGTTTTCACTGTCTGCCAATTGTCATTTAGCGCATTTCCAAGTTTTTGCTATTTTCCGTAGAAATAACCGGCATATCTCCAATCATCAGCATCAGCTGACAAATCATCTTTACATTTTATACGAAAGAGATACGATTCATGCCGTAAAAGATACGTTTCGTGCAAAAAACGGTTTTTGAGCGTAGATTTTGATATGATTGGGATAAGTAATAGTGGTTGCATTAGCAAGGAGAGGTGAATGAGGTGACAATAAAGACTGAGGGCTCATCTTCGTAATAATGAAGTAAGGAGCATACCTTATAAGGAAAATGGAACAGGGAGACTAATGGAGTATATAAAAGATTAAGGAAATGGTTTCAGCAGCGTAACAAGATAATGATTAATAAAATAGGAGGAAATGATTATGAGCTTATTATTAAATAAACTCTCTTGTCCCATTTGCGGTGGACAGATTTCATGGCTTTTGCCATGGAAAATCGACGGAGAAATTACCTGTGACACTTGTTATAGTAAAATTGACATGGAAATTGAAAAGAAAAACAATTTGACAATGCAGGATGTTAAGGAATATTTAGCGTTTTATGATCAGAACCAGCTGCAGAAAGACCGCTTCGTTGTCTCCGAGAGGATTGATTACGGCCTTTGGGATACAAATATAATTTTCGATTACCGGAATAAGCTGTTCTGTATGAGTAAACAACCTGATAAGACCGTATTTGAGGGCAGACAGCTGAAGGCCTTTACCATTAAAGAGGACAACATGCTTTTATTCGAGGGTTCAGCAGATGGCATTAAGCGTTATTTCAGCAAGGTACCGGAGCGCGCTATTGCACTTACACCACAAATTATCCATTTTATGATGAAAAAGCATATAAGCCATGCCAGAGACAAGATGATGAATAATGGAACATCAGAGATTCAAAATTTAAATGTTCCGGAACCCTTTCACGCTTTTAACGTGGAACTACATTTTGATCATCCCTACTGGACAATAATAAAATTCGGTATGGAAGGGCCCAAATTCTCAAATGAAAGACCCAATGTGAACGACTACACTCGTTCCTATCAACAATGCATAAAAGAAATTGAAAAGCTGGTGTCTGCATTAAAAACAGTTGCCTTTCCTGATGAACCGGTACAGTTCAACGATTTTGATGTGCTAGAAATACAGGCTGTGCATACTACCATGATATCCCTGCCGATGTAATAGAGGAAATTGAAAAGATATGCTGCAGCTGAAAGAGAGTATAAGCAGTAAAAGAGGCTGTCTATATAGTAGCCAAAAAGAAAGTGAAAGGGCTAGCATTCCCACGAAGCTAGTCCTTTCACTTTCTTTTTCTATACTTATGAATCAGCCTCTTTGCCGTATTCGATTTACTTTTCTAATTTGTATTCATATGCAGTTGCCTTTGGGAAGCATACCTTTTATAAGGTGATTATTTGAAAATGCCATATGCATTGTGAACATCCTGAATAAACAGGATTCCATTACCGGGCTCATCCATTTTTAGTTTTCTACAAATGGATTCCTTGATAGCATCTGTTTTATCAGGTTCTGAGAGTATCATGACAATTTCTTTCTCAGGCTCTATATCCATCATAAAGAGCTTGGTCGTTTCATGCACTCCTGAGCCGCGCCCATTGATAATGGTACCACCGGTAGAACCGGCCTCATTCGCAGCACTGATTACGTCTTCTGCTTTCCCTTTCTCAACTATGCTGGTTAATAAATGATACATGGCCTTATCCCTTCCTTTTTCTTCATTTTTCTTGCTGCAATTTATGTGACTTGTCCCAGCAACCTCTGAAATAGCTATGGAAAATGCTATTCCATGGTTAGGTTTTTCCAATTTAAAATGCTGATTCAACGTAGTGAGAGCATTCTCAGCGGTTTCATAATCAGAGAGCATAAAGATGATTTCTTTACGGGTATCAGTTAAACCCAGATACTCCAGTATTGTATTATTAATCGTACCTTTTCCCAATAACACAGTACTCCCCTGAATGTTACATCTCTTTGCTTCATGTATTACTTTACTGCTCATACCGAAATTGACAATGAAACAAATCAACTGAAATTGTTTGATATCTGTATTAGCTAACATTAGTTCACCTCCCTTTTTCTTGATTTTATCTTAAAGAACAGCCCTAAAATCTGTAAGGCGATAATTGGGGTCATTGCTACCATTGCTATCATTCCAAATCCGTCTATCAATACATTGGCATGCTCGATAGAATCAGCAGCTCCTTGGATATAAGCCAATATGAAGGTCGCGGTCATAGGACCAGAAGCAACCCCGCCCGAATCAAAAGCTATTCCGACAAACAGCTTGGGTACAAAATAGGACATTATAATACATATAATATATCCGGGTAATAAATAATGCCATAGCTGGAGCTCAGGAATTAAGATTCTGAGAACGGATAATGCTACAGCAATACCTACTCCTATCGAAAGCATGATAAGTACGGACCTACGCTTAACATAACCACTGGTTACATCCTCAATCTGGCGTGTTAGTACGTATACAGCCGGTTCTGCCAAAATAGTCACAAAACCGAGAACAAAGCCTACTGAAGTTAAGTAGACCTTATTATCAAGGGATGCCAGTTGGTAACCCACCTTACTTCCAACATCCATAAAGCCTGAGTTAACACCCACCAGAAACATGGTCATACCAATAAAGGTAAATACCATGCCGAATAATATTTTACGCACTGCTTTTCTCGATAATTTGAAGGATAATCTCTGAAGCAGCAGAAAGACAAGTAGGATAGGAAACAGAGCCCAGAAGATTTCTATAGCAACGTCAGATAATTCATGGATAAAGGGTTGGAATATTGAAGAAGATTTTGTTTCATCATATGTAAGAGAAGCCGTTATTCTATCTGTTCTTGATATGATGGACAGTATCATAACGGATAATATCGCGCCGATTGAAGCAATAGCCACTAGCCCAAAGCTATCCTTTTCAGAGGCCTTACTGTCTTTTTTTAGTCTTGATACACCTGTTGCCAATGCTAAGATAAAAGGAACCGTCAGTGCTCCTGTCGTAGCTCCTGAGGCATCAAAGGATATTGCAAGAAATTCTTTTGAAGTAAAAATCGCCAGTAAAAAAATAATACCGTAGAAGAAGGTAAGCAGCCTGTATAAGGGCACATTAAATACAATTCTTATGAGACCTATGGACAACATAATCGCAATACCTATAGATACTATGATGACAATGGTCCACTTTGATATCATATCACCAGTTACAAAACCAACCTGTGCTGCAAGAATATGAAGATCAGGCTCTGCTATGGATACAAAAAAACCAAGCAGTAAGCCGGAAATAAATATCATCCATATTTTATTGGTTTTAGCCATGGAAGCTCCTATTGTATTACCGATTGGAGTTATTCCCAAATCCACTCCGATTAAAAATAGAGCCAATCCTACTATAATAAACATAACTCCGACAAAAAATCTGGCTATAATTACAGAATCCATAGGAACAAGAGTGAAATTTAAAATGAGAACAATAATAACAATGGGAAGAATTGAGAGCATTACTTCTTTTAACTTTAAGGTTAATTCATTCAAATAAAAATCATTCCTTTCTGGTTTATGTTGTCTCCTTTAGTACTATCACCTTCTTTTTATTATTTTAGGATGAAACCTGAGTGAGGATCTGAATCAGGCACAGTGAAAAATACGTTAACCCTACATTTAGTATAGGTTATATAGGTTATCAAGTCAAGTTATCAAATTTTACGTTTTAGCTGATGTTCGAATTATTTATTAAATATGTGGAATTTGATAAGGTTCTTGACAAAGCCTGTCCAAATGAATATAATGAAAAGGTACTTCGATGGGATCTTAGCTCAGCTGGGAGAGCATCTGCCTTACAAGCAGAGGGTCATAGGTTCGAGCCCTATAGGTCCCATTTTTATGCTAAAGTAAAAGCATCAATATGGCGAAGTAGCTCAGTTGGCGAGAGCACGCGGTTCATACCCGCGGTGTCGGCGGTTCAAATCCGTCCTTCGCTACTAAAATGTGTTGCTGTATCCAATCAGGGTAGGCAGCACCTTTTTTATTTTTAGGCTGGGATAGATAATATTATTGCATAAGTAGTTAGAATTATTTACGCAATTTGCTATCGGATACCTTAAAAGAATTTGATTGCAATCACATTTTTTGCGGACAGGACATGTTATAATATAGCGGATTATGGAATGATGGGTTTTTAACATAGAAAGGATATACAGGATGAACAATTATTCAGGACCCAAGGCACTCACAGAGTATATTTTACATCAGAGCAGGCACAAGGCGAATAAAACCTTCACAATTCTTTTAGTTCAGGGAATATTGGCAGGCATATACATATCCCTTGGGGCTATCGGCTACCTAAAGCTGGCAGCAGGAATAGCAGTCCCGGGGCTAGGAAACTTTTTAGGGGCTGCAGTCTTTCCAATAGGAATTATTGCAGTTCTTTTTATGCAGGCAGAGCTTTTTACCAGCGATACGATGGTTATGATGGCTGTTTATTCCGGACTGACAAGGCTGAGGAAGATTTTTAAAATACTGTTTCTGATCTTGATTGCTAACCTGATTGGGACAGTATTTATTGCTTGTCTGACGAGGTTTTCCGGAATTTTTGATACCAATACGATCGCGTTGCTTAATGAAAAGGCTGTTCATAAGATAAATATGCCAATTGGACAGCTGCTTGCCAGCAGCGTTGTGTGTAACATCATTGTATGCACTGGTGTCTGTCTTGCTTACAGCTGCCGTGAGGAGATTAGTAAAATAGCGGTAGTGTGGCTGACGATTACAGTTTTTGTACTTAGTCAGACGGAGCACGTTGTTGCCAATATGTACTATCTTTTTACAGCATATTTCTACGGTGAGAGCATAAAGCTTACTGAGCTTTTACATCATCTTTTGATTTCAGCCTTCGGGAATTTTATAGGCGGGGGGATTATCGTCTCTGGAGCCAATTATTTTCTGGCCTTCCGGGATATCGAGAAAAAGAAGTCTCCGTAGAATAGCGGCTTCTATATGAATAGACGATTGAATTTTATTATATTATAATATAATCATCCATAGTACTTTTACGAGTCTTCTGTGCTATATCAGAGAAGGTAAGGCTGTAGCGGGAGGGGGTGGCTTACTTTTGAAACATGAATATCAGGTTATCATCCGTCAGGAGAACGGAGAATTAATTTCTGTGATATGTGAGGAGCAGGAGACCCTTTTGGATGCCTTCTTCAGGAATGGGATTATTTACCGTGCAGATTGCGGAGGAAGAGGAGCCTGTGGTAAATGCAGGATTAAAGTGATTGAAGGTAATCTTGGGATTACAGTACAGGATAGGAGGGTCTTATCCTGTGAGGAATTAGAGCAGGGCTATCGTCTGGCCTGCAAAGCAATCCCTGCCGGTGATGTAGCTGTATGTTTATGCAATCGGGCAGAGGAGACAATGAAGGCATTGACAGAGCATTGTGAGGAGACAGAACAACCGGAGTATGAATTACAGTACAACAATAGGTATGAGGATAAATCCGAAGGATATATTATAGCGATAGATCTGGGGACTACGACAGTTGCCTTTAGACTATCAGAAGTTAGGAACCGGAGCTCGCTCAGTACTTATACTCTCGTCAATCCACAGAGAATATACGGTGCGGATGTCATCTCCAGAATCCGTGCATCACTGGAGGGAAGACAGAATGAGCTTCAGAACTTAATACAAAAGAGCCTGCATCAAGGAATTCAAAAGGTTATTGAAAAAGCAGGGATTGCTCCGAAGACGGTGATGCAGATTGCAATTGCGGGAAATACTACGATGATCCATCTTCTTTTGGGGTATTCTTGTGAAACATTGGGTGCCTATCCGTTCATTCCGGTGAATAAGAATACGCAGTATATCCGCCTAAAGGAGCTACTATTTCAGCAGGATGAGACTTCTATGCTTATGAGTATGGAAGAGGATAAGGGGAGATATCTGCTACAGAGTATAGTGGAGTGTCCCGTCCTTATCTTACCCGGTATCACCACCTTTGTAGGTGGAGATATCCTCGCAGGCATGGCAATCTGTGGATTTCACGCGTCAGAAACCGTCAATCTGTTGATAGATTTCGGAACAAACGGAGAAATAGCCTTGGGAAACAAGGACCGGATACTGGTCACCTCAACGGCAGCAGGACCAGCCTTTGAAGGAGGTAATATCTCCTGCGGGACGGGGAGTATTTCCGGTGCCATCTGCCGTTTTTCAATTGAGGGGGATGCTGTTGATTATGAAACGATTGATGGAGCGGCTCCGGTCGGTATCTGCGGTACCGGTGTGATAGAACTCGTTTCAGAGCTTTACCGAAACGGGATGATTGACGAGACCGGTCTGCTATGTGAGAAATACTTTCATAGCGGCTATCCGATCGAGTATCAGGGAAATACAGTTTTCACCTGTCTACAAAAGGATATTCGTGAGCTTCAGCTGGCAAAGGCGGCAATCCGTGCCGGTATTGAGATCTTGCTGAGAAATTACGGTATTCAATATAATGAAGTGGAAAAAATCTATCTGGCGGGAGGCTTTGGCTTTTATCTGGATGTGGATAAGGCAGTTCGAATCGGTCTTCTGCCGGCGGAATGGAAGGATAAGATCATCGTGGTTGGGAATAGCTCCCTTGCAGGTGCAGAACAGGCAGCTCGCAGCAGCAAATATGTCATTCTGATGGAGAGATTGGCAGAGAAAGTACAGGAGCTTCATCTCTCCATGGACCCGAGCTTTAGTGAGCTGTTCTTAGAGCAAATATCTTTCTGATTGCTACTGCAGCTTTATTATATAATCTGAATATATACCCTATAAACATGATGAGGAGGTAAAAAGATGAGAGTGGGAACCGGATATGATGTCCATAAGCTGGTTGAAGATAGAGCATTAATTCTAGGTGGGGTGAATATTCCGTATGAGAAGGGCTTACTGGGGCATTCTGATGCGGATGTACTGATCCATGCCATCATGGATGCACTGCTTGGAGCTTCGGCTCTTGGGGATATCGGCAGACATTTCCCGGATAGTGATCCGGCTTATAAGGGGAAATCCAGCATTGAACTGCTAAAAATCGTAAAGCAGCTAGTGGAAGAGAAGCTTTATGTAATAGAGAATATTGATGCAACCATCATTGCGCAAAGGCCGAAGCTTTCAGGATATATTCCTGATATGATCAAGAATATTGCCGGAGCGCTTGGGATTGAAGAGGATAGGGTCAATATCAAAGCGACAACAGAAGAAGGCTTAGGTTTTACCGGAGAGGGCCTCGGAATGGCAGCGAATGCGGTCTGTCTGATTGAAGCCATATCGAACTATCAGTTGGATGTGACTCCTAGAGTACAGAGCTCCTGCGAGGGCTGCAGCGGTTGTAGGCGATAATAAAATTCATATTGACAAAAGTATTCTCAATGCATACAATAAGCAATATATATGTAAAAGCAAGGAACGGAAAAGTAGCATATAGCGTTGTAACAGAGAGGGAATGTCACTGGCTGAAAGCATTCCTTATGGTTTTATATGTGAAGTGCATCCGGGAGCTGGTTCGGTGAAGCGTAAGCTTAGCCGGGCTCGGTAACAGCCGTTATCTGTTTTGAGAGGTACGTCTGTATTATGACGTACAAATAGAGTGGAACCGCGTAATTTTCACCGCCTCTATATTTGGAGGCGGTGTTTTGATTCAATAAGGGGGATGTCCTATGGGAGTAATTAAATACATCAAAGAAGAAATGCAGATAATAAAGGAAAGAGACCCGGCAATTAAAACACCTCTGGAAGTCTTTCTTTATCCAAGTTTTCGGGCAATTATCCGTTACAGAATAGCACACTATCTCTATCTTCATAGGCATTATTTTCTTGCAAGATGGTATTCCCAGCGTACGGTTAGAAAGACAGGAATTGAGATACATCCGGGAGCGACCATCGGCAGAGGCCTATTCATTGATCACGGTCATGGAGTTGTTATCGGGGAGACAGCGGTTATCGGGGATAATGTTACCCTATACCAGGGAGTCACATTAGGAGGAACGGGGAAGGAACAAGGCAAGAGGCACCCAACCGTTGGTAATAATGTTATGATCAGCGCCGGTGCAAAAATTCTTGGTTCCTTTATCATCGGAGAGAATTCGAAGATTGGAGCCGGCTCTGTGGTATTGTCAGAAGTACCGCCGAATTCCACGGTAGTGGGAGTACCTGGCAGAGTGGTCAAGATGAACAATGTTAAAGTACCGAGAGAGGATCTTGATCAGGTACATCTGCCTGATCCCATACAAAAAGAGATGGTCTGTCTGCAGAATGAGAATATCTGCCTTAGGACAGAACTGAAGCGCATCTGTGCTAAGCAGGAGGAGCTAGAGAAGACACTTAAAGAGAATACAGAAGTGGATAAAACCTTGATAAATCATTGAGAAGGAGGAAATCCTCCTAATAACCGGAACAACTTCTATAATACCGGTAAAAAATAATTAATTAAAAGGTGGATGATCAACATGAAGATTTATAATACACTGACACAGAAAAAAGAAGAATTTGTTCCGATTGAGGAGGGTAAGGTCAGGATGTATGTCTGTGGACCTACTGTGTATAACTATATTCATATCGGAAATGCAAGACCTACCATCATTTTTGACTCTTTCCGGCGTTATCTTGAATATCTGGGTTATGAAGTGATATTTGTAACTAACTTTACCGATGTAGATGACAAAATCATAAAAAAAGCAAATGAGGAAGGAGTAGCTGCCTCTGAGATCTCCGAGCGTTATATTAATGAGTTCCGTAAGGATGCGGAGGCATTGAATGTCCGTGAGGCCACCGTTCATCCGAAGGCCACCCAGGAAATCGATGGTATGATTGAGATGATAGACACCCTGATTAAAAGAGGGTATGCATATGAGAAGAATGGGACGGTTTATTACAGAACCAGAAGCTTCGCTGGATATGGTAAGCTATCAAAGAAAAAGATAGATGATCTGGAGGCAGGAGCCAGAATTACTGTCAGTGAAGAAAAGGAAGATCCGATGGACTTCGTATTATGGAAACCGAAGAAGGAAGGGGAACCCTTTTGGCCCTCACCCTGGAGCGACGGACGTCCCGGCTGGCATATCGAATGCTCAGTCATGAGTAAAAAGTATCTCGGGGAGCAGATTGATATACATGCAGGAGGTGAGGATCTGGTATTTCCTCATCATGAGAATGAGATTGCGCAGAGCGAGGCGGCCAATGGTAAGGAATTTGCCCGTTATTGGATGCATAATGCCTTCTTAAATATTGATAATAAGAAAATGTCCAAGTCCGAGGGGAACTTCTTTACGGTTCGTGAGATTTGTGAGCGCTATGACCCTCAGGTGGTACGTTTCTTTATGCTGAATTCCCATTACCGCAGTCCTCTGAATTTCAGCAAAGAGTTGATGGAGGCAGCAAAGAATTCATTAACGAGAATCCTGAACTGTGTAGGTCAGCTGCAATTCCTTCTTGAGGGAACTACCCTACAGCTCGAGGAGATGACTGAGGAGGAGAAGCAGGCTGCCAGTGATGCAGAAAAGCTGAAGGAAAAGTATAAGGCTGCTATGGATGACGATTTTAATACCTCCGATGCAATTGCTGCAATCTTTGAATTGGTGAAGCTGGCTAATACCGTCTGTAACGGAGAGAGCTCAAGAGCCATTGTGAAAGAACTGCATGATTTAATCTTGCAGCTATGTGATATCCTTGGTATCATAGCGCAGAAGAAGGAGGAGCTGCTGGATGAGGAGATTGAGAAGCTGATTGAGGAGCGTCAGACCGCCAGAAAGAATAAGAACTTTGCTAGATCGGATGAAATCAGAAATCTTCTGCTGGAGAAGGGTATCTTGCTTGAGGATACCAGAGAGGGTATAAGATGGAAAAGGAGCTAGGGTTTACAGGATTTATCAGGAATTCGTTGAATTTGCCGGAAACAGACCTAAAGACCTATTCGCCCCTGACCCTGGCTTTTATCGGTGATTCCATCTTTGACCTGATTATCAGGACCTACGTCGTTGAGAATGGAAATGCACCTGTCAATAAGCTTCATATACGAGCTTCCAAATTGGTTCAGGCTTCTGCTCAGGCAGAGCTATATCACCTGATCAAGGATCAGCTGACGGAAGAGGAGATGGCTGTATTTAAGAGAGGTCGGAATGCTAAATCCTATACCTCTGCGAAGAATGCAGGGATATTGGAGTATAGAACTGCTACCGGGTTGGAAGCATTGATCGGATATCTTTATCTTTCGGACCGGATGGACAGGCTGCTAGAGCTGATTAAGCTCCAGCTTGTATAATGGTAACGAATTTGTAAGAAATTTGCCACTGAATTGACTTATTCAATTCCTAAAATGTTACTTGAATGTAAAACGCTAACTAAGGAGACTGATACTGGCGAACAAAATGCTGTTGCGTACCTACATGCAACAGCCTTTTTTATAGGCAAGGAGAGATAAGGATGAAAAAAATGCGGATACGAATTAGACTGAAAGCCCTGACAGCTATGGTGATTATTGGATTAGGCGTCTTATGGGGAGACCACATAGCACACTTAAGCAGTACCAAAGCAGCAACGGAACCTGAGACTGTAGATCTTAGAATTATGGGAACTACTGACCTCCACGGACAGTTGAACAGTAAGGATTATGAGAAGGGTGTAGATTATAATAACGGAGGGCTGGCTCGACTATCCGATCTGATTAAGAGAACAAAGAATGAGGTCTCTGCAGAGAGTGTCATTTTACTGGATGCGGGAGATACCCTTTATGATTATACAACAGAGTATATTTTTTCTGAAAATCAGCAGGTAATACAACCGATTTATAAAGCAATGGCTACAATTGGATATGATGCCATCACTTTGGGCAATCATGATTTTGATTACGGGTATGATTATATACTAAATCAGCTTAAGGGCTCCGGCCTCAAAGACATCACCGTTCTGTCCAATGTTACAGATTCAAAGACGGGTGAACATCCCTTTCAAGAGAACATGATCATTACCAGAACCCTGACAACCTCAGCCGGCAATAAGGTTGAGGTGAAGATCGGTATTCTGGGATTGACCATTCCCACCCTGACCGGTAAGACTCATAGCTATGTTGGTCTGCTTAAGGGTGAGGATATGGTCTCAAATGCAAAAACCCAAGCTGCAAAGCTAAAGCAGAAAGGGGCGGATGTTGTCGTCGCATTGGCACATACCGGAATTGGGTCAGAGGCACCGGAGCTGAATTTTAAGAATGTTGCCTATGCTCTGACCAAAATCTCAGATGTCGATGTGGTAATCTGCGGGCATGAACATAATCAGTTTCCCACCACGGATTATTCTTCACCATATTTCAAGTTACCCTATGTAGAAAAATCGACCTATTTAATGAACGACAAAAATGTAATTATGGCGGGTAACCGGGGAAATAGCTTGGGAGTTGTGGACTTAAGGCTTACTGTATATAAGGACGGCGGATATAGAATATCGGACAGAAGGTCGGAGCTTCGCCTGGTAACTGCCGATACAACAAAGGAAAATAAAACTCTTGCAGGCTTATATGGAGAATGGGATAAACAGATGCTGCATTATAGCAATGATATCATTGCAGAGCTTAAGGAGGGTGAACTAATCCAGAATTATTACGGAATGTTGGGAGATAATCCGGCAATCCAGCTGCTGAATGATGCGAAAATAGATTATGCACAGAGATTCGTCCAGACCAAGGGATCAAAGTACGTCAATTATCCTATCATTGCTGCTTCCAATTATTATGCATATGGAATACCCTCAACAGTGAACTATGTAAATATTAGTGACAGTATCACGGAATCTGAGCTGAGTTCGATCCAGCCCTATAATAATTATCTCTACATCTATACAATTACAGGGAAGCAGCTGAAGGAATGGCTTGAATGGTCTGCCAGTGCTTATGAGACAGCAGCACTTCCTTCAAAGTGGAGCAGTTCTACCATGAATGGTCTGATGAAGGATTATCAATTGAATTCTCTGCTGAGAGAGGATTGGATGAACGATTGGAGCAGCTTTACTGTCTTTGACGGAGTAAATTATGTCATGAACTCCTCCAATGAACCCCGGTATGATATCAGCGGCAATAAAATCAGTAGCAGTAACAGAATCAGCCGAATTACCTATAATGGTAAGAATATTACCGACGATATGGAGTTCCTTCTTGTAGCGAATAAAATTACTTCACCAAAGGCAGCTAATCAGGGTGTGGAGTCACAGGCGATATTAGGTGGATTTGTCCGTACACAAACCGTACTAAGTAAGTATATAAATGAGATATCAGATAACGGCAGCATTCTACCTCAACTGGACTATAATTGGAATGTTGGGCTGGCATCGGATAACAGCTTTATTACACGGGTTCCTAATCAGGGAGAGAATTTCTTTGAAGGGACTCCCTGGTATAAGAAGCTTCTGTCAAAGGCAGATGGCTATAGCTATTATGAAGCAGCCTATCCGAAAAAGGATAAGGACACAATTAGCCCTCATATTATAGCTACACAGGTGATCACAGCTCCTACCGCATCTCCGTATAAGGTGGCAGTACATGTGACGGATGCATCAGAGCTGAGAACAGTTCAATATATTAAGGGTGAACGGGAAGAAGCTGATTTTATCAGATCCGGAGGTTCATTACTTGAGGCTGATAATACCTTTACTGTTGTAGAAAACGGTGTTTATACCATCTACGCCGAGGATGTGGCTGGCAACAAATCCACCTACCGGCTGGTGGTGAATAACTTTGATGATAAGCTTCTGGCGACACCTACAGTAGATTCTTATACAAATCGGAAGACTAAAATAACGGGACGGGGCGAGCCGTTAACCAAGGTGTTTATAACCGCACCGACCGGGAACTACGTAACGAAGGTAGCAAAGGACGGAACCTTTTCTTATGGGTTACCCGCTCAGACCTCAGGATCGAAACTGACCGTATACTTAAAGGACGAGGAAAAGAATCTGGAAAGTGCCAGAGTTACTGTAGAGGTAAAAAGAACGGGACCGAATCTCCCGGCAGTCAACGATATTAATAATATACAGAACACCATTACAGGTAATTTAAAGGATGATGATGCCGTACTTATCGCAGTTGTAGAGGATACCGTCTATGTTCCGTCAAATGGTGGAAAAGAGCTTTATATGGCCAATACGGAGATATATAATCCGGAGCTTGATATCGTAAAAGCAAAATTTGTAAAGGATAATCAGAATAATTTTACGATGACGGTAGGACCACTTCCGGCAGGAGCAGCAGTGAAGCTATACAGCCTCGATCATATCTCGAGAAACAGCAGGGAGGCTTCTAAGGTAGTACAGCAGCTGGGACCGGATGCTCCCGTAGTTTATGACATCAGTAACATAGAGCGTAGACTTGGTGGTTATGTCCCAAATACGAAGAAATCAATTCAAGTTAACATAAAGATAGGAAGCAGCACACATACCGTAAAGACTGATAAGGATGGCAACTTTTCCCTTCGTTTTTCTAACCAGCTACAAAAAGGGGAGTACATCCAGGTACAGGCTGTCGGAAGTATGAATGGAGCGACCCGCCGAAGCTTTACGACTTCCGTGAAGGTTCGTGATATTGAAGAATTTATAAAGCCTGCATCTACGAGCCTTATCATAGATCAGATTACGAATGAGTCTATTTTGATATCCGGTCTGAGTTCGGATGACAGCACAATCTATCTGGCCATCAATACAGGAAATGATAATAGAATGGAAAATACACTGGAGACCTTGAAGACGGATGTGGATGGCAGCTTTCAATTCAAACTGGAGGAAAAATTACCGGTTGGTACGAAGGTCTATGCAATGGCAAGATTTACTGACGGTAAGATCCTTCATGCTACAAAATATACTGTCATAGAGGGGAGACCTGACAAACCTGTTTTAGTGAAAAGGGTCACTAATACGGATAAACAGCTTCAGGTTATTTCGAAAAAGGATTGTAATATTGAAGTAAGAATTGGTTCTAAGAGCTACTCCTCTAAGAATTATCAGCATGATAAGGAGAAGAAACAATATATCTATACCGTAGATATTAATCGGACTGTATCTGATTCCGAAGTGAAGATTACCTCGACTAATCAGGCCGGCACCAGCGAAGAGCTGGTACTATATATCATTAAGGCCGCACCGGATCAACCGACAGTTGCTGCTGTAAAGGCCGGAGACACCACGATAACCGGTAAGGTTGAGCTTTATGAATATATACCGGAGGAGGGCACTGAGAAAAATACCGATAAGACAACACCAAAACGATTTAAGAATGCTCCGAAAAAGGTTGCGAAGACTCAGACCAGAGTTTTTGCCCAGATAGGAGACCAGGTTTATGAGGGAAGCATCACGAATACAGGTAAATTTAAGATTGAACTTCCGGCACTGAAGGCAGGAACCGAAATTATGGTCTGGGGCAGCAATAAGGCAGGCAGAGGACCACTGATTAAGATTACAGTGCCAGAATAATTTTACTGAGTTGACAGGGTAACCATAATAGAAGGAGGATGTAGCGGAGTGTCCGATGCAGCCTCCTTCTTATAAAAATAATGAAACATAAAAGTGTTGTCTTAAAAATTATAAGAAGAAATATGAAACCTGATTTTCATTAATAACGTCTAATGGTTGAAAGATGAAATTCGCAAAGGCTGAAAGAGGAGGGTTAGCTATGAGGAGAATAAAATTGTTCTTTATCTTAATGCTTATTATGTTATTGGCAGGTTCAGCAGCAGCCTGTGCTGCTAAGAGAGCAGATAATACCAGTTCGACGATGGATCGTGAGACGATGCCGTTAACAGCAACATACACACAGGAGATTTCTGGTGAAGCAAAGGCGGATTATGGTAGTAAAGAAGAGGATACAAATATCGAAGCACCAAAAGCGGCAAGCGAAAGCGACAGTACTCTGAATAATACGTCAGCGATTACGATGGGGGAATCGGCAGCGGTACAGACCCAGGATAAGATTATCCGTACCTTTTACATGGACGTAGAGACTCAGGAATTTGACAGCTTGATTACAAAACTGGATGCAGAGATCAACCGGTTGAACGGCTATGTGGAACAGTCCAGGATCAGTGGACAGAGCTACTATAACAGTGAGGATGCCCGTTATGGCGCCATTACAGCAAGAATTCCGAGAGAAAGGGTGGACGAGTTCGTCAGCTTTGTTAATACAGATGAGAATGCAAATGTGATTGACAAACAGGAAACAACGGAAAATGTTACCCTGGAGTACGCTGATATCGAGAGCCGTAAGAAAGCCCTTGAGATTGAACAGGAGAGATTATTTGCTCTTCTGGAAAAGTCGGATTCCCTAGACAGCATTGTTACACTGGAGAGTCGCTTAAGCGAAATCCGCTATCAGCTTCAGAATTATAATACGACACTTCTGACCTACGATAATAAGGTATACTATAGTACGGTTACCATCAATATTCATGAGGTGAAGAAGTATACACCTGCTGCTGAAATCAAGCAGTCTGTCGGAACAAGAATCAAGAATGGCTTTAGTAATTCCATTTATCGCTTAAGTGAGGGGGCAAAGGATTTCGTTGTATGGTTTGTGGTTAATCTGCCCTACCTGAT
Organism: Bacillota bacterium; assembly: GCA_023415635.1. Classification (GTDB taxonomy): domain Bacteria; phylum Bacillota; class Clostridia; order Lachnospirales; family Lachnospiraceae; genus Mobilitalea. The sequence continues at coordinate 16,500 of JAEZJV010000061.1, read as the reverse complement.
CATCTGGGCAATCATCCTCACTGCGATTATTCTCTCCGCAAGAAGAATATCTAAAAAGTATAAAAGGAAGTCAGTAAAACCGCCGGTATCGCCGAAACCACCGGTGGACTCGGAGAGCTAGAACGATGGAAAAAGGCTACTGCTGGTGCAGTAGCCTTTTTCCTTTCTATAGCAGATACCAGCTGCTTTAGGTAGAAGTTACTTGCCCGGACAGCTATTATATAAGGTGCTGAACATGGTAGCATGCCCTTGCTCATCAACCATGACCATGTAGAAGGTATCGATGATAACCTGATCCATGGTGGATAGCTGAACATTACGATAAAATTCAACAGCCTCCAATTCGCTGACTAAAGCTTTTAAGAGCCCTTCCTTATAGCAGGGATAACAGGTCTGCGTAACACAATACTTTGGTTCACAGTCTGTATAATAGACATACAGCTTGGTAAAAATCTGTAGGTGTTCAAGCTCATCCTCATATGCATGCTGGATAAATTCGCAGTGGAGCTTATTGGGAGCTTCCTTTAAAAGATGTCTGTAAAAATCGGCTGCGTTTGCCTCATCCTCTATTGCTTTTCGAATATAGTGGAGAATCTGATCAAAAGATTTAGGACCTTTTAGAGGCAGACTAGGAATCTGTACATTATTGCAGAATTTACTGTCAAAACAGTTTTTATAAATTTCTGAAGCTTGATATTGAAACATCATGTCCTCCCTAATTTAATGAATATAGAGATATTTCCATATTATTTTATGTAAATGGATGTATATCTGTACCGAATTAAATCGATTTTATGAAATAAATGGTGCTTTATGCTTAATACCGCGACCAGAGATTTTGAGAGCAGGGTAAACTCTTGACTTTACAGGAAACATCGGGTTTGCTATGATTAGGCTGGAGATATTTTAGGATTAATAAGGGCTTGGGAGGTGATACTATGGAGAAGGTAATCTTTCATGTGGATGTCAATTCCGCTTTTTTGAGCTGGGAGGCCGTCAGCCGCCTACAGCAGGGAGATACACTGGATTTAAGAGAGATCCCGTCAGCTGTAGCCGGTGATAAAAACAAACGGCACGGTATCATATTGGCAAAGTCCACACCTGCCAAGCAATATGATATACAGACAGGAGAGCCAATTGTCGATGCCCTAAAGAAATGTCCTGATCTCTGCTTAGTCCCCCCACACCATGGTATGTATGAGGAGTACTCCAGAGCCTTCACCGATATTCTGCATGAGTTTTCCCCCTGTGTGGAAAAGTGCTCCATTGACGAAGCCTATTGTGATATGACCGGGATGTCTTCCCTGTTCGGACCCCCGATCGAAGCTGCCCATAAAATTAAGGACAGGATTAAGAACGAGTTAGGTTTCACGGTGAATGTAGGTATTTCCTGCAATAAGCTTCTTGCTAAGATGGCCTCTGACTTTATGAAGCCTGACCGGGTACATACCCTCTATCCCTCCGAAATTCCGGATAAGATGTGGGTGCTCCCTGTGGGAGAGCTCTTCTTTGTCGGCAAATCCACGGTAAAGAAGCTGAATACCCTTGGTATTTATACCATAGAGGAATTGGCGAAGACTGATGTAGAGATATTAAAGGCTCATCTTAAGAAGCATGGGGAGGTTATTCACAGCTTTGCCAACGGAAGGGATGCTTCCGTTATTTCACAGGAAGAAACGATGAACAAGGGCTATGGTAACTCAACGACCATTTCCTTTGACGTTGAGGAAGAATCTACCGCAAAAATAATCTTACTTTCCCTTGCGGAGACTGTGGCAACCAGATTGCGTAAGGATGGGAGGATGGCCAGTGTGGTATCAGTCAGTATGATTGATTATGAATTCAGGCACAGCTCCCATCAGATGACGCTGCTTAGTCCGACTCATAATTCCGGTGAGCTTCATAGGGCTGCCTGCAAACTGTTTGATGAGCTGTGGGACGGGACACCAATTAGAAATCTTGGGATACAGACCAGTAAGGTGGTGTCAGAGGATGAAGAGCGTCAGATGAATCTGTTTGGCTTTGAGACGGATGAGAAGAGGGAAAAGCTGGATCAGGCCATCGATATAATTCGTAATCGATATGGCAGCACAGCAATTCAAAGAGCAAGCCTGGTGAAAAAAGAGACGGAACATAATAGATAGAGCAGACCCTTGTCAATATTTTGTCTTTGCCTTATATGGAAAAATATGGATATCTATTATATAATGATATTACAGGATACATCCATTACTAAAATAAATGTATTGCCATAAGAAGGAGAAGACAAAAATGAAATCGGTAGTATTATGCTTTTGCTTTATGCTCTGCATATACTTACCAAAGATGGAGGAACTTCCAGGCGCATCGGGACAGTTATATATGGGTGAGGAGCCACCCGGCTGCGCCTTACAGGAAGATAGTGATAGCGATATACAGGTACAGCGGGCTTCACCCTATACTCCCATGGAAGCTTTGGATATCGTAAAGGATAAATACGCTGCTAATTTTATGATACAGAAGGCAGATGAGGAGGAGTTTTACTGCTATAAGCTTCCTGAGGCGGATTATTATCTGGTATATGAAGGACAGGGAGTGACTGAGGACGAATACATCATTCATTTATATGAATATGTTTCGGAGAATTCGGTGGAGAACATCGGTCATGTGGTAACCTACGGCTGGTATCGGTTCGATAGGAATACGGGTGAAATTACTGTCACATTTTGATGGAATGGAGATTAAGGATGGAACAAAGGGAAAAGGTATTTAAGGAACTGGACAGGCTGGGAATATGCTATCAGGTGATAGAACATCCTGCTGTTTATACGATAAATGAGATGGAGGCATTGGAGATATTTCAGGACAATCCGTGGATTGTGAAGAACCTGTTTTTGCGGGACGGGGGCGGAAAAAGGCATTTTCTTATAACGCTTAGTATGGATAAGCGGGTAGATTTAAAGGAGCTTCGAAGGCAGCTCGGTACCAGCGGCTTGAGCTTTGCCTCCGAGGAGCGCCTGATGAAGTATCTTGAACTTACCAAGGGCTCCGTTACCCCTCTTGGGATCCTAAATGATAAGGAGCTCAAGGTTGAAGTGGTATTTGACAGCTCTCTGGTGGGCAGAGAAAAAATCGGAGTACACCCGAATGATAATACTGCAACGGTAATGCTAAGCTATGAGGATTTGGAAAGAGTTATAAAAGAACATGGCAACGATTTACACATCATAGACATATAGGGTTTTATAGGGATATACTGGTCCACCTGCCGCCTGAGAACCGGATATAGCTTGTAAAAAAGCGAAAACACTGATCTACCAGAAGAGCAATCCAGGCCCCATATAAGCCGATACCCGCAGGAAAACAAAGAAACCAGGTGAGAAGAGGGCGGATAAAGGCCGCGCTGATCAGGGATACTGTCGCTACATAAGCCGTATCCCCGGCGCCGCGCAAGCAGCCGTTTAGTACCACCTGGGAGGTCTGAAGATGGGTTCCCAGAGCTGCCAGAGTCATAATATTCGCACCCAGAGTAATGATTGCTGCATCGTTAGTGAACAGCGAAACCAGTAAGCTTCTTCCGAAGAAGAAGATTATAAATATCACACATGATACCATAAATGCCAGACGCTGACCGGTTTTTCCATAAATAATGGACAAATCCGGTCTTTTTGCACCTAGCTTCTGTCCAACCAGAGCGGATGCCGCCACAGAAAGACCATCACCGAAGCAGAAGGATAGGGTCAGGATGTTCATACAGATGACATGGGTAGCATAGGGAGTGGTTCCAAGTCTTGCCACAATAGCTGCATAGATCAGAAAGCCGATCCGCATAAAGATCTGTTCTACAAAAGCACTGTTACTTACCTTAAGGATGGGAGCCAGAGTGTCCCTTCGAAGTACCCAGCCGGCAGAAAAGTGGAAGCTCAGATAACCATTCTTATGTAGCAGGGTAGAGGTAGAGATACAAAAGGCCGCGATAGCACCCAATAAAGTTGCGATTGCCGCACCCTTAACCTCTAGCCTTGGAAAGATACCGATACCGTTAATTAACAGATAATCAAAAATAATATTGATCAGATTGCTTATGATATTACTCCACATGGATATCTTTGTCCTGCCGCAGCCACGCTGGGCGGCATTGATGGTAAGGTTCAAGGCTTGAAAGGGAATACTGAGCATAAGAATATGAAAATAATCCACAGCCTCCTTAATATAAGTACTATCGGCACCGGAAAGCAGAAGTATCGGTTTTGCATATTGAAAACCGAAATAAGCCATAATTATAGAAGCAATGGTGCTGATCAGGATACCGGTTCTGAGAGTACGGTTGGCAGACTTTTGATCCTGCTGTCCTTTTCTGCGGGCAGTTACAGCAGTTATTCCTGTGTTAAGTGAGAATATCACTGCCAATAGAACAAGCCTCGGCTGATTCGTAATACCGACAGCTGCGATGGCTCCTTTACCCAGAGTGCCTACCATGATAGTATCGATGACACTGATCAGTCCTACGAGCAAGGCCTCCAATGCAGAGGGCCATGCAATCTTATAGAAGTTGGAATAGGCCGTTCGGGAGGTAGGTAATTCACCGATGATCTGATTACTTTTTAGCATACTGCTTACAGAGAAGAATTTTGACAGTCGCAATCGATTCAACACCTTTCATAAGATGAGCTATGATTGAGATTATAGCACGTTTTATTATGAAATCAACGTAAAAAGCTTTTTTTTCTACACTTTCCATATATTTCTACAAAAAATGCAGCTTAAGAATATGAAGTCAAGGACTTATGAGATTGCGATTTTTCTGGAAATATGATACGATATACCTTACCCATATAGAGTGAATTGACATATAAAACCATAAAGGAGGAAATAAAAATGAATATTCCAACCCCTCATAATGGAGCAAAAGCGGGAGAAATTGCGAAGACCGTCCTGATGCCCGGGGATCCGCTCAGAGCAAAATTTATAGCGGACACTTATCTGGAGGATGTAGTTTGCTTTAATACAGTTAGAAATATGTTAGGCTATACCGGTATTTATCAGGGTAAGAGAGTTTCTGTGATGGGTGGAGGTATGGGAATGCCCTCCATCGGGATCTACTCCTACGAGCTGTATCATTTTTATGATGTGGATAGTATCATTCGTATCGGTTCTGCCGGAGGTATTGCAGAGAACATCAGGCTGAGAGATATTGTAATCGGAATGGGTGCTTCTACAAACTCTAATTTTGCAGCTCAGTATCAGCTGCCCGGAACCTATGCTCCGATAGCGGACTTTGACCTGTTACGAAGCGCGGTGGAAGTAGCAGAGAAGATGAATATCAAGACAGTGGTAGGCAATGTTCTTTCCTCCGATACCTTCTATGACGATAATAAGGATGCCAACTCCTTATGGCGGAAGATGAATATCCTTTGTGTAGAAATGGAAGCAGCGGCATTATATATGAATGCAGCAAGAGCCGGGAAGAAAGCCCTTGCTATATTGACTATATCCGATCACGTATTCACCGGGGAATCCTTATCAGCCGAGGATAGGCAGCTTACCTTCCGCGATATGATGGAAATTGCCCTTGAAATTGCATAATTTAGGAAAGGATATGATAAGATGGATAAGAAGTTGATTTATGAGAAGGTCGATCATACATTATTAACTCAGACAGCTACCTGGGAGGAAATCAAGGAAATCTGTAAGGATGCCATAGCCTACGGTGTGGCTTCCGTATGTATTCCTCCATCCTATGTAAGACAGGTAAAAGAGTATGTAGAGGATAAGGTGGCAGTCTGTACTGTCATCGGTTTTCCGAACGGTTATAATACGACAGCAGTTAAGGTATTCGAGACACAGGATGCCATCACAAACGGGGCAAATGAGATTGATATGGTTATCAATCTGGGAATGCTTAAGGATAAGAGGTATGACGAACTGCTGGATGAAATCAGGCAGGTGAAGGCTGCCTGCGGAGAGCTGGTTCTGAAGGTGATCATTGAGACCTGTCTTCTGACAGAAGAAGAAAAGATTAAGATGTGCGAGATCGTAACAGAGGCAGGTGCCGATTTCATTAAGACTTCAACCGGTTTCTCAAAATCAGGAGCAACCTTTGAAGATGTCGCCCTGTTTGCCAAGCATGTAGGGAAAGAGGTTAAGATTAAGGCGGCAGGGGGGATCGCTTCCTTCGGTGATGCAGAGAAATTCATTGAGCTTGGAGCTACTCGACTTGGAACCAGCCGTATCGTCAAGCTGGCAAAGAATGAGACCGGTTCTGGTTATTAATCATGTAAGCAACAAGGAATAATGAACAGGGAGGTTTAAGTTATGCAGGAGAATAAACAGCAGGATAACGATGTAAAGAACAGCCTTGTACTCAGAGAGAATGGAGAATTACTGGCAAAGCAGGAAATGGTGAGCCGTTCGGTAGCGAAGCTTTTAATCAGGGATGCGATTGATGCCATGAAGAAGGCCTATGCTCCATATTCTCATCACTGTGTTGGAGCAGCTCTACTCTCAAAGCAACAAAAGATCTATAAAGGGTGTAATATAGAGAATGCCTCCTATTCACCCACGAACTGTGCAGAAAGAACCGCTTTTTTTAAAGCAATTAGTGAAGGAGACACGGAATTTTCGGCAATTGCGATCGTCGGTGGGAAAGACGGGGTACTCAAAGACTTTTGTGCACCCTGCGGCGTATGCAGGCAGGTCATGAGAGAATTTGTGGATCCGAAAAGCTTTTTGGTAATTCTTGCAAGGTCAGAAGAGGATTATCTGGTATTTTTTCTGGAAGAGCTTCTACCTTTAAGCTTCGGACCTGAAAATCTATAATTATATTTAAAAAGGAATTTCCTCTGGCTACCTGTGAAGCCAGAGGATTTTTTAGTAACCCACACCCTGACAATGACTGTGAAACAGATATCGAAAGCATCAGCATACCGAAGCATTGTTCTATCCTATAAGGCTCTATCAGGTAAGGGAGCCGGTTTATGATAAAAAACTGCATAGTATTATAATCTGACGGAATAATAAATATTAGTTTTTGTTATGAATGAAAAGATGATTCCTAGGGAAAGTCGCTTCCAAAATGGACTTTATTGTGATATACTAAAACGCAAATAGGAAAGACTTTTCCTAAAATAAATAGATTTGCGACAGTAAGTACTATAGCAGAAAAACCGGAAAGGAATTGAAGAAGATGTATTCATTTGACGATGTTAAAGCATTTGATCCTGAGTTGGCAGAGGCGATGTCCTTGGAGATTGAGAGACAGAACAGCCATATTGAGCTGATTGCGTCAGAGAACTTTGTCAGTAAAGCTGTGATGGCAGCTATGGGCAGTCAGTTAACCAACAAATACGCAGAGGGCTATCCAGGAAAGAGATATTACGGAGGCTGCGAATACGTTGATTTGGCTGAGAATCTTGCGATTGAGAGAGCTAAGCAGTTATTTGGCTGTACCTACGCTAATGTTCAACCCCATTCCGGTGCACAGGCAAATATGGCTGTGTTTTTTGCGTTACTAAAGCCGGGTGATACTGTCCTTGGCATGAATTTGGCCCATGGCGGGCATCTGACACACGGAAGCCCGGTCAATATGAGCGGCAGCTATTTTAACATAGTCCCTTATGGTGTGAATGATCAGGGTTTTATTGATTATGATAATTTGAGAAGGGTTGCAAAGGAAGCAAAGCCGAAGCTAATCATTGCCGGTGCCAGCGCCTATGCAAGAAAGATAGATTTTAAGACCTTCCGCGAAATAGCGGATGAAGTCGGTGCATTCCTTATGGTAGATATGGCTCATATCGCAGGACTTGTCGCTGGCGGTTGTCATGAAAGCCCAATTCCGTATGCACATGTAACTACTACCACCACACATAAGACCTTAAGAGGTCCCAGAGGCGGTATGATTTTATCCAGTGCTGAGTTTGCTGAGGAGTACAAGTTGAATAAAGCGGTATTTCCGGGTATCCAGGGCGGACCTCTGATGCATGTGATTGCGGCAAAGGCAGTTTGTTTTAAGGAAGCGCTTGACCCGAGCTTTAAGTTGTATGCGGGAAGAATTATCGAGAACGCCCAGGCTCTTGCGAACGGCTTAATGAAGAGAGGATTTAACCTTGTATCGGGAGGTACCGATAACCATCTGATGCTGGTAGATCTTCAAAACATGGGTGTAACCGGCAAGGATACAGAGAAGCTTCTGGATGCTGCGAACATCACCTGTAACAAGAACGCAGTTCCAAACGATCCTGCATCACCCTTTGTGACCAGCGGTATCCGTCTCGGGACAGCAGCCGTTACCACCAGAGGTATGAAGCCTGAGGATATGGATGTGATTGCAGAAGCAATCTATCTATTGGTGAAGGATGTGGATACCAACAAAGCAAAGGCAATGGCTATGGTGAAGACCTTAACCGATAAATATCCTTTATATGAATAAAAAGCCTTATTATCCATAAAGAAACATCGTTTAATAGGAAAGGGACCGTTTCAAAACGATCCCTTTCCTATTATTTTATATTACTGTGAAGCTTTCTTTAATCACCGGATGCAATCTATCTGTCAGATTGGACTGATGATTGGGTTGAACTTCCAATGGATGAATTACGCTGGTGATACTTGCTTCTGATCCATGTAAAGGATGAAATCGGCGAAAGATGTACAAATCACATCATTAATGGTAAAATGTATTATACGATTGAAAAATCGGTTTAGCATTTTACCATTTCATACGACACACATAATGAAAGGGAGAAACCACCAATGAGGAAACGATTTATCGCGACCATTCTTTTTGCTTTTCTGTGTATCATCTTCCCAATGGGAAAGACCGCTTTTGCAAGTTCAGAAACAGATTTTGCTATTACGGACGGTTTACTTGTTCGTTATAAGGGTAATGACACCTCAGTCACGATTCCGGATTCAGTAACAGAGATTTATGAGGGGGCATTTCAGAATAATAGTCAGCTGAAAAGTATTACCATCCCAGGGAGTGTGACAAAGATTGGGAGGAGTGTATTTGCTGATTGTGAGAATTTATCTACAGTAATAATGCAAAAAGGATTGAAAGAAATTGGGATGTCTGCTTTTAACAGTTGTACATCTCTAAAGAAAATCGTACTCCCGGAAGGCATCGAAATTCTTGGGAACAGCGTCTTTAGTGGTTCTGGATTGGAAGATATTACCATTCCTGACAGTATAACCAGTGTTGGCTATTGGTGCCTCGACTATACACCACTCTATCAGAAAGCGCGAAGTACAGATAAGCTGCTCATCAGGGGACCTGTGCTGTTTTATGGATATAATGCTTCCGGAAAGGTTACCATTCCATCGAAGGTGAAAGTGATCGCTAAATCAGCATTTGAGAATAACCCCAAAATGACATCTGTAGTCATTCCTTCTTCGGTGAAGGAAATACCCTATGGTGCATTTTATTACTGCAAGAGTCTGTCTTCAGTAACAATTCAGAAGGGTGTTGAAGTAGTAGGAGATAGCGCTTTTCAAGGTTGTGAGAAACTAAAAACTGTATCCTTGCCGTCTACGGTGAAAAGTATTGGTGGGGATGCATTTTATGGTACTCCCTGGCTGGCTTCCCAAGGTAACAATGGACAGTTAATGATTATCAATCATGTATTGATCGATGGGAAACAGGCGAAAGGTGCAATTACCATTCCAAGCCATGTAACTAAAATTGCGAGAGATGCATTTACCGACAATACAAAAATAACCTCAGTCACGATTCCCGGAACGGTGAAGACAATAGAGGCCTATGCCTTTAATTCTGCAACCAACTTAAAATCCGTTGTAATAAAGGAAGGAGTTAAAACCTTACAGGAAGGAGCCTTCTACTCATGTAAGAATTTAGTAAAGGTTACATTACCGAATAGCATCACAAGGATCGAACCATACACTTTTACAGCCTGTAAAAATTTAAAAAGTATCACCTTGGGGAATAAACTGACCTATATTGGTAAAGATGCTATTAGTTATTGTATAAAGCTGGAGAGCATTAAATTACCGTCAACGTTAAAGACAATTGGAAATAGAGCTTTTCAATCCTGTGACTCTCTGAAGGAAGTAACTATTCCAAATCAAGTAACGAAAATTTCCAAATCCCTCTTTGCAGATTGTGACAATCTGAAAAAGATTACATTATCCAAGAATTTGGTCGAAATCGGTAATAATGCATTTAGGAATTGCTTTAATCTAAAAAGCATTGTTATCCCGGATAAGGTTACAACCATTGGGAATACCAGTTTCACGGGTTGTATCAATATGATCTCTTGCAGGCTTCCAAATCGTCTTACAAAGATAGGTGATTTTGCTTTTGCAGGGTGCTGGAATTTGAAAGATATCACCATGCCTTCAAGCATTCAATCAATCGGTGCTTTTGCGTTTTATTCCTGTAATGCCGCAACAAAACTCAAGCAACCGGAAGGCATCGAGGTCGGATATTTAGCCTTTTATGGCTGTGGAGATACCCTGTACCATTCCAACGGTAAAACTTATATGGCTGCGGGTACGGAATTTCCCAGGCTGACGAAATTTGCTTACGCTAATCTACAAAACTACGACTATTGGGGTGAGGATTCAGAAGGTTCAACTCCATCTGAAGATGCAATGAAAAAAGCAGATACCTTTATTGAAGAGGTCATCGACTGGAGATATTCCTCCATGCCATCAAATGGGTTTTGGAATTATGGTAAATTTTACTGTGTTGAATTGGTGGATAGTGCCTATGAGAATATGTATCTTACGAAAGAGGAGGAGGGCCATTATATCATATATTCATGGGTCCCTGATCCGGTTGGTCATTATATTCCGGATACAATCTATGGGGTTATGAAAAGTGAAGTTTTGCGAGCCTTCCTGGCCTGCATCAGCAGTGAACCGGAAGAATTATTCCGAGCAATATATGACAGCTTTATAGCAAATGGAACTTACGGAATCAATACCAAGACCTGGGTCCCCGTAGCAGACTGCAAAGTTTTATATAATGCAAAGGAGCATTTCTATTATATTAAAAAGCAGTAATCGATTAGGATAGAACAATGAAAGGGCGTATCGCATTCTAACTAAGAAGTTAGTATGCGATGCGCCCTTCATGAATGAATTGTCTATACTGCTTCGGTAATATTATTCTTCCACTTTGAATAAACCGCTTTCCAGCATGGTACGGAAGGTCTTGGTACCAAAGATAATTCCTACGATTAACACACCTGCGATGCAGAGCGATTTCACGATTTTACTTACTTCAACAGTAACTTTTACATTGCATTCAGCTGCTTGTGATGAACAACAATCCTTTGACATGGCTACTACCTACACTTTCTTCTTAATATTATGTTCTAACAAGGACCAAGATAATAATTTTATACTAACCTGGAGAATACATCTTCTAATAACCTAACTCTTCACCAACTAGTATAACCTTGATTCTTCCTGGAATACCAGATCTTCTGGTAACGACAATATGATTACAGATACAATCCTCTGACAGACAATTTGCGCATTTGCCGGTTTCTGCACAGGGGGTTTTTTTATTCAAGCGCACTGAATTCGGAGGAGCAGCCATATTACGGGCACGGTCAATTGCAGCATCCACATCTACTGCTATTTTATTCATTCCTGCGATGATTATGACATTTTTCGGACCGGTAATCAGACAGGCAACACGGTTTCCGAAGCCATCTACATTGACGATTTGCCCATCCATAGTAATTGCATTAGCGCTCATGAAATAATAATCTGCAGTCACTGTTTTACTATACATCAGAGACCTTTCTGCAGGAGTTTTCGCGGTATCACGGTCATATAGAATATAATCGGCCTCGTTTAACGCGTCCAGCAACCCGATCTCTTTGATGGTCTGGGAACCACCCCAGGAGATGGAGCAGCCTGGAGTCAGAAAACGTTTTGTAGTCAACAAAGCCTCTTCAGCATCTTCGCAATAGTAGCCCTCAATTCCTCTCTTATTGAATTTTTCAATAATCGTATCCGCCAAATTCTCGTAATACACCTTCTTGGGTGACATAAGCCTTCCTCCTTTGTATACAATCATTCACATCTGTCTATCAATAATTGTAAACTATCATATATCAATATTCAATATGAAGTCGTAAAATAACTGGGCACAAATAACAACACAGCCAATTTCTATTTGTCCTAAGAGAGAAAATAGGTTATAATGTACGGGATAAGCGAAGCTTTATGATAACGCTATCGCATCGGAAGCATTTATGCTTCCAGATCGAAAGCGTTATCATAAAGCGAGTAACGCGAGCTCAGGAGCTCCGCGCCTGAGCGTCGCTTATCCCGTACAGATAATAAACCCGTACAAGAGATAAAGCTCCGCGCCTGAGCATCGCTTATCCCGTACATTATTTAAATCCAGAAAGTTGGTCTGACATGTCAAAAAGCCTGTATATCGCAGAAAAACCAAGTGTTGCGACAGAGTTTGCCAAAGCTCTGAAGATAACCGGCAGCAAAAGGGACGGATATATCGAATCAGAAAATGCTATCGTTACTTGGTGCGTCGGGCATTTGGTGACAATGAGCTATCCGGAGGCATATGATCCCGCACTGAAGAAGTGGAGCATGGAGAAGCTGCCGTTTCTGCCAAAGAAATATAAATATGAGATTATTCCAAATGTAAAAAAACAATTTCAAATCGTAAAAGAGCTTCTTACCCGGAAGGATGTGGATATCATCTATGTATGTACCGATTCGGGTCGGGAAGGAGAGTACATATACCGGCTGGTGGATCAGGAAGCTAAGGTTCCTGAAGCAAAGCCAAGAAAGCGTGTCTGGATAGATTCCCAGACAGAGGAGGAAATTCTTCGCGGTATTAGGGAAGCCAAACCGCTTTCAGCCTATGACAACCTGTCTGATGCAGCTTATCTTAGGGCTCAGGAGGATTATCTGATGGGAATCAATTTCTCCCGAATCCTGACGCTAAAGTATGGTAATGAAGTACAGAAGCTTCTGAATTCCCAGAAATGGAACGCGATCTCCGTAGGCAGAGTTATGACCTGTGTACTTGGTATGGTGGTAAGAAGAGAGAGAGAAATTCGGAGCTTTGTTAAGACCCCGTTCTACCGGGTATTAAGCAGCCTTCAGGTACAGGACAGGAATTTTTCTGCAGAGTTCAAGGCTGTGGAGGGTTCAAGGTATTTCAATTCACCGCTGCTGTATAAGGAAAATGGTTTCTCTGAGAAGATCTCTGCAGTCAAACTGATTACGGAGCTTGCGGAAGGAATACCTCAAATCCTGGCGGACGGTACCTGGGAAGCTGAGACAGATAAGCTTCTCGCACAGGTGTCCCAATTAGAGAAGAAGAAGGAAACCAAGAATCCACCGCTGTTATATAATCTGGCGGAGCTACAGAATGATTGCTCCCGATTCTATAAAATCAGTCCTGATGAGACCTTGAAGATAGCTCAGGAGTTATATGAGAAGAAGCTGGTGACCTATCCCAGAACCGATGCCAGAGTTTTATCTACTGCTGTATCTAAGGAAATCTATAAAAATATCAAGGGTTTGCAGAGCTTGGGTCAGTTCAAGGAGTTTGTAACCGAGATTTTGGAGCAGGGTGCCTATAAGAGCATATCAAAGACACGCTATGTCAATGACAGCCAGATTACGGATCACTACGCCATCATTCCGACTGGACAGGGACTTAGTGCTTTAAATTCTCTTTCTCATACCGCCGGCAGAGTATATGAGACAATCGTCAGACGTTTCTTAAGCATCTTCTATCCGGCAGCTGAGTATCGGAGAATCAGCATCACTGCCCGGATTAGTGGTGAGAGCTTTTTTGCCACCTTCCGGATGCTGGAGAAGGAAGGGTACCTTAAGGTATCAGGAAGCTATACAGACAAATCCGCACAGAACTCCCCTGACAAAGGGAATACCGTTTCTAAGAAACAGGAGGAAGGTAAGGACCAAGAGGATAGTGACAGTAATGAACAGGAAAGTGACGACCAGATCCTCCTTCACCTGATAATGAATTTAAAGAAGGGTGACGAGCTACCTGTGAAGCTGATTACGATTAAGGAAGGCGAAACAGCCCCCCCGAAGCGTTATAGCTCCGGTGCCTTAATTCTTGCCATGGAAAATGCGGGACAATTGATTGAAGACGAGGAGCTACGAGCTCAGATTAAGGGAAGTGGTATCGGAACCAGTGCGACCCGCGCGGAAATTCTAAATAAGCTGGTTAATATCACATATCTGAACTTGAATAAAAAGACACAGATCATAACACCGACATTACTGGGAGAATTAATATATGACGTGGTCAATTCCTCAATTAAACAATTATTGAATGCGGAGCTTACAGCCAGTTGGGAAAAGGGACTTACCTATGTAGCAGAAGGACAGATAACAAAGGAGGAATATATAAGAAAGCTGGAGGGGTTTGTTGCCAGGATGGTGGAGGGTGTAAAAACCTTAAATAATCAATCCACTTTATCAAAGTACTATCAGGAAACAGCACTTTATTACAAAAAATAGGACGAATGCTTTTGAGGATAATTACAAAAATATGGTAGTATTGGCTATTGCGGCATTGTTCATGCTGGGATAGAATTAGGAAGAGAACAGCATATTAGTGATTAATAAGGAAGGTAAAGCCTCCTGATATTAGGGGGAAAACCTCCTAAGAATTTGGAGGGAAGATGTATGTCTGAGCATTTGATGATTCGTTCACTGTTAAATTTGAAGGAGACAATAGCTGAAAATATATTTACCGGCTGTAGCTATCCTTGGGAAGTATTATCTAAAATCAAAAGCGAGATCATAAAAATCGGTATGGGGTTATCCCTTGACGATTATGATAAGCTGGGGGAGGATATCTGGATTGCCAAGTCTGCCCAGGTAGCACCGTCAGCATCTATTACCGGTCCGGTTATTATATGCAGGGAAGCACAGATCAGACATTGTGCCTTCATCCGTGGAAATGCCATCGTTGGAGAAGGTGCTGTTGTTGGTAATTCAACAGAGCTTAAAAACGTTATCCTGTTCAACAAGGTTCAGGTGCCCCATTATAATTATGTAGGGGATTCTATCCTAGGCTATAAAGCCCATATGGGAGCAGGTGCTATTACCTCCAATGTGAAATCCGATAAAACCCTGATTACGGTTCATGCAGGTGAGCTTAATATAGAGTCAGGGCTGAAGAAATTCGGGGCTATACTTGGGGACTATGTGGAGGTCGGTTGCAACAGCGTACTGAATCCAGGAACCGTCGTCGGGAGAAGTGCCGCGATTTATCCTCTTTCCATGGTACGCGGGTATGTACCTGAGTCCAGTATATATAAGAAGGCAGGAGAAATAGTTGCAAAGCATTAGCAACATGGAAGGATAGGCTGCAGAATTCCCGGCCTCATTAGAGGATAAAGTCCGAAGGGATATTTTGATGCAGCTCTATTTTAATAATTTATTTTATGGATCACAAAATGAAAGAGAGGAATAGCAATGGTCAGAACCTATGGTATAAGGCCTTTTCGAATTGCTGTTCTACACGGAGGACCCGGGGGCTTCGGAGCCGTAGCAGGAATAGCCAGAAGCTTAGCCGAATTCCACGGGGTCATTGAACCTCTTCAATCCAAATATTCCATCGACGAATTAGTCGAGGAATTGAAAGAACAGCTTTTGCAGCATTGTATCTGCCCGGTACAACTGATCGGTCATTCCTGGGGAGCGTGGTTGGCCGGGATTTTTGCCTCACGGTATCCTGAATATGTTAGTAAAGTAATTCTGGTCGGATGCGGTCCCTTAACCTCCGACTATATAGCACAGATCGGTGAGAGAAGAAAGGCGAATCTCTCGAGAGAGGAAGCCATAGAATTTGAAGCATTGATAGAGGATCTAAATTACCCGGATACAGAAGATAAGGATAAGAAATTAAGCCGATTGGAACAATTGGTAGAAGCAGCGGATTATTTCAGTAAAATAAATCTGCCCTATGAGACTTTGGATTCTCTTCCTTTTGATGGTGCCATGTATTCAAGTATCTGGCCGGAGGCTGCCAAGCTGCGTGCATCGGGAGAATTGCTAGAGATATTCTCTAGAATAAGCTGCCCAATTACAGTGATCCATGGCAGGCTGGATCCGCATCCCTATGACGGTGTGATTACCCCGTTGACAGAGAGTAATTTAATAATTTGCGCTCATCTTCTTGACAGGTGTGGACATACTCCCTGGAAGGAGGAATATGCTGCCTTAGAATTCAATAGAATTCTGCTAACTGAAATAATGAAAGGACTTGAAATTTCAATAAATAGTACTAGACTTATTTGAGGTTTTATGCGAAAATATGTTAGGTATACAAGATAAATTTTTAACAAGGGGAGGTTTAAATGACTGCTTTTGTTAAGAGTTTACTTGCCCATAGAGTAATGAAATGCGATACTATGTATATTGAAAGGAGTTACAAAACATGATTTATTCACATGAAGTTCAAATGATGTGTCCGGTAACACAGGGTGTTCATCATGGCGCAGCGCCGATCCCGGAAGAAGCAAAATGGGTAAA
>JAEZJV010000028.1 GCA_023415635.1 Bacillota bacterium | reverse complement strand
GCTCGCTTTCTCTTGAATTGCGCCATTCAACAAGATAGTCATTTACACGTTCTCCTAGGTGCTTGCAGCTTTCCAGAGCAATGATACCTAGCGGCCCCACAGGAATTGTTTCTACGATCTTCTCGTTCTTTGACATTAGATTTCCCTCCATAGAAATTAAGTATTAAGTTTAAAAGCCATTAACGTTATATCATATATTAAATTCGCAAGTCAAGACAGATTTCGAGAATATATTGTATATTCTTCATTTGACTGCCTTATGCAGACGAATGTCCTCTCCAATAATACGATGGACACTATAGCTGCTGACAATTCTTGAAAAAACACGTTCACCATAGACGGCATTAATATTTGGCAGAGATAGATTAGTAGAGATGACAGTTGATTTTTGGCGAAGCAGACGTTCGTTAATTATTAGATATAATTGAGAGTTTGTAAATGCATTATTCAATTCCGTACCCAAATCATCAATAATTAATAAATCACAATCTAAGATATAATCAAACTGATTGGCGGCTGTATAGGAGTCTTCTTCGTCCTTACTGAATTTATGCTTTTCAAGAATGTCAAATAGTCGGAAGGCAGTCAGATAGATTACGGTAAAGCCCCGGTCAAGCAGCTCTTTGGCAATGCAGTTGGCCAAAAAAGTCTTGCCCACACCAGTATTCCCGATCAGCAATAGATTATCATGATGCGCGTGAAAATGCTTGATGAAACCCTTGCAGCTCGCCACAATCTTCTGCATATTAGAAAGGGGAGACAATCCTAGTGTTTCATCGATATCATCATCAGAATAATATTCGAAGGAAAACCTTTTAAAATTCTCACTGGCCAAAATTGTCTTAATATTGGAATCAGAATACATCAGATCTGCAATTGCCTGCTTGAAGCAGTTACATTTTTCCTTACCAATGTAGCCGGTATCTTGACATTTACTGCATTGATACTGCATGTCCAGATAATCAGCAGGAAGATGATGGTCTGCTAAAAGCTGCTTTTTACGTAGGTATAGGTCCTGTAATTTTGATTTTAGGGCCCTCAGATCGCTGTCATCTCCGCGAAGGGCCATACGGCCGCTTTCGGCAGACAGAGAGATAAGCTCCTCCTCCAAAAGCTTGAGCTCAGGAATTAGACTGTAAGCCTGGGCAATCCGGCGGTCCAGATCATGCTTATTCTGAAGCCTTCGATAATCATATTCTCGTAAGATCTGATTATATTGATCATTTTTTAACGCCATAGTATGAGACTCCTTATAGACCTTTATTCATAAGCTTGCGCTCCAGTTCGGCATAATCCTGGGCGGTATAGGTTCTCTGAGGAAATTGGTTGAACTTGTTGGGGGAAGACTTAATCATGGTGGTGATCTTGTTCGCCTCCGAGCTCTTGCCGGCTTTAGAAAACTCCTCATCGAGTCTGGTAATATCCGTCATGCTCTTGGCATTTTTCTTATACCAGGTCTCCAGGATTTTATCAGTATACTTAAAATCCGGTTTCTGAGTACGCAGAATAGTCCGGTTGCATGCTTCGGAAATGATATCATCCGAGAAACCGAATACCTCCACCCATTTCGTAATGTATTGACGCTCAATCTGCCCCGGAGCTCGATTCAATCCAAAGGCTTTATTGACGACGTTATAGTGCTCGCTATGGGTTACTGTAGCCTCCTTGGCCTTTGCTTCTGTATCGATGCCCTCCTCAGCCCAGGTCAGAGCGACTGCTTCGATATAAGAAGCATTCTTTTTCCCCTTAGATACACAGTATTCATACAAATACATAATTAATTCGGAGGAGAAATGCAGCTCCTCATAAAGATATAGAATTAACTGAAGATCCATGGGCTTTAATGGACGATCCAGATAAAGCTCGACGATATTCATGGCATATTTGATCTCGTCATTGCTGGTAAAGCTGGCAATCTGCTCTGCAGAATAGCTCTGCCTTCCGGCAGGCTTCGTCTCTGTATGTATACTGACAGCGATTTCATCCAGTTCAGAATCTCTACCGGTGATTAGGCAATTCTCGCTTTTTATACTGTTTAAATCTACCAGCCTGATATCGGTGATTTCCTTCTGTGCATTTCTCGTAAGCTTTAGAAGATTTAATTTTTCCCAGTAAGCCAATGCCCGTAGGATATCCTTTTCTGTATTGTCCAGTCGGTCGGCAATGGAAGAGATCGTAACCTCCGGGCAATTCCCGGAAAAGCAACGCAGAAGATACAGATAGACCTTAACATACGCACCGTTTGCTGACGGCATGAATTGGTCAATAAATGAATTAGGAATAATAGTAATGTCAGATATACCTTCGGCATGTAATGAAATTTTATTCATAATTGAATAGTACCCTCCCTTTACCCATAATCTGCTCATCGTGCACATTATAGCACACAAAAATTCAGTTGAAAATAGCCCATTTTCAGGGGTTTCAGAGTATGAAACAATTGTGGATACTGTGGATAATGTGGATGAAATTAGTTAAAAAAATGTAAAATTATGTTAATTAATTAGGAAATATAGAGGAAATCTGACTTGCTTTTAACATAAATCTATCTTTGTAGAAAAAAAAATAGAAAAAAAGTATCCACAGCTATTATCAGAAAATATGTTGATAATACTGTGGATACTGTGGATAACTACAGACCTAGAAGGTTTTCTCCCACGGATACGATGTCTCCGGCGCCCATAGTTATCAACAGGTCACCGTTAATACAATTTTGTAATAAAAAATTTTCGATTTCATCAAAGCTTGAAAAATAGTAAACTTCTTTACCTAAGTTCTCGAGCTCCTGAGCTAAATCTTTCGAAGAAATATCACCGGGGTTCTTCTCACGGGCTGCATAGATATCAGAAAGAACGATTTTATCGGCCAGTGACAATGAAACAGCAAATTCAGAAAGATGTTGGCGTAATCTGGTATAGGTATGCGGCTGGAATACGCACCAAAGCTTCTTATGCGGGTAGTTCTTTGCCGCCTTTAAGGATGCGGTAACCTCAGTCGGATGATGGGCATAATCATCAATAATGGTGATGCCACCGATCTCCCCTTTATATTCCAGGCGGCGTTTTGAATTCTGGAAGGTTAAGAGGGCCTGTTTAATAACCGCAATCGGTATACCAACTTCTAAAGCAACACCGATAGCGGGAAGAGAGTTCGAGATATTATGAAGTCCAATGACATTCAGGCTGATGCGGTCGATAAATTTACCTCTAAAGTATAAATCGTAGCTCCCTTGGCTATAGGCATCAAAGGAGACCCGGTCAGCAGCAATATCATAATTCCGGTTACCGGTACGGTACGCAGGATCAATTATTCCATAAGTTAATACTTCACAGCTTAAATCAGAGGTAAGCTCCTCAAGGCGGTCAATATCACCATAGATAAACAGCTGGCCGTCCTTCGGAAGACGTTTGGCAAAAAGATGGAAGGAATTACGGATATCCTCCAGATCCTTGAAGAAATCCAGATGGTCAGCATCTATATTCAGGATGATGCCGCGCTTAGGATAAAATTCCAGGAAGGTGTTCGTATATTCACAGGCCTCGATGATAAAATGTTCTGAGTTACCCATACGGATATTACCACCAATAGCATCAAGTATGCCGCCAACGCTGATGGTGGGATCCAGCTGTGCAACCATAAAGATAAGAGAAAGCATTGAAGTGGTAGTAGTCTTACCGTGGGTTCCGGATACAGCTACAGCATTATCAAAATTCAGCATTACCTGACCTATCATCTGAGCACGGCTAAGCATCGGTATTTCTCTGCGCTTAACCTCCATGAATTCTTCATTATCCTCCTTGATAGCGGCGGTATATACCACGCAGTCAATTTCGGATGATATATTAGAGGGTTTTTGTCCGATGAAGATTTTTATTCCGAGTTCCTCCAGATGTTGTGTTATTTTACTTTCGTGACTGTCAGAACCGCTTATTAAAAAACCGAGTGTATGTAGATATTCTGCAAAGCCGCTCATACTAATTCCGCCAATACCAATAAAATGAATCCGGCACGGCGCATTAAAATCAATTTTGTACATAGTACACTTCCTATCCTAGATAATTTGAAATTCTCATGATATAAACACGGAATTTATTCCTGTATTATAATAAAGTGTCAAAACACCTTCTGCTTTTTCCGTATCATCGTTTGATATCAAGTGTTTGCGCTTACCTGCTATTATAACCCATTTTCTTCAAAATACAATATTAAATTAATTCCTCGCCGGAATTGGTTGCCAGTAGTCATTATATTCCAGATTTGATCAGCTGGTGATAGCAGCAAACTGATTTCCGAGAGGATCTTTAGTTAAAATTGATAAAAAAATGGTCTGTTAAGGTAAAAATAACAAAATACGTTTAAATTTTTAAGCTTTTCCTGCATTTATTATTCACAATTAGGAATAATTGTGGTATAATGGCATATGTATCCACCTATTGTTAAAATTTTAAAGCCAAAAGAAAAAGCAGGTGTATTATTGTAACGGGGAAAAGTGAATTAACTAGTGTTAAACTAACTTTTTCTAAATTCTAACGATAAATTTGACAGAAAAGGGGGACCATGCCGATGCAAATTACCGACGTTCGCGTGAGGAAGGTAAGTAAGGAAGGCAAGATGAAGGCCGTAGTATCGATTACGCTTGATAATGAGTTCGTGGTTCATGATATCAAGGTTATTGAAGGTGATAAAGGTCTTTTTATTGCTATGCCAAGCAGAAAAGCCGGCGACGGAGAGTATCGTGATATTGCTCATCCGATCAATTCGGACACCAGGGATAAGATTCAGAAGATTATCCTTGAGAAGTACGAAATTGCGGCTTTAGAATCAGACGAAGCAGAAGAAGAATAATTGTTTTACCGGTAATAAAATCCAGAAAAAGCAGCCGTATGGCTGCTTTTTTTGGATCATAATTAATTCCTCAATCGTAATAAATGATATTGAATATAGGATTACGTGACCAAATAATACCATTAAAATATTTCATATGGATGCGATTGAACTATTATGTTATAGTTAAGATGAAATTTGATACTTTTGTTGATCATAGTTGTTTTACTCAAATCATTTTGTCGAATGAATAAATAATGAAGGGATAGAGGTATGGGGGTATCCTATATGGAAGTGCTGTTTACATATGAGAATATACAGAAGCTGAACGAGCTAGAGATTAGTATATACAAGTTTATTATAAGTAATAAAGATAAAATTCAGTATATGACGATAAGAGAATTGGCGGCAGCAGTTCATACCTCGACTGCATCTATCATACGGTTCTGTGGAAAATTGGGGTGCTTAGGATATTCCGAATTTCGTGAAAAGCTCAAGCTATACCTGAATCAAACGATGATTAAAGAGCCTGGGGATGATCTGAATGAAATTCTACATTATTTTGAGCGTGCCAATACCAGTGCTTTTGAGACGGAATTAGAAAAAGCAGCCAATATGATAAGAAAGGCGCAGAAAGTTATTTTTGTCGGAATTGGATCATCAGGAACCTTAGGAAAATATGCAGCCAGATATTTTTCCAATATGGGAAAGTTTTCACTGGGTTTAGAAGATCCGTATTATCCGGTGTTAACTGATATGACGGAGGATACGATCGTAATTGCGCTATCCGTATCTGGTGAGACGGAACTGTTGATCGATTTGCTAAACCGCTTTCAAAAGCATAAATGTAAATTATTGAGTATTACAAGTGCTTCTTCGTCAACGATTGCAAAAATGTCAGACTGGAATATCTCCTATAGTATGTCGCAAAGGGTAAGAGAGCCATTTTATAATATAACAACTCAGGTTCCTGTGATCTTTTTAATTGAAGCTTTGGCAAGAAGACTATAACTATTACCTTACAAAATAATGAATGCACCACAAACATTGGATTATAAATCTAGTGTTTGGAGGTGCTTTTTTTACTTTATAGGAAAGTTCGTCCTATAAAGTAAAAAACGCTCCGCATAGCGAACAAGTTCGCATTGGGATGCGCACCTCGCGGAAAGGAAATTATTGCTACGCAATCCGCTCAGGCGCTAAAGTGTCAGCTAACTGACACTTTTATTGTTACAGGGTGTGACTGTATTTGTTACAAGAGGCTATATAGAATAATGTTATCAAATGAAATAAGGAGGAGATATCTTGGAAATTATACATTCCGGATTGCCGATTTTTTATAATGAAGCGACAAAGGATCTAGAATTTAGAAATGGGCTAACCTGCGAAGGAAGCTCGAAAAAGCTCGCAGGGCAAATGGTTGGTCTGCTGAAGGACAGCTCAAGTTTAGAGGAAAATGAATATATGTATTCGGCGTATCGCAATATCGTTTTCCAAGAACATGAGCAAAAGTTTAAGAAATATGATTATCGTTATGATATTACAGCGATTCAACCGGGAACGATAAATGGCGAATGTAAAAAGACATCCGGACATTATCATGGGTACATTGCCAACGATGTATATACTTATGCTGAGATATATGAGGTAATCAAAGGCGAGATTGTTTTTATACTTCAGAAGGTTATGAACTTTAATCAGGCGGAAGAACCTATAATCGAAGATATCAAGGTAGTACATGTGAAGGCTGGGCAAGCGATTATTGTCCCCCCATTTTACGGACACGGATCCATTAACCCGACAGATGAAGTATCCATGTTCAGTAACATTGCAGTAGTTTCCTGCCCCCTGCTTTATCAACCGATACAAGCAAAGCACGGATTGTCAGTGTATATCATGAAAGACAAGGAAACTTTTAAGGTAGTACCGAATCAAGATTATAAAATTTCACGGGAAGCTAAACTTGTTGAACCACAAGAAAACAAAGAGCTAGGAATTGAATTTGGTGTACCATGCTATCACAGCTTTATCAAGAATCCTGAAAAATTTGATTTTCTTCTGCATCCGGCTCAGTATGTAGAAGCAATTCAGAACATGTATCGATAGGAGGAGAAAATAGAATGATGAAATTACAGATTGCAGTAGATATTGCAGATACGAAAAGAGTGATTGAAATTGCGGATCAGATCCACGATGTGATCGATATTTATGAAGTAGGAACCCCTGTAATTATGAAGGAGGGTATGCTTCCGGTAAAGGTGTTAAAGGACAAATACCCTGATTTGATGGTGCTGGCTGACAGCAAGATTATCGATGGCGGAGAAATTGAATGTCGTGATATTTGTGAAAATGGTGCGGATATCATTACCGTTTTAGCCTTGGCTGATAATGCGACAATTAAAGAGGTTGTCGATACAGCTCACGAGTTTGGACGTAAGGTGCTTGCGGATTTAATCTGTGTTACGGATATCCCCAAGAGATCAAAAGAATTATTGGAATTAGGTGTTGATTATATTGGTGTTCACACAGGTGTCGATATGCAGAAGAACGGACGCATGCCATTAAATGATTTAAGAGAACTGATCTCAGCGGTCCCCAGAAGCAAGGCAGCGGTTGCCGGAGGCGTAAAAATGTCTACCATTCATGATTACACTTCAGAAGAGCCTGAAATTATCATTGCTGGTGGAGCTTTATATAATGCACCGGATATCAGAAAAGCAGTGATAGAAATGAAGGAGGCTATGAAAGGATGAAAACAAAAGAAATCTTATCCATGGTAATGGAAGAACTGAAGGATACTTTTTCAACACTGGACGAGGAACAGTTGGACAAGCTTCAAGAAAGCATTTTAGAGGCAAACAAAATTCTTGTTGCCGGTGCCGGAAGATCTCTTATGATGATTAGAGGCTTTGCAATGCGGCTTATGCATATGGGATTTGTTGCATATGTTGTGGGAGAAACAGTAACTCCTGCAATTGAAAAGGGTGATCTGCTGATCATTGCTTCAGGAAGCGGAGCTACAGGTACCTTGACTGTCATTGCGGAAAAGTGTAAAAGGATTGGTGCCGATCTTGCCTTAATCACTACCAAGACCGATTCACCGATTGGTAAGCTTGCTGATTTCGTGCTTGAAGTAAAGGCAGCTACAACGAAAGTAGAAAACAATAAAAAGCATTCAATTCAGCCGGGAGCTAACACCTTCGAACAGAGTGTTTTATTAATTGGTGATGCAATCATTATTAATCTGATGAGTTTTCGAGCCTTAACCGAGAGCAATATAGTATTGATGACAAAGCATGCAAATCTGGAATAGCATTATTGTCAAAATCATTGTAGGAAATCCTTCGAAATACGATGCAAACTATAATAGGTCCTTTGTTACCCAATACGGCTCGGGTTGATATTTGGGTTGGATGGATGGCACTTTTAGCTAACAAAAAAGACAGACAACACTTTGAATTAGAAGTGTTGTTTGTCTTTTTTATCATAACCTATTCAAGGCGAGCTCTTTTTCGATATAATAACAGTGTGATTAATAAGATGTATAATATCGTGATAAAACCTGTCTCACCTGCAAAATACGCACTGTTACCGGCCTTTGCTAATGGCGCACAGATAGACAGGTCAATTATATTATGACTCGCATGGAGTAAAATTGCCGGCCAGAGGCTGTTGGAATGAAACCCCAGATATGCCATAGCAGCAGTAATCAGTAATACTTCTATGGTAAACATAGGAAGCTGATACCAAGATAATCCGGTTAGTACTTCATTTAACTCTATTATACTGAAAAGATGGAAAAATAATAAATAAATTAATTGCTAATAAGCTTATCCTATGTCAAACATTCCAGTTGCCACCAACTGACAAAAAGATTATAATAAAATAACACGCAACAATTGAACAAAGATCGGGTGGATAATGATATGAGGGAAGCGTTAGAGAATAAATGCAATTTGTTTGCAGACAATTATATAGTACTCAGTAAAAGGTTCAAGTGGAACAGTGCAATCAATACCAGATTGGGCTCCTTGTTGTATATGATGGAAAACAGGGAGGCGGATGTAGATGCAATCAATCGTTGCCGTAAGATAATTAAGGATAATACCGGGGTTTTCTCTCAATTCAAGGATACGACGAATTTTATGTCCGCAGTCATGATGGCGCTGCAGGCAGAACCTGAGGTTATGTTTAAAAGTATATTGAACGTATATGATGCTATGAAAAGGGAGGGCTTTCATTCTTCCCCCTATCTGGTGCTCGCAGCTATTTCTATAGCCCTACAGTCGGACCCTTATGATTACCATAAGGTAATCAAATCAGCTAAGAAATATTATGATGCCATGAAGGAGGAGCATAAGTTCATTACCTCCTCAGACGATTATGGCTTTGCGGCACTGCTGGCCATGACGGATAAGCCAGTGGAGCAGGCTGTCAGGGAGATGGAAAGCTGCTACAGGATTCTGAAGGGTGAATTCTTTAGTGCCAATGCGGTACAGGCACTTTCCCATGTCCTTACCTTCAGTGAGGAGGAGGCTTATACAAAATGCATGAGAGTTTCCGGCCTGAATTCCGCGCTGAAAAGAAGAAAATGTAAGATTGGTTCAGGTATTGAACTGTCCTTTCTCGGTGTGACAGCACTTTTAAAGGAGGATTCCGAAAAGCTTGCAGAAGAAATTGTAGAGGTAAGAGATTATCTGAAGGGGAAGAAGGTATTCGGAGGCTGGTCCATATCAGCAACAGAAAGAACGATGTTTGCCGTGGCAGTGGTATGTGATGAATATCTTACAGATTCCAAGCGGAGTGCTATGGAGATGACACTGACAAGAAGTATAACCGGAATCATACTTGCACAGCAGATGGCAGTAATGGCAGCAGCATCAGGAGCGGCAGCAGCGGCAGCAGCCGGTGCCCAGTAGGGCTTGTACCTTCGGGTGATAATCCTGCGTCAGGTAGATTAGCGTATTAAGGAAGAAAGGTTTTTAACATATGTACATTATCGTAGGGTTGGGTAATCCAACAGGCAGGTATCAAGCAACCAGACATAATATCGGGTGGGATGCAATCACACAGTTATCCGATGATTACAGGATTCCCCTGGATTTCAGAAAGCATAAAGCTATCTGCGGAAAGGGACATATTGAAGGAGAGAAGGTAATTCTGGCTCAGCCGCAGACCTACATGAATTTAAGCGGAGAAAGCGTACGAGAGCTGGTAGATTTCTATAAGGTATCCCCGGAAGAGGTTATCATCATCTATGATGATATCAGCCTGGGAGTTGGACAGCTGCGAATTCGCAAGAAGGGCAGTGCCGGAGGACATAATGGGATAAAGAGTATCATCAGTCATCTAGGAACAGATGTGTTTCCAAGAATAAAGATAGGTGTTGGTGGCAAACCAGAGGAATGGGATCTGGCGGATTATGTGACAGCACGCTTTGCTAAGGAGGAGGAACCCTTGATCAGAGAAGCCTTGAAGGAAACCTCCGATGCCATCCACAGAATAGTTGCAGGGGACATCGATGCAGCCATGAACCTCTACAATCGAAAGAAATAATCAGCAAGCTAAGATTTATCATAGGAGGAGCTAAGTTGAGAACCTTTACAAACCCCCTGATGGAATTAAAGGAGTTTATAGACATTAGGGATAACATAAAAACGAAAACTCTGCCGGTACAGGTTACCGGCTGTATTGATTCCCAAAAATGCCATCTGATGTATGGCTTAGGAGAGGGTTTTAAATATAAAGTAATTATCACCTACAATGATCTTAAGGCTAAAGAAATCTATGAGGATTACCGTTTGTATGAGAAGGAGGTACTGCTCTATCCGGCAAAGGATATTATTTTCTATAGTGCGGATATCCATGGAAATGCTATTGTCCGAGATCGTCTGCGTGTCTTAAGCCGGTTAATCGAGAACAGGGGAGCCACAATTATTCTGTCTCTGGATGGCGGTATGGATCGTTTACTTCCGTTACAGCTGGTAAAGGAACGTATACTTTCAGTTGATATAAATTCCTGTATAAAGCTGACCGAGTTTACAGAGGCGTTGATACATCTGGGCTACGAAAGACAGGCACAGGTAGAAGCTCCGGGTGATTTTGCAGTACGCGGTGGTATTGTTGATATCTTTCCTTTAACAGAGGATGCTCCCTATCGTATCGAGCTCTGGGGAGATGAGATTGATTCCATTCGTACCTTTGATGTGAGCAGCCAGAGATCTATCGAACAGGTGGAGAAGCTGGTCATCTATCCTGCCGCGGAGATTATTCCGGATGAAGCAAGACTGCGAGCAGGAATCAGGAAGCTGGAGGCAGAAGAAAAGGAGTATTATAAGTATCTCAGGGAACAATTTAAGACGGAGGAAGCTGCCAGAATTCATCAGATTATTGCAGAATTCAAGGATAATCTGGATGCTTATCATGGCTCCATTGCTTTAGAAAGCTATATTAATTATTTTTATGATCAGACTATGAGCTTTCTCCAATACTTCGATCCGGACGAAACGATTTTCTTCCTGGACGAACCGGGAAGACTTGCCGAAAAAGGAGAGGCTGTAGAGACCGAATTTCGGGAGGGTATGATAGGTCGTATTGAGAAGGGATATATTCTTCCCGGACAAATGGATGTCATTTATGGTTATAAGGAAGCCATGGGTATACTGGCGAATCGCAATGCGGTTCTGATCAGTACCATGGAAGTTAAGAATAATTTCTATACACCGAAGAGAAAATACGATTTTACTGTCCAAACTGTTGCTTCCTATCATAAGAATTTTGAGGTACTGGTCAAGGATCTGGAGCGCTGGAAGAAGAACAAATATCGAGTCATATTGCTTTCCGGTACCCGGTCCAGGGCAATGCGGCTTGCTGAGGATCTTAGGGAATATGAGCTTAGTGCTTTCTATAGTGAGGATATGGATCGGGTGCTGCAGCACGGTGAGATCATGGTTTCCTACGGTAATCTGCGCAGGGGCTTTGAGTATCCACTGATTAAGCTTGTGGTTATCTCTGAAAGTGATATCTTCGGTATAGAGAAGAAGAAAAAGAGGAAAAAATCAGGGTATGAGGGAAGCAAAATTCAAAGCTTCACCGAGCTGACTCCAGGGGATTATGTAGTTCATGAGAATCACGGCCTCGGTATCTATAAGGGGATCGAGAAGATTGAGGTCGATAAGGTTACAAAGGATTATATCAAGATTGAATATGGCGGCGGAGGCGTGTTGTATATTCTGGCAACAGGCCTTGATGTGATTCAGAAATATTCAGGTGCAGAAGGGCGTAAGCCGAAGCTGAATAAGCTAAACTCCATTGAATGGAAGAATACAAAGGCTAAGGTTCGAGGGGCGGTTCAGGAGGTTGCCAAGGAGCTTGTGGAGCTGTATGCAGAGCGCCGGGAGAAGAAGGGCTTCCAGTTCGGAGCTGATACGGTATGGCAGAAGGAATTCGAAGAAGAGTTTCCCTATGAGGAGACCGAGGACCAATTAACAGCAATTGAGGCTACCAAACGGGATATGGAAAGTAACAGGATCATGGATCGTCTTATCTGCGGAGATGTTGGTTACGGTAAGACGGAGATCGCCATTCGAGCGGCCTTCAAGGCGGTATCCGACGGAAAACAGGTAGTGATCCTTGTTCCTACGACAATTCTTGCACAACAGCATTATAATACCCTGGTACAACGTATGAAGGATTTTCCGGTCAGTGTGGATGTCCTTTCCCGCTTCAGGTCCGCAGCAGAACAGAAGAAGACGTTGGAGCGCCTTAAGAAGGGTAATCTTGATATTATCGTTGGCACTCACAGGGTACTTTCTGCAGATGTGAGGTTCAAGAACTTAGGGCTTCTGATCGTAGATGAGGAACAACGCTTCGGTGTAACCCATAAGGAGAAGATCAAACAGCTTAAAAAGGATGTTGATGTCCTGACACTGACAGCTACTCCAATCCCAAGAACACTCCATATGAGTCTGGTCGGTATCCGGGATATGAGTGTACTAGATGAACCACCGGTAGACCGTCTTCCCATCCAGACCTATGTACTGGAGCATAATGATGAAATCATCCGTGAGGCTATCAGCAGAGAGTTGGCCAGAGATGGGCAGGTCTATTATGTATATAACCGTGTCAACGGTATTGAGGAAATAGCGGCTAATGTAGCGAGACTCGTACCGGAAGCAAACGTTGCTTTTGCTCATGGACAGATGCAGGAGCGGACGCTTGAGAAGATTATGTTCGATTTTATCTCCGGTGAGATTGATGTGCTGGTATCCACTACCATTATCGAGACAGGCCTGGATATCTCCAATGTAAATACAATGATTATAGACGATGCGGATCGTCTCGGTCTTTCCCAGCTTTATCAGCTGAGAGGTCGTGTCGGTCGCTCCAACCGGACAGCATATGCCTTCTTAATGTACCGCAGGGATAAGATGCTGAAGGAAATTGCAGAAAAGCGTCTGCATGCCATCAAAGAGTTTACGGAGCTGGGCTCCGGTTTCAAGATTGCAATGCGGGACCTAGAGATACGTGGTGCAGGAAATCTGCTAGGGGCTGAGCAAAGCGGACACATGGAAGCAGTCGGTTACGATTTATATTGCAAGATGCTTAATGATGCGGTAAAATCCATGAAGGGTGAGGTGACAGAAGAGGAAACCTTCGAGACCACCGTGGATATGGATATGGATGCTTATATTCCTGCCACCTATATTAAGAATGAGATTCATAAACTGGATATCTATAAACGGATTGCCGAGATTGAGAATGAAGAGGAAATGATGGATATGCAGGAGGAGCTGATAGACCGCTTCGGGGATATGCCTAGTGCTGTGAACAACCTCCTGAACATAGCACTGATCAAATCAATCTGTCATAGATGCTATATTAGCGGACTGGTGCATAAGGAGAATGAGGTAAAGCTGATGATGTATCCCAAAGCTAAGCTGGCTGTAGAGAAGCTGCCTGAGCTGCTGACTAAGTATCAGAACAGCCTGAAACTGATACCTCAGGCGATACCATATTTTGTTTACCGGCTTCCGGCAAATCAGAAGGGGAAGACGGATACGATCACTACCTTTGAGCTTTTGCATAAGCTTCTGGCTGATTTTAAATACTTAATACAATCCTGATTAATATAATTACAGAACAGGAAAGGAGAATATGGGATGAGAACAAGCCGAAAATTGATGATTGCTCTTACTGTACTTATTATACTGACAATGCTTACTGCCTGCAGGGTTGGAGAAGAGCGTTATGAATTGACGAATTATATAGGAAAATCAGTATCGACCTTTGAGAAGAGATCAGGGACAGAGCTAACACAGCAGGGTACCGGAGTCTATGGGACGGAGAATGTGGTACAGGTTATGGCACCCGAAAAGAAAGTGAATGCCATCACACTTCTTGGCGGAGCCGGAGAGTATAAGGTGCTTGGAATTACCATCGGCAAGAGCAGGACAGAGGTTGATACCCTGCTTGCTGATACCTTCGGAAGAGAGATTGCAAAAACCGCCAATACGGAGAAGAATACTGTCACCTATACCTATCTAAAGAATAACAGAGAGCTTTACATCACTTATGATGCGGATCATGAGATTGTTAAGGAGCTTTCCTATTATGTGGTGGACCTGACAGATCAGGAAGATGAGGAGACAAAGGAGCAGGCCAGCTCCGGTCAGCTGATGGCAATGATCGGAGATATCAAGGTCTATTACAACGAGGCGATGGTTTATCTGAAATCCGCACAGGAGAATTATGAGGCGGATTACGGCAAAAATATCTGGGATGCCGATATTCTGGGTAATGGCGAAACCTTTGGTAAGATGATAAAGGATGAGGTAATCAATCAAATCACAGAAATTAAGATCATCTGTGCAGAGGCAGAAAAACAAGGTATTACACTGTCAGAGGAAGAGCTCGCGGATGCAAATGCTTATGCAAAGGAGCATTTTGAGGGCTTAGCACCAAAGGATATCAGCCGATACTTAGTCTCTGAAGAGCTGCTTCGAAAAATTTATGCGAATAATATGCTCGCAGAAAAAGCCTTTGAGACGCTGACGATCAATGTGGATACGAAGGTTTCTGATATGGAAGCGAAGCAGATTACAGTGCAACAGATGCTCATTTACAGCTGTGATTTTGATGCTGAGGGAAATAGAATTGAGCTGCCGGCAGAGGATAAGGCAGCTGCTTATGAGAAGATAAGGAATTTACTGGAGCAGGCAAAGTCTACGGAGGATTTCTATGCACTAGCCGAAGCCAACTCGGAATCGGATACGATAGAATACACCTTTGGCCGAGGTCAAGGCCCCAAGGATTTTAGTTCTTCCTTTGAACAAGCCGCCTTTACCCTAAAGACCGGGCAGGTGAGCGACATCATCACCACGGATTACGGCTGGCATATACTATATTGCAAATCCGATAATAATCAGGATGCAACCATTCAGAAGAAGGAAGAGATTATCGACCAACGTCGAAGCGAGTTATTTGCCAAGCTGTATACTGAATGGTCAGAAAAATATGATGTGGTAGTTAACAGCGAGGCCTGGGATGCTATCACTTACGGTGAATAAGGATAGGGTAAGAGGACAGAGGAATAATCAGAACAGGAAGCTGCAGCACTATAAGGGTATGGAGGGAATAGCTGCAACAGCGGGTTATCGCTACGGAATAATGATAAGCATATAAGAAAATCCTGCAGGTGAGGGGAGTGATTACCCTGTCCTGCAGGATTTTAATTAACAAAATACTATAGTTAAAGGACTATGCTTTCACTTTATAACAGTGAAGGTACAGAAGGCACTTTGTCATTCTAGGATAGCGATTGGATATTATATATAATACAGATTCTCTGAAGGGTATACCGCATCGCAGGTAACATCGATACCAAGCTTTTTCAGAATCTGCTCGTCATTGCGGTTTAGCATGACGGTACAGTGTGCTTGGACTCCGTCAAGGCAGGAAAGCTTCTCATAGGCTAGCTGGGCAGTCGGATTTGTCACAGCGCTGATGCTTAAGGCGATCAGTATTTCATTGGCGTTTAGGTAAGTGATCTTACTGTGAAGGTCACGCTCCTTCAAATCGCGGATCGTATTCAATATCAGAGGTGACAGAAGGAATATCTCGTCGCTGATGCCTGCCAAATACTTAATTGCGTTCAAAAGTGCTGCGGAACAGCAATCCATGGTGGCAGAACCGCGTCCGGTAATGATATGTCCGTTCTCAAATTCGAAAGCAATGACGGATATCGCTTCATTATCGGCACTGTTTTCCTTAAGCTTTGCAGCATACTCTCTAGCCGGGAGTACACAGCGTCTGTCCTCCTGCTTCAAATTCACTTCCTCCAGGATGAGCTTCATCCTGTTTAGGGATTCCTCATCCAGAAGTCCCTTCTTAAAATCACAAATAGTAGAGAAATAACGGCGGATGATTTCCTGCTTGGAGGCTTTGACAATGACCTCGTCATCAATAATTCCGAAGCCGACACGGTTTACACCCATATCAGTCGGAGATTGGTACACAGATTCCTTACCGGTGATTTTTTCTATGATCCGTTTTACTACGGGAAACATCTCTAAGTCTCTGTTATAATTTACCGTAACCTGATTATAATGCTCAAAATGGAAATTATCGATCATGTTAACATCCTTCAAATCTACGGTAGCAGCTTCATAAGCGATATTCAGAGGATGCTTCAAGGGAAAATTCCATACGGGGAAGGTCTCGAACTTGGAGTAGCCTGCAATATGACCCATCTTATATTCATGATATAGCTGGTTTAGACAGGTGGCCAGCTTACCGCTGTTCGGTCCGGGTGCGGTAACGACAACAATCGGTTTGGTTGTGGTTACATAAGGATTGATACCATACCCGTTCTCACTGACGATGGTATCTATGTCTGCCGGATACCCGGGAATAGCAGCATGTGTATAGACCTTAATGTTACGACGCTCCAGCTTGTTAATAAAGACAGTAGTCGCAGGCTGCTTGCTATAACGGGTGATAACCACGCTGTTCACGGTCAGTCCATAACTGCGGAGATCATCCAGAAGGCGGAGTACTTCCATATCATAGGTGATACCAAAATCTCCACGGATTTTATTACGCTCAATATCTCCGGCATATACACATATGAGAATCTCAGCCTGATCCTTTAATTTCTGAAGCAGTTTAATCTTGGCATCTTCATCGAAGCCCGGCAATACACGTTTAGCATGCTTGTCTCCTATCAGCTTACCGCCAAATTCCAGGTACAGTTTGTCGTAATTATTGACTCTTTCTAAGATGAATTCAGACTGCTCCTCGATGTACTTTTGCGGGTCGAAACCGATTTTCATATGGTATCCTCCTTTGAATACGTATGTTACTCGTGTGGATCTCTTTTGATACTTCTCAGGTTATTTCGGATCTTTTTAGAATTATCTTCACACATACCATAGTCTATAATAATCTAATTTTATAAAAAGTCAAATGACTTTTTAAAGTTGCTGACTTGAAAAAGTAAATTCCGGTGCAAAACTAAATTCCACTACCCTTTAAAAAACGCTTAAAACATCATATTTTTTTAGGTAATAATGGCTGATTTCTGTTATAATGTAAACAACCACCTACAAAAAATCTGAATTCATGGCATGGCAAACAGACCAGTGAAAATTCGGTGTGCGGGACTGAATTCCACTAGCCACATTGCAAAAATGTGAAAAGTTTATTTCCAGTCTGACAGCAGATTTTGTGTGATGGTTAATGGTTAAATTTAATCAGCTTAGGTGTCAGATTTACTTCGTCAGGAGCA
>JAEZJV010000016.1 GCA_023415635.1 Bacillota bacterium | reverse complement strand
ACCATGGAGCTGGCGCTGTGGAAGATGGGCACCAGCATCTTCTTTCGCAAACGCAGGCTGGAAAACTCCGGCCAGAGCGCGCTGACTTCCGCGTAATTGTCAAACCACGTTTTGACACTTGAGATATCGTCTTCCAGCAGGTGCTTGATCAAAAAGGCGGCATAGGTTTTTCCGGTGCCATAGGAACCAGTCATCCAGAACGCCTTGCGGTCCGCTTGCTTCTCCCCGCTAAGAGCCGCGATGAGGTTTGATAGAAGCGCGCGGATCGACTCATGCGGAATGAAATACTTCCATCTCTCTCCAGAATCACTCTCCCGAGTGAATACCGGCACAAAATCACGGTCTACGCGGATGTATCTATTATACAACACCAGAAACTCCCCTTTGCATACGTTAATTAGTAGAGCGAAAGTGTATCGTCCGCGCTTCGCGCTTCCGACAAAAAGATGTTGTCAAGGCCCATCGCAAACTCTGCGTGGATAAAATCCGGGAACTGGGATGCGAGGCCCAGTATGATTGCCTTCAATGCGTCGGTGTTGATGCCAAAGAGTTGCTGCGGCGTAATGCCCTCGTCTTCCCGCTGCGCTTCATCCAACTGTGTCAACGTAAATTTGTACCTACCTTCCTCGTGTTCGGCGAAGCGGTAGAGTGCATACAGAATTGCGATCGGATTGACGTCCAGCCAACCGCGCTTGTACAGAGACTGAAGCACCTTTCCTTTTTTCGTGCACACGCCCATTCCAAGATGATCGCCCAGTGGGCTCTGGTCCAACGTTTCAACGAGGGATGCAATAGAATTCTTATTCGTAACAAGAGAATAGGCCGGGCCGAGCCTCGCAATCAAATCATTTTTGGTAAGCATACTCCCAAAGCTGATGTTCTCTACGTACCAGCGGATGAGCGAAGAGTTGTAAGCCAGATTCACCCAGATGCATGCCCAGCCAAAGATATTGTTGGAACCGACGCGCCGCATGAGTTCTCCTAGCGGGGAAAGCTGCCCGTCTCCCACAATCAGTGACTCTTTGAACCATACTTTCATGGATTCATACTGGTACTTGCCCCAGCGCGCTGGTGTTGTTTGATAGAGACCTTCGCCAAGCTCAAGATAGTCATGGAGCCAGACCTCGCGATAGCCGAAGTGTTGATAACGGTTCAAGCCCTTGTACACGGAAGAACCTCCTCGCGTTGTATATAATGATTTCGCTCGCAAGCATCCGTTTGTAAATGAATAGCATTCCAGGCAGTGCACGCAGCGCTCTTCGTCGATGGATACACCTCGCGATGAAATTGAGAGAGCACCTGTGTTACATTCCGCTTCACACGCTCCACATTGAATGCAATAGGCCGTTTTGTATGCGAGTGATTTTAGATGCTTCCCGTATAGAAGGTCCTGCGTATTGCTTGAAAAAGGGGCAACGGAGACGTTCATTTGCCCGTCATCTTTTTCTATAATGATCGAATACTGTTTTTTGTCGGACATGCGCATTAGGCTTACGTGCGAATCGCTCAACGCGTTAGCTTTTCCAAGCGCAGGTAGCCAGGCATTAAACATGGAAGGGTTGGCGCCTCGAATTTCCATCTGCAAGGCGTTGTCTCTGTTCTCAAACGTTGCACGCGTTCCCGATGGTTCTATACCCATGCCACCGGATCTCGCTTTCCAATTTCCTCCATCCACATAACCTGATACTTTGTTTTCTGCAATCCCAAGTTTTCGAGCGTAGGTACAAATGCGATCCAGATAAGGCTGAATCTGAGCCGGATACAACTTCGCAGTCAAATATTCGAACCAGCCCGACGCCATCGGGCATACTGCGCATCCAACGCGTACCATTCCCTTTCTATACAAAGGATTGACGACCAGCTTTCGCGCAAACATGTAAAGAAATACTTCCGCAGAATTCCATTCCAGAATGGGACTTGCGTTGATTTGTGTACTATGCTTTCCTTCAACGGTTATCGAATCATAAGTGGCGCGAAGTGCGCTCTCCTCTGATCGAACGCCGTCAAACGCCAGCGCACGGAACCTGTCTTTCCCTGCAATTTTACGGAGAAGCGCCAGGGAGGGTGCCGACTTATGAACCCCGCAGCACCAACGATGCCGCCGCGAGGGTGGACCGAAGGATGTCCACATATCAACAGGATCGACTTCAGATTTTGCGGTATAAAAATGAAGCGATGGATTTTCTTTGATGATCCTCTCGATCGTCAAATAGGTGTCGTCCAACTCCATCTGAGTATCGCCGAAGACCACCACAAAATCATCCTTGCCCAGCGCACGTTGCGCAAGGTCCAGAATGACCGTGGAGTCTTTGCCACCGCTAAACGCAACATATGCAATGTCGCATTGGCTTTTATATGCTTGCCACGTTTCGTATAGAAAAGCAATGGCCTTTTGCGAGATGCCCTCAAGAAAAGTCGAATTCTTCTCGATCATTCTTTCGATGTCCACCGGCTTAAGTTCTATCCCGCTCCTATGAACGACCAGGGAAGGCTCGGTATAAAAACCGCCGCCGATGGTTTCCGCCAACAACTCGCCATGAAGAACATATCTCCTCGCACCCTCTGCCCAGAGTAGAGGCTCAGCGCATCTGGGATACGTCCAGTGCTGCGA
>JAEZJV010000012.1 GCA_023415635.1 Bacillota bacterium | reverse complement strand
AATATCTGATTACATTTTCCATAATACGAATTCTCTGCTCGATTTCGTTCGGAACTGTAGAATCAGCGTCGAATTGGATGAAATAGTAGTAGCCTTCCTTCATTTTCTGAATTTCATAAGCTAATCTTTTCTTTCCCCAGTCTTCAACATTAGTAATATTACCGCCGAATCTTGTAATAAGATCCTTCGCAGCTTCTAATGTAGCTAATCTGGCGTCATCCTCGATTTTTGCGTTTACAACTAAGGCTAATTCATATTGATTCATAGTTGTTTGGCACCTCCTTCTGGTCTCTGGCCCTTTTCTAATAACTGCTGACTGACGAAGAATCAGCATTTATTTAAAGAGCAAGGAATTTAATGTATAACATATCACAATGAATCATGATACCATAGAATATCGAATAAAACAACTTCTTTTTTTGCCAATTATTAATTAATTCCTGTACAATATCACGAAAATGTGCATGTCAGGGCATCAAAGAGGAAGCCTGTCATAAACCTCATAGAGTTTTCTGGCAGGCTACATTTTATTAAACACATCCGGGTGCAATTCCTGGTGCAGGTATACTCACCTTCTGTGTATCTATTCATCATCATTCATATAGGCTGCTATAATCAGCCAGTCTTTTGTTTAACAAGGATAGAATATCCTCCGGCTCCATATCCTTTGCTGCTTCTACCATTATTAATACCGGAGGGAGGTCAGAGTTTAGATTCTTTCTGATCAGTCTTCTCTTCACTGCAGACAGCTGTGAAAGAAAGCGATCAATATTTTTAGGTATCACGGCAATGGCTTTCTTATTATATACACTAATTATGAGAAACTCCTTTATCTCATCGAAGGAAATAAACCCTATACTACTGAAAGAGGAGCTATCGATAATCCCTTCATGGGTAATAGTAAGCAGCTTATGGATCTTCATAGAATTAATAGAAGCCACTGTAAACAGAATTAGAAATACGAGTGATATCATGATACCGGGTACCCAGTAGCTTGACCTACTCTGTCTTATTCCTACCACCGTCAATGCAACCGACGCAATCAGAAGCAATAGGCTTCCCATCACCATGACAAATGCTTTATAATTTATCTCTTCAATTACGATATCCCCCACAAGTGCTCCCCCTTTAGCGCTCATAATCAGACTAACCCAATTGTATCTGTTTCCTTATATAATTGCAATATAAAAAGTTAAAATAAATTTACATATCTTGTGCAAACCATCAAAAATGCTTACCTGGCAACCTGTTTGGAGCTGTGTCCTTTTTGAACAGAAGGAGCTGGTGCAGGTACTTCTGGCAGGTAAATAGCCTCCTCTGCCCCTCTGTCTATATTCTATTATTCCACTCGTCTGCCAGGATAGCGTACTCGTATGTATCCTGCCAGATAGGGTCTCCCTTCTCATCCTTTCTAAAGAATATATTCTGAAGTAAATGCCCCTCCCTTCTCATTCCAAGACGTTCCAACAGACGCCAGGAGGGGGAGTTCTCCGGATTACACATAGCAACTACTCTTCTGGCTCCGCAATTCATAAAAGCATCCTGGAGCAGCACCGCAGCTGCTTCAGAGGCATAGCCTTTTCCCTGATAGGAAGCATTAAATACATAACCTAATTCCCAGGTGTCATACTCCTGCTTCGATAAATACAGATTTCCGATGACCTTATCCGTATCCTTTAGGCATACCGCATAAAAGTCCTCATTTTCTGATCTCTTAATTGCTTCCCGGCGACTCTCTTCCATAGTAAATACATCGTAGGGTTCATACCTTATTACCTGTTGATCCGATAAATATTCATATAAATCCTTCCAATCATCATTTCGAAAACCGCGAATATGTAATCTGTCCGTCCATAAATCCCTCATCCTATTACTTCCCTTCCAAATTATCCTTTATATAATTATAGCAAGAAATGAAGTACCATCCTACCATAATATTATTCCGTTTTCTGAGAATATTGTATATCGTATCTGAGTAAATCAAAATGGACTTATTAATAACTTATATTAATATAATTAACAGCGGTTCCCCAGCTATCCGTCTTTTATTAACATTTTTATTTAAATTAGTACAAAAAGTGGGTTTACTATCGTAATAGGTATGTTATACTTAATATGTATCTTGTAATACATTTTTACTACATCGGAGTCAAATAAGGGCAAAAATACATATCATAAAGGAGTTAATTTGACATGCTTGGTACAGTAGAAGTTTCATTCAAGAATTTTAATGACAATTTATTCAACGTAGTTTGTGATCGTCTCGGAATTAATAAGGATGAGGCCTTTGAGGAATCGGCAAAAATCACCTGGGTTAATCCTGATTCTGAGTGTCCCATCAAAAAAATTCAATGCTACAGTGTATTCTATAATATAGGAAACTGGGGCCGGATTTGGTGGGTAGTCATAACCGTGGATCTTCGTCAGCTGTTTCAGACCGAGGGATATACCCCCGTCCCCGCCAGCAGGATTGAGGAGTTGGAGGAGAAGGTCGAGGACCTGTTGACTACCAATCTTAAGATAAATTTTAAGAGCTATCTACCCGATATACTCGGAGATGATATATTGGATAAACGTATCTCTTATCTGGAATATATGTTATATATTAACAATGATAATGTCGACCAGCTGATGAAACGGCTAGAGCGTGCCTATTTTGATGAAAAGCAGTTAGATCCACAATATTATGATCGTTACTGGATCCGCAATGCCACCCCAGCCTTTACGATTAATAAAATTAATGATAATACTGTTCGATTATGCTTAAAATGCAAAGAGACGGCAATTAAGGCAATGTATAAAAAGGATTCAGAGCCCTATGTGGGTGTTGCAAACAGTATTATTCTCAACAAAAAGAATGTAGTGGATATCTTCTGTAAACAGATTAGGAAATATACAAAGCCACTCGTTTTTGAAGAGTTAAGTAAAGAGGAAATTGAGCGTAATATATAGCCAGAATCTCCTCCTTGGAACACAAGAGGGCTTCACCGGGCAGACTTTCTCAGCCAGGTAAGCCCTCTCATACTGTTTTGAATTGTTCTGCATATCTCCCCCTTATAAATCCTGATCAGTTGATCCTTTGTCAGATCAGATACAGTATTGGATTTATCAATGATTACTGCAATACCATCAATTGCTACAATATTCTCAACAGCTCCGGCACTTTTCTCTGTATCCTTCAGAGTTCTGGAAGTCCCAGGTGAAATAGGTCTCAACCCTTCCTCTGCCAGAACATTATAATACTGTAAAGCACTAGCTCTCTCCGTTCAGATTATCAAGAATCCTCTGTAAATATCCTTCCAGCTGGATAATCTCCTCCCGAGCAAATCCTTTATAATAAATCTCGTTCATTCGATTGGATACCTCATCATAATCTGTCCGGAGTCCCCTGGCTGTTTCTGTCAGAGCTATCAATACCTGTCTTCTGTCTATCTTGTCAAAGCACCTTTTGATAAGCCCCGCTGTCTCCATACGCTCCAGCATACTGGTCAAAGTCGTCTTGGCAAGACTCGTCTTTTTCGATAGCTCAATGATCGGAATTCCGTCTGTCTGCCAGAGTACATAGAGAATTCTACCCTGGGCGCCGTTAAATGCGTCTATATTTCGCTCTACTAAAATCCTTTCAAAAATCCTGCTCCCCACCTGTTTTATCTGTGAGATCAAGAAGCCTCCGTTTGATTTGTACAGTTTAAGTCGCCTCCTTCATATGAGGATTGTACGGCTTGGTACTATGTATGTCAATCGGAAAACAATCTCATTCATAAATAATTCTAGGTGCCTTACGGACTGCAATCTTCCAGTTGGAGCCCGTCATGATATTATAGGCTTTTGAGAAGGAACCCTGATTGATAGCGACAGCCAGATTATCAAGGGAATTTACATATAGCAGAGGCTCCCCAACATTGACATCCGCAAAGGATTTCGCATACCTCATGATATTGCGGTACACCTCTCTGGTGTCATTCTGAATTGCGATCTCTGCCCTGCCACCATAGCTTACACCAAGCTCATCAAACAGCTTCTTACTAATATTGGTCCAAAGGCTGCCGAAGCGTACATCCTGCACATCTATGGTTCCGGTCACAATATCTCCCTCTTTTTGTGCTTCGATGATAGGTAATTCTACGACACTGCTTGTCTCCAGCATTGGTCCGACTTCCTCAAAGGATATTATTCCTGCAGCCAGACGTGCTCCCGTATATGCATAGATATCTCGGCCATGGAAGGTGTAGGAATCACCGGAGTTCGGAAGTCGGTTTACCTTCTCATCAATCTCCCTGGCTTCGACAATTCGTTTCAATCTTTTCACATGTGTCAGAGTCCCATTATCCGGAGTAATGATAAATTGGCCGTCCTCCGTCTTGACTGCGATACTCCTTCTTGTTGAACCAACCCCAGGATCAACCACGGATACAAAGACAGAATCCTTCGGCCAGTAGCTAACGGTCTGAATTAAGCGGTAAGATGCTTCCCAAATATTATATTGGGGAATTTCATGAGTTAAATCGTAAATACGCAGCATTGGATTAACTGAGTATGCCACTCCGTACATTGCACTGACTGCACCGTCTGCAATGCCGAAGTCAGATTGAAAAATTAATACACCATTCATGTCTTGCCGTGCCATCCCTTTCTTATAGATGTAATCGTGACAGTATCTTTTCATCATTTACTTTAATTTTGTAAGAAAAATCCTCCATGCCTCTCCAAAGCCGATTTTATATTTTTCCATAAAATTATCCATACTGAGAGCTATGGAGGCTTTCATCAGTTCATTCGTATAAAGTACTGCTTCCCCGGGTCCTACATAACCGAAGGATCTGGCAAAGGGTACCGTCTCGTTATAAACCTCAGTATCTTTATGAACAATTCTTACCCCTACCGCATCTCCGTAACAAAAGCCATTAGCCAGCAGCAGCTCTGAGCTGATATTACTCCAGAGGTTCCCGAAGTTCGGATCGCAGATTTCAAACATTCCCTCCGCAGTATCCCCTGATATTGTTCCTTCCCAGATCATATGCTCAACGATATCTTCAACCGGATACTCCGGCCCCACCTGCTCATAGGAGATGATTCCGCTTGCAAGTCTTGCTGCACAATAACCGAAAAGATCCCTTCCATGAAAGATGCTGGTACCTTCCGTTGCCTTCAGCCGATTCACGGTCTCATCAATTTCCCTGACTTCAATAATTCCTACATAACGCATAATGTGTGATAGCGTCCCATTATCCGGCGTGACAATATAGTAACCGTCCTTTGTTTTGGCAACACAGGCTTTTCGGGCCGTTCCTACACCCGGATCCACCACTGAGACAAAGATAGTTCCCTTAGGCCAAAAGCGCATGGATTGATATAAGCGGTAGGAGGCACTCCAGGTATCAAAATGAGGTATCTCATGGGTCCCATCGAATATCTCCAAGGAACGGTCCACACTTTTT
Source organism: Bacillota bacterium (assembly GCA_023415635.1). Classification (GTDB taxonomy): domain Bacteria; phylum Bacillota; class Clostridia; order Lachnospirales; family Lachnospiraceae; genus Mobilitalea. Next base: position 30,422 of record JAEZJV010000012.1, on the reverse strand, counting down.
ACCACACCATACATGGAGCAAACTGCCCCTTCTTTATACGTGAAATCCGTCTGGAATACTAAGATTGGTTTTTCCATTCGTTTCAATCCTTTCAATTTTACTCGGCAGCCTTACATTATCTTAAGCCCCGCCAGACGAATCATGGTCTCCTTATATATTTCAAAGAGCTCCGGGATTCTTCGCAGCTCCAGGCGTTCGTTTGCCTGATGTGCCAAGATTAGCTCACCCTGCCGTGCCGGACCAAATGCAACACAATTCGGAATCGCCTTACTATAGGTAACTCCTCCGCTGATAAAGGGCTGCGCATCAAGATCTTTTCCAATTTCCCGATAGGTAGACAGGAGCACTTCTAAATAAGCTGAAGCTTGATCCGCCAGGGTTGGTTGATCATCATAACAGAGTGCTACCGTGAACGGTGTCAGAGCTTCCTGTAGCTTCCTGGTCAGAGTATCAGAGCTAATCCCCATAGGATACCTGCAATCAACCTCGGCTGATAGCTTTCCCTGTTGGATGTTAAGAATTCCGAGGTTCATAGTAAGCTTACCCATAGGTAAAATATCATAAGCAATTCCTGCCCCATTGCCATAATAATCCTGAAAACAGCGGTACAACTGAGTTGCCACCTTATCATTACTGATATCAGATATCAGCTTAAGCAGATAAACGGTTGCATTGAAGCCTGCCTCCGGAATGGAAGCATGTGCTGCCTTACCCTGAAGTATAATCGTCGTATACTCGCCGTCACAATCTACCCTTGCAGAATATTCATATCCTTGAAGGTATTCCCTGCAGCGTGCAACATATGAGGTTCCTTTCAGTTTTACCTGGGCAACCGGGCTGACCACATTACACTGAACCCCTCCCTCAAATTCTTCGATGCAGGTATCCGCCTCACCCTCCAGCACCCACATCAGCGCCCCCTTTTCTCCCAGAGAATAAGGGAACTTTCCGTCGGGGGTAAATGCAAAATCCGGAGCTCCTGCCTTCTGAATATAATATCTCATATCCTGCATCGTCCGCTCCTCATCACAACCTATGACCAGACGAAGCTCATGGTTACAGGGAAGCCTGTTATCCTTCATATACTTTAGTGCATAATAAGTCAGTATCAAGGTCCCCTTCATATCCACGGTTCCCCTGCCATAGATATAATCCATGGATACAGAACCGGAGAAGGGATCAGAGTCCCAGCCTCCTCCGGGAGCAACCACGTCTATATGGGAAGCAATATCAATTCTATGGGGACGCTCGCTTCCCTTTATCCTGATTGCCAGTGCGTGTCCGTCATACTCCAGAACCTCGAAGCCATCCCTCAGTGCTTTTGCTTTTATCCACTCATATCCGAGTGCTACATTCTCACCATAAGGCTTACCGGCTTTTGCTGTGTCCGGATCGTATATGGTGGGGAGCTTGACCAGTTCGGAAATATCCCGAATAATATCTGCTATATAATCCATTTTTTATCCTCATGCAAAGGGATACCACATCTTCCTCGGCTGCGGCATCAGATTCTTAGTAATAATCCAATAGATGCAAAATAACAGTATCAGTATGTAGATTACCTTAAATATTCGATCTGCTTTCGTCTCCTCATGTTCGCTGTAGTAGGTTCTGGTCTTACCTTTTCCGTAGCCTCGAAGATCCATGGCATTGGCTATATTTCCGACCCGGTCGAACGAGGTGATAATCAATGGAATTAAAATCAGTACATTCTGCTTCAGTCTTGTCATCATAGAAGCTTTCTTCGGATTCAACTCCACCCCTCTGACCTGCATGGATATCTTGATATTCTCATAATCCCTTCCGATATCCGGTATGTAGCGGAAGGCGATGGAAAATACGGTACATATCTTATATGGTATCTTAATGGAATACAGACCTGCTGCCATCTCTGATGGCGTTATGGATAGGATAAAGGTCATGGAAACTATCAATGATACCATCATTTTCAGAAAACGGATGGACAGATACCAGATGGTTTCTGCCGTAATAATATAGCGCCCGGTTATTCGTAGTAGAACAGTACTTCCTCCGCCACACCAGAATGCTCCACAATTCGGATTAACAAGCCAAAACAATACGATATTGATTAAATTCATAATTGCAGCAATGATAAAAAAGTACTTTAGTATCTTCCATTTTGGCTTTAGGGAAATCAGTCCGATCATGCTGGTGATGCCAAGGGGCAGCAACAACCTCAGGTCAAAGGACATGATGATGTAGACAAGAAGGATGATGAATAGGCGCACCTTAGTTTTTCCTGTCAGTTGATGCAGGAAAGTCTTACCGGGAACCAGATTAATCAATAGCTGATTTTCCATGCTCTTTACTCATCCTTTCATAAGCAATAAAGTGCTCGATATATTCTTCCGGACTAATTCCAAGACGCTTAGCCAGCGTATAAAGAGAGGTCTGCTTTAAATTGGCCTTCTCTATTACTTCATTATCCGCAAGCACCTTATAGACAGTATCATCGGCAATCAGTTCACCCTCCGCAAATACTACAGCTCTGTCCGTATATTGAATTGCAAGGTGCATATCATGGGTTATAAATATAATGGTAATTCCATAATTCTTATTCAGATCATCCAGGAAATTCATAATTTCAGTATAATGAAAATAATCCTGCCCGGCTGTCGGTTCATCCAGAATGATGATATCCGGCTGAAGCACCAGAATGGAAGCAATCGTAACTCTTTTCTTCTGTCCATAGCTCACTGCTGAGATTGGCCAGTTGCGCATACCCCAGAGTCCGCACATCTTTAATGTCTTCTTCACAGCTTCCTCTATCTCCTGCCGGTTTTTCCCCCGCAGGATCATGGCCAGCTCCACTTCCTCCTTGATGATGTCTTTGACCAGCATCTGATTAGGATTTTGCATGACATAACCGATTTTTTCACCGATTTCCTTCATAGAAAATTGCAGATAGTTCATGCCCTTAATAAGGATGTCGCCCTTTCCCGGGCGTTTGATGCCACAGATCAGCTTCGCCATGGTACTTTTCCCTGCACCGTTCTTACCTACAAAGGCCAGCCGTTCCCCCTGACAGACAGAAAAAGAGATATCATGCAGAACCTCTTCTGCACCATAGGAAAAGGATACCTTCTCGACCCGAAGAATTTCTTCACCCTGCTTCGGGGAGTATTTATCTATCTCCATAGCCTGCTTTTGCTTCAATTTCTCCCGAAATGGTGTTAAATCCATGGAAGCTATATCGGACAGATACTGTCCCTCTTCAAAGGTACAACCGGCATACTTCATTGCCTTGATATATAAGGGCTCGCGAATTCCGTAGCTGTTCAGATATTCTGAAGCCAGCAGCCTATCCGGAGTATCATTGAACACAATTCTGCCCTGATCCATCAGAACAATTCTGTCCAGAGAACGATACAGTACATCCTCCAGTCGGTGTTCAATTATAATTACCGTCTTCTTCTGCTCCGCGTGGATCCGATCGATCAGATCAACTGCTATCATACCCATCTTTGGATCAAGTGCTGCCAAAGGCTCATCAAAAATCAGAAGATTTACATTGTCATGCATGACTCCAGCCAAGGCCACTTTTTGCTTTTGCCCACCGGACAGTTCATAAGGAACATGGAGCAGAAAGTCCTGCATCCCCACCAGTCCACTGGCTCTTTGTACCTTGGGGATCATCTCTTTTCTTGGCATACTCTCATTCTCCAGCGAAAAGGCGATATCCTCTCCTACGGAAAGCCCTACAAATTGAGCATCAGAATCCTGTAATACGGTTCCAACCACCTTGCTTATAGCAAAAATGCTGGCAGACTTGGTCTCAATGCCAGCAATTTTGCAGGAACCCGTAATGTTTCCATCATAAGAAAAAGGATTTAAGCCGTTGATGCAGTTCGCCAAAGTCGATTTGCCACTGCCGCTGGGGCCTAATAACAGAACCTTCTCACCCTCATAAATCGTAAGGTTGATATCATAGAGGGTGGGTTCTGTCTGTTTTTTATATTGAAATCCAAAATCTTTAAATTCAACAATGGGTTTTCTCATTTTATGTAAACTACTCTTCTTTCTCGTCTAATTTTAAATTATTGCTACGGGCATTACGCTTTGCAAGAACAACGATAATCGGGATACCCAGAACAATCAGGATGAATGTATTACCGATGCCTCCTGCCAGAGCCTGTACGAAGGTTACCTCCAGCTCGCCACCGTAAAAGGCTGTTGTCAGAATCGGAGTGATAACGCCAAATGCCAAAGCATTTCCTATAATACAGAGAATTGCATAAATCACAGCATGCTTTACCTTAAAGATACCGTCATTGATACGAGCACCATATACAGGCAGAAGACCAACAATAAAGCCTAATACACCATTTCCGATGGACCAGTCAAACCAAAAGCCCCATCCGCCGATTAAGTCTGCGATGGTGTTACCTACAAGACAAGCAACTAAAGCCGGAACAGGTCCATACATAGCCCCTACAATAACCGGAATAAGCATTGCAGTAGTGAGCTTTGTGTTGGATACAACTGTAATTCCGCCGAAGTTCATCAGTACACCGAACAAAGCCGCACCGATTGCAATTACCACGACAGTCTTGGTATTCCATACACCAAGGATTGTTTTTAAAACGCTTTGTTTTTTCATTGTGGTTCCCTCCAGTTTTAAATTAATTTTATAATGCTATATTAAAAGTGACAAAATACTGTACGTTTCTCCCAGATAAGCCAGATTGGTAAGTCAGACAAGCTTGTATGCCAATCTATGCTAGTCGGAACGTACGGTATTATTGCCCCTTTAACTTCTATATAACTTCATAAGAGAAGTCCCCATTTTCTTTCATATTATACTACAATTTCCAGTCATTCCACTAAATGGTACTTCTGTGTCTAGTTTACCGCACTAACGCAAAATAGTCAAGAATGGTATGATGTCCATTGTAATTAATCTTCCTTTGGATTGAACTTTTTAGCTATTATGATATAATTAGAGCATGTGCTGATGGATAACTCAGCCATATAATTTAAGCATCCCAAAAAAACTTCAGAAAGGACGTGTAACGATGGAAAAAGAACAGAAATTTTACATCTGTAAGAAATGCGGAAATACAATCGGTCTGATCAATAATGCAGGAGTTCCTCTAGTATGCTGTGGAGAAGAAATGACCGAATTAGTTCCTAACACCACTGATGCGGCAGTAGAAAAACATGTGCCGGTAGTCAATGTGGATGGCAATAAGGTGGTTGTAGAAATTGGCTCAGTTCCTCATCCGATGACAGAAGAGCATCACATAGGCTGGGTTTATATCATGACAGAAAAAGGCGGGCAGCGTAAGACCCTTGCACCGAATGACAAGCCTTACTTAGAATTTGCTTTAACAGCAGATGACAAATTGCAGAAGGTTTATGCATATTGCAATCTTCATGGTCTTTGGATGGCCGAATATAACGACTAATTCTTGTCCTATCAAAAAAGTGGTCAATAAGAAATTGATCGTAGCAGAAAGGGTTGATAAAGGAACATGGAAGAGAATAGAACAAAGAAAAACCTTATGGAAGCCTTTGCAGGTGAATCCCAGGCGAACAGAAAATATAATGCATATGCCAAGAAAGCCGAAAAGGAGGGCTATGCAAACGCTGCCAAATTATTCAGAGCAGCCGCCGACGCAGAGACCATCCATGCCTTAAAGGAATTTGAGCTTGCAGGTAAAGTAAATTCCACACAGGAAAACTTAAAGGATGCCATCGCCGGTGAAACCCACGAATATACCAGTATGTATCCGGAGTTCTTAGCTATTGCTGAGCAGGAGGGGTTGAATAATGTTATGACCGCCTTCCGTCAGGCAATGAATGCTGAGGAGGTTCATGCAAAGCTTTATACCGAAGCCTTGAACAGCTTGGATCAGAAAGAAGAAGTTTTCTATTACCTATGTCCGGTATGCGGCAACATAGAGACCTCTATCCCTGACAAATGCAGTATCTGCGGTGTTCCGGGATCAAAATTCATCAAGTACTAAGGAATAATAAAAAAGCGGGCTGCAGTAAAGGATACTAAAACATCGGATGGTGTTTCGCTCTTTGCTGCAGCCCTACATTTTATATTGTTCTGAATTACTTTAATGTGATTACCTCTACCTTATGAAACAGCTCCTCCACGAGCTCTCTTTTCGGAGCCTTCGTCCCTTTTGTGGTTACTGCACCAGCTGAAGCGGCAAGGCTTAATTTCGCACATTCCTCTAAGGATAACCTGTTATTCATTCCAAAAGCGAGGGCTGCTACCATCGCATCTCCCGCACCTACGGTAGAATGTTCTTCCTTTTGCTAATTAGACCCGCTACAACAATATCCAAAGCTAGGTTAATAATAATTCTTAATCGATTTTATAGTGACATATAGCTGTCATGTTCCTGCTGGTAAACTGTATTCAGTATCAGCCTCAATAGTCATAGGACAGAATATAGGCCATGGTATATTGAATTATTATGGAGGTTAATTATGGAGCAGGAATTATTGAAAAAAGCTGGAGAAATCGTAGAGAATAACACGGGGGCTGAAGCCTATTGTGTGCTCGCGCTGATTGATACGGATGGATATCCTAGCGCATCCACAATCAGTGCTTCCAAAGCAGACGGTATTAAATGGCTCACCTTCTGTACCGGCTTGGGAGGCCCGAAAACCAACCGTATTGACCAGTGTAAGCAGGCAAGTGTATGCTTTAACGCACCTGATTATAATATTACACTGGTTGGAGATATCGAAGTTGTGACTGATCCGGAGGTAAAGAAGGAAATGTGGTACACAGGACTGGAAAACCACTTTAAAGGCCCTTCGGACCCTAATTATTGTGTACTGCGCTTCACAACAAAACGCTATAATCTGTTAGTTGATTGGAAAGAACTAAGAGGAGCTCTATAGAGAATAAAAATGCCAGATTTGAGAAGGGTGATCCCTTATTCATTCCTGGCATTTTTTATGTAAACCTTGGCAGACAATATCACTCAAGATAAATTAATACTTTCCGAATTCCACATCATTTAATATTATTTTTGACTTAGAGGCTGTAATATCCTCATCTGCTTCTGTCTTTTGTCTTAAAGTATTATTACCCTTCGAGGACATATTCTCAAGCATTTTTAAGACCTCGGGATTTATACTCTCATATTTATTATTATTATTCGTAATTTTTTTAATTTTGAACTGATTTACCGTCTCTTTCAGAATGGTAGCCTGGCTTGAAAGCTCCTCACTTGCTGCTGCACTTTCTTCCGAAGTAGCAGAATTGGACTGCACCACCTGTGAAACTTGCATAATTCCCTGATTAATCTGCTGGATTCCGATTGCCTGCTCATTGGATGCATTTGTTATTCCACCTACCAGATTAGCCACCTGTTCGATCATGGCTACAATTTTATCAAGGGCTTGTGCTGTGTCTCTCGCAATCTTTGTACCGCTTTCCGACTTCTTAATAGAGCCTTCTATCATTTCGGTGGTCTCCTTCGCAGCATTGGCTGATCTGGCAGCAAGATTCCTTACCTCTTCTGCTACTACTGCAAATCCTTTACCATGCTGCCCGGCTCTAGCAGCTTCAACAGCTGCATTGAGAGCAAGTATATTGGTCTGAAATGCAATATCGTCAATGACTTTAATGACCTTTGAAATATTAGTAGAGGATTCGTTGATTTCATCCATTGCTTTTAGCATTTCCTTCATTTGGGAATTTCCCTGCTTTGCGTTGGCTTTTGCATTTTCTGCCAGTTCATTTGCCTGATTCGCATTTTGTGCGTTTGCTTCTGTCTGAGCGGCAATTTCCTCTATCGAAGCTGTAAGCTCTTCTATGGAACTTGACTGTTCGGTAGCCCCTTCAGCAAGAAGTATACTTGAGTCCGATACCTGTTTTGATCCTACATCCACCTGCTCTGCTGCATTATAAATATTGGAGAGTACTTCATTATTCTTCTTTACCATCTCAGACAGAGTATTGCCAAGCAAATCATTTCCAGAGCTGATCGGAACCTCTATGGTAAGATCTCCGGCTGCTATTTTTTCTGCAGACAATGCCTGATTACGGATATTCCCAATCATTTTTCCAAAGGATGCAGCCAGACTTCCAATCTCATCTTTGCTGTCTGACTTAATATTGACCTTCACATCTCCCAAAGCAAGCTTTTCTGCAGCATCTACCATCTGACTGATTGGTTTACTGATTATACGGGAAATATATATACCTAATGCAATTGATGTCAGAACTCCAAATGTTATCACTATAATCATCGTAATAATTGATTTAGATGCCAACTGATTATTACTTTGTGCTCTTAGATCCGCATTAGCAGCATCCTCCTTCATCAAGCCAAAAAAGTCCTCTCTAAGCTCGTCACCTAATTCTTTTGTATCAACCAGAATTACTTTTTCTGCCTCATCATCCTGTCCATCTTTAATATATTTAACAACCTCCTGCATATACCCTTTAAATCTCTCCCAGGCTGCTCCTGTTTCGTCCAAAGATGCAATACTTTCCTCGTCTTCGACTGTATTCCTGTATTTTATCAATAAATCATCTATATTACTGCTCAATTCTTCAATTTTAGTGATGCATTCCTCTTCCTCTTCCACTGTTTCTACTGTGACTAACTTTAACGCATTATAGCGCAATCGTTCAAAGCTTGCATTCGAATCTCCAGCATAAGCAATTCCTAAGGTGTCTCGTTTAAACAAAAGCGTATCCGCTTCATTAATCTGATAGATATTTACTAATCCAACCATGCCTACCACTGCCGCAATGATTGCCACTACCAGAAAGCCTAATATCAATTTTGCTGCTATCTTTAAATTAATATACCATTTCATTCTTATAACCTCCCTATTTGGTTTATAATGCTTCGCTTAAGTCATCTAATTCATTTGCTGTAAGCAATTTCTCACAGTCCAGAAGTAATTTTACCTCATTCCCAATTTTCCCGATTTTCTTAATGTATGTATTGCTTAATCCTCTGTTCGTCTGCGGTGGTTCCACCATATCCACTTCCTGTATGGTAATAACCTCTGCAACACGATCCACAATAAGCCCTATGGATACCTCATCAATATCAACAACAATCACACAGGTCCTGTCGTTATATTCTTTGGGTTCCTTTTTAAATCTGAGCCTAACATCTAATACCGGAATGATTTTTCCCCTCAGATTTATAATTCCTCTCACATATTCGGGAAGCTCAGGTATTTCGGTGATTGACTGGATGCCAATAATCTCAATTACATACTTAATTTCAATTCCATAGCTTTCCTTCCCTAGTGAAAAGGTCAAAAATCGGTTCTTCTGAGTATCTTCTTCGTTTTCTATAGTATTTTCTACAATATCAGTCATACTATCCTCCGCCTTTCCTTATAAGTTGTGTGGTTCTTTATTACTACCCTGCGCATTACAAATTCATTAATCCTGCCACATCAATAATCAGACTGATACTTCCATCTCCCAATAACGTACATCCCGAAATACCTCTGATCGTATTATAGTTCTGGATATATGCAGGTAATGCCTTAACAACCACCTGTTGTTGTCCTAGCAGCTCATCCGTAAAAAGACAAATCGTCTGCTCTGCCTGTTCAACCATAATGATGATACCGTCCGTTAAGCTAGTTACCTTAGTTACTAGTCCAAATCTTTGATAAAGCCGTATAATCGGATAGCATTTCCCTCTTACCATAATCATCTCATTGTTCTTTGTATCACAGAATATATCACATTCCTTTGGCCTGAATGATTGCTTAATAGAAATCATGGGTATGGTAAAACAGGAATTGCCTACTTTCATATTCATTCCATCTATAATGGCCAGGGTTAAGGGTATCTTCAGTGTAATCTGAGTACCTTTATCCGGTACACTGTCTACGTACAAGGAACCTCCAACGGCTTCTATATTCTTTGCCACAACATCCATACCTACCCCGCGGCCTGAATATTCAGTAATCTGCTCATTGGTAGAAAAGCCAGGGAGCAGAATCAGGTGAAATATTTCACGATCCGTCATATCATTTTCATTCTTAATGAGTAATTGATTTTCTTTGGCCTTTTTTAAAATCTTTGCTTTGTCCAGTCCTTTACCATCATCTTTTACAATAATGAGGACATCACTTCCGGAATTTTTTGCTTCCAGAGTAATAAGTCCCATTCTCTGTTTTCCCTTTACTATTCTTTCACCTGAGGTTTCAATCCCGTGATCAATGGAATTACGAACAAGGTGCATCAGCGGATCTGAGATATGTTCAATGATATTCTTATCAACTTCTGTGGCATCACCTATAATTTCAAGCTTCACATCCTTCTCTAATCGCTTACACATATCCCTGACAATTCGATGCATTTTATTGAAAGTAGCAGAAAGAGGCACCATTCTGATTGACATAACGATATCCTGTAATTCTGTCGTGATTTTACTTAGCTGTCTTGCAGCCTTACGGAAATTACCCAGCTCCAAATCCATCAAATCCGGATTTTGAATTACCATAGCCTCTTGAATAACCATTTCCCCCACAAGATCCATGAGCTTATCCAGTTTTGCGACGCTGACACTAATGATATTTTGGGTTGAGGATGCCGTCCTATATTCTTTTCCGCCGGTATCCTTATCCGATTTACTGTCCTTGGTTAACACAGACAACTGTTTTTCCCTCTCTGAGGCTTTAGCCAGTCTATCCTCATGAAGAGCCAGAATTTCCTCCTCATCCTCCAGCTGAATCAACTCCAGGTCTTTTAGAAAGATTGTCTCCATCAGAAAATCCTTCATCCTATCGTAGGATAAGTCAGACCCTATATAAATACGAAACCCTTCCCGCCGAATTATTTCTACTGTATCCTCATTGTCGATAATGTCCTCTGGCTCATATATAATCTGATCTGTAATGTTTTCAAGGTTACGAATTATTGTATACGCACGGACATTTTCCATTTCACAGCCCTCTTCAAAGGTGATGACTGCCCGATAAATGTTACGATTTGTTTGATATCTTATATCATTAAGTTCACAATTTTGTTTTTTTGCACCTACTCCCTCCCGTTGAGTATTCGGCACATTATTTTCTTCTAAATGCTTTACGAACTGTTCCATTTTATGAACCAAAGTAGAGGGATCCATATCCGCACTTTCGCCACTCTTAATTTTATCTACCTCACTCTTAATAAAATCAACTCCATCAAGAACCAGATCCGATAATTTGGAGTAATCTGTTATCTCAGGCTTTTCTTCCCTGAGATAATAAAATATGTCCTCCATAGTGTGAGCTAGCGTTGAAATATTACCAAACATCATCATAGCCGCGGAACTCTTAATGGTATGCATGATCCGAAATACTTCATGAATAGCCTCTTGGGTAAAATAATGGCTGTCTTGTTCACAGCTTAATATTGACTGCTCAAGCTGTTCTAATAACTGCGTCGTTTCAAATATAAACAGATCAAGTAATGGTTCATTTACAGAATGATCTGACATACTAACACCTCCAAATCAGATGACCTATAGCCCATGTTAACAGAAAATGAATATCATGATGCCTATGATAATTTTGAAAAAGCTCTCATATCTTAAAGCAATATTTCCAATCCACACCATATACTCACATATTTAATGATCTCGTAAAAAAAGAAGGTCCCCAGTTTAAAAAAACTGAGTTCCTTCTAGCGAACCTATTACCCTTGTGCTTTATCTTTACTGTATAATAACCTGCTATTCTTCCATTTTTATAGTAAAGGGTATCCTCACTTTTACCTTGGTATATATTCCCGGAATACTTTCATGTGTGATTCCGTATTCTTCACCAAAAAACATCTTAATTCTATCGTTCGAATTCTTAATACCAATTCCGCTGGTATGCTTAGGATCGGTTCTGTCTGCCTCCTCCAAGAATCTATAGTTGCTAAATCCTATCCCATTGTCCTTAACCACGCAGATTACATCCTCACCGACACAACTGGCATTAATCCATATAGTCCCTCTGCCGGCCTTGAGTTCAATTCCATGTAGGATTGCATTCTCTACAATGGGCTGAATAGAGAAGGGTGGCAGAAGACTATTGCCAGCCTCCTGATCAATATCATATTCCACTGTCAGTTTATCCAGGTATTTATAGGATTGAATATCTACATAGTTGCGTATATATTCAATTTCTTGAGATAGAGGAACCAGATCTTCCACCTTGCCCATGCTTACCTGCAGCAGTTGTATTAGCGAAACAATCAGATTTTCTATATTATCAGCATTCTGTATGGATGCCATCCATTTAACTGTGTTTAGTGCATTGGATAGAAAATGGGGATTAATTTGTGCTTGTAAGGCCTTTAATTTTTCTGCTGATTTTTGCTGCTCTGATCTATGTACCTCTTCCATCAGTCTATTAATTTCATCAATCATAATATTAAAGCTTTTAGCAGCATCCGTTATCTCATCCCGGCCATGCTCCGATATTTTCTCAAGAAAATTATCCCTTTCCACATCTATCATATGCTTCCTCAGATTGGTCAATGGAACTGCTATACTTCTATAAATGACGAATGTAAACAAAGAACAGACAAGAAGGCAGACGGTAGCAAAAACATGGCTGGAATAATTCCCCATGATTATTATTGATATCATTGATACCATTACATATGAAATAATTAACCGGGCAGGTATCTTAATGTATCGCAGGCCTTCAGACATTTTATCAGTGAAACAGATTAAAAGATGAATGACTCTTCTCATTTATTTACCCGATCATGCAAAAGGCATCACTTTCATTTTTTTCAATGGTTTGTTTACAGATCACTTGCCTTTCGTATTCAACAGGTGTATGCCCGGTAACATCCTTAAACACCTTGAAAAAATAGTTGTAATTATTGAATCCTGTCTTCTTTACAATTTCTTTTACTTTATAGCTATGGGAACGCATCATTTCACATGCAACATCTACTCGTTTTCCATTTAAGAGCTCTGCAAATCCTTTATCGCACTTCTCATTTATAAGATGGCTCAGATATTGGGCGCTGATACCCACGTATTCTGCTGTATCCGTAAGAGATATGTTGTTTCGGTAGTTGGTATTCACATACCGAATTGCCTTCATTACGTACGGGTTTCCACTACTTTCATCCATTAGTCTTGAGTGTTCTGTTAGAACCTTGTCATAGACTTGCCTGATCAGTATACGAAGTTCTCTATATTTCTTACTTAGATACTCCCCTGACAGTTGAATCTCCACCACCTCGACTCGTATGCTCTCCAGACCATGCTTGATACAAAATTGAATTGCAAAGCTAAGTAATTCTGCACAAATCATCAGGACTGAGCGTGGTGATGCATTTACTATTCTACACTTATCAAAAAAGGTATCCAGAAAATTTAACATTCCGTCTATATCCACTTCCTCCAAATACTGCCTTATTAGCTCTTCATCCTTAATATTTAAAGATATCTGGACATCTGCTTTGGGCACATCAATATATTGCCATATGAGCTGCTGTTCATCATAAAATTTATGATCTAAAGACCTCCTAGTCTTATTAAAATACTCTGGTATCTTCTCATAGCTTTCGCATAAACTACTGACAGCTATTGTAATATGTAAACCAAGATATTTTTTTGAGGCAGAACATATACGGGAGGGTAATCCCGCCAGCATCTGCTGAATAAATAAAGCACTATTTATATTTCCAAAATCAATAAAAGCAACAAAATATCCTTCCTCCAGGTAAGCAGTAAATCCATGGTAGTCCTCCGTAATAATCCTATCAACTACATCAACAAAGGCTTTAATTACCTTGTCTGCCTTTCCATGTCTTATATCGGGAAAATTCTGTGCCTTTATATAGCATAGGATAAGCTTTGTAAATTCACAGGATATTTCTAGTAATTCTAAACGCTGCTTTGTCTCTCTGCAGTTAATTTTGCCAACGAGTATTTCCTGAGCCAGATTATGGAGGATTAAGGTTCGGCCTTCTGAAAGCTGTTCCAGCTGTAAATTACTGCTCTGTAGTAATTTATTCTGTTCTATCAGTTTGATCTTTACTGCTTTCAAAACCTCACACAGGCTCTCTTTATTCAATCTGTGTTTTAATATATAATCAACTGCCCCTTTTCTCAGACTGCCGTGCACGTAATTAAAATCATCATAGCCACTGATTGCAATTACCTCTACTCCAGGAAAATATTGTCGAATACTTTCAATCAGAGCCACTCCATCCATAATCGGCATATTCATATCAGTTATCACCAAATCAAAATGGCTCAAGGATAACTTCTGAATACACTCTACACCGTTCGTAACCTCATCTGCCACTATAAATCCATGCTGTTCCCATTCGTACATCGTCTTTAAACTTGTTCTTATGATTTCATCGTCATCTACTAGAAGCACTCTTAACATAATGATTCCTCTCTGCTGCCACATAATGTTTCTTCACTTATGAATCACTTTTCTACTTAGAAATACATAACATTTTATAAATATCTTATAATAAATAGTATTAAAAAACAACAATAATCGACATTTTATCTGCACTTATCATTTTTAATGGAAGAAAAGTTGTGCAAAGCTAAATGGTATTATCGCTTAAACAGCAAAAAAAGGCCCTGACTTCCGAATTGAAATCCTGGGCCTTTCTATAATATGACACAACCACAGTTGCTGATGAGCTTTTCTAAATTATCGAATACCTAATACGCTTATTTCGTTTTGCCTGAGAGGATATCGGTAAAGCTCTCATAACCTCTGTAATTATCAAAGGACGTATCATACTCGGCAAGTTGTGCAAAGCTTTCATTCAATTCCACAGCTTTTTTCAGATTCTCAAAACATTCTACCTCTTTCCCTTGCTGCGCATATACGAAACTTCTAATATAATATCCGTATCCCTCTTGGGGATCTATTTGAACCAGCTTATTACCGATATCAAGACATTCATCATAGCTGCCCAGACCAAACAAGGCAAATGCTTTCCATTCATATGCTGCCAGATAGATTGGTTTCAGAGCAATTGCCTTATCATACAACTCAATTGCTTCCTCGAATTTCCTTTGAAAGAAATAACTATTTCCCATACCCACATAGGCTCTTACGCTTTTGGAATTAAGCTTTAAAGCCGCATCATATTCAGCACGGGCTTCCTCATACTGTTCCAGATCGAGAAAAATATCACCCTTATCAATAAATGCATTCACATAGGTTGGATCCATTTCAATCGCCTTATCATATGCAATTAATGCATCGTTAAATTTACCGGAGGCATATAGAGCGGCCCCTTTACTATAGAATACGTATGCAGTATCTCCTGACGGCAAATTCATGGCTTTATCATAATATTCTACAGCCTCATCATATCTCCCAAGATAGTAAAGTGCATCGCCTTTTGCGATATAAGCATCCGTATACTTGGGAACCAGTTTAATACATTCACTCAGATAAATGATTGCTTCTTCATCCTTATCCTGGTAATATAGAGCCTTCCCCATATTATATTGAAAATCTGCATCCTTTGAATCCATTTGTATTGCTGTCCTATAATATTTGACTGCTTCCTCATATTCATCCAGACTCAAATAGCAATTTCCCAAGCCATTATAAACTAAGGCATCCTCCTTATTTTTTATTAAGGCCTGAGTATAATATTCAATTGCTTCTTTATATTCAGATGATAGATAAGCTTCTCCGCCCTTTCGTAAATAATACAAATAGTCATCCTTTGACTCCCCCATAATTCTGGAATACGCGATTAAGGCCACTTTCCCCTCTTTATCTATATAAAAATGGATTTTTGAATTATATTTTCCTTCCTCTGTTGACTCAGAATAATTATAGCATACTACATATTTGATGCTTTCAAAATACTGCTTAAAATTCTCAGTATTGTCATCAAGCATTCTATTATACACGATATCCTTAGATAACCTTACTATCTTTCCCTTACCGTATTTTTGGGTCACTGTCGCTTCTGTCATGCCGATACAGATTCCTCTGGCTGTCTTAACTACTCCCTCTTTACTTCTGTCATAATTCTTGTCATAGGAAAAAAGAATTACGTCTTCACCATAGTTGTTTAAGCTCTTAAAGAGATTGAAGGTTTCCGTAAGATTATCGTACTTAGCCACAAAATCCTTTTTGCTCAGCTTCTCGGCAGCCATAGCCGATTGATAACCTGACGGTATTACAAAAATTACGATCATTAGTGCTAAAAATAATTTTTTCATGATGTTATTTGGTCTCATAGCTACTCCCACTCTTCTTATGACATATATTCAATTGATATTCTTTAATGGAATTATTTTCCATCTACAGTTTATCATTGTTTCATTTCAGAAGCAAGAAGTATTTACCATTTTTGGCCTTCCGATGCGCCAACAAAAAAGTGCATTCTCCATACGGATTCGGTTCACGTAGTGTGCCAAGGGCTCCTGCAGCGCACTATGAATAATGCGACTCAAATGATATTTGGAGAAGCCGGCAGCATGTATCTTCTCCGATCACTTCATTATGATGAAACCCGCTGGTCATATAGCCTCGGTCTATAGAATTCAAATTGATAAATCTCAGTATCATCACAAATAATCCTGTTCAATCTCCTTGACTCGTCTATATAAAAATTCGTTTGCAGGTACGTATATCTTATGCTTCTTAGCAATTTCTATCACAGTTCCTGCAAATAATTCCACTTCTGACAGCTTTCGATTAATACGATCCTGTCCCATAGAAGGCGTTCCATTCGGATTAAGCTTCCCGATAATTTCAATATACTCATTCAAATCAGCCTCAGTCAGCTTGATTCCTTCTGCATTCGCAATAGCAATCACCTCACGCATCGCAGCAATCATGGTGCGATTGGGTTCACCAAAGGTAAGCACTCCGGCATAATTGGTATCATAAACCATACAAGTCTGATTGACCCCAACATTTAGCATGAATTTACTCCATAAGCGATGCAGGATATCCTCCTCCACTACATAGGATAATTCTATCTTATCAAAGAAGGAAATTACCCTTTTCAGCTTATCCTTTTGACCTTTATCTACAATGCCAAGATGCAATTTCCCCATTCTTGTGAATTGCAGCTTATGATCAAATTTCATGGCATCCATACCCTGAGCTACAGTATAGATAACCTTGTCGTTACCATAGTGCGCTCCGATTACCTTCTCACTGGAAATTCCATTAAGCAAAGACAGGATAATGGTATCCGGTCCAATACATCTCTTCATAGAGATAAGCGCTTCCTCCAGTCCCGTATACTTAACAGCAACAATAAGTAAATCAGCCGGCTCAGCTTCATGATCCTTAGTCAGTATAAACTTAACCTCTTCCTCATTGCAAAAGAACCTCTGGTTTTCATACTTTTTGTAACGGTCCTCATCCATGATAAAATCAACTGTATTCAGTCCCAAACGCTTGATGATATACGAACCATACAGTAGTCCCAAGGCTCCCATTCCAATAATACTAACTTTTGTAATTTCTTTTTTGCCCATAGTTCCTCCAACCAATCCATATTTATTTAAGCTTACCCCTTTCTACTGCTGTGAAGCGATTTTATTCTCAACGCTTAATGCCAGTGATTACTTGCAGTATCATTATTCCTCCGATGTACTTAAGCAAAACGGATGCCCCTCAGGGTCAAACATCACAATTGAATCCTCATAAAATTGAACTTCAGATTTTCTTGCACCACATCTTAAAGCATGGTTCACTGATTCAGCTAAGTTCTTTACTTTGAAATCAATATGCGCCATTTGCTGTTGTTCTCCAACTCTCCACGGCCATACTGGTGGAATATACTCATCTATCTCTTGAAAAGCCAATATCCAACCTTGCGGGGAACGTAACCCTGCCCATCCCTCACCTGACCGTGTTTTTTCCCAACCCAGAAGGTTGACATAAAAATCCGCTAATTCATCTGCATTTTTACAGTCATACGCGAATCCTGCTATCGTTTCAATCATGATATAGTCACCTCTATGCAATTATTTAATTGGTAATGCTGCTTTCTGAAATCCATATGATTACATAACATGATAATATCATAACAATAAAAATAAGCAAACCATATTGACTAATAATATGTGTCCCTGTATACACCTGCTTAACAATTATACAATGTAAAATCTCTAAACCCTTCTTCGAAAAGGTTTAGAGATTTTGATCCGTTTCCGGAATTAAAAGATACTTACGTATTACAAATAACAGGGTAATGGAAGCAACTGATATAAAATTCTCATAAACGGTTGAATGCTCAACAATCATCAGTCTGGCAATGGCAAAAAGCAGAACTTCGATAACTGCATAAACATTGGCTTTAAATAACATTTTTAAAAACTCTATGCCAATGATGATATTAAATGCGATCGACAGAAAATTCCGAAAAGCATCTTCTTGAAATACATTTAAAGTTAACACCTTTAATCCGTTAACCAGACTAACCATAGATATAATGATAGCGATAATAATGAACCCGCTTATTATCAGCTCTAAAATCCTAGTAATATTATATATTTTATTTTTCATCAACCATTGCCCCTTCTATTAAGTAACATGCAACTAACTATTCAATGATTAATAAAATTATATAATCAATTAGGACTATTTTCAACACATTCCGAATGGTAAATGCTGGATGTGGTTCCTATTTGTATTTACTGGTGACAGAGAATATTTGCCAACCTGTCCCCATGTTAAGTTCATAGCTTCCAAAACAGATATAGGCCTTCCCTGGTTTCAGATAAAACCTAAACTTCTTAGCATCATAGGTATTGATTATATTAGATATATTCTTCCATAAATCCGCATCAATATCCATTTCCTTTGTTTTAAAGTACTTCTTGGCACTAGATACTACCTTCCCTGATACTACTTCGGACTTTCCACCGATTACGTCAATTGCTGTCAGAGTTTTACCGGTCTCTAAATTAAATGTATAGCCATAATCATACTGATTATAGACTCCACCTGCATACCACATTTCTTTCATATGCATGCTAATAATATTATTCTTATTATAGGTTACCTTACAAGTAGTTTTCCAATACAACTGTTCTGTATATTCAGAAAACATCTTATGATCAATGTAATATAAAGTACTTTCCTTAATTCGTTCTACATTTTCATGTGCCATAAATACTTTCATGGCATTTTCTAAGGCTTTATTAATTTTAGCTATTTCCTTCGAATTTCCTTTTAATTTGGGATATTGGAAGCTAACAATTCCTCTAACAATATCCCCATCCTTCCAAGTCATCTTTTCGTTTTGCATTACATAGCTTGCCTTAGTGGCAGCTTCCACATGATTGATCGGTAAGATCAATAGACAAACAACCACATGTATGACTACTATAATAATAAATCTATGCTTTCTCAAACTCATCCTCTTTTCTTTGTTATTATAATCCTTCCTGATTCAAAATTGCCTACCTAAATTTATGTACCGATGCTTAGATTTAATAATCTGCTATTGTGAACAAAAAACTCTTAAGCATCAATGAACCTTTTATCAAATATACTTCAATATTAACATATATAATATAACCAGAAAACAAAATTAGTCAATAATCTATATACACCTATTAATAATGCAGGATGGGGACGAAGTGATGAAGACCAAGTATCCGGACGGATAGAATTTCGACAACCAGATGTTGATCACAGTTCAAATCTGTAGTCTTCCTATAGAAAAAGAAAAGATGCATCACTCACGTGATACATCTTTTCTTTTTCAAGGCGACAACCAGATTTGAACTGATTAACATTTCTTAAACCCATATAGAAAGGAGGGTTCTGTGATATCCGATTTATTTGCATACAATTTGCATACAAGCGTTAACAATATTTTTTCTAATTTTCTGTCCGTAATTTCAGTGGACCTAAGTGCGAACTCAGAAACATATATTTATGTGTTGTTATTGATCACATTAAATTTCTTATAATATACATCGATAAATAACTCACTTTCTTTAATCTACTATAATTATCAACAAGCCTTCTTTTAAGTTCTGATGCATCTTCAAAATCATCTCCTATTACTTTAATTATGTTATCTATATCTCTCTCATATATGCCAAAATCAATCAGCATTTTCTTATTTTTTAGATTTGTATAATAGACATATTCTATTGCTCCTGTAACCTTTTTATTAATTACTTCTAAAAAAGTATTATCTATTTTATCAATTTTAAGGAAAAATAGTATTATTAAAATCCGGCTATAAAATTGATGCTCAATATAACTACTTTTAAGCCTAATAGTATTTGATATTAAAACATTTATGTCAGCTTTAGTATGCTCTTTTACTTCGTCAACAATTTTTTTTATGGTTGGACGCCTTTTATCAATTAATTTATTAATCAACGTACTATCCAAACCGTTTGCTTTTCCTTCACAAATTTTATATAAAATATCAATTAAAGGGCCTCTTCCTAATTGATCATTCTCGCTCATTTCGCTTAATCGATTTACCAATCTCTCTTTATTTGTAAGATAATTATCAAATAAATATAGCACAGTTTGAAACCTGATTTTTGTTCCAATGTACTCCTTATATTCCTCAAGTGTAATTCCTAACCTCTTCAAAAAGTCAAGTACTCTTGGTCTATTACTAATATTACCTCGCTGTATGTCAATATCTTCACTGTCATCTGTCAATTCGAATTTTATACTTCTAATTGCATCACCAGGATAAAATTCTGGATCTTCTAATGATTTTATATAGTAGGCTTTTCCGATTAAATGTTTATTCAACCTGCCTGTACGCCCAACCAAATTAAAGAAATCAAATGCTGTAAAGTGTTCACCTGGCTCTACTTGTTGTCGTGCAGGACGAGTAATAATAATATTTTCAGCAGTAGTATTTACACCTTCTAATAACGTCGAAGTACATAGCATTTTATTTAAATTATTACTTTTATCATAGTTATCCAGCTGTATAATTCTGGTACCAACTGGTATTTGACCATTATGTATTAAGTATCCTCTTTCTAATGCAGTAATTACACACCACTCTTCATGTATCTCCATTTTTGCCCATTCTAGGAAATACAACATATCTGAATCAATATTCTCAATAATAGGTTCATTCGCTATAACCTTTGTAATGTACTTATACATACTTGATACTGTATGGAAAAAGATTAGCGTTTTTTCGTCCGGACTAATTGTATTGAGTATATTTTTACACTCTTTAAATCTGTCATCTTCCACATAAATTGGCTTTATGATTACATCATTAACAACCGGAGAATAATCTGTTCTATAAAATACAGGACTCTTTTCTAATTTATCTGAATCTAAAACTTCCTTTATAAACGGTGCTAGTAAAACATATTTTTCAGCCTTTTTTGCTAAATAATAGTATGCCATATTTAGAACTAATACTCTATCATCTGTCTTATCCGTTTCTAACTTATATACTTCATCTATTACTAAAAAGTCAACTTTATCAATTTTTTGATATAATGTTTCTTGTACTACTCTATCATGCGTAAGAATAAACATGTTTTGACATTCAAAATTATACTCTTTCTCCTCACTAATATTTGTATATACTTTATATTTATCAAATTTTCCCTTATATTTTTTTATTATTTTTTTAAAATATTCGTCAACAAGAGCCAGTGTCGGTACAATTAATACAACATTACGAGGTTGAGTTTTAGCAATATACTCAAATATACAAAATGTTTTTCCAAAACTTGTTGGAGCACTAATAATTGTAGCAGCATTCTTCTGGATTTCGTTAATAATGTTTAATTGCTCTGGATGAAGCGAAATATTTTCATCAATATAAGAAGTTGCCAAAGTATTATATATAATCGAATCAAAAGAAAAGCTCGATGAATATACTGTAAGATCTAAAGCAAATAGGTCATCTGCCATTTGCTTAGCTTTATCACCTTTACTCTCGGCTTTACTAAGTTCTCTAATATATTTATCGCGTAATTCTTTAACACTTCTTCTTTTATATTCATTATTATTCATGTCTATTTCTCTCATATGCAATTTCACTTTCTCTAATGAATCCCGTAAATGCCGCTACCATTTTATATTTATCTACGGTAGGGAGGGATATACAGTAGTAAATAGTATCAACCCCAAAAAACTGATTTTTAGGGATGTCCTTCATTTTATCAAGTATCTCTCCAGGCTCTAGTTGCGTTCCATGTGCTATGAAAATAGGAATTCCGATTTTATTTATATGTGCCTCCTTAACAAACTCCTCAAAATCAATACATTCCTCTGCCTTATCAAAATATATATCCTTAAAAATGTTAAGTTTATCCTTATAAAATCTTTTGCTTAGCACTAACTCAAACTCTGTTTTTAATTGTTGTTCATATTCAGACAACGATTTTTTTATTAACTTAATCCCATTATCTAAAGAAATGCAAAACTTTGACTCGCCAAACATTATTGTATCATTCTCACTTGAGTAGAAAAGTACATCAATACCATAAACGTTCATATTATAATCAGTCTGTAAATGAACTTTAGGAATTATACAATCAAAATTAAAATAATCAGCTAAAAGGCAGCAAAAAATATATTCACCTATTTTACCTATTTTATCTTTTCGTGCAAATTGTTCTCCTTTTTCATTTTTAACTATGCCTTCTTCTTCCAAAATAGCAGTAATCGCTTTATCAAGCTTTGAAATATCAATAATTTCATTTTTATCATCTATGTATGTTTTTAAATGTTTATACAACAATGTGTAATTAGCTTTAGAGGGAGTGAATTGGATACCTACTTTATTTTCACAATATCCAAGTAATTTATTTTCACTAAAAAAGTAATTAAACATTTTACGATAAAATTTCTCTGAGTCTTCAATTTCTATATGTACAAATGCGTAATTTTCATCATCAATATATACATTAAAGCAATCAAAAGTATCTTTTGTCATTTAGCTTCCTCATTTTCTCCAATTAATCAAACACAAAATAATATCCCATATCCTGTTATATTATGTAAATTATAACATTTATCAATTTTTTACAAAATAATTTATATTTTTCTGCACTATATTCTATTTAGAGCTATAAAAACAATAAAAAGGTAAACCATTTATTCTTAAGGTTTACCTATCCAGTAGATTCATAAGCATTAGAGCGTTTCTCTCTTATAGGCGGCAGCCAAATTTGAACTGATTTACCAATACACAAATCCTTATAGAAAGGAAGTTTCTGTAATATCTGATTGATTTTGCATACATTATTACAGTTGCTTTTTTTCTTTGAAAAATTCTTTTATATATCAATCTGGATCTTTAGCAACAATAAATGTCACTACTCTTCTTTGCCAAGGCTAATTGTCAATAAGAATAATGAACTTTTATCTATTTCGACACCTTCATTTGGGTATTGATCCATAACATAACCCGCCTCATACTCATTAGAATTACTTCCTGCATAACGATCTAATGCTGCTTCAGGAACTATTTGTTTTATTAGTTCTTCTGCATCCCCCTTTGTTAATCCTATCACATTAGGCATTAAATTTTTAATAATAGTGCGGCTACTCCATACAATTTCGTTCCAAATACAGTTATTCGGAACATAACTCTGTTTTAGTTCATTGTACTCGGATTCCAATACCTCTTTTTGATTTTCATTTACTATACATTGATAAGTATTTGATGTAGTGATTTTACCTGTAGGATAACCCTGCAAATCAATTTGCTCCACTTCTAGATGATACTTAACTCCTGCGAAAACTTGAGTTAGTACATCGTTTTGTAACATAAAATAATTTTCTGATTTAGTTTCTGACGCAGTTTTTGAATCTAAACATATAATAGAGAGTATTTCATGACTGTTATCTACATAAAAGCCATACTTATCAAAATAATTTAGCATTATTACAGATTCAACAACAATATTATCCTTACCTGCTATTAAGTAGAAAATACAATGTTCTTTCTCATTATATAAAAACATTTCGCTAATACCATCATTATTTAAATCGAGTATGTTGTATTTTTCTGATGCTTCTAAAATATACGAGAATTCTGATTCTGATATTTCTTTTTTATATTCTAGATTACTGTAATCATTAGCAATTATTGCCTTGTATAAATTATTAATAAATTCATTAATTGGATTTTGTGTTCCATATTTTAAATCACTTTCTGTAGTTTCCTCATTTACTGGACTTAATTCATCTGTATCTAAATCCTCATTGTAAGAGGGCATATCTGCTGCAGTGCTTACCTCTGGGGCAACTATTAGCTCATCGGCAGGTAAATCTGTGGCTTGTTGGTTGCTAAAATTTATATTATCTTTTTTATTTATTAGCATAGTTATTATAGATATTAATATAATAAATGCTATAAAGAAAGCGATTAAAAGTATGTAAACCTGTTTCTTATTCATACGAACTCCTTATCTCAATTATTATGGATAACATTCATAATATTCCAAACTAATAATAAAATGTTTTGCACAGAGAATTTTGGAGAAAGGTGCAGAACACTCTTGATGGGCTACACCCCCAAAACCCAGTAAGCTTACATTAGACGACAATTATTTTATACCCAGTCGGTGCAATATTCCACAAAAAACATCTGTAATAAACAAATAATACTCGAAATTAACTCAGGATGTTCAAATTATATTGCCTATGTACCTTAATAACTTTTTATCACTCATTTTCATAGGTATATATTATTTCTACATTATCAATTATTTCAAAATCTCCTGCTACTTCTGAATATGAAGGACTAGTAGTTTTCCAATAACCTTTTTTGTAATTACTATCATTATACAATGTAAATTGGTTTGCATACCCATTATCATTGATGTTTAAAATAATGTTATTATTTGCATCTAAATAACTAGATGTCACTGTAAGACCTGTATGAGAAGACGCGTCTACACCATAGAAATAATCTTTAGATTTAGAGCAATCAACCCACATAACTCCGCTAAATGTTCCATTAAATCCCAAAGGTGAACTATCAGAGTCAAATAGAGCAAAATATAATTCCATTTTCTTTCCTTCTTCAATTATATTTCCATCCAAATCCTCTATTGCACCTGTCATAATTTCAACTTTAAAAGGTTTCGCATAAATATATTTTTCCAGCAAATTCGCTACAGTTAATTTACAAGTATATTTTTTGCTTGCCACTGTTGCCGTTATGGTAGCTGACCCTTTTTTCTTAGCAGTAACTTTACCATTTGATGCTACTGTTGCTATTGACTTATTACTTGTAGACCATTTTATTGTACTTTTAGTGCCCGATACCTTTAATGTGTAATTTGTTCCAGTCGCCATTGTAAACTGTGTTTTACTTATTTTAATACTTGCAGCTTGTACTGATGACGTATTAATTCCTAAAACTCCAATCATTAACGCCAATAATAAAAATGCATAATATAACTTCTTCAAATTTCTACTCATAATATTACCTCCATAGTATTTTGTTTTTCTGTATTAAGAAATCCTTTCATATGTAATTATTCCTACTAAGAATAATATCAAAATATGTAGATTTTACCAATATTATATAGTATACGATTTATACGTGCAACTACTTTCACTGTTTTATATTCACTCATCTACTCGGAACTGACAATATAGTTCAATGATATTTATAATTGTTAGTATGGAGGTTTCCTAGAATGAAAGAATATGGCGAATTTGGCAGCATAAAGATAAAACTTAATGAGTTATTAGTTCAAAAGCAGATGAGTAAAACAAAGTTATCATATAAAGCAGAAATCTCAAGAACCCAAATAAATAAATTATGTTCAGGAGATATCTTAAGATTTGATACAATTACTCTTGTTAAGCTATGCAATGCATTAAATTGCAAAATTGAAGATTTGATAGAATACATACCACCAGAAAGTACAAAGTAATTATTGCAATTAAGAAATATATGAACCAGAGTGAATAAGCTAAGCTTATTTTCACTCTGGTTTTTTTATGCCATAACACAGATATTCCTTATCGTTTAAGTGGGGCTAATTAATTGGCCAACTTTGTAAAAAACCTTTTTCGAAATGAAGAAATAGAATTAGTACTCCTTGAAAAGCAAATCATCAAGGAGGTATTAATGATATGATAGGTTATTTAGAAGCTATTAGATCTTTGCAAAAGGAGTTGAATACTCTAAAAAGTATTAAACTGAGGTGTAATAATCAATTAAAGAGAAAAAATCTTGACAAAAAGATTAGTGAGCGCAACGACACGATTAATATACTCAAAACTAAAACCGATCCATTTATTTATGCTCAGGAAAAGCATATTCAAATTGCTATTCGTACTTTTTATTATGAAGTCGAATCTTGGAGCGAAGCCACAACAAGGGGGGAAGAATATTATATAGGCAAAATAGATGAAAACAAGAATCGAGAGACATACTATCGAACAAATATTATGCGTATAAGTACAAAATATTACCACAGTTAAATTGTATAAAAAATACATGTTTTAAGATACATAATGAAAACGTAACATAATGAAATACGCAGGAAAGGAGATTACCAATAAAAAACTTGTTTTCGGTAATGAATGCTTATCTTATTAATATTCTTTGCTCTGAGACTTCAGAGATTTTAGAGGAAGCACTATACGAGAAAAAGGATGAGCATGGAAATGTATTAGAAAAGGGCATTAAATATCTAGCTGAAATACGAGATGGTGAGGCTACAAGGGCTCGATACACGGTTAAAATCCCAGGTGGCAAGAGAATGATTACCGATCTTCAGCTTGATGAAGGTATATGCGTTAAGTTTTCTGATGTATCTGTTTCATACATTGATACCAAGAAGAAAGAAGTTTACTTCAAAGCTAACAAAATTATTGTGGAGTAATTATCTTGGTTAATCGAATGTAGCCCATGTATCAAATTATAGATAGGCTTCGAGAATAGGAGCCTATCTATAATAAATCAACTACTAAAAAAACTGGAGGATATCATGATAATGGAATTAATACTAATATTTCTTGTTCTTACAGGTTCTTATACTGTTTTTGTATTATTAGTTAAAAAATTTAAGCACATAGATACTATTGATAGCGCCATCGTATCAGCTAACGCATGTATTAAGGAGTTTGTTAAGAAATGGCTAGATACATTGAAACAAACAAATACTCAGCCTTTCTTATACCCCACTCTACCCACAACAATAAATGGATATGGAAATATAATCTTAGATAAAGAATTATTGCTATCTAGATTGCAATTTCTAAATGAATATTTCGAGAGCTTCTATATTGTAAATTTCTCAAATGATAAAGCTAATAATGTCTGGGTATTATTTTTGAAGGTTGGCTATGTAAAAGAAAAATACAAGGATAATATGGAAACATTGCGACAAATTATTCGACTAAAATTAGAAAATGTATATTCTCGGTTGCCAGAATTGTATGGAATACCCCTGGAAAACTTAATTTATGTATGTAAGCTTCCAGAGGTAGATAATGAGTTCGTCATGCAAATCGGTCTTTCGTACTCGGAAATCGGAGACAAATATATTGAATCCTTCAAAGCACGTGAAGAATTATCTGGCATGAACTCGACACCGAGCCATAAATCAAATGATATTACGGAGGATTCTAATGATGAAAGTGGGATATGATTTAGCCGTTTGGAAAGAGTTGAATATTAAGCTTCCAATAAATATTCCATTAATAGAATACTTACACTTTTTACTAATTGGAGCTACGAATTCTGGGAAGACATATGCTCTGTTGTATCTTCTACTACAGGCAACAAAAGAACCGAATACCGTTATTTGGTTCCTAGATGTAAAAGGGGAATTTAAAAGTTTCTCTGAGTACTCCAGATACTTTAGCGCTAATGATATAGTAAAAGCAATAGAGGATTTTTATGCTCTTTATACATCAATACGTAAGGGAGTAGTTAAAAATAATAAGGTAAATATCCTTGTTATAGAGGAATATGCAAATCTTATCTCTTGCCTAACCACTATAGATAAAAAGGTCTCAGAAAAGGTAACTAGATACATAAGTGAGATTCTTATGACTGGTAGAGGTCTATCTTTTGGGATTTGGGTAGTAACTCAACGGCCTGATGCTAATCTCTTCATAGGTGGCGCCAGATTGAATTTCCTAGCAATATATGGCCTAGGCCGTTTGACTAAGGAGCAAAAGCAAATGGTCTTTAATTGTTCTCTTCCCGATGCCATATATAAAAAGGGCGAAGGATTATTTTTAGCAGATGGTCGAGGAATTCAAGAAATAAAATTTCCACTCTTAAATGATAATATAAAAAACATGGTAAAAACTGCCCTAATGTCGATTGATAATCGCTAAATAACAAAGTCTGTCTGCTGACGAAGTCAGAGCGGACAGACTTTGTTATAGAAGTGCGGATAGTATTACCTACCCGCACTTCTGGGGCAAGGGACATTCTTATACAATTATTATTTCTACTATTGTTTATTAAATGTGTTTGTCCCATTGATACGAAAAGGATCATAAAATTATGGGGACAAAGGGGTAATGATACTATGAGCGTAAATATAGATAGTAAAGAGAGTTCGCGTAGTTGGTTTGCAGTTCTCAATATACATTCACTTTATGATAAAGAAGACACTGGTAAATCTGAAAAACAAATTGAAATATCTAATAAGCTTAGAAGAATATTTCAAGAGTTAACTCCAGAAGAAATTGTAGATAAGGCCATAGAACTATGGACACTTAATAAGCCATATAGAACTTGTGCTGTTAATTATGAAAAAGGTGATCGCGGAAATGAGCATCTACATATGGTTCTAGAAGATCCCTCAAAAAGTCGATTTAGTGCCCTACAAAAGATGTATCCAGGTATACATCTAGAAAGGACTAAAGGCAGCAAGGAACAAGCTGAAGATTATATCCTAAAACGTGGGAGATTTTGTGAAAAGGATCATACAGTAATTGTTCCTGCTAGATTTAAAGGTCAAATTAAGGCTAATCAGGGAAAAAGAAATGATCTAGCAGTTATTGAGGAGCTTATCGAAGCAGGAAAAGCTCCAAGCGAGATTATGAGTATATCAATTGAATATCGTAAATATGAAAAAATAATAAAAGGTGCTTTTTTTGCCTATCATTTAAAAGAGGTACCTGCAAACGAGATATTAAAGTTTATTGGCATACTGGTGAATCGGGTTCTGGAAAGTCATGTAAATGTTAAAATAAAGATGTTCAATTAGTGGAAAATAAAAATGTACAACTGCTTTTCCTGTTGGTATCCTTTCTCTAGGAGGGATTATCAATGGAAGCAGCTTTAGTTACTCAGTTGAATATCATAAGGTTATTCGAAATGAAACCTAACTTTTCAGAACTGGCCCGCTCTTACGGAGTGGACAGACGTACCGTTAAGAAGTATTACGATGGTTATGAAGGTAAGCCAAAAACTAGATGCAAAACCAGCATGCTTGATCAACACTATGATACAATCCGCACTAAACTTCAGATCCGGAGAACCACCGTCAGGGCTGTTTACGAGTATTTCATCGACCAGGGTATCGATGTTGGTGGTTACTCTAACTTCAACAAATATATCAAATCCAAAGGTCTTAAGCCCAAGAAAACCCCAAAAGGTCATCCGAGGTTTGAAACTCTTCCCGGAGTTCAGGGACAGGCAGACTGGAAGGAGGATATAACGATGACTTCCAGAAGCGGTGTGGCATATACCTTCAACGTATTTAATTATAAGCTTGGCAATTCTAGATACTGCCACTTTACATATAAAACCAACAGAACCAGACAAGATGTCTTTGACTGCTTGATTGCAGCCTTTAAATCCGCTGGTGGTGTCCCAAAAGAATTGCTTTTTGACAACATGACGTCGGTAGTAGACCTGAACGGTAACTACAGATCGGTCAATCCAAAAATGAAGGCATTTGCGGATGATTTCGGCTTTAAGATAAGACTATGCAAACCCAGACACTCATTTACCAAGGGTAAGGTTGAGGCCTCCAATAAGTTCATGGACTGGCTTCTTCCTTATGACGGTGAGTTTGACACGGAGGATGATCTGATCAAGATCATCGAGAAGGTCAACCACAAGGTAAATATGTATGTGAACCAGGCGACGAACGTTCCGCCGGTGCTTCTTTTCCAAAAAGAAAAGGAATACCTTCAGCCTCTTCCACGTACTAGCATAGTTGAATCTTATATGAGCACCGACCGCCAAGCCAAAGTTCATAAGGATTCACTGTTCACGTATCAGGGATGCGGGTATTCCGTTCCACCGAAATACATAGACCAGTATGTTTCAGTAAAACAACTGGAGAATGTATTGCAAGTGTATTATAACACGCAACTGATCACCGTGCATACCATTAGTGATAAAAGAATGAATTTGAAAAATGAAAAGTTTAATTCCACTCCTCTTTTGTCCTGTGGAGTTTACCTTCGCACAAGTAGAGTTTACTCCTTCATACGTTAGTGATATGATTTTCATACCTTCTGACGGCAGTAGAAGGAGA
>JAEZJV010000069.1 GCA_023415635.1 Bacillota bacterium | reverse complement strand
CCCCCCCACCGCGGCGTCTCGGAGGAGGGTGACGTGGCTCGGTGGCTGCTCAGGCGGCGCGGCGACGACGACGACGGCTTCGGCATGGTCGAGGTCATGGTCTCGATGCTGCTGTTCGCCCTGCTGCTGATCACGACGATCGCCTTGCTGCTCTCGGCGATCACGGCATCCGCCCGGAACTCGTCGATCGAGTCCGCGACGCAGTGGGCGTCCGAGCAGGTCGACACCGTGCATGCCGCGGTCGCCGGTCTGGACGCGGTCAAGGCTTGCCCGAAGTGGGACGCGGTGGTGGCGGCCGGCGCCCCCGCCAACCGCAAGGACGGTCGCGGGATGCCGCTGAAGATGATCGTCACGGCCGCGTCTGCGCCCGCCACCTGCACGACCTCCTCGAACGCTCCGGTCGTCACCTACACGGTGAAGGTCGTCGAAGCGGCCGACGAGTCGAAGGTGCTCGCGACGAGCACCACGCGCGTCGCCCTGGGGCTCGAGTGAGCGCCGCCCTGCGTGCGCGCCTGCGCGCGGCGCTGCGAGCCGACCGGCCCGACGCCGGCCTGTCGATGGTCGAGCTGATCGTCGCCAGCATGATGTCGATCGTCATGCTCGGGATCATCGGGTCGCTCTTCATCAAGACCATGCAGACGCAGGCGTCCGTGACGGACACCACGAGCACGAGCAACAACGCGAAGATCGTGTTCGACGACCTGCAGGCGTCCGTGCGTCTCGCGGTGGAGACCGACGTACGGGTCTCGAGCGCGATGTCGGTCGAGCCTACCGACGGCCGCGGAGACGTGCTCGTCCTCAAGACCCGCGCGAACCAGGGCGAGGTCGGTGCCGTGAGCACGTGGCGCTGCGTCGCGTGGTATCTCGACGGCGGCAACACCCTGCACAAGCTCGTCAAGCCTGCGCAGGCCAGCGGGACCCCTCCGACGTCGGTCAACCCCGCGTCGTGGCCCGTGGTCGCGCGTGGTGTGAGCGCCATCAGCGGCTCGAGTGCGTTCGTCGCCCTCGAGCCCGCCGTGGACGCGGAGGCCTGGTACCCCGGCAGCGTCGCAGCCGCGCTGACCTTCAGCGAAGGTGACCCGCACGTCCCGGTCACCCTGTCGTCCACGATCGTCCCGCGTCGTCAGCTGCAGCTCGACGGTGAGATCCCCGGAGGCATGCCGTGCGTGTAGACAGTCGCGTGATGTCGCTCGTGCGCCGCGCACGGCGCGACGACGAGGGCGCGAGCCTGGTCGCGGTGATCGGCGTGAGCGCCGTGGTCGCGGTGCTTATGGTGGCCCTGGTGGGCACCGTCGTGTTCGCCATCGGCCAGACGACGGCCTCGCGCTCGGCCGTGAGCGCCAAGTCCGCCGCCGAAGCCGGCATGGAGACCGCGGCTGCCCAGGTGTCCAGCGGCACGTGCTGGTCCGGCGGGTCGGGCTCGGGCACGAGCCCGACCTGGAAGGCCCAGGTGCAGCGTATGGTGTCCACGGGCGCCGACCCGGCGTTGGAGTCGTCCTGGACCAACGGGTGCCCCGTCGCTGCTGCGCCGGGCGCGACGCCCACGCCTTTCCGCGTGATCTCGACCGGCTGGACCGGCTCGCCGGGGACGGGCAACGACTCGGGCGACGTCCGGACGATGGTGGGGCAGTTCACGGTCGTGCAGCGGCCCACTTCTCCCGAGTTCGACTCGGCGATCTTCGGCGACGTGAAGACCGAGGCCAAGACGAACCTCACGCTCGTCGGGGCCGACGGCGACATCGTCACCGACCACTTCGACTGCTCGTCCGCCATGGACACCGACGGCGGCGTGTTCGTCAACTCCTCGTTGTCGGAGACCTCGGTCATCAACACCGTGTGCAAGATGGACGGCAGCTTCATCAGTAAGGGCAACCTGACGTGTCCGGCTGACGGCTTCGTCGGTGGTGACGTGATCGTCGCCGGGAACGTCACGTGGAACACCACGTGCAAGGTCAACGGCAAGATGTGGGTGGGCGGGAACTTCTACTGCCCGACCTCCGGCGCGACCGTGCTCGGCGACCTCGTCGTCGTCGGCAACGTCGAGATCTCGTCGGCCTGCAACCTTAAGGGCAACATCCAGATCGGCGGGCAGCTCAAGCTGTCCAACCCCCAGACGTGGACCGGCAACGTCACGATCGCGAACGGTGTCAACGCGAACAGCTCGGTGACGATCACGACGCCGGGCACGGTGCGGATCAAGGGCTCGCTCACCGGCGGCTTCACCGCCGCGAAGGTGACGGCGGGCTCCAAGACGATCCCCGACGCGTCGGTGCCCGCGCCCGCAGCTCCGGACATGAGCGTCTACTTCCCGCCGGGCGACCCGAGCCTGGAGTACCCGAAGCTGTCGAAGACGGACGCACGCTGGAGCGGCTGGATCCAGCGCAAGTGGCGGGTGGACCTCGGTGCGCTGAAGGCCGGCCCGTACCTCGCCGACGAGTGCTCGCAGGATTGGATCAGCGGGTCCTCGAACTTCACCGGACCGCTCGTCGTGACGACTCCGACGATCTACGACCTGCAGCTGGCGACGGCGTCAGGAGGGTGCGGCACCTCATCCGTCGGTCTCGGTGGCGGGCTGACCATCAAGCTCTACGCGGACGCCGTGCTGTTCGTCTCGGGCGCGACCTTCAAGACGACGTTCCGGGTCGAGTCGGGCGACGGCAACAAGCACAGCCTCTATGTGGTCGAGCCGTGGCCCGCCGGCAAGGCGGACTGCTCAGCCGTCGGCAGCGCGGCCAAGGGGATCACCTTCAACACGACCGGGTTCTCCCAGGGTCCGAACACGCAGGTGATGATCTACACGCCGGGCACGGTCAAGAACACGACCGGCGGCACCCCCATGCTCACGCTGACAGGCCAGCTCTACGGCTGCTCGGTCACGCTCGACACGCACATGAAGCTCATCTACTCGGCGGCGACGTCGGGCGGCGGTTCCTCAGGTCGGGCGTTCGTCGTCTCGGAGCGGTTCCGGATGGACAACCAGGCTCTCTCGCTAGCACCCTGAGCCCTCGTGATCATCGTCGTCCTGGTCAGCGCGCTGCTCGGCCTCGCAATCGGGTCGTTCCTGAACGTCGTCGTGTGGCGCGTGCCGCGCGGCGAGTCGGTCGTCTCGCCGCCGAGCGCCTGCCCTCGGTGCGGGCGTCGCATCCGCGCGCGCCACAACGTGCCGGTCGTGGGATGGCTCGTGCTGCGCGGACGATGCTTCGACTGCGGCGAGCCCATCTCCGTGCGGTACCCGCTCGTGGAGGCCGGCACCGGCGCCGCGTTCGCCCTGGTCGCCTGGTTCGCGGGCGTTTCGTGGACGCTCCCTGCCCTGCTGTACCTCGCGGCCGTCTCGATCGCGCTCGCGCTCATCGACCTCGACTGCAGGCGGTTGCCTGACGAGATCGTCCTGCCGTCGTACCCGGTGGCCGGTGCGCTACTCGCCCTCGCGGCGTGGAACCCCGGTGGGGCGGCGCAGTGGGGGTCCCTGCTGCAGGCCGCGATCGGCGCGGTGGCGATGCTCCTCGTGTACTTCGCGCTCGTGGTCGCGTACCCGTCAGGCATGGGGCTCGGCGACGTCAAGCTCGCAGGCGTGCTGGGTCTGTACCTCGGCTTCTTCGGCTGGGCGAGCCTCGTCATCGGCTGGTTCGCCGCGTTCCTGCTCGGCGGCCTCTTCTCGATCGGCTTGCTGGTCGCGCGTCGCGCCGGGCGCAAGACGAAGGTGCCCTTCGGGCCCTGGATGTTGCTCGGGGCATGGGCGGGGATCGTGCTCGGCGAGCCGCTCGGATCCTGGTACCTCGGTCTGATCTGAGCGTGTCGGGACCGCCCTCTCACCTGGAGAAAGAGCACGGCATTCGCCCTCAAGTCGGACGTTCGGTCACCCGATAGGACTGACGGAACGGCTCTAGTGACGGAGGTCTGCCTGTGGCCAGCACACGCGTGATCGGACTCGACATCGGTGCCGGCGCCGTGCGCGCCGCCGAGCTCGAGTTCGGATCCGGTGGTCCCGGCGGGAAGAACCCGCCCACGCTCGAGCGGTACGGCGAGGTCGCGCTCCCGCTCGGTGCCGTGCGGGACGGCGAAGTGGTCGAGCAGGGGATCGTCGCCTCGGCGCTCAAGCAGCTGTGGTCGAAGGCAAAGTTCCCGTCCAAGGACGTCGTGATCGGGGTGGGCAACCAGCGTGTCCTCGTGCGTGAGACCGAGCTGCCGTGGATGCCGCGCCAGCAGCTGACCGAGTCGCTCGCCTACCAGGTCGGTGATCTCCTGCCGATGGCCACCAACGACGCCTTGCTCGACTACTGCCCGACAGTCGAGGTCGACGGGCCCAACGGGCGCATGGTGCACGGGCTGCTCGTCGCAGCCCAGCGCGACACCGTGAACGCCAACGTCCTGGCGGTCGAGGGCGCCGGGCTGCGTCCTGTCATGGTCGACCTCAACGCGTTCGCGCTCGTGCGTGCGCTCGGACGCGGTGAGTACGCGCACCGCACGGTCGCCCTCGTCGACATCGGCGCGCAGATCACCACGGTCGTCGTGGCCGCGCACGGTCAGCCTCGGCTCGTGCGCGCGCTGCCGGTCGGCGGCCATCAGGTGACCACGGCGGTTGCGAGCGCGCTGAGCATCTCGGTCGCCGAGGCCGAGACGGCCAAGCGCGAGATCGGCGTCGGGTACGCCGTCGCGCCCGAGCGGCAGCAGGCCGCCGAGAACGTCGCCGAGGTCGTGCGCCAGCTCGTCGAGTCGGTGCGCAACACGTTCGTCTACTACGCCGGCAACAACCCCGGGTCGGGTATCGAGCTCGTGGTACTCACGGGGGGCGGAGCGCACCTGCCCGGTCTGGGTCAGTACCTGTCGAGCGCGAGCCGCATCGCGGTGACGCTGGGCGACCCGCTCGCCGGGCTGCGAGCGGCCAAGTCAGCGGGGCGGGAGCGGCTCGCCGGTCGCGAGTCGCTCATCGCCCTTCCCGTCGGACTCGCGTACGGAGTTGCCGCATGACCTCGATGCTGGATCGTCCGGCGAAGTCCGCCAAGGGCAAGCCGACGCAGTCGATCATCACCGGCCTGCCGCAGGTCAACCTGCTCCCGCCGGAGGTCCGCGCCGCGCGGGGGCTGCAGAGCATCAAGCGCTGGCTCGTGATCGCCCTGCTGGCCGTCGTCGTGCTCTGTGCGATCCTCTGGCTGCTCGCGCAGACCGTGGCTGCGAACGCGCAGTCGGAGCTCGAGGACGCGCAGAAGGAGACGGCGCGGCTCACTCAAGAGCAGGCGAAGTACGCCGAGGTGCCGCGCGTGCAGGCGCAGCTCGCGCAGGCGGAGCGGGCCCGCCAGATCGCGGGCTCGACCGACGTCCTGTGGAAGCCGTACATCGACGCCATCACGGCGGTGCTGCCCGCGGGCGCGAGCATGGACTCCTTCATCGTCGCGGGTGCCACGCCCATGGAGGGCGCGGCCGCGCCCGCGAACCTCCTGCAGGCACCGAGCATCGGCAACCTGACGTTCGCGGCGCGCTCGGTGACCATCCCCGACGTCAGCGCGCTCATGGACGCGCTCGATTCGATCCCCGGTTTCGCCGACTCGTTCGTGACGGCGGTGACCATCACCGAGACCGAGGGCTTCGGTGTCTACTACCAGATCGAGGGCAGCGTGCAGATCCAGCCGAGCGCGTTCTCGGGCCGGTTCGAGCCGGTCGACCCCGCCGCCGACCCGGCGGCGGGCGCCGATGCGGACACGAAGGACGAGGGCGAGTGATGGGCAACAGCAAGAAGTCCACGTGGATCGGCGGGACCGCCTTCCTCGCGGTCGTCATCATGGCCATGGCGTGGTTCCTGCTCGTGTCGCCGGTGCTCGCGAGCGCGGACGAGACGAGGGCGCAGACGGAGCAGACCGAGCAGCAGAACGAGATCCTGCGCACCAAGGTCGAGAAGCTGAAGGCCGACTTTGCCCACCTGGAGGAGTACAAGGCGGAGCTGGCCGATCTTCAGAAGGGCATCCCGACGACCGTCTCGATGTCCGCCTACCTGCGGCAGCTGAACGACGTGGCCGCGGCGTACGGTGTCGTCGTCACGCAGATCACGCCGACGAACCCACAGGCCGTGACCTTGGCCGCGGCCGCGCCGGGCCAGCCGACGGACGCCTCCGGCGGAGTGTCGACCGAGGTGCCGGCGAGCGATCCCACGCCGAGCCCGAGCCCGAGCGCAGCGGCCGGCGCGCAGGACGGCGCGGACGGGAGCACAGCACCCGGCGCGGCTGCCGTGCCGGCGGGTCTCAGCGCGGTCCCGGTCTCGTTGATCGTCATCGGGACCTACCAGA
The DNA here is from genome assembly GCA_023415635.1 of Bacillota bacterium. Lineage (GTDB taxonomy): Bacteria > Bacillota > Clostridia > Lachnospirales > Lachnospiraceae > Mobilitalea. Next base: position 1,046 of record JAEZJV010000069.1, on the reverse strand, counting down.
ACACGGCCGCCTTCCTTGACGGTCTGCAGAAGACCGAGCGGCTCTTTCTCGTCGGCAGCTTCACGGCTCAGGCGCAGGAGGAGAACGGGCAGCAGACCGGGCGTCCGGCGACCGAGCTGGGCGACGTCGAGCTCACCGTGGACGGTTTCCTGTGGGTGCTGCCCGACGGCTCGCTCGTGCAGGCACCGGTGGACGAGGAGGAGCCCGCGCTGCCGACCCCGGGTGGTGACCGCAACCCCTTCTACCCGATCGAGGGCACCGACACCGCGTCGTCTTCGTCGGACGACGACTGACCTGGACGGGGGGCGGCGCGGGCCGCCCGAGCTGCGAGGAGCCTGGGGCCGTCCCGCGAACGTGCGGGGCGGCCCCGCTCGTGCGCCGGCCCGCGTCCACCTCGCAGACGACGTCCGACGGCTCGCCACGTGCATGGAAGGATGACAGCATGCTGCGCTGGTTGACGGCGGGGGAGTCGCACGGCCCCGCACTGGTCGGGATCCTCGAAGGCGTGCCCGCGGGGGTCGAGGTGGCGACGGCGGACGTCCAGGACGCCCTGGCGCGGCGCCGGCTCGGGTATGGACGCGGCGCCCGGATGAAGTTCGAGCAGGACGAGGTCCGGATCCTCGGCGGCGTCCGGCACGGGCTGACCCAGGGCGGCCCCGTGGCGATCGAGGTCGGGAACACGGAGTGGCCCAAGTGGGTCGACGTCATGGCGTCCGACCCGGTCGCCGACCCCGCCGTCCTGCAGCGCGCACGCAACGCGCCGCTCACGCGTCCGCGGCCTGGTCACGCTGACCTCGTCGGGATGCGCAAGTACGCCTTCGACGACGCGCGGCCGGTGTTGGAGCGGGCCTCCGCCCGTGAGACGGCGACGCGGGTCGCGCTCGGTGTGGTGGCCGCCAAGCTCCTCGAGCAGGCCGCTGGCATCCGCCTCGTGTCGCACGTGGTCGGCATCGGTCCGGTCGCGGTCCCCGACGACGCGCCGCTGCCCACGCCCGAGGACGTCGCGGCGCTCGACGCCGACCCCGTGCGCTGCTTCGACGCCGCCT
>JAEZJV010000055.1 GCA_023415635.1 Bacillota bacterium | reverse complement strand
ATGCACCCGGGAAGTAAATTTCCGGGGAAGGACGGATTGCCTGCGTTGACACGCAGGTACATGAAGTCATGTATAGGTGCTGTATACTGGACGCTTACTGGACCTGGTTAGGATACACAGGAATTATGCTATCAGGTGGATGGCTCGGCTCAAGAGCTGATGAAGGACGTGCCAAGCTGCGATAAGCCCGGGGTAGGTGCAAGGAGCCTATGAACCCGGGATCTCCGAATGGGACCTCTCCATAGTGATCAGTAATGATCGGGAACGCTCCGAATTGAAACATCTCAGTAGGAGCAGGAAAAGAAATCAAACGAGATACCGTGAGTAACGGCGAGTGAAAACGGCACAGTTCAAACCGAATCCCTTCACAGGGAAATGTGGTGTTGTAGGGCTGTTCAAACGTCTGGCGGCTAAACAGAACTTGCCTGAAACGGCAGACCATAGAGTGTGACAGTCACGTATGTGTAAACCAATAGACCGGAACATGTCCCTGAGTACCGTGCGTCGGATATCGTGCGGGAATCCGGGGGGCACCAACCTCCAAAACTAAATACTACTTGAGACCGATAGCGAAATAGTAGGGTGACCGAACGCTGAAAAGTACCCCGAGAAGGGAGGTGCAAAGTGCCTGAAACCTGATAGTGATGGAACGATACGGCATGAAAGGAACTCTGATATGAAGGAAACATTCGCGAGAATGCTGTACGAATATCACTGCCAGTGTCGTATCTTACGTTTTGAAGAACGGGCCAGGGAGTTTATCTTGGTGGCAATGGCTAACCTTATATTTGGGCAGCCGAAGCGAAAGCAACATGTGCGCAGCCCTCGGGCGAGGCACGACGTATACAAGTGCGTGGAGTCACCGGGGTAAGACCCGAAGCCGGGTGATCTAGGCGTGGGCAGGTTGAAGCGTGGCGAAAGCTACGTGGAGGACCGCAAGCGGTATTGATCTGCAAATCATTCGTGTGACCTGCGTCTCGTAGTGAAATGCTAATCTAACCCGGCATCCGCTGGTTCCTTCCGAAACATGTCGCAGCATGACCTGACTGGAGATCGTCGGTGGAGTAGAGCACTGATTAGCGGTTCCGGGGGGGAAACCCCTCGCCCGCCTGTCAAACTCCAAACCCACCGTCATCGTAGAAAGTCGGAGTCCGGACTGCTGGGGTAAGCTTGTAGTCCGTAAGGGAGACAACCCAGCCCGTGGTTAAGGTCCCCAAGTGTCGACTAAGTGTAAACGCTAAAGGGCGTCCCAAGCCCAAGACAGCTGGAAGGTTAGCTTAGAAGCAGCTACCCTTCAAAGAGTGCGTAACAGCTCACCAGTCGAGGTTTGGGGCCCCGAAAATTGACGGGGCTCAAGTCGACCACCGATACCACGGAGTACCGTAAGGTAATCTCGTAGGAAGGCGTTGCGTTCGGACTGAAGCAGGGCTGTAAAGTCCTGTGGACCGTTCGCAAACGAAAATCCTGGTAATAGTAGCAGCAAAGCAGGGTGAGAATCCCTGCCGCCGAAGGGGCCAGGTTTCCTCGGCAATGATCGTCAGCCGAGGGTTAGTCGGTCCTAAGACGTACCGTAACTCGAGTACGCCGAAAGGGAAACAGGTTAATATTCCTGTACCATTTAGCAAACAGTCTGACGTCTCAGGGCAGGCCGAGCGGCGTCGTCGCGCCGTCTAAGCAGCGAACCCCGTGGAGAGCCGTAATGGCGAGAAGCGGGCGAATCTGTTATGGCTAAAGTCGGCTGCACCCAGGGACCCGTGAAAAGGCCGCTAAATGTCCGTACCGAGATCTGACACAGGTGCCCCTAGCTGAAAAGGCTAAGGCGTGTCGGAGTAATTCAGTTAAGGGAATTCGGCAAATTAGCTCCGTAACTTCGGGATAAGGAGTGCCTGCTGTGAAGACAGCAGGTCGCAGTGACCAGGGGGCTCTAACTGTCTAATACCAACATAGGAGATTGCAAACCCGTAAGGGCTAGTACAATCTCTGAATCCTGCTCAGTGCAGGTACCTGAAACCCCGGCTCAACGGGAAGAAGGGCCTGTAAACAGCGGGGGTAACTATGACCCTCTTAAGGTAGCGTAGTACCTTGTCGCTTAATTGGCGACTTGCATGAATGGATCAATGAGAGCCCCACTGTCCCTAACTGGAATCCGGTGAAGCTTACATTCTAGTGCACAGTCTAGAGACCTCTAGGGGGAAGTGAAGACCCCGTGGAGCTTTACTGCAGCCTGTCGTTGGGTTGTGGTTCTGGATGTACAGAGTAGGTAGGAGGCATCGAAGCGGGTGCGCCAGCATCCGTGGAGCCGCAATTGGGACACTACCCTTCTGGGACTACGACCCTAACTCTGCGAAGAGGACCCCGATAGGTGGGCAGTTTGCCTGGGGCGGGACGCCCTTGAAAAGATATCAAGGGCGCGCAATGGTTGACTCAAGTGGGTCGGAAACTCACTGAAGAGTGCAAGAGCATAAGTCAGCCTGACGTTATTCAGCAAAGCAGTGGATGACGAGACGAAAGTCGGCTCTAGCGAACTTTTGAGCCTCCTTGGTGGGGGCCAAAAATGACAGAAAAGTTACCCCGGGGATAATTGAGTCGTTGCCGGCAAGAGTACATATCGACCCGGCAGCTTGCTACCTCGATGTCGGTTCTTTCCATCCTGGCCGTGCAGCAGCGGCCAAGGGTGAGGTTGTTCGCCTATTAAAGGAGATCGTGAGCTGGGTTTAGACCGTCGTGAGACAGGTCGGTTACTATCTACTAGAGGTGTTTGAGGTCTGCGGGTAAGCTGCTTTTAGTACGAGAGGAACCAAGCAGCGGCGTCTCTGGTGTACCGGTTGTCTGACAAGGCATCGCCGGGCAGCTACGCGCTTCGGAATAAGAGCTGAATGCATCTAAGCTCGAAATCTTTCCTAAAAAGAGACCTCATTAAGGATTCCGGTAAAAGACCGGTTTGATAGAAACGGGATGTAAGCACCAAGGCAACGAGGTGTTCAGTCCGCGTTCACTAATTATCCGTTCCTTTCCTATTCAGGTCCAGGCGAAATCCAGTAATGCAGCACTTTTATACATGACTTTTCCAATCCTTCTTATATGTTGAGTGTGGCGGCCATAGCGGCAGTGTAACTCCTGTACCCATCCCGAACACAGTAGATAAGCCTGCCCGCGTTCCTTACTGTACTGAAGTGTGCGAGCCTTCGGGAACTCTGGATCGCTGCCATGCTCACCTTATAATAATTTCACTTTTCTATAACTTTTTTAAAATTAGTTCTTTTAGATTATTGTATACTCTAAATTTTGATTATTGCATATT
>JAEZJV010000020.1 GCA_023415635.1 Bacillota bacterium | reverse complement strand
AACTGACTTCTAAGGTTACGAAGGCAGGGGCTTTGGGTTGCATTAAGATGCTGAAAAACCCTTCCTTAAGAGCGAAAATCAGTCCGGATGGCCAGCTGATCCGCACTACCAAGTTACCGAAAAATGCAGACAAATTCGAATATATCCTGGAAGCATATCCGAATGCCTTCTATGAAAGACAGTTTGAATTCATGCTATATGATCGGTATAAGCAGCCTGATTATAGATATGGTTACCCGGTTGATATGAGAAACATGACCTTTAAGAACTGGTATGATGAATGGCCTTTATCAGAAGAAATGGACAAGTACCTTTATGACTGGGCAGATCTTGCGGAGAGGTATCTGAATTATATTTTTAATGTAGATTATAGGACCGTGGATGATGAGTGGATTGAGGGGCTGGGGGATTTATTCGTAAGAAGTAATCTTGATATGGCAGAAACTATTAGTAAATTCTATATTGGACCAATGAAAACAAACAGTGTCATCGTAGAAAGTTCCATCATAGCTGTAGAACCATCTACTTTTTATATAGATGGAGACTACTGTATTAGGGCCTATGTGAAGTATAAAATAACTGCTAAGAATATTAATGCAAGACAAAGTCAACTCCTATATTCACAATATCCAGTCCTTGATAATTTAAAGAGTGGTGTTTGGCGGGAGGGCATATATGATATAAGATTTGCAACAAACAACGGTTCATCTGGTGATGGTTCTGATTTTTCCATAGATTTGATGACTAAATTTGTTGATGCATACAATGTCCGAATCAAGTAAGGAGGGTTAGCTTTGAAGAGCAACATGAAAGCAAGAAGGATCATGATCCTTCTTGCCGTTTTTAGTATAATAAAAGTTATTTCTGCTTCATCTATTGTAGCGGCGGAGGTTATAGATGATTCTACTTCATATCATTATATTGAAAATTCGTACGGTGAAATTGTGACAACTATAAAAATGAATAACGGTGTTATTACTTTGGTAACAAATGCCCACCCAGCAACGACTACTATAAAATGGAAGTTGGTTGGTTTCACTGTTACTAGGGTAAAGTTGGCCGAGGATACATATGATTATCAAGCAGAAGAGGGGACTTATCATTTAAAAGGATATAAGAATGTTAGTACTGTTTTTGATAGTGGGTATGGGACGATATGGTTTAGGGACGAGGATAGAAGTGAACCTGAAACAGATCCGATTACAGGATTAATCACTACTACGACCACAATTGATGCAGAACGAGTGGAAGACGCATTGAAAGGGGAAAAATTCAATGATATTGTCCAAAACACGCCGATCTTTCTTCATGGTATTTTTTGCGTTTACACTGAGAAGAATGGGAAGGAATACCCGCATACAGATCAAACCCAAATAAGGAACTGGAAGGATATCTTATTAGCTGAGTGGTGGGACCGTGAGGACAGACAGCTGGAGGACTTTAGAGCTTATTTTAACATGCAGATAGATTTTCAACCTGCCAAACAAAAAAACACCTTAAATTATTATACAGAGGGAAAGCAATTCATCGGATCACATGAGCTTGATAAAGTAAAACCGGGTTTTGACGTTACTTGGTCAAATGAGCCGATAACGCAGACCTACAATAACAAAAAATACGAATTATATAAGTACGAAGTTAAAAAGAAGAGCAATAACGAACTTATCAGTAGTCACTTCATAGGGGATAAGCATCCTCCTGATAGCTGTACAATAGATAACATAAGGAGTGGTACAACAAAAGTTTATTTGGGTGGCATGAATATTAATCTGTTCTACAAGCTAAGTAATGCCTCCATCATAGTGAATGCCGTTGATAAAAAGACCGGGCAGATGATTAAAGAAGAACTGTATACGGGAGGCGTTGAAGCGGGACAGAACTTTAAACAAGAGTTTAGTAAAACACTGATTACTAATAACATTTCCTACAAAAATTCTGGAGATTACGCCTATAGCTATACCAAGAACAGCGGAGCAAGCGGGAAAGGAAGCGGGATGGTATCGAATGGTACCACGGCAGATAATTACGCACTGGAATTCCTTGTCCCCAGCGACCTTAAGGCAGCAACAAATATCATAGTAAATGTTTATTATGATGCTGGGGTACAGACGAATGGAATTCGACTACGAGTACTAATGGTATCATCCTCAGGAGCAACCATATCTGAAATATCAGAGGAGGCAGTAACCAGAGAACAAGCGATCAGTAAGTCAATCCAATCTCCTCGATTAGTAAATGGAGTAAGTTATAAATATAGTAACAGGTGGGAAACCGTTTATGAGACATCATCAGGCAGCAAGACAATTACAGGAACAGGAGTTACGGCCGCATTTAATGTTCCAGCTACTACAACGATGGGAACAACCGTTGTTCTTAAAATTTATTATGATGCCACGCAGGAAGTAGAGATACCTTCTGCTTCGGGACCCATATCGATGGCATTAGATAGTCCGTCTCCGTATGGGGTGATCAATGGCGACCGGTATAACGGATCTTACTTCACTTCAGAGGAAGGTATTGCGACCACAGAAAGCCAATATGTATTTGTTAAGACAAAGGATTACCTATTGGGCTATACCTTAGTGAACAGAACAGGAAAAACAGCTTTTAACGTTCCCGTGACCATGTATTACACATTAGAATATATGACAGCAACACCTGAATCCGCGGGGGGACCAAAACCTGTTACTGAAGTTGTTCCCAACAGGCAGATAATAAGGGTGGAAAAGGCATATTCCTATTGGGAAATAAGTAATCTTGATTTTTACTATGTAAGTTCGGCAGTGATTCATAATTATTCCCTGCCCGGTGGTGGAGTGACGTTAAATGCCAATAATGCATATCTAAACATACCCACCTTGGATACCTGGCACAGCAGTTCGGTAACAGAACATGTACTACCACCGCTAGAAGCACTTACCGGGATAGAATTATATGCTGATACACCAATTTCATCCGAAACAAGTGATCGTCCTAGCATTGAGTTTGAAGATCTGACTTCCTATGCCATCAGTATGACAGGGGAAGCGCAGGTAAAAAACGATTCACTTATCTTTGACGGAAGGGTGGTGCTGTCCGATACACCGGCGAACAAAATTGCTCCTTCACCCAATGCATCGTACCTTAGACAATCAGACACGATAATTCACGATAAGGCATTGTTTAAAGATGGGTTGGTTATCGATGGAGTTAAGGATAACGGCTCCTATTCCTCCAATGGAAATGTAACCTATGCCCTTCACCCGGAAAGTGTCAATGCATCCAGCTATGGCAAAAGCTTTATTTTGGACGTAAATGGGGTGATGATACATACTCCTGTGATTTGTGATCCGGTAATGACAGCTGATAACGCTCAGTGGAGCCAGGTAATTAAACCGGCAGCAGGAGCGGTCCAGATTGTGCTGGACCAGGATAATACTCTAAATGATTTTTCCATCAGAATATCGAACACATTGCAGCATGGTAACAGACTAGGATATACAAGCAGAGATTTTTCCAGATCCTTTATTGATCCCGCCAATATATCCTATATCGCGAGAAAAGACGGGATAGTAAGGAATGAAATGAAGCTTCCCTTTGATGTATATCTGGATGCGAATACAGATGGGTATGAAGACAATGATGAATTCATCAAGGCCGGTACCTGGTTTGTCTTAGGGAGGGATACACACAGATTCTATGTCCCTATGTGGGTGCAGGAGGGTATCTATACCGGTGAATTCCGGACGATTGCGGTAAATGGAACTGATAAGCTGAGCAGGACAGAAGTTATTAGAAATACAAGCCGAAATAATTATGTGGCCACACAGACGATT
>JAEZJV010000086.1 GCA_023415635.1 Bacillota bacterium | reverse complement strand
TGTCCCATGATTAGTCTGAATTTTGTATGGGGACAGTCAGGTGGATTCTCAACTAATTCCTTGTCACATAAAGCATTCAAATAAGCATTGATTTTAGTTTCAATCCCTAATAGATAATTGTTAAGTTGCTCTCTTGATAAGAAACCATTAGCTTCTATATCCAAATTATCTAAGCTGTCTTTATGGAATGATGGTTCTTCATATTTATTAGGGTTAATATAAGATTTGTCAAATGAGTGCAACGTGTGATAGATATGTTTCCATAATGGCATATTGCAGTATTTCTTATTCCACAATTCATCTGGGACACACTGAAGGACATTTTTTAGACTCCAAATACTTCGCTGCGTTTGATCCCAAATTATTGCTACAAGGAGGTCGTTCTTGCAGTTCATACTACATTCCTTTCTATATATAGAATATTTTCTACAGCATGGAGATATAGGATGTTCACTATTGCCTTATACTGTTTCTAACTATTAAGGCATGGTATTCTATATCACTGATGTCTGTATTCATTTTGTACTATTCTTTCAAATGCTAAAATGACTCGTAAAAAACAGTTTCTTCAATTTTCTTTCTTGTGTTATTAAATCTGTCTATTGAAGCCGGTTGTCCATCTGCATATCCTATAGCTAAAATATTAATAGGTTCTATATTATCGGGTAAATTGAATTCCTTGCGGAGCACATCAGCTTTAAACTGACATATCCATACACTTCCCAACCCTAGTTCTGTAGCCTGTAGCATCATATGATCTGTTACAATACACGAATCAATATCCGCGGAAGTTTTACCGTCTGATGCTCTCTTCCACGCCACTTCATGATCCGAGCATACTATTATAATCAATGGAGCATTGTAAATATTTGCAGCTTTTCTTATCTTATCAATACCTTCCTTCTTCTGGATCACAACTAAACGTTGTGGTTGAAAATTTGCTGCTGTAGGAGCTATCCTCCCCGCTTCAAGAATTTTCTGAAGCTTTTCCGGTTCAACCTTTCTTTCTGAATATTTTCTCACTGAATATCGGCTCTTAGCCAACAATAAAAAATCCATTTTATCAATCCTTCCAATTCTTATTTTTATTACAGATAACGGATCTCTCTTTTACTTTAGATACCCATTACATCCGATATAAGGGATAACATCAACAGAAAAGCCATTACGGTCCCTGCGCCTATACTCCATTGATTTTTGTTTTCCTCTCCTCTTAACAGAACATATTTAAAGTACATATATGCTCCACCTATAATAAGTGCTGATTCAATTAAAATACTTATCCTCTCATATTTCCATAATCCAAACCCAAGCAAAGGCAATTCCCCAAGATTTCCAGGGAATATCGCCAAATCCTTCCTGTGCACCAATAAATCTAACAACCAATGACTGAATATTACTGACCCAAAGATTAACGAACCTTTTCTGCCCCAAAAACAGCTTGAAAGCAATCCTGCTAAAAATGCTATAAAAAGCGTTCCAATGAGCGAGTGTGAATAAAAAGCGTAAATTATGCCCTCACCATAGTTTGAATCTGTTACGTTTTTTATAGTCTCGTAATTGGTTAAATATAACGGCACAAATAATATATCTATCAGTTGGGTTCCTAGCATTAATGCCCATAACGGAACTCTCTGAGATTTAGACCTGACAGCTGCGGCAAGTGCGAAATGTCCGGCAAACATAATATTCACCTCCTTTTGCTTTTGTGGTTATTAATTTTATTATCCAACCATCCACAAAAAGCAACAAATAAAAATATAAATATAAGAAAACTCATTCAGATCTCCTTTTTATTTTAAATGTTTTGCAAGAGCAAGCATCCTTTATTGAGAGATATGTAATATCCGATAAATATCCGTTTTGGCTGTTGGACAATTTTGATAAAAATAGAACACACAATATTTCCACTTATCTGGATTGTATATACAGATCCTTCCTACATAGTTACTATCTTCCACATTAGAATGAGTTACGCTATCGTAGAAAACAGTAAGAGATGATGTTGGCGGAATCTCGAAGGTTTCTTCCAGTGCATATTTTGATGTTGCGAAATTCTCCGACAGATCAGTTAACATTGGTATTCCTATATTTACACGCTGCCAACCAAAAGATCTGATAATATTGTCATAGTATCCTTCAAATAGGAACTTGTTCATACCTTCACTCGTTTTCCATACATAGAGTGGAGCATACATATTTTCAATACTGTTATCTCCTTTTTCTTTAATCAAATAACATTTGAACAGAAGCCCGTCAAAATTGTCGGTTTTAAATCCATTTTCTCTCACCCTTGTAACTATTTGCTTCATATCGTAATCTGCAGGCAAAGTGATTTTATACTGCATTCCTATCATATTGAGCCCTCCTGTATAATTTTATAAATCAATTATAATATAGCTATTTGATGTTGTATAATTTCTAATAATTATATATAATATCATTATAAATGATATATAAGGGAGGATATAAAATGGAGTTGAATGATATTAGGATCTTTATGGCACTGTATTATAACAAATCCATATCAATAACCGCTGACAAACTAAACTATACACAATCCAACATTTCCACGAGATTGATGAAACTTGAAAAGGAATTTAATACCATATTTTTTATACGTTCAAAATCAGGGTTGGAGATTCTTCCGGCTGCCGAACGCTTTATGGAATATGCAATGCAAATTGACTTGATATTGAATAACTTATATCATGAATTCAGCACTAAAAATTATAATGTAAGCATTGCTTCTACCCAGTTATTATCCAGATTATACTTCCCATTATTATACCAAAATAACAACTCATTTCAGCTGCACACTTCAGCTGTAAAAAAATTAGCAAGAGGTTTGGAGAATAAGATATACGACATCATAATTACTCATACAAAAATAGATTTTGAAAGAGAAATCTTTTGTTATAGCAAATCAGAGCTGCTATGTTGGGCGCAGGATAAAAAAATAAAAAACCTTGCAAACCCAAACCTTAGTCTTATTGTAAGCAGGGATAGGGGCTGTCCACTAAGAAATGCCTCCTTTCGGTTTCTTGCCTCTATAAATCTTGCTATGCCTGTGATTGAAGTTGATACGTTAGATTTAATGCTTTCATTACTTCATTCTGTAAATAGTATCGCACTCTTACCCAAAAAAATTATTGACAATGAAAGTAATCTGGCAAAATCTACGGAATTTAATCCTACATCTCTTACCGTTTACTTTTATAGCAATAATAAAGATGAGCTCCAGCTTATACAAAATATTATTTAATCATTTGATTTATAATTCACACAACATAAGGTTCCATTGTCGCCAACCCAACCGCCAGTTCCGGTTCGACCAAAGGAAAGAAAATCCGACCAACTGCGTAATACAAATCCATCCATCATTATGATGGTGTATCGGTATATAAAAAGAATGGGTTACTGAGAGTGGTTATACAGCTCGCGAATTCAATAGTAGTGATTACAAGGGTTTACTTTACTATTTATTTCGGGTGATGTATCATCGGTTTTGAGAGAATTCAATAAGCCTGGTTACATAGTTATACTTCATTGTATAACAATAAGGGAGGAAATTGAGAATGAGTAAAATAGCTTTTTTTTGCATCCCGGCACATGGACATACTAATCCTACCTTGGAGGTCGTAAAAGAGTTGGTCAGACGTGGGAATGAGGTTCGATATTATTCCTATGATAGTTTAAAGGAGAAGATAGAAGCAACAGGTGCGAAATATATCTCCTGTGATTCTTACGATATTCAGATGAAGCTAACACCAGAAGACGGAGAACGGATTGGTAAAGATATTGCGTTTTCCACTGAGATTTTAGTGAAAACTACATTAGCTATGGATGATACGATTATAGATGAAATGTCCCAATGGAAACCGGATTGTATTGTAGCAGATTCTATGGCGATGTGGGGCAAATTGGCAGCCTATAAGCTCTCGGTACCTTTTATATCGTCTACTACTACCTTTGCCTTTAACCGTTATTCTGCCAAAATAATGAAACAAGATATCACTCAGCTATTTAGGATGCTGTTTTCCATACCAAAAGCAAATAAGTGGATTAAAAAATTACAGGCAAAGGGCTATCCGGTAAAAAATGTTCTATCTGTTGTGCAAAACGATAATGACACCAATACTATTGTCTATACCTCAAAGGAATTCCAGCCATGCGCTGATACCTTTTCAGATAAATATACCTTTGTTGGCCCGTCGGTAGGAGTACTAGATCATGAGGTTATAAAACCGCAAAGGAGAACGATTTATATTTCGATGGGGACAGTAAATAATCTGATGGAAGGCTTTTATAGAAAATGTATGGTCGCACTAAAGGATTCTGATTTTGATGTTATTATGTCTGTAGGAGAATTAATTGATCTAAAGAAGTTAGGAGAAATACCGCAGAATTTCACTATAGCGGGCAGTGTAGACCAAAAAGAAGTACTGCAAACGGTAGATGCATTTTTAACTCATTGTGGAATGAACAGTGTCAGTGAAGCCCTCTATTATAAGGTGCCCTTGGTTATGTTTCCACAGACACCGGAACAGGGTGGTGTTGCTTATCGGGTAAATGAATTAGGTGCAGGTGTCTATTTGCATGATGACTCTCCGGAAAAAATCAAAGAAGCTATAAAGGAGGTTCTGGAGAATCAATCCTATAGGCAGTCCGCAGAAGAAATATCTAATGGTTTTCATAAGAGCGGAGGTTATAGATTGGCAGCTGATACAATTGAAAATCTCATTAAAAAGAGACAATAAATATAGCATCTGATAGTAACGTCATCATTTTGCCGTTTCAAGGAACTTAGCTGCAGGAACATAGTAAGACAATAATGGAAGATTGCTCATGCCAACATAAAGAATGCATATTGTACGGTATCGTTAAGCCGTGGAGTGTGCATTCTTTTCTGTTAAAATGTAAGGAATCAAATATATACAGACTTCTCTTTATGCATTAAAAATTACAGAAAAATTCCTTAGTATTCTAACTCAAAAGTAAAGAGGTATATCTAAAAATCCATTATGACTCTTAGTAAGTGACCGGCAGAGGAATAGTCTATCAATCATACTATAAAGTTAAATTTTGAGAAATATAATATACCAGCTAAAAGTATAGAGTAACATTAGCGGGTTTATAGTAAAATCATATATACTTAGTTCCTTGGTTATGAATAAAATAGGTTCTATTCCGATAGTATTTGTGTCTCTTTCATCAATTGCATATGTCTGTCGTTGGTTCTGCTGATTAAGTCAAAATCTTTCATTTCGATACCCTTTACAATATCTCGATGTAAAAACCAGGATAAATCGATCACTTCATTAATCATTGCATAATTTTTTAGGTTTGATCTTGCTATGAGGAGAATGGTTTCTACTTCATTGATATACTTTATTAATCTGGGAGATTGAGTTATTTCTGCGGTCATAAGATGGAATTTGATATCACATTGGTTATGTAGCTGTATACGCTTTTCTTTGTCATAGGATTGAAAAGTATCAATATAAGCATACATCCTTTTAATGTCTTCCTCAGTGGCGAGCTCAGCGCAACGGCGATAGCTTAAATCTTCAAGTACCAATCTGAGATCCAGCAGATTTAAGAGATCTTGCTTGGAAATTTCAACACAATATAGCCCTTTGCGCTTTAGGTATGTGATAAACCCATTTTGAGACAATTGATTAACTGCTTCACGTACCGGGGTTCGGCTTGTACCCATTTGTTCTGCAATTAAATCTTCTCTAATACGATCGCCTGGTTTAATTTCTCCATTAAGAATTTGATTAAGTATAAAATTATATGCATTTTCGGTTAATACAGAATTATCCATTACCACCCTTTGTATAAAGAATGCACGAAACGCTTCTTTATACATCACCTTTCCTTTTTCTTTATTATCCCATTATAAATTATAATTTATGCATATTCAATCTCAAATTTCAAGTTTGTATAAAATGGTATAAATATGTTTATTTATGATATACATTTTATAAATAATGCACTAAAATTATACATTAATTTATAAAAATTTACTTATCTGTAATTATTTAAATAGCTGTTTACAAAAGAAATATATTATGATAATATAAATTATAATTTATAAATTATATTTAAGAGAGGACGTTGTTCAATGAAACATTATTGTGCAAAAGGCTTAGGGCGGGTAATTATACTAGAGCTTGAAAGAGGAGAGAAAGTCATTGAATCAGTGGAAAGTGTTTTAAAGGAAGAAGGAATTGCAAACGCATATATTGCCAGTGCAGTCGGTTCTGTAAAGCATGTCGAATTTCATAGACCATTAACTATGGATGAAGCAACGGTGGATGAATTTGTAAGCTTTGATCAACCTTTTGAATTGGGCTGCATCTCCGGTACAGTGATCGATGGAAGTGCACATTTACATTTTTCAATGGGAAGTAAGGAAAGCATACAGATAGGGCATCTGGAAAAAGGTACTGAGGTATTATATCTGTTGGAGTTAACCATAATAGAGATAGAAGGTATTCAATTAAAACGAATGTTAACACCGGAGAATGTGAGAAAGTTATTTCCCAAAGAGGACTGAGATACATAAGAATTGCTGGAGGTGCTAATCAATGATACATGAAATCTATGAAAGATCCGTTGTTGATCTTAATGGTACATGGAAATATAAAATTGATCAGAATGATATCGGAGTTAGACAAAGCTATTATCTTACTAATCATAATTATAACACCTGGAAGGATATCAAGGTACCGCATAACTGGTATCTTGTAGAAGAAATCGGAGATTACTTCGGAACGATTTGGTATGAAAGAAAATTCAATGTTCCTAAAGAATTTAGGGGACAGAGATTGTTCATACATTTTGAAGGCATAGATTATATATCAGAGGTTTGGTTGAATGGTCAGTATTTGGGTTTTCACGAAGGAATGTTTGATCCTTTTGAATTTGAAATAACAGACTTTGTGAATCATGATGGAGAGAATATTCTGGTTGTCAGAGACGCTGCTCCTAAGGATACAACAGAATATATTCTTGCTGATGAGGAAGCAACACCGCTTTCAATACCATATAAATATCATCAATCAAAAGGAATTACCCAAATTAAGGGGCATATGATTGAGGCAATGCATCGTCCCGGATCAATGACATCCTTCCGTCAGGACGGTAATTCAGGCGGAATTTGGGGAAATGTAAAGCTGGTAGCAAAGCCCGATATCTATGTTGACTATATCAAGAGCTACACTCAGATTGTCTATAAAAAGGATTGGCTTGGTGATAAACAGGATAAGCTTGATGGAACAGGCCTTGCAGCCTTTGATGTACATATCAACAGTAGCAAAGACCATGCGGTAAAAACGACGATTTTTCTAGATGTAGCTGCTTATAATTTTGACGATCCCGCAATACATTCCATTTCCCGTGAGGTTGTTGTTCAGCCGGGTGACAATGTATTCAAAATTGCAATAACAATTCCTGAGGTACGTTTATGGTGGACTTGGGATCATGGAAAGCCGAATTTGTACACAGCGAAGGTTACCGTGGAAAGCGATGTGGCCAAATTGAACATCGGTGTAAAGGATATCCACACTGATGAAAAGGGACAATGGTATTTGAATGGAAAGAAAATTTTTCTACGTGGTATGAGATACATTTCAAGCCTGTGGATGAGTGAAGCTAATGAAGAAATGTGGGATAAAGACTTCAAGAAAATGCTCGACATGGATATCAATGCAATCAGAATAGGAAGTCATGTGGAAAGAGACGGTGTCTATAAGCTATGCGACGAGCTTGGACTTTTGATGTGGCAGGTATTTCCTCTCCATTATTGTATTGATGACGGTGATGACGTAATTGATAGAGCTTCCGAAATGATTTATAATATGGGACTTATGTTAACAAACCATGCTTGTATGGGTATGTGGTCTGTGTTTAAGGAACCTGAAATTTATGGCTTACCGGATAAGCCGAATAATTACTTCAGATTATGTGAAATCTTAAAGGAAACCTTAGGTACAGTAGATCCAATTCGCTGGATTCATAAGGGAGATTATCGCGAAGGAGTACAGAACATCATGATCGGCTCCTGCCAGGATGGCGACATGGATATTCTAAAGACAGAAATCAAGCCGAATATTGTTGAATTTGGAGCAGATTCTGTTCCGTCTCTAAAGAGCTTAAAGAAGTTTATACCGGAAGACAAGCTTTGGCCTCCGGATTGGGATACATGGGAGTACTGGGGCTTATTCTACCGGAATCAGTTCAAAAGGGCAAAAGTGGAGATGGGGAGCTCACTTGAGGAGTTTATTCATAATACCCAGGCTTATGAAGCAGTAGTGGTAAAGGAACAAATTGAGGTGCTGAGACAAAGAAAGTACCAACCGGTAGCTTCCATGTTCTTATACTATTGGAGTGATGCCTGCCCGATAATGGGCTCCGGTTTGCTGGATTATTACAGAGAGCCCTATGAAGTATATGAATCGATGAAGAGTGTATATACTCAGGTTCTGATCAGTCTTGAGTGGAATAAGGATCCCTATGTCATAGGACGAGAAAAGAAATATGACAGATCACAGGTCTTTGGCGGAAAGATATGGGTAAATAATGATCATTATCATGAAATTGTGGATGCTCAGATTGAATGGAAAATCAGAAGAATAAATAATGAGGAAATCCTGGTGGGTCATTCCTTTGTTACTACATTGGAACCCGATTCTGTAAAGGTATTGGATGAGATTAACTGGATTATTCCGGAAGACTATATCGGTGAATATATTGTGGAAATGTCAGTAAAATCTCATGATAATCAAGTGCTATCTACGAATGCAATGCGCTTTAAAGCCTGCAATTGATCGAACAAAATATCAAAGAAGGGGTATGACTTATGATAATGCTGCATGAAGGCCGACAGAAATTCGATCTATCCGGTATATGGAAATATAAAATTGATAAGACGGATAGCGGCGAACTGGAAGGCTATTTTCAAAAGGATGCAAAGGTGTCCGATTGGAAGGATATACAGGTGCCGAATAATTGGTACCTTACAGAAATAGGAGATTATTTCGGTACGGTCTGGTTTCGGAGAGTATTTGTTCCGGACAAGATAAATGAAGGTGAAAAGATATATTTAAGATTCGGTGCAGTGGATTATATTGCCGATGTTTGGTTGAATGGCAACTATTTAGGCAACCATGAGGGTATTTTTAACCCGTTTGAATTTGATGTTACAAATTATCTTATACCGGGTGAAGAGAATGTACTGGTTGTAAAAGACAGTGCACCAAGAGATACTACGGAATATATTAATTGCGGACTTGATAAGGATACACCATTATCAGAGCCTTATCAAAGACATCAAGCCAAGGCAATTACCCAGATCAAAGGACATATGATCGATGCTATGCATCGACCGGGGTCAGAAACCTCGTTCAGACAGGATGGCAATTCAGCCGGAATTTGGGATGCTGTTGAATTGGTAGTTCGTCCGGAGGTATTTGTAGAGTACTGTAAAATTTCTACCAAAACAGTATTAAAAAAGGATTGGGTGGGAGACCAAAAGGATAAGCCAAACGGTTCTGCATTGGTCAGCTTAGATATTACATTGAACAATACAACAGGAAAGACGGTTAGCAGTATGCTGGGCGCCATGATTACTCCGGCAAACTTTGAAAGCGATGAACTGCATTCAAGAAGCCGCAAGATTATCCTTAATCCAGGACGTACTACGGTTAAGCTTGTAATTACTGTTCAGGATGCCAAGCTGTGGTGGACCTGGGATCATGGATTTCCTCATCTATATTCCTTAAAGCTTGATTATCTCGACGATTCGATAACCATGAGATTCGGTATTAAGGATGTCGTATACGACGAAAAATACGGAAAGCTATACTTGAATGGAAAACGAATTTTCCTTCGCGGTATGAGATATATCTCCAGCCTATGGATGAGTGAAGCAAATCCGCAAATGTGGGAGCAGGACTTTGAGAAAATGATTAAGATGAACATCAATTCCATCCGAATCGGGAGCCATGTGGAAAAGGACGGAGTATACAGCCTATGTGATGAATTGGGTTTATTAATGTGGCAAGTATTCCCGCTGCACTATTGTGTCAGTGATGATGATGATCTTATATCCAGAGCTTCAGATATGATTCGCGATATGGGAATGATGCTTACCAATCACGCTTGTATGGGTATGTGGTCAGTTTATAAGGAACCTGAAATATATATGCTGCCGGATAAGCCGAATAATTATTTCCGTCTTTGTAAAGTACTGAAGGAAACCTTAAAAAGTATAGATCCTGTACGCTGGGTTCATCTCGGTGATTATCGAGAGGGTGTAATGAACATTATGCTTGGCTGCTGCAATGATGGTGATGTGGATGTGAATGATAAAATCATACCTCCTCATATCGTGGAGTTTGGCAATCAGTCCATTCCATGTTTAGAGACATTGAAGACCTTTATTCCGGAAGATAAGCTATGGCCTCCGCATTGGGATACCTGGGAGTATTACGGACTATTTTACTCTAACACCTTCAAATTCGCGAAGATTGAGCTTGGTAACTCTCTGGAAGAATTCATTCAGAATACTCAGGACTATGAAGCAATTGCGGTAAAAGAACAGATAGAATTCCTTCGCCAGCGTAAATATTATCCGGTAACAACGATGTATCTATACTATTGGAGTGATGCCTGCCCAATGATCGGTTCTGGATTGCTTGACTATTATCGCCGTCCTTATAAGGTGTATGACTATATGCAGATGGTATATACTCCGGTATTGATTAGCCTCGAACCCTCCATGCGTCCATACCGGCTCGGTAGAGAAAAGGTTTTTGAAGCAGGAAAGACCTTTACAGCAAGGGTTTGGGTTAATAATGACCATTATGATAAGGTCGAAGGAGCAAAAATTTCCTGGAAGGTGGTAGATCTCACTACAGAGACAACAGTTGCGTCCCATAAATTTGAACTGGATCTTATCCCCGACTCTTGTGAAATTCCTGACCACATTGTACTGCCCTTAAAGGAAGAATATGCGGGACACAATTTTAAAGTTATCATGAGTGTTACAGCGAGAGATGGAGAGCTTCTATCAGAGAACTTCTGTGATTTCAGAGTGAAATAATGTTTTGGCACAGTTATAAGCTTCCAGAGAAGCGATTTATCTTCAATAAATGGTTTTCATTGAAATAAAGGAGGAATATGATGCAAGCACTAAGAAAAATGAAAGCCGGGCCAGGTGCGGAATTTGTAGAAATTCCAATTCCGGAAATAGGTGAACATGATTTGCTGGTTAAGGTAAAAGCAGCCGCAATGTGTAAATCTGATGTGGAAGTCTTCGAATGGTCACCGCTTGTTAGAAATTTGAAAACTCCGTTTACCTTGGGACATGAGTTTGCAGGTGAAGTTGTTAAAACGGGCAGTCTTGTGAAGAATTTTAACCCGGGAGATAAGGTTGCGGGTGAAACTCATATACCCTGCGGTTACTGTCATGAGTGCAGAACGGGGAACAACCATATCTGTACCAATCAGATGGGTGTTCTAGGAAGAAATGTTGACGGCTGTTTTGCGGAATATATACGATTGCCGGAAATCTCTGCAATAAAATTGGACAAGGATGCTGATTATGTGCAGATGTCTCTTTTGGAGCCCCTCGGAACTGCATTACATAGCCTACAAAAAGCTAATCCAAGCGGCAAAACAGTGGCAATTTTAGGGGTAGGCACGATTGGTTTGATGGCCTGTGAATTAGCAAAAACGCTGGGTGCTGTTAAGGTTATTTCTCTCGATGTGAATGAAGACAGACTTAATTACAGCCTTACTCTCGGTGCGGACGTAGCGATTAATGGTATGAAGGAAGATTTTGTAACCCGAGTGATGGCAGAAACGGCAGGGATTGGCGTTGAGTGTGTTGTAGATTTTACCGGAAATAACAGAGTGATTAATCAGGCCATTGATGCTATGGCTACAGCAGGGCAGCTTGTGCATGTAGGCATGATAGAAGCGGATCTGGTAGTTCCGAATTATATGTATCGAGTGGTTTACAGAGAGCTGAAGATAACAGGAATATTCGGTAGACACATGTATAATACCTGGGAGCTATTAATGTCTATACTTAAGAATAGTAATATTAATCTGTCTGCTTATGTAGGCAGTGTCATGCCATTAACTGATTATAACAAAGCGCTGGATATATTTAATGAAATTAACGGAAGAGCAGTTATGATTCCATAGTGACTGGAAGTATAAGGAGGAGGATGTAAGTGTTAAATTTTAATGATTTACCAAAAGAAGTCTCAATATTTGAGGTAGGGCCGAGAGATGGTCTTCAGCCTGAGCCGGTATTTGTAGAAACAGAGAAAAAGCTTGAGCTGATACATATGCTGGAGGATGCAGGCTGCAAGAGGATTGAATTAACCTCTTTTGTACATCCAAAGTGGGTTCCTCAGATGGCAGATGCAAAGGAAATTGTAGCTGCGATTGAACCTAAGGAAGGCGTAGCCTACAATGCGCTCGTTCCTAATATGAAGGGCTTTGAACGAGCACTGGATTGCGGCTTGAAGGAAGTTGTAACGATTATCAGTACCAGTGAAAGCCATAATCATGAGAATTTGAATCATAGTGTGAGTGAAACCCTAAAGCAGATTGAAGAAATGAATCAGATTGCTGCAAAGCAGGGTGTGAAGGTTCGTTCCTATATTGCAACCGTGTTCGGCTGTCCTATTGAGGGTCCGGAACCGGCTGAAAAAGCATTAGAGATTGCACTTGCTTTGGAGAGCTTCGGTTCCTATGAAATCTCTCTTGGAGATACAACAGGAATGGCAAATCCGATATCAGCCTACGAGATACCAAAAATGATTAAAGAAAAGCTGACAAAAGCGAAGCTGGCTGTTCATTATCATAAGTTCAACGGAATGGAGTTTGCGAACAACCTGGCATCACTTCAGGCCGGAATTACGATATTTGACGGTGCTGCAGGCGGATTAGGCGGATGTCCTTATGCACCGGGTGCAAAAGGTAACTGTCAGACCGAAGTACTGGTTGAAATGTTCCATCGCATGGGTATAGAAACCGGGATTGATTTAAGTAAAATCATTAAGGCCGGTCAATATGCTCAGACACTCAGTACATTACTATATCAGAAATGTAATTAGGGGGCACATTATGGAAGGTAAGTTACAAGATATTAAAGAGCGTTATATCAGCGGACAGATTAAGACACAGCATTTGGAAACTGTAATATTTGAAGAGGTTTATCATTCCGATGCAACGATGGTAAAGGAAGCATGTAATGATGCGGCTGTAATCCGTTGTGAAATGATTGAAGAAGTAACAGGTGTTTCTCTACCCCAGATTAAGAATACCAGAATTGATAATTGTACATTAGTTGGCGGAACGAAAATTTTATCCGGTATTGAAGGTAAAATCGGAGCGGCTACGTTGCCCATGGGTTTTGCGGGACCGATTCAAATTAAGGGTCAGTATGTAAATGAAAAGGTATACATACCGATGGCTACCAATGAAGCAGCATTGATTGCCGGTGTTCAAAGAGGAATGAAGGCAATTAATATGTCCGGTGGCTTAAGAACCATGGTACATTTTGACGGAATGACTCGTGCTCCATTAATCGAAGCACCTGATATTTATGAGGGACGCCGTTTGTGCGAGTGGGTACAGAATGATATTGAATTTATCAGAGAACTGGGGGCTTACTGTAAGGATCCTTTTGTCAGACTTGAGAAAATTGATCCTTATCAACTGGGCACTAAGATATTCCTGCGCATGATATTTAAGACCGGTGATGCGATGGGTATGAATGGTGTTACAAAAGCATCAGCTGATATTGTAAGAGCACTGCTGGCTAAGCTACCGGAATGGCGTCTTTTGACTATCAGCAGTAATCTTTGTACTGATAAGAAGAACAACCATATTAATGTTTTAAATAATCGTGGTAAAGCAGTAGAGACCGAAGTATTTATTCCTACTGAGGTTTTAAAATCAGTATTTAAAGAAGGTGTCAATCCCAGAAGTGTAGAAAAGATTGTATTTCATAAATGCTATCTAGGCTCCAGCCTAAGTGGAACACTCAGTGGTTTTAATGTAAATGCAGCCAATGCATTAGCAGCAGTATATGCGGCGACTGGCCAGGATATGGCACATGTAATTACATCAGCAAGCTGCTTTGTACAGGCAGATGCACAGGAGGATGGACTGCATTTCATGGTTAGTCTTCCTTGTATGGAGCTGGCAACAATTGGCGGTGGAACCATGTTTGGAACAGCAAAGGAAGCCTTAAGAATGATTGGCTGCGGTGAATTCGGAAAGAGTATTGATGATAATAAAAATGTATTGAGACTGGCAGAAATTACAGCGGCTGCAGTTACGGCGCTTGACTTAAATACGGCTTGTGCTCAGGCAGCGGGCTATGAAATGGCTGACTCGCATGTAAAGCTGGCTCGTGGAGAAGAAGATAAATAAAAGGTATGTATTGTAATTTTATGGAAATGTAATGTTTATTATTACATAAAAATTTCTTTTGCATATCGGACGGCAAAAGAGAAATGCATTTAATAATGGTAAGAAAAAAGGAGGAAATATGAAAGGTATGAAAAAAATTTTATCAATTCTATTAGTTTTATGTATGATGGTAACACTTTTTTCAGCATGCAGCTCCAGTGATAAGGATCAGAAAGGTGCTGCAGATTCAAGCAATACCGAAAGTACATCGGACGCAGAAGCTACTGACGATGCAGAGGATACTACCGTGGCTGAAACCGATGAAAAACGTACATTACGTGTTACCTGGTGGGGTAATACAGAACGCGACAAGCTATATTATAAGATCAATGAATTGTTCATGAAGGAAAATCCTAATGTAGAAATTATTACAGAAAGTCCTGGCTGGAATGATTATTGGACCGCTGTAGCGACATCCTATGCGAGTGGTACTGCTCCGGATGTTGTTCAGTTCCAATCAAACCAAATTGGTGAATATGCATCCAAGAACGTATTATCACCTCTGAATCCCTATGTGGATTCCGGTGTAATCAATCTTGACAATTGGAACATGGACCTGGTAAATACGGGTAACTACAATGATAATTTATATATGATTACTCTAGGTATCACAGCTCAGACAATGTATGTAAATAAGACCTTATGTGATGAACTTGGCATCGAACTCTGGGGAGAAGAAGAGGATATTTCCTGGGAAGATTTTGAAAAATTCATGAATGAAACTCAGAAGAAATTACCGGAGAATACTTATTCCTGTGCAGACTTCTACACCAACAACGATCTGGTATGGGTATGGGTAAGACAGCATACACCTGCAGGAGTTGAGTGGGTAGATGCTAATGGCAAATTCGCTCCTTCAAAAGAAACTATGAGCGGATGGTATTCTCTTGGTGACAGATTACGTAAATCAGGTGCAGTTGCTCCGATTACTATGACTCAGGAATGGGAACAAAAAGCTTGGGAAGAGGGACCGTTTGTAAGACGTAATGTACTTTTCTATTTTGCAAACGCTAACCAGATTAAGACTTATCAGAGAGCAACAGAGGACGAAATTGTATTAAGAAAGGTACCTGTTGCTAAGAATGCAAACAATGAGCATGGAGATCTTCTGATTACTTCCGCCTTCGCAATATCTGAGACGTCCGAGCAGAAGGAGCTGGCTGCTAAGTACATCAACTTCTTTGCAAATAATGAGGAAGCACAGAAAGTGTTCAATTATGAGCTTGGTGTTCCCGGCTCCTTGACAATTCAGAATGTACTGAGCCAGACTGCTGACCCGAGCGATATTATGGCAACGAATTACGTAAATTTAGTTTCCAGAGATGCAATTGCTTTTAAGGCAAAAGAGCCAGGTGTATGGGCAATACAGAGCGAAATTGCTAGTGTTGCACAGCAGGTAGCTACCAATGCTATGACAGCAGATGAGGCAGCCGAATATATTATCAATTGTGCTAATGACGTAATAAGTGAAAACCAGTAATATGATCACACGTGCATAGGTAAAGGAAGGTGAAGGAGTGGTACATAATAAATACGCTATGTACCACTCCTTCGTCAGTTCAAATTCATATATTGCATTTTTTATTAGGATGTTTGATGTTTGGATTTGGATAGTTAAATTTTAGAAAAAGAGGTGCATATATTGAAAAAATATTTTAATAAACATGCAGGATATGTTTTTCTAATCCCCTGGGTAATAGGCTTTCTTTTACTGACGCTGATACCATTAGTTATGTCTCTTTATTATTCGTTTACAGACTATAACATGCTATCAGATCCAAAGTTTGTCGGATTGAAAAATTATATTAAAATGTTTGAGACAGATTATCATTTTAAAAACGCGGTAAAAGTGACATTACTTTATGTATTTATTTCGGTGCCATTACAAATATTTACTTCTCTGTGCCTGGCCTTTCTTTTAAATAAAGCGGTACCTTTTATCTCCGGAATTAGAGCTGCTTTCTATATTCCGTCCCTCTTAGGCGGCAGTGTGGCAGTGGCTATCTTATGGAGGCAAATATTTGGCTCAGAAGGTATTTTCAATATGCTGTTAAGAAGTATTGGCTTAGAAGAACTGGCTACAATCAGCTGGATAGCGGATCCTAAGTATGCGCTCGGAACTTTAGTTTTGCTACGTGTATGGCAATTTGGTTCGCCAATGATCATATTTTTGGCAGGTATTAAGCAGATACCGGCTTCTTATATCGAAGCAGCGGCGATTGATGGTGCTAATAGGTTCAGACAGATAACAAAAGTGATACTTCCATTATTATCTCCAATCATCTTCTATAATGTAGTAATGCAGATTATAAGTGCATTTAAAGTATTTACAGAAGCATTTGTCATAAGCGGAGGTAATGGTGGAGTTATGGACAATATGCTGGTTTATACTCTGCATATTTATAAAGAAGGCTTTGGAAAGATGCGCATGGGCTATGCATCCGCTCTCTCCTGGATTTTAGTAATCATGGTTAGCGTGTTTACGATTATAGCCTTTAGGATGTCAAGTAAGCATGTGTATTATGAGTAAAAGGAGGTTAAGCCTGTGATAAGAAATGAAAGAATAAGAATATATATACGATTTATACTTTTAGTAGCTGGAGCGGCGGTAATGTTCTATCCTTTACTCTGGATGATATCAAGCTCATTTAAGCCGGAAGGAACAATCTTTACTGATGTAAGCTTAATTCCTAAGCAATTTACATTTGAAAACTATAAAATTGGTTGGTTATCCAATGGAGTAACTACCTTTACTACCTATTTCGCAAATTCTATCTTGATTTCGTCTCTTTGTGTAGTTGGAAATATAGTGTCCTGTTCCTTGGCTGCTTACGCATTTGCAAGACTTGAATTCAAATTTAAGACGCTGTTTTTTTCATTGATGATGATTACGATGATGGTACCTCAGCATGCAACAATTGTACCTCAGTATGTCTACTTTACGAAATTAGGTTTGAACAACACGATTATTCCTTTAGTACTTCCGAAATTATTAGCTACAGACGGTTTTTTCATATTTTTAATTATACAGTTCTTCCGTGGCTTACCCAGAGAACTTGACGAAGCGGCTGTGATTGATGGATGTAATAAATATACAATATTCTGGAGAATATTACTTCCCTTATGTAAGCCGGCTCTGATAACCACAGTAATATTTACCTTTATCTGGTCATGGAATGATTTCTTTACACAGGTAATTTACTTAAGAGAGGCTCCTAAATACACAGTGACACTAGGATTACGTCTATTTGTTGATCCTACGGCAAAAAGTGCTTTTGGTGCAATGCTTGCAATGTCAACATTATCGCTGGTGCCGGTTATTACCTTATTCGTATTCTTTCAGAAATATTTGGTTGAGGGTATCGCAACGACTGGTATCAAGGGATAGTTTATTGTATGAACGGAGGTCTTACTATGCTGAAAATGGCTGTTTCCTCTCTGACCTTTGATGGGTTTATGAATAATGACTTTACTAGGACTTTTGCTTTGGCAGGAGAAGCTGGCTATAAACGAGTTGAATTTAACTGCTGGTATCCTGAGACACTGACTCCATCAAAAATGAGAGAGTTGAAAAGAAGATGCGAATTGGCGGATTTAATACCAATAGCTTTACACGTTACTGCCTTTGGCGGAGGCAGTCATGATTTGTTGACTGCTAATGTATGTCATAAAATAAGAGCGATAGAGGCAGCAGTCGAATTAGGATGCCGCAGGGTAGTAGCATCTTGTATGGCAAGAAATACTGCCGGTGGACTGAAAGCTGTGATAGATGAACTTGATATTCTGGCTCCTGTGGCCAAAGAAGCAGATGTTTTAATATGTTTGGAAAATCACTGCAACAATGTATTGGAGTTTGAGGAGGATTATCAACAAATATTTGAGGCAGTTTCCTCCGAGCACATTGGTATTTGCATTGATACCGGTCATTTTGATGCCGCAGGGGTAAATATGGATCAGTTAATTGATCATTTTTCAGAGAAAATTAATCACATTCATCTTAAAGAAAACAATGGCTTTGGGACAAAAAGATTTTGTCGCTTCGGTGAAGGGACAACGGATAATTCAAAAGTGATACAGCGACTATTAAGGCAAGGTTATTCCGGATATATGTCTGTAGAGATATCTCCTGAGATTGGAGAATCCGGTGAAAGTATATCATTTAATATGAATGACTGGCAAAAACCAATTACAATGTTTTCTAAATTCGAAATGTGATAAGAGAAGGGGTACTATATGAAAACCTTAATGATAGGAGCAGGAGGGATTGCTACTCAGCATTGCAATGCCCTAAAACAATTGGGTGTTGAGATAGCAGGTATTTATGATATTGATAGAAACAGAGCAGAAATTCTTGCAGAAAAATATGATTCCTGTGCTGTAGAGAATATAGATGAAGTACTTACAGCAGTAGACATGGTTCATCTCTTAACGCCTCCCTTAAAGCGTGTAAATTATGTAAGAAAAGCAATATTAGCTAATAAGCCTTTATTCATTGAAAAACCTATTGCAGTAAAAAGAGAAGATGCAATAGCAATAGAAGAATATGCAAGGGAATCCGGCTGTCAGGTTATGGTTGCATTTACACAACGTTTTAGAAAAGGATATCAATTGCTGATGAATCTATTTAAAAACGGCAGGTTGGGAGATATCATTAATATTTTTAGCTTTAGAATAGGCTCAGGACCTGGCTTTAGTGGCTCTCTTAGTGACAGCTGGCGTACTAATCCCGACCTAGTATGTGGTATGAGCATTGAATCATTGTCACATGACATAGATTTTCTGCAAGCATTTGCTGGTGATATCAAAAATGTGAAAGCCAATACAAAGGGGTCAGTTGCTTCATTATCATCGTTTGATAATAATTCAAATGTAACACTGGCATTTTCAAGCGGTGCAATCGGTTCCATATCTGCAAGCTGGAGTTCGCATATTAATTTTAATGTCAGAGGAATTATTGGTACAAAAGGGAGTGCTATTTTACAGGGACATGACATCTGGGATTTTACTGAGTTGAGAGTAAAGCTAGATGGGGATGTGGTTGAGAGGGTAATCCCGCTCAGTGATATTTTTAGTGATGGAACTGCTTATTATGAAGAAAATAAGTACTTTATGGACTGCTTGGAATCAGGGATCAACCCAGAATGTGATGCAGAAGTTGGAAGAAAAGTATTGGACGTCTCACTTGCAATATTGGAATCGCAGAATAGTAATAAGGGGATCGAATTATGCTAAGAAAAGGAATATGTCTGACAGCTATTTATCCTGAGGCTATGTATGATAAAGATATATTGATTAGGGTAATAAAGCAGACTGCCCGGACAGGTCTTTTTAATGGAGTGGAATATTATTTTGAGGGTTCACAAGAGGATTACAAAGAAATTCGTGATTTGATAAGAGAGCTAGATTTATATTCTGTTTTTTTGGCTGGCTATCCTATGAAAATGAATAAAATCGATATTTCTTCCAAGGATGAAACAGTTCGAAGAAATAGTGTTAAGGCTTCTTTTGACCTGATAAAAAGGGGTGTTACCCTCGGGGCAAATAAAGTGTTAATTCTTAGCGGCCCGGTATGGGAGAAGGAAGACAGAGAACTGGTTGTTAGGCAGTCCGCAAAATCAATACTGGAGCTTACAGATGGGAATATGGATAAGGATGACATGCCAGAAATAACCCTGGAATTTTTTAATAATTTAGGAGAGCCCTATTTGGCTCTGGGAGATTTTGAAACCTTGAAGCTGCTCTGTAAAGAGCTGTCAGGAGTAAACTTTGGTATTACATATGATTTCAGTCATGCCATGCAGTTAGGAATGGATATAGAATCAACTGTAAAGGAGTTGCTGCCCTGGATACATCATATTCATATAGCTAACTCAGTCAGTAAAGATAAGGCTTCACCGCTATATGGTGATAAACACCCATTATTTGGTGTAAAAAACGAGGACTTGAGTATGGATAGAGTTTTGTATTTATTGCAGAGCTTTCAGGAAAAGGATTATATTAAAAATATATCGATTTGCTCAATGGAAGTTATATCAAGAAATGATCATTCACCGGAATGGTATTTCGAACAAACAGTAAATCAAGCTAAGATATTACTAAGCGATTTTTGATATTCACAAATGCATTTAATTAACCTTTCACACAAAAACTTATATTAGGTACTTAGGCATAAGGATATTCCCAATAAAGGTAACTATTAACTTAGTAAAAATAGAATAAGCTTTATAGTCTAGCTGTTAGCTATATAAACTTATGATACGAGGAGAGGTAGATATGAGAGATTCGATACACAAATATTTTCAAATCGGAACAATTCAATGGATGAGCCATCCGCATTACAATGTACTTGATTCTATCCGAACTATCGCCTGTGATGAGTTTTTTGATGCGATAGAGGTTTGCAAGTTTTCAGATGATGATAGCAGGATGAAGGCAAGAGACATGCTTGCTCAATCTCACTTAAAGGTTTGCTATGGTGCACAACCACGATTGCTTGGCCCAAAGTTAAATCCGAATGATCTTTCAGAGGAAGGAAGAAAGCAGGCCGAAGCAACCTTAATTGAAGCAATAGATGAAGCTGAATTCCTTGGAGCGAAGGGCATTGCTTTTTTGTCAGGTAAATGGAGTTCAGAAACAAAGGAAGAGTCATATCAGCAATTATTAAAGACTACCAGGGCAGTCTGTGATTATGCCAAAACAAAGAATATGATGGTTGAGCTGGAGGTGTTCGACTTCGATATGGACAAGGCTGTACTAGTCGGACCGGCTCCGTTAGCAGCAAGATTTGCAGCTGATATGAGATTATATCATAATAATTTTGGCCTGATGGTAGATTTGTCACATTTTCCGACAACCTATGAGACTTCGCAATTTGTTATCCGCACATTACGACCATACATTACACACTTCCATATCGGTAATGCTGTGGTGAAGAAGGAATGTGAAGCATATGGAGACCAGCATCCACGGTTTGGTTTCCCTAATAGTGCCAATGATATAGAGCAGCTAATCGACTTTTTTGCCGTATTAAAGGAAGAGGGATTTTTTAACGCTGCAAATCCATATGTACTTTCCTTTGAGGTAAAGCCCTGGAAAGAAGAAGATGCTGATATCGTTTTAGCAAATACAAAGCGAGTAATTCAGCGTGCTTGGGCAATGCTGGAGGATTAGTTTGCTGATGAAAGGAGAGATACTATGAATATTGTGATTTTGGATGGATATACAGAGAATCCGGGCGATTTAAGCTGGGAGGGATTTGAGAAGCTTGGTAATTTGAAGGTTTACGACAGAACTCCCCTCAATGACATAGATGAGATTGTCAAAAGAATTGGTAATGCAGAAGCAGTTATCACTAATAAAACACCGCTTTCCAGAAGGGTTTTTGAAAGCTGCTCCAATATTAAATATGTAGGTGTATTGGCTACCGGGTATAATGTGGTGGATGTTGAAGCTGCTAAGGAAAGAAAGATCCCTGTTGCCAATATACCGTCATACGGTACGACTGCGGTTGCTCAATTTGCAATGGCAATGCTATTAGAAATCTGTCATCATGTCGCACATCACAGCCAGGCAGTTTACGAAGGAAGATGGGAGAATAATGCAGATTGGTGCTTCTGGGACTATCCGTTAATTGAGCTGTCAGGGAAAACAATGGGTATTATTGGCTTTGGTCGAATAGGGCAGAACACCGCTGTGCTTGCTCAGGCGTTCGGCATGAAGGTACTGGCCTATGACACTAACCAAAACCCTGCACTGGAATCAGATACCTGCAAATATACGGATTTAGAAAATCTTTTGAAGAATTCTGATGTGATTTCATTGCATTGTCCTCTATTCCCTGCGACTCAGGGTATTATTAATAAGAATAGTATTGCAAAGATGAAAGATGGAGTAATTATCTTGAATAATTCCCGAGGACCGCTGATTATAGAGGAGGATTTATGCGAGGCATTAAACTCCGGTAAAGTATATGCGGCCGGTCTGGATGTAGTATCCTCGGAACCCATTAAAGGAGACAATCCCTTATTAAAAGCCAAGAACTGTATCATTACTCCTCATATCTCCTGGGCCCCCAAGGAGAGCAGACAGAGGCTTATGGATATCGCTGTTAATAATTTAAAGGCTTTTCAGGAAGGACAACCGGTAAACGTAGTGAATAAATAGTACTCAACAATTATAGTACCCATGAATAAGGAATCGGTGTAAGGCTTCAGATATCTGAAACTTACACCGGTTGCTTTTTATACGATATTAATACGGGAAAGCCATAATATTAGGCTTTCCCGTATTTTTGCTTGTATTCTAGGTCTTCCTATGGAATTCCAACCTCTATAACGGTGTAACTTTATATAGATAGTCAAATTGTTTTGCGAACACTTCCTGTGCCAGATCCAGGGCTTCTTTTGGCTTCATAGCTCCGCTGTAGGAGTTCTTTACAGCCATTCCGATTATGCTTAAAAAGCGGCGTTCATCAAAAGGTTTTTTAACCGTAAGGGGTACCCGCCTGCAATGAGATAATACAAAACAGTCCTTTACCAAGTTCAGCCATGGAAAGACATCAACAATCTCATAATTATCATACGAGTTCTTGCAGGGAGAAACGCTTCCTAACGCAGTAGAGGCTGTAGTAATCGGTTCGCTGCACATCCATTTTATAAATTGAAGAGCTGCTTCAGGATGCTTGCTGAATTTAGATACACCCAGGGAGCCGCCTCCGATCAGTGGATTATTTCCGGGGACCAGAGTATAACCGATATTACCTACAACCTTGGAATTGTTGCGTAGTAAGTCAGAAGCGTAGTTGCTGTAAAGGATTGCCATAGCAGTATTGCCTTCAGCAAAGGAGGCTGCAGTATCAGTCCACCAGGTATTATAATTTTCATTGGAATAATTTTTAAGCTCAGTCAATTCTGTTAAGCATTTTAGAGCAATGTCACTATTTAATTTTATGAGGCTATTATCATCATATAGATTCTTGTTATAGCTAAAGTATCTTGCCAAAAACTCCGAGGCTGCAACGCCTGTACTGCCAAGAGTAAGGGTTGCTCCATAATCAGTGGGAGAGGAGGGATTATATGCTTTTGTAAAAAACCGCGCAATCCGGTTGAATTCTTCAATACTGTTTGGGGGAAGAAGCTCGCTTTTGTAATTCTCATAATAGATCCGCTTTATTACCGAACTGTTGAATAGATCCTTACGATAAAATAACAACATCATACTCGGTGTAGAGGGAAGTGTATACACTCGATTGTTAATAATCGAATAACGTTCCACTACACCATCTAGGAATTGGTCAAAAAGTGAGGATATACTGGGATCCAGATGATCAAGCGGTTGTAAGATCTTTTCTGCAAACCATGACAACCAGGTAACATCGAGTCTTATTACATCAAATACAGAGGATTCGCTCATATTTGTAAAAGCCTCATACATTTCATCATAGGAATAAACAGTAATGTTTACATCAATTCCGGTCTTTTGGGTATAAATACGGGACAGACTTTTCATGGTATATGCTTCTGGAGAGTCTATGGTTAATACGTTTATCGGTTCACTGCTTGCTTTATACTTGATATTTGGAAACCAATTTCGATAACCGGTATTATCCAGAAGAATAGGAAACTTGACAGTCTTCTTTTCGGCTACTTTTATCAGTGCTTCTGCTGCGATAATTCCTAAATACCTGTAGTTAAGCTCGTACTTAATAAAATCATTCTCGGGCATGGTGAAGATAGGGGATACAGTATATATTTTCGTATTGTTGCCGGAATTAAAGCTTTGATTAATATCCTTAACATTCTCGGTAAATCCATAATTGGAAACAAAAAATGCCTGTAAAGCTGCTCCGTTCAGCATGTGCAGGATATTATGATTCTTGCGATAATGATCGGTTTGAATATGATTGACGATACATTTGCTTTTTCCGATTGTATGCATGAAGCTATTATAAAAAGCTGCTTCATTGGACCGGCTTAAATCCCCTGTTATTAATCCGACGGAAGTATAATTTTGCTCTATCGCACAATCTGCAAGATAGGCTCCGGCTTTCCCATAGTCAAAGCCTATATAGTTACATGGGAAACCAGGATCTCGTTCCACAAAAACAATATTGTAAGCATCCCCGTAACCAAGCTCTTTGTAAATACTACCAGCATTATTACTACAGGAAATTGCGGCTACCCCCGCAGCCATACTTGATTTTATATCATTTAGGATAGACTGCTCGGCTTCAGGATTATCATTGGTTATATATAGTTGTGCCGCATAATTATGGCTTTCAGCATAATTTTTAAAGCTTACATAGAATTCCATGTATTGCTTCGGATTTATATTAGGAACAATAACAGCCAAAAGATTAGATGCTCCCTTTCGAAGATTCTTAGCTCTTTCGTTTGGAGTGTAGCCTAAAGCGAAGGCTACATCATATACATGCTTGATTTTCTCACTACTGACATTACCTTTACCACTCAACACATTAGATACAGTGCCTTGAGATACACCTGCCGCCTTTGCAATATCTTTAATCGTTGGCATTTTCCTATTCACTCCCCATGTTAAATATAGTTAGAAGTATAACATGAATTAAAAAATTTGTAAATAATCAATTGAAACGTATCAATAATAAATAGATAAATACGAATAATAATGAGAGTATTTAGTTGATATTCAACTGATATTCAAATATCGTGTTACCATTATATATAAAATAATGCGAAAAATCTATGACATATATTTTTAATTGTACATTATTGCTATAAATTTAATAAAAATATAATTGACACGTTTCAATATTGATGTTATTATGATTTCGGAAACAACAAAATTATACATTGGAGGAAGGATTATGAGAAGGTTTATAGCATTATTACTGGTATGCGTCTTGGCCCTCGGGTTGATGTCGGCTTGTTCGAACAGTAAAAAAGAAACTGAAACTAAAGATAGTACTACTACAACAACAGAAAACAAAACAAATACTGATGAGAAGGGTGCCAAGGAAGAAACAGCTAAGCAACTGGAATTAACCTTTTATTACCCGGTAAATGTAGGTGGAGCAATTACAGAAGTGATTGATAAATTATGTGCAGACTTCAATGCTGAAAATCCTAACATTAAGGTAAATCCTGTATACACAGGAAATTATGATGATACTGTGGTAAAAATTCAAACAGCTATCACAGGAGGTAATCCTCCGGATGTGTTTGTTAGCTTGGCTACACAGAGATTCACAATGGCATCCACTGGAATGGCTATGCCTCTCGATGAATTAATTGCTGCGGATGGGGACGCAGGCAAAGCTTATATTGATGACTTTTTAGATGGTTTTATGGAAGATTCTTATGTGGATGGCAAAATCTATTCCATACCATTTCAAAGAAGTACTATGGTTTTATACTATAACAAGGATGCCTTTAAGGAAGTCGGATTGGATCCGGAAGCTCCGCCTACAACCTGGGAGGAACTTGCTACATATGCTCAGAAGCTAACAAATGAGAACAGAGAAGGTGTAGGAATTGCACTTAACTCGGGATCTGCTCAATGGGCCTTTACAGGCTTTGCTTTACAGAACAGCACTGACGGAAAGAATCTTATGAGTGAGGATGGTAAGCAAATTTATTTTAATACCCCAGAGAATGTTGAGGCATTACAATTCTGGATTGATTTGCAGAATAAGTATAATTGTATGGCTGAGGGAATTGTACAATGGACTGATTTACCCACACAATTCCTGGCAGGTCAGGTGGCGATGATATATCATACAACAGGAAACATGACAAATATTAATACCAATGCAACCTTTGATTTTGGTACGGCATTTTTACCTGCAGGTAAGCGTGTAGCGGCACCTACAGGCGGGGGCAATTTCTATATTTCATCCGGTATATCAGAGGAACGAGTTCAGGCAGCTTGGAAGTTTATTAAGTTCTGTACGGATACGAACAGAGCCGCTCAATGGAGCGTGGATACCGGATATGTTGCGACAAGAGATAGCTGCTATCAGACCGATACCATTAAGAATTATTATGCAGAGGTACCTCAGGCATCTGTTGCATATAAGCAATTAGAATATGCAAAGCCGGAGTTAACGACATATAACGCTGCTGAAATGTGGAGAGTATTGAACGATAATATTCAATCAGCTATAACCGGCGAGGCTACAGCACAGGAAGCTCTAGATAATGCCCAGGAGGCTGGTGAAGCAATATTAGCTGATTTCCAATAAGCTGTAACCAGTAAGTAAAAATATGAATAGGGACTGTCGCAAAATATAATACATTAATAGGAATATCAACGTATCATATATTTGATTAACATAATGTATACTTTGCGACAGTTCTTTATGTAACCACAGAGGTGATATAATGCGTATAAAGGATACAAAATTTAGGAAGAAGGTAAAAACGAATATCACAGCTTGGATGCTAATGTTCCCAGCATTGTTGGTTATGCTGGTATTCACGGTGTATCCGATATTTCGGAGTGTATACCTAAGCTTATGTAAATTTAAAATGGGTATGGCTGCTCCTGAATTTACCGGTCTGCAAAATTATATAGCGCTTTCTGAAAATAAGATTTTTTGGAAGGTGATTGGTAATACAATTGAATTTTCTTTAATCACTGTGATTCCCAGTATGGTTATCGGTATTGGTTTAGCATTGTTGGTTAATCGAAAGGGGAAAAGGGTTGGCTTTATGAGAACTGCTTATTTTTATCCCGTTGTAATGCCAATGATAGCAGTTGCCAGTGTATGGATGTTTGTATATATGGCAAAAAATGGACTTTTGGACCAAACCCTGATTCGCTTAGGGCTTAAACCGATGAATGTCTTATCCAATAAAGATACCGTTCTACAGTCATTGGCGGTCATGTATGTATGGAAAGAAGCTGGATATCTCATGGTATTTTTCTTGTCAGGAATGCAAAATATTTCAGAAGAAATATATGAAGCCGCCAGAATAGATGGGGCCCGCTTTTGGACCACGTTCAGAAGAATTACATTCCCTCTCCTAGGGCCAACGATATTATTTGTCTCCACGATTGCCTTTACAAACAGCTTTAAATTGGTTGACCATGTTGTGATTATGACAGAAGGAGCCCCAAATAATGCGAGTATGCTATTGCTGTATTATTTATACCAGCAGGGCTTTACGAACTTTAATTACGGTATTTCTGCCGCATTAACCGTAATCATGCTAGTCGTATTATTGGTTATCTCACTACCAAGATTTTTAAGCCAGGATAGAAAGGTATATTATAACTAGGGGGATGGATATGAATAAGAAAAGCGATATTTTTGCTACCATTTTATCCATAGTAATTGCAATCATATGGTTAATCCCTTTTATATGGTTAATTGGAACGGCATTTAGTGAACCGACATTTATTATGTCGCTGTTTCCTAAGTCGAAGTTTACTTTGGATAATCTGATCTATGTATGGAATGCAATTCCATTTGGACAATACTACATTAATACACTTACTATTGTTACGGTTACGTTTTTAATACAATTTGTAACATCAACCATAGCTGCTTATGCCTTGGCGGTCATGAAATTCAAAGGGCAGACGATAGTATTTGCAATTATTTTTATGCAGATTATTATTCCCAATGATGTCTTAATAACAGCGAATTTTATGACCTTATCGGACCTGGGACTTACCGATACAAAGCTCGGAATCATGTTACCGTTTTTAGGAAGTGCTTTAGCGATCTTTCTATTGAGGCAGACTTTTAAGACAATTCCTAAAGCTCTGTCTGAGGCGGCATTTATTGATGGAGCGTCAGTTTGGCAGACGATATGGAAGGTGTATATGCCGAATGCAAAGCCGGCATATGTTTCCTTTGCTGTAATTTCTGTAAGCTACCATTGGAATAATTATCTGTGGCCGCTTATTGTAACAAATTCACCGGAAAATAGAACCCTAACAGTAGGACTTGCTATATTCGCAAAATCGAAGGAAGCAAATATGCAATGGGCTAACGTCTGTGCGGCAACGTTTATTATTATACTACCTTTACTAGTTGCATTTTTAATCATGCAGAAGCAATTTATGAACAGTTTTGTTGGAGCCGGAATTAAGGAATAGAAGGAGAAGGTTATGGAACTCAAATTTGTTGGGAAAGGATCGGCATTTACTCCATCATTGAAAAACACGAGTGCATTCTTTGTGATAGAAGATAATCTATTCCTTATTGATTGTGGTGAAAGTGTTTTCGGTGAAATATGGGATTTGAATGAACTGAAGGATTGTAGAAATATCTACGTACTTATAACCCATCTGCATTGTGATCATGTAGGCAGTCTTGCGTCCCTGGCATCCTACTGCTTTTACGTATTGAATAAGAAAATACAAGTAATCCATCCGGAAACTACGATTGTTACTCTGTTAAAATTGATGGGAATAGAAGAACATGTATATCACTATGAAAGTGAGCTTTTGCAGGAGCTTCCGGGTATATCTGTGAAAGCAATACCGGTAGACCATGTTAATACCATGCAATGCTATGGCTATCTGCTAGAAGCAAATAATGTAAGAATATTTTATAGTGGTGACTCTTATAGAATACCTGATGAGATTTTGGCCGATTTCTTAAAAGGAGCAATCGATTTCATATATCAGGATACTTCAATCCATACATCAAAGTCACCTTCACATTGTGACATTGATAAGCTGGAGTTGCTGATTCCGGTAGAATTTAGGAAAAAGGTTTACTGCATGCACTTAAATGGAAATAATGAGAACATATATAGAAACAGAGGTTTTCTGACGATTTAGATGAGTCTTTTATACTTGGAGGATGATAGCATATAGAGAGCTTGTTTGAATTAAATTATTTTACAATATTAATTAGAGCATCGATGTCATTAATCATAGGTGGAATATTAGGGATAGAAAGAAAAAGAAAAAATCAGCCTGCTGGCTTTAGAACTCACATGCTGGTTTGTTTTAGCTCTGCAATGATTATGATGACGAATCAATTTATAGTCAATAGTTATGGGTATGGAGATCCGGCAAGATTGGGAGCTCAAGTAATTAGTGGGATTGGCTTTCTGGGTGCCGGAACGATTATTGTAACACGAAGAAACCAAGTCAGAGGGTTAACAACAGCAGCTGGTTTATGGTCAGCAGCCTGTCTTGGGTTAGCAATTGGAATAGGCTTTTATGAAGGAGCCATCGTCGGCGGTGTAGTTATATTTTTGATCATGACTTTATTGCATAGGATTGACAACTGGGTTACATCAAATAATAAGCATTTGACGATTTATGCATCCTTTGCCACCTATAGTGGTTTTGAACGTTTCATTGACATGTGTCATAACTTAAAAATTAAGGTTAGAGATATTGAAGTTAACATAGAAAATGAAGCATTTGAAAAAGGAATAATTGCTATTATACTTTTGGAAAATAATAAAAGGGGTAACCATACGGAAGTGATCCAAAGGCTCAGCGCCATCGAGGGGTTGAAGCATATCCAGGAAATATAATTGTTAGCTGGTTTCCAATATACTCCTGATTGCACAGCATATATCCTGCCAAAGAGCACACCTGGCTGAAGAAGAATCAGACCTTTAAGTTTGATTCTTTTTTACTGTTACTCTACAAAATAACAAGGCTTAATTTTGCTAAAATGGTGGATAATATCAGCATTTTGTAGTATTATAAAGATAGATTGTTATTTTACTGTCAAAAGGATACAACATGTAAGTTTGAACCTGATACACTTTATTATGACGAAAGATTGGAGGCATTTTATGTTGTTTATGAAGCAGAAAGGTGATTGTAAGGAAGCTCGCTGTATAGTGGATTATGTCAATAATAGAATGGAAGGAAAAAATGTTACACCACCCGAAATTGGTTATGATTTACATAAAACGGTCTATAGTTTATTTGAACGGTTTTTTAAAAATGAAGAAATGATTTCAAGTTCAGCAAAGGAATTACTTAAGCTTACTGCCCAGATGAGCAGTTATGATGTAAATATGTCCCAAATATCCTATAATTTAAAGGAGTTCGCAAAGGAAATAGCGGAATTAAGCGAGTCTAACCTTGCAATCGTCGAAGAAACGACGGCAAGCATGTATGTAGTAACAGAATCAATCAATGACTCCTCCGAAACGTTGGAAAGACTTGCTGAATCCTCAGGGAAATTGATTGAAAGAAATGATGAAAGCATAGGTAAATTATCTGAAATAAATAAGCTGAAGGAAAATGTAATGGAAAATTCAGCAATTATGAATGCTAAAATTGATGAATTGGTTGAATTGACCAATAAGGTGAATGAAATTGTCAATAGTGTTGGTGCCATTGCAGAACAGACGAACCTACTATCCTTAAATGCAACCATTGAAGCGTCAAGAGCCGGAGAGAATGGCAGAGGCTTTGCTGTTGTAGCTGCTGAGATCAGAAAGCTTTCTGATAATACGAAGAAAAGCTTAGAGGGTATGAGCTCTTTTATGTCCAACATCAAAGAAGCAGCAGTGAACGGAAAACAAAGTATGATCAATACAATCGAAGCCACTTCAGAAATGAGCAGTAAAATTGATGATGTATATTCAACCATGCAGAGAAATACGGAGCTGTTAAATAAGACCATCGAGGATGTTCATACAGTGAATACTGCAATGACAGAGGTAAGAGCCTCTACAAATGAAATAAATACTGCAATGGAAACCTCTAGTGCAGATGCAGAAAAGCTTAATTTTATGACGCAGACGATTTATAACGATTCAGAGAAATGTGCAGAATTGGCAAGTCAGATTACGAAGCTTGATGATGGCTTATCCGAGATTACTAAGAACCTATTTGCTTCCTTAAGTGGCGGTGTACATAATATCACCAATGAAGAATTTAAGGCCAGTATAAGGAATGCCAGAATTGCTCATGAGAATTGGGTGGCTACCTTAAAAACAATAGTAGAGGAAGGTAAAATATATCCTCTTCAGACAAATAGTACAAAGTGTGCTTTTGGACATTTCTATCACACAATTTCTGTCCGTCATCCTTCGATTGAGAAGGAATGGAATGCAATTGACGAGATACATAATAAGTTCCATATCTGTGGACACAAGGCGCTTGACTCAATAAAAAATTCTCAAAAGGCTGAAGCCTCGAATTATTTCACTGATGCGGAAAAGCTGTCCAGGAAAATATTTGAGTTATTGGATAAGATTGAAAAGGAAGTTGATTTACAGACACAAAAAGGAGTTCGATTAATCGAATAGGGAAATATAAAGGAGAGTTTTCGGACTCTCCTTTGTACTGATAAAGCATGGTAATAATAATTCTGAAAAAACAGCGGGGTGGGGTTGAACTTGGCTGGAAAGAGTGGTATTATATGGAAATTAAATAGGATTAGGTAAGGGGATTATTATGAAACGAACAGTAAGGATTCAATGGATTAACAAGATAGTATACGGCTTTTTACTTATATTTATAACGTTGGCTTTATTTCAGAAGCAGGAAGTAAAAGCTGCCACTGGTGGTATAATCGCCGGAGATCAGGATACGGTAGCAATATTCGACAGCAAAGCATCTAGCCTTAAGAATTTGTCCATAGCATCCTCTGATAAGAATGTCAAGGTCAAACAAAAAACCTACACTGACAACGGAGTGAAGCATACTGTAGTACTGGCATGGGCTCCCTATAGTATGGGAGAAGATGAAACCGCGACAGTCACTGTCAAATACTATGACACTAAGAAAAAGAGAACACAATCAATTAAGAGACAGGTCAGCTTTTTGGCCGATTATAATGGAGGGTATAAAGCAGATCACACGATAGCTTCCAATGGCAGTAAGAAATTTACCATCAAAGGGAAAGGAAAGCTCAAAGCTATCTATAGCTCTATGGATCGATATGATAGCGCAATGTTCGCACCGTTCAGCGGTGGTGGAGATGGGGAGGAGAGTTGTGTACTAACCTCCGATAAAAAGAATAAAACCTTTACCATCCACGCGAAGGGTTATGGGATGATGGGATGCTATGTTGCTGCCTCTTTCATCAACGGAGAAAATACCGTCTACCGCTTCAATTTTACCATGCCGAGTAAGGACGGAAGTGTATTTACAAGAGACATGAAGCTTATCAAGGATAAGTCTACGGTTTTGTATTTTACACCACCTGAGAGTGGCAAGCTAAGTGTACGCATGGAGGAGAAGGGAATTGTCTCAGCAGAAATAATGGAGAATCAGGATACGAAGGAAGCGGCCTTGATATTAAAGGGCATTAAGGAAGGTAAAACAGAGGTAAGCCTCATCTATGATGCGGAGGGAAAGTCTCTGGTCAATAAATATAGAATCAATGTGATTATGCAAGCTCCGGTGGAGGAAGCAATCAGCCTGATTCCTAGCGAGGAGGATCGCAGTTATACCTGCATTTATCAGTTGACGGACAGCAGCGGTAATCTATTGAAATCGACGGTGGGTG
The DNA here is from genome assembly GCA_023415635.1 of Bacillota bacterium. Taxonomy (GTDB): domain Bacteria; phylum Bacillota; class Clostridia; order Lachnospirales; family Lachnospiraceae; genus Mobilitalea. Next base: position 82,618 of record JAEZJV010000086.1, on the reverse strand, counting down.
TACAATATATGGAGATTGTCCCTGACAGCAAAGAGGTTATTGTTGAAGGCTATGATTGGGATGATTTTGATTTAAGGTTTTCATCACCCGGAACCTACCATATAGCGGTCAAGCTAAAGGACCTGGATAGTAAAAGTGTAGAGGAGTATGTACTGACAATAACTGCAGGTGAGCTGCAGTACAGTGATTATGAGAAGATTTCTCTTTCTTCAGAGGAGGAGGCTATAGCATATTTCTGTGAGAAAGACTACCAGCAATGGAGAAGTGGGGAGTATAGTATCACCTTTTTTAAGAACAATAAGATAACTGCGATTCAGGATAGCAACCCCTGGCTTTTTAAAAGTGGAGATTATGCTCCCGGAGATGCTACCTATTCCTTTGACCTTAAGCAGCAGAAGATTATTGTCAAGGATTATGACCGTACAATAGAGATAGCATATGAAATCATATCCAAAGAGCATGTCAGATTTTCAATCGATGGAAGGATGTTGGATTTTGTTCAGTATTAGAGGGTAAGAAAATATAGGCAGCGCTCACTGATTAGATCTGTAGAGACAAAGCTTTACGGCTTAAGGGAGAGAACAGACATGAAACATAGACGGATTCTATGCATATTATTGACTTTCATTATCATCCTTACTCAGGAATTAAGCTTTGATACCCGGTATCAGAGCTCGGTCAAGGCCCAGGAATTATCAGGGGCATTACAGCTACAGAGCGTAGGTGGAACATCGGCACCGCAAGCAATGCCGACACCTGAGGTTACACCTACTCCTGATACAATACCGACACCTGAGGCTACTCCGACTCCCGATACAATACCGACACCTGAGGCTACACCGACTCCCGATACTATGCCGACACCTGAGGCTACACCGATAGTCGTTGAGCCGAGGGAGTATAACGGCACTATCCTTTTAAAGGATGAGAATATTACTCTGGCACAGGGAAAAAGCCATCAGTTGAAGGTGACATTGACAGAGCAAAATCTTTCGGGAGAGAGGCTGCAGTTTAAAAGCAGTAATAAGAACATCATTACAGTATCTGATAAGGGTTTGGTTAAGGCCGTGCATTACGGAGAAGCGAAGATTACCGTAACACTCGGAAAGGCAAAGAGTGTCTGCAGGGTTACGGTTACAAAGGATGTGTCGATTACCATCAGTGCGGCAGGAGACTGTACCTTCTCAAGTGATATCAAGCAGTATGCAGACCGGAATTTTTTCTCCGTATATAATAAACAGAAGGATGATTCCTATTTCTTCAAAAACGTAAAAACCTTCTTTGCCCAGGACGACATGACTATTGTTAACTTTGAAGGAACTCTGAGCAATCGTGGTAATAGGGTAGAGAAGCAATGGGCATTCCGCGGAAAGCCCTCCTATATCAATATTTTAAAGGAGGGCTCTGTTGAAGCGGTGGCCTTTGCTAATAATCATGTTAGAGATTACGGTGAAATCAGCTATACGGATACAATACGGAGCTTTGAGAAAGCGAAGATTGCTTATAGCTCGTATTCCAAAGTCGGAGTATATGAGGTTAAGGGAATCAAGATAGGCATGATATCCGTGCAGGAGACGGGAAGGGGCGATGCTGCAGCTGTATTGCAAAAAGCAATTCAGAATCTGAAGAAGGAAAAGCCGGAGCTGGTAATTGTCAGCTTCCATTGGGGCATTGAACGTACCAGTGCTATCACGAAGGCTCAGAAGGATTTGAGTAGGATTGCGATTGATGAAGGAGGTGCCGACCTCGTGCTCGGTCATCATCCCCATGTGCTTCAGCCTGTGGAAAAATATAAGGATGCTTATATTGTCTATTCTCTGGGCAATTTTTGCTTCGGTGGTAATACGAACCCACCGGATAAGGATACGATGATCTATCAGCAGACCTTTACCTTCCACAATGATCAATTACTTCCGGATGATCAGGTACGAATTATTCCGTGTTCTGTATCCTCGGTAAGCAATAAGAATAATTATCAGCCCACACCTGCAACAGGCAGCGAGAAAAAGCGGATTCTTAAGAAGATTAACGGATACTGCAAGCAGTTTGATATAGCCTTTGATAAAAATGGAAGAGTGATTGTGGAATGATGAATTGCAGATTGGAGTATAGATACTATGGATGTTAAAATTATGAAGGCGGAAGGCCGTTATCAGGAGGACTGTGTTCAGGCGCTACATAAATCTGAGCTTGGCAGAGTTTATTTTCCGGATGAGGAAAAGGCGAGACGAGCTGTTTTGGAGGGTTATTCCAAGGGAGAGTTTTACCTTGCAATTAACAAGGAGGAATGTCTGGGTTTTCTCTGGTACCTACCGAACGGAGCGTTTCACAGCTTTCCCTATCTGCATATTATCGCTGTGAAGGAGCAATACAGGGGCTGCGGAATAGGAAAAAAGCTGCTCGGTTTCTTTGAAACTGTCATATCACAGGATTCAGAGAAGGCATTTCTCGTGGTTGCCGACTTTAATCCAAGAGCGAAGCAGCTTTATGAAAGCATCGGCTACCGGGAGATTGGTATAATCCCGAATTTATACAAGCAGGGAGTAAATGAGCATCTGATGATGAAGGAAATCAGAAGATGATTGGTGAATAAGTCATCATCTGGCAGAGTATCTGAAGGGAGAGGAGTCGGGTAGAAGAGGAGAATCACCTGAATCCAGACAGAGGAGGTTCCACCTTATGATGATCTAATATAAATAAGTATCAAAGTCCGGAATGAGATGAGCTCCGGACTTTTTATCTTTGATCTGATATTTAAATAATGTTGTAAAATAAAAAAGTTATTGACAGATAGAATTTTATGGAATATTATATTGAATATAAATTCAATGAACTGGAGTTCAACAAATGGGAGTTCGTGAGCAACAGAAAGAAAAACGCAGACAGGAGATACTAAAGGCAGGCTTGGATTTATTCATTCGTAAGGGTTACTCAGCTACTAAGATTAAGGATATAGCTGATCAGGTGGGAATGAGTGTTGGGTTGCTATTTCACTATTTTGAGACAAAGGAGAAGCTATATGAGGAATTGGTGAAGCTCGGCATCTCAGGACCGATGGGAATGATGACGGATACGGAGATGGAGCCTCTGGAATTCTTTAAAAGCTGTACGGAACAGATATTTAACTACGCTCTGGCAGAACCCTTCGGTGCAAAGATGTTTGTGTTGATGAGCCAGGTGCATTACAACGAGGGGGCACCGCAGTCGGTTAAAAACCTGATGAAGGATTTTGATATATTTACACCGACTGCCAGAATAATGAAGAAGGGACAGGAAAACGGGACAATTCGTGAAGGAGACCCGTATGCTTTAAGTATAACCTATTGGTGTGCTATTCAGGGGATTGCTGAGATGATAGCCTTGAATCCCTGTACTCCATACCCAAAGTGTGATTGGATCATTGATATGATAAGGGGGAGATAACATGAAGAAAGTAATTATTGTAGGGGCGGGGATTGCCGGGCTGACGGCAGGTATCTATGCTGTACAAAGCGGTTTTGATGTAACGATTTATGAACAGCATACCATTCCCGGCGGAGCATCCACAAGTTGGAGAAGAAAAGGGTACCTATTTGAAGGAGGGATGCACTGGCTCACAGGTTCATCACCGACAACGTCTCTATACGAGCTTTGGAGAGAGATCGGAGCTATAAATCCTTCTACACCGATTTATAATAAAGATCCCTTTTTCACCTATGAGGATAAGGGTAAAACGGTATGTGTTTACAGGAAGCTGGAGAAATTTCACAGTCATCTTCTGGGGCTGTTTCCGGAGGATGAAAAGGAGATTAATAGCTTTTGCAAAGACTTAAAGAAGTTTACACAGATACAGATGCCGATTATGGATATCAAAGGTGTCAAGGTCAGAAATAAAAAGAAGATGAATATGTCTTCTTTGCTTCGTATCATGCCGGCTGTACCTCGTATAAGCTTTTATTCAAATCAAACAATAGAGGAGTATTCAAAAAGATTTCAGAATCCGGTTCTTAGAGGATTTCTTAAATCAATCATCGGAGCAGAGTTCAATGCCAGCAGCCTGGTATTTACCTTGGCTACATTTCTTTCCGGTGATGGTGGCTATCCTGAGGGCGGTTCCCTGGGTATGGCAGAGCGTATTGCAGACACCTTTCAGAAACTGGGTGGCAGGATTGAATATAGCAAATCTGTTGATCGGGTTAAGGTAAAGGATGGTACTGCTGTTGGGGTGCTTCTTGACGGGAAATTAATGGAAGCCGATGCTGTTATTATCGCTCAGGATGCACTGGCTGCAATCGATCAGCTTTTTGAAAAGCCGATACATGAAGAGTGGGCAGAAACCATGCGGAAGGTTACCGTTCCTCAGATGGATACCTTTATCTGTTTGGGTGTGGAGGAGGAATTATCAGATCTTCCCGAAAGTGTGACATTTCAATTAGAGAAGCCTTTTTATTGCGGAGATATTCCTGTAACCTCCATCGGACTGTACAACTATTCCGGTTATACAGGCTATGCACCGAAGGGCTGTACTGCAATTACGATGTTTTGTATCGGAGACAGCTATGCTTTCTGGAAGAAGTGCAAGGAGGATGGAACCTATGAAGCTGAGAAAGAGAAGCTGGCCCAAAACTATATCGAGGCATTATCCAAGAGATTTCCAAAGATCGCAGGAAAGGTTGCGGTATGGGATGTAGCCACTCCGTTGACCTACGAACGCTATCTTCGTTCCTATAAGGGATCCTGGATGACGCTAACTGGTAAGGGCAAGAAAAGGATCTCTTATCCTTCCAAGCCTGAGGGCATACAAAAGGTATACTTTGCCAGTCATCGCCTAATGCCGCCCGGAGGATTGCCCAGTGCAGCTATGATGGGGCGCCAGGCAGTACAATTTTTGTGTAAGGATACAAACACAGTATTCCAGGGCAAGATATAGAAGGAATATAAAACCTAACAGCAGGAGAATAGGACCCCATAAGTCGAATTTAATACTGACTTATGGGGTCAGTCCCTATCCGGGGATCTGCTCTTTTTATACATTATAATAAGGCAATAGGCAGAAATACCGCATACTGATAAAGATAAAATGAGGTTGTAAGCTCTTTACAGAAATGATGATTCATACTATACTTTTTATTGTACTGTAATGAAGTACAGAATGGGAAAGGAGTAAAGATAACCGATGGTATCGGTATCTTTGGTATTTATGAAGGGAAAGTTTAGAAATGATTTGATTATCATGCTGAAGGGCTTCATTATCGGCTCATCCATGAGTGTACCCGGTGTGAGTGGCGGTACAATGGCAATTTTACTAGGGATATACGATAAATTGATAGGTGCTATCAGTAATTTTCTAAAGGATATAAAGCATAACCTTGTTTTTCTTATTAAGTTCTGTATTGGCGCAGGAGTGGGCATTGGTTCCCTTGCCTTTGTGATTAAATGGCTTTTGGAAAAATTCCCGCTGCCGGTATCCTTCTTCTTTCTTGGAGCAGTTATCGGAGGAATTCCTGCCCTGTATAAGAAGACTAAGGCAGCTCCGATCAGGTTTTCTTCTTTTGCCTATTTCTTATTGGGTTTGATTGTCGTGGTTTCAATCGGCTTCATTCCTACAGGCAACCTAAGCATCAGCTCCGGATCAGGATTGGCACACTATCTGATGCTGCTGGTAACAGGAGTTATAATTGCTTTGGCACTCGTCCTCCCGGGGATTAGTACCTCCCATATGCTTTTGGTACTTGGCATGTATGATAGTCTGTTGTTGGCGATTACGCAATTCGATATCATTTATATCGGTATTCTTGGCATAGTGACGGTAATCGGGATATTCCTGATTACAAAGCCGCTGGAATGGACAATGAATAAATTTCCCCGCCAGACCTATTGTATGATAATCGGCTTTGTTCTCGGCTCAACCTTTGAGATATTCCGTGATAAGATTGTACCTTCGATTCCGCAGAATGCGAATGCCATCTGGTGGATAGCCACCGTGATCCTGTCTATAGCTACTTTTATCCTGGGATGTATTTCGATTATGTCATTAGCAAGATTTTCTAATGACTGAGGAAATAATAAGAATGATTAAATTATACAATTTTAATTGATTTCATCCCGCAAAAATGATTGTTGAATATGGAAAATCGTGGTATACTAATTTCCATGATAGCAGTTCACCTTATAATATTATTTGAGATGTTACGATACCATTCTTAAGAACAGAATACTGAAGAAAATGGGAAGGTCTCTTATGAAAATTTTTGAGATACCAGTGAGCACTGTGGTTGAATTAAGATTTTATTATATGGGGATCAGGCATAAGGTAGGTGTGGGTCTACTTTATAAATATGGGAATACGGTTTATGTATCGGCGCTGAAAAGCTCAGGTAAGACCGTTCCGGCTTCAAAGCTTCTCAGTGTCAATCTGGTCTATCGGACTGATGCCGGACTATATACCTTCCATAATGTCAATCTCAGATCTCTATCCTTAAATGGCCAGAAGCTATATGCCGTACAATCTGATAAGGAAGCCCAGATAGTCAACAATAGAAAATCGTATCGACTTTATCTGGGCGTTAATATTGTGGCTAAAATTATCAAGGCAGATGGAACAGAAGAAGAGCTTCAATGTATTCTAAAGGATCTCAGTGCTAACGGGATGGGAATTCTGAGCCGTCATAAGGTGGAAGAGACAGCCAAAATAGAGATATCCTTTAAATTATATAATAAACAAGAAAAGCTGGTAGGATTTATCGCTCGGACGGATGAGTTTAAAAACGGAACGGGTTATCTGTACGGCTGTGAATTCGATGAACCAAACGAAACGATAGGGAAATATGTGGTACAACAGATAGATAGACTTACGAATTCAGAAGGGGAAAAGCTGAGTAAAGAGCAAAGATTGTAAGGATACCATTACAGCTAAGCGTAGGATCAGCTATATAGCTATAAGCAGACACCAGCTCATGAAGGAACGGTGGCTGCTTTTTTGATTACCAAGAAGGCTGACACAGACAGAAGGAAGAGGAGCAGAAGGTTTTGTTATTGAGAGAACAGCCTCACATTAGTGAGACTGTTCTAATTCATTATTATGGGAGATTCTATTAGACTTTACTGATTTAATAAAAGTGGGTACAATATAATATGTTACTATGAAGGAACACTTGTAAGGAGGAAGCGATGTTAAATCCGGCTAAAATATTAAAGATAAAAAGTTATTGGAATAAGTTTACACAAAATCATCCCAAATTCCCGCAATTCATCAATGCCGTACAAAATACGGGGATTGCAGAGGGAACTGTAATCGAAGTCAATATTACGACTCCGGAAGGAAAGACTCTCAGCACGAATATCAAAGTTACAGCTTCTGATAAAGAAATGTTTGAAGAGCTGACCGAGCTGTCAAAGACGATGTAAGGCTGCGAGTTCTACTCCGCAAGATATACCTTTAACCTCTCTATTATCGAATCCGCAGCCTCTTCTGAGGTCTGATTTCCGGCAAAGAGCTCGTGGCAGCCTTCCTTCAAGGCAGCTATAATGTGCTGATCTCCGGCTAATCTTCGGTCAACCTTATTACAGATGGAGACAATATCCTTAATCTGATCCTCGGTTTGAGCGGTGAGAACAAGGGGTTTATCGTCCCCTGTACTGGATATTGCAGTGCTGTAATTACTACGGTCGGCATTGGCGCAATACTCAAGTGCTTTAGCATTTACAGGGAAACCGTTATAGATATCATTCTTCTGTATCTCCTCGGATAATACCAGACTGACGAACTTCTTGGCCAGCTCCTTGTTGTCACTTTCACTGTTGATACCCAGCTCGCAGATCGGAGTAAAGGAATTCTCAAAGGAAGTATAAAAACCATTGATATGTCTAATGATACCAAAGTTAAACATGGAATCCAGAAAGCCTTTCTGCGGACCGTAATATAGAGAAGCATCTTTCATTAAATCCCAGATGCTTTGAAAATTACTTGTGTAAGTTTCGTCTATCACAATGTTCTTTCTGATGGAATATAATACTTCCAAAGTACTAATTAAAGCCTCACGATCAATCGTTCTGTCCGATTTAAGGATTTTTTCACTGAGATAGGGAGCGAAAGCATCAATCAGACCCTCTTCTGTGCATCTGCCAAAGAGTGCTGCTCCCGTATTTGTTTTTGCGTATTCTGCTAGCGTATCCAGAGTGGCAAGCTTATTGATATCCGCTGACTTACCGAAAAGCATATTTAATGCGAAGCGCGCCGGTATATAGTATAATTTATCATTACTATAATAGTTAGTAAAAATATTGGGTATCAGTTCACCTTGATCAAGCATGGGTTGGATCAGACTGCTCATATCCTCCAGAATGCCCTTTTCGCAAAAGGAGGCGGCAGGAAGTCCATCCAAAATCAGGATATCATAGCTGTCTTCTGCAAGAAGCTTTGTGTTTAAGGAGCGGATATAATCCTCCATTACGGCCTCATCAGCCTGTGCATACTCCTCCTCTGTCATGGCAGGAGTATAATCTACTTTTACATCGAGGTTTTGCTGCTGCAATATAGCTGCAGCCTGACGAATTGTGCTATTATCCACCAGGGAATAGATGGTTAGCTGGTCAGAAGGCTGAGCAGTTACTGTCTCATCATAGGAATATTTCATTAAGCAGGAGTTGTTTTCAGTATTATATAATACATAATATTGTTCATCCATAGCTTCAATGAAGCCTATCGGCCACATGGACGGCATGGACAGGGAGGTCAGTGATCCGTCAACGATCATATTCCATACAGAGGTATCCTTTTCCAGCTTGTTGATACCGTCAGGATTTGCTAGAAACAGGTCGCCGTTCTCATTCCCATCACAGAAGCTGTAGCCTGCCAAACCTGCGGTATAAGGGTAGCTGATAGGTTGATTTATATTCTCAAGATCGTATCTTTCAATACTCGTTAATTTCTGATTATCATCAGTTTTGCCAAGCAAAATGGATTTACCAAGAGGTAGGAGAATATTATCAGAAAAGCGCTCCCCCATAATGCTGGTCTGCTGTTTATAATTCTCACTGTCGTATAGAATGACATCTCCATTGATAAATAAAGTTACCAGGGTGCCGTCCTCTAAAATGGCTACCTTGGAGGCTATATTAATGTTACCGTTCGCATTTTTTTCACTCCATCCTTCGGGAGCCAATTCTTCATAATTTATTCCGTCGATAGAGCGCAGTAGGTGACCGATCAGGGAATTATCCTTCAATTCATTATAAAATAAATATTGGTTACCCTTATGATCTTCCATAAAGCTGGGTTTATAAGACCAGCCGGCTTGTAGAGACAGCTTTGTCAGCCACTCCGGGGTATCCTCGGTCCAGCTTCCGTCTTCATTTAGCTGATACCCTTTTAGAATGAATGGGCTTTCCTTGGTCTCGAGTAAATAAGGATGATTGTTTCGCTTGGTCAAAAACATCGAAGAACCGCCACTTAAGGATTCTGGGAGAGAAATGCTTTTTTCAATATAACGCCCCATGGGTTTTGAGTCGGTTTCCTTCGTAGATTTAGGATTACCGCGGTTACACCCGGTCAACAATAGACAGAGTATAATAAAGAGTAGTAAGATTTGTTTGGCTTTCATGATATGCCCCTTTCCTATCCAAATTAAAATATTGCATAATACTTACAGATATGTTATAACGTGTTTATCTCTAAACAACCTTAAATTTCTAAGCCCTGTAAAAAATTAGATATCATATTTGCCAGACTTTTGCAAGAGGCAGGAAGATTAATTATGAGGAGGGGAATAGCATGTATCTGTTGATTGTGGAGGATGATAGGAATTTATGTTCCATTCTGGAGTACCAATTGAAGAAGAATAATATTGAAGTAGATTTCTGTAATGATGGGGCAGATGCTATGTTCTATATAGAGAAGCAGAGCTATGATGTAATTGTTCTTGACAGGATGCTCCCCGGTATTAATGGAATAATGCTTCTTCACAAGCTTCGGGAAAAGCAGATCAAAACCCCTGTTCTTATGCTGACGGCCATGGGTACCCTACAGAATCGGATTGAGGGGTTGGATACGGGGGCAGATGACTATCTCACTAAGCCCTTCGACATGGAGGAACTACTGGCAAGAATTAGGGCATTGGCACGGAGACCGGTTCGGCTGGAGAGCTTAGAGCAGCTGTACTTTTCTGACTTCTGCCTGAATGCAGCGAAGCTGGAGCTCGCCGGGAAAAGTGAGTGCTGCAGTATCTCCAGAAGAGAAAGCGATCTACTGGCCTTTTTTATTAAGAATAAGGGGCAGGTACTAACCAGAGAGACACTTCTGACACGGGTCTGGGGTGCGGATAGCTTCGTGACGGATAGTAACCTGGACAATTTTATCTGTTTTCTGAGAAAGAGATTGAAGTCGATCCATAGTAAGGCCACCATAAGGACGATACGTTCCGTGGGATATCAATTGGAGGAATAAGTCATGATAACGAAGCTTAAGAACCGTTTGACAATGATCTACGGAGTAACCTCCAGTATTGTCTTGACTATTGTTATCCTGGGAATTATTCTTCTGAATTACTATAATAATTATGAACAGACACTGCTCCAGTTTCAGAAGAATTCGGAGCAGGTAGTTGAAAAGATTCGTTCGGAAAACATCATTAATAATACTTGGATGAAGAAGATGAGTCAGGAGAATCATCTTTTTGTAGTTGTGGAGGAGAACGGGAAAAGACTTTCCTCCGTAAGCCGGAGTATTTCCTCGGATCGCATGGAGAAAATGATTGGAAAGTTAAAAAAAGAGGCAGCATCGGAACAAATTTATCTAGATAGTAGACCATTATTCTCGAAAATCGAAAAAACCTCTGTTTTTAATCTTAATCATAGTAGAAGAAATCTGCAGCTGGGAATGGCAGTTCGTATACCCAGGGAGAAAAGCAGAGTGAATGTTATGGTTTTGTATTATGATACGCGGAGGAACAGTGTTTTGCTCAAGGAGCTCATGATTTTTATATTCTATGACTTACTGGGTATTATAGCACTCTTTCTTGTCAGTTCTTTGTTTATCCGCAAGGTATTACATCCGCTTGAGGAGGGTCAACGCAAGCAGAAGGAATTTATTGCAGCCGCCTCCCATGAGTTGCGGTCTCCCCTTACGGTTATTAAAACAGGAATAGATTCCATAAAGGAGGATATGACAGAGGCGCACAAGTTTCTTCCCCACGTGGAAGGGGAATGTAATCGCATGTCCCGACTGATTAATGAAATGCTGCTTCTGGCAGCAGCCGATACGAAATCCTGGGAACTGACCTGGGAAAGGGTGGATATGGATACGCTTCTGATCGAATGCTATGATATGTTTTGCACCTGTATGAATCCGAAGCATGCGGTAATAACCCTGGATTTACCCGAAGAAAAACTTTGCAGTATTAACGGAGATAAGGAGCGGCTAAAACAGATTTTGACTATTCTGGTAGATAATGCGATGAATCATATCTCGGAGGAGGGAAGGATCACCTTGCGGGTGTGGCAGCAGAGGCATTTTATCAAGATAGCCGTAGAGGACAACGGAGAAGGGATTTTGCCGGAGGACAAGCCACATGTGTTTGAGCGGTTCTACCGCCGGGATAGTTCAAGAGCAGATAAGCAGCACTATGGACTTGGTCTCAGTATTGCGAAGGAACTCATCGAGCTGCTTCATGGAAGCATCCTATTAGAAGATACACCGGGGGGAGGAGCAACTTTCCTGATGAGGTTTCCCTGCAAGGCAGACGACTAAAATTATTAACAGATAGAAATCATAAGGCTTTCTAGGACAGGAATCTTCCGTAAAAACGGAGGGAAATAATTTCTGGACTGGAAAGTCTTTTTTACCGGTATCACTTAAGGTTATTTAGAGATTACTGTGTTAGGATGATTCAAAATAAAGCTTTGATTACCGTGAAAGGCAGGAAATTGCATTGAAGAGAAAAGAATATCGAAAGAAGGAGACCAGGACTGCATGGCTGTTTCTAGCACCCAGTCTAGTGGGAATTACAGTCCTCATTCTGCTGCCGTTTGCAGATGCGGTCCGAAGATCTTTCTATGATGCTATGGGAAGAAAATTCGTCAGCTTGAACAATTATCAAACCGTGATACATAATAAGGCATTTTTATTGGCAGCAGGTAACACAGGGCGGTTTTTGCTGACCTGTATTCCGCTTCTAATTGTGTTTAGTCTGCTTCTGTCCTTGCTGTCTTATGGCAGGAGGAGTGGCAGCTTCTTTAAGACGATTTTTTTGGTGCCCATGGCAATACCGGTTGCATGCGTAGCACTGCTTTGGCAGGTGTTTTTCCATGAGAACGGCTTGATTAACCATGGCCTGCTTATGATGCATAGAAATCCGGTAGATTTTATGGGTACAAGTAGGGCATTCTATGTGCTGGTATTCAGCTATCTGTGGAAGAACACAGGTTATGATATGGTTCTATGGAACTCCGGCTTGAGCAGTATTTCCTCTGCCCTGTACGAGGCGGCATCACTCGATGGAGCAGGAACCTGGAAGAAGTTTCGCTATATTACGATGCCCGGGCTGTTGCCGACGCTCTCCGTTACCGTGATTTTGTCCTTCGTAAATTCCTTCAAGGTGTTTCGTGAGGCTTATCTGATTGCCGGCGGCTACCCTCAGGATAGTATCTACATGCTCCAGCATCTGTTCAATAATTGGTTTATTGCCCTTGACTTACAGAAGATGTGTGCTGCCGCAGTGATGATTGCCGCTTGCTTTGTGATATTTGTGCTGTTGATCAGAAGGCTGGACAGTAAAGAGGTAGAGGAATGAAGAGAAAGAGGACCATTTCCTTCCTGGTATTACTTGTCTTCTCCCTGATGATCTGCTTTCCACTCTGGATGCTGCTGTCCGGCTCCCTGATGGGAGAAGTTGAACTTGTTGAATGTATCGGGATGGTACTGGGAATAGGAGAAGGTTATACCAAATGGCATGTGTTGCCGCAATATCCGACTTTGCGCCCCCTGCTCAGGCTCTTCTTTGATACCCCCGGTTTCCTCACTATGTTCTGGAACTCCTGTATTCAGGTTTTTCCCGGATTAGCCGGTCAGCTGATCATTGCACTTCCTGCTGCTTGGAGCTTTGCAAGATTCCGGTTTCGTGGAAGGGAAACACTTTTTGTTCTTTATATCGTACTTATGCTCCTTCCCTTCCAGGTGACAATGGTATCAAGCTATTTGGTATTGAATCGCCTAGGATTAATGAATACGCACTTCTCCTTAATCCTTCCAATGATATTTTCCACCTTTCCGGTATTCATTATGGAGAAATGCTTTAAAGCAATTCCCCTGGCTATGATTGAAGCTGCAAAGGTAGATGGTGCAGGTGAACTGGCGGTTTTTTTGCATATTGGACTCCCCTTAGGGACTCCGGGAATAATCTCAGCCTTTATACTGGGGTTTCTGGAGGGATGGAATGCGGTGGAGCAGCCAATCACGTTTCTAAAGGATAGGGCCCTGTGGCCCTTATCCCTCTATCTGCCTGAGATTGCTTCCCAGAAGCTTGGAGTTGCGATGGTAGCCTCTATGATTACTATGGTACCGGCAATTTTACTTTTTCTGCTAGGGCAGGACTATATTGAGGAAGGAATTATTGCATCCGGAGTGAAGGAATAAAAGGAATGTTGTCAAATAAATTCCTTACTAAGCCATCAATAAACTTTATGTAACAGTCCCTTATGACAAACAAAACGAAGCTTATAGGAATAGGAGAAGATATGAAAAAGCTTTTAGATAAGATTATTTATGAACTAACACGAAGCACCGAGATAAAAAAGCCTGATGGAAAGGTAGTTCTTCGTAGATTTCTTGCAGGTTTTTTTATCCTGATGCTCATTTTAACCATGATTTCCAGATCTCTTGATAGCTTTACTATTGCGAAGGTACAGACGACAATAATAAAAAGAGGAATATTGGATTTCTCTATCGAAGGAGGCGGGACCCTCGAGGCGGCATCAGAGCAATTCATTGATCTGTATGAGGGTGCCCTGGTCGAAGCGATCGAAGCCAAAGTCGGACAGTATGTGGAGAAAGGAACGGTCCTGCTCCGTTATGATCTGAAGGATTTGAAAGAAATCAGGGATGAACTTGGGAGTGAACTTAAGAAAGAGGAGCTATCTTTAGAGAAGGAAAAGCTGAACCGACAGGAGGCAGCTGCCGATACTGCCCTAGAAGCTGCACAGATCAGGCTGCAAAGAGCAGAGCTTGATCTAAAGCTGGCAGAGGAAGACTTCCATCTGGCTAAAACGAAGCTAAAAAGAGATAGTAAGAAACAATATGATAACGCAAAAGTCGACTATGATAATGCGAAGGAAGCCTATTCCGCCCGGCAGCAGGAAAAAGCTTATGCTGTAAGAAAAGCGAATTATAATGCAACAGATGCAGAGGAAGCATTGGAAAAACTGACTGACGTCAGAGAAAAAGCAGAAGAAGCTCTGGCGGCATATAAGACGGCAGTGCTTTTATCAAGTGCAAAGCTTACGGAACCTGAGGCGGAGGATACTTCCTCGACAGGTATGATTGGGGCCAGTGATATTCTGCAGATGATTAATATCATCGATATCAGCTTCTATAAAATCGTGCAGGAGCTTCCCCTAACTAATATAGACCAGAAAAATACTGAGCCCCTGGCTAATGAGGTACAGAGCATTATAAAACTATATTACGGAGAGCAGGATTATAAGACGCACCTAAAGATGATTGCAAATGCAAAGGAAAAATTGACCAAAGCCTGTGAGGATGCGAAATTCACCTTTATTAATGCTATGGAGACAGGCAGCATGTTGTCAACGGAACGGAAGGCTTCCTGTATCAGGGCATATGAGGATGCCTATAGCGAATTGGAGGAAACAATAGAGAAAGACAGGGAACTGTCTGAAATGATCCATGCCTACGGCGTAGCCCTCAGGAATAATAATGAAGTAGAAATTAACAACGCATATCAGGCAGTATTGGCTAAGGTTACGAAGACAGATGATACAGATCACCTGAAGGCTGTGAAGGAAGCGGAGGAGACAGCCACCTTTACCAAGGAAGAACTTTCAAGGATCAAAAACACCTGGAAACTATCTCTGAAGGAAGCAGCTGAAGCGGTATCAGTGGCTAAGGATCAGCTTTCTGAAGCGACTGCTGAATATTTTGCCATCCTTGATGGAAGCATTGATTATACTAAAGTGCTAAGTACGGAAGCACAAACGCTAAAGATTGCCCAAAGAAATTTGGAGGATGCCAGAATCAATCTGACCGAAGCTGAAGAAAGTGATGAGAAAACCTTACAATTATCCGAGAAGAACAGACAGGTTAATGAGCTGAATGTAGAGCTGGCTAGAATGAAGGTAGAGGAGATAAAAGCGGCAGTTGAGGATATGGACACATTAATTTTTGTGCAGGGTGAGGTTGCAGCACCTGCAGACGGAGTGGTGCAGAAGCTGGAGCCTGAAGCAGGTAATAGAATTGATGGCTCTAAACGGGTGTCCCTTTCTCTGGAGCAATGCCGTTTTGTGGGCAGGGTTACAAAGGAAGAAGCGAAGCATCTTAGCCAGGGAGATGATATGACTCTGATATTAAAGAGGAACGAGCTCCTTCAGGTTGTGATTGAAGGAATTGGACAAGAGGACTCAGAGGGGATGGTTTCCCTTACCGCAATACTCCCCGAGGGTGAATTTACGGCAGGAACGACAGTGGATTTTGTTGTGGAGCATCAGTCAGAGCAATATTACCAGACCGTACCAATCCAATCGATACGATCGGATGCTATGGGAGTGAATTATGTATTAATAATCCGGGAAACCAATACGGTTCTTGGAGAGGAGCTGACGGTTGCAAGACAAAATGTCACTGTTCTTGACAAGAATTATGATACTGCCGCGATAGAAGCCAGCCTTAGTGATAAGGATAGGATTGTTGTGTCAAGCAGCAAGCATATCGAGGAAGGGGACAGGGTGAGAATGGATGGTAATATCGAAAAATAATATGCTACGACTCTTAAGCTCTGCTTTCTTATTTGGTATGATCTTGTTCCTGTGGGGGGCTGCAATCTACTATATAGAGGAAATCTACAGTCGATACCCATCTGTTAGTATACGACTGGAGCAGGAACAGATTACGCAAAGGGCCCTGATGCAAGCAATGGAAAGAGAAAGTAAAGAGAGCTCACAGGCAATTCAGGCAGTTGCAGCCTGGAACATGCGTAAGAATCAGATTCTTCGGAATACGGAATTGAATACGGAAAGTAAGATCAATCTGATTGCTGTCTTCGGAGATATGAGTACTATTTATCCCGTAGAATTAAAGGAAGGGAGTATACCGTCCTCGGATGATTATGCCGGTTGCCTCCTTGATGATAAGACGGCATATACTTTGTTTGGTACAGCACATTCGGTTGGGCACCTGCTCACATATCAGGAGGAGGACTATTGTATCAGAGGGATCATAAAGTCTGAAATCCCGGTCTGTCTGATACAGGAGAAGGACGAGAACTATGCTTATTCAAACGTTGAGCTGATATGCACCAATATTGAAAACGGTGATCAGAAAGCGAATACCTTTCTGCTGCAGAATGGTGTGAACGAAGCAGGCGTTCTTCTGGAGGGAAGCTTTTATGCAAAGCTGCTCAAGTCCTCAGCGTTGCTTCCGGCATGGTTTCTGGCACTTTACCTAATGTTTGAGCTGCTTACCGAGCTTTGGAGAAGGAGAAGCCTGCTGTTTCAGGTTCTGGTAGGTGTCGTAATCCTCCTTGCGCTCTGGGGGTTACTACGGTGGAGCCTGGAGCTTAAACTATTTATTCCGCAGCGCCTGATCCCCACAAATTGGTCAGATCTTGATTTCTGGGGAAGAAAGGTCAGCGAGTGGAGAAGGTTTCGAATCAGTGTTGCATACCTATCTCCTAATCCGAAGGATATCATGCTGTTACGACTAATCCGAATATCACTCACCTGTCTTTCTGCGGCTACCTTAAGCCTTATATTGCTGCTTGTGCATAGGCACTACCTGCTTGATGCTTTTCGACCGGCATGGCTGGCAATCCTTTTCACTGTGACAGAGGGTATTATACTGGTTATTTTATGGCAATGCGGTTTATTGACTGGGCTACTGAGGGCCTGGATATTGTTGCCGGTGCTTCTTACCGGTTTTATATGGATTGCGAAATCTAAAAAAAGATTAAAAATTGATTAAGGTGATTGTATACATTTTACAAAGTGGTATAATTCGCTTATGGTTGTTAATCAATAGAAAAATATGGAGGAATAATATGTTAAAGAGAATAATGAGGTCCGGGATGGCTATCATCCTGGCGGTCACGATGGTAATCCTGCCATTGAATTTGGGTACACCATCAGCCTATGCAGCAATTAATTATGAGGATACTGCCAAGAAAGCGCAGCAGCTGGCAGATGCTCTGACTTCGTATTACGGTGAAACCAGTGTCCAATATGCACTGATCGATGACGGAGAAATTGTTTTTTCGGGTAATTCAGGTGTATATAGTAAGGAAAGCATGGCACCTGTTACGAAAGAAACGATGTATGCAATTGGCTCAGTCAGCAAGATGTTCACGGCAGCAGCAGTAATGAAGCTGACTGAGGAGGGGAAGATAAATCTCGATGCACCTGTTGTGAAATATCTGCCAGAATTTAAGATGGCGGATAAGCGTTATAAGGATATTACCGTAAGAATGCTTTTGAACCATTCCTCGGGTCTGATGGGTTCCACCTTCGGCAGTGCTCTTTTATTTGATGATGCGGATACTGTATCGATGGATACCCTGCTAGAGAAGCTGAAAACACAACGATTAAAAGCTGATCCGGGTGCATACAGTGTTTATTGCAATGACGGCTTCAGTCTGGCTCAGCTTATAGTGGAAAGGGTAAGCAAGAAGAGCTTCTCCGAGTACCTGGCAGAAGAAATCTCAGCACCGCTCGCCATGAAGCATACCAAGACTCCACTAGACAAGTTTGACAAAGAACAGTTGGCGAAAGCTTATTTGCCTGTTTCCGATTCCTCACTGCCTGCTGAATATCTGAATGTTATCGGTGCAGGCGGGATATACTCCACAGCAGAGGATTTATGCAAGTTCGCACAAGTGTTCCTATATAATGATGAAGGGAAGATTTTAACAGATAAATCAGCAGCAGCAATGGCTGAGAAGGAATATCTGAATGGTATCTGGTATCCCGAAAAGGATTCCTCCTTCTGTTATGGACTTGGATGGGACAGTGTCAATACCTATCCATTTACCGATTACGGAATTAAAGCACTTGTGAAGGGCGGTGATAACGCTCTATATCATGGAAGCCTTGTGGTTTTGCCCGAGGAGGGTATGGCTATGGCAGTGCTTAGCACCGGAGGATCTAGCGCATATAACCAGGTTATGATACAGACAGTTTTATTAAATGCGCTATTGGCTAAGGGAAGCATTTCAGCTATCAGACCCGATAAAACCTTCAATTTACCAATCAAGGTTGATATGCCTGCCTCTGAAAAAGAAAATGCCGGATACTATGGCTATTACAGTGGTATATTCACTATAGATATTGATGATAGTGGTGTATTGAGCCTGAATATGGGAGAAAGAACACAAACCTTTGTATATACCGGAGAAGGTAAATTTACCTCGCCCGATGGTAGCGCTGTCGCATCCTTTGAGAAAGAAAGCAACGGTAATACATATTTTTATGTCCTTTCCTATCCAACCTATCCATACCTTGGTCAAACGGCTTCCGGCTTCTATCAGGGTCAGAAGCTTACAGACAATGCAATTTCCAAAAAGGTTAAGGATGCCTGGGAGAAGAGAGAAGGTAAAATATATTACACCCTTGATGAGAAATATTCTTCAGAAGCTTATACGCTTATTATCCCTGCAATGTCTCTGCAATTATCGAAGAATATCAAGGGTTATGTTTTTAATGCAAAGATCATAGACAGTAATCTTGCACAGATGCAGTGCGAGATACCCGGACAATTAGGAAGAGACCTGACTGATTATATCTTCACCACTAAAAACGGCATAGAATATCTGGATATCAGAGGTACACTTCTTATGAGAGAGGAAGGGGTGAAGTCTTTATCAACCAAAGCTTCCTTTACCGTTGCGATAGGAAAAGACGGATATGCACAATGGTTCACCATCGGAAACAAAGCTGAAAATAAGACAATCCGAGTATCCGTTCCCAAGAAAGCTTCCTTCTCCGTTTATGATAAGAACGGAGGCTGTGTATACAGCTCCATAGTTACAGGGAACAGAAGGGTTACTCTGCCCGAGGATGGCTATATCGTCTTCGCCGGAGCTAAAGAATCAAAATTTACTGTACAGTATGTGAAATAAAATCATCAGACCGGCTGAATGGGTAAGAGCCCCTCAGTAGGATATTACAGGAATTTTTATACGAGAACAGAAAAAGGAAACAGAATATGTTATTGAGGGGGGTAAGGTGCCCCTCAGTAACATATTCTGTTTCCTTTTTCGTTCCCATTTAATCTCAATTCTTTACTGCTGATCGACTTTGATATCCCCGCTGCTGGTCGCAATTTTAATATTAATGCTGGGAGCAGCTCCGATGGTACCCTTCGCATGCTTCTCGTCATCACTAAAACTCAGGATATCTTCAAACGAGGTATTGATGGACCCGCTAGAGGTATCCGCATTGAAGTTAAATTGCAGGGAGGAAGGGATAGATAGCTCTGCTGCTCCGCTGGAAGTAGCAATAATAATGTCTTTGGTGAGAGCTTCGGGCTCTGCTGCTATATTAAGCCGGATATCTCCCGAGGTGGTTTTAAATTGACCGGCACCTGCAAGGGTATCAGTTTTGATGGTTCCGCTGGAAGCCGAGGCTTTCGTATACCCGTCTGCATCGGTGATTTTGATATTTCCAGAGGTGGTACTAAGAATCTTCTCTCCGGAGGAAGCCTTGATCACGATGTTTCCGCTGGAAGCTTCCGCTTCCAGAAGGCCTGTAGAAGACTCAATGGTGATGTTACCGGAGGAGTTGGTGGCAGAAGTATCACCTGCTCCACCGTAAACTTCAATACTCCCGCTGGAGGCTTTAAACTCTCTGCTACCTTCAGCTTTTGATATTGTGATATTACCGCTGGAGGTGGATAAATCAATTTTGGCTGCGGTCACCTCATTTATATTGATATCGCCGCTGGATGCGCTCAGCCTCAGAGCAGTAAGCTTTAGTAGAAGGTCACTGGTGATATTGCCGCTGGAGGTTGAAGTATCCAGAGCTCCCTGATAATCCGCCGGGAGATAAATTTCCATCCTGCTTCTTCGATTTGTATTACTAAACCAATTGACGTCATTCCAGATTTGTCCCTCCAATTTTAATCTGCCGCGGCTCTGAGTAATCTGGGTAAGCTGATCCTCATCAGGGGTAAAATTCATGTATTCCTTTAGAACCAGTTCGTTGGTATTACTGGCAAAGAACTCTACATCATCAGCATCGTATTCGATTGATATCATTTGAATATCGTTGAGAGCAACGGTCTGTTCGTTAACGAGCTCCAGGTTATGAAAGCCGTTTGTAAACCAAGCATTGCCACGAGTAACCGCCACGACCATGAGACAGATCAGTCCAAGTGCAATGAAGGAAAATATTCCGACCAAGGTTATAATTAGTTTCCTCATTTTTTAATCTCCTTTAAACGGAATAACAGTTCAAGAATTGCATGCAGGCAGGCACCTGCAAGAAAAATAATCCAGGTTGCATACCATGCATAGGTAAAGAAGCTTACTGCGAAATATATTAATAGGATAAAGGTCCATAGTACGACGAGGGCTGCATTTTTAACTGACTTATTTTTTATGGTATCACTTTTCCATTCTTTAAATTCCTCCACGATGGTATCTTCCTTTCGCATGTATTTCGGATATCTGGTACTGATATAGATCAACATACAGGTGGGGATGATGTCGATCAGCAGCATCAACAATAATCCCATAGTTGTCGAATCAATCCTAGGCAGAATCCTTCCTCCGGTGAAGGAACAGGCGAAGAATACAACGACACCAAAGATATACAAACCAATGGCGATGGATTTAATAACAGCATTCTTATTCAGTCGTTCTTCAATCTCAACCCGATCCTTTTCATTGAGCTCCTCCAGACCCTGAAACAGCTCTGAGACATTACCAACAGAGCTTACCACATGCTTAAAGGCATCCTCCTGAGATACTCCGCTGGCCACCAAATCCTGATAGCGTTCTTCTGAATTGGCCAATAATTCTTCCTTCAGCTCATATGCCTTTCTGGTCTTAGGAGCTTTTTCGAACAGCGTTTCAATGTGAGTTCTCAATCTCTCATTCATTATACTTCCCCTCCATTTACTTTAATAATTGATCAATTATGCTTTTTGCGTTCTCCCAGTCCTTCTTGTATTCCTTATATACCTCACGTCCCTTATCTGTGATGGTATAATATCTTCGTCTGGCACCTACCTCCTGATCTCCCCAATAGGAAGTAATCAAATGGGCTTGCTCCAGACGCCGGAAAGCGGTATAGAGCGTTGCCTCTTTTAATTCATAAAGATTATGGGTCTTCTCCATAATTTCCTTGTTAATCTGATATCCGTAGCTGTCATTCTCCAAGAGATGAGACAGAATGATCGGCTCCGTATGGCCACGTATAACATCTGAAGTTATTGACATGTAAGGTACCTCCCTTCGTTGGTTACATTATATACGATAGATACCTCGCCTGTCAAGGTATATTTTTATATAATGGAAATAATGTATTTTTTTCCCGACAGCGCCTTTATTCATAAACACAGGACTGTATATTCAAAGAATAAAAGAAGGACCTCACAAGCGGATTATATCCGGCCTGCTGGATCCTTCCTTGAAAGTAATTCATACTACATTTTTCTTATATATCCGACTTTTGTCTGAGCAGCTCTTTCATCCGCTTATAACCGTCTTCCTCCAGAATAATTTTGTTTCCGGAGCGCTTAATTAGTTTTTGATTCTCAAGCTCCCTCAGAGAGCGACTAATGGTTTTTGAGGAAAGGCCTGTACTATCGGCAAGATCCTGTTGAGACAGACGCACTGTACAGCATTGATTGTTCTCAGTGTGCTCGTATATACGCATTAACGTATAGCTCAGACGCTCATTGCCCTCCATAAAGAGAAATACTCGTTCCCGTTTAACCTCCTCCAGAAGGAAGGTGCCCATCGTCTTTACCTCCATGGAGAGAATGCTCATATCACTTTTTATCCAGCGCTCAAAGATGCTTCTGGGGATAACCAGCATAGTACAAGGGGTAACTGTGGATAAGGTTGTCTGGTAGCGATCCAGCTCAAGAAGTATCTCCATTCCACCGAAGCTTTTAACTGGATAGAACCACATATAGCTATAGGAATTACCAAGAAATCGATAATCAATGGCTTTCACGATCCCCTCAGCAAGAATATAGATCATGTCCACGACAGCTTCTTCCCGAATAAACTCTGTTTCCTTCTGAAAATTGGTAATAACCAAAGCTTCTATTACCCAGTCGGGTGCGTTATTAAAGTATTTTTGAAGGTATTCTAGCGGTTCTCCCTCCAGACGGTCTAACAGTTCTGATAGCAAAAGTCTGTTTTCTCCCACGTTTCCCATATATTCTAACATTCTCCTTTTAACTCCATACTTTCTGTAGCTATACTAACATCATAGTATAACCCTGAGAGAATGTCAAAAGCTGTGTTTATTTTTCAGCATTCACTGCAATATTCCTGTGTTTCGTTATTATCTTTCTTGTGTAAGGAGCGGTTATCCATATATTGAAGGAATGAGGCCATACCGGAGGCAAACCATTGAATGCAAGGGCCTGCTGACAATGCCGTCAGGATAGTAATGATTCCAAGGGTCCCTCCAAGTAATGATCCTAGGATTATCATAGAAATATCAAAGGCGATTTTTACCCTCTTAAAATCCTGTTTCAGCTTATCGCGCAGTACCATGATAATTCCGGTAAAGGGGTCAAGACCGATATCTACTGTAATATAAATTGCGACCCCGAGATAGATGAAAAGACAGCCTGCGAAAGCCGCACCGAAATGTCCGGCCGGAGTATTGATTTGCAGTGCCTCATAGAGTCGGGAACCCAAGCTTACACTTAAACCATAAGGAAGAATATAAATCACTGTTCCGAGATTTACATAGTTACGACCTATTATGAACAGCAGCGATATCAGGACAAGATTTATTATATTAGATACCATTCCAAGCTGACCGGGGGTTAAGCTTAAGGTATTTCTCATTCCATCATATACTAAGCCGATTGGATCGTTTCCGAGACCATTGGCAGAATTCCAGGCGACACCAAAGCCGATGAGGAGTATACCGATCAGAGCACCTGCTATTTTTGTCATATTTATTTTCATCATAGTTATCTCCCTTCTGCCGTGGGGTACGGCATATAAAACAAAACTACGAAAACATTATAGAAAGAATTTCGTTTATGAAAAAGGACATTTGTCCGAATATCGTAAATAAGGCAAAAATAATTGTGGAAACTACATATGCAATTCATATATTTCGTGCTATGATGAGCCTATATTGATATAATTGCAAAGCCTTTTGCGGGCTTATATTGCTTTTAGGGAGATGGAAGAGATGAGTGTTAAGAAGCTGTTACTATGGTGGTTCGGCTTGATATGCATACTTTGCCTTGTTGCCTGTGAAGAACCGTATTCGAACAAGAAGTATGATAAGCCGGAGGAAGCTTCAGAAAAGATAGAATTATCTATGGGAAATGAGATTGCTTTTTCGGAGGAGGGTTATTTCTATAGGGAGGACCTGTCACTGGAAATTATAAGCAGTGCCCCAGGAACCATCTATTATACGATTGACGGCTCCGAGCCCGATCAAGAGTCAAAGGTCTATAAGAAGCCGATAAAGCTGAAGGCAGAAACGGAAACCAAGGCAGCCAGTATCAAGGCAAAGGCCTATTTTGAGGATGGGAAGGTATCAGAAACAATCGTACATACCTATTTTGTGGGTAAGGATATAGGCACAAGATATGATACCCTGATCTTTTCGGTGACTACAGATCCGTATAATCTTTTTGATTATGATTACGGAATTTTTGTGGAAGGAAGGCTGCGGGATGAATGGATAAAGAATAATCCAAGAAAAGAAATAAAACCAAATGATCCGGCAAATTTTAATATGCGTGGGAGGGAAAGCGAACGAGAGGTTTATCTTGAAATCCTTGAGCCTGACGGAACAAGGATAGCTGCACAGAATGCAGGGATTCGTACCTATGGTGGATGGTCCAGGGCAAGAGCTCAAAAGTCCATCAAAATATTCGCCCGAAAAGAATATGGGAAAGGCAAATTAAAATATGAATTCTTTCCGACAAAAACAGCAGCGAACGGCAGCGGTAACATACAGGATAGCTTTAAGCAGCTGGTACTTCGTAACTGCGGCAACGATAACGGATTTGCTTTTCTGAGAGATGAGTTGTTTCAGACCCTTGCAGGTCAGACGGAATATCAGGATTATCAGGCAGTCCGTCCGGCTGTGATGTATCTCAATGGAGATTACCGCGGCTTTTTCTGGCTGCATGAGGTCTATGGTGATGAGTATTTTGAGGAAAATTATGGAGATTATCAAGGTGAATTTGAGATATTAGAGGGCGGTGACGCATTCAAAGATATTGATTCAGACGGGAAGAATGCTTTGATTGTAGAGGAATATCAGAAAATGTATGGTACCTATGCGAAGCTGGATCTGACGGATAATCAGAATTATCAGAAGCTTTGTGAACTGATAGATGTAAAAAATTATCTGGAATACTTTGCTTTCCAAATTTATATCGGAAATGGTGACTGGCCGCACAATAATTATAAATGCTACCGTTATTATGCGGCAGATAAAGAGAATTACAGGGAAGCACCCTTTGACGGTAGATGGCGTTATCTGCTCCATGATCTTGACTTTAGTACGGGGATTTATGAACCGGAGCGAACCGGTCCACTGCTAAATACTATTGAGAATTATGTTGGGAAGAATGGGGAGACCAGAGAAAAGTGTCCGTTATTCGGACAGCTGATGAGACGACAGGATTGCAGAGAAATCTTTATCCGAAAGACGACGGATCTCATAAACGGAATCTTTGCCCCCGAATATTTTAACCGTCAGCTGGAGGCGATGCATAACCTTCGAATTAACGAATTATCTCATACCTATGGAAAAGGGCTGTTAGAGGATTGGGTTCAGCCGAACCAGCTGGATTATCAAATGAAAGTGTTAAAGGATTATATCGGGCAACGCGGGGAGCATATACTGACGCAATATCAGGAGTACTTTGGACTCGGCACCCTCTATACCCTGACGGTAAAGCCTGTAGAGGGTACAAAGCTTAAGGTGAATTCCTTTGCTACGGACGAGAGCTTTACAGGGCGCTATTATGAGGATTTCCCGACGACAATATCAGCTGTTTTATCCGAAGGAAAACAACTGGATTATTGGCTGGTAAATGGAGAAAAAACAGAAGCAGAAGAGCTTATTGTAACCGCTGCAAATGTCAAAGGCGGTAAGGTTGAGGTAAGCTGTATTCTGAA
Organism: Bacillota bacterium; assembly: GCA_023415635.1. Lineage (GTDB taxonomy): Bacteria > Bacillota > Clostridia > Lachnospirales > Lachnospiraceae > Mobilitalea. Next base: position 57,080 of record JAEZJV010000086.1, on the reverse strand, counting down.
GTGAGAGTTGAGAAGATAAGATACAGCTGGTAAGCGCTGATTCATAAGGCAAAAGGTCACAGCAGCAAAGTTGGCATTATAACAGGAAGCAGGAAGCCTCTGGAAAGTAAACTTTCCGAGGTATTCCTGCTTCCCTTATCCGGCTGATTATATCTGAAGCTTTAGTTAGGTGCTGCTTTTTTCAATGGGAGCATATTATAGGATATTTCCTTTTAGTATTACTTTCTTCACCTGATATTTCTGATCCAGGAGTACCAGGTTGGCGATTTTTCCGGGTGTGATGCTGCCATACTCGCCATAAATACCGATTTCCTTTGCGGGGTTCACGGCTGCACATTTGACTGCTGAAGGAAAGGGAATACCGAAGCTGATGGCGGTCTGGAGACATTTCATCAGATTGGTGGTAGAGCCAGCGATGGTTCCGTCTGCAAGAGCTGCCTTACTGCCGGTTACGGTAACTGTCTGACCACCTAGGGAATATTGACCTTCCTTCAGACCGGTTGCCATCATGCTGTCGCTGATCAGAATGATGCGATCATCCCCAAACATCTGAAAGGTGGCTCGCACAACACTTGGGTCGATGTGTACACCATCGACAATCATCTCGACATGGCAGTGTGGAGAATCAAGCGCTGCACCGATAACGCCGGGACTACGATGGGAAAAAGGAGGCATGCCGTTATAAATATGTGTCAGGTGTGAGGCACCCTTTTGATATGCCTCCACCGCAGTATCATAATCAGCTGTCGTATGGGCAAGGGAGATAACTACCTCATCCTTGAGCTCTTGAATAAATTCCATAGCGCCTTCTAACTCCGGAGCAACATCGACCAGCTTGATCATACCATTAGAAAGCTTTTGCATTCTACGGAAATGCTCTGCATTCGGAAGTCTGAGGTAGTCAGGATTCTGGGCTCCCCTTTTCTCATAAGAAAAATAAGGGCCCTCCATATTGATACCCACCAAGGCTGCTCCCTTTTCACTTTGATATGCTGAGGCTGCAGAAAAAATCCCGGATAAGGCATCATCATCTAGAGTCATGGTTGCAGGGCAGAGAGTTGTGATGCCATTTTGTGCCTCATATTCTGCTATAGCCTCAATTGCTTCCTTGGTACCGTCACAGAAATCATAGCCGACACAGCCGTGGATATGTAGGTCTGTCAGGCCAGGAATAAGATACATACCCTCTGCATCAAGAATGAAATCTTCGCTTGCTGCTTCTTCTTCCGTTATGAAACGGTCACCCCGGATATAGATATCCTTTTTTAACAGGCTTCCGTCTTCTGTATATACAATAGCATTTTTTATACGCATATGGTGTTTCCCTTTCTGAATGTAGGTTTATTTAAGAATAAAGAGTGTTATCTGCTTAATTTGGATAAAGCGCCTTCGTCTGCCACGATTGTAACGTCATTATGCAGCTGCAGTACAGAAGCTGGAACAAGCGGTGTAATCGGTCCCTCAATAGTTTCGCGGAGGATGTCGGCCTTACCCTCACCATGAACCACCAGTAGAATCTTCTTTGCAGACATGATGCTTCCAATCCCCATGGTATACGCATAACGGGGAATTTCCTCCTGGGAGTTAAAAAAACGTGCATTGGCATCGATTGTACTCTCGGCAAGCTTCACACAGAAGGTGGATTTCCGGAAGATATCACAGGGCTCGTTGAAGCCGATATGACCGTTATTACCGATGCCGAGAAGCTGAAGATCAACCTGTCCGACTGCAGCTAGCTGTTGATCGTATCTCACACATTCAAGTTCTGCATCCTTCTGAGTTCCATCCGGAATATAGGTGTTCTCTAAATTAATATTGATATGTTTGAAAAGATTCTCGTACATAAAATAATAATAGCTGCAAGGATTATCCTTGGATAATCCGAGGTATTCATCCAGATTAACTGTCTTAATATTGGAAAAATCTACGTCGCCCTTATTGCACCATTCAACCAGTTTCTCATAAGTACCGATGGGAGAAGAACCGGTTGCTAAGCCTAAGACACTGTTTGGCTTCAGAATAACCTGAGCGGATATAATATTAGCTGATTTTCTGCTCATATCCTGATAATCTCTTGTTCGAATAATCTTCATGTTAAGAATCTCCTTAATTAATCATTAATGTGGTATTTTACGCAGTTTGAGCTATGTGATATTGTCATTGATAATCATGTTCCGGTCAGTGACGGACTATTATCTCTCCCGGACGGATTAGCCGGCCTTATACTTGAGCTGGTATTGCTTCGGGGATATGTCCTTAAAATGTTTAAATTGCTGAATGAAGTAACTGGAGGTGGAGAAGCCCACCTGCATGGCGATTTCTGTAATGTTCAATTCGGTATTTGTCAGCAGCCTTTCCGCCTTGGTTACCCGTACATAATTCAGATATTCCCGGAAGCTCCTTTTCATAATTCCGGTGAAAAGTCTGGAAAAATAACTATAGCTTAAATTGCAGAGCTGCGCCATATTAAGGGCAGTAATCTCATTCTGATAATTTTCCTCAATATAATCAAAAACCTTCTGCATTCTTCCTACCATATCCTTATTGATTTCCTGATCTATATTCAAGTCCATGTTCTGCTCCTTCCATCTTCTTAGGATGAATAAGAACAGATTATAGATGTTTGCCCGAATGGCTAGCTCATATCCGTATTTCTTCTCTGCGTACTCGCTACTAATTCCATTAATCAGCTCCGGAATTAAGGTCTTATCTATTTCTGACTTTAAAAAAACCTTTTGATGAGTGGATTCATTTAAGATGAAGGGCATAACATATTTCATCTCAAAAAGTGACTGAGCTGTGGTATAGAGCATTTCCGGTTCAAACTTGATGACAATATATTCGTTACTTCCTTTCTCTAGGGAAAAGATATGATGGATCTCATTGGAATTGATTAAAACCATATCACCTGTCTGGAAGCGGTACTCTTTGTTATTTAATAATATCTGATATTTTCCTGACAAGGCATACAGAATCTCAATATAATTATGGATATGGGCAGGCGACATCAGCTGTGGCCCCACAGCTACCTGGGTATGGGTACTGAACTGCAGAGAATTATTTGCGCTTTTATTCCTGGTTTCGACATAATAGGTATTACTCAAGAGATCACCTCCAAGGACAAATTTTTAATATTTTTTTGTAAATGTATTATATCACAGGACAGGTTTTTATGCTATGTTTTGTATGGGAGTTTCATAATAAGCTGGTTGCTGCAATTATTATCTGGTAAAGGAGATTAGACTTATGGAGAAGAAGTTAAAAATCGGTATTATTGGTTGTGGAGGCATCGCGAACGGGAAACATCTGCCCTCCCTCAGTAAGCTCGATGATGTTGAGCTGGTAGCCTTCTGTGATATTGTATCGGAGAGGGCAGAAAAAGCGAAAGAGCAGTATGGTACTCCGGATGCAAAGATTTATACGGACTATCAGGAGCTTCTTAAGGATAAGGAAATTGACGTAGTTCATATATTAACACCGAACCGCTCCCATGCTCCGATTACAATTGATGCCCTGTATGCAGGGAAACACGTTATGTGTGAAAAACCAATGGCAAAATCAGCAGAGGATGCAAGAAGGATGGTAGCTGCAGCTAAGGATACGGGTAAGAAGCTTACCATCGGATATCAGCACAGACATAAACCTGAGGCAATCTATCTTAAGAACGTAATTGAACGCGGTGACCTGGGAGATATCTATTTTGCAAAGGCCTTTGCTGTCAGAAGAAGAGGAACACCGAACTGGGGTGTCTTCTTAAATGAATTTGAACAGGGAGGAGGACCTCTGATCGATATCGGGACTCATTCCTTGGATATAACGCTTTACCTCATGAACAATTATGAGCCAAGGATGGTTGTTGGAACAAAATATAAGAAGGTCAATCATGCAGATTGCGGTAATCCATGGGGCGGCTGGGATACGGAGCAGCACACTATGGAGGATTCCGCCTTTGGCTTTATTGTTATGAAGAATGGAGCAACCATCATTCTGGAAGCTAGCTGGGCACTCAATACCATAGAGCCGATTCAGGAAGGAAGTACTGTACTTTGCGGAAGCGACGCGGGTGCACAGATTAAGAATGGAGTGACCATAAACAAGGGTGAGTTCAACCGTTTGATTGAAATTAAGCCGGACCTTTCCAGCGGTGGGGTTGCCTTCTATGAGGGATTTTCCAGTGACCCTGCATTGGTAGAGGCAAGACGCTGGATAGATTGCATTAAGAATGATACGGAACCAGTAGTAAAACCCGAGCAGGCCTGTGTGGTTTCTGAAATACTGGAAGCAATCTATAAATCAGCCGCTACGGGACAACCGGTTTACTTTGATTGATAGGGTAATTGAGAGACGGAGGATTATATGGAGATATCATTACAGTTATATTCCATTCATGAAGAGACTGCCAAGGATTACATCGGTTCAGTTAAGAAGGTTGCTGAAATTGGCTTTCAAGGGGTGGAATTTGCAGGCTATGGAGGATTGAGCACAGGAGAACAGATGAAGCTATTGGCTGAAAGCGGATTATATTCAGTAGGTTCCCACACAGGACTTCAGACCTTTGAAGAGCATTTTGAGGAAGAGCTTAGCTACAGTAAAGCGATCGGTTCCAAATATATAATCTGCCCCTGGGCTAAGGTGGATACCATGGAGGAATTGGATCATCTTGCCGGGGTATTGAATAAAGCAGCAGAACGAGCTTCGAAGGAAGGCATCAAGGTAGGCTATCACAACCACGACCATGAATTTGCGATGCTTGATGGTAAGTATGCACTGGATTGGCTGGCTGAGAAGACAAGTGATCAGGTGGTTCTCGAGCTGGATGTATTCTGGGCAGCTTATGCCGGAATTAATCCGGTGGAATATATTGAGAAATGGGGCAAACGTGTGGAGCTGATCCATATTAAGCAGATCGATGCAAATAAAGCTAATGTGGACGTGGCAGATGGTATACTGGATATGAGAAGAATTAAGGAAGCAGCACGGTATGCGACTTATTTTATACTTGAACACGAGGAGTATGATAAACCGGTATGGGAAGCCTTAAAAAATGACTTCGAATATCTAAACCAAATCTGATTAGTAAGAAGAGGCCATAATTCAGTATAGAAAGAAACAGCAAAAGCAGAGAATACTTTTGTTGTTTCTTTTCTATTATACATTAACATAATCTGTATAATATGTTATACTGTAGCAGATGGAACTAAAAGGACACAAGCAGAGTGATATTAACCGGAGGAGTATGATTTATAATGAAAGACTTTGTTTCGCGAAGAAAAATTAAACTTATGATGGGTCTGCTGAGTTTGTGCTTATTCTGGCTGTTACCCTATACAGATACCGTATATGCGAGTATACCTTTTGAAGAGCAGGGGACAATTGATGATCCCTTCCTGATTCAGACAGAGGCTGACTTAACCTCACTGTCCCGGTTGGTAAATATGGGCTTTGATTTCTCCGGGCAATATTTCAAACAGATCGCAAATATCACACTAACTGGTCAATGGACTCCCATTGGTGATTATATGCACCCGTTTCGTGCAACCTATAATGGAGATGGCTATAAGATACAAAATCTTACCATTGGATCTGCACGGGTACCCGATAATACCCTGACACTAGTAGGCTTGTTTGGCAATCTGGAGAATGCTTCAATTGAAAATGTCAATCTGGAGAATGTGTCTATATATAGTAAGAATGTGAATACAACCGTGGGTGGAATTGCAGCGAAATCCGATAAATCTTATCTACGTTATTGTAGCAACGGTAACGGAATAATCAATACTTTAGGATCCTCTGCCCGCATTGGTGGCATTGTAGGTATCGCCGATAACACGACGTATATCGAAGAAAGCTACAACAGCTGCAGCTTAGTGGGGGGAGAGTATGTAGGAGGTATTGCGGAATATATTGCCAACAGTACTTTTATTAAAAATTGCTATAATTCGGCAGATATCCGCAAGTTTTCTAAAGGTGCAGGGGGTATCGTTAATGAAGTATATAAAGCTTTCATAAATGACTGCTATAATATTGGTAATGTAGAAAATAATAGCAATACTACCAGTGGCGGAGTGGTGGCTTACAGCTATGGGAATGAAGGTGTACTACAGAATAATTACTTCTTACAGAAAGGTACGGTAAACGTATCATTATATGGGATAGCCAATAGCAAAAGTAACAGTAATGCGATGCCTATCACTGCTCCAGATAAGATGATGGGGCTGGATACCAGCAGATGGATTAATATTTCCAATGAGAACAGCGGATGGCCTGTACTGAATAGTTTTTATTCCTTTGATGCTCCGATCGGAGTAGGTGCTACTGCTGGAGAGCAGGGTGTTACTGTATTCTGGAGCCCTGTATCAGGTGCAACCGAGTATCAGATCTACACGAGAACAGCATTTGACTCTATACTGACACCGATAGCGTCAACCACTTCCTCCAGTATGCTGATCAGCTCTTTCCCTAATGGTTCTGTCTATTATTTTACGGTAAGAGCAATGGGCAGTGGGATAAGAAAAAATATCTCCGCCGAGGTTAGTGCAACCCCCTATCAGATGAATTCTCCCAGCAGTTCCCCGGTTCCGGCAGGCACACCTTCTGAAAAATGGATTTACCTGCCCTCATCAGCAAGTGTTTATATTGCGGATCTTGATATGAATATTGCAGCAACCCATATTGGGGTAAAGCGCTCCTTCAACAGCGACAATACGATTATTGAAACCATCAGCCTGGATGAAGGTACTGCGAAGCTTCTAACCGAATTGCTTATTTATAAGGGAAAATATGAATTGAGCATTATCCTGAATAACAAGCCCAATGAGACTGTTATAACCAGGATAGAGCTCCCCAAGGAAACAATAAAGGCACTTTCGGAGAGGGTTGGCAAGCTATACCTTGAGACAGGTGAAGTAAAGCTAATGATATCAGGAACCTCGCTACTCGAGATTAGTAGGGAATCGGAGGATGGGATTTATTTTGAAATCAGGCCGGTAGCTCGAAAGGAAGATCTAGCCAAGAGAGCAAAAAACAGTATGGGCTTAGGAAATTACTCTAGGGTGAAGGTATCAACCCTTGGTATACCGATCAACATAAATACGAATGTTCCCTCCACACAGGTATTGATCACCTTACCGATATCTGAAATCGAGCTTCCGGTGTCTGAGGAAGAGAAAGACAGCCTCTTGTCAAAGCTTGATTTATATGTGGAGCATAGCGAAGCAGATACCTTGTTGATGAAGGGAGAGCTGGTTAAGTATGGTGATGGAGTGGGAATTAGCTATAACCTTAACCGATTTGGGACGCTTGCAATCCTGCAGACGGAGGATAACCGCTCCTCCGATTGTTGGGTATACAAGATAAAGTCTCCGGAAGGAGTGAAAAGGAAGGGGACAAAATATTTCCTAACAGTGAAGCAGCCGGTGTCCAGTGTGACCTTTAAATTGCAGGTTGATGAAGGAGCAGTTTGGAAGCTTTATAGCAATCGTGCCTGTACCAGAGAGCTTAAGGGTGGAAAGCTGGCACTAAAGGTTGGAACGAACCAGGCATATATCAAGGTTACAGCTGAAAACGGTGAGGATACACAGATCTATACTGTCATTATAGATAGATTGAAGACGAAATAAACGATTGAAAGCAGGACATAACCGGAGCTCTGTCCGTGTTATGTCCTATTCTTTACTTTTTTTTCGGGAGTATATGATGTATAATAGTAAAGCCTGGAAATTAATGACCTGTAAATATAACAAAATAGTACTTGTAAGGAGGTAGTATAGTGAAAATATTTAAATCAGAATTTTTATCCGGTAGTAAGCCTTTACTTAAAAAATTAGTTGAATTGCTTTCTGCCGAATATGAATATGTATCAATTCTTGGAACAGATACAAAGGTTAAGAATTTTGTGGTATCCAACAAAGGAACTGAGATCTATGATTCCATGTTTGCGGAGCGGGGCTTCGTCCTTCGGATACATAATGGGGTAAATTACTCAGAGTATTCCTTTAATGAGATCAGTGAGAGTAAAATTCCCGAGATCATGGACGAGGTACGGAATGAGTTGCATAAACTCTCTCCTGATGTTTCTGTCAATACTTATGGCATTGTAGAGGAAGATAACATAACAAAGCAGTTTTTCAGTGAATATGAGATCAATCCCGAGACAGTTAGCCCTGAGACGATTATTCAGATGCTGACTGAGATTAAGGATACGGCGTGCTCCCTATCCGAATTCATTGTAAATTTTCGTGCAACGTATAATTATTATCATATATCCAAGATATTTCTATCAGGCAAAAAGGACTTGGAGCAATCCTATACGAACAGTGAGGCCATTGTGGGCTGTACAGCACGCAGAGGAGATACGTCAAGATTTAATTACCGTTCCCTTTCTGGAATGATCGGCTATGAGCTTTTACAGGAGCTGGGTAAGGAAGGGCGTCTTTGTGCAGAGGACTGCATTAAGCTATTGGATGCGAAGCCTGTGGCACCGGGTGAGTATGATGTCATCTGTACACCTTATATTTCAGGTCTCATCGCTCATGAAGCCTTCGGACATGGAGTTGAGATGGATATGTTTGTGAAAAACAGGGCGAAGGGCGCAGAATATATCGGTAAGCAGGTGGCTTCTCCAATCATTTCCATGCATGACGGAGCTGCGGCTGTCGAACACGTATCCTCTTACCTTTTTGATGATGAAGGGACACTGGGAACGGATACCTTGATTATTCAGAATGGAGTGCTGCAGAGCGGAATTTCTGATCTTCTGTCCGCATTGAGCCTTGGCACAGTACCTACAGGTAACGGTAAAAGACAGTCTTTTGAACGTAAGGCCTATTCCAGAATGACGAACACCTTCTTTGCACCGGGAAAGGATACCTACGAGGATATGCTGGCTTCAATCAAATATGGATACCAGATTGAAGGGTTATACAGCGGTATGGAAGATCCGAAGAATTGGGGAATTCAGTGTATCGCCATCCTCGGTAGGGAGATTATCGACGGTAAGTTTACAGGGAAGCTCATTGCTCCGGTCCTTATGACGGGCTTTGTCCCTGATCTCCTAAAGTCAATGTCCATGGTTACAGGAGAGGTTAAGTTGTCAGGTACCGGCTATTGTGGTAAAGGCTATAAGGAATATGTTAAGACATCCAATGGTGGCCCCTATATTAAAGCGAAAGTGAGGTTGGGATAATGCTGGAGCAGATTCAAAAGCTGATATTAGAACAGAAAGATATTACCGGATATAAGATATGTGAGACAAGAATTCATTCCAACGAGTTGTTCTTTGTGAAGAAGAATGTAGATATGGATCGGGCAAAGGATGTACTTCATTATAAAGTAACCGTTTACATTAATTTTGAAGAGAACAGCAAGAAGCTTACCGGTTCCTCCTCAACCTTCCTACATCCAACTATGACAGTTCAGGAGATGAAAAGGGCAATTGAAGAGGCAGCCTTTGCGGCACGTTATGTGAAAAATCCGTATTATCCGTTGGTAAAACCAGTGGATACATTCCGAGAGCCGCCGGAAAGTAAATTTGCCAAGGAAAGCTTCTCCTATTGGATGAATGAGATTACGAAAGCTGTATATAAAAATGATATTTATGATAAAGGCGGTATTAACTCCTGTGAGATTTTTCTCGAAAAGATAAAGACGAGAGTAGTAAATTCTGAAGGTGTGGATGTAAGCTCTATAAATTATCAATGTATGGTAGAATTTATCACTACCTGGAAGGAAGAGGGAGAGGAAATAGAGCTATATCGATGTATCAATTGCTCCGATTTTGATGCTGAGCTTCTGGCTTCGGAGGTAAAGAGCATGATAACAATCTGTCGGGAAAAGGCGATTGCACAGCCCACACCCGCCCTGAAGACCTTTCCTGTCATTTTCACCCGAAGTGCAGTGAAGGAGCTCTTCTCCTATTATTGTTTTATGAGTAAAGCATCCTCTGTATATAATCAATATTCTACATGGAAGATAGGTGACCTGCTCCAAGGGGAGAAGATAAAAGGGGATCGGATTACAATTACCCTGGATCCCTTCATTCATAATTCTACCTCCTCAGCGGTTTTTGATGAGGACGGCTTTGCACTCGCACCGGTCAGAATTATTGAAGAGGGTGTACTGAAGCAGTATTCATCAGATAGAAGATATTCGTATTATCTGGGGGTGGAGACAACGGGCTCGATAGCCAATATGGTCGTTGCTGAGGGAAGCAGAACTGCAAAAGAGCTACAAGCAGAACCGCATCTTATGGTAGCAGCCTTTTCTGATTTTACTATGGATGACGTTACTGGAGATTTTGGAGGGGAGATCCGTCTTGCCTGGTACGATGATGGAGAGAAAATAATCCCGGTGACAGGAGGTTCCATTACCGGTAATATCAATGAGCTTCACCGGGAGCTTTATCTGTCAAAGGAGCGTCAGAAGGATAATAATTTTGAAGGACCTCAGATGGTGAAGATTATGAACTGTACTGTTGCAGGAAATTAAAGGAATTGTAAACACATGGATCAGCTTAAGGTAAGGATTGCAGCATCCTTACCTTAAGCTTTTTAAAAACCTTTTACAACAACAAGCTCAGTCTAGAGGGTCAGTTATCTGCTAAAGAAGGCAGAGAGTAATAGTTCATAATGCTTATCTCATGAAAACCACAGGATTGATAGAGGAGCAGGGCTCTTTTATTGGTACAGACGACGTCGAGCTCCGTTGTCCTGATATGCTGGTCTTCGATTATTCTTAGAGTGGAATTCAAAGCTGCTCGTCCATAGCCATTACCGCGAAACTCAGGCCGAATACCGAAGCCGCAGATAAAGGCATAGTCCTCAGAGAACTCCACGTTAATCTTTCCGATGCATACATCCGCAAGCTCCACCATATAGGTTTTAAAGTTCTCGGGATCATCTGCAAGGGCTTTTATGACAGGATCACCGGTATTAGCATCAAGTATGGCATCATCAAAGAAAAGGGAGTTCATCATTGCAATCTCCGGTTCATCCTCCCTGTATGCCGGGCGAAGGGTAACAGCAGAAGCTCCGATAGGGAGATCAGACTGAGCCGACAGCCGCTTCATACGATACTCGGAATGCTCGTATGCGAAACCTGCAGCTTTTGTGAAATTCACTCCGGTTTCCGAGTTGCCGTCTGTCAGAAGCAAAAGTTTACGAAAGGAACGGTGCTCACATTCTTTTCTTGCAAGCGCCAATAGTCGTGTAAAGAGGCCCTGTCCTCTAAAGGCCGGATGTGTCATACCTGTTATTTCTCCTGTTATACCATCGAAACAGCTGATTCCAAGATAAGATACCAGCTTCTCGCCAGTATAATACAAAAATTCGTTTAGGTCAGAGGAGACCTTGGCTGTATTCAGCTCTTTGAGAGATGCCAGATGCAGCTTATAATCCAGTTCCAGCTTCAGGTTTATCTTATCCTGTTCGCAGCAGAGCTTGCATAGTCGGTTAATCTCTTCGTATTCCTCTTTAGTAATATAGTCCATCCTGCGAATCCGAGGTTCTTCCGATAAATTTATCATAGTGTTTAGCCCCCAATTTAATTATACTAAGTAAAAAATAAACTATGGAGGATATTTTGTCCATGGAATAAATTGGCATAATTAACAAATTTTTTTATGGTACTATATTTTAGATTCCTCTTGTGCTATGATATGTGTCAAGCGGGTTGTAAACCGGGGTAATAGTTCATTATTAGGGGGAAGACAGTTGACGATTCAAAATGTACCTTTTTGCACAACAAATTGGAATGACATAGAGCCTTCCATCCATCCCGGGATTACGGGAGAAGCACGCTGGCATACCTTTCAGGAGGGAAATATCAGAGTACGTATCGTCGAATATACACCGGGATATAAAGCAGATCATTGGTGTGCCAAAGGGCACGTTCTCTTTGTGCTGGACGGCGAATTAGTTACGGAATTAGAGGATGGACGGGAATTTGTCTTAAAACCGGGATACAGTTACCAGGTAGCGGATGATACTGCACCACACCGGTCAAGAACCGATACAGGAGCACTTCTTTTTATCGTTGATTAAGGATCAAAATATCTGTTACATAAAATCTAATGATATACGGCGGCATCGTAGGTAAGGCCTGTTATGCATACCTATTTCAGACCTGATTTAACGACATTCCTCTCCTGCAGGAGATATTCGGCATAAAAGATCCAGAAAGAAGAGTAAAAAACACACAGCGCCTCGGAGGATATGCAGGGGCTAGAAGGAGGTAATATGAAAACTATTGATATGGCTTCTTGGGAACGTGCAGAGCATTATAATTTTTTTCATGCAATGGACTATCCACAGTTTAATATTTGTATGGATGTGGACATTACGAATTTTTTGGAAAAGACGAAGGCGAAACAGCTACCCTTCTACTATGCTATGATTTATGCAGCTATGGCTGCTGCCAATGAGGTAGAGGAATTCAGATACCGGATTCACGGGAAGGAAGTAGTGGTTTATGACGTACTGCACCCTTCCTTTACTGATCTAGCTAAGGGCTCGGAGCTATTTAAATTCGTTACGGTGGAGCTGGAAGCTACGATGGAAGATTTCGTGAAGAAGGCCAAGGATAAATCCGATCAGCAGAAGAAATATCTTCCTTTTGAAGAAATGATGCGGGATGATCTGATTTATATTACTTGTATCCCTTGGATTTCCTTTACCCATTTATCCCATACCATTAACATGCGAAAGGATGATGCGGTTCCACGTATCTCCTGGGGGAAATATTACCGACAGGGAGACCGGGTTTTATTACCCTATTCTGTTCAGGTAAATCATGCCCTGACAGATGGTGTTCATGTAGGCAAGTATATGAATAAGCTTCAGGAATTTCTGGATAGTTATCATTAAGAAAGAGAAGGGACTAGCATAATAGCTAGCCCTTTTTGTTCTATCACCTTTATGTCAAGGTCTTTTTACCTCGGACCGGGTCTGTTCCTTCCATTTTGATCATAAAAGCTGTTACCAAAATTGTTATAATTATAGTAGCCGTATCTTTGTTCATTCGGATATTGATTGTTCTGCAGCTTCGGCGCGTTATCATTTATTTCCTGTCCGAGTGCCTGTCTTTCCTCAGGTTTGTCCTTAACTGTTTCTGATAGTGGTTTTTCCTTTATTTTTTTAAGTTTTCTTCTAGGATTTGCGATATAACCGATCATAATTCCGAGTAAAAAGAAAGCAACAACAATAGCTATATAGAGCAGGAATATTTCTGACAATGGAATACACTCCCTTATAATAGATTCATTATTTATATATGCGCTTTTTCGCTAAAGAGTGACAACACATGTAGCCGATTTTTTCAATTATGAGATTATTGACATATATATTGTGTATGTGTATAATGTTAATACAATATATTGTATATATAACATTTCATGGAAACTATGATTTCCTTAACAACATAAATTTTTATAGGGCAATAATCCATGATGAAGTGCAAACTTCCTGGATATACTGAGAAAGAAGAGGAGGTACTTATGAAAGATTTATTATCAAAGGTATTTTTAGATAAATACATCAATATAGAAACACCCTTAAGTCATATCGGAGAATTCGTCTATCTGAGGACATATTCCAGGTACATCGAAGAGAAGCGAAGAAGAGAAACCTGGTTTGAGACAGTACTTAGGACGGTACGGTATAATGTGGAGCTTGGTATCAATTATAAAGAAAAGCATGGCATCCCCATGAACCCGGAGAAGGAGAAGCAAGAAGCAGAGAGACTCTTTGATGAGCTATTTCATCTAAGGACTTTTCCTTCCGGCAGAACCTTGTATATGGGTGGGACGGAAATTGTGAAGCAGTATCCTCTCTCTAATTATAATTGCGCTTTTACTGATATAGCGAAAATGAGGGATTTGGTGGATGTGTTTTATCTGCTTATGGTGGGCAGCGGTGTGGGAATCCGAATTGACAAAGAGAACATAGCTCTATTACCTAAGGTCAGGCACATACAGCTGGAAAGTGCCTATGACAGTGTGATACGCAGCACCACCTCCAAGGAGGAGATGGAGCATTCAAAATTAATCCTGGAGCTGAAGGATACAACGGAGGCGGTGTTAAGGGTTGGTGACAGTAAGGAAGGCTGGTGTGAAGCCCTAGAGACTTATTTTAAGATAGTGATGGAGGAACAGTATAAGGATATTAAAGTCCTGACCATTGATTACAGCTATGTGCGTCCGGAGGGAGAGCGTCTTAAAAGGTTTGGAGGGCGTGCATCCGGACATAAATCCATCAAGCGGATGTTTGAAAAAATTAACCGTGTCTTTTTAAAAAGAGATGACAACAGGTTAAAAACGATTGATATTCTTGATATAGCTACTATTATCTCCGAGAATGTTGTCTCTGGAGGTGTAAGGCGTAGTGCGATGATGGTAATCTGCGATGAGGATGATGAAGATGTGATCCGTGCAAAACAGAATATATACCAGGTAGTGGATGGTAAATGGATTGAAGATCCCGAAATTTCTCATAGGAAGATGAGCAATAATTCGATTCTTTATATGCATAAGCCCTCTCTGGAACAAATCAGACAGATTATTAACTCCATTAAAATTAACGGAGAACCTGGTTTTATCAACGGCAGAGAAGGGCTTCGCAGAAAACCGACCTTCCGCGGCTGCAATCCCTGTGGTGAGATTCTGCTGCAATCTAAGCAATGCTGTAACTTATCCACCAATAACCTGATGGCCTTTGTGGAAGGGACTGTATTGAACAAAGAAGCTTTAAAAGAGGTATTACGGCTTTCAACCAGGGTAGCGATTCGAATGACGCTTGTTGAGGTGGAGCTTCCCGAATGGAACAAGGTAATGCAGGAGGATCGAATTATAGGAATTTCTTTAACCGGTATGATGGATATGTTGAATAAAACCGGAATGAGCTATGAGGAGCTTGCAGCTCTTCTGTCAGAGCTTAGGGAGACGGTTCACAGGGAAGGCAGACGCTACAGCGAGGAGCTAGGAATAGCACCGCCAAAGCTGATGACAACTATAAAGCCGGAAGGCAGCTTGTCCATGTTGCCCTGCGTCAGCTCAGGCATTCACTATGCCCATGCTGATTATTATATCAGGCGGATTCGTATCTCAGCCTCTGATCCGTTGTTCCGCTTGATTGCGGTACAGGGCAGTTATCCCTATTATAATGAGAACGGTCAGTCGGATGAGGACTGTTCGATTAAGGTGATTGAATTCCCGATTAAAGCCCCTCAGGGCAGAACAAAATATGAAGTAGGCGCAATTGAACAGCTGGAATTATATAAATTATCCATGCTGCATTGGTCTGATCATAACACCTCCATCACAGTTCATGTCCGGGAGCAGGAATGGGAGGAGATTGCTTGCTGGTTGTATGATAATTTTGAGTATGCAGTCGGGATTACCTTTCTGCCACTGCTAGAGGAGACCTATCCTCTGCTTCCCTATGAGTGTACTACCAGAGAGGATTATGAACGAAGGCTAAAGCTTGTGAAACCTATCGATTATGAACTGCTTGCTTTGATGGAGGATTCTGAAGAAAAAGAACTGTTGGATAAGGATTGTGAAGCCGGAGTTTGCCCGGTTCGATAAAATTCATTGCTTTACGTTTTTGTGCCAATGGATACATGCTGCCAAGCTGCTGAAGCAAGCAGATACATTAACATAGCCGATAATAAAAGAGACTTTTTGCATAGATAGGTCAATATGCAAAAGTCTCTATTTATTTGATATTAGTAAAATAATATCTATAATCTCTTGTACCTTAGAGTGATTCTATTCTCCTCCGGGGCCGCTGCGAGCCGGACGGTTGTCCGGAAACTGCGCAACCGAATCCTTTGCGGAACTGCCTGATGTATTTTGGCTTGAATTACTGGCACGGTTCCCGCCGGAATTTTTGCTGGAGCTGCTTGTGCAGTCTTTGCTTAGATTTGTGTCGCTGGGTTTGGATTTGCTGTTTTGAGCCATAGGAATCTCCTTTCTAAAACTTTCACCTATATTATTTCTAGAAAGGAGGACTTTATTCAGCTTTGAACAATTTATCTGGCCAGCGTCAGCGTACCCATTCTTAAGGTATTCAAAGCATCGTAATTGATCTCGTAATTATGCTTCGTGAGAATATCATCATATATCTTCTGGAACTCTTCATTCTCTTTTGCCTGAATTGCATTTTCTACCTCTTTATCATACCGTTCGGAGGAATTGTTGTTAATCATACGAACCAAATAATAACCATCCTCGGCTTCGTAGACCTCTCCGATTTGATTGTTGCTCATTGCCATTATTTTTGCTTCAAATTCATCATCAAAGGTAGTATCAGTCTCAATAAAGCTTGATTTCCTATAGGCGATGACTTTCTCGTCTTCAGGAATCAGCTTTGACCAGTCCTCAGAGGTTTTAGCCTTATCAACATAAGTATTCAGCTTTGCCAGTGTATCAGCCTTCTCCTGATCGGTCATGTCAACATAGTTACCGCTATCATCGGTCTTCTTTGTGGATGCGAAAAGATATTCAATGTCATATTGCTTGAAATCCTCGAATTTCACACCTGCCTTAATGGCTTCCTTGTCAAGATTTAAAGCGGCGATTTTGTCATCATGGTATCGATCTACCAGGGTTGCTTTGCTCATCATATTTGTCAAGTATTCTTTGGTAAATTTATTTTTGGCGATTTCTTCCTTGCTTAATGACTCGTCCATTAGCTTTACTGCACTATCTTCCGCCTGTTTTATTTCGTCCGCTGTTAATGTGTAGCCCTCGGAGGTTGCCTGATTATAGAGAACCTCATTGTATAGGGATGTTTTGATTGCTGTATCCTTAGCGGCATCTCTCATCGTAGCACCGGTTTTTTCATCGGAGGTCATATCCCAATATGCACCGGAGCCGCCGAACATTTGATCATAAGTATTATACTGATATTCCACTGTGTAGAAATAAAAAGCCAGATCCTTTAAGGAATATTTTTCCCCATCAACGGTAAGTAACGGTGCTTCATACAGCTGGTCAAACAGTAGAGCACCGATCAAAATCAAAACGCATAGGATGGATAAAATAGTTAAAAGCTTGGAGCTGACAATTCTGTCCTTGGTTTTATCATGTAACTGTACCTCGGAAGTTACTTTTTTAATTTTCTTTGACTTGTTCACTTTTGCTACCTCCATAGTATTCTCATGAAGTTAATTTTATACGTTTTGTGCTATAAGTCAATATAAAAAAGGTTACAGTTTTTTATAGAAGGACAGAGTAATCAAAAATTCTTTGAATTATTGTAAATATATGTTATAATGAAAAACATGCTAGGCTGTATGCTTGGGTTGAAAAGGAGAAGGAGGAAGTTAACTTGGAGACATACAACAATAAGTCCCAGCTGATTATGGATGAAGTAAATAAAGTGGTCATCGGTAAGAGACTCATTATAGAGAAGGTGCTTACTGCTATCTTGGCAAAGGGGCATATACTGTTAGAAGATTTTCCGGGAGTAGGAAAGACAACCTTGGCTTTGGCATTTTCCAAGGCTATGGCCTTGGAGCATCACCGCCTGCAGTTTACACCGGATGTTATGCCGACGGATGTGGTAGGCTTTCATCTTCTGAACAAGGAAGGGGATGGGTATCAGTATAAGCCCGGCGCAGTCCTGTGCAATCTTTTTCTTGCAGATGAAATTAATCGTACCTCCTCCAAGACTCAATCAGCTCTTTTGGAGGTAATGGAGGAAGGTAAGGTCACAGTGGATAGTGTTACAAGAGAGGTTCCAAAGCCATTTGTGGTTATGGCAACGCAGAATCCCATTGGTTCTATCGGTACACAGATGCTTCCGGAATCACAGCTGGACCGATTCATGATCCGGCTTTCCATCGGTTATCCCGACAGAAGCAGCGAGATTGGAATTATGAAGGAAAGACAGAGCTCAAACCCTCTGGATCAGGTCGTAAAAATTGTGGAAAAGGAGGACATCCTTTTCATGCAGAATATTGTGGAGGAGGTATATATTCATGACTCAATTTATGAATATATCACCCTGCTGGTTAGTCAGACCAGGGAAAACCCTCTGATAGAACTCGGTGTGAGTCCGAGAGGCTCTCTTGCAGTGATGAATATGGTGAAAGCAGCTGCGTTCCTGAAAGGAAGGGATTATGTCATTCCCTCTGATGTTCAGGCGGTGTTCCGGGATGTTGCGGCCCACAGGATAATTCTAAAATCGAAGGCACGTGTGAATAATGTTACAGTGGACAACCTGTTGGAAGATATATTACGTATGGTAAAGGCTCCTAAAATAATTACCCGGGAATCTTAACAAGGACAGAAAGGCTGGGGGTGACTGATGCTTCGCAATATAATCAGGTATCTTATTCTGTTTGCGTTGGTGGGTATTCTCTCCATTCTATACGACACTTATTACTTGAGTATATTTTTGCTTGTATTGGGGATAGTACCGTTTGTTTTATTTGCCCTGCTAGTCTATCTTTATAGTAGGGTATCTGTCTGTATCCTTTCTATTGTTCATGTGGCAAAAAGAGGAGAAGTCATTCCGATCTCCGTGCTTGTGGATAATCCGACGAAGTTTCCTATCTCGAGCCTTAAGCTATGGATAAGCTATAAAAATGCATATGCTCCGACTACGAATAAAAAAAGCTTTATGGTATCCATAGATGCAAATACAAAGGCCTCCGTCATCTGTAATCTGCTATCTGAATATGCGGGGAATCTGGAGATTTCTCTGAACAGCGTCCAAGTCTATGATTATCTTAAGCTATTCTCACTTAAGAAAAGGCAAAGAGGTGAACTTAAGATAGCTGTTTTACCTGAATATTACGAGCTTTCCGAAATTCAATTGCAGAGCCTTTGCATAAAGCTTTCTGAAAGTGATTATTACTCCGCTGTGAAGAGCGGAGATGACCCTTCCGAGGTCTTTGCTATCAGGGAATACAGAGAAGGAGATCGTCAGCAAAGAATACATTGGAAGCTCAGCCGCAAATTCGATCAGCTTATGATTAAAGAATTCAGTAATCCTCTAAATTATTCTGTACTGCTTTTTGCGGATTTATATATTCCAAATGGGATTCATCCGATGCTGTTTATGAATTCCATGCTGGAATGTGCTTTATCCATATCGTATTCCCTGACACAGGCAGGGCAGCTGCACTATTTTGCCTGGTATGATCAACATCGCGGTGGCTGCCGAAGGATCAGGGTTATGCACGAGAAGGACTTCTTCGAGGTGGTGGATGGACTGTTGCAGGCACATCCCTATGTGACATCCACGGACGGCCTTTATGCATATCTGGCAGAGTATCCCATGGAGCAATATACGAATGTATTACTCCTGACGGGAGAGCAGCCGAGGAATCGTAGGGAGACGTTGACCCTGCTGAAGGCATTGAAGAGGCATGTCATCTATATCGGAGATCTAGATAATCAACCGGGAACAAGATATTTTCCGAATGAAATCATACAATGCTCCGATGATATGGGAGTAGTCTTATCCGCAGTCGATGCCAATCATATTCAGAGGGACCTGGAACTGTTGAGACTGGATTAGAAGGGTGGAATATAAATGCTTCAGGGATTTGAAGACGGTGTTTATATGGATAACTCCGTCTATATCGTTGATGAGAAGAAACATACAACACCACTCCTGATTCGCACTGTTCAGATGTTTTTTATTCTGTTTGGAACCGGGAGTGCTGTCTATATGCTCAGGGAAGCCTTGGCAATTCCCTGTGATATTCGTGACATTAATCTGGCATTATTTGTTTTCTCGATTATCGTATATGGCTTATGCTTAATTCCGAACTTTGAGCTGGTTAAGCTGTTCTTTGGTGTGCTGTTTTATGGCTTATTTCTATTCAGCAGAGGGAAAGCACTGCTGAATGGCTTTTACATTTTGGAGAATCTGATACTGGAACGGATTGATGCATATTATGAGGTGGAGAGCTTTCGAATTGTAGCAGATTATATGACCTGTGAGGCGGATATCACCCTGCTGATGATTATGCTACTGATACCTATTGCGGCAATCCTGGCCCTGTCTGTCATGCGAAATAGATTTACATTATTTAGTGGAAGTCTATTGCTCATACCTGTTGCAGCCAGTTTCGCCTTGGGCATTGTGCCATCGGAGCGTAATCTGGTAACTTATGTCCTATGTACGACCTATCTCATCAGTCAGTCACACAGCTTTTGCAAAACAGATAAAAATCAGAAATTACTTTTCCATAAAATCAGCAGTAAGGCGGCTATCTGGCTCTGTCTGTTGGGGTGGATCCTTTTCAATATAATAAAGCTCTTTGTGACCCAAGAGGAATATAATAATTTGACAAAGCTAAAGGATGCAAATGAAGAAATGCAGACCGCTATCAGAGATTTTACTATAGAAGATTTTTTTGATCGGATAGCAAATTTCAGCTTATTTACCAGCCGAGTTACTACTACAGGTCTCGATGGGGGAAGACTAGAAAGCGGGGAACAAATCAAGTATAGGAATGAGGAACATCTTCGGGTGATCGCACCCACAAGCTCTATAGAAGAAGGTATTTACCTCAAGGGATATGTAGGAAGTATCTATACCGGAGAGCGTTGGATTGGACACTCAGAGGTAACTCTGAAGGAATATGAGGAGCTAAAGAACAGGATGCCGGAGGAGATGTTCCAGCCGGTCAATCAGGTGAAGCTGTTCCTGAAGGGGATGTTTTACAAAGCTACGGAGACAGAGGGAATAACCGGCGGTATGAATTACAGAATGAAGGAAGGCCGTATGGAAATCAAGTATAATAAGGCGAACAAAAAATTCCTGTACGCTCCTTATTTCGCAAATTATGACCTGTTGGAGAATATTTACTACGACTGGGATCTTTATGCCGCTCCGGAAAATGAAAAAGGCAAATATGAGTATGAATACTATTATGATATCGCAAGAGTGAAGGATACAACTCTTGCGGAGAGGTTGTCAAGGCTCAGTACAGATGGATATATCAATTATGAGGCTGCTTATCGTGATTTTGTATATAAAGCATATACAAAACTTCCGGAAAATGGACTGGAGAACATCAAAAGAGATTTCTCTTCTAAGCGTGTTCAGACCAAGACGGGTAGCGTGGCAGAAAAGATAGAATATGTCAGACAATATCTCGAGGAAAACACCCGGTATTCACTATCCCCCGGGAAGCTGCCGGAAGGAAAGGATTATGCAGAATACTTCCTTTATGAGAATAGGAAGGGCTACTGTGCACATTACGCAACGACAGCGGTCTTAATGCTTCGGGCGATGGGAATTCCTGCAAGGTATGCAGAGGGACATTCATTTGGTAAGGATGCAATATACAAGAGCAGCGGTGTTGCAGATGTCACCCGGTTTACAGTTGAAGGAAGCAAAGTTAATAAGGAAGCACTGTCTGAGGTTTCTGTCAAGGACTACCATGCACATGCTTGGGTTGAGGTTTATTTTGATTACTGTGGATGGTATCCGGTTGAATTTACACCAGGTTCTTTCGTAAGCTATAATCAGACGGTAATAGAGGATATTGACCTTATGGGGCAGGAAATCTCCGAGGCGGTATTGCTTAAGGATATGGATAAAGCCCAGCAGACACATGATATACCGGAACAATATCAGCCAATTGAGGATGATAGATTGGGACAGGAGTATACTCCTGCTACAGGGGATAGTAGAGCAGGAGGTTCTGCTGCAGCCGATTTGATCTGGATTACGATTGTTTTAATAATTCTTGTGACGGGTGCTTTGATATCAATAATATACCTATTGAGTAGGGGCTACCGGAACAGATATAAGGGCAGTAGAAATAGGAGAGCGTTTACCTTCTATCAGGATATTGAGAAGATGCTACGCATGCAGCAGGTGCTTCCGGGGAAGAAGACGCTGCTGGAGGAGCAGGAGGCCTATGTGAAGGAGTATTGCAACTACCTTGAAGCCGAAGAACTGGATCGTCTGATGGAACTGGTAAGGAGAGCAAGGTTTGGTAGAAAGGCAATTACTGAGGAGGAGCTGGCGGAAATTATGTGTTACCGTCGTAATCTTTACCATAAAGTAAATAACAGCCTGGCCGCTGTGAAAAGCTTGAAATTGAAAATACTGCTGGCTATATAATATCTGCTTCAATCATAAGACAGATTATGGTATACTGAACTGGAAGGGTGAATAAGGCTCCCGGTTTGTTCTAAGATAGAGGTCAACATAAAAGGCTGAGGAAATTGGCAGATAGAAGAGCGGATTATAGTGCTTAATGTTTACTATACTTATGATCTGAGCGATATTCTATAGAATGGGAGGGATTTTGATGAACAAAATTATTACGATTAGCAGACAATATGGCAGCGGTGGCAGGGAAATCGGAGAGAAGCTTGCGGGGAAGCTGGGAGTTCCATTTTATGATAATGAAATAATATCAAGGGCGGCTAAGGAAACCGGCTTTGCGGAAGCTGCCTTTGAAAATGCAGAAAGGAAAGCAACCAACAGCCTGTTATATTCTCTGGCAATGGGTATGAATGCCTACGGTACGCAGGACCTTGGCTTTACACATCTGTCACTGGATGATCAACTATATCTGGCACAGTCTAATGTCATAAGAAAGGTGGCTGAGGAAGGTCCCTGCGTTATTATCGGGCGGTGCGCAGATTATGTTCTTAAGGATTTACCTCACATAGTTAACGTCTTTATCTGGGCAGGGCTTGCTGCACGAAAAAAAAGGGCGGTGGAGCTTTACCATCTAAAGGATAATAAGGTGGAAGAAGAGATTCTCAGGATGGATAAGAGAAGAGCGAATTACTATAACTATCATGCCAATGAAAAATGGGGAAAAGCAGATCACTATCATCTTTCCCTGCGAAGTGACTTTATTGGAATTGACAATACGGTGGATTGTATCATGCGTTATCTTCAATATGCGGAAAGGAATTAGGCATACGAATGAGCTGGAAGGATAAAATCAACAAGAAATATATGCAGATATCTCTGTATGTCATAATTACGGTGGTTATTATCTATGCCTTGAGTCTGGTGGTGAAGAATGCTCCTCAGATTCTGACAGTATGCATGCATTGGCTTGGATGGCTCTTCAAGGTGATCAAGCCCGTTGTCCTTGGCTTTGTTTTCGCATATCTGATGGATCCGGCGGTTGGCTTTTTTGAGCGGAGGTATCAGCAGCTTAAGACGAAAAAGGGTCTTAGGAGGGTCGTTATGCCAAGAACCTGGGGTACGGTGACTGCAGTGCTTTTGTTAATGATTGCTATTGTGGGATTGGTTTCCCTTCTTGTATATACAGTAACGGACCAGATCAGGCTTGCTAATCTGGATGATATTATTGCATTGGGTGAGAGCTTTTTTGACATTCTGACAGATTTTTATAATTCAATTCTTAGAAGGCTTGGAGAATGGAACATCCAGTCCAAGGAGTTGGAACAGTATGTGACGGATGCCTCCGCATATATTGTGACTGGACTGATGAACTTTGCCAAGAATTCCTTCGGCTCCGTTTCAAATATATCCGGTGCAATGACCACATTAATCTTCAGCTTCATCATCGGAATCTATTTCCTGATTGATGGCAGGATGTTTCTTATCTACATCAGAAAAATCAGCAAAGCTCTTTTTTCAGAGAGACTGGATAATAGATTGTGTTCAATTGTAGGAGATTTAGATACCGTATTCTCAGGCTATATCAGAGGACAACTGATAGACGCCTTTGTGATGATGGTACTGATCAGTCTGGTATTGTCTATTACAGGCGTGAAATTTGCGATCTTAATCGGAATCTTTGCCGGTATCGGTAATCTGATTCCTTACTTTGGACCCATTGTGGCTTATGTCAGTACCACAGCGATCTGCTTACTCGGAGGAGAATTCAATATCTGGATTATTTCAATGATAGCGCTGTTCGTCATTCAGTTTATTGACGGAAACGTGATCGGGCCTAAGCTTTTAAGTCATTCTATCCAGATACATCCGCTAATCATCATTGTTTCTATTATCTTCGGAAGTGCATTAGGAGGCTTCTTGGGAATGCTGCTTGCAGTACCGGTAGGAGCTTATGTAAAGCTGATATTTACCCGCTTTATTGATTATAGACTAAGTAAAAAGCAGGATAAGGATCTGGCAGGAAAAATATAAGATTCTTTAATGAAAAAGTAAGGAAAAAGTAAGGAAAAATATAGCCATTATTTTATATTATTGATATAGTATATAGATGAGATCGTCTTACATTTTGGGCTCGATAGTCAGGAAGGTGTTTAATGAACAACAAGAACGAGGAAATCATCATAGAAGTTAAGAATGTGAAGAAGATTTACAGAATGGGCAAAGAACGTATCAATGCGGTGGATGATGTCAGCTTTACGATTAAGCGAGGAGAGTTCTGCTGTCTGTATGGTGCTTCCGGATCCGGTAAATCGACCCTCTTAAACCTGATGGCAGGCATTGAGCGTCTTAGTGGGGGAACGATTACGATCAAAGGGAAGGACATCCACAAGATGGGGGAAAAGGGGCTGGCGAAATTTCGTCAGGATAACCTGGGCTTTGTATTCCAATCCTACAATTTGATGAATGCCATGACAGCACAGGAGAATGTAGAGTTACCTCTGATATTTAAACGTGTTGCCACGAAAAAAAGAAAGAAGATGGCCAAAGATATGCTCACTAAGGTTGGTCTTGGGGCAAGACTTAGGCATAAACCCAAGGAAATGAGTGGTGGACAACAGCAAAGAGTCGGCATTGCCAGAGCCTTTGTCAGTAATCCGGAAATCGTATTTGCCGATGAACCAACCGGTAATCTGGACTCAAAAACCTCGAGGGAGGTTATGGATCTGATTGTAGATATGGCAAAAAATAATCAGCAGACTATTGTTATGGTTACTCATGACAGGCATCTGGCTGAGTATGCTGATAAGATCATACATATATTTGACGGCAAGATAGATAATATTGAGGTTTTAAAGAAGGAAACAGCTGGCGAATGCTTAGCATAACAGAGATAATTCATTTAGATAGTTGACAATATTATGATTAAGGAAGAAGAGGGTTAAGGGAATGAAGGGAAAGCTTAGAAAATCATTAATTGCTGTATTGACGCTTACAATGTTCATAACAGGTATGATAGGCAATACTGCGGTAGTTTATGCCGCAAAGGCAACGGACATCGTTATCAATGAAAAGATGAGTAACGAACAACTGGCCATCGTACCCGGTACGTCGAAGCATATGAGAGTGCCAATCAGAGCAATCGGATATGCCATCAATGAGCCATCAGTTACGGTTTCGGCATCGAATGCTCCTTTTAACCTGTCTCAGGCTACACTGACGGAGCCAAATCAGACACCGACGAACTTTATCTCCACACTGGGAAGCACTTATGTGGATTTTGATATTGATGTGAAGGAGACTGCTAAAATCGGAACTTATCCGATTACCATCAGAGTCAATGCTACGGTAGGTAATTTGGACGGTTCCTTGGAACCTATTTCCTTAACTACCACGATTGAGGTACAGGTGTTGAAGGAGGCTACACCTGCTCAGCTTACTGTTAATAATGTAAGAATTAAGGATCCGGTCGTAGGAGGTAAGACAAATATCGCCTTTGTTGTAAGAAATGAAGGAGATATATCTGCCAGAAATTCCTATGTATCACTGGACTATGGAACCACCAATATTACTCCTGATTATGCTACTCCCAAAATTAAGATAGGAGACCTAGGACCGGGCAAAGAGCAGTATTTTACTCTGCCGGTTAAGATTTTGACGACTGCAACGGTAGGTTTGAAGACTGTCACTGTCAATTTTGAATATAAGGATCTGGACGGAACGAAGTGTACGGATACCAATCAGATCTATGTTGATGTGAAGAAAAATGATAAGGCTCCTGAGCTTCAGATAGATAAGGTAAGCTACTCAAAAGAACTTAAACCGGGTGCGGAGGTAACGGTAAAGGTAACACTACATAATTACGGATTAACCGATGCTTCTAATATTACAGTTAAGGTAGATGATGCTACGACAGGTGCGGATGGCTTCTTCCGGAATTACTATACGGACAGCATCTATGTCGGTAGAGCGGAAAATGATAAGGACGTTGTGGCGAAGATACCGCTGACGGTATCAAAAACAGCTACCAGTGGAAATAAAAAAGTTAATCTTATCCTTAGCTTCGATGATGAAGCCGGCAATACCTATACCTCGACGATTACGATCTATCCTGAGGTGATAGGGGGAGGAGCTTCCGGAGACTCAGGACTTGTGCTTGAGAATGTGAAGCAGCTGCCCGAGCAACCGGTTGCCGGAGATGCTATGCAGGTAATCTACGATCTAAAAAATAACAGCCAGTCAGATATCACAGAGATTAAGCTTTCCCTTCAGAATTTGGATGGAACTACCTTCATCCCGAAGGAATCCGAGCCTTACATCTTTGTAGATAAGATAGCTGCGGGTAAATCAAAGAGAATAATCATGAATCTGACTGTATCGGATAAGATTCAGGCAGGACTAAATAATCTGACCCTGAAATATACCTATGCAGGTAATTCTACCGGTGAGACAGTAACTATTCCGATCCGGGATATAAAAAATGATCTGGGCAGTAACAGTAAGCCTAAGATAATCATCAGTAATTATACCGTGGATCAGAAGGAGCTTCGAGCTGGGTCTACCTTTAATTTTACCTTTGATTTATATAATACACACTCATCAATAGCAGCAAAAAACATCACTGTAACCTTAACACAGGCGGATAATATCTTCACGGTAGCACAGGGAAGCAACAGTTTTTTTATTACTTCGATTGCTGCCGGAGAGACAGTGGAGCAGACTGTAGCCATGAAGGTAAAATCTGATGCAACAACAAAGACTTATCCGTTAAAGGTGACTATAGAATATGAATACGAGGGAATTAAACCAAATCCTGAGACAGGAGAAGTAGGTGTAACTCTACCTGTTGAGCTTAATCTATCGGCGGTGGAGAATTCAAGACCTGTTGTAGATAATGTCAATGTTTATTCCTGGGATGGCAATGTAGTTTCAGGAGGAACAGCAACCCTCGGTTTTGAATTTTATAATATGGGTAAATCACAGTTGAATAATGTAATAACTACACTGGAGGGAGATTTTACAAAGGCGGACGGTGAAATGTATTTCATCGGAAATGTAGCGGCAGGTACCTCATCCTATGTAGAATTTGATGTCATTCCGAATGTGGAGGGAACGGCAAAGGGTGTTCTCAAGATATCCTTTGAGGATAGCAACGGTGATAAGATAGAGTTTACTAAGGATTTCAGCCAGGATGTAATGCCAGCTGTAAGTATGGATCCCGGAATGATGGACGGTGGAGGAGCAGTGGATGCATTTAATCCTGTACCGGAGGCCAAAAAACCGATTATGCCTGTCTGGGGCTTCATACTCATGGAATTAATCCTATTTGGTGCATTTGTACCAATTACAAGAAAAATAGTAATAACTTTATATAAAGCAAAGCTTCGTAAACGCGAAGTGGAGCAAATTTAATCAGGACGGGTATAGTAGAGGATGGAGGAAACTATGGAATTTATATTAACAGAAGCAGTAGAAGGGGTAGTATTACTGGCAAAAACAGAGGTCGCAGCAGATATGGCACCAGTGGGTGAACCAGTTATGACCGAGGAAGGAAAGGCTGTAGATGCTATGGCCGGACCACAAATAAAGGATCCGATCTTATCCTCTTGGTTATTTGTTATTGGAATATCCGTATTGGTGCTGGCAGCAAGTGCTGCACTGGGTATATTTCTAGCTAAGAGAAAAATCAAAAAAGGAATTGAGTTGTATGAGGATTAGTGATCTCTTCATCATGGGACTGAGGAATCTATCCCGAAGAAAGGCAAGAACAATACTTACGGTATTGGGTGTTGTCATTGGTACCTTATCGATTATCATAATGAGATCCATAGGCTACGGAATGCAGAATAACTTTGAAACCCAGGTAATGCAGCAGGGAGGACTGACTACGATATCAGTATATACCTATGCAGATGTCAAAGATGATGACGGAAAATGGGTTGATAGTAAACAGCAGGTTCTTGATGATAATCTGGTACGGCAGATCAAAGAGATAGAGCATGTCAGGGCGGTATCTCCGGTTGTATCAATGGGAGGTTCGCTCTTTGCCGGAAAATATATGTCCTGGGTTAACATTACCGCCATTGATTTGGATACCTTTGAGGCCTTTGATTTTCCAGCATTGCAATATGGTTCATATCCTACGGCGGAGGATAACACTCCGATCGTATTTGGCTTCAACATGCCATTTGAGTTCTATGATCCGTCTTCCCGGGGGTATCATCCTGTTCAGGTTGATATGCAGAAGCAGAAGGTGGTATTAAAGTTCCAGGATTTCCAGCCTGATGAGGATAAAAAGGAATTTAGCCTTCCAATGAAAAACATAGCCAAAATGGAGCAGACGAACGGTGAATATGACTATAATGTCTATATGGATATGGAATACTTCAAGATGATCTACCGGAAATACTGCAATACCTTAAAGCTGGAGGATCGGAAGAAGGCAATCCGTAACGTGGAGAAATACCAGCAGATCAAGCTGAATGTAGATAATGTCGACAATGTAATGAAGGTACAGGAGGAGATTGAAAAGCTTGGATTTCAGTCGCAGAGTATGATGCAGTTTTTAGAGCCTCTCCAGAAAGCATCCGAGACGCTACAGATGGTACTGGGATCACTTGGATTGGTTGCCATGTTTGTATCTGCAATCAGTATCGCTAATACGATGGTTATGTCAATCTACGAACGTACCAAGGAAATCGGTATTATGAAGGTGCTGGGCTGTGTGGTTATAGACATCAGAAAGCTCTTCCTGTTCGAGGCAGCGATTATTGGACTTATAGGTGGGTTATTTGGAATTATTCTGGGGTACATTGCATCCTTAGTGATTAACAAATTTGGTGGCCCTTTGTTCCAGTCCTTGATGTCAGGTAACTATATGTATGATATGACAAATACTCATTTTTCAATTATACCGATCTATTTACCGATAGCTGCTTTGCTGATATCAATCTCTGTCGGTCTATTGTCAGGATATTTCCCGGCAAGACGCGCCACCAAGATCAGTGCAATAGAAGCTATGAAGACAGAAAGTTAGTACTCTTAATTCAGATATCACAAAGAACGATAACAGGTGCCGGCAGGAGTTCCTTTGCAGGCACCTGTTTAGGTTTGATTTTTAGATTACATATGCTATAATAAGAAAAACAAATCATAATGAGGTGGAAACAAATGACGTGCCATACCTGTGGAAGACAGATTCAAAATGAAACAGCGAATTTTTGTGAATATTGCGGAGCCTCTTGTCGGGAAAAAGCGCAGGCAGCTTCTTCAACTGTAATGGGGCAACCGTTTATGAGTAGACCATATACGGCAGATCCGGTACCGAATATGATGATGGGAATGCAACAGAGAGGAGCCTTGGAAAAACCTACCTCTCTGCTTGGATGGATTGGGATGTATGCTATACTGCTGGTTCCTTTTGCGAATATCATACTACTCATGGTTTGGGCATTCAGTGATTCAACTCCTGTCAGCAAGAGGAATTGGGCGAGAGCAACCCTGATATTTCTGGTATTTTTGTTTATATTAATCGTGGCATATTTGGCTGCGGTTATGAGTACACCGTTATTCCAGCAGATGATGCAGGATTATGGTCCGTACTATCAATAGTTTGGTACAAAGGAACCGGATGATTTACTCTGCCGGATAACCCGGAACAGGGAAATATTTGAATAGTTTAGCATGTCACCATAGGTGACATGATCTTTTGTATCAGTTAAACACACTCTTAAAATGATAGGAAGGTCAATGGACATGAGTACAATCAGAACCAGATTTGCACCCAGCCCGACAGGCAGGATGCATGTAGGTAACTTAAGAACAGCATTATATGAATTTTTGATAGCAAAGCATGAAGGAGGAACCTTCATTCTTCGTATCGAGGATACGGATCAGGAGCGTTTGGTGGAGGGTGCTGTAGACATTATCTACCGTACTATTAAGGGAACCGGTCTAATCCATGACGAAGGTCCTGACAAGGACGGAGGTTATGGCCCATATGTACAGAGTGAGCGCATGGCCAGCGGGATCTATCTGGAGTATGCGAAAATGCTTGTTGATAAAGGGGCAGCTTACTATTGCTTCTGCACGAAGGAAAGGCTTGCGTCCTTAAAAACTGCCGTGGGTGGTCAGTCCGAGGAGGACGAGGAAGAAATTAAGGAAATAACAAAGTATGATAAGCATTGTCTGCACTTGACGAAGGAAGAGCTTCAGGCTAAGCTTGATGCAGGTATCCCATACGTCATTCGTCAGAATAACCCGACAGAAGGCTCCACAACTTTCCATGACGCAATCTTCGGAGAGATTACGGTGGATAATGAGGAGCTGGACGACATGATTCTGATTAAATCAGATGGTTATCCGACTTATAATTTTGCCAATGTTGTGGATGATCATTTAATGAAAATCACGCACGTGGTCAGAGGAAACGAGTATCTTTCCTCCACCCCTAAGTATACCAGGCTATATCAGGATTTCGGATGGGAGGAGCCTGTCTATGTACACCTTCCCCTGATTACCAACGAAGAGCATAAGAAGCTGAGCAAGCGAAGCGGACATTCCTCCTATGAGGATCTGATAGAGCAGGGGTTCGTATCAGAGGCTATTATTAATTTCGTAGCTCTCCTTGGTTGGAGTTCCTCCAACAATACAGAGATTATGTCCCTCGAGGAATTGATTAAGGAATTTGATTATACCCACATCAATAAGGCTCCTGCTGTATTTGATATTGTGAAGCTGCGTTGGATGAATGGGGAATATATAAAAAACATGGAGTTTGAGAAGTTTTATGAGCTGGCCCTTCCTTATATCAATTCAGTTTTAAAGAAGCCCCTAGATTACCGTAGAATCGCAGCTTTGGTCAAGACCCGAATTGAAACACTGGTAGATATCAAGGAGATTATTGATTTCTTTGAGGAGCTGCCCGAGTATGATATCGAGATGTACACTCATAAGAAGATGAAGACCGATGCCCAAAGTTCTCTGAAGGTATTGCAGGATTTATTGCCGAGGTTTGAAGAACTCAGCGAGTATACTGAGGAGGGAATTGAAGCTGCAATTATGTCCTATATCGCCGAGAAGGGTATTAAAAACGGACAAGGTCTATGGCCGGTAAGAACTGCGGTATCCGGAAAGCAATCCACACCTGGCGGAGCATATGAGATTATGAGTATCCTGGGTAAGGAGGAGAGCCTCAGAAGAATCAAGAAAGCAATCGCTAAATTAAGCTGAAATTTACTAGGGGCTGCTGCATTTGCAGCAGCCCCATTAAGACAGAATATCAGGACGCATAAGCCTGATTAAGATAACATATTTAGGCCATTCTCTGAGGGTATACCTCTTCTGCTTTCGTCATTATATCACAAGACTTGTTAATCTTAAATCTCCGGTATCGGTATTAATCGAAATTCCTACGAAAGGTATAGTATTATGATTCAACTGAATGAAACTCAGCAGCAGGCGATCTTACATAAGGAGGGACCAATGATGGTCCTGGCAGGACCGGGGTCAGGTAAGACAATGGTGATCACCTGGAGGGTAAAGAATCTGATAGAAGAGGAGCATATTCCCGAGGAACAGATATTAGTCATTACATTTACCAAGGCTGCTGCCCTAGAGATGAAGGAGCGATTTTTGGCTCTACGCGAGACCGGGCATACGAGAGTCAATTTTGGGACCTTCCATGCTGTGTTTTTTACCATACTGAAGCATGCTTATCATCTGAATGGCAGTAATATCATTCGGGATGAGGTCCGTTATCAGGCAATGAAGGAGATTATTCACCGACAGGGGTTTACGTATGAGGATGAGAAGGATTTTATTCTGGAGCTGCTTTCCGAAATCAGTCTGGTAAAAGGAAGCAGGATTGAGCTTTCGAACTATTATTCTCAAAATTGTGCGGATGAAGTATTCCGTAGAATTTATAAGGAATATGCGCATTTTTTAGAGAGGGAAAAGCTGATTGACTTTGATGATATGCTGGTACTCTGCTTGGAGCTGCTTACACAGCGAGAGGATATATTGGCAGTATGGCAGAATAAATTCCGGTACATATTGATTGATGAATTTCAGGATATTAATCTTGTTCAGTATGAAATTATCCGTATGCTCGCGAAACCGCAGGAGAATCTGTTTATAGTCGGAGATGACGATCAATCGATCTATCGCTTCCGAGGAGCTAAGCCGGAGATTATGTTGAATTTTCCTGTAGATTATCCGCAGTACAGAAGGCTTACCTTAAGCAGTAATTACCGCAGCAGCCCGCCTATACTGGAGGCTGCCGGTTGCCTGATCGGACATAATATTCATAGGTTTGACAAGAAGCCTTTACCGGTGAGAGAAGAAGGCAGTCCTGTCATCATCCGGAGGTATGATACACTGGCTCTACAGAATCAGGGCATTGCTCAGGAAATCCTACAGCTTACCAAGGAGGGAGTCCCGTATAATCGGATGGCTGTGCTCGTACGCACTAACCTCGGATCAGGCTCACTCTTGCATAAATTAATGGAATATAACATTCCCTTTCGAATGAAGGATAATCTTCCTAACTTATTTGATCACTGGATAACCTCAGATATACTTGCTTATATAAGGTTAGGGAGAGGAGCAAATCAGAGAAGCCTCTATCTGCAGATTATCAATAGACCAAAGCGCTATGTGAGCCGGGACTTTTTTGACAGTCCGGAGGTAGATTTTGAAGAGATAAAGGCATATTATGAGGACAAAAACTGGATGCTGGAGCGACTTGAACAGCTGGAATATGATCTTGGAATGCTTGGAGCTATGACACCATATGCAGCGGTAAACTATATTAGGCGTGGAATTGGGTATGAAGAATATCTTACGGAGTATGCAAAGCTTCGTAGGATGAAGCCGGAAGAACTTTTTGATGTTTTGGACGAACTTCAGGAGAGTGCAAAAGGTTATTCTGATTTTGACGGTTGGCTTAGGCACATGGAGGATTACAGAGAGGAGCTTAAAAGGCAGGCTTCGGAGTATCGGGAGAATCACCTCGACAGTATTCAGATTATGACAATGCACAGTGCCAAAGGACTGGAATTTGATACGGTTTTTATCCCTGATGCAGAGGAAGGAATTACTCCCCATAAGAAAGCAGTACTTGATGCAGATATCGAAGAAGAGAGGCGGCTATTCTATGTAGCAATGACACGGGCAATGAACCGGCTTTATATCTTCGGCTCTGGTGAGCGTTACAATAAGACCCTGCAACGTTCCCGCTTTCTGGATGAAATTGAGCGGAAGAAGGGGTAGGAATATAGGCGAAAAGCTCTAATAGATACGATAAGAGATAAGGGCTGAGACAAAACACATTATGTGGTTCTGTCTCAGCCCTTACTCTCTGATTAGCCCGCTATGGGCGTAATTATTGTTATAAAATTAGTCCTCATCCTCTGAGGTCTCATCCTCGAACTCTTCGTCAAACATATCGTCGTATTCCTGTGAATCCAGAAGTTCTTCAAAAGCATCGGCTACTGCTTCAAATTCATCATCGTCGTCGATGTTAAGTAACTGCGGATCCTCATCACCCTCCTGAATGAAACGATATAAGAATACATTATCGTCTTCCTCTTCACCCTCCTCAGGCTGCAATGCGATATATTCCTTGTCATCTACTGTAAAAATGTCCAATACGATGCAGTTTAGCTCGGTACCGTCATCCAATGACAATGTTATTGTATCGTGCTCGTGTTCATGATCATGACCGCAGCCGCAGCCATCTCCGTGATTGTGTCCACTCATAATACTACCTCACTTTTTGAATTTATGAACAAGTGAATTGGGTTGCAATCCATCTCGAAACCCCTACGAAAAAAGCGTAGGAATATAAGTAGAATGTACCAGATTGAGGTAAAAAATGCAAGTATAAAAACATATTTATGAAAGATAAATGGAGATGGATTTCATAGGCCTTGTAATAACAAAAAGTAATAGGAACAGTCAAGTATTTCGTAGATCATGATCAAACAAAAATCAAACAAACGTTTTGTTATCCTTGGCACTGATGTAGAATTGTGTTATAATAACAAAAGGATCAGCATCTACGATGATAATACTCATTGTCACGATGGATGCTTTTTGATTCATGGGATATTGTGGGAGTAAGGAGCTGAGAGATATGTCTGAGGAGCTAAGAAGCATAAGAATATCGGTAAGAAATCTGGTTGAATTTATACTATGCTCCGGAGACCTTGATAATACGAAGACAAGAAGTGAAGCGGATGCCATGCAGGCCGGCAGTAGGCTGCACCGTAAGCTCCAGAAGCAGATGGGTGCAAATTATACCGCAGAGGTTCCACTTGCCATAACGGTTCCTGTAACCAGGGAGGGCATTGATTTCGAATTGACCATCGAGGGTAGAGCAGATGGAATCATCAATAATAACACGATAAAGGAGGATTTTTCTGTTCTGGTCTTTGAAGAAGAGGAGGAAAATCCACCGGAAATAATCATAGATGAAATCAAAGGGGTCTATATGGAGCTGTCCTATCTTACGGCCCCAATCGGAGTACATCGCGCCCAGGCTATGTGCTATGCCTATATCTATGCAACTAAATACAAGCTAAACCGGATAGGAGTCAGACTGACATATTGCAATCTGGAGACCGAAAATATACGTTACTTTGAAGAAACATTGACTATGGAGGAGCTTCGAACCTGGTTTGATCAGCTGGTAGAGGAATATGCTAAGTGGGCGGTCTGGCAGATCAAGTGGACGGAAAAGAGAAATGCAGCCATTAAGGCTCTGAATTTCCCTTTTTTATATAGGGAGGGTCAGAAGGAGCTGGTTACAGGGGTATATAAAACAATACTCCGTAAGAAGAAGTTGTTTATTGAAGCTCCGACCGGTGTCGGAAAGACGATCTCTACAGTATTTCCCTCAGTAAAAGCGATGGGAGAAGGACTGGCAGAGAAAATTTTCTATCTGACAGCAAAATCGATTACAAGAACAGTTGCTGAGGATACCTTCCGTATCCTTGGTGAGAACGGACTCCATCTTAAGGTTGTGACAATCACTGCCAAGGAGAAGGTGTGTATTTTAGATAAGCCTGATTGTAATCCCGGAGCCTGTCCCAGGGCTAAGGGGTATTTTGACCGGGTCAATGATGCGGTTTATGATCTGCTTACGCATGAGAATGATATCTCCAGGGAGGATATTACAGCCTATGCAGAGAAGCATTGTGTCTGTCCCTTTGAGATGGGGCTGGATGTTACATTATGGTCCGACGCAATAATCTGTGATTATAATTATGCCTTTGATCCCAATGTCTATCTGCGGCGCTTCTTTGCCAATGACAAACAGAGCGATTACGTGTTTTTAATTGACGAAGCACATAATCTTGTGGATCGTGCCAGGGAGATGTACAGTGCCATTCTATATAAGGATGATTTTCTTGAAGTAAAAAGGCTGGTAAAGGACAAGAGTGCTAAGCTTACCAGGCTTCTTGAGAATTGCAATAGTGACCTTTTAAAGCTACGACGGGTATGTGATGAATTCGAGGTTCTGGACAATGTGGATGGTTTTTGTATGCATTTGATGAGTCTCATGGCAGAGTATGAGCTTTTTTTGCAGGAGGGAATAATCAATGAGGGCAGGGAAGAGATTGTAGGACTGTTTTTGGAAATCAGGCATTTCTTAAGCATGTACGAGATACATGACGATAATTATACCATATACACGGATTACGAAGAGGATCGTTTCAGGCTTAAGCTCCAATGCATGGACCCGTCCAAGAACCTGTTAACATGTTTGGAACGGGGTAGAAGTGCAGTTCTGTTTTCTGCGACCCTGCTACCGATCAATTATTATATGGATCAGCTTGGAGGCTGCAAGGAGGATTATGCTGTATACGCTCCCTCCTCCTTCCTGCCGGAGAACCGTCTGATCATGATTGGCAATGATGTCAGCACCAAATACACCAGAAGAAACGAACGAGAATATAGTAGGATACTGGAGTATATTAAGGACTTTACGAGCGCTCGAACCGGGAACTATATGGTATTCTTTCCTTCATATCAGCTGCTGCAGACAATAGCGGAGCTTGCCGGAGAGGAACTGAAGGGGCTGGTGGTTCAAAGCTCCGGTATGTCGGAAGAAGAGAAGGAGCAGTTTTTGGAAGCCTTTATCGATGATCCGATGCATAGCCGTATCGGCTTTTGTGTCATGGGAGGGATTTTCAGTGAGGGGATTGATCTAAAGAATGACCGGTTGATCGGTGCCATTATTGTAGGAACCGGGCTTCCGATGGTATGCAATGAGAGAGAATTATTCCGGGGATACTTTGATGAGAAGAATAATAGCGGTTTTGATTATGCTTATCTGTACGCCGGAATGAATAAGGTACTGCAATCTGCAGGAAGAGTCATACGCACTAAGGAGGATAAAGGCGCAATATTACTATTAGATGAGCGATTTACGCAAAAGCAATATTACAACCTTTTTCCCAGGGAATGGTTCCCGAATGTAACTGTAAATTGCAATACAATGAAAGGGATACTGGAAGAATTCTGGAATAGCATTGAAGAAGGAGAATAATTTAGGAGCTGCATTGTCGTTATACTTTTGCAGCAGCTGAATTATTCTCCTTAGTTTTTCATTAATTAGAAATGAATTTTGCTGTTTGAGAAGGAATATTCGGAATCCTTGGATAGAAAATTTCTGCCGGTTACTGCTCTCACAATCAGATTGCATATGTTGAAGAATAATGAGCCTAATATACCGCCAATAAGTGCATAGATAACATCATCAATATCGAAGCGGTATGATATAAAGAAATACTGGGATATCTCTATCAGTAAGGGTAGAGCCAGCAGTGCAGCAAGCCGGGCTAACCTTCCCTGCTTTCTGAAAAGGAAAGTCATCTGGTAGCCGTAAGGGATATAAAGTAAAATCCTGCAGGCCAGATACAGTAGGATATCCTTAAGGGGTAACAGTCCATAAAGATAATCTTCTATCTGAATCGTGATTGCTTCAAAGGGGATAATATTGGCATAGTTCAGGCTTCCGGTATATGCCCAAGGGAAAGCCGATTTGACGAAGGAACCGTATATAATGATACCGATATAGACAATGAAGAATAATAAGCTGTCTTGTACATAAAAGCTTCGGTAATCCTCAAATCTTGTTCCGTAATCAAGCATATTTCGCAAAAAGCAATGGATACTGGGTATAAACCAGTTAATCAAAATAATGCCGAGCATTCCTCCGGAATACGGAAGGAAGGCTTCCGCATTACCAAGAAAGGATAACAGAATAATTACCGTACTAATGAATAAGATCAGGACGGAGTAATTGAAACAGGCTTCATATGTGGAGGTCTGTTCTTGAAGTATGTGGCAGCTTAGGATACACATCAGAAGCGATACACCCCAGATCAAATAATAAGCTGCAAAAAAATAATATACTGCAAACTGAACAATAATAGTAATGATACTTAAAAAAATGATTAAGGAAGAAGCCTGGACATGCGTTCGTCGTTTCATCGTAAGCGCCTACTTTCGTTATAATATCATTCGTATCTGTCCGGCAATACAGTTAACTCTGATGTGATTGCATAAGGCAGGTACTTCACCATCTGTATGAACCGCAGTGTCCAAATCCGTCTTTATCTCAATCTCTGAACATTGGATCGTTTCTACACCCTTGTGCTTTATATGCTTTCCTGTAAAAATTGTCGGTAGGAGAAGGAATATCTTTGCCTTACTTATGCCATGAACCATTGTGACACTCAGCTTTCCATCAGTGGGATCGGCATTTGGAGCCATAAGAAGGCCACCGCCTTCGTATTTATGAATCATATTGGACACCAGCAATACATTATGGTAGGTGCCTTTATCCACCCCGTCAACTTTAATCAAAGCAGATATTTTAGGAGAACTGATAATCTGTTTTATTGCGATTGCAATATATACAAACTTACCGGCACCGAATCTGTTCAAGCTTTTCTTAAGAGGAGAAGCCTGAACCTCATAGCAGACACAGGCATCATAACCCATACCGCTGGAGCAGGAGAATTTTCTTGGCTGTCGTGAGCTATTTGGGAAAGTGATACATCCGTGATCGAGATATTTAAATTTCGTTGGGTTCAAAATATGAGATAAAGCTTCTATGGGATCCTTAGGAATATTCAAGCTTCGAGCAAGATCATTGCTGGAACCGGAGGGAATATAGCCAAGGAGAACTTCATCATAGTTATCAATGCCATTGATCACCTCATTGACTGTTCCGTCACCACCTAGAATTACAATATTCTTTATACCGGAATAATCACGGCAAATGGTCTTTGCCAGTTCGGTAGCATGCCCCGGATGCTGTGTAAATTCAGCCTTATATTCTATCTTCTGTTTCTCCAGCTCGTCCTTAACAACCCACCAAAAACGGATGCCTCTGCCAGAACTTGATTTAGGATTTATAATAAAATGATACATAATATGCATCTCCTTCTATAGTCATATCAAACTGGGATAATGTCATTATAAGTCAAATATATAGTAAAAATTTATCATTGTCAATGATATACGGGAGATATCTAACCTTTCTCATTCCCTGGTTAGGTACAGGCACAGAATTGTCCTTTCTTCATAATATGTATAGAATAACAAATAGAAGGCATGTTGCCCGCTAATTTGGATTCTTTCGAAAGGAGAGACAGTTTTATGGATAGACGGATGTATCGCGGTATGATGGGAAGAGACAATGGTTGTCACCGTGGCGCTTCACCATATAGGACACCGGAGCCGGTGTGCGGAGACGTTGTCAGCGGATATACCCCGGAAGATTCATGCGAAAGAGAAAGATGTGAGGATTTTGACCGTTTCCCCCTTGCTATGTGCTATGTTCCCTGGCAGTGCTTCAGGAACCTATATGAGAATGAATTTGTAGCTTTAGCGAACGGAACACTCTTTAAGGAGCTTGATCTAAATTGGTATGGAAGGGGATGTAAATAGGATGGACGGTAATAGCAGAGAAAAATTATTTGCCTGCATCGAGGCTACCAGCTTTGTCTGTGATGAACTGAGACTTTTCCTGGATACACATCCGACCGATAGAGCGGCTTTGGATTATTGGAGCAAGATATCTAAGGTTAGAAACGAGGCCGTTCATGAGTATACCAGATGCTATGGTCCGATAGAGTCCTATCACGTAGAAGTCGATGACAGATGGGCATGGGTTGAAGGTCCCTGGCCATGGGAAGGAAGGTGCTAGTGTATGTGGAGTTATGAGAAGAGATTACAGCATCCTGTGAATATTGCGGAAAGAAATCCTAGAATTGCACAGGTTATAATGAGTCAATTCGGTGGTCCAGATGGTGAACTAGCAGCATCCATGCGTTATCTTTCCCAGCGTTATACCATGCCGAATCGGAAAATAGCCGGTTTATTGACTGATATTGGTACAGAAGAATTGGCTCATATGGAGATGGTAAGTGCCATCGTCCATCAATTAACTAAAAATCTTACACCCAGCGAGATTATGGAGGGCGGCTTCGAGAAATATTATGTAGATCATACCCTTGGCTTATGGCCGCAGTCAGCCGGTGGTATTCCTTTTAACAGCTGCTTCTTCCAGAGTAAGGGTGACCCGATTACTGACCTGGTTGAGGATATGGCAGCAGAGCAGAAGGCAAGAACCACCTATGACAATATTCTTCGTCTGGTCACCGATCATGATGTTTGCGACCCGATCAAATTCCTCCGTGAAAGAGAGATTGTTCATTTCCAGAGATTCGGGGAGGCATTAAGAATGATTACCGATGAGATAGAATCTAAAAACTTTTATGCAGTCAACCTCGCATTTCCGGCTGATTTTATGAAATAGGTTTAAGATATATAGTGAAAGCCATTGCATTGCTTTGACATATTGTCTTAATAATGTAATGGCTTTTTTAGAGATAAAGGTAATTTCAACTTAATAGAAGGATGAAGCTCTCTGGTAGTTGTAGAGAACTATTTCAATTTTGTGGTTGACAAATCCCGCTGATGGTATTATTATTTAATACATTAATAAGCGAAACCGTTGAGAAAGAGGAGTAAGCTTTAGTACGACATAACAGAGAGTCGCAGCTGGTGGAATGCGATATGGAGTCTTTTGCTGAATGGGCTTTTGAGGGCAACCCGAACTGATAGTAGGCGTTGACGGAAACCATAACCGTTATTTATATGGCATATATTGTTCGATATATGAAGGCAGAGGAGGGCAAACAAAGAAAACAATTTGTTGCCAATTTGAGTGGTACCGCGGAGTTAATTCGTCTCAAGTATAATATACTTGGGACTTTTTTTATTACCTCTTTCTCTAACCGGATACCATGACGGCTACCCTTTTTGCCATGGCGACAACGAACGAAAATCAGCAGGTGTCGTACGACATCAAACTTTAATAGTATGGGGAGGAAGCCTCCTCGTAGACATCATCAAAATACTATTTTTTAAGGAGGAGTATAATGAAAAAGTTAATGGCAGTAGTTTTAGTAATGGTTTTAGCAATGAGTACCCTGGCAGGATGTGGAGCAAAAGGCGATGACAAGGTTACCATCGGTATCGGACAGTTCGCGGAGCATGCATCTTTGGATAATTGTAAGGATGGCTTCCTAGCCGGCCTCGCAGATGCTGGCTATAAGGAGGGAGAGAATCTCGAGGTATTATTTGAAAATGCACAGGCAGATGGTGGTACAGCCTCTCAGATTGCCAATAATTTTGTGGCAAATAAAGCTGATATGATTTGTGCTATTGCAACACCGATGGCACAGAGTGCTTTTGGAGCAACCAGGGATACGGATATTCCGGTCATCTTTACCGCAGTAACAGATCCCATTGCAGCGGAACTTGCAAAAGCAGATGGCACACCGAACGGTAATACGACAGGAACCAGTGATAAGCTGCCGGTTCAGAAGCAGCTAGAGATGATCCGTTCAATTCTTCCGAATGCAAAATCCATCGGTATCATCTATTGCACCAGCGAAGTAAACTCCGTATCGGCAATTGAGGAATATAAGGAAGCAGCAGCGGATTACGGCTTTGAGATCGTAGAAAGCGGTATCGCTACAACAGCAGATATTCCTTTGGCAGCAGATAATTTGCTAGAAAAGGTTGACTGTATCAATAATCTAACAGATAATACCGTTGTAAGCTCTCTTCAGGTAATCCTGGAGAAAGCAGCAGCAAAGAAAATTCCCGTCTTCGGCAGTGAGGTAGAGCAGGTGAAGATTGGTTGTCTTGCAACCGTAGGACTGGATTATTTTGAGCTTGGAAAACAGACCGGTGCGATAGCGGCACAGGTATTAAAGGGTGAGAAGAAGGCAAGTGAGATTAATTTCCAGATCATTGAAGAGGCTTCCTTCTATGGGAACAATGCAGTAGCAGCAAATCTTGGAATTACACTTCCCCAGAGCCTGGTAAGCAGTGCGAAGGAAATGTTTGATGAGATTACCACACCACAGTAAAGATAATGTAGCTTAGAATGAATTTTGGAGGTAGGGCATGATGGATGCGATCCTGTCGATAGTACGCGGTATTTTTGAAGAAGGTCTTGTATATGCCATTATGGCATTGGGAGTATACATAACATATAAAATCTTAGATTTCCCGGATCTTTCGGTGGACGGAACTTTTCCTTTGGGTGGTGCCGTGACCGCGGTTTTAATTATCGCAGGGGTGAATCCTCTGCTTACACTTCCGATTTCCTTCCTGATAGGAGCAGTTGCAGGAGTTTTAACCGGACTCATTCATGTGAAGCTGAAGGTAAGGGATCTGCTGTCCGGTATCATCATGATGACGGCTTTATACTCACTGAATTTAAGGATTGCCGGAAAGGCCAACCTGCCGATATTCTCTAAGGAAACAATATTTGAGAATGAATTTCTGTCTTCTTTTATAACAAAGGCTTTTAAGCCTTATGTAAAGGTTACTGTCCTTCTGATTATCGTGATTATCATGAAGCTTTTACTGGATATTTATTTGAAGACAAAATCCGGCTATATCCTACGGGCGGTGGGTGACAATGATACGGTTGTCACCTCCCTCGCTAAGGATAAAGGTCTGGTAAAGATTGTCGGATTAGCGATAGCCAATGCATTTGTCGCACTGGCCGGATGTGTCTACACTCAGAAAAGTGGCTTTTTTGAGATTTCCATCGGTACCGGAACTATCGTAATAGGTCTTGCCAGTGTTATCATCGGTTCCAATGTGTTTAAAAAGGTTTCATTCCTTAAGGCAACAAGCGCAGTCGTGCTTGGAGCGATCATATACAAGGCCTGTGTTGCCATAGCCATCGCCTGCGGTATGGCTGCTTCCGATCTGAAGCTGATTACTGCGGTACTGTTCCTGATCATTCTGATATTAAGTAATGACCGTAAGAGGAGGGTGAAGACCAATGCTTGAGCTGATGAATATCAATAAATATTATAACCCCGGTACGGTGAACGAAATGTGTCTGTTCAATAATTTCTGCCTGAAGGTACAGGACGGTGAATTTGTCTCGGTAGTCGGAAGCAATGGTTCCGGAAAGACCTCCATGCTTAATATAATCTGCGGCAGCATCCCCATCGATCAGGGTTCCATCAGGATCGGAGAAGAGGATATTACGGCTATGCCTGAATTTCAGCGGCAGAGACGCATCGGACGTGTCTACCAGAATCCTGCCATGGGTACCTGTCCCACGATGACAATCCTGGAAAACATGTCTCTGGCTGATCATAAGGGAAAGAGCTTCAATCTCACGAGAGGAACAGATAAAAAGCGCATTGATTTTTACCGGGAAAGCCTTCGTTCTCTTAACCTTGGATTGGAGGATAAGCTTCAGGTGCCTGTCGGTTCTCTTTCGGGAGGTCAAAGACAGGCTATGGCTCTTCTGATGGCAACAATGACTCCGATTGAATTCCTGATTCTTGACGAGCATACCGCTGCTCTGGATCCGAAGACGGCGGAGCTGATTATGCAGCTGACGGATCAGGTAGTAAGGGAAAAGAGCCTGACTACAATCATGGTAACCCATAACCTCCGTTACGCTGTAGAGTATGGGACCAGATTAATTATGATGCATCAGGGGGAAATCGTAATCGATAAAGCAGAGGAGGAAAAGAAGGCAATTGCGATTGACTCCATCCTGGAGAAGTTCAATGAGATCAGTATTGAATGCGGTAATTAGTTTTAATATTTATCTATATTGGTACTTGTAAAATTTATATCCTGTGCTATACTTAGGATACTAAAAAATAATAGAAGCAGAGTAGGATCATGTGCGTTAAGTGCTGGTTGAACAGGGAGTTGTCAATCGGACGAAAAGGTTAACTTGCGGTACACGGTCCGCATCCCGCTGCTACAATAAGATAATCAAATATTCGAATGCATGGCAGCTACATGGGATCCTCCAGACTGTCATGCCAATTTGATTTTATCTCTTTTGTAGTAAAAGGTCTGCAAAGGAGGTAATTTTTTATGACCAAATTTACAGCTATATTCAAATCGTCCCTACAGGAGCTTAGCAGCATAAGGTGTATCACTCTGACGGCAATGCTTGGAGCGGTTTCTATCATCATCGGTACTTATTTTACCTTTATGATAGGCAACTCTTTAAAAATTGGCTTTACTTTCCTGCCCAACGAATTCTTATTTTATATGTTCGGGCCGGTT
Source organism: Bacillota bacterium (assembly GCA_023415635.1). Taxonomy (GTDB): domain Bacteria; phylum Bacillota; class Clostridia; order Lachnospirales; family Lachnospiraceae; genus Mobilitalea. The sequence continues at coordinate 13,359 of JAEZJV010000086.1, read as the reverse complement.
GTAGGAGCAATCTTCGGAGGAGTTTTAGACGTATTGACCTTTATCCTGAAACCGACAGGACCTTTCTTTTTTGGTTTCACGCTGAGTGCCATTCTGAAAGGACTTGTTTACGGACTAATGCTTTATAAGAAGCCGCTCAGTCTGCTTAGAATTTTTCTCGCGAATGTAATTAGCCTGATTTTTATTACCCTGCTGCTGGATACTTACTGGCTAACGATCCTATACGGAAAGGCATTCCTGATATTTCTTTCCGAAAGACTGATTAAGATTGCGCTACTGCCTGTGGAGACCCTCCTTTTGTATCTGCTGATTAAGGGAGTGGAGGCAAGCGGAGTAGTGAGGCTGTTTCGGAGCAAGAATGCATAAGGTGATCCTGGAATAATGAATTAGGAACAAATGCTTGTATCTGATATGCTGCCCCTATATAGGATATTGACAGATGATCATTCCTTTGTAGGGGTATTTCTATGTCTATATTAGAGAAGCTAATCTCCTTATTACCTTTCTTTCCTCTCAGGGTTGTCTCTTGACAAACCACTTGATAATGAATACAGTATACTTTGTAAGAGAATTATAAAGTATATATGCTTGAAAGGAGTATATGATGCCATATATCAATACAAAGGTTTCCATTAGTTTATCTAAGGAAAAGGAAGAAAGTATAAAGCAGAAATTTGGAAAGGCGATAGAACTGATCCCCGGTAAGTCAGAGCATTGGCTTATGGTTTCCTTTGAGGAGAACTGTTCACTCTATTTTAAGGGTTCAGATAGGAAGCCTATGGCTTTTGTAGAGGTCAAATTATTTGGTAAATCCACAAAGGAGGCTTATCAGAAGCTGACAGGCACAATTACCGCTATTCTTAAGGAAGAGCTGGATATTTCGGCGGATTGTATTTATATAACCTATACTGAGGTTGAACATTGGGGATGGAATGGAAGTAACTTCTAAATATGGTGGCAGGAATTGGTTTAGTGACTTGACTAATTAACCATATGCATGCTAGAATAGGATAAAAAGTTTTTGATTATTTAACAACCTGTTAAGGAGGAAATCAAATGAATAATTTGCTGGTAGCACAGTCCGGAGGACCTACTGCTGCGATTAATGCAACGTTAACCGGAGTACTTCAGGGAGTCCGTGCAAGCGGAAAAGTAGATAAGGTATATGGATCGAAAAATGGTATCGAGGGGGCAATCAAGGATCAGCTGATTGACTTAAATGATATTGTCAGAGATACTAAGGCGATGGATACACTGATGTATACTCCATCTTCTGCACTTGGTACCTGTCGTTACAAGATGAAGGATTGGCGTAAGGATGAAGAACCTTATAAGAAAATCATCGAAACTTTTTATAAATATGAAATCAAGTATTTTATTTATATCGGTGGCAATGATTCCATGGATACTGTGGATAAGCTTTCCGAATATTGCAGCCTAAATAACCATGATTTCATTATCATGGGAGCTCCGAAGACAATAGATAATGATTTGAATCTTACCGACCATAGCCCCGGCTTCGGATCTGCGGCAAAATATATTGCAACCACAATTTCTGAGCTGGCTTGTGACATCGGTGCATATGATATCCCGGCGGTTACAGTTGTTGAGATTATGGGAAGGAACGCCGGCTGGTTGACTGCTTCGGCAGCACTTTCCAGACTTAACGGCGGTTCGGGAGCGGACCTGATTTACCTTTGCGAGAAGGACTTTGATAATGCCAGGTTTATTAATGATGTGAGAGAGAAATTGGCAGTAAAGCCTGGAATCCTTGTGGCAGTCAGTGAAGGGATTAAGGACAGCGCAGGCAATTACGTATCAGACCAGATGTCCAGCGGTGCTGTGGATAATTTCGGGCATAAGTACATTGCAGGAGCAGCACGGGCACTGGAACAGCTTATCCGTAACGAGATTGGCTGTAAGGTTCGTTCCATCGAGCTTAACCTGATGCAGAGAGCAGCTGCCCATATTGCCAGCGAGACAGATATCACCGAATCCCTGATGCTAGGTCAGAAGGCACTGAGCTGTGCCTTAGGCGGTGAGACTGGAAGAATGGCTGCAATCAAGAGACTTAGCGACGATCCCTACCGGGTAGAGTTTATTTCCGTTCCTGTCAATGAGGTTGCAAACCATGAAAAGGTGGTACCTATGGATTGGATTACTCCGGATGGGCATGATGTGACGAATGAGCTAATCGCATATATGAAGCCATTGATTCAGGGAGAGACAAATGTGAAATACCAGAACGGTATTCCGCTTCAGATCAAGTTATATTAATTGTAGGATAACATAAATAAAATGGATGATCACCATAAGCTGAGGGCTGCCGTATATTTACGGCAGCCCTCAGCTTATGACTGAAAGATTTTGGTCATTTGACTCTTACCAGAATAATTGATCGTCAATCTTCACGGCACTTTTCTTTTTATTATAGCCCTTTCGGACCGCGGAATGATAGGAATGAAAATAGAGGCGGGAGCCGATATTATTGGATCCTGTCAAAGCCGCCTTTGCCGCCTTAATGGAAAGCTTCTGAGACCAGGAACAGTAGTTGTCATAGTTGTTCAGCTGTTTTTCAAGAGAACCGCTCCGGGCCACCGAGAATTGACCGGGCTGATAGATGACAGACTTCATACTGTCGGGATACTTGGAGGATTTCATGCGATTTAGAACAATATTCGCAACAGCCAATTTGCCTTCATAGGATTGGGTTCCGGCTTCTGCATGTACCAGACAGGTCAGCAGCTTAAGCTCAGAATTGGTGTAATCAACACCCTCCTGCTGCTTGATGGTAGTCTCTTCCTTTGCCCTTTCCTCGGCCTGTAGCTGTAGCAGCTCTGCTTCTTCTTCCTTGGATATCGCTTTCTTGAACTTTACGGTCATCTCGACATATTCCCGAAGAACATAGCCGGTAATCTTATTGTCAGGTATGTTGATTTTTACCCATTCCTCATCTGTTTCCAGCACAGGATAGACCTCACCTCGATAGACAACATCCAACCTATCTGATGTCTTATCACGGTCTTTTCTGACATTCAGACCATCCGTATCAACCTGGATGCTCTGTTCACCATAGTGCTCGATTAATTCAGCATCAGAGATATGAGTCTTTATGAATTCTGAGCTGACGTATCCCCTTACACTGCCGGATTCCACATAATACCATTCGTCCTGGGTTTTTAGGATTTTGGCGGCAGAATCTTTATAAAGCTTTCCGAGGATCTCGCTTTCAGTAGAGGCAGCCTCTCTGATATTAACAAAATCACTGGCGACAGAGATCCCTATATCAGCATAGAGCGAGCTTTCCTTCAACTTGGTCATATCAACCTTCGGATGTTCTTTGGAGCTTGCAGCAGCAGCCTCCTCCGGCCCGACAATTGCTTTCGGTACTTCAGTGGGGCTGGGGGCTTTCTTTGCTTCCTCTTGCATATCCTCGGTAGAAACAGTTGTACTGAAGGAAAATATATTAATATCATCGATATCTGTAGGTGCAGGAGCATCAACCAGTGTGGGTGCTGCTTCCTTCTTCTTCGGTTCCTGGGGCTCCATGGAGAACCAAAAAGGTGGTATATTCATAATTTCAGATAGCCAGAAAACAGACAAAAAAACTATTGTAGTCAGTAAGGTTCTCTTTTTTTTATTCATTCCCTTTTCCCTCTGAATAGTTTGATTTGTGATTTAAAGGCTATTATACAGGAATAGGGAAGGGAAATCAACCATGTTGAGATACAAATGTAAATATATTACATAATATGACATGATAAGTAAAAACCCGCCGGAATTACCTTTGCATAAGCTGAGGTAAACGGGCGGGTATACTGCTGTGGGTATTATTTATTGATCAGAAGGAACACCTAAGGCATCGTTAATAGTCTGTTGAATTCTTGAAGCCACCAGCTCTGCTATTTCGGTAGACTTCATATTCATATAATCCTCATAATAAAGTGGTTGCAGATAGATAATCTGAACGGTGGTTCTTCTTATACTGTTAATATCAAAAGGCTTAAAGGAATCAACCAGGGCGACAGGTACGATCGGGCATCTCGCATTAATCGCGCTTTTGAAGCTTCCGCCTTTGAATTCCAGTAGCTGGTTACCGTTTCTGGATCTGGTTCCTTCGGCAAATATCAGGAAGTTCTCACCGTTTTTCACACGACGGGTCATATTCATGATAACCTGCATGGATTGTCTGATATCCTCCCGGTCAATGACTTCAGCCTGAAGCAGCTGGATGACCTGCTTAAGAAGGATAGTATCTTTTACCTCCTTCTTCATAACAGTAACCAAAGGGCGTTCATGAGTCTCTATAAAAGCAAGGGCGTCAAACAGCCCCTGATGATTCGGAAACATAACATATCCTGTTTCTGTAGGGAGGTTCTCGATACCGCGGCATACGACCTTCACTCTGCCGCGCCGGTTTACGATTGGTACTAGCTTGTGCAGGTAGGCATAGCGTGTGGCAGCATCATATTTTTCGGTATTACAAAGCTGTGCGATATGGAACAACCAATAGGGTAGATTAAGTAAGCTTCGAAGCACCATCAATGCAATTCTCATTCATTAACTCCCTTCTATAAACCCTATACAATATCTGAACTTATACAGGTAGATGCTTATCAAATTATTTCATAGCCCTTCAGCATCTTGGCACGGCTGGGATGTCTGAGCTTTCTTAAAGCCTTCGCTTCGATCTGACGGATACGTTCTCGGGTAACATTAAATTCCTTACCAACCTCTTCAAGGGTACGGCTCCTGCCGTCCTTAAGACCGAAGCGAAGGATCAGTACGCGCTGCTCTCTGTCAGTCAGAGTATCCAATAGCTTGGTGATCTGATCTCTTAGGATGGAATAGGAGGCAGCATCCTCCGGCCCCATCATAGATTCATCGCTAATAAAATCACCAAGGTGACTGTCATCCTCTTCTCCGATGGGTGTATCTAGTGAGATTGGATCTGCAGATACCTTAAGAATTTCTCGAACCTTTTCAATCGGGAGGCTCATGGCATCTGCCAGCTCCTGCTCGGTAGGTTCCCGTCCAAGCTCCTGTAGAAGGTTACGGGATACTCGATAGGTCTTGTTGATAACCTCTGACATATGTACAGGAATTCTTATGGTACGAGATTGATCAGCGATGGACCTTGTAATTGCCTGACGGATCCACCAGGTGGCATAGGTGCTGAACTTATAACCCTTCGTATAATCAAATTTCTCGACTGCCTTAATCAGGCCAAGGTTCCCCTCCTGTATCAGGTCAAGAAAAGAGAGGCCTCTACCGACATATCGTTTTGCGATACTGACTACCAATCTTAGGTTAGATTCAGCGAGCAGCTTTTTGGAATTTTCATCCCCGTCAACAATTTTCTTGGCAAGCTCTACCTCATCTGCAAGTGTGAGCAAAGGGTATCCACCAATCTCCTTTAAATAGAGATGAACAGGGTCATCTGACATGGAATAGGAGGAACTGGCTAAGGCTTCGACCTCGGATTGCGCGTCATCGGGGTCTTCATCCATCTCCAGGAGAATATCGTCTGTCGGCTCTTCCTCCTCACTGTTGCTTAAAATGACTACATTATAAGCTTCCAGTCTTTCATATACTTTATCTATCTGGTTATTATCTAAATTTAATTCACTAATCAGCGTATTAACCTTTTCAGCTTCAATGATACCCTTTTGCCTGTTGGCAAAAGCGATCAGCTCACGAAACTTGTCCTCTAGCACATCATGTGCAGTTTGATCATTCATTATGTTTCCTCCATCTGGAATAAAAATTGCATAGCCAACATTATATCATAAAAAAAGGAAGAAGGAAATAAGAATTAATTGAAAATTTGGTGAAAATAGTACTATAAGTAAGCGGTGGATACATCGACAGTGACTTATAAAAGAAAAAGGAGGTGACAGTTAACACCTCCCTGTTCATTTCTATATATTTTTTATAAAGAGAAGAATATTGTTATTGAATTCCAGGAATCTTCGGAAGTTCATCAAATCCTTTTTGAAGATCCGAATCAGTGGGGATATAGTCAGTCATCGTACCGTTTAAATAAGCATTGTATGCGGTCATATCAAAGTATCCTGTACCGGTCAGCCCAAAGAGAATAGTCTTAGCTTCACCTGTCTCCTTGCATTTTATAGCTTCATCGATTGCTGCACAGATAGCATGGGAGGATTCCGGTGCCGGAAGGATGGTTTCCTGCTTTGCGAAGAATACGGCAGCTTCAAATACCTTGGTCTGTTCAACGGCAATAGCCTCCATATATCCATCATGATACAGCTTGGACAAAATTGGTGACATTCCGTGGTATCTCAAGCCGCCGGCGTGGTTCGCGGAGGGGATGAAGCTGCTTCCAAGGGTATACATTTTTGCAAGAGGAGTAACCTTACCGGTATCGCAAAAATCATAAGCATATTTGCCACGGGTAAAGGAAGGACAGGAAGCAGGCTCTACGGCTACAATTCTCGGAGCAGCCTTACCAAGTAATTTATCCTGCATAAAAGGAGCAATCAGACCACCCAGATTGGAGCCTCCACCTGCACAGCCGATGACGATGTCAGGGTATTCGTCGAGCATTTCCATAGCAAGCTTTGACTCAAGGCCGATAATGGATTGGTGCAGCAGAACCTGATTTAATACGGAACCCAAGACATAGCGGGAACCGGGGGTGGTTACAGCCTTTTCGATGGCCTCTGAAATGGCACAGCCTAGGCTTCCGCCGGTATTCGGGTCTTTTGACAGAATCATTTTACCTACGTTTGTGGTATCGCTGGGGCTTGGAATTATCTCGGCACCGAAGGTCTGCATTACTGATTTTCTGAAGGGTTTCTGCTCATAAGAAACCTTAACCATAAATACAGTCAGAGGGAGATTATAATAGGAACAAGCCTCAGAAAGAGCAGTACCCCATTGGCCTGCACCTGTTTCGGTGGTAAGAGAGGTCAAGCCCTGTTCCTTGGCATAGTATGCCTGAGCAATGGCTGAGTTAAGCTTATGGCTTCCGGAGGTATTATTACCTTCGAATTTATAATAAATCTTTGCGGGTGTACCAAGTGCCTTCTCTAAATTATAGGCCCGAATCAAAGGTGAAGGGCGATACATCTTGTAGAACTCCTGGACCTCCTCCGGAATATCAAAATATCTGGTAGCGCTGTCCATTTCCTGCTTTGCCAGCTGCTCGCAAAAGACAGGATAAAGCTCCTCAAGCTTAGCGGGCTGGTTAGTAGCCGGATTGAGGATAGGAGCCGGCTGTTCCTTCATATCTGCTCTCAGATTGTACCATTGCTTCGGCATCTGATCCTCGGTTAGATATAGCCTGTGGGGAATTTTCTTTGACATAATTATTTACTCCTTTCAATTCTTATCATTTTTCTGTATTATAAAGCCTCTGGGGCATTTGGTACTGGATTCCTGACCTGCAAATTTACTGACTGACAATTCATAATTATTCAGTACTATTTTGATTTTGGGATATAAAAAAAGCCCCTGCCTCAGTAAATCTACTGGGACAAAAGCCTAAATAACTTCTGCGGTACCACCCGGTTTGGTGTAAAACACCCTCTCATATCATATACATGTATATATATGCTTCCTTGCTAACGGATGAAGCTTCCGTTGGGCATTACTTGACCAATGTCTTTCTTCCCACCCTCGTAAGTCCATTCAATATCGCGTTATTACCGCAATCCCACCGTCTGCGGCTCTCTGAAAATAATATACCATATCTACTCTTCTTACTCATCGGTTTTTCATTTAATGTTTTTAATTAGTATATACAAATTATTCCCATATGTCAACTGTATATTTATAAATTACTTCCTTCAAAACGATTTTCCAATCTCGATATGGTTTTGTCTGGAGGGGTTTAATATAATTATGTTAGGAAAATATCCCTTAGTCCTATAATCATTTATACGGAGGAGTAAAGATGCCAGTAAAATACGAGAATATAAATATCATCAGTACAGGAACCTACCACCCGAAGAATAAAGTGGATAATGATTATTTTATCGAGCATTTCAACAGGCTTGGGATGGAGGTGGAAGGACTCCTTAAGCATTTGGAGAGAGAATACAGATATCTTTCCGATGATCCAAAAGAAACTGTTATATCTATGGGCTATAAAGCAAGTGTGAAAGCCTTACAGGAGGCAGGAATTAAGATTGATGATATCGACCTCCTGGTATTTGCGACAGATACACCGGAATATACTTCACCTGCCAATGCGGTAAAAGTATTGGATATGTTCGGAGGAGCCAGAATAAAGATGGCATATGATACCAATACAAACTGCCTTGGTATGGTTACTGCAATTGATCAGGCAAGCAGAATCCTGATGACGAATAAACGCTTCAGGAGAGCTCTTGTGGTAGGAGGCATATTATTTAGTTCGGTTAGTAATCAATATGATATTGTATCCTACTCTAATTTTGGTGATGCTGCAGCGGCGGTGGTATTAGAGAAGGTAGAAGAAGAGGAGAGAAGAGGTTTTATAGATTCAGTCCATCTTGCACAGACTTCGGAAAGCAATTACATATTAATGCCTAAAGTGGGTTTTTCTAAACTTATCAGAGATGGGATTGAGAAGGAGGAGGACAAGAAATGGTCCTGGGAGCCCTTTGATGGAAGCTTTATATCCGATGCCTGGGTAGCTTTAATTCATGAGTTAACTGAGGATAATGGCATGTCTCCATCTGATATCGATCACCTGATTTTTTCACAATTTACCATTCCCGATGCACGCCTTGCACTGGAGAAGCTGGGATTAGAGGAAGACCGGACAACCTATGTCGGCAATGAATATGGGTATACCGGAACGACCAGTCCCATTCTGGCGCTGGATAGGGCAATCAAGACGGAAAAAGTAAAGAAGGGTGACTACGTGACACTGGCTTCCATGGGCTCCGGCTCACTGATCAGTGTTCTCTTGTTCAAACTATAAACTAGAAAATAATACTCCATCTTTCGGAAAATATGTCATCTGGTATCGAGATCCTGGATAACAAACAATTTTTTTGAAAGATGGAGACATAAATTACTTGCTTGCGTTTAAGGCATCCTCATAATTTTCAACGTATTGAACACTTTCGGTCCAGCCTGGAATATCCTTGCCAACTCTTTTAAATTGCTGCAGGGTGATGACGCTTCCTTTTGTTACAAGATACCTTGCTTTAAAGGGAACATCCATATACTTTTGCAGCAGCATACCCAGTAGTGCCGCTACCTCAGGACTTGATGGTTTCAGCTCTGGGGCATCAATAATTAGTGTGTAAGTATCTGCAGGAAGAGATTTGGTAGCCTGGTCATAGTCCTTTAAAAAGGCTTGGCCATCTTCAACACTGAAGAACCCAGAAGCTTCTGCATGAAAAATCTTGTTAATAGTATCTGTAGTCAATTCATAGGTAGATAATTTTCCTTGGTACTTTGCCATAAAATGATCCTCCTTATGTGTTTATAAGCTTCATTTCAGATTTTACTACAAATTATCAACTAAATCAAGTAAAATTTTGCATAAATTTTGAAAATATGGAATATTGAAGCGATAATTGTAGATTTTTTGGTTAATATATGATACAATAACTTTAACTATTTGATTTAAGATTAAGTTACAAGATATTAAGGGGGTATCCATATGAGATTATATTATGATACCGGTCAATAACACCGAGTTGTACGAGGTCCTCCGTACGAGTAATAATTAGGAATAAGCTTTCACTACTAATTATTTTATTTGGAGGATGCTATGAACATTAATAAATATTACTGGTATTGTTTTTTTAAGGAACTCATGCCAATCTACCCCATATATCTGCTGATGTTTGAGCAGAAGGGGCTGTCTCTGGTACAGATATCAGCTTTACTGGCTATCTGGACGGTGCCGGGGATTCTGTTAGAAATTCCAACAGGGATTCTCGCTGACCATTGGAGCAGAAAAAACCTGATATTACTAGGCAGTCTCCTTAAGGCGGGCTGTTATCTGCTTTGGCTATTTTCCCAAGGCTTTGGGTTCTATGCCGCTGGATTTCTGCTATGGGGAATGGGAGGGGCATTAGGTTCGGGATCAGAAGAGGCGCTGTTATTTGATTCGTTAAAGAGTGAACGTAGAGAAGACAGCTTTGATAGGATTTATGGAAAAGGAAGATTTCTGTCTGGTATCAGCACCATTTTTGCCTCGTTGCTAGGCGGATATATCGGGATGAAATTCGGATTCGGGATTGCTTTATCCATATCAATTCTGTTCGCACTAATCAGTGCGGTCATCGTTGCTTCGATGAGAGAGATTAACCTTTATAAAGAGAATGTGGAACGGAAGGATACATTGAACCAATCTGTTCGCTTCCTGTTAGGAAAAAAGGATATTCTGCTTTTTGCCTTGATTTCTTTGCTGGTAATTACTACTGCAGGAGTTCTGGACGAATATGACCAGCTCATTGCAAAGGAATTTGGATTATCGATTGCTTTGATCGGTGGATGGACAGCCGTCCGATTTTTATTGACCTCCCTCGGAGGGATTCTTGCCTACCGAATCAGAAAAAGAATAGAGAAGCTGTTACATAGCCAAGACCGGATGGTTCCGATTATTATATTATGTATCGCGGCAGCTGGGTTATTGATGACAGCAGGTATTTTCAGATTACTGATATTTATGGTTCTGTACGGCCTGTATTATTTTGTCATGGCAGCTGCCGATGTCATTCAGGAGGATTACCTTCAGCAGAGGATTGAAGCAGAGGGGCGATCTACAGTGCATTCCATAACTTCACTTTTTATGAATTTATATGGAATGGTATGCTTTGGACTTTTTGGATTTGTGGTATCCAATTCAGAACTTTTTACCGGGCTTACCTTTGCAGGTGCATATATTATAGTATGGACTGTGATTATTGGAGCTTCTTATCTGATTTATAGAAAGAGAAGTCTGAGATTTACTGAAACGAAGGATGAGGACAGAGGATAAGAGGATACATGTGATGTCCGATTTGCTGATATTGTAACACAGATGCCTCTTCGAAGAATTCGAAGAGGCATTTTTAATCCGTATTATCTATATTGATCCATATTCTTTATTAATTCCTGACAGATTTTCTCCTTTAGATGAGGTGGATTTAATACTTTTACGCCGGAACCGAATTGCAAAATCCATCGGATCAGTTCATCTGTAACCGCAGTATCGCGAATAAAGTTTATTCCGGTGTCTGTTACCACTATTTCATCAGCAAGGTCAGCTTCGTATTCCTGTATGTATTTTGCCGTCGGTCCTTCGAAGGCTAGAATAATCTGCTCAACGATATTACCGGAGAGATGAATAAATTTACTGCGGGCTTTTTTTAGAAAATAATCCGTGGGTATGACAAAGGGCTCCTCGAGAGGTGTAAGGGCCTTAATCCTTGATACCCTGAAATCCCTGATATCGTTTCGCAGCTCGCAGAAAGCCACCACGCTGAGGGCACCGTCATTGATCATCAGCTCATAGGGATGGATAATCCGAATGGTATCCTCATCCCCCACGAAGCTATGATAGATAATCCGGACCTTTGTCTTATTGCGAACAGCGGTCTGCAGACGTTCCTCGACTTCAGGATTAACCTCATCGCTGATATAATCATTGGTATTAATGGTTACCATCCCGCTGAAATGCTTTATGAACTCACGGTTTAGATTAGTCGTATTATCCAGTAGCTTATGAATCAGCTCCTGAGCAGTCTTACCCATGGTCATATATTGATAAGGCTTAAGCAGCTCCAACATAAAGGAAAGAGAGATTAACTCGGGTGAGGTAAAGGTGATGTCCCGGAGGCGGAATTTATCCGCAGTATAATATGTTTTACCGTTCCTTTCCTCCTCGGAGATGAAACAGATACCGGACAGACTGTCAATATCCCTGCTGATGGTCTTCTTATCAACGATAACATCCCATTTTCCCAAAGAAGAATGGATATCGCTGATGGTATAGCCGCGTTTATTCTCCGACAATAATAATAAGATAAAGATCTGACGTTCCGTCTGAGCCATATCTTTCATAGGGTATCCTCCTTACTTCGTGTACTGATAAGGTACGAGTTTCTTCATATAATTATGATGTTCTGATAAAACAGATCATCTTAAAGGATATAAATAAAGATATCATTATAATGAATGCAGTTAGAAAGAATATTATCTTAACAGAGTTAGCCTTCTGACATCAAATATATCTTACTATATCAATAAGGATTATTCAAGAATAAGTAATCTTCTCCATTGGCTTATATAAATGAAGTCGTTTGCCGGAAGCATTACCAAAAAAGTCCTTGACAATCGGTACGCTAGAATATATAATCATCTAGCGTGCAGATTTCTGCATGCCATGTATTTTTTATGCGCATTTTATTAATGCTGATAAGGTGTCAAGAAATGCGAAATGAAACCACAGAGCATAGAAACTAAAAGCAAGCGGATTGATCATCAATTCATCTTGTAACGAACAATTTTCAGGAGGTGAAAAATTAATGCCTACATTTAACCAGCTAGTAAGAAAAGGCAGACAGACAATGGAGAAGAAATCTAATGCACCTGCTTTACAGAAGGGTTTTAACTCCTTAAATAAGAGAGCAACTGACGTATCTGCTCCTCAGAAGAGAGGCGTATGTACAGCAGTTAGAACTGCAACTCCTAAAAAACCTAACTCAGCGCTTCGTAAGATTGCCAGAGTTCGTCTGTCTAACGGAATCGAAGTAACCAGCTATATCCCTGGTGAAGGTCACAACCTTCAGGAGCACAGTGTTGTTCTGATCAGAGGTGGTAGAGTAAAGGACTTACCCGGTACTCGTTATCACATTGTCAGAGGTACACTTGATACAGCAGGCGTTGCCAAGAGAAGACAGGCACGTTCCAAGTATGGTGCTAAGAGACCTAAGGAAGCTAAGAAGTAATTGACAATCAATGAGATTGTTTACTAAGCTAAACAGTTAAGTGCCGGATTAATTTTTTATTTCCGTTTGATTTGTATTATCTGTGGGTTACAGATTGAAAGAGATGCGAGCATATAAGATGTGGACATTTCGCTTTGGAAGATAACTAAGTTAAACTGAGCACGAACACGAACGGTGGAAGCATATGTCTTCCATTCAACACAAGTATAGTAAAATGAGCCGCTAAATCACAAAATGAATTTAGCAAGCCTCATCTGAAGCAATTACTTGTATGTGAGTACCGTTGAATTAATTTGATTAGCGGGTGGTATCATTCGCTAAGCATCGTTAAGGAGGGAAGAAACGTGCCAAGAAAAGGACATATACAAAAAAGAGATGTATTGGCTGATCCGTTGTACAACAATAAGGTTGTAACAAAGCTCATCAATAACATTATGTTAGACGGTAAGAAGGGTAC
>JAEZJV010000053.1 GCA_023415635.1 Bacillota bacterium | reverse complement strand
ATCACTGGTCGTGGTACAGTTGCTACCGGCCGTGTTGAGCGTGGTGTTCTTCATGTATCTGAGGAAGTTGAAATCGTTGGTATCAAGGAAGAGACACGTAAGGTTGTTGTTACCGGTATCGAGATGTTCCGTAAGCTTCTTGACGAGGCTCAGGCTGGTGATAACATCGGTGCACTTCTTCGTGGTGTTCAGAGAAATGAAATCGAAAGAGGACAGGTTCTCGTTAAACCCGGTACAATCAAATGCCATAAGAAATTCACAGCTCAGGTTTACGTATTAACAAAAGATGAAGGTGGACGTCATACTCCTTTCTTCAATAACTACAGACCTCAGTTCTACTTCAGAACAACTGACGTTACTGGTGTATGTAACCTGCCTGCAGGTGTTGAGATGTGTATGCCTGGCGATAACATTGAGATGAGCATTGAGTTAATTCATCCGATCGCTATGGAGCAGGGTCTTGGCTTCGCTATCCGTGAGGGTGGCAGAACAGTAGGTTCCGGTAAGGTTGCTACTATTATTGAATAATATTTCAGTATAAATTTAAGGAGGTGTTTATAACACCTCCTTTTTTTGCATGAAAATACCTCTTATATTTTAGGTTAGAAATGCCGATATATTGTTATACAGTATGAAGTAGCCAGCGTAATATAAAATTGTAATTCGTCTTAGGATACATTACTTAATCCTGTTATGGATTAAAGCATAATGTAGCTTTATCTGGTAAAAGGGTATTCCGAGTGCTCTTAGCAGTAAACTGGCACATAATATACTGACAGGAAGCTTCTTCAGATAAGAAGGGATTACAGCCCATGTACTGAAGCTATATTGCCATAAGGCCAGAAATACCATTGCGATCAGGAAGGTAACGGAATTCGTCAGATGCTTCATACGACTATATCGATAGCTCATTTTCAGGTTTATCAAAAGGAACGCTTCTTCTTTTGTGAACTCAATCAGAAGTGGATGCTTTGTTTTCTTTATGTAATCAGTAATTATATAGGATAAAACCGGAGGAAAAGCATTTAAAAGAATTACAGTATACAATGGGGCCATATTATATTTGAAAAATGCAAAAACAATAGCGATAATTGACAGGACCAGAGTCAAAAAATAACGGCTGATCATAAGGGATCGATATTTTGATAACAAATGAATTTCCTTTTTCATGGCTGCGGCTTTTTCGCTCATCTAATACAACTCCTTCTTGGAATTCGCTAAGGGTATTATATTATATTTTAGGCTTGACCTCAACTGCATATTAAGTCCTGAAAATGTCGGTATTAGCTTAATTTTTAAAATTTCCTTTGAATATTATAGGAAAAGCGTATATAATATACTCGTGTATGTTTAAGTTGCCGAGATTTGGAAGAAAATATTGAAAGAGGGAACTTTTAAGATTTATAGCAGTGATGACGGTTGGGAAAAATCTAATTAGTTACTTATTCTGTAGCGGCATGAACAGGAAAGGAGATATATTATGTTAGGTAGTGATATCGGAATTGATTTAGGGACTGCAAGCGTATTAGTATATATTAAAGGTAAGGGAGTTGTACTGAAGGAGCCATCGGTGGTGGCTTTTGACAGAGATTCCAATAAGATAAAGGCTATTGGTGAGGAAGCAAGATTGATGCTGGGAAGAACACCCGGAAATATCGTTGCTGTTCGTCCACTCAGACAGGGTGTAATCTCGGACTATACGGTAACTGAGAAAATGCTAAAGTACTTTATACAGAAAGCCGTCGGTAAGCAACGGTTTAGAAAACCAAGAATTAGTGTATGTGTACCCAGTGGTGTAACAGAGGTTGAGAAGAAGGCAGTAGAGGATGCTACTTACGCAGCAGGTGCCAGGGAAGTAGCCATCATTGAGGAACCGATAGCGGCAGCAATCGGAGCAGGGATCGATATCTCCAGACCCTGTGGAAATATGATTGTTGATATAGGAGGAGGTACTACTGATATCGCGGTAATATCTCTTGGAGGAACAGTAGTAAGCACCTCGGTTAAGATTGCAGGGGACGATTTCGATGATGCAATCGTTAGATATATGAGAAAGAAACATAATCTTCTGATCGGTGAAAGAACCGCGGAGGATATTAAGATAAAAATCGGTTCTGCCTATCGCAGACCGGAGTCAGTATCCATGGAGGTTAGAGGACGTAATCTTGTAACAGGACTTCCAAAGACAATCGCAGTTACTTCAGAGGAGACAGAGGAAGCATTAAAGGAAACCACTTCGCAGATCGTAGAAGCAGTACACAGTGTACTGGAGAAGACTCCACCGGAGCTTGCGGCAGATATTGCTGACAGAGGTATTGTGTTAACAGGAGGCGGCTGCTTATTATACGGTCTGGAAGAGTTAATAGAAGAGAAGACGGGAATTACGACAATGACAGCTGAGGACCCTATGACAGCAGTTGCAATAGGAACAGGCAAATTTGTTGAGTTTCTGGCTGGTAAAAGAGATTAATGGGAAGGTAGAACGTCTTCTCGTCTGGTTATAGCTATGCTACTATTGTTTTAAGGGGTGCAGGAAAGAGGTTGATGGTATGGTAAGAGGATTATATACAGCCTACACCGGAATGAAAAACGAGCAGAACAGGCTGGACATTATTGCGAACAATCTTGCAAATTCGGCTACCACAGGCTATAAGAAAGAAAGTGCAACCAGCCAGTCCTTTGATGAGCTGCTGACAATTAAGGTGAAGGACGAATCGGAAGCTTATAACAATCGACCGATCGGTCATATGAGCCTGGGAGTAAAGCTTGGTGAGGTCTATACCAATTATGGACAGGGATCACTGAGGCAGTCGGCAAACACTTATGATTTGGCCTTAGAGGGAAAAGGCTTTTTTGAGGTATCCGTTACTGATAAAGCAGGAAATGTTAGCACAGAATACACACGAAATGGTTCTTTTACCATGACAAAGGATGGTCACATCGTGGATGGAAACGGAAATCACCTGATGGGTGAAAGCGGGGGACTCCAGGTACCCATAGATGCAGCGAAGGTTGTAATTGATACAACCGGTGCCGTTTATGCAGACGGAGTATATGTGGATACTCTCGCGGTTACTGATTTTGAGGACTATGATTATCTAATCAAATCAGGTGATACAAGGTATAAGGCACTTGATGGTGCAATTGAAACTGCAGCTGGAGCAACAGTGAGACAAGGCTATACAGAACAGTCCAATGTGAATGTAGTTTCCGAAATGGTTGAGATGATTTCCGTTACCAGAGCCTATGAAGCCAATCAAAAGATCATAAAAGCAATAGATAGCACTTTGGATCTGGCAGCGAACTCTGTAGGGAAGGTATAGCATAAAGCATTAGCTTTATTTAGGAGGAACAGCTTATGATGAGATCCTTATGGACCGCAGCGTCCGGCATGATTTCGCAGCAGACCAATGTAGATACGATATCCAATAATCTTGCCAATATTAATACCACGGGTTATAAGAAAGAGACTGCAGAGTTCAAATCTTTGCTTTACCAGACAATACAGGCTCAATCCTATGATAATAATGGTGATCCTAAGCCATATGGTGTACAGGTAGGGCTCGGTGTAAGAAATTCGGCAATCACATCAAGATATACGCAGGGAACCCTGACAGAGACCGGAAATGATTTCGATCTTGCAATCGACGGCAACGGCTTCTTCATGGTGCAGACTGAGGATGGAAGAATGGGATATACCAGAAATGGCAGCTTCCAATTGTCACTGGGAACTGAGGGATTAACCCTTTCCAATTCTGACGGTAATCCTGTAATGAGTACAGAAGGGGAACCTATTACAATAAGTTCAGAGTATTCAGCTTCCGAGCTGAAGATTAATGAATTTGGAGAGCTCTGCTATCCTGATGATACAGGAGCGATAGTACCAATAGGGCCAAAGATTGCCATTGCGCAGTTTAATAATCCGGCAGGTATCCTTAAGGGTTCTAACAGCCTTAATTTTCAGACAGAGGCATCCGGTGAAGCACTTCTAGAACATGAAAATGCGAATCTTAGACAGAGTAAAATACGTCAAGGATTTTTAGAATCCTCCAATGTACAGGCAGTAGATGAAATGGTTAACTTAATCGTTGCCCAGCGTGCTTATGAGATGAATTCCAAGATCATCACAGCATCGGATGAGATGCTACAACAGGCAAATAATCTGAGATAATTGGGCTGAAGGCGATTAGTGTGAATAAACAAGATTTTTTACAAGGAATGGATTATATTTTACTTGTAACTATTTTATTTTTGCATAAATTTTCTGGTGTTTAAGAATGGAGGCTTTTATGAGTATTCCTATTGGTTCAGATTCAATTTATTCAGTATCCTCCAATTACTTATCACAAGCAGCTAAGACAACGAAGCTGGAGGAGGCACTCGGTAATACGAAAAATGCTTCTGATAAAGAGTTGATGGATGCCTGTAAGTCCTTTGAATCCTATCTTCTGGAGCAGGTGTTCAAGGGAATGAGAAAGACCGTTATGAAGGACGAGGAGGAGGAACAGAATGATTATCTCGCCCAATTCGGTGATAAGCTTTACGAGGAGTATGCGAAGGATGCGGCCGAGAGCGGTAGCCTTGGAATAGCCCAGATGCTGTATGAGTCCATGAAGCGGAATCAATAAGGCTGCTTAAGAAGATATGTTTGAAAGATTTTTGTACATACATATAATCCAATCATGTCATTTCAGGCTGGTATCCGGTAAGGGATGCGGTCTGGAATGACATTTTTATTAGGAAAAGTAACAGAAAGTCTAGGAGAGTGAGACAAGCTGTCTTATGACAGGTGGGAGGGGACGATGTCGGAGATCATAGAAGGATATATTGAACGGATTATATACCGCAATGATGAAAACGGTTATACAGTGCTTAGTCTACACTCGGAGGAGGAAGAACAGACCTGTGTCGGTACCTTTCCTTTTATCAGCGAAGGAGAGTTTGTTCAGCTTACAGGAGATTATACTGAGCACCCAGTCTATGGACAGCAATTCATCATTGCAGAATATGAGCTGAAAGAACCAGAAGACCTGTATTCGGTTGAGCGTTACCTAAGCTCTGGTGCAATCAAGGGTATCGGCGAGACTCTAGCGGGGAGGATAGTCAAAAAATTTAAAGAGGATACCTTCCGTATCATTGAAGAGGAGCCGGAAAGATTATCAGAGATTAAGGGTATCAGCCCCCGAATGGCTAGGGAAATCTACTGCCAATTTGAAGAAAAGCTTGATATGCGGAGTGCCATGCTGTTTCTCCAGCAATATAATATTTCCGGGAATTTGGCTGTAAAGATCTATACGGAATATGGACAGAGAATGTATGATATTCTAAAGGAGAATCCTTACCGATTAGCAGAGGATATCGCCGGAATAGGGTTTAAAACAGCGGATGATATAGCACGTAGAATTGGAATAGGAACCAATTCGGAGTATCGAATTAAAGCAGGGATATTGTATACACTTTTGCAAGCCAGTATGGATGGTCATGTCTATATTCCGGAATATGAGCTTCTGGGGAGAACGAAAGCCCTTCTGCTCGCGGAGGAGGAAGCCATTCGAAGACAGTTTACAACCCTAAGTCTGGAAAAGAAAATCATAATCAATGACGATGGTCTCGAGAAGCATATCTATTCCTCGGGTTATTATTATATGGAACTGAACGTAGCCCGTATGCTGCATGATTTGAACATACGGTATGATATTAATTCTGACTCTGTTCGTAAACGCGTAGCCTCCATCGAAGACCAGTTTGAATTAGAGCTGGAAGAACAGCAGAGAATGGCGGTAACGGAAGCTGCTGGCAATGGACTTCTAATTATTACCGGTGGGCCCGGAACTGGTAAGACTACAACAATTAATACAATCATAAAATTTTTTGAATCGGAAGGCATGGATATCCTTCTGGCTGCACCGACCGGACGGGCAGCAAAGAGAATGACAGAGACCACAGGCTATGAAGCAAAGACAATACATCGGCTCCTGGAGCTTTCTAAGCTGATGGAAGGACAGGAGAATAAATTCTCCTTTGAGCGAAATGAGCTAAATCCTCTGGAGACAGATGTTCTGATTATCGATGAGATGTCCATGGTTGATATTACCTTGATGCACGCCCTGCTCAAGGCTGTCTCGGTAGGAACCAGACTGATTTTAGTCGGTGATGTGAATCAGCTGCCGAGTGTCGGACCGGGGAATGTCCTAAGAGATGTGATTAATTCCCACAGCTTTAATGTAGTTAAGCTTTCTAAGATATTTCGTCAGGCTGCAGACAGCGATATCATTATTAACGCCCATAAAATCAACGATGGTGAGCAAATTCGACTGGACAACAAAAGTAGGGACTTCTTTTTCCTGAAGAGGGAGGATTCTAATGTAATTGCTGCAGTTATGATTAATTTGATCAAGAATAAGCTGCCAAGCTATGTGAAGGCAGATCCCTTTGACATTCAGGTACTGACACCAATGAGGAAGGGGGAGCTTGGGGTAGAGAGACTCAATCAGATCCTGCAACAGGCATTAAACCCTCCCTCTAAGGATAAGCGTGAGAAGGAATACCATGAGGTGATATTCCGTGAAGGGGATAAGGTAATGCAGGTGAAGAATAACTACCAACTCACCTGGGAGGTCAAAAGCAAGTTCGGTATTGCAACCCAGTCCGGCACCGGAGTATTCAATGGCGATGCGGGTATTATCAGGGAAATTAACCTTTTTTCTGAGCATCTGATTGTAGAATTTGATGATAACAGATTAGTCGATTATGGCTTCGCCCAGCTGGATGAGCTGGAGTTGGCTTATGCTGTGACAATCCATAAATCACAGGGAAGTGAGTACCCTGCGGTAATACTTCCGATTTTAGACGGACCAAAGCTGCTGTTCAACCGGAATTTGTTATATACTGCGGTCACCAGGGCAAAGAGCTGTGTTACGATTGTCGGAAGTGATACAATGCTTCAGTTCATGATTAAAAATAAGAATGAACAAAATCGATATTCCGGATTATGTAATCGTATCAAAGAATTGCGATAAATTCTGATGGATATCTTGGATATATTATTATCCATCAACAAGCAAATGCATAATACGAAAATCGAGAGCTTTATTTTTGAAGCATTGACAGGAGAAATCCTGGATAAAAAATCTAAAAAGCAAATAGAGGCTCTGTTATAGTTCTAAGGAAAGGGGTAAATAATGATATCCCTTTCTTTTTTTGTTTAGGGAGTGTTCTTCTGATAAGATTCGGAGATTTATGAATAATTTTATAGTGCATTTTTTTGTAAAGTAAGTTATAATATCAATTACATAGGTAAATAATACAAATAAATGTAAAGTATGGAGGCAATTGCTTTGGCAGATACAACATTAGTAATAATGGCAGCGGGCATGGGCAGCCGATACGGAGGAATAAAACAACTGGAACCAGTCGGTCCCAGTGGTGAGATTATCATGGATTACTCCATCTATGATGCCCTGAAAGCGGGTTTTAATAAGGTGGTATTTATAATTCGTAAAGATTTGGAGAAGGACTTCAAGGAAGTCATTGGTGAACGGATTGAGAAGCAGGTTAAGGTAGAGTATGTTTTTCAAGAGCTGGATAATCTCCCTAAGGGGTTTCATAAAACTGAGGGAAGAACGAAACCCTGGGGAACAGGGCAAGCTATCTTATGCTGTAAAAATGTTGTGAAAGAGCCCTTTGCGGTTATTAATGCGGATGACTATTACGGAAAAGAGGGCTTTAAACTCCTCTATCAGTTTTTAAATGACAAAGCCTGCAGAAGTAACCAATATTGTATGGCCGGCTTTATCCTAGGTAACACCTTAAGTGAGAATGGAGCAGTGACTCGCGGAGTATGTAAGGTAAATGAAGCAGGCTTGCTGGTTGATATTGTTGAGACTTCGGGTATTATTCCTGCCGGGAATCATGCCATTGCTAAGGATTCTGCTGGTGAGGAAATCATGCTTCCCCTTGATAGTGCGGTTTCTATGAATATGTGGGGATTTCAGCCGGAGCTTTTTGAATATCTGGAACCTGGCTTTGTGGAGTTCTTATCAAAGCTTGAAGAGAATGAAGTGAAGAAGGAATATTTACTTCCGACTGTAATCGGTGACCTGGTAAAGGAAGAAAAGGTAGAGGTCGCAGTGCTTAAAACACCGGATCGTTGGTTTGGTGTGACTTATAAAGAAGATAAGGAAGTTGTCGTAAAATCTATCAGAGCGTTGATCGATCATGGTGACTATCCGGATAAACTATATTCGTAAGGGATGAAATGCTAAGTTGCTTCGTATGATATTAGATATGATCTATCCGGCCAGATGCCCCATATGTGGAGAAATCGTTATTCCGAAGGAAAGATTGGTCTGTAAAGCCTGTGAGGATAAACCTTCCCTCGTGACAGAACCTCGCTGTAAAAAATGCTCCAAGCCGATTGAGCTGAACGAGAAGGAATACTGCAGCGATTGTGAGCGCAGAAGCTTCCATTATGACGGCGGATTTGCGGTCTGGATATATGACGAAGTGATGAAGCAATCCATAGCAAACTTTAAATATCATAATAAAAGGGAATATGCAGCCTATTATATCGGCGAAATGCTGAAGAACTATGGAGATCGGATACGAAGACTTTCACCGGAGGTGATCGTTCCGATACCGATACACACCAGTAAATATATGGAACGTGGTTATAATCAGGCAGATCTACTTGCACGCGGACTTGGTAAAGAATTGCAAATTCCTGTACTTTCAGATTTACTCCTTAGAACAAAAAAGACGCTGCCACAGAAAAGGCTGAATGATAAAGAAAGATTACGTAATCTGATGCAGGCCTTTCAGCTGAATGATAAGCTGACAGCCGCCAATCCTAAAAAGCTGTCCAGGATATTGCTGGTAGACGATATATATACAACAGGCAGTACGATGGAAGCTTGCGCAAGTATCTTAAAATCCATTGGAATAAAGGAAGTTTACTTTATTGTTTTATGCATAGGAAAAGGTTATTAGGAGGGAATATTATGGATGTGAGGAATTGTAAGGGATGTGGCAAATTATTTAATTATCTGTCAGGTCCACCGTTGTGTCCGAGCTGTGCACAGGCCCTTGATCTTAAATTCGAAGCGGTTAAGGAATATGTATATGATCACCCACGCTGCGGCATTCAAGAGGTTTCTGAAGAGATGGATATCCCAATCTCGCAGATCAAGCAGTGGATTCGTGAGGAGAGACTGGCCTTTGCGGAAGATTCCATGATCGGATTGGAATGTGAGATGTGCGGTATCACTATAAAGACAGGTAGGTATTGTAAGGGATGTAAGGACAAGCTTGCCAAGGGATTAAGTAATTTGTATCATGAGGACAAACCGGCTTCTATACAAAAACAGAAGGATCCGCGTGATAATCCGAAGATGCGCTTCCTGGGTGCGAATGGTAAAATTAAAGACATTACGTAAAAAAAAAGAGCTTAAGAATCAAGTATTTTCAAGCAGGGTTTTCCTTGATTACTTCATTCTTAAGCTCTTTATATTATTTGGAGAGTCGGATTCCGTTCTCCGATATAATGATATTGCCGGATTTGTATAGCTTTCCTATGGCTCTTTTGAAGGCATTTTTGCTAATCTCAAATTCAGCTTTTATCGTTGCTGCATCAGTGCCGTCGTGATAAGGAAGAAAGCCTCCGGCTGCCTTTAGCTTCTTTAAAATTTCCTCGGCATCTTTATCCATCTGAATATAGCTTTTTTCGCGCAAGCTAAGGGTTAGCTTACCATCCTCCCGAACCTCGACTACTCTGGCTTTGATGATATCTCCGATCTTAACGGATGAAATAATCTCATTCTTAGGAAGCATAGCGGAATAACGGTTATCTACTGCAACATAAATACCAAAGGTATCAATTTCATCATAAATAATTCCTGATACGATATCATCCTTTTTGTAAGGAGAATTGGCGGACAGCAGAGAGTATACCTTCATCGTAGCACATAAGCGCTTACTTTTGTCCAGATACAGGGTTACAAGAACCTGATCACCCTCCTCGACCTTTCTTGTCTGCTCTTTAAAGGGAAGAAGCAGATCCTTCATTAGTCCCCAATCAAGAAAGGCTCCGACCTGACTGATTTCCTTCACCCGTAAAACAGCCAGCTCTCCGATGGTTACAGGGACTTTAGCAGTAGTTGCGATTTCTCTGTCTTCGGAATCACGATAAAGAAAGACCTCCAGCCAATCACCCTGAGCTGTTCCCTCCGGAATCTCTCTTGCGGGGAGTAGTATGGTATGCTTGGATTCCTTTCCTTCCGCACTTAGGTATACTCCAAAGTCTGTCTTCTTCACTACCTCTAGCTTCTGATACTTTCCTAATTCTATCATATCAATTTCCTTTCTTAACGAGTTACTCATGTGTACCAACGAACTCTACAATAGAATAGGGCGTGTACTCTGTATCTGCCAAAACTATTGTATAGCAATCCTTCTCCCTGTTGACCAATGGTAGGATTGTAGCACCAAGTACAGCCTGCATGCGATATTCCACTCTCATGGATAAGATTTTAAACTCTGAGGGTAGAAACTCCTCTGCCATTTTAATGTATTGACCATTATTTACATGGTTATACGAATCAATATTAAATTTTGCGACGCTTATGGGTTGCTGTGGAACGAAGTCACTGGGGACTGCTATTTTTCTACTGGCAGGGGGCATCGGAAAAGGGGGCTCAATGGTATATCCAAGGCAATCCTCGGGAATTCTTGTAGGGTGGCCGGTAGTCGTATCTATATATACCCATACTGAATTTGCTGCCGCTAAAACAGTATCCTTCTTATCTTTCATAATGAAATTACGGTATCCGTAAAAGCCTTTAAAAGCATAGGGCCAGGTACCAACCGTAATCTGCTCTCCGAAATTGATGGGCTGCAGCATCTGTAGTTGCCAGGAGCTTAGCATCCATACCCTGTTTATTGAAGATAGATATTGAAGCCCTCGGCCCAGCTCTTCTGATTGAAAGGTACTGCAATCCTGAAAATAATTAATAACTTCGGAAGGATCCATACATCCCTTAAAATGATTTAATTCGGTATAACGTACTTTACTCTGGAAGGTATACATTAGGGTCAGCCTTTCGTAGATGAAAACAATTCATAATTATTTTCTATTATAGCATTACTTTTCCATTTTAAATAGTTTTTTTTGAATACATCGGAGAATTTGCTATTTTGCTTAAAAATACTGGTATTCTGAAAATATATTTGTTATAATAAGCTTGTTTATAAAGGAGGGATAACTAATTGGACTCGGTAGAGTATTATGATAAGAACGCAGTGGAGTATTTTGAACAGACAGTAGATATTAATATGCAGTCTTTATGGGATCTTTTTACTGAGCGGTTGCCTGAGAATGCCAGTATTCTTGATTTAGGCTGCGGATCCGGAAGAGACAGCGCGTATTTTATTTCCTGTGGCTTTGATGTTACTGCGATGGATGCATCTGAAGAAATGTGTGATTTAGCCAGTATACATATCGGACAAGATGTATTAAAACTATCATTTGCTGAAATGGATTTCAATGAGGTTTTTGATGGAATATGGGCATGTGCATCGCTACTGCATGTTCCTGGTGATCAGATAGAAGAGATATTTGCGAAGGTAGTGAACAGTCTTAAAACAGACGGTGTATTATTCATGTCCTTTTATTACGGAGATTATGAAGGAGAACGGAACGGCCGGTATTATAAGGATTATCGCACCAAGTCAATCAAGGAATTGGTATCCGGATATGAGAATCTGGAGATTATAGATATTGAGAAATATGATGATTTGGATCCGGCTGCAAATGTACAATGGATTTACGCATTACTGAGAAAGATATAAGTGCAATAGTGATATAAATGGATAGAAAAATTAAAAAATATGACAATGATTAATAATCATTGTCATATTTTTAAATCGTATCGTTTAGACTTTCATGTCAAAGGTTTTACCTACGTTAGGATTAACAGATTGCTCCATCATCTTAACGACTCCTTCGCCGGATTGCTGAAAAGCATCCAGACTTTTGGCAAGTATGGCAGCACCTATGGTGGAGCTGCGCGCACCGGAGACATTGGGTGCAACACTCGGAGCAAGGGAAGAGATTGTCATACGGTATTCCTTTCTTGCGTTTGCTTGAATAATCCGCATTAAATAAGTAATAATGTTACTGAACAGAAACAAATCATAGTCTATCATACATATGACGTTCAGAATATGTAGAGAAAGCTAAGGACATAATCCTTACGTTTTGTGACTATATACTTATTATAGCATATAGTCCGACTGAATGAAACAGCCGATTATGATAATTCTACTAAATGAATAGAAAATAATGAATGAATAAAATCTTTATATAGAATATTATCTAGGGAGGAAACAAATATGCTTTATGATGTCATTATTATTGGGTCGGGGCCTGCCGGCCTTGCGGCTGCAATCTATGCAAAAAGAGCAGAGCTGAAGGTGGCGGTAATTGAAAAGGCCGGCTTGAGTGGAGGCCAGATTATAAATACCTATGAAGTTGACAACTATCCTGGCACTCCGGGGATCAGCGGGTTTGAATTAAGTACTAAGTTCAGGGAGCATGCCGATAAGCTGAATACGGAATTTATTGATGGAGAGGTGACTGACTTTGCTCTGGAAGGAACGATTAAGCTCATTACTATGGATAACGGTATGCAATACAAAGCTAAGGCAGTGATCATAGCTACCGGTGGTGCACCGCGTCATCTGGGAGCTCCGGGAGAAGAAGAGCTTTCGGGAATGGGTGTATCCTATTGTGCGACCTGCGACGGAGCATTTTTTAAGAATAAGACAGTTGCCGTTGTAGGCGGCGGTGATGTTGCGGTTGAGGATGCAATTTTTCTTGCACGGATTTGCCAAAAGGTATATGTGATCCACAGGAGAGACCAGTTCCGGGCATCAAAGAGCATTTCCTCCCGACTTTTAGCGCTGGAGAATGTTACTGTGCTATGGGACAGTGTAGTGGACAGTATTAGCGGCAAGGAGAAGGTAGAAGAGATTGCAATCTCCAATGTAAAAACAAAGGAAAAGTCAACATATAAAGTGGAAGGGGTGTTTATCGCTGTCGGATATCTTCCGAGTTCTGATGTATATAAGAAAGTGGTCGCTACTGACGATGCGGGATATATTATAGCAGGAGAAAATTGTGAGACCAATGTTCCGGGCATATTTGCGGCGGGGGATGTCAGAACCAAGGAGCTAAGGCAAATTATAACTGCTGCTGCGGATGGTGCAAACGCAATTACAGGTGTAGAAAAATATTTGAACAATTTTTAATTGTAAAATAGTGTAACAATAACAGAAAACACTTAGAAATAGCGGTTTATTGTAAAATTAATTGTCGTTTTAACTTGTTTAATATTGACACTATGTGCCATTTTTGATATAATTACCTCGTCAGATGTAATAATTTCGTAATAATTCTCGTTACGATTGCTGGGTACCTGGGAGGTAAAGGAATGAACAGAATTTGGGCTAGGAAGGCAACTTTAATTGTAGCTTCAGCCGCAATATACATGGCGATACCAGCAGCAGCTGCAAAAGCGGATACGGATATTATTCCGACTGAGCAGGGCGTAGCTGGTTTTGCTTATTTATTAGACAATTATTACTCGTCCAATGCCGGCAATAAGTTAGCCGCAGATGAGACCTTAGTAAATATATTGAAGTCAGAGATTATTTCACCCTACGCAAATCTGGGGGTATCCATAGCTGACAATTATGTTAATGTCAGAAAAGAGCCTTCTACGGATAGTGAGGTAGCAGGCAAGCTTTATCGAGGCTGCGCAGCAGATATTCTTGAGCGTCTGGAGGGTGACTGGGTTAAGATACAATCCGGTGACGTAAAAGGTTACATAGCCTCTAACTTTCTGGCGATAGGTGACGCCGCTGAGGCAATGGTTGATGAATATGCAACACAGTATGCTACAGTCAATACACAGACCTTGAGGGTTAGAGAAGAAAAAAGTGTAGAATCCAAGATACTGACTTTGATACCGGGCGGTGAGACTTATCCTATAAAAAAGGTCAGTGGAGATTGGGTAGAAATTGTATTAGGTACGGACGAAGATACCGGTGGAGATTTTACGGGCTTTGTTTCAAAGGAATTTGTCGATATCAAGGTTGAATTTAAGTTTGCTATATCAGTTGAAGAGGAACAGAGAATTCTGCGTGAACAACAGGAGGCTGAACGGGCCGAACGTGAACGTAAAGAGAAGCTGGCTCAGGAAAAGGCAGAAAGAGAAGAAGAGGCAAGAAGGCAAAGAGAAGAGCAGAAGAATACAGGCTCTGATAATAGCACTAAGCCATCGACTTCATCGGGTTCAGGAGCTTCGTTGCTGAATGAGATTGTTACCTATGCACAGAAGTTTGTCGGAAATCCTTATAGATGGGGAGGCGAAAGTCTTACCGGTGGAGCTGACTGCTCCGGCTTTGTACAAGCTATTTATGCAGACTTTGATTACAGTATTCCAAGAACCTCAAGAGAACAGGCTGTGGGAGCGGGTAGAAAAGTAAGCGAATCTGATATGCGTCCAGGCGATTTGGTGTTCTATGCGAATAGCAGGGGTACCGTAAACCATGTAGCAATGTATATCGGTAACGGTATGATAGTACATGCTGCCAACACCCGACAGGGTATCATCAGATCGAATGTGAAATATAGAGATATCTTCTGTGTGAGAAGAGTAGTTAATTAGTAATTTATTTTTATCATTGATTTTCATGGCCCCTTGAGAAGGATCAGACTCCGACTCTTGGGGCTTTTCTTTCAGCATAAAGATATGCATCAGACAGGTAGTGGGCATGAAGAAAGGTATTTTTTATCGTTGAAGAAGCAGCTTCCTTAAGAAAGCTCTCGAGAAAGCTCTCAACCAGAATATGATATTGGAAAAAAAGTAAAAGTATGATAGAATAATATGGTAGAAATAGTTACTGCAGAGGTTGCCATACGTTATAAGTAAATTACTTATATTTTTCGTACCTGTTTTACGGTACATGGAGGATTTGTATGACAGAGAACGAGATTAGGGAGAGACGAAAATATAAAAGGCTCCCAATAGAGCTTCATCTTGAAGTAGATGAGGTTTTTAAGCAGGATAATATCGTAATAAAGAATCTGAATGCATCAGTATCTGTGTTTGATATCTCTAGAAGTGGGATAGGATTTATCAGCGATGCAAGCCTCCCTTTAGGGTATTATTTCAGAGGTCGTATCAACCTGGGGGATGGAGATTTCTTTATTGTGGTGCTACAGATTATTAGGGCGCATATAACCGAATTTGACAATAAGGTATATGGTGCGGAATTCGTAGGTCTTGCTCCTTTCCTCGCAGACAAGGTGGATAAGTACGAGAAGAAATTGATCAGAGAGAACAATAAACCGCAGACTACAGATTAAGAAAAGCCGAAGAAGAAAGGCAGTAAATTGAATAAATAAAGTAAAAGAGTATAAGATAAACACCGGGGGATGATAAGCTTGTGGATAAGTTCATCATCCTCCCGGTGTTTTATCTGTAATTGCACTATGAATTTTATGTATGATTATTGTTGAATTCGGAATAATAGGATATGTGAAACAATAAATATGAAATTGAGTAAATTTAAGCGACGTTTTCAGAGGGTGCAATTGCTAAAAAATTATCAGAAATACCTATTGACAAAGATGAAAATGTGCAATATGCACAAAAGAATTGTAATAGATGGTAAAAATTGACAATTAAACAGTTCTATTGTACAATTGATAAAAAAGTTATCCACAGGTGAGAAGGCTTATTTTTTAACAAATGGAAGTTATACACCGATTTATCCACATTATCCACAGAGATAAACTACTCTTGTCGCACGGAAGAATGAGTGTCAATAACGAAAGTGCGTTTTGTAAATTATGATAAATCGTAATTTGGGACCCAAAAGTTAAATTTAATTGCTTGACATTCCTGTTGTCGGACAATTAATTGATTGTAATATAATTTGATAATAAATTAAAGAATATTAGCAATATGGCAAATTATACATAAAAGTAATTGCAATTAATGAGGAGTTGTATTTCTTATATAGTTGCTATACATATTACTATATCTTGAAGGTTACAATATTCAGAAAGCATGAAATTCTTTATATACAGAATATTCCTGAAATGGTTATTCGTATTTAAAGTGGCTTGTCACTTCTTATGCCGTATGATATAATAAAGTCAGCATAGAAGTGTTAATGCTAACAAGAAAGTAAAAAGGAGTTGGGCATTATGCGTTATATTATTAGCGGTAAAAATATCGATGTAACTGAGGGCTTAAAAACGGCTGTATATGAAAAGATAGGTAAACTCGAGAGATACTTCACTCCTGATACAGAAATTCATGTAACACTCAGCGTAGAAAAAGAAAGACAGAAAATCGAAGTGACTATTCCGGTAAAGGGCAATATTATCCGTGCAGAGCAGGTTAGTAATGATATGTATGTTTCTATCGACCTTGTAGAAGAAATTATTGAACGTCAGTTACGGAAATACAAGAATAAATTAATAGATCATAAGCAGGCATCCTCTAACTTCAATCAGACCTTTATGGAAGATGATTATTACGAAGATGATACGATTAAGATCGTTAAGACTAAGAGATTTGCAATCAAACCGATGGACGCAGAAGAAGCTTGTGTTCAGATGGAACTCTTAGGACATAATTTCTACGTATTCCGCAACGCTCAGACCGATGAAGTAAACGTGGTTTACAAACGTAAGGGCAACACCTACGGGCTGATCGAACCAGAATATTAACGTTTAAACGGATTAACCCATAAAAAAGAACACCCGCTTCGTGCAAGCACGAGGAGCGGGTGTCTTTTTTATGGGAAAGCGTAGCGAAAAGCGAATGGGCAAAGCCCATGAGCGAAATCCGTTTAAACGATATTAGACAATACTATAGAACACCCGCTTCGTGCAAGCACGAGGAGCGGGTGTCTTTTTTATGGGAAAGCGTAGCGAAAAGCGAGCAACTTACAATTTATGGGGAACCGATAAAATTAGGTTGAATAGTAGGAAGGTAAATGTTACAATATTAGTTGAACGATTTTTGGATTAAATATGGATCAGTACAGGAGTGAACATAGAATGGGAATTATAGAAAAGGTATTCGGCACTCACAGTGAGCGCGAAGTAAGACGAGTATTACCAATCGTAGATAAGATAGAAGCTTTGGAACCGGAATTCGTTAAGCTGACTGATGAGGAGCTCAGAGCGAAGACCACCGAATACAGGAATAGACTGAAGAACGGGGAAACCCTGGATGATATACTGGTAGAAGCATATGCAACTGTAAGGGAAGCGGCGAAAAGAGCAATCGGCCAGAGACATTTCCGTGTACAGTTGATTGGTGGTGTTATCTTACATCAGGGAAGAATTACTGAGATGCGAACCGGTGAAGGTAAGACACTGACATCGACTCTTCCGGCTTATCTTAATGCATTAGAAGGTAAAGGTGTTCATATCGTTACAGTAAATGATTACCTGGCTAAACGTGACTCCGAATGGATGGGGCAAATTCATGAATTCCTCGGACTGAAGGTCGGGGTGATATTAAACAGCATGGAGAAGGAAGAACGTCGTGCCGCTTATGCCTGTGATATCACCTATGCCACCAACAATGAGCTGGGCTTCGATTATTTAAGAGATAACATGGTTATCTATAAGGAGCAATTGGTACAGAGAGACCTTCATTATGCAATCATTGATGAGGTTGACTCTGTCTTAATCGACGAAGCAAGAACACCGTTGATTATTTCCGGTCAGAGCGGTAAATCCACTGAGCTCTACCGTGTATGCGACATCCTTGCAAGGCAGATGGTAAGGGGTAAGGAAAGTGCAGAGCTTACCAAGATGGCAGCATTAATGAAGGAGGAGATTGAAGAGACAGGAGATTTCATCGTAAATGAGAAGGACAAAAATGTTCATCTTACTGATGATGGTGTAAAGAAGGTAGAGCGTTTCTTCAACTTAGAGAATCTGGCTGATCCTGAGAATCTCGAGATACAGCATAATATTATTCTTGCATTACGTGCCCATAACCTGATGTTCCGTGATAAGGATTATGTGGTGAAGGAGGACGAGGTTCTGATCGTTGACGAATTTACTGGGCGCATTATGCCTGGAAGGCGTTATAGTGACGGTCTCCATCAAGCGATTGAAGCTAAGGAAAATGTAAAGGTGAAGAGAGAGAGCAAGACTCTTGCGACGATAACCTTCCAGAACTTCTTCAATAAATATCATAAGAAATCCGGTATGACAGGTACTGCTCTGACCGAGGAGAAGGAATTCCGTGAAATTTACGGTATGGATGTAATAGAGGTTCCGACTAACCTTCCGGTAAGACGTATTGATCACCAGGATTCTGTATATAAAACCAGAAAAGAAAAGCTGAGTGCAATTATTAAAGAGATCATTGAATCCCATCAGAAGGGACAGCCCGTTTTGGTTGGTACGATTACGATTGAAGCTTCCGAGGAAATCAGCGCAATTCTAAAGAAGTATAATATTCAGCATAAGGTGTTGAATGCCAAGTTCCATGAATTAGAAGCGGAAATTGTAGCAGAGGCAGGACAGCTGGGAGCTGTGACAATTGCAACAAATATGGCGGGTAGAGGTACCGATATTAAGCTTGGAGAGGGTGTAGTGGAAGCCGGTGGCTTAAAGATTATCGGTACAGAGAGACATGAAGCAAGACGTATTGACAATCAGTTGCGCGGTAGAGCAGGACGTCAGGGTGACCCCGGTGAATCCAAATTTTATATTTCCCTGGAAGACGATCTGATGCGACTCTTTGGTTCAGAGCGTCTGATGTCAATCTTTAGCGGCCTTGGTTTGCCTGAGGGTGAGCAAATACAGCATAAAATGCTTTCCAATGCCATCGAGCGTGCTCAGAAGAGAATTGAGAATAATAATTATGGCATCAGAAAGAATTTGCTGGAATATGACCAGGTTAATAATGAACAGAGGGAAATTATTTACGCAGAGCGGAGACGGGTTCTTGACGGGGAGAGCATGCGTGATACCATCTATCATATGATAATTGAAACAGTCGAAGGCTGTGTCAACAGTTGTATCAGTGACGACCAGAATCCTATGGAATGGGATTTAAATGAACTGGGTGATATGCTGCTGCCGATTATCCCTCTGCCTAGAATTGAATATTCTGAGGATCAATTAAGAGGTATGAAGAAGAATGATCTTCTTCAGCAGCTGAAGGAAGAGGCTGTGAAGCTTTATGAAGCTAAGGAATCCGAATTCCCTGAGACCGAGCAGATCAGAGAGATTGAGCGAGTTATCCTACTAAAGGTAATTGATCACAAGTGGATGGATCATATCGATGATATGGATCAGCTGCGTCAGGGTATCGGTTTGCAGGCATATGGTCAGAGACAGCCGGTTGTGGAGTATAAATTCCAGGGCTTTGAAATGTTCGATGAGATGATTGAAGCAATCCGTGAGGATACCGTCAAAGCACTTCTGCATGTTCGTATCGAGCAGAAGGTAGAGCGTGAGCAGGTGGCAAAGGTTACAGGTACCAACCGTGACGACAGTATAGCCAATGCGCCTATTAAGCGTACTGCCAAGAAGGTACAGCCCAATGATCCCTGTCCTTGCGGTAGCGGAAGAAAGTATAAGCATTGTTGTGGTAAAAATATATAAAAATGAATTAATAAAAAGAGAATAATTATGAGTAAATATGTATTGTGATTTTAAAAATAGTAATATATAATACAGTAAAGAGGTGATTTTGTGGTAGAGTTAGACCAGTATAAATATACATTAAGTACCTATGACAGACCATTAATCGAAGTGGGGGATTCACTTTGACCTCGACAAGAAGAGTCTAAGGGTCAGAGAAATTGAACAAACCATGGAAGAGCCTGGCTTTTGGGATAATAGCGATAAGGCACAGGAGTACATGAAGGAATTGAAGAATTTGAAGGATACCATTGAGGATTACAGGCATCTTAAGACGAGATACGAGGATGTTCAGACTCTAATCCAGATGGGATATGAAGAAAATGATGACAGTCTGTTCCCAGAGATTGAGGAAGCGTTAGACTTATTCATAAAGGATCTTGATGAACTTAAGCTTCGTACCTTATTATCCGGTGAGTATGATAAATATAATGCCATACTGACTCTGCATGCCGGTGCAGGTGGTACGGAAAGCTGCGACTGGGCCAGTATGCTCTGCCGTATGTATCAGCGTTGGGCTGATAAGCGCGGCTTTACAACGGAGATGCTTGACTTTTTAGAGGGTGAAGAAGCCGGCTTGAAATCCGTTACCTTACAGATTAATGGCGAGAATGCTTATGGATATTTGAAATCCGAGCGCGGAGTGCACCGTTTAGTCCGCATTTCTCCATTTAATGCAGCCGGAAAAAGACAGACCTCATTCGTATCCTGTGATGTCATGCCGGATATCGAAGAGGACACCGGTATAGAAATTAATGAAGAGGATTTGAGGATTGACACCTACCGCTCCAGCGGAGCCGGCGGGCAGCATGTCAATAAGACCTCCTCAGCGATCCGAATTACTCACATCCCGACCAATATCGTTGTACAGTGTCAAAACGAGCGATCGCAGCTACAAAATAAGGATAAAGCCATGAAGATGCTGAAGGCAAAGCTTTATCTGTTAAAACAGCAGGAGAATATGGAGAAGATATCGGGTATCCGTGGTGAAGTAAAGGATATTGCCTGGGGTAGTCAGATCAGATCTTATGTTATGCAGCCATATACTTTAGTCAAGGATCACCGTACCAATGAAGAAGTAGGGAATGCCATCAGTGTACTGGATGGTAATCTGGATCCGTTTATTAATGCTTACTTAAAATGGAATGCACAAAACAGTTAACTTGAGATTCCTAAAGGAGGGGTACCTATGCAAAATACGAAGCAGGCAATTTTTATGCTAGGAGAAGAAGAGTATGGAATGGACATCATGGAAGTCAATATTATAGAGAAATACATGTCTATTGAACCGGTGGCCAGTTTTCCGAAGAACCTCAAGGGCATTATTAAATTGAGAGGCGACATTATTCCGGTGTATAGTTTACGCAGAAAATTCGGCATGGAGGATATTGAACCCAGTGATGATACCCGCTTCATTATTACTACCTCTAATGGAATTTTGACAGCTTATGAGATTGACAAGATGTCAGAAATAGTGCAGTTCGAAGAAGGACAGGTATTTGAGGTACCTCCAATTGTACAGGGAAAGGATACTACCTATTTGAAGTCCTTTACTAACATTGGGGATCGGCTGGTTATCATTCTTAATCATGACGGGATATTGTCGGAGGAAGAACAAAGTAAGATAAAAGCAGTTGTGAAAAAGTAATCGCACAAATAAAACATTGGAGGCTAAGTGAATGAAGAAGAAAGCTATTAGTATGCTTATCGTAGTCGGTTTAGCAGTAACTCTGCTGGCTGGCTGTAAGAAGGAAAATGATACCTTGATTGTCGGTACAGAAGCAGGGTTCGCCCCTTATGAATACATGGAAGGAGATAAGGTAGTCGGAATCGATATGGATATTGCCCAGGCAATCGCAGATAAAATGGGTAAGAAATTAGTGATCCAGAACATGGATTTTGACGGAGCATTATTAGCAGTTCAGCAGGGCAAGGTTGACTTTGTGGCCGCAGGTGTTTCTGTCAGTGAGGAACGTATGGAGAAGATGGATTTCTCCGATGACTATGTAAACTCTACGGAAGTGGTTGTTGTAAACAATTCGGCACCTGCCGTAACAGCAGCAACGGATGCTGATCTTGCCGATAAAGTTATCGGAGTACAGCAGGGCAACATCGCTGACTTCTATGTGGAAGCTAACATTTCTGCAAAAGAAATCAAGCGTTATACTAAGTTCGCACAGGCTGCCGAGGACTTAAAGAATGGCAAGATTGACTGCATTGTTATGGATCAGTATCCTGCAGAGGAATTGGTGAAAGCAAATACTGAGCTCTCCATCCTCGATGGAACCCTGTTCCAGGACAAATACGCAATCGCAGTAAAAAAAGGAAATAAAGAATTATTGGATCAGATTAATTCTGTTATTAAGGATTTAAAGGATAATGGAAAGATTGAAGAATTTACAGCTAATCATACAAACAAATAATATGACTGGATGAATTCTCTCAAGTAAGTACAAGGGGCTGTTATCTATACTGACAGCCTCTCTCTTTGTCTAATAATAAATTCTGTGAAGCTCTTACTGTGAAGGTGAGCCTTCGAGACTGGATGTGCACCTACGCTATAAGCAAATTCAAACTATATTAATGAATTGGGAAACTAACTCCCGGGAGGTAAGAAGTTGCTAAATAATTTGTATGAAGCCTTTTATAATGCATGGGTTCCGGATAAACGATATATCGTTTATTTTCAGGGTCTAAAAATAACCTTACTGATTTCATTTTTTGCAATTCTGATAGGTATTGCAATCGGTGTTATAGTTGCGATTGTGAAGGTCACAGCTACAAACGCAAAAATGAAATGGCTGGTGTCGATATGTAATGTTTATATTAATATCATTCGTGGAACTCCGTTGATGGTACAGCTGCTGATCATCTACAATCTGATTTTTACCTCCAGAAATACAAACGAATTAGTAGTCGGTGCGGTATGCTTCGGGATCAATTCCGGCGCATATGTGGCGGAAATTATCCGTGCAGGAATCGAATCCATTGATCGCGGTCAATTGGAAGCCGGGCGATCCCTGGGTCTTAATTACCTTCAGACGATGCGTCTTATTATTCTTCCTCAGGCAATACGTAATATTTTGCCTGCTTTGGGTAATGAATTTATCGTATTGATCAAAGAGACCTCTGTTGCAAGTGTTATCGCTATTAACGACTTAACCAAGGTTGCACAGTATATCGGTTCCAGAACCTGGGATATTCTCCCGCCGCTTGTGATTGCAGCAGTATTCTATTTGATTATTGTCATGGGCTTTACAAAATTATTGGGCATATTTGAAAGGAGGCTGTCAAAGGGTGATCGTCACTAAGAAACTAATAAAATCCTTCGGAGAACATATAGTGCTGAACGGAATCAGTGAAACAATCGAGAAGGGCGAAAAGGTTGTTGTTATCGGTCCTTCCGGCTCAGGTAAATCAACCTTCCTCAGGTGCCTAAACCTATTGGAGGAGCCTACCGGAGGCGAGATCTGGTTTGAGGGAGAGAATATCACGGATAAGAATACCGACATTAATAAGATCCGTTGTAAGATGGGAATGGTATTTCAACAGTTTAATCTGTTTCCACACCTGTCTGTCCTTGAGAATATTACACTTGCCCCGATTAAGCTAGGACTGATGAAAAAGGAGCAGGCAGAACAGAAGGCTTATGAGCTTCTTCAGCGAATCGGACTGACTGAGAAGGCTAAGGCTTATCCCAATCAACTATCCGGTGGTCAGAAGCAGCGAATCGCAATCATACGTGCTTTGGCTATGAGCCCTGACGTCATGCTTTTTGATGAACCGACCTCTGCGCTCGATCCCGAGATGGTGGGTGAGGTGCTTGATCTGATGACACAGCTGGCAGAAGAAGGCATGACCATGGTAGTAGTAACTCATGAGATGAGTTTCGCTAAGAAGGTGGCTACTCGCGTTCTGTTTATTGACGAGGGTGTAATCGTAGAGCAGAATACCCCCGAGGAATTCTTTGAGCATCCTACCCATCCCCGTTTACAGGAATTTCTTTCCAAGATATTATGATAAGCAAGGTTCGCCTTGGATCAGACGGTAGTGTTATCACCAGCTCTTCCAAAACGGGCCTTTTCCTTTATACGATTGATGAAATCATCAACCATTCTTGCTGTAAAGCCCCATAGGATTTCATTCTGCAGCTTATACACCAGAACACTGTATCTGAAGCCGCCCCAGGGCTTCTTATATGTATCCGGCAGGCCCAGCTCCTCTGCAGGAAGCAGGATTATCTCCTCACCGGTCTCCTTCTCAATATGAGTAGGACTGACATGGACCTCGGCACTGTACCGCTCGGGTGCGTGCTCCATAAAATAGGAGACGGGAATGGTAAGAATGCTTTCTACCTCCAGAGGATTGGCAACGATATCCTCCTTTCTGATATCCGCAATCCCAACGAAGGCATCAACAATCGTACCCATAGGAGCGACGATGGTATCAAGTCTACCGATGATTTCTATCTTCTCCCGAGGGATGCCCAGCTCCTCCACTGTCTCTCTGATTGCAGTCTGCTCCAGAGTCCGATCCGTCTCATCAATCCTACCACCGGGAAAGCATAGCTCGCCGCCCTGGCGGATATTC
Source organism: Bacillota bacterium (assembly GCA_023415635.1). Taxonomy (GTDB): domain Bacteria; phylum Bacillota; class Clostridia; order Lachnospirales; family Lachnospiraceae; genus Mobilitalea. Next base: position 16,768 of record JAEZJV010000053.1, on the reverse strand, counting down.
CTGCACCGTTTTTGAAATACAAAGTGATACTCTCCATCAAGAGGTATTAAAAGGACCAATACCACGGAACGAAAGTATTCCTCCCTCCCGCTGATCTGCGCAGTGTATCCAAGCTGCTCCTTTAGTTTTTTGAATTCCTCTATATTCATGGCTTATCCTTCCCTCCTATGAATACAACTAATGATATTCTTAATCACTATAACTGATCTTGTCATATCAAATTATAGGCATAAGGGAACGAGAAAAGCAAGCCAGATCACCGGATTTATTTTTATACAAAAATGCAAATAATTATCCTTGCTGTTTCAAGCATAAGTTACAAAGATTTATTATTTCTTTTATTCATGGTAAAATGCTCTTGCAATATGAATAATTATATGGTAGTATATCTTTCTTAGAAAGACAATTGTATTTGTTATACATACAATTTTAAGCAATGAATGCAGATATTACCCTGAATAAGCTCAGGAGGTGCAATACTATGAATGATGATCAATATTTTATAGTTAAGAAGAAGGCAGTACCGGAGGTATTGTTAAAAGTAGTAGAGGCAAAGCGGCTGTTGGATTCCGAACGTGTCATGACAGTTCAGGAGGCGACAGATGCAGTTGAAATCAGCAGAAGTTCTTTTTATAAATATAAGGATGATATATTTCCTTTCTATGAGAACACGAGGGGAAAGACAATTACCTTCATGCTGCAGATGGATGACAGACCGGGCTTACTCTCGAAGGTTCTGAATCAGGTTGCCAAATGTGAGGCAAATATCCTGACAATCCATCAAAGTATACCGGTTAACGGAATTGCACTCTTGACCTTAAGCATCGAAATACTTCCCCAGACGGACAGCACAGTAGTGATGATCGATGCGATTGAGGCAATGGAAGGCATCCATTACGTTAAGATGGTTTCAAGAGAATAATGTGAAGCTATAAGCAACTTCACACCGGAAGAACTACAAGTGATCGCAATAGGAAGCTGACTTTTTGTTCTTCACGGATTAAAATCATAAATAATAGCTTTAAAGAGTTACACCATGAACAGGAGGAACAGAGATGATTAACATTGCAGTCTTAGGATACGGCACCATTGGGTCAGGCGTAGTTGAAGTGTTGAATACCAATGGTGAGAGCATTAAAAAAAGGGCCGGCGACCATATTAATATCAAATATGTCCTGGATCTTCGTGAGTTTCCAGGCGATCCGATTATGGAAAAACTAGTTCACGATGTGAATATAATATTAGAGGATTCAGATATTAAGATAGTTGTTGAGGTTATGGGCGGTGTTGAACCGGCATATACCTTTGTTAAGCAGGCAATGTTAAAAGGAAAGAGTGTTATCACTTCCAACAAGGAGCTTGTGGCAAAGCACGGAGCAGAGCTTTTGGATTTGGCCAAGAGCAATAATCTGAATTTTCTGTTTGAGGCAAGCGTAGGTGGCGGTATTCCGATTATCCGGCCGCTAAATCAATCTCTGACTGCGGATGAGATCGTTGAAATTACTGGTATCTTGAATGGTACCACGAATTATATCCTTACTAAAATGAGTGAGGAAGGAATTGATTACGATACGGCACTTGCCAATGCACAGAAGCTCGGATATGCAGAGCGGAATCCGGCTGCGGATGTGGAGGGCTATGATGCTTGCAGAAAGATAGCCATATTATCCTCCCTGGCATTTGGAATGCAGGTTGATTATGAAGACATTTATACGGAAGGTATTACGAAAATTACCGATATTGATATCAAATATGCGAAATCCATGGGAGCAAGAATTAAACTGTTCGCTTCCAGTATCCGTGGAAATAGCTCCAGGGTATATGCTATGGTCGCTCCGGTAATGATTAAGGCGAATCATCCTCTTTACAGCGTAAACGATGTCTTTAACGGTATATTTGTCAAAGGCAATGTCATTGGAGATGTGATGTTTTATGGAAGCGGAGCCGGGAAATTACCTACCGCCAGCGCAGTGGTCGCAGATGTGGTAGATGCGGCGAAGCATATCGGGAAGAATATCTGGACCCTATGGAGCAGCAAAAAGCTGGAGCTTACAGATATCAACCAGGTGGAGCACAGATTTTTCATCCGTATAAAGGCCGGCACTCAAGCTAAGGAAGAGGTATCAAAGCTTTTTTCTGAGGTGGAGGAAATCGCTCATCCCGAGATTATCGGAGAATATGCTTTTATTACGGAGAAGGTTCCTGAACAGGAGCTTAAGAAAAAGATCAGCGGTTTGGATGGTGTGCTAAGTGTCATCCGGGTCAGATTTTAATTGCTTAAGAAGGAAGGATTGGATGATCATATGAAATACATCGTTGTTCTCGGAGACGGTATGGCTGATGAACCGTTGGACGTATTGGGTAATAGAACACCACTGATGGCAGCAGTAACACCAAAGCTTGATCAGCTGGCACAGCTGTCTGAGCTCGGCCTGGCATATACGATACCGGAGGGAATGAAGCCCGGTAGTGATACAGCAAACCTTGCAGTGCTGGGGTATAATCCTAGAATTTATTATTCAGGTAGATCTCCTCTGGAAGCCTTGAGCATCGGAGTAGATATGAAAGCAACGGATATTGCTCTTCGCTGCAACCTAGTGACCCTATCGGAAGAGGATGTTCCCTATGAGCAGAGAACAATGATAGATCACAGCTCCGGTGAGATATCCACCGAGGATGCTAAAGCTTTGCTGGAGGCTGTAAAAAAAGAATTAGAAAGCGATATCTTTCAATTCTATGTAGGTACCAGCTATCGGCACTTAACCATCTGGGAACATGGGGAAGTAATCGATCTGGCACAGCCTCATGATATCTTGGGTAGAGTGATCGGAGAATATTTACCGAAGGATTTAGTATTTAGGGAAATGATGAGGAAGAGCTTTGACATCCTGAACAATCACCCGATTAATATGGATAGGAAGGAAAAGGGTCTAAATAAGGCTAATTCCATCTGGTTCTGGGGAGCGGGAACAAAGCCTGCTCTTACCTCCTTTGAAGAAAAGACAGATAAAAAGGGTGCGATGATTTCTGCAGTTGATTTATTAAAGGGAATTGCAGTCGGAGCAGGAATGAAGGTTATCGAAGTACCCGGTGCTAACGGTACGCTCCATACCAATTATGAGGGAAAAGCGATGGCGGCAGTTAAGGTACTCCTAGAGGAGGATTACGACTTTGTCTATATCCATGTAGAAGCACCGGATGAGATGGGTCATCAGGGTAATGTGAAGAATAAGGTGCAATCGATAGAATATCTTGACCAGAGAGTGATCAAGATAGTTGTGGAGGAGATGGAGAAAGCAGGAGTAGATTATCGGATGCTCATTATGCCGGATCATCCTACTCCGATCCGGTGCCGTACCCATACTGACAGCCCGGTTCCCTATCTGCTTTACGACAGTACAGCTAAGCAGAATAACAACTGGTTATACAATGAGGAAGAAGCCGAAAAGAGCGGAATTGTAGTCAGGGAAGGCTACACTGTGATAAACAAGCTATTATCTATGTAGGAGGCAGTTATGCTTATTGTTAAGAAATTCGGTGGAACATCCGTAGGTGATAAAGAAAGAATTTTCAATGTTGCCGGAAGAATAGCCGAGGAATATAAGAAGGGTAATGAGGTTGTAGTGGTACTTTCCGCTATGGGCAAGACAACGGATATCCTTCTGGCACAGGCGAAGGATATCAACCCGAATGCATCAAAAAGAGAACTGGATATGCTCATGGTAACCGGGGAACAGGTTTCGGTCGCACTTATGGCAATGGCACTTGATACTATGGGAGTTCCTGCGGTATCCCTGAATGCATATCAGGTTGCGATGCATACAACCAGTGTCTATGGAAATGCAAGGCTGAAGAGGATAGATTCGGAAAGAATTGAGAATGAATTGGAAGCAAAGCGAGTAGTACTGGTTACCGGCTTCCAAGGAGTGAATAAATTCGACGATTATACGACACTCGGTCGCGGAGGTTCTGATACGACAGCAGTTGCTCTGGCAGCAGCGCTGAATGCGGATGCCTGTGAGATTTATACAGATGTGGACGGAGTATATACCGCTGATCCAAGAATTGTACCCGCAGCAAGAAAGCTGGAGGAGATTACCTATGATGAGATGCTGGAGCTGGCATCCTTAGGCGCTGGCGTACTGCATAACCGCTCTGTGGAAATGGCGAAAAAATACGGAGTACAGTTGGTGGTTCGTTCCAGCCTGAATCTATCGGAGGGTACTGTTGTTAAGGAGGAAGTAAAGATGGAGAAAATGCTTGTAAGCGGTGTTGCATGTGATAAGAACGCAGCTCGTATCGCAGTGATTGGCTTGGAGGATCAGCCCGGAGTTGCCTTCAAATTATTCAATCATCTGGCAAATCATAATATCAATGTAGATATCATTCTGCAGTCCATTGGAAGGGACGGTACTAAGGATATCAGCTTTACCGTGAAAGGGGATGACCTAGACGAGGCAATTGCAATCCTTGAACGCCATCAGGGAGGCAGCCTTACCTGTCAGAAAATTGATGTGGAAAGAGATGTTGCCAAGGTTTCCATTGTAGGTGCTGGAATGATGTCCAATGCAGGTGTGGCAGCAAAGATGTTTGAGGCTCTTTATGATGTAGGAGTAAACATCAAGATGATTTCTACTTCTGAAATCAGGGTTACTGTACTGATTGATGAAGCTCATGTAGAAAAAGCGATGAATGCGGTACATGATAAGTTTGCTTTGGTATAAGATTTCTTTGTTTATCTCGGAGTGTGTTTAGAATATATGGTTTTATGCGGAAGGAGGAGCTTTTAGGCTTCTCCTTCATCTTTTTATCTTATATAATGCGAAGCAAATTCAAGCTGTAAATCATCCAATGTGATATCCCTAAATTTACGATGAGGTACGCTGAATATGGGATTATGCAACTGAGTCGAAATTCATACCCTTTAGCAGGCTTCCCTCAACAGATTTACGGGAGGTCTCATAGGGATTACTTTCGTTGTACTTAATCTGTGTCCTGGTTGTACCACCGGCGATATAGGGCTTTTTGCATTCCGGACATATTCCCGTCTTTAAGGATACGGAGGAGGACACCAGCTGGTTACCTGGCTGACTACCTGTCGCAACAGCATTGGATACATGCTGTTGTTCGTGAGCAGATACAGCTGCAAAGGAAGCCTCAGGAGAGATATGAGTGGGTGCCTGGAAGGAGACATTCGCTTCATTGGACACATCCATATATTTACGTTCCTTACAGGTCTTGCATTCTGCCGGTCGCATTTTATCCACATTTAGAATGGTCTTCTCATTGATCGGACGGATACTGCTGATTTTAGTCACAGCGGAGGCAGGGGTGTTCAAGAGATTGACACCGGCAACAGGATAGGTATAGGTTGTGTAACCAACAGAACCAATCATGATAAAACCTCCTTAAGTACTGGCAACTATATTATAACCTTACAGCACATAGTTTAAAAGAATTGTTACCACCTTTATTATATTACAGGTTTTATAAGCGGTCAATATCACCGCGCAGGCATTTTTAAGTAAATCCAGTTGCTTTTCACGTGTACGGATGATATTATTAAAAATGGTAAAAATGTTACTTAATAGAAGAAAATGATGAGGATTATGATTTAAGGAGTAGAATAATGGATATTTTAAAACAGATAAAAGAAGAACTCGGGATACGTCTTGAACAGGTCGAGGCTGCCGTGAAATTAATTGATGAAGGAAATACCATTCCCTTCATTGCAAGATATCGAAAGGAAGCAACCGGCTCCCTGGATGATGAGCAGTTGAGAAATCTTCATGAAAGATTACAGTATTTAAGGAACCTGGAAGAGAAAAAAGCCCAGGTACTGAACAGCATAGAGGAGCAGGGAAAGTTGACGGAGGAGCTGAAGGCACAGATTTTAGCTGCAGCTACTCTGGTTGTAGTGGAGGATTTATATCGGCCTTACCGCCCAAAGAGAAGAACACGGGCAACCATAGCGAAGGAAAAGGGACTGGAAGGACTTGCCGCACTTATCTGGGCACAGGAAACCAATGAGCCCTTAGAGCTGGCAGCAAAGGAATATCTATCTGAAGAGAAAGAGGTTCATAGCATAGAGGAAGCGATAGCCGGAGCGTTAGATATCATTGCCGAAGATATATCAGATGAGGCGGAGCATCGCAGCTACATCCGTGAGATCACCACAAAGGAAGGTACTTTAATATCTATAGCAAAGGATGCCAAACTGGAATCCGTATATGAAATGTATTACAACTTTGAGGAAGGAATTTCTAAACTGGCAGGACACAGAGTACTTGCCATCAACCGAGGTGAGAATGAAAAAATACTGACCGTCAAGATTAATGCACCGGAAGAACGTATTCTCCGATATCTGGAGAAGAAGGTTATCGTGAAGGATAACCCGAATACCAACGACGTATTAAGGGCTACCCTTGAAGATAGCTATAAGCGTCTAATCGCTCCGTCGATTGAGCGTGAGATCAGAAACGAACTGACGGAGAAGGCAGAGGACGGTGCAATTAAGGTATTCGGTAAGAATTTGGAGCAGCTTCTGATGCAGCCTCCGATTGCCGGTCAGGTGGTTCTTGGCTGGGACCCGGCTTTCCGAACCGGTTGTAAGCTTGCGGTTGTTGACAGCACCGGAAAGGTATTGGATACGGTAGTGATCTATCCTACGGCCCCGCAAAATAAAGTAGATGAGGCTAAAGCGGTACTTAAAAAGCTGATTGATAAATACAATATCACATTAATCTCTGTTGGCAACGGTACAGCCTCCAGAGAATCTGAGATGATTATTGTCGAGTTGCTAAAGGAACTCAATAGACCGGTAAAATATATTATTGTTAACGAAGCAGGCGCTTCTGTCTATTCTGCGAGCAAGCTGGCAACCGAGGAATTCCCGAACTTTGATGTGGGACAAAGAAGTGCAGCCTCTATCGCCAGGAGATTGCAGGACCCGCTTGCAGAGCTAGTAAAGATAGATCCCCAGTCCATAGGTGTAGGCCAATACCAGCATGATATGAACCAGAAGAAGCTGGGAGAGGTTCTCTCTGGGGTTGTGGAGGATTGCGTAAATAAGGTAGGAGTTGATTTAAACACAGCTTCTGTATCCTTGCTCGAGCATATTTCCGGTGTCAGCAAAGTAATTGCGAAGAACATCGTCGCGTACCGGGAAGCCAACGGCCGTTTCCATAGCCGTGAGGAGCTTCTGAAGGTTGCTAAGCTTGGGCCGAAGGCATTTGAACAGTGTGCCGGCTTTATGAGAATTTCCGGAGGAGACAATCCTCTGGATGCTACCGGTGTTCATCCGGAATCCTATGCAGCTACTCAGGAGCTTCTTACCAAGCTTGGTATGACGTTGGAGGATGTGAAGGATATTCAAATAAAAGCCATGAAACGTAAGTCTACAGCAGAAGCTTCCAAGACGACAGAACCAAGACCTGAAAAAAGAGCGAAGTCAATCACCGTAAAGACCCAGGATACTGCCCTCGGAAAAGCTTTGGCAGCGGCAGTCGGTAAAGGAGGAGTCGTGGTTTCTGAGGCTCCCCAGACGAAAACTAATTTTGCAGCAGCTGATCAGCAGGATATAATCACCATAGGAAAACAGATTAAGGACAAGCGTAAGCTGGCACAGGAGCTTGGAATTGGTGAGATTACCCTGACAGATATCATAAAGGAACTGGAGAAGCCCGGACGTGATCCCAGAGATGAGATGCCTAAACCAATCCTACGTACGGATGTACTTGAGATTAAGGATCTGACAGAAGGGATGATTTTGAAGGGTACGGTACGTAACGTAATAGATTTCGGTGCATTTGTTGATATCGGTGTTCATCAGGATGGTCTCGTACACATTTCCCAGATGTCCGATAAGAAATTTGTAAAGCATCCGTTGGAGGTTGTAAGCGTCGGAGATATCGTTGAGGTAAAGGTAATCGGTGTCGATGCGGCAAAGAAACGAATTCAGCTGTCGATGAAGCTGAATTAATATCTCTTAATACCTAAGGATAGTTTGTAGTAGCCTTGGTTTTATAGCAACACAGAATTCTTGCATGGATGGATCAGCAAGCATATGGGGATAATAAAGCAAGTTGAATTTTGAATACTTTAAAAAAAACACCTGCTTATATTGACATGGCGTATGATCTGTTGTATGATGATGCTGTAAAAATAATAAAAGGTAAATTCTTCGGGGCAGGGTGAAATTCCCGACCGGCGGTATAGTCCGCGACTCTAAGATGGTACATAACCATTGAGGATTGATTTGGTGTGATTCCAAAACCGACAGTAAAGTCTGGATGATAGAAGAGATGCAGAATAATTAGATTTTTAGCCCCGATTTTAACAAAATCGGGGTTTTTTACATATTTTTAGAAAGGTCTGCATTACCGGGAATTTTTCCTTTGAAGCAAAAGGAGAGAATATTATGAGAACGAACACAGTCGTAAATCAAAAAAACACAATCACTACCAGAGAGCTTGTTACAATCAGTCTACTATCAGCACTGGCCTATGTGCTTATGCTAATCCATCTTCCCTTTAAATATCTGGGATTTTTAGAGATTGAATTCAGCGATATTCCGGCGGTCATCGCAGCATTACAATTCGGCCCCTTTGCAGGTGTCGTGGTTGAACTGATCAAAAATCTCATAAAAGCGTTGACAATGTCTACTACGGGTATGATCGGAGAATTGGCGAACTTTGTTATCAGTAGTACTTTCATGATGCCGTTAGGTGCCTTGTATAGACTTCGTAAGCCGAACAAGGTCCGGAATTCAGAATTAACAGTGATTAGTGATACGAAAAACCGTTTTGGCGGAGCATACCTTGTAATGATCTTTGCTATAGCTACGGTGTCATTTGCTGTTTCCGGTGCCTTAATCAATTACTTTGTGACACTTCCTCTCTATGCAAAGCTGTTTGGGGGAATGGATGTAGTGGTTGGAGCGGCATCTGCACATATGTCTGTCATAAAGAATGCAGCGGGACTGGTTATCCTCGGAATTACGCCCTTTAATATCCTGAAGGGTATTGGGATGTCAGTTCTCGGATATTGGACCTATAAGTTGCTGAAGGGAAAAATTCTAGAATAAATAATATTCCGGGTAAACATAACAGCGTGCTATTTTATTCCTCATAAGACCTTCTCAATCGGTTGCCATACATGGCGGTACAAAAAGGTTGTGACAGTAAAATCACTGCCACAACCTGATCACCGATAGAGAAACGGTCTCTGTATGGATAAAATCTCACGCTGTTTTTTTGTGCCTTTAGGATAATTTAGCTGCCGTCTTGAGCTGCTATATCAAGGCTGAGTACAACAATCTCTAGTCTTTATCCTGAGATCTTTTTTACCGGACGAGCTTCAATATAACCACGGTAACCCCTCGGCTCCAGCTGAAAACGCGGAGCAGCCTCCGGGTCCCATTCATAGCCGTATAGCTGAGGATTGAAGCTTTCGATATGCTCATAGACTATTTCAATCTCTTCACAGAAGTTATCATCATCATAAGGTTCACCTTGGAAAACCATCATAGTGCTGGGAGGGAGCGTAATCAGCTCATAACCCTCCGGGACCAGATTAGAATATTGAAGCGGAAGTTCTACACCCTGTACATATTGAGAGGTACCGGGTTTGATCAGACATTCTGGCAGCCACATGCCGACCGGCTCATAAAGTGCTTCCTTTACACTTGTTAGAAGTGCCCAGATATCACAGCCTACCTCCTCACAGTATTCAAAATATTCAGTTGCTTTGATTCCTCTCTTGAGCAGCAATTTTCTGGCAGGACGATCAATTACCTGTACAAATATTGATTTGGTCAATTTTTTATCAGTCATGTTTTTATCCTCCTTATAGGAATTCAGGCTGTGGTCATAAACCTTAAAAGGCAGAAATAATTGGACCGGAGGTGTTGTCTTACTGTATTTATGAGGAGATATTCCGAACTCCTTGGAGAAGGCTCTAGTAAAGCCTTCATGGGAATCGAAGACATAGTCCAACGCCACATCAATGATTTTTGAGTCATTATCCCGAAGATAAAGTGCAGCCTTTGTCAAACGTAAGCCTCGGAGATAATCAAAGGGAGTTTTTCCGGTTAACCCCTTAAACATCCTGGCCATATGCCAAGGAGAATATCCGGCGACATCGGCCAGCTCCCTTAAGGTAATACTTTTATAGATATTGTTCTCCATATACAGCTGCAATTTCTGCACGGTCTTTATTTGCTCTGCTTTATTCATTTATCTCACCACCTGTAAAGACAGAATACATCATAGAATAGTATTTATCTTGACTTGAATTGCGGTTTTTAATATTGATGATTACTCCACCATCATAGCAAATAGATGGATTATGTCAATGAATACTATCTTTTTTAAATCTTTTCTGATATAATGCCGTTTAGAAAGTTAGGACTTCGGAACGAAAGGTATTAAGATATGAAGATAGATAGTTTCAGTTCATCAGATACCTATCAAACAGGATATCGTATGGGTTTGAATGCAAAAAAAGGTGAGGTTTATTGCCTGAGTGGTGATCTTGGGGTCGGGAAGACGGTATTTACCCAGGGCTTTGCCAAGGGACTCGGAGTGGAGGAAGCGGTGAATAGTCCAACCTTCACGATTATTCAGGAATATGTTGACGGAAGGTTACCCTTCTATCATTTTGATGTCTACCGGATCGGAGATATCGAAGAGATGGAGGAGATTGGCTACGAGGATTATTTTTATGGAGAAGGTGTCTGCCTGATTGAATGGGCGGAGTTGATAGAGGAACTCATACCACAGAAGAAGACAAAAATTACTATAAAAAAAGAGCTTTATAAAGGCTTCGATTATCGGGAAATCACTGTGGAGAACGGAAGGGAGGAAAGCCTCAATACTTAATGGGGCATAACCGTATGAATATATTGGCACTTGACAGCTCTGGGCTGGTGGCATCTGTGGCAATTGTAACAGAGGACGCTGTTCTGGCTGAATATACGATAAATTATAAAAAGACTCATTCACAGACCTTGCTTCCTATGCTGAATGAGATTATCGGCATGGTGGAGCTTGATTTACAGGAAGTGGATGCGATAGCTGTTGCAGCCGGGCCGGGTTCCTTTACAGGCTTGCGGATCGGATCGGCAACTGCGAAGGGGTTAGGACTTGCAATGAATAAGCCGATTGTTGCTGTTCCTACCTTGGACGGGCTGGCATACAATCTGTATGGAGTGGAGCATATCATCTGCCCAATGATGGACGCCAGAAGAAACCAGGTGTATACAGGTTTATATGAATTTAGGCAGAAGGAATTCAGAGTGATAAAGGAACAGACTGCGGCTGCAGTGGAAGAAATTTTAGAAGAGATTAATCAGCTTGGCAAAGAGGTGGTCTTTTTGGGCGAGGGAGCTGCTGTTTATCAGGAGCTCATTTGCGAGAAGACCAGGGTTGACTATTCTTTTGCTCCCATCCATATGAATCGGCAGCGGGCAGGTGCAGTCGGAGCTCTGGGTGTGGAGATGTTCAGGAGAGGACAGATTGAAACAGCTGATCGGCATGAACCGGTCTATCTGCGGATATCCCAGGCAGAACGGGAACGGGCCGAAAGACAGGCACTTGATTGATCTGATAAACAGGAACGATTGGAGGCTTTCATGGAAATACGCCGTATGACAGAAGAAGATATATCGGAAGTGATTGCAATAGAACAAGAAAACTTTTCTGAACCCTGGAGAGAGGAGGATTTTCGAAGCTCGTTGTCAGATGAGAAGAACAATTATCTGGTTGCTGTTATTGGCGGTCATGTCGTGGGGTATTGCGGCTGCTGGGGAGTTGCTGGAGAAGGGGATATCTATAATGTGGCTGTCAAGAAGGAATTCAGGAGGCAACACATCGGGAAAAAGCTGCTGAAGACACTGATACAGATTTCTTCAGAGAAAGGCATTACCTCCTTTACCCTGGAGGTAAGGGCTTCCAATACAGCCGCGATCACTTTGTATCAAGCCTTGGGTTTCGAATCGGCAGGATTACGAAAGGATTTTTACTCCAAACCGAAAGAGGATGCTGTTATTATGTGGCTTAATACGATGCAGTAATTCCCACTATAAAAATCCTGAGGTTTGTCTTATAATGTCTTATAGAGTTATGCATGTATCATGTCAGGAGGTATAGGTTGTGAAAAGGACTAAAGGATTAAAAGTGAGAGGGGAATTTCCAATTTACTGCAATTCTTGCGGAAAATCACTGAAGGAAGAGAATGGAATACTGATGGAGGATGCATTCGAAGCGACTAAGGAGTGGGGTTATTTCTCTGGACGGGATATGGAGATACATCATTTCAATCTTTGTGAAGAATGCTATGACAAAATAATCGCAAGCTTTGCTATTCCCGTAGAAGTTCGCAAGAAGTTGGAGGTTCTGTAGCTTGAGGATCAATCCATCTGTGCTTGATAGTATGATATTAACCAATAGACTCGTTAAATAATCTTGAATAACTGACTGCCGGAGATTACTCCGGCAGTTTTTCGATTTTGCCAGATAGATTCATCCCACGGATGAAAGGAGTAAACCTGGTTATAATTTCCCAGAATACGTATTCTTATTAAAGGTTACTTAATGTTATTTTGGAAAACCCCGATATATATTAAGAAACAGATATCATCCTGACAGGTTTACAGCTATAACAAATAGGTAGACAAAAGATTAATAATACTGCTAAAATATACGTATACCTGTTTCGGGGTTGGTGTAAACTTAGAGAAAATAATAGATCATAAAGGATAGTAACAGGAAATCCGAATGATTTTGGGAAAGGCTTGATTATTAGTGTTAGATATTTGTTTATTAGGAACCGGGGGTATGATGCCTCTACCCGGCAGATGGCTGACAGCGCTTATGACTAGATATAACGGCAGCAGCCTCTTGATAGATTGCGGAGAAGGAACCCAGATATCCATAAGGGAGAAGGGCTGGAGCTTTCACTCCATTGATACGATATGTTTCACTCATTACCATGGGGACCATATCAGTGGTTTACCGGGATTACTTCTATCCATGGGAAATGCAGACCGCACAGAGCCTGTAACCTTAATTGGTCCTAAAGGATTGGAGCGGGTAGTGAATTCGCTGCGTATCATCGCACCTGAACTGCCCTTTGAATTAAAGTTCATAGAACTGTATTCCTCTGAGGAAGAGATATCCGTGAATGGTTATTTAATTAAAGCCTTCCAGGTAAAGCATAATATTATCTGCTACGGCTACAGCATAACCATTAAGCGGGGGGGAAGATTTTATACGGAACGTGCACTCGAGAATAATGTCCCTCAAAGATATTGGAACCGTCTTCAGAAGGGGGCGACGATTACCGAAGGAGATATTACCTATACCCCTGACATGGTAATCGGCCCGGAGCGGAAAGGTGTCAAATTAACCTATTGTACTGACTCACGACCGGTCAAGGCTATATCCGAGCACGCAGCTGGTTCAGATTTATTCATATGCGAGGGTATGTACGGTGAACAGGATAAGGACAACAAGGCAAAGGAATATAAGCATATGACCTTCAGAGAAGCTGCAAGACTTGCAGCTTCTGCACAGGTGAGAGAATTGTGGCTTACCCACTACAGCCCATCCTTGACCAGACCGGAAGATTATATCAGTGAAGCAAAGCAGATATTTGCAAATGTGAAGCTAGGGAAGGATCGTAAAAGCATAACCTTAGAGTTCGATAAGGACGAGTAGTAATAAAAGGAGGAGACGGTATGAAGAAAGCAAAGAATAGGACATCCATAACCGTTGCAGTTATGTCATTGCTTGCAATTGTTTTATTAGGATTTTATTTTTACTGGAATTACCGCACAAAGCCCATTGAAGAGAACTCTTTGGAAAATATGACAGAAGCACAGAAGCTGATTGCTAAGGATTTAGAGCTATATTACCCTGAGACCCCCAGGGAAGTCGTTAAACTGTTCGGCAATATGATAAATGCTCTCTATGATAATATTTCGGACGAAGATATGGAACCGTTGGCCTTAAAGATCAGAGAATTGTATGACGAGGAATTTCTAGCTGTGAATCCGGAAGAGACTTACCTGACCAATTTGAAGACTGATCTTGCTGCATGGAAAAAAAAGGAAAGACGTATTGCTACTAACTTTATTGTAAAAAAAGAGGATGAAGAGCAGAGTGTGATGGAGAATGTAAAATACTCTATTAATTACATTTCTTTTACGATTCAAGAGGGACGTAAATTTACAGAAACCTGGAAGGTAATGCTTCGTCAGGACAGCAACAAGAAGTGGAAAATACTTGGTTGGCAGGTAGAGCCTACTGAATAAGAATGAAGAGGCTTGTTCATACCGAGTATATAAAATTCTGCTCAAAAATTACGGATGTTCGTTGGAATGGAGTTTTAATATGGAAAAGGATGTTTTAATCTTAGCAATAGAAAGCTCCTGTGATGAGACCGCAGCGGCTGTGGTCAAAAACGGGAGAGAAGTACTATCCAATATCATTTATTCTCAGATAGAATTGCATAAGGTATATGGAGGAGTGGTTCCGGAAATAGCTTCGAGAAAGCATATTGAAAAGATCAATCAGGTGATAGAAGAAGCGCTGGCTACGGCAGGTGTGACACTGGAGGAGATGGATGCAATCGGTGTAACCTATGGCCCGGGACTTGTCGGCGCTCTTTTAGTCGGTGTGGCAGAGGCTAAAGCAATCAGCTTTGCAGCGGGGAAGCCACTGATTGGAGTACATCATATCGAAGGGCATGTTTCTGCAAATTACATTGACAATAAGGAGCTGGAGCCACCGTTTCTGTGTTTGATTGTATCCGGAGGTCATACCCATCTGGTGCTGGTTAAGGATTACGGAAAGTATGAGATTATTGGAAGAACCAGAGATGATGCTGCAGGGGAAGCTTTTGATAAGGTAGCAAGGGCTATCGGCTTAGGCTATCCGGGTGGACCCAAAATTGATAAATTATCTAAGGAAGGCGATAAATGGGCTATTTCTTTCCCGAGGGCACAGATTGAGGGGGCACCATATGATTTCAGCTTCAGCGGATTAAAATCAGCGGTATTGAATCACATCAACTCTTGTGAGATGAAAAAGGAGGAGATCAATCCTGCTGATATCGCAGCTTCTTTCCAGGAGGCGGTTATTGATGTTCTCGTAAACAGGACACTATCTGCAGCAAAGAATTATCATATGAAGCAAGTGGCAATAGCAGGAGGGGTTGCAGCGAATTCCTCGCTGCTTGAAGCGATGGAAGAAGCATGCCGTGACCATGGATTATCCTTTTACCATCCTTCCAAAATATTATGTACGGACAACGCGGCAATGATTGGAGCGGCCGCCTATTATGAATACAGGAACGGAGCAAGGGCAGGACTTGACCTGAATGCCGTACCGAATTTAAAGATTGGGGAAAGATAACGTTATGAAGAATAAGGTTACAGCAATCGTATTGGCTGCCGGACAGGGAAAGAGGATGAATTCCCCGGTAGCCAAACAATTTCTTATACTCAGGAATAAACCTGTAGTATATTACAGCCTTAAAGCTTTTGAGTTGAGCAGCGTGGATGAAATTATTCTGGTAACCGGAGAGGGTCAGGAGGAATACTGCCGCGAGCATATTGTGAAGGCCTATGGTCTTGGAAAAGTATCAAAGATCATTGAAGGCGGAAAAGAACGCTACGATTCCGTCTATCAAGCATTGCTTCATTGCGCTACTACGGAATATGTCCTTATTCATGACGGAGCAAGACCCTTTATTGATGTAAATAATATAGAAGAGATCATTCGAAAGGTAGAGGAATGTAAGGCCTGTATTTTTGCAACCCCTGTGAAGGAGACAATTAAGGTGGTTGACCGGGACGGGATAATTACAGCAACTCCGGATCGGGCGACTCTATGGACTGCACAGACTCCTCAGGCTTTTGAATATGAAGCTGTGCGCAGGGCTTATGAACTGTTCTACCGGGAGAAAGATACGAACGAGAGGACTGTTACAGATGATGCCATGGTTTATGAGACTTATCTTGGTAAATCGGTAAGAGTGCTGCCAGGGAATTATCATAATCTGAAGCTGACTACCCCAGAGGACCTAATTATTGCAGAGAAGATCCTGGAACAGAAGTCTGTACTGTAATTGGAAAGATGTACGAATAGAATCAAAAAGATAAACAATTCTTTTATGAATAATCGAAAACCTCTTGACACAAGATATTTGAGGTGATATACTAGCTAAGCGACGTTTGGAGAGATGCCCGAGCGGCTTAAGGGGCTGGTCTTGAAAACCAGTGATTCTGTAAGGAACCGTGGGTTCGAATCCCACTCTCTCCGTCTTTCATTAAGTCAACTAAATATAGTATTTCTAGAATTGTTAGACAATATAGATAGTAATCAGTCTGGATATTATTATCATCCCCCTGGAGAAATACCCAAGAGGCTGAAGGGGCTCCCCTGGAAAGGGAGTAGGTCGTTAATAGCGGCGCGAGGGTTCAAATCCCTCTTTCTCCGTTCTACTTTTTCGAAGAATTTATTGGTTGAAAACACCAAGAGAATAAATTCAAAAAAGTGGTTGACAAGTAAGCTGATGCGTGATAAGATAGTCAAGCTGACGTTGTGAAACGCAGTAAACTAAAGCATCAGAGACATTTTGCACCTTGATAATTGAACAGTGAAACAACCCTGAAAATTCTAAAATATTTGGAGAGCTTTTGACAGGAATACTTGTCATAAGGAGCTCCAAAAATAGATTTTCATTATGGTATATCGCAAGGTAT
>JAEZJV010000033.1 GCA_023415635.1 Bacillota bacterium | reverse complement strand
ACAGTGATAACGTCAGCATTTCTTAATATACGCCTAGAAAAGTTGAAGTTAAGTTTTTTATTTATGGGTCCAATGCCGTTTGCATAAAACATTACCTTAAGCTTCAATTTACTCGCTAACCAGGCAGTTCCTAAATAGAACATTAATGACCTTGAACTGGTACTGTCCTGGATTATATTGCCCCCTCCATATATAAATAGCTTAGCTCTGCGCATCATAGAAATAACAGAAAACATATTAAGTCTATTTACAGCATATACGCCATAGTTTATAGCAGTTTCTTCAGGGCACTTAGAAAGAACAGCAATAGAAATATCATTCTTTTGCTTCTTCAGGTTGTCAATTATGGAGCGTAACATTGCATCGTCCCCTATATTGCCAAAACCATAATAACCTGAAATAATAGCATCATAATGCTTTTCCTTTTTCTTTTGAGATAGAATGGTTTGATATATCTCAAGTTGTCTATTGCGCATTACTTCTAGCGAAAACTTATTTTTAGTTTTTTCATATATTCTCTTACCAAATAAATGGCGCTTTTGGTGATTTACTGATAGTTCTAGAAGCTGTTCAGCTAATGTGTCAGAGTCACGAGGCTCAAATAGAAAGCCGTTATTACCAGATTCAATAAGATCAGGTATTCCGCCAACTCTACTGCTAATGGTGGCCTTTTCACAACGAGCTCCTTCAAGTATTGAGTAAGGAAAGCTCTCGCTTATGGAAGTGAGTACGCTTATATCCACAATACTCATAAGTTCATATGGTGATTTGAGCCATCCAAGAAATATAACATTATCAGTTATACCAAGATTCTTTGCCTGGTTTATCAAGGCCTTACTATCTTCACCGTCACCACCAATAAGGAACTTTACTTTATTGTTCTTCTTTACCACTTTACTTGCGGCGTCTATCAAGGTGTCGATACCCTTAACAGGATTTAGTCTTGCAGCTATTCCCACGAGGATATCATCTTGTTCAAGCTTACAATTGTATTTTTTTGAAAAAGCCTGTCGTGTTGTTTGATCAATGGGTGTGTTAAAATCTATTCCGTTATATATTATAAATATTTTACTTGGATTGAAGCCCCTCTTTATAAGCATCTTTTTAAAAGTAGAGGAGACGGCAACATAATAGTCAAAAGACCTAAGCGCAATACTATTTGCAAGTCCTATTGTTAAACGTCTAGTAACACTATGCATATAGTCAAGCTTGTAGTCACTATGCACAGTAGTAACAATGGGAATGCTGCAACATTTTTTTGTTGCAAGGGCGTATAAATTGGCCTTAGCACCATGAGAATGGATAAGTTCAAAATTTTCTTCTCTAATTAATTTTAGTATTTTTTTAATATCTGAAAAGAAATTGCCTGTCTTTATTACTTCAACATCGATTCCTAGCTCAGCTGCATCCTCAGCAAAAGCACCTGGCCTTAGACTAACTATTTTTACTTCCATAAAAGCGGACAGTTCTTTGACAAGTGATAATACGTGTACCTTTGCCCCGCCTACATCTCCTCCGCCGATTATGTGTAAAGCTTTCATTATCAGAAACCATTCCTTTCAGCAATATCGCTTCTTTTGTAACATACAAAAATATTTTATCATGGATTAGATGTTTTAGTATAGTAGAAATGTATTATTAATAATCTTATCCTCCTCATTCAATTTTCATGTAATCTTTCTGATAGATTTACGTTCCTTCGTAAAACCATGTTGATATAACTTGGAATATTCTTTAATCATTCCAGTTACCATTCGTGTCAAATTCACTACTGTTCAGTCCATAAACAGATTTTTTAGCAAATTTTATGTTATCCTGTCGTTAAATATATAAAAAAGATAGTGAAAACCAGGTAAAAAGCAAAAACAAATAAATTACTTTGGAGGAATATTAACATGATTAAAAAGCTGCTGAGTATCTTTCTTGCGCTGTGCATGATAATAACCATGATGCCCGTCACGGGCTTTGCAGCATTGGGTGATAACAAAGATGCGGTAGCATCATCAAATACAACCCCCTTTACGGACGTAAAGGATATGGACTGGTTCTATGACGCGGTTCAGTATGCTTATGGGAATGGGATTTTCTCGGGTACGTCTGCAACAACATTTGAACCAAACGGAACTATGACCCGCGGTATGTTTGTAACCGTTTTGGGTCGTATGGCAGGGGTGGACACCGCAAGCTACAAGGGTAAGTCTGCCTTTTCTGACGTTCCGACAGATGCCTACTATACCCCTTTTGTCGCTTGGGCGGCAAAACACGGTATCACATCAGGGGTTGGTAAAGGAAAATTTGCACCTAATGAACGGATTAATCGCCAACAGATGGCAGTATTCTTTGCACGCTATTTTGAGACCTTCGCTGTGAACTACGACACAGGGGTTAAAGTAACCACGACTCCTGCAGATATCGATAACGTTGCCGATTTTGCCAGGGAGGCCGTTTTGAAGCTGTGGAAGGTTGGCCTGCTAGCCGGTGACGGCGTGAATTTTAATCCTCTGGGCAACGCCACCCGTGCGGAGGCCGCGATGCTGTGTATGAGAACTGATAATTCGGTTAAAACTTGGTACAAGGAGCCTGGAGTAGCAAGCGGGCGCGTAAGCGTGGACCCTGGTACTTCAGAAAAGCCTATTGAGCAACCCGATCCCCCTTCGGGTGGTTCAACGACTCCTGGTGATTCAACGACTCCCGGTGGTTCAACGACTCCTGGTGGTTCAACGACTCCTGGTGGTTCTACAATCCCTGGTGATTCAACGACTCCCGGTGGTTCAACCACTCCCGGTGATTCCACAACCCCTGGCGGTTCCACTACCACTTATTACAAGGTGGAATTTAAGCTGGGGGACGGGAGCGACCCTGAAGTCACCCTGCCGGAGACCAAAACCTATGCCAGCGGTACCGCCATCACCACCCTGCCCACGCCCTTCAAGCAGAACACTGTCTTCCTGGGCTGGTATTATGACAATGCCATGACGCAAGGTGTGGAGAGCGACGACACCGTGACCAGCAACATGACCCTTTATGCTAGAATGGCGGACAGCACCACTATGCTCTCTGAGGGAGGAGCCCCGGACTATGTCAGTTCGACTGATATTGATGTGAGTAAAGGCTTTGCCATTCAGTTGACTACAAATGCAGACATAGAAGATATTAAGGTTATAAACATCTCCAACGGCAATGAGGACGTGACTTCAACCGTGACCATCTCAAACGGCGTGGTCAGCGGTGCTTGGAAGGCCGGCCAGACCTATCAGCTAGAGGTTCTGGACAGCGGCGTCAGCCTTTACTTCAATGGTGCGCTACAGAACTCTGCTATCCGCTACTATAACTTCACAACCGCCAAGGACCCGGTGCTGAATTTGAAGCTGAATAAGGGTCTTACATACATATCAGCGAAAAATGTTCAGATGTTAACAAATACCTCCTCGGGTCTGTATTCTGGCTCAGTGCAGAACGGACGTAGTTCGCTCACCGAAAACACAGATACGGGTAGCTTTACATACACAGAGGCCGATCTCCTCGAGGGTGACACTGTAGCCATCTACTCGGGTGATACAGCACCTAACACCCTGACCACAGCCGCTGCTGACAGCGGTGATGTGTCCTATGTTACCATCACTAAGGTTGAGGGCACTAAGTACGACTTCAAGGTTGCCGAGGCGGACGATGTGTTGTTCACCCCCGATGTGTTGCCAGTGAGCACTACTGCAGACAAGATTGCCAATGATGGTAATAAGCTAACGGTGGACGCCGAGGCACTGGATTTCACTGACGACCAGTATGTTGGTCTTGGCCTGGACTCCCAGACCACCGTGGACGAAGGTGATTTTATCGGTTTCTACACCGGCACTTACGGAGACGAAAGCAATGCAAGTAAATCAGTGACTAGCTACGCCAAAATCATCGACGTGATCTGGAGCAGTGATAAGTCCACCTGCACCATTGACTATGTACCAGTGGATCAATCCACCATTCTGGCTGCCATGGACGCCTATGGCTCCAGAAATCAAGAAATCGAGCTCACTGACTCAGATAAAAAACGCATTGAAAATGAAATTGAAAAAGAGGCTAAAGAAAGCGGCTTTGCCCAAGAGGCCTCCGTGTATCTGGCGTCACTGGCTTTAGAGACCGACGGGTTCCGTACCCTGCGTGACGATATGAATTTGCAAAGCTACTCCTTTACTATGGAGGACGGTGCTGCATTAATCAGGAGTAACGTGGCACTAAGAGACGCCAACAAGGTATCCATTGAGGATTTGAAAGTCAACGCAAATATTAGCAGAAATCTATCGCATTTCGAGGATTCCACCGGCCTGCGTGCGGCGCTGAACCTGTCTTTTAAGGTTATAGTTAATCCAGAAAGTGACAAACAAATTGAGATTACCGTGCAGGCCATCTTCGAGCAGGAAGTGCTATTGGATCTGAATGTAAGCGGTGAGGCTATATGGAAATGGGCATGGATATTCCCATATATCTATGATTACCGCCTCAACGCCAACATTGATGTGGGAACCTATACTGGTGTAGGCATCACCGCCACTGCCCTTTCTAAATCCGCCGGTGACGAGTGGGAATGGGACGAGT
>JAEZJV010000076.1 GCA_023415635.1 Bacillota bacterium | reverse complement strand
CTCCTAGATATTCCGCATATCCAGCAAAAAAAGCTCCACTAGTAAGTACAAAAATACTATTGGATAGACATCCCTCAATAATAAACCTTCTTCTGCTTAATTCATAGTTTTCATCAGTGGTTTTGTTTGATGTAAATTGGGGCAGATGTACCCTGTTAAGTTTCATATAACCACACCTCTTGAGTAATAAAAATTATTTCTGCTTACTTGCCCCATATTCAAGGTCTAAGTAAATGAGAACAATAAATCTTTGTAATATTAAACTGCCTATAATTGAAAAGAAGGATGCTATACATGCTGAACCAAAAGACCCACCTGCTAAAAAAATTACCTGAGGGAGCTTTATTAGAACAAAATAACCAAATAGCA
This sequence comes from Bacillota bacterium, assembly GCA_023415635.1. GTDB lineage: Bacteria > Bacillota > Clostridia > Lachnospirales > Lachnospiraceae > Mobilitalea. Next base: position 2,471 of record JAEZJV010000076.1, on the reverse strand, counting down.
CTGTAAATATGCTCTTCTTTCTCCCCACCGTAAGCTCATAGCTATTATTCATCGAATCAAAAACTAATGACCTAAGGTCTAATACATAGCAGAAAGAAAAAACAAACATTATATAAAGAAATATGCCAGGCAATATAAAGAATGATAGACCTACACCAACTGTTACACCGAAGCATATGTTCAATAGAATAAGCCTGAATAAGTACTTAAATACCCTTTTAAAGCTTGCCTTGAAAGAACTATCTCTACCTGTTTTCTCTGCAATAAATGAAAACATATAAACAGAGTAAAAAAGGTTGGACACTAGCTTTACTATTAGCGATACACCAGTAGTACTTAGTAAAATATACAATGCTCTTTCAACAGATTGTACATTTATATTTTCTCCAGATGATATTAAGGAAGTAAAAGCAGAGTAAATATCTTGATTTGAGACAACATCCAAGACCTTATATTGAATAAAGTTTGCGGCAACCTGTATTATAAGTACAACCAAGAATATAAATTTTACCAGTCCATCACTTTTTAGTTTGTGAAATTTTATACCTTCTGACAAATACTCTAAAAAATTTCTTACCTTGTTTTTATTTTCTATTTGCATGAATAACCTCTCATAATAAACCTTTGTTGTATTAGTCTATAGTGCGGTGTTGTATTAGTCTATAGTTTGGTGTTGTATTAGCCTATAGTCCAGTGTTGTAAGTAATTTATTTTTCTATTTATCTAAAATTGCTTTATATAACTCAAGTTTTTCATCGTCAGTTTTGAACATTCCAAAATAATTAGCTACCTCTATACCAAAATCCACGAAGGATATTCCTTTAGAAGTAATAACATTCTTATCCCTAACCACTCTTTCATTAACAAAGTTTTGTCTCGGGAACGGATCTTCTTCTTTAAAGGCTGCACGTCTCATTTCATTCCATTCCACAATAGAAGTAGTATACTTAACCTTATCAAGTATCCCCGCTTTTGCAAAATACCTAGGACCAGCACAAATTGCGGCTAATAGCTTACCCTGCTGGTAAAACTGGTTGATTAGGTCTAGAATCTCCTGCTTAACAACCGGATTCCAGCCCCCAGGAATAATTAATCCTTCAAATTCATTAGCATCAACCTCTGCGATTGTGGTATGTGGCAGGTATGTAACACCACCTTTGCTAACTATTGGTGACTTATCATATGCTGCAACAACGACCTGTTTTTCTAATTCATTTCCTAGCAAATGAGTAGCATAGGTAAACTCAAAGTCTGCCATATCATTATAAACAAATAAAAGTACTTTTCCCATCGTTAATACCCCCAAAAAATAATAGTAATATAAGCCATAAAATATCTAAACTACCTGGTAAGGTTTTCAAGCATTGTAAGGTATTCTACTGCATCACTTGTACAAGTCCCACACATTTCAAAGGACGGTTTTAGGCTTGAGCACACGTTTGGACGCAAATGACTTCCAAATAGCTTACACCTATTGCTTTCATCTAACTGAATGCAACGTGTAAAAGCAAGCTTACCATTTGGCATTCCAGGAATGCTCGATGAAATTGAAGGAATTATGCAACATGCTCCACAGCCAATTCTACACTGCATTGTTGTCTCCCCCAGAAAGTTATTTCCACTGTGAATATGGATTAACACAGAGGTATGAATTATAGTACCTTGTATCATCACTTACTTCTAATCCTAGCCACTGTGGCTTTTCAAAAATCTGTTCGGTATCCTGAAGTTCAATCTCGGCTATTACAAGTCCCTCATTATGTCCAAAAAATTCATCCACTTCCCATTTCTGACCATTATTGAAAACTAAATATCGCCTTTTTTCTATCAAAGGCTTAATACAAAGGTTGTCCAATAATTTCTGTGCATCTTCAAATGGAATCTCGTATTCAAATTCCTGTCTAACACAATCCTTGGTTATTCCTTTTATAGTCAGATAACCTTTGCCATTATATACCCTAACTCTTGTAGTTCTATTGGGGTCAACAGATAAGTACCCCTGTCTTATAGTAAAATATGAAGAACCACGTTTAAATTCTGAACCAATTACTAGAAACTTCTTCTCTATTTCAAGCCCCATATTATTCCTCTATACTTTTTTATTGGTGCATCAATATAAATTTATATTTCTCTTTATGGAAATTAAATTGTGACATCAAATAAATTATATCCTCTATATAAAAAATAGACAAGCAAATAGAGACTGGAATACTCAAAAATGAAGGGAGTAAATGTAAATAATATGTGAATATAAGCAACTGTTTCGGATAGTTTATGGATTTGTGCTTGTTAACGGCTGGCACTATCAGCCCCCGCAATTGTAACTTACCACTGACGAGAAATCGCCATGCTGGGCGTATACATAGAAAGAACTCGGTTACTACACCGAGTTCTTTTCTATACTAATAATTTTTTGACTATTTGGTTAATGATTTTGCCATCGGCCCTGCCTTTGGTTTTAGGCATTACAG
>JAEZJV010000062.1 GCA_023415635.1 Bacillota bacterium | reverse complement strand
ATGGGCCGGGTCGCCTCGAGCGTGGACAACACGATGATCGAGAGCTTCTGGTCGACCATGCAGCGCGAGCTGCTCGACCAGCAGCACTGGACCTCGAAAGCCGAACTCGCGACCGCGATCTTCGAGTGGATCGAGGCCTGGTACAACCCCCGACGCCGGCACACCAGCCTCGGGAACCTGTCCCCGACCGAGTTCGAGAACCTTCACACCGCCGCGACCGCGGCGGCATGATCAACCAACCACGAGTGCCCGCGAAAGCGGGTCAGGCTCCGCTGCACCTGCCCGACGGCAAGAGCGCCGAACAGGTCGAGGCCGCGATGCGCGATGCGCGATGCGATCACCGTGCTGCCCGCGTCGTTGGCCCGCACCATCACGTGGGACCAGGGCGCGGAGATGGCCAAGCACATCGAGTTCACAACGGCGACGGGGATCCCGATCTACTTCTGCGACCCGCACTCGCCCTGGCAGCGCGGCAGCAACGAGAACACCAACGGCCTGCTGCGCCAGTACCTGCCCAAGAGCACCGATCTCAGCGTCGTGACCCGCGACGAGCTGACCGCCATCCAGGACTCGCTGAACGGGCGACCACGCAAGACCCTCGGATACCTGACACCATCGGAGAAGTTCGCAGAACTCGTTGCGACCACCGGTTGAACCCGCCATCTCGTTGGCGCGCCGCAGCTCGCGGTTCTCCTGCTCAAGCTCGCGCATCCGGGCTGACTCCGAGGTGCTCACCCCGGGTGCGTGGCCGTCGTCGATATCGGCCTGGCGGACCCACAGGCGCACCGACTCGGTTCCGTAGCCCAACTGGGACGCGACCCGCTGGACCGTCCCGTGCTCGGTCCCCAGCTCGACTCGCAACGACCGGACCATCCGCACCGCGGCGGCCTTCTCCTCGGTCGAGTACCGACGCGTGGTCGGCTTCCCCTTCGACAGATCTCTCGGCATGGCTCCATCCTCGTTTCCAAGGTCAAGAGCCTCCAAGTAACCCAGGGCGACTCAAGTGGCACAAGAATCCAGGAATCGGACTCTACGAAGCCCGGGACACACCAGCCTTCACAGACCCGGAGCGGTTCACAACACCTAGGCGGCCGCGACTCGCGCCACTCTGGCGAGCAATGACTCATCGCCTACCACATCTACGCCACTCATTGGTTCGCCGAAACCACCGAAGCCGCGAGCTACGAAGTCGTACCTCGCAGGCAGCAGGGATGCTGCAGCCTCGAACACTCGCATGTCGGAAGCCACGTCCCGTGGAAGCGCTCGGCCCTCCGACCATTTGCCTGCCTCACCGCACACGACCGCCGCATCCGCGTTCCAAGTCAAGCCCATCACGGTGCCGAGGTCCTTGAGTGCGAATCGCAACTCACCAAAGAACTCCGTCACACCGCGACCGCGATCGGAGGTCTGCTCGGTGCGACTTCCTGCCACACGCGCTAAATCCGGAGGTGCGAGGAGAGCCCACGGCCCATCCTTCGAGACCCGATAGCTCGCGAGCCGCGACGACAGGTCGAGCGTGCCCAGCCTAACGAGGAGGGCGAGTGCCCGACCGTCGAGGACCCTTTCGATCGATCCTGCGAAGCGTTCGGCCGCGATACGAACCCCAGCTTCAGGACGCTCGGAGCGGACGGCGAACTCAAGCACCGCGTTCGGCGCCCCTAATCCGCTACCGGTGAGGACCGGCCAGTCGTCGAGCGACTCAAGGGTCACTTGAACCTGGCTAGTAGTCGTAGTGACCACCGTCCTCCGTGTTGAAGTGGGGCCCTCGGTTCTGGACCGGACTATCAGGATATGCGTGCCCACCTGAGTCATCCCGGATCCGGACCTGGCGAACACCTCCGCCGGGGGAAGGCACGTCGAACTCGTAGATGCGGCCGGGCACCACTTTGCCCCGTCGGTCTACGTTTGGCCCGACCTTCGTTGGGCTCGCGCTGGTCGGGACACCCGAGTCACGCTTCGCCTGGCGGAACGCCCCAGCTCTTCCGGCGCCATCTGGAGTAAGGCTGGGAGGTCGAGTCACGCTACCCGTACCGCAGTTGTGCACGAGAGCGGACGTCGTGCCGGCCACGACATAGTAGGTGTGCAGATCGCTGATGGTGAGGTTGTGGGCCGGGGCGTAGCGGTTGTTGGCCACGTCAAGGCCGTCGATGATGGCGGTCGTGCCGGTCGCCGTCAGGACTTCCTCGCCCGGCGTCAGGTGATCGGCGCGTTCGAACTGCTGGTCGGTGACGGACCAGAACGGGTGGTCCTCGGTGGTCCGGATGACCGCGCCGTCCACGATCAGGTCGACCAGAGCGTCGTCGTGCACGTGAACGGCCTCGACGGGCTTGCCGGCTTGTGTCCCGTCGACCGGGTCGGCGGCCAGGACCTCGTCGCCGACCTCGATCTCGGCGATCGGCTTGGTCGTGCCGTCAGCAAGCAGCACCCGTGTGTCCGCCGCGAACGACATCAACCCGCACGCGCCACCCTCGAGCGCGTCGTCAGCGGACGAGGCCGCCTTCGACCCCGCCGAGCGGGCGTTGCTGGTGGCGCGCTTGGCGACCGCCTTGACCGCGTCGCCCGCCTGTCTAGCGGCGGAAGCGACCGCACCGCCGGCCTTGGCGGTTGCTGTGCGCACACTGTTCGAGACGGACGCGGCAAGGCTCTTGGCGATCGGCGCGACGGCCTTGCCGATCACACCACCCGCAGCACCCAGGACCCCGCCGACCACCGTGTCCGTGGCCAACGAACTCCACGAGAAGGCCTGGGTGTGCTGAACCTTGGACTTCCACAGGTTCGTGACCGCACCACCCACAGCACCCGCCGCAGCGGCACAGCCGACCGACCCGACGCCCCACGTCCCGGCCATGCACCCGGC
>JAEZJV010000078.1 GCA_023415635.1 Bacillota bacterium | reverse complement strand
ATATCAATTCTAGTATAATAATGAAGTCATAAATGCGCCCGTAGCTCAGCAGGATAGAGCGTCGGTTTCCTAAACCGCAGGTCGCACGTTCGAATCGTGTCGGGCGTACCAATAAAAGTCGCTTAGTTGTAGTGATACAGCTAGGTGGCTTTTTAATATAAAATGCTTAGGGCACATTTTAGGGCACATATGCTAGCAAAATAGACAAAATAAAAAGAGGTTTTCACCTCTTAATATTCAAATCCATATTTGCGCCCGTGATATGTATTTATTAAAAACTTGCTCGTGTCACTATCTTGAATTTCTAAGTCATGTAGCCTTTTTATTATCGCAGACCAAGACACATTGAAATAAGTTGCAAGCTCACCAAGCTGGCAGCAGTCAATATGACCAAGCAACTTTATTATGGGTGATACTTTCTTTTCTATGCCTTGCATGGGCATTAAAAAGTTTGTAGCAAAAACATCGGCTTCTCTCTCAAAAGTGTCATATAACCCTCTGCTGAGGCGTAAACAATCTTTATGGTTTAAATGTTCTAAAGCAAAATGCCCACATTCATGAAAAAGAGTAAACAACCATCTCTTTTCTGAATAATGCTCAACATCGTTCTCCCTCAAATCGTTAATAATAATCCGCTTATTTCCAAGAGAATCAATTGTAGCAGCTCCATCTTTACCAAATACACTAACTATATTTTTGTAGGTATCCATCTTTAAAAGCAAACTAAACTTATAAATGTTTATATTATTGATTTGCAGATAATAAATAATATGTCTTTGGGATAAAGGTTCATCTTTTTTTAGTAGTAACTTGTCTCGTTGTTTATCAACTACTACCATTATCTCAGCGTCTGTCAAATTACACCTCTCAAGTTGTAATATTATTTGTTTTCCTGTTCAAGAATGAACTGCATATACTTTACTAATTTTTGCTTCTGTTCTTCTGACATTTCATTATTTGCGCGCCTAAGCATTCTTACCCCTTCGGGAAATGCCTCTTCTAAAGTATCAACACTAGATTCTACATCCAATAAATAATCTGAAGTAACTCCGTATAACTCACACAATGCTTTCAACGTATTCTGGTCGGGCTTTCTAGCGTCGCATTCGTACCCAGATAAAGTAGTCAATGCTATACCTAACCGTTCTGCCACATCTTTTTGGTATAGTCCCCTGTCTTTCCTAAGCTGTTTCAACTTACTACCCAATGTCATTATTAATACCCTCCAAAATAAATTTGCAAAATAGGTATTGACATTACGCAAAATGCATAGTACACTAAAATCAACCAAAGATACAAAGAATACCATTAACATTTTGCAATTATGTCATACCTAGTTGCTTGCTTACTTGTTATTATTTTATAGTATATTACGCAAATTGCGAAATGTCAATACACTATTTCACTGAATGGAGGTGATTTTATGAAAAAAAATAAGGAGGCATGGGCTAAAAGGGGACAAACTATCAAAAAAACGCGAGAAAACAAAAAGCTTCTTCAAAAAGATTTAGCCCAAATCTTAAAAGTTCAAGTATCAACAATATCTGATTATGAGAATGGAATTAAAAGAATGGACTTTGATACTATTAAGACTTTATGCAAGTTTTTGGATATCGATATAAGAACACTTTAATTTTTTATGCCGATAACTACGCAAAATGAGATATGTTAATACGCAAGGAGGGGTATATGGCTAAACTTATAGATGCTAAGACAGCAGCTGATTACATAGGAATAAGTTATTGGATGATAACAAATTTAGCAAGAAATAATAAAATTCCATGCGTTAAGATGGGGGACAGGCATTATTTCAAGAAGGATAGCTTAGACAGTTGGGTAGATGACTTGGAGAAGAAATCTATAAATCCGGTGCAGGCAGACAAGAATGCTTATGGCATTAAAAAAATTAAGGAGTAAAAATAAGAGATTTACCCAATATGTAGTTTACTCAATGGTTTATACAAATATACCAAAGGAGGGAAATAAATTGAACGAACTAATGACAATTCAAAATGTACGAGGCTACATAAAGAACGGAACAGCATACTTAAGCCTTGAAGATGTTGCAAGAGGGCTAGGATTTACCGAGGTAGCAGGAAGCGGAAATACAGTAGTTAAATGGAGCAGGGTAAGAGGGTATTTAACAGATTTAAATTTCATCGACACAAGTGGCGACGGCTCCCAGGAAGTTGGGAAAGAGCTCTTTATACCCGAAAACATATTCTACCGTTTAGCCATGAAAGCTAAAAACGAAACTGCTGAGAAGTTCCAGGCTAAAGTCGCTGACGAAATACTCCCATCAATTAGAAAACATGGCATGTATGTAGTTGATGATTTGATTAACGACCCGGATTTAGCAATAAAGGCATTTATGGCACTCAAGGAAGAGCGAGAACAAAAGAAACTACTTGAAGCAAAGATTGAACAGGACAAGCCAAAGGTAGAATTTTTTGACCAGGTTGCAAATTCTAAGGACGCTATCGAGATTGGACAAGCTGCTAAAGTGCTTAATGTTGGTATAGGTCGCAATAGGCTATTTGAAATACTGAGGGATAAGGGCATTTTAATGGCAAACAATATCCCTTACCAAAAGTACATAGATGCTGGTTATTTCAGGACCATAGAACAGAAGTTTGTTAAGCCGGACGGAATCACCTGTATCAACATAAAGACATTAGTCTATCAGAAGGGGCTGGCTTACATAAGAAAGTTGGTGACAGCATGAAGCATCAGCAAAACCTAACAGTTAAGCAAATAGAGTTTCTAAGAGAACTCGGCATTAAGCCAACTGAATACAAGCGTATAAAGTGGACAAGCACAGAAATCCACTTAATACATATCAAAAAGCAAGTGTTAAGAATATTTGAGAGAAAGGATGGCGAGTGGTGTGAGAAATATTAAGAGAGATTGGAGGTGTTCCGGGTGAGGATAAACATCGCAATGTGGTACTTCGGCATAATGGTATGGACCCTGGTTGTTGGTGGCGGATTAATCTGGCTAAGTGGTAGAGCCAAGATGAAGTTTTTAAAGAAGTACAGACGGATTCAGCCAAGAGTAGAGATTTACAAAGGTAAGCATAAAATTAGTGAAAAAAATTTATTAACAAGAAGGGTAAAGGTGTGAGTATGGATATGGTTAATGAGGCTAATAAGGTTGTTAATGGAGAAAAAAAGAAAGAGGAAGTTAAAGATTCATTTATGATTGTTTTTGGATTGACTGGATTGGCTCTTTCTCTTGACAATACTGCAGAGGGAAAGAAGCAAGCTGTAGAAGAAATGTCTGCAGAGCTTTCAAAGGAACTTGAAGCTATGGGATTTTATGTCCCCGATAAAATGGTTGAATCAACACTGCTACTTACCCATTTTAAGTTTATGTTTAGTTCTAAAGATTCGAGTTCGGAAGATTTATACAAGGTAGTAGAACAATCCTTTGAAACATTTTGGGACAGCTTGAACAAGCATAAAAGTGAGTAAGGAAGGGGGAACGGATAGCATGAGAAGTTTGCTAGAAGAAGTAGAAAGAATAGTTGGTGTAATCACCTGTGAAGAAATGCAACAAGCTAGCAAGATGATTATTAATGTTGGTAGCATGACTACGGACAGGTACATAATAGAAATTGCGTCAGCAATAAAGGAAATCCGTAGAAAAAAAGAAAGCACCCTCGAAGGCGCTAAAATATCAATTCAACATAATTCTATATCACATTTCCAAGCTTTGCAAGTAATTGCAGACACTTTTGTGTATTTATTATCAGCAATTAAATTGCATGGCATCAAAATCTACGATGATAGCGATAAAGCTTATTATCTAAACGGCATTAAAATATCATCGGATTCTTTATATTTCATATGCGAGAGGGATGGTTAACATCTTCGGAACTAAAATCAACTTTAATACTAAACAATAGGAGTGATATGTATGTTAGGAAAAAACATCAAAAAAGCATTAAACAAGAAGATAGAGGATTGGCTAAAAACAGTAAGTGACACCGAATTAGTCAAACTGATGCGTGAAAACATTATTATTACAGGCGGAAGTATCGTATCAATGCTGAACGGTGAAGAAGTAAACGATTATGATGTATATTTCCGCACCAAAGAAGCTTGTAAGAAGGTTGCAGAGTACTATGCAAAACAATTCAATGAGTCCCATAACAGCAGCATTCAAATAAAGGACGAGGACGATAGAATTCAGTGTTTCATACAAAGCGAAGGAGTAGAAGCCGACACAGAGGACCAAGAACCAACAGATAATGAAATGAACGAAACCGAGCCGTATATTGAAGGTGATAAAACAGCAGATAAACCAAAGTATAGGCCAGTGTTCTTCTCTACAAATGCTATTTCCTTATCGGATAAAATCCAGCTTGTAATTAGGTTTTATGGGCCACCTGAAGAAATTCATAAGAATTATGACTTTGTACATTGTACTTGTTGCTATTCATTCTTTGACAATGAACTCACATTACCATCAAGGGCACTAGAGTCAATTATCAATAAAGAATTGTATTATATTGGCTCGAAATACCCTGTTTGCTCAATAATCCGCACAAGAAAGTTTTTGCAAAGAGGGTGGACTATTAATGCAGGACAATACCTCAAAATGTGTTTACAAGTTAGTGAGTTAGATCTCAAGGATTTTAAGACATTTAAAGATCAGTTGGCAGGCGTTGATAGTGCTTATTTTACTCGAGCAATAGGGCTATTAGAAGAGAAGCAACAAAAAGAACCCAACTTTACGGTTGATAATACATATCTCTTTGAAGTTATTAACAGAATTTTTTAGTGGAGGTTAAATAAATGAATAATGAATTAATAATAATCGAACAACTGCCTATTATAAGGCAGAAACTACAGAGCTTAAGCACGGAAATCGATAACAAGATTCAGTTTGCATTATCTATGCCATGCTCAGAGGACACAGTTAAGGATATAAAGGCTACCAGGGCAGAGTTAAATAAGGATTTAACAGCACTTGAAACACAGCGTAAGAACGTCAAAAACGAAGTCTTGAAGCCTTATAACGAGTTTGAAGCAATCTATAAGGAGTATGTTTCGGACAAGTTCAAGGACGCTGATAACAAGCTTAAGACCAAGATTGATGAAGTTGAAAACTCTCTTAAGGCCGAGAAAGAAAAGCAAGTCAAAGAGTACTTCAATGAATATCTGCAGAGCAAGAATATAGACTTTGTGAAGTATGAAAATGCTCACATAAACGTAACATTATCCGCAAGTATGAAGTCTCTCAAGGAACAGGCTAAGACATTCATAGATAAGGTATGTGATGATCTAGCACTTATTGAAACTCAAGACCACGCTGCTGAAATTCTTGTTGAGTATAAAGCTTCTCTGAATGTTTCTAATGCAATAACAACTGTTTCAACTAGGTATAAGGCAATTGCTGAAATGGAGGCTAGAAAAGCTGAACAGGAAGCAAAAAAACTAGCGCAAGCTCAGGTGGTTCAAAAGGTTGAGTCAGTAATAGAAACACCTATCCAAGCACCTGTAGAAGCACCAATGGTTGAACAGGAATTCACGCTTGCTTTCAAGGTAACTGCTACAAAAGCAAAGCTTCTAGAACTTAAGAAATGGTTAAACGATGGAGGGTACAAGTATGAATAATAAAATGGCAGTAAGACAGCAACCAAAGTTTTCTGTAGCAATTCAAACTGACGGATATAAGAATCTTATCAACAATACTCTGCAGGATCCAAAGCGAGCAGGAAGATTTATAGCAGCAATATCAAGTGCTGTTGCAGTAAATCCAACTCTGCAAGAGTGTGAAGCTGGTTCCATTCTTTCAAGTGCGCTTCTAGGGGAGAGCCTTAATCTATCTCCAAGCCCACAACTTGGACAGTATTATCTTGTACCTTTTGATGTTAAGACTGGGATAAAAGATGCTGAAGGCAAGGACATAAAAGTAAAAAAAGCACAATTCCAGCTGGGCTACAAAGGTTACATACAGCTAGCCATTCGGTCAGGGCAGTACAAGAAGTTGAATGTATTAGCAGTCAAAGAAGGTGAACTTATCCGCTTCGACCCTCTTCTTGAAGAGATAGAAATAAATCTTATCGAGGACGATATTAAGCGAGAGACTGCCGAAACAATAGGTTATTATGCGATGTTTGAGTACAGTAATGGCTTTAGAAAGGCTATGTACTGGAGTAAGGCAAAGATGGAATCACATGCTCTTAGGTATTCTAAGGGATATGCTGCCAAGAAGGGCTATACCTTCTGGGAAAAAGACTTCGATAGTATGGCTTTCAAAACAATGCTCAGACAGCTTATTTCTAAGTGGGGAGTAATGTCTATAGAAATGCAACAGGCGTTTGATGGTGATATGGGCGTTATTAATCAAGATGGCACTGTTGAGTATGTCGACAACGAGGTTGTAGAGCAGCCAGTAACGGTAGTTGAAAATGCAGAGAAGCCAGTGGAACAAGGCCAACAAACTCTCTCTATGGATGATTTGGAGGGATAGTATGCAATACCAAGTTATTTCAACAGGCAGCCAAGGTAATGCGGTCGTTATTAATAGTGTTATATTGATTGATTGCGGAGTTAGTTTTAAGGTTCTAAAAGATGTGTACAAGCAGTTAAAGATAGTATTGCTTACTCACATTCATTCAGACCACTTCAACAAGACCACAATCAAAAAATTAGCTGCTGAGCGACCAACACTAAGGTTTGCCTGTTGTGAATGGCTTGTAACCTCGTTAGTCGATTGTGGGGTTAACAAGCAGAATATTGATGTGCTGGAGCTGGACAGGTGGTATGACTATAAATTATTTAGCTTAGCACCTGTTGGGCTAACCCACAACGTACCTAACTGTGGATATCGGCTGTTGATGAACAATGAAAGATTGTTTTATGCAACTGACACAGGCAGTTTAGATGGTATTTTTGCTAAGGACTATGACCTGTATATGGTTGAGTGTAACCATACTGAGGAAGAGTTGCAGGAACGCATTAAAAATAAGCTTGAGAATGGCGAGTACTGTTATGAGTTTGATGCGGCTAGGAACCATTTAAGCAAAGCAAAGTGTGATGATTTTCTATATAGCAATATGGGGCCTTTGAGCGAGTACGTGTACTTGCATGGCCACGTGGAGGTTGAACATGGAAATAAAAGTGACTAAGCAGACTTTATTCTCAGCATTTCAAAGCGTTCAGGAAGCCATAGCAGATGATAAGGCGTACACGCTAACTCTCAAAGAATTCAAAAAGAAACGATCACTTGACGCTAACGCATATTTTTGGGTTCTGTGCGATAAGCTTGCCGAGAAGTTAAGAACACCAAAGGAAACTATATATCGAGAAGCTATTAAGAATATTGGCGGTAATTGTGAGGTTATATGCGTTCAAAATAGTGCGGTTAATAAATTGTGTGATGGATGGCAGCATAATGGCTTGGGTTGGTTGACTGACACTATTGAGAGCAAAATAGAGGGCTGTACAAACGTAATTCTTTATTATGGCAGTAGTACATATGACTCTAAGCAAATGGCTCGCTTGATAGATAACATAGTCCAAGATTGTAACCAGGTAGGTATTGATACCTTGACACCATCAGAAATTGAGTCATTGTTGGGCCGGTGGAGAGAATGAAAAGTGTAATACAGCAAGACTTAAGAGCCTGCTATATTACTCGAAGCCCAAACGTAGCTATCCACCACATATTTGGTGCAGCCAACAGGAAACGATCAGAAAAGTATGGTTTTGTAGTAGCACTTAGACCTGATTGGCACAATATGAGCAACTATGGCGTTCACTTTAATAAGGAGCTGGATTTAAGGCTTAAGCAAGAGGCTCAGAGATACTTTGAGGCACATATCAGCAATAGAGCAAGGTTTATAAAAGAATTCGGAAAGTCTTACATATTGGATGGTGTTTAATATGGCAAAAACAATGAAAAAACCATTAATTCATGGTGGTTGCATCCTTATTGCTAGGAAAATAGTAGAAAGTGAAATATGGGATAAACCGCCTTTGTATATAAAGGTTTGGATTTGGTTACTACAAGCAGCTCAGCACTCAGATTATAAGGGGCTAAAAAGAGGTCAGTTACATACCACGATTGAGGAAATTCAAGAAGGTGTGAGTTGGTACTCAGGATACAGAAAAGAAAAGCCGACAAAAGACCAAATTTATCAAATTATTAACTGGTTACGGAAAGACTGCGGAGGGGGTAACGGGAGCAACGACAACCCAACGATGGTCACGACAACGAGAGCAACAAGAGGACTGCTTGTAACCATAGATAAATACGGCTTTTACCAGGATATTAATAACTACGGGAGCAACAATGGGAGCAACGACGGAAAAGTTACGGAGCAGGCACGGGAGCAGAAGGAACCCGACACGATAAACAATAATGATAATAATGACATATCTACTAGAGGAATAGACTACGAATTTTTCAATAACAATATTGGTCTAATAACACCATTTCAATCCCAAATGCTTGAGTCTTATCTAAATGATGGTCTTGAATCTGAATTAGTGCTTGAAGCAATGAAAGTTGCAACTGGAGCTAATGGCAATAAGTGGACCTATTTAAATAGAATTCTACAAAACTGTGTTAGCCAAGGAGTTAAAACAGCAGAGCAGTTTAAGCAACAATCTCAACAAGCAGCTAAAAAAAGCAAGCCAAACAATAAGGAACCAGTTAAATCTAATAGATCTAATTTCGAGGAAAGAGAGCTAGACCAGGACTACTACGATAATTTTTTCAACAATGTGAAGGGGTGATTTTATGAATCAAGTAACAATATCAGGTCGTTTGACCAAGGACATAGAGTTAAGATACACAAGCGGAAATAATACGGCAGTATGCAGCTTCACGTTGGCAGTTGATAACTTTGTTAATAACGTGAACAAAACACAGTTTTTTACTTGCCAAGCATGGCAGAAAACAGCTGAAATAATGGCTAACACATTGAGTAAGGGCAGAAAGATTTTAGTAGAGGGTAGGTTGTCTACTAGAAGCTGGGAGGACTCCGAGAAGAAAAAGCGCCAGGTTACGGAGATTGTTGTTAGTAGGTTTGAGTTTATGGACTCAAAGAAGTCTGAGGGTGATGCAGTAGAGCCGCAAGAAGAGTTTTATCCGGTGCCTAATGACGATGAGCTGCCTTTTTAGAGTGGAGGGAAGAAAATGAAAGTTTTATTAATAACGTCACAGTATTATTACAGCAGACACAGTTTTATTGTTGAGTACGACGAAGGTACATTTCAACAGCAGGCAATAGAATGTGTCAAGGAACTCGAAAAGTACAAAAGACAAGCTGATGATACAAGAGAATTTAATTTAGGTGATTTAGACAATAAATGGTTTAAAGAAAGCAGAACAAGATGCAATGTGAATGATGCAGGAGACATTTATTTTGAAGTCTGTAATTCAATTAATAAAGCGACACATTATATTAGTGAATACCAAGAGCAATCAAGAATTGGACAAAGAGGATATCAGCCTAAACGAATTATTAATGCTATAGAGGAGCACCATCAATACAGAATTATTAAAGATATTGTAGCCAAGCATTTTATTTTTATATGAGGGAGGTGCTTAGATGTATAACAAATATCACAACAAGAAAACCATCATTGACGGCATATCCTTTGACAGCAAAGCAGAAGCAGCTAGATACTGTCAACTTAAGTTAATGGTGAGAGCTGGAATAATAGACAACCTAAAGCTCCAGCCTAAATATTTACTCCAGGAAGCGTTTGTTAAGAACGGCAAAAAAATTCAAGCAATAAACTACATAGCTGATTTCGAATACATAGAGAACGGCAAGACGGTAATAGAAGATGTAAAGGGCGTCAAGACCAAGGAATTTAGTCTTAAGCTCAAAATGTTTCAGTACAGATACCCTGACCTAGATGTCAAATTGATAGGAGGGAGAACATGAGCAAACGAGCTATAAAAATATCTCAAGAAATAATTGATAAAATTCGAGAGCTGAGGCTCCAAGGACAAAGTCAATTAGCTATAGCTAAGGCAGTTGGAATTAGTCAAGTTACAGTTAGTAAGTACTGCAAGGATATTCCTATAGACCTTAAAAGTAAAAGATTTGTATTTGAGCCTCCCATACTTAGAAACCAAAATCCTGTTACGCCTATGAAACTATCAGAATTACCACTGGCAGACCAAAAGAAATATGCAGAGTGCAAGCCAAGTCCTAAAAATAACACAGATACTTATACTTTTGGCAGGCGAGGTGATTACGGTAAGGCAGCAATATTCGATAAACGGAATGTTTGCGTAAGGAATATGTGAGGAGTTAATGATATGAAAGTATTACTTATTGATCTAGATGGTAAACTGCCAAACCTTGCATTGATGAAGTTAAGTACTTGGTACAAGCA
>JAEZJV010000067.1 GCA_023415635.1 Bacillota bacterium | reverse complement strand
ATCGTCGACGCCGCCGAGCAGGGATCCGTGCGCCTTACCCCGCCTGATCTGGCGACGACGCCTGCCGCCTTCACCCGCGACGACGGCACCAGCGAGTTCCGGCCCAAGCACTCCACCGTGTTCTCCGCTGAACACCTCCTCGCGGCCGAGGACCGACTCCTGAAACGGGCTGGCGCGATCACCGCCCCGACTGTGGATGTAGAGATCGTCGACACGATCACCGAACACCCGGTCAAGGGCCATCGCCTCAGCCCCGAACAGGCCCGGGCCATCGCGAAGGTCGCCATCTCCGGGCGGCAGCTCGACCTGCTCGTGGGCCCGGCCGGTGCCGGCAAGACCACCGCGCTGCGCGCACTCAAGCAGGCATGGACGCAGCAGCACGGACGCAACAGCGCGGTCGGGCTCGCCCCGAGTGCCGCGTCCGCCGCGGTCCTCGCAGAGGAGCTTGGCATCGCCACCGAGAACACTGCGAAATGGCTCTACGAGCACCAGCAGGGTCGCGCCCGCTTCACTCGCGGTCAGCTCGTCATCATCGACGAGGCCACCCTTGCGGGCACGCTCACGCTCGATCGGATCACCCAGCACGCCGAGCAGGCCGGGGCGAAGGTGCTGCTGGTCGGCGACTGGGCGCAACTCCAGTCGGTCGAAGCCGGAGGCGCGTTCGGGATGCTCGTCGAGGCCAGGGATGACGCCCCGGAGCTCGTCGACATCCACCGCTTCACGAACGAGTGGGAGAAGCTCGCCAGCCTCGACCTGCGCCATGGGCGAGCCGAGGTGATCGACATCTATATGGACCACGGGCGAGTCGACGACGGCACGGGCGAGTCCATGACCGAGACCGCGTACGTCGCCTGGAAGCACGACATCGACCACGGGCGAGCCAGCATCCTGATCGCCGACAACAGCGGCACGGTCAGGGACCTCAACCTCCGCGCCCAGGCCGAGCGCGGTAGCGCCCGCGGGCGAGCCCTCACCCTGATCGACGGCACGAGTGTGTCCACGGGCGATTGGATCATCACCCGCAAGAACGATCGCCGCCTGCGCACCCTGCGCAACGGCTGGGTCCGCAACGGCGACCGATGGACAGTCAAGGACGTACGCCCCGACGGCTCAGTGGTCGTCCGACGCCAGGACCGTCACAGCGGCGCAGTCGTCCTTCCGGCCGCGTACGTCGCGGAGCACGTCGACCTCGGCTACGCCATCACCGCCCACCGTGCTCAAGGCATCACGGTCGACACCTCGCACGTCGTCGTCACCGAGTCGACGACGCGGGAGAACCTGTACGTCGCGATGACGCGCGGCCGCGACCACAACCACGCCTACGTCATAACGGGTGACACAGACGACAACCACGGCACACCTGATGGACAGGACGCCGCGATGGCCCGCGAGGTCCTGACCGGTGTGCTCGCCAACGTCGGCGCCGAACTCTCGGCAACGCAGACAATCAAGGCCGAGCAGGAAGCCTGGGGAGGCATCCGGCAGTTGGCCGCCGAGCTGGAAACCCTCGCTTCGGCCGCCCAACGGGACCGCTGGGCACGACTGCTCACTACCTGCGGCCTCACCGAGGCACAGCGCGACGACGTCCTCACCTCGGACGCCTACGGCACTCTCGCCGCCGAGCTCCGCCGAGCAGAGGCGAACGGCCACGACGTCGACCGCATCCTGCCGGTCGCGGTGAACCGGTACGGACTCGGCGACGCCGATGACGTCGCCGCCGTCCTGCGCCACCGGCTCCGGCTCGCCACCTCTGATGCAGGCAGCCGCCGAAGCCGGCGGCCCGCGCGACTGATCGCCGGCCTCTTCCCCGAACCCATCGGTCCGATGGCACCGGACTTGCGCGAGGCAATCGACGAGCGGAAGACGCTGATCGAGCAGCGCGCCAAGACCCTCGCCGAAACCGCCATCAAGAGCCGCGAATCCTGGATCCAGCGGATCGGTGACCCACCCGCCGTCGACCGCCTCCACTGGCTGCGCAACGTTGTCACGGTCGCCGCCTACCGGGACCGCTACGGCATCACCAGCCGTGACCCGCTCGGTGGTCAGCCCGGCGACGACAACCAGCGACTCGACCGCGCTCGCGCAGCTGCTGCACTCAGGTCGGCATCGACAGCCGGGCAGCACTCGTTCTCCCAGACCCTGGCATCAGGAGCGTCGATCCTGGATCGACCCTGAGTGGGACGCAGGGGTTCTGACGGTGGCATGCGATTGAGTTGTCCCCATGGCACAGAAATTCGACGAAGGATTCGAGAGCGTCGGCCACATCGAGGGCCTGGCTGAGGAGCTGAGCGCCGCCTACCTCAAGTTGGATGCGCGTGGAGCAGTCCTGAGCCTGCCAAGCATTGGGTCGATGGGCGAGCTCTTCCGCAACTTCGTCGACAAGGACGATGACGACGTGCCGTCGTCGCTGCGCTTTCATGGCACGGCGGGCACCTATGTCCTCGAAGACTGCCGCGGCGCTGGGGGTTCTGTCTCGAGCCTGGGCACCAGCCTTACGCGTATCCGCTCCCCACGTGTGGTTGAAGCTGGCAGCGGGACTGTCGGGTACGCCGCCGTCGACGGAATGACCAGCGAGATCGATGGACTCTCCTCCTGGACGGAGTTGTCCACGGTCACGCAGACCTTGGAGCGCGATCCCGTTGCCGTGGTCCTACGTGCCGAGAACAAGCCCGAGATTCCGCTCGGCGGCAGCCTGAACGCGACTGTCGAATCGTCGTTCAGCTTCAACCCAAGCCCGAAGGGCAACGTATTCGGGATCACCGACGTCGCGCTGCTCCGGACTCGGTCGGAGGACCTGCTGGCCTACCGCGAGCATGCCGCCGTCCACCACATGGTCCAGGCCCTGATGTGTCTGGTCTACGGGCGGCCGAGCTTCAG
>JAEZJV010000060.1 GCA_023415635.1 Bacillota bacterium | reverse complement strand
TTTCTGTACTGTTCTCATACACTCTCTAATTTCGGCATCAGATGGCATTGCAGGGATAGCGCCTTTCTTTGTCGTGGCAAGTGAACCTGCTGCATTAGCATAGTCCACCATCTCATCCATTTCTCCTACAGTTATATCCGGTAAGCCTTTCCCGCTTTGTATCAGCCTGTATAGAAAAGCACCCCAAAAAGCATCTCCCGCCCCCGTGGTATCAACAGTTTTAACATCATATGTGCTCAGTCTTCCTGTCTGTGAACCCAGCCTGTAATAGCAGCCCTCCGCACCAAGGGTTACAAGAATCAACGCAGTCCCATATTCATCAAAAATATTTTTAGAACCCTTTTCCAGATCGCTGAATCCTGTAATAAATTCTAATTCCTCACTGGAGACCTTCAGAATATCTGTGTACCCAAGACCAGCTTCAATAGCCCGTTTTGCCTCCTGCAGGTCATTCCACAGCGGCGGTCTCAGATTGGGATCGAAGGATATAAGGGCTCCGCTTTCTTTAGCTACCTTGACGGCATACAGTGTCGCACCTCTGCAAGGTTCACCTGTCATTGAAACCGTGCCGAAATGGAATACCCTGGTATTGCTGACCAAATCAGAATCTACCTCATTTTCTCTTAACAGCATATCTGCTCCAGGTTTCCTATAGAAGCTAAAGCTTCTGTCTCCCTTACTGTCCAAATGAACAAAGGCTAGAGTGGTATTTGCGTCCCTTGTTGTTAGTATACCTTTCGTGTCGACGCCTATGCCTTTCATAACAGAAATCAGAAATTCCCCGAATTGATCCTCTCCAACCTTGCTGATCAGTGCTGTCTTTTTTCCCAGCTTGGTCAAGATGGCCAGAACATTGCCGGGAGCACCGCCGGGATTTCTCTCAAACAAAGCTGTTCCTACTGCCGTAGTGCCACCCGGTGCAAAATCAATTAATAACTCGCCTATTGCCGCAACATCATACATATATTAATCCTCCATAGCATAATCCATATTATCAAAATGATTGACATAAAACAACAGGGTCATTTTCGCTTTAAAAATATTCCAGGGGTATACACAGGGCGGTTGGGATGCAAAGGATACCTGCAGCCGCATAATCCAGGACTGCTGCCTTCCCCTTTTCCGGATCCTGTGTCACCTGCATGCTTAAAGCCCGTAGCCTTCCAATCATCTGCAAGCAGTACTATTTATTTCTCCGGAACAGCAATACTTGTTTTATTATCTTAGCATAGATGTAAATCAATTCATATAAATATTTATTTTATCTTTTCGTTCAATAAGGCAGGAATATCAGGAATGTTGTAGAATACTTAACTGAGATATCGATTCATTTTTTTAGAAGGGAGTTGGATTGGTTTGGCTTTTATAGGTTTAGATATTGGTACCAGCGGTTGTAAGTGCACTATATTCAGCGGCGAAGGAAATCTCTGCACTTACTCTTACAAGGAGTATCAGACTTTAACCCCAGGGCCCGGACTTTTTGAGCTTAATCCTCATACAGTGTGGAATTCGGTAAAATTTGTTATAGGAAACTGTGCAAAAGCATACTCCGGGGAAAAAATCAGTTCATTATGCATTTCATCTTTTGGAGAAGCTGGCATACCTGTGAGCAAAAAAGGTGAGATACTTTATAACAGCTTACTCTATACCGATTTAAGGGGAATTGTACAGAATCAAAGGTTACAGGAAACAGTCGGATTGGAAAACATCATGAAGCTTACCGGTTTGCATGCACATTCAATGTTTACAATAAACAAGCTAACGTGGATCAAGGAAAATATGCCGGATGTCTATAAGAATACATGGAAATTTATGCTGTTTGAGGATTTCATCCTTTATAAATTATGTGGCACACCCGCAATCGATTATTCCCTTGCTTCAAGGACCATGGCTTTCAATGTAACCTCCATGACATGGGAGCAATCGATTTTGAATGCAGCCGGTATAGAAAAAGATATATTTTCTCCCGCGGTGGCTTCGGGTACCGTAATCGGTACTATCAAGAACGCTATTGCCGAAGAACTTGGACTGCCAAAAAATCTCCGGCTGGTAACCGGCGGCCATGACCAAGCCTGTGCCGCAATTGGCGGAGGAATCATTGAGGAAGGCAAAGCAATCGACGGTATAGGAACGGTAGAATGCATTACGCCCGCTTTCAACCAGCCTCTGTTAAATACTAAAATGCTTGATAATAACTATGCTTGTGTGCCGCATGCAAAAAAAGGGATGTATATTACCTATGCCTTCAATTTTACAGGTGGATCTCTCTTAAAGTGGTACAGAGACAATTTTGCTGCCGGAGAACAATATCAGGCTGAAGCATCTGGCAGTAATGTCTATGCTCTCTTGGATTCCAAAGCTGCCGCTGCTAAATCGTCAAGCATTTTGGTATTACCCCATTTTGCCGGTGCAGGTACTCCTTATATGGATACTTGTGCAAAAGGCGCAATTATAGGGTTAAGCTTTGATACAACTTCAAGCCAAATTTACAGAGCTTTGCTTGAAGGAGTTACTTTTGAAATGCTATATAATCTTGAATGTCTTTCGGAAGCAGGAGTGACGATCAATGAGTTAAGAGCCGTAGGTGGCGGTGCTAAATCAGAGCTTTGGCTTCAAATCAAATCAGATATTCTCAACAAAAAAATTGAAACGCTAGATGTAGATGAAGCCGGGACCTTAGGCACAGCAATTCTTGCAGGTACTGCAACCGGAGTGTATGATTCGCTTGACGCAGCTGCAAAAAAACTGGTCAAGGTTAAAAGAGTCTATTACCCCGATGCCAAAGAACATGAAAGATATATGGAAAAGTACAGAAAGTACAAAAAAATGTATCAGGCTATGAAAGAAATCACCAATGGATAAGCAAACAAAACATAAGATTAGGAGCATGAACATATGATAAAGGCGATTCAATACGGAGCAGGTA
>JAEZJV010000013.1 GCA_023415635.1 Bacillota bacterium | reverse complement strand
GTCGCTTCTGAGGATATGGGTAAAGTAATCGGAAAACAAGGCCGTATTGCGAAATCCATTCGTACCGTAGTTAAAGCAGCCGCAACAAAGGATGACAAAAAGGTAGTAGTTGAGATTCTGCAATAGCCTTGAATTGTTTATCGCAGAGTCAGAGAAGCTGTCTGTTATGTTTCTGCATAGTAGAACAGCTTCTTTTTGTTCAAACCGGAAAGGATGAATGCATATGGATAATTATCTCAGAGTGGGTGTAATTACGACTACCCACGGCGTTCGCGGAGAAGTCAAGGTCTTCCCTACCACCGATGATCCAAACAGATTTAAGGACTTAAAGAAGCTGTATCTGGATGCCGGAAAAGAAATGATTCCCTTGGAGCCTGAAGGTGTTAAGTATTTTAAACAACTTGTTATATTAAAATTTAAGGGTATTGATAATATCAATGATATTGAAAAATATAGAGGCTGTGATTTGCTGATTGACAGAGCGGATGCTGTCAAGCTTGAGGAAGGGGAATACTTTATCTTCGATTTGATTGGCTCCGCAGTGTATACTGATGAGGGAAAGGAGCTTGGTATTCTTACCGAGATTCTAACAACAGCAGCAAACGATGTTTATGTTGTGAAGACACCTGAGGCTAAGGAAGTATTGATTCCCTCCACGAAGGAATGTATTCTGGATATAGATGTTGAAAAGAAGAAAATTACTGTCCATCTGCTGAATGGCTTATTATAATAATCCATAGAAAAACAGCGAATGATACGCAACTAATGAGATAGAAAGGTGCAGGTATTTCTATGAATTTTCACGTACTGACGCTTTTTCCCGATATGATTATGCAGGGTTTAAATACCAGCATCACCGGAAGAGCGATGGATAAAGGTTTGATTACCGTCAATACAGTCAATATCAGAGATTTCAGTGAGGATAAGCATAACCGCGTGGATGATTATCCTTACGGAGGCGGTGCCGGTATGGTAATGCAGGCGGAGCCTGTCTATAAGGCCTACGGCTTCCTTGCCAATCATATTAAGATGTCCAAGGAGGATCCTCATACCTATCAAAAACCCCGGGTTATCTATGTAACTCCTCAGGGAAGTGTCTTCAATCAAAGCTTTGCGAAGGAATTGTCACAGGAGGAGGATTTAATTCTCCTCTGCGGACATTATGAAGGAATTGATGAACGTGTATTGGACATGATTGTGACGGATTATATTTCTATCGGTGATTATGTCCTGACCGGCGGTGAGCTCCCTGCCATGGTTATGATAGATGCCATATCCAGATTAATTCCCGGCGTCCTGAATAACGAGGTTTCCTCTGAATTTGAGAGCCTGCAGGATAATCTTCTCGAATATCCTCAGTACACCAGACCTGAGATTTTTATGGGTCAGCGAGTCCCCGAGGTTCTCCTGACCGGACATCATGCTAATATCGAGGCCTGGAGAAGGCAGCAATCCATCCTTAGAACCTATGAACGGCGCCCCGATTTATTAGAAAAGGCAGACTTAACGGAGGAAGAGGGCGAGTATCTGACTAGGCTGATCTTTCAAAAGAATTACGATGTATATTAGTGAAAAAATGCTTGCAATTGATAAATGTTTATGTTAAAGTAAGTTGTTGTGAGATGGGATGGTCCTCTGATACATTTGCTTCGTACGTATTAAGAACATCTAAATATTAAGGAGGTCACAAAATGAACGATATTATTAAGAGTATTGAAGCTGAACAGTTAAAAGCAGATATTACTGATTTTAATGTTGGCGATACGGTCCAGGTTTACGCAAAGGTAAAGGAAGGTAACCGTGAAAGAATTCAGGTTTTCGAAGGCACTGTATTGAAGAGACAGAATGGCGGATCAAGAGAAACCTTTACAGTAAGAAAGTCATCCAATGGTATTGGTGTTGAGAAGACATGGCCGCTTCACAGTCCCAGCATTAATAGAATCGAAGTGATCAGACGCGGTAAGGTAAGACAGGCTAAGCTGTTCTACTTACGTGATAGAGTAGGTAAGAGGGCTAAGGTTAAAGAGTCAATCAGATAAGTACAACGAAGGGACAATGCTTAAGGATTGTCCCTTTTTTAACATATTTAATCAATTTATTATGAATAATCCTAGTATAGCATTACATCAGTTATATTGCAGGAAAGGCTCAGGTAGTCAAATGGATTTTAATTTTGAGAAGGAAAGCAAAAAACCCTTGTTGATGAAAATCTTTATTGAGGTCTTCATCTGGGCTGCAGAGATAGCAGCTGTCATTTTTCTTGCCTATTTTATCGTATATTATGCTCTGGAACGGACAGATATGGTAGGTATCTCCATGGAGGATACCTTGCAGAATGACGACCAGATTATTATTAATAAATTTTCTTACCGTTTCAGCGATCCGGAACGATTTGATGTCATCGTATTTCAGCAAAGCGGTAAAGAGCACAGCTACTATGACATCAAACGAATTATTGCGCTGCCCGGTGAAAAACTATTGATTAAGGACGACATCATCTATATCGACGATGAGCCTCTCAAAGAGACAGTTAATGTGGAGCCTATGGCTAATTACGGTCTTGCCGAGGAGGAGATTGTTCTCGAAGAAAATGAATACTTCGTTCTGGGAGATAATCGCAATAATAGTGAGGACAGCAGATTTGCCAGTGTCGGTATGATACGGAGAAATGATATCATCGGAAAAGCCTTTCTGCGTATGAAGCCCTTTAACTTTGTCAGTAAGTTGAATCTGATTAAGGAAGGCAGTAAGGAAAGCAATACTGTTACTGGACAGCCCGAACCGTCTGCAGCTGCTTCCGATACAAGTAATTCAAAGTAATAATTAGTAGATAGAATGGAGTGTCTTTATGCAATATCAATGGTATCCCGGCCATATGGCCAAAGCAAGGCGGACCATGCAGGAGGATATGAAGCTGATTGATGTGGTAATTGAGCTGGTGGATGCCAGAATACCGCATTCCAGTACAAATCCCGATATCAACGCATTAGCCGGCAATAAATCAAGAGTTATCTTGCTTAATAAATCTGATATGGCAGACTCGAAGTATAACCTGGCCTGGAAGGAATATTTTGAGGCAAGGGGATACTTTGTTGCTCTGGTCAATTCCAGGGGTGGAACCGGAGTCAGACAGGTACAGGATATTGTTCACAAAGCCTGTCAGGCTAAGATTGAACGTGATCGTAAAAGAGGAATCCTAAACCGTCCTGTCCGAGCTATGATTGTCGGTATTCCGAATGTGGGTAAATCCACATTTATTAACAGCTTTGTTGGAAGGGCTACCACTAAAACAGGGAATAAGCCCGGTGTAACAAAGGGTAAGCAATGGATACGCCTGAGTAAGCTTGTCGAGCTAATGGATACCCCGGGTATTCTCTGGCCAAAGTTTGAGGATCAGACTGTCGGTATGAAGCTTGCCTTAATCGGTTCCATTAATGATACCATTCTTAACACTACTGAGCTATCACTGGAGCTAATACTGCTTTTACAGGTACATTATCCCGATGTACTTAAGGAGCGCTACGGAATTGACCTCCCTGAGGAAATAAAGGATCTAAAATCAGCTGCGCTGGTACTGGAGCGGATCGCAGTGAGGCGTTCCTGTCTGCTAAAGGGCGGAGAACCCGATTTAGACCGTGCAGCCCTGATGCTTCTGGATGATTTCAGAAATCTAAAGCTAGGCAATATTACTCTGGAGTTTCCTGAAGAATTCACAGATTCAGAACCAAACGACAGGAAGTCTTCAGAGAAAGAGGTTTAACACCCTCTGTAACCGATGAACTAAAATATAGAGCACAAGAACGAATTATATGGATGAGAACGAATTATAAGGATGAGAACCTATGTCTAAGGATGAGAGGAATAACACTTCACCAAAAAAGATAGCCCTGATCAAATTAGAGTTCATGCAAGCAAAGCCCTGTGAAATCCCGTCCCTTCTGGATAAATATAAGGAGGATGACAGGAGTGGTGTAATCACCATCTGTAATCAATACAGAAGCAAGACTGAAGCACTGCATAAGGAGCTTGAACGGCTTTCTCTTATGAGACAGTATGAGAATAAATATCAGGATTATAAGTATATCTGCGGTATTGACGAAGTAGGGCGAGGGCCCCTCGCAGGGCCGGTTATCGCCTGTGCCGTCATTCTTCCGAAGGATTGCAGTATTTTATATATAAATGATTCGAAGCAAATATCCGAAAAAAAAAGAGAAGAGCTTTATGATGAAATCATCGAAAAAGCAATTGCCTTTGGAATCGGAAGTGTTCCACCAAATAAAATTGATGAGATCAATATTCTTCAGGCAACCTATGAAGCGATGCGTAAGGCTATCGGTAATCTTTCCGTTCAGCCTGATATTCTTTTAAATGATGCAGTTACAATACCCGGAGTCGAGATAAAACAGGTGCCCATCATCAAAGGGGACGCAAAGAGTGTCTCTATTGCCGCAGCAAGTATTGTTGCCAAGGTTACCAGGGATCGAATGATGGTTGCCTATGATAAGATTTTCCCGCAATACGATTTTGCCGGTAATAAGGGCTATGGCTCTGCTCGGCATATTGAAGCAATCAAGGAATTCGGTCTATCTCCGATTCATCGCAGAAGCTTTGTGAAGAATTTTATACAAAATGATAGTGAATAGCATATACTTTTTCCTTCCTTGTACTAATTTACCGGTGAAAGGAGTTTATCATGGATCAATCAAATAATTATCAGAAGCCGAAGACTGCAGTGGCTCTTTCCTATGAGCCGGACGATGCTGCTCCCAAGGTAATTGCCTCGGGGCGTGGTTACCTTGCAGAGAAAATTATTGAAAAAGCTAAAGAAACCGATATTCCCCTGCATCAGGATGCAAAGCTTGCACAGACTCTTTCAAGGCTTGAAATTGGTGATATGATTCCACCGGAGCTTTATGAAGTGGTTGCCGAGATACTTGTATTTGTAGACAAAATGGACAAAATCAAGAGTAAGGTTGGGCCAAGGTATGAATAACCGGGCGGTGGGCACTAAGAGGGAACAGGAGGCCGCTGAATTCCTTAAAGAGCAGGGTTATATCCTTCTGGAAAGGAACTTTCGCTGTAAAACTGGAGAGATTGACCTCATTGCTAAAGATGGGGCCTATCTTTGTTTTATCGAGGTAAAATACAGATCCACCAATATGAAAGGCTTTCCTGCAGAGGCTATTACACCGGCAAAAATACGAAGAATAACAAAAACAGCCCAATTCTATATGCTGTTGCATCAACTCCCCCAGGATACCCCCTGCAGATTTGATGCTGTAGTTATTCTTGGGGAGGACCTCTCTTTGATTAAGAACGCCTTTGACGGTATATAGATGGAAGGATGAATACTATGATATTTGAGAATACGGCACAAGCATGCTTAGAGCAAAAGGCAGGAGTACCTTATCTATCCTTTCCGGTACTTTCTCAATTTCCATTTCTCAAGCACGGCTTTTCTACCCGGTTGGGTGGGGTAAGCAGAGGAATCCTTGCCTCGATGAATTTTGGCAGTGATTCCGGTCCGTATCAGGACAGTACTGAGAATGTGCAGGAGAACTATCGTAGAATTGCCAAAGCCCTAGGCGTTGAGGTTCGTTCTATGGTCATCTCCAAGCAGGTGCATAAGACGAATATTCGACGGGTAACGGAAGAGGATTGCGGTAAAGGTTTATTCCTTCCGAGAGATTATGACGAAATCGACGGTTTGATTACCAATCGTCCGAATATTACCTTGGTCACCAAATACGCTGACTGCGTACCGCTTTATTTTGTCGATCCTGTAAAAAAAGCAATCGGACTCACCCATTCCGGATGGAGAGGCACCGTAGCCGGAATCGGAAGGATCACCATAGAAGAGATGAAAAATGCATACGATTGCAAGACAGAGGATATCATAGCAGTAATCGGTCCCTCTATCTGCAGGAAATGCTTTGAAATAGGGGAAGCTGTGGCAAAGGAGTTCGAAAGGGCTTTCCCAAATTATAAGGAAAATATTCTGACACCAATAAAGCCCTCTGCTGTATCAGTCTCAAAAGACGGTGTTACTCCACTCCAGGAAAGTAAGTACCAATGTGACTTATGGAGTGCCAATAAAGCCGTATTACTACAGGCAGGCTTAAATGCAGAACAGATACACATCAGCGGAGTATGTACCGGCTGTAATTCTAAGCTGTTATTTTCTCATCGAAAAACTCAGGGAAAGCGCGGAAGTCTGGCAGCCTTTCTGTCACTTTGCGAATAATAATGCTTTCTACCTAAAGGATGTTCAAGTACTATAGATTTATATGTAAAGGAACCGGTGTATGACCATGAAGAAAAAAGCACATATTATTAAAGAGATAGAGGCAGGCAGCATTGCCGAAGAATTGGAGCTTGCTCCGGGCGATGAGCTGATATCCATTAACAGCACGAAGATCAAGGATGTTTTGGATTATCATTATCTGATTAAAGAGGAAGAGCTGACTGTCCTAATTAAAAAACCGGATGGAGAAGAGTGGGAGCTGGAGGTTGAAAAGGACTATGACGAGGATCTGGGCATAGTCTTTGAAGAGGGTTTGATGGATGAGTATCATTTCTGCCATAACAAATGCATCTTTTGCTTCATCGACCAGATGCCGCCAGGAATGCGTGAAACCTTATACTTCAAAGATGATGATGCAAGACTTTCCTTTTTGCAGGGCAATTATATCACGTTGACCAACTTGAGTGATGAGGAGGTAGACAGAATCCTATTTTATAAGCTTTCGCCCATTAATATTTCTATTCATACCACCAATGAAGAGCTACGATGCAAAATGCTCCATAACCGTTTTGCAGGAAATTCCTTGTCTAAGCTTAAGAAGCTTAAGGACGGCGGGATTATCATGAATGGGCAAATTGTCCTCTGTAAGGGTTGGAATGACGGTGATGAGCTGGAGAAGACCATACATGATCTTTCGGCATATCTGCCGGAGCTGCAGAGTGTCTCTGTGGTTCCTGTCGGACTGACAAAATTCAGGGATGGACTCGAGCAGCTCACACCCTTTCATCAGGAGGATGCGATAAAGGTCCTTGATATCCTCCATCGTTGGCAGAACATCCTCCTGACCCACTATCAGACACGTTTTATCTATGCAAGCGATGAGTGGTATATCAAAGCAGGACTTCCAATCCCAGATGCAGCTTCGTATGAAGGCTATCCTCAGCTTGAGAACGGAGTCGGCTTGATCCGCTCCCTGCAGGAGGAATTCAATGATTATTTTGAGGAACTGGAAGGAGATAACCGCGTCAGGAGAGTATCTATAGCAACCGGTGTATTAGCTGCTCCATATATTTCCCGGCTCTGCGAAAGACTGATGTCAAAATTTCCCATGGTAAAGGTTACAGTCCATACTATTATCAATCATTTCTTCGGTAAGGAAATTACAGTGGCAGGTCTCATAACCGGCACAGATATCCTTAGCCAGTTGAAGGAAAAAGACTTGGGAGAATGCCTGTTATTGCCCGATGTTATGCTCCGTAACGGAGAAACTGTATTACTGGATGATGCAACGGTGGAAGGCATGGAAAATGCTTTACAAACCAAAATACGTATTGTACAATCAGATGGAAAGTCATTCATAGAAGGTATTATATTGTAAAATTCGAATGATATTTTTTATTTTTAAAGTACTGAATCAAGAAAGGCACAGGTAAGATATGAGTAGACCGATCGTCGCCATTGTAGGCAGGCCGAATGTAGGTAAATCAACTTTGTTTAATTCTCTGGCGGGAGAAAGAATTTCCATCGTGAAGGATTTTCCCGGAGTTACAAGGGATCGCATTTATGCTGATGTCACATGGCTTAATTCGCAATTTACCATGATAGATACCGGAGGTATCGAACCCGACAGCAAGGATCAGATGCTGTCCTATATGAGACAGCAGGCACAGATTGCCATCGATACCGCAGATGTTATCATTTTTCTTGTAGATGTCAGACAGGGACTGGTAGATTCTGATTTCAAGGTGGCGGATATGCTACGTCGTTCAGCTAAGCCTGTTGTCCTTGTTGTAAATAAAGTAGATCATTTTGAAAAGCTGATGCCAGATGTTTATGAGTTCTATAATCTCGGCATCGGTGAGCCCTTCCCGATTTCTGCAGCCGGTAAGTTAGGCTTCGGTGATATGCTGGATGAGGTTGTCAAGTATTTCAAATCCGGTAACACTGAGGAAGCAGAGGACGAGCGCCCCAGAATTGCAATCGTCGGAAAACCAAATGTCGGAAAATCCTCCATCGTGAATAAATTGGTGGGAGAGAACCGCGTCATCGTTTCCAATATTGCCGGTACTACCCGCGATGCCATTGATACCCCCATCCGCCGCAATGGAAAAGAGTACATTCTGATTGACACGGCGGGCCTTCGCAGAAAAAGCAAGATAAAGGAGGAGCTGGAACGTTTCAGTATCATCCGTACCGTCTCTGCTGTTGAACGGGCTGATGTTGTGGTTCTTGTCATCGATGCTGAGGAAGGCGTAACCGAACAGGATGCTAAAATCGCAGGAATTGCCCATGACCGTGGCAAGGGAATGATTATAGCCGTAAATAAATGGGACTTAATCGAGAAAAATAATAAGACCGTGAAGGAGTATACCATTGATATCAAGGATGTCCTTTCCTTCATGCCCTATGCAGAAATACTATTTATTTCTGCTGAGACAGGGCAGAGACTTCATAAGCTTTTTGAGCTGATTGAAGTAGTAATACAAAATCAAAACCTCCGTATCGCTACCGGTGTTCTCAATGAAATACTGATGGAAGCAGTATCCTTACAGCAGCCTCCCTCGGATAAGGGAAAGCGCTTAAAGCTATATTACATTACACAGGTATCCGTAAAGCCACCGACCTTCGTTATCTTTGTAAACGATAAGGAATTGATGCATTATTCCTATACCAGATACATTGAAAATAAGATTCGAGAAGCCTTTGGCTTCAGTGGCACTTCATTAAAATTTATCATCAGGGAACGAAAGGAGAACGATAAATGATTCTCAAAATCATGTTTTGCTTGATTTTTGGATATTTATTTGGTTGTTTTTCAACTGGTTTTTTTGTAGGTAGATTGAATAAGGTAGATATCCGCAAATACGGCAGTGGTAATGTAGGTACGACAAATGCGCTACGTACCATGGGAGCAAAAGCTGGTGCTATCACTCTTGCCGGAGACTGTATCAAGTCTATTGCAGCAATTCTGATTGTGAAGCTGGTTTTTTTCCGGGGAGATGCTGCTCTCAACATATTATCGATCTATACCGGTCTCGGCGTAGTAATCGGACACAATTATCCCTTCTGGCTGAGATTTAAGGGAGGTAAGGGTATGGCAGCAACCGGTGGTGCCATGGCTACCATTGATCCACTGATTATCCCTGTTGGTCTTCCAGTTTTTGTATTATCCATATTGATAACAAAGTATGTTTCTGTTGGTTCGTTGGCAATCTCCATCCTGTTTCCTATCTGGGTTGCTTTCCGGTTTCCCGGTAACATACATATGCTGCTGGTTGCTGTGGTATTTACCGTGTTGGCATTTATACGACATCAAGCCAATATAAAGCGTCTGCTCAACGGAACAGAAAATAAGATAGGACAACGAGTCAAAATAGATAAGCAATAGCGCAAAGGAGGAGCTTATGAGTAAAGTTAGTGTATTAGGTGCCGGAACCTGGGGTACAGCCCTTGCCATATTGTTAAGTAATAATGGACATGAGGTAACCATCTGGACATTAGTAGAAAAGGAAGCACGCATGCTTACTGAGCATCGCAAGGAGATAAATAATCTTCCTGAAGCCCAGCTTCCCGACAATGTTAAAGTAACGATGGATCTAAAGGAAGCCTGCAGCGATAAGGAGCTTTTGGTCATGGCTGTTGCTTCTCCATATATCCGTTCAACCTCTAAGTTAGCCAGTCCTTTTATCAAAAAAGGACAATGTATCGTCAATGTATCTAAGGGAATTGAAGACGTCACTCTGTGTACTCTTTCCGAAGTGATCAGTGAAGAGATCCCTCAGGCTGATGTCGCTGTACTATCAGGACCCAGTCATGCAGAGGAAGTCAGCCGCGGAGTACCCACAACCATAGTGGTCGGTGCAAAGACCAAGGAAACTGCAAGGTTCATACAGGATATCTTCATGACGGATGTTTTCCGCGTTTATACCAGCCCTGATATTATAGGTATCGAGCTGGGCGGCTCTCTAAAAAACGTCATAGCATTGGCTGCGGGTATAGTTGACGGTCTTGGTCTCGGGGATAACACCAAGGCTGCCCTAATGACCAGAGGCATGGTAGAAATCAGCCGTTTAGGAGTAATGCTGGGTGGCAAAATGGAGACCTTCTCAGGTCTTTCGGGCTTCGGTGATCTTTTTGTTACCTGTAATAGTAAGCACAGCCGTAACTGGAATGCCGGTTACCTGATGGGTCAGGGAAAAACCATGGAAGAAGCGAAACAACAGGTAGGTCAGGTAGTAGAAGGTATCAATTCTGCGAAGGCTGCACTCCATCTGGCACAACAGAAGGACGTTGAGATGCCGATCGTCGAACAGATCAATCTTATTCTGTTCGAAGGAAAATCAGCAAATGATGCACTTTATGATCTTCTGGGAAGAGATAAGAGTAAAGAATATAAATCTCTGGAATGGTAATTAAGGCTGTTGCAGAATATATATTTCTTTCATTATTAAGATGCCCCTTTGGCAGAAAGGAAGCTTTATATGCTAAATGAAATTATTACAATCGTGAAAAATGCCGGAGAAATCATACTCAAGGCTCAGGATATTCAAAGTACGGTCGAAAATAAGGAGGGCAGGGCTAATTTTGTAACCCTGTATGATAAGGAGGTTCAGAGCTTCCTTTTTTCTGAGCTGTCAAAGCTTTATCCCTCGGCAGTATTTATCGGAGAAGAGGAGGAAGACAAGGAACATGCGGTAGACAAGCTGCAAAGTGAGTATTGCTTTATTATTGACCCGATTGACGGTACTACTAATTTTATCCTTGATTATCACCACAGTGCAGTTTCTGTCGCGCTTCTTTACTATGGACAGCCAGCAGCAGGAGTAGTATATGATCCTTATCTAAATGAGTTATTTTACTCAGAGAAGGGAACCGGTGCCTATTTGAACGGAAAGCCACTTAAAGTAAGTGATTTACCCTTGCAGGAGGGTCTGGTAGCCATCGGAACCTGCCCCTATAACCGTGAAAAAGCAAAGGAGGTCTTCAACCTCTCCTATAGACTGTACGAACGGGCTCTGGATGTGCGTAGAACGGGCTCAGCTGCTCTTGATATCTGTTATGTAGCTGCCGGACGTTTTGTGCTATACTTTGAGCCCAGGCTTTCCCCATGGGATTATGCAGCAGCTCAGCTAATACTTACGGAAGCCGGAGGTTGTATCTCTACGATGGAGCACTTACCACTTACATACCACAATGCCATTTCCGCAATCGCTGCAACTCCATCCGCTTATGAAGAATTCTTTACCATGATATCCTCAGAGACCTGATCATACTATATAATTTTAACAGCCTTACCATAATAGGTAAGGCTGTTTTATTATGTGGCAGGAACTTGCTTTTGCTACGAAGCTTCTTCCTCTATGCGATACAATGGATTTGCTTTGATTAAGCTGCTGATTCGCACTTGATGTATACATACAATGTGTATTCCCTGCATATCTTTAACTATAACCATAAGGAGGGTTGGCATATGTTAGGGCAGTACGATGTTTATAATGATATCCAGGCTAGGACAGGCGGTGAAATATACATTGGTGTGGTAGGACCGGTCAGAACAGGAAAGTCTACCTTTATTAAGAGATTTATGGATCTCTTGGTCATACCGGGTATAGAGGATGTCCATAGCAGAGAGCGGGCAATTGACGAATTACCACAAGCTGCTGCTGGAAAGACAATCATGACGACAGAGCCTAAATTCATCCCGAAGGAAGCCGCTACGATAACCTTCAATGACGAGACGAAGGTAAAAATTCGATTGATCGATTGTGTAGGCTATATGGTGGACGGTGCTTCCGGACATATTGAAAACCAGCACGAGCGCATGGTACATACACCCTGGTTCGAGCAGGAAATTCCTTTCACCCAGGCAGCTGAAATAGGAACCAGGAAGGTAATTAAGGATCATTCCACGATAGGTATTGTCGTTACTACGGATGGAAGCTTCGGTGATCTTCCGCGGACAAATTATCGTGTTCCGGAAGAGCGAACCATCAATGAGCTGAAGCATCTCGGAAAGCCCTTCATTGTACTTTTGAATACGAATAAGCCTTATTCCAATGAGACCTTAAAAATAACAGAAGAGATGCAGGAGGAATACAATGTGCCTGTACTGCCGGTAAATGCTGAGCAGCTACGCAAGGAGGATATTACCAGAATTATGGAGAATATCCTTTCCGTATTTCCAATCACCGAGCTGGATTTTTTTATGCCAAAATGGGCTGAGATGCTTCCTCAGAATCATTGGTTAAAGACAGATTTAATTACTTCGGTTAAGGAGCTGCTTCATAAAGTATCCCAGGTTAAAGATGCCAGATTAGCCAACTTCGATACGGACAGTAAATACGTGAAGCGCTTTAAATTGGATAAGATCAATATGCAGGACGGTACGGTCAGTGTCAATGTAGAATTTGACGATATGTATTATTATCAGATCTTAAGCGACCTGATTGGTGTACCGATTAGTGGAGAGTATCAGCTAATATCTACCCTGAAGGAGCTTGCAGCCAGAAAAACAGAATACGAAAAGGTCTCCACAGCTGCCAATGAAGTGCGTCAAAAGGGCTATGGTATTGTTTCCCCGCTTAAAAATGAGGTTAGAATAGAAGAGCCCGAGATTATGAAGCATGGCAATAAGTTTGGAGTAAAAATTAAGGCTACAGCTCCGTCCATTCACATGATCAAGGCTGATATACTGACCGAAGTCGCACCGATTGTAGGCTCTGAGGATCAGGCTAAGGATCTGATCAATTATATCAATGCCAATGCTAAGGATAATCCCGAGGGTATCTGGGAAACGAACATCTTCGGAAAGACGATACGTCAGCTCGTAGATGACGGTATCAGTACCAAAATCAATAAGCTGACGGATGAAAGCCAGCTAAAGCTTCAGGAAACGATGCAGAAGATTATAAATGACAGTAACGGTGGACTTGTCTGCATCATCATATAAGCAGCTGCTTATAATGAATATGATAACTGATAAGGGAGATAGACTTGTCATATTGAACAAGTTTATCTCTTTTTGTTATACATTGAGAGATGTTTGTATCATAAACTCACCCTGCTCACCATGAATGCTCTTTCATTAAAATTGTTCTATACTAATGGTAAAATACATAGGAAGAATGCCCTATATGTTACTATCTATTGCCAAAATTGTAGAGAATGACTAAATTTTAAAATAGAACTGACACATAGTTGACAAATTTAATAGCCTTTGATATAATACACACGTAACATATTTAATATTTGTGTAATAATTAAGTTAACAATTTGATTACATATTATTTCACATGATGTGACGACTTAATATTTCGCGATTAAAACAAGAAAAATGGAGGAAATGCAATGAATAGGAAGCTCCTTGGATTTTCCTTGGTATGTGTAACGGGAACATTAATACTCACAGCCACTCCAAAGACAGCGATGGCTTATGAGGAAGCCGTAGCTGGTTTTACTTACGATAAAATTACTTCCAGCACAGATAGTGGTGGTTCAACTATATCCAGTTTATCAACCTACCAGATACCCATCCCTGGTTTTACCAATATTGGTATCGCTAATGTAGATACAAACTTAATGATTCGTTCTGCCCCTGGTGAAAATGAAAAGCTTCTGGGTAAGCTTCCAAAAAACGGTGGCTGTGAAATTCTTGAGGGAAGCAAGAACGGCTGGACAAAGATAAAATCCGGTAAGGTAACCGGTTATGTTAAAAGTGATTATCTGATTACCGGCTCGGAAGCTACTGAGCTTGCAAGAAGGGTTGGCAGCTATGTGGCTACTGCCAATACCAGCGGGTTGAATGTCAGAGCACTTCCTTCCACGGATGCTGAATTGATTGACCAGGTAGCAAAGGGTGAAACACTAATTGTACTTGATTCTAAGGTGTTTACGGATGATGAAAGGTATGGTAAGTGGGTAAAGGTAAGTCTTGACTCTGATGATTCTGCTAATGGTACTGTTGCTTATGTTGCAAAGGAATTTGTTAATTTATCCTTTGAATTGTCAAAAGCGGTATCTATGGAAGAATTACAGTTTGGCTCCGGAGTATCTAGTAGCCGTATTTCATTAGTGAATCTTGCCAAGAATTATTTAGGAGACAGATATGTATGGGGAGGAACCACCCTCGGTGTAGGAGTAGATTGTTCCGGATATGTTCAGGCACTCTACAGAAAGTTAGGTATCTATATTCCTCGTGACTCCAGAAGTCAGGCACGAGGCGGTACCACAATTTCATCCGGCAACATTAAGCCCGGTGATTTGGTGTTCTATGGTAGCTCATCCTATATTAATCATGTTGCAATGTTCATCGGTAACGGTCAGGTTATTCATGCAAGTAACAGAAGAGACGGTATTAAGATAAGCAATATGTACTACAGAAAACCTGTGAAATGTGTTAGATATCTCTACGAATAAGAATTAAATACTTTGTAATATATTAACTGTTTTTGTCGATATCAATTCTTTCTGTGAATACAATGGTTGGACGCATGTCCAACCATTTTTCATATATATTCCGTTCCAAACGAAAAATAATCCATCGGAATTGACAGTACCTGTAACGAAAGCTATAATAGCCCTAATGAAAAAAATAACAATAGCTTAATACTCAACCAAAATAGCCTGATGGGAGAATATGCTGATGCAGTATATTGTAGTTATTATCGGAATTATGATTGCCATAGTCCTTTGGAGCTGGCTGAATGAATTTAGGAATAGAAGATTTCTTAAGGAACGATTGATAAATGAGTGGGGAGACACACCTAAGGGGGAATTTACCTCTGAAAAGATGAACTCCATCAAATTATTTTACAAAACCAAACAGGACAGTCGTCTTGATGTGGATGATATTACCTGGAATGATCTTGATATGGATGAAATATTTATGGTTATGAATAATACTCAATCCTCCATAGGAGAAGAATATCTTTACGCATTGCTTCATAAACCCTGCTTTGAGGAAGCAGAATTGAAGGAACGCAACCGCCTGATGAAATATTTCGAAAAGAATGGAACAGAGAGGTTAAAGCTGCAAACCGGACTGCATAAGGTCGGTAAGATAAAGCATATCTCAGTGTATGAATATATCAACCGCCTTGAGGCACAAAAGACGGAAAGTAATCTGATTCATTACCTTTTGGATCTGGCTCTTTTGATCTCCATCTCTTTGATTTTTGTGATACCAGCCTTAGGTGGATTTTTATCATTGTCCTTTTTTATCATTAATATCTTTCATTATTATACCTGCAAAGGAAAAATTGAAAATTATCTTTTGGTCTTTTCCTATATTTTTCGTCTTCTGGATAGTTCTAAGGCTTTTATTCGAATGGAGCTTCCGGAGATAAGGACATATACAGACTCCTTGAAGAAGGATATCAAACACTTCCGGAAGATTCAAAGAGGTAGTTTTTTACTAACCACCAAGAGCGGAAGCGGAGATATCCTTGAGATGATTCTTGACTATCTGCGTATGCTTTTTCATCTCGATCTGATCAAATTCAACTCTATGCTTGGCTTCTTTAAAAAGAACAGAGCGGTGTTGAATCATATCTACGAGACAATCGGTTATCTGGACAGTATGATGGCAGCCGCCTCCTTTCGTAACCTGATTGATTATTACTGCGAACCCAGCTTGACAAAATCCCAAAAGCCTGGGATCTCTGCCATAGAACTCTACCATCCGTTATTGGAGGAGCCAGTGCCCAATTCCATTACCGAGCAGCAGTCGGTCTTAATCACCGGTTCCAATGCCTCAGGTAAGTCCACCTTTATCAAGACTCTGGCTGTCAATGCGATTTTATCCCAGACTATATATACTGCGATGGCAAGGAGTTATCAGGGAAGCTTTTTCCAGATCTATTCCTCTATGGCAATCAAGGATAATATCTTCAGCAGTGAGAGCTATTACATTGTAGAAATCAAATCCTTAAAGAGAATTTTGGACAGCGTCAACGATGAAATCCCTACATTATGCTTTATAGATGAGGTCCTTCGTGGTACGAATACACTGGAACGTATTGCCGCCTCCTCAAGAATTCTGTCTTCCCTCGCCGAAAAAAATACTCTTGTTTTTGCTGCTACGCATGATATCGAGCTTACTCATATTCTGGAGGGTGCTTATTCCAATTATCATTTCCAGGAACGAATCGAGAAGCATCAGATAATTTTTGATTATTTATTGTATCAGGGAAAGTCTGTATCAAAGAATGCCATACGGTTATTGGATATGCTTGGTTATCCGAAGGAAATCACCGAAGGAGCAGATAAAGCAGCTTTTGACTTTTTGACTACAGGAGAATGGGCAAAGATATAGTTCACGTTATATACGAAAGATTGTCTATCTTAATTAGGATTGGAGCTTAATATGAAGGTAACGATATATACAGACGGTTCGGCACGGGGAAATCCGGAAGGACCGGGAGGTTATGGTGCCATTGTGGTGTATGTGGACAGTAAGGGTACTGTCCATGAAAGAGAATACAGTGGCGGCTTTAAGAAAACAACCAATAACAGGATGGAGCTCATGGCTGCGATAGCTGGGCTGGAAGCTCTGACAAAGCCCTGCCAGGTCGTTCTATATTCAGATTCCCAATATCTGGTTAAGGCTTTCAATGAGCATTGGCTGGAGGGATGGATTAAGAAAGGCTGGACAAGAGGCAGAAACGAACCTGTAAAGAATATTGATTTGTGGAAGCGCCTTTTGAAAGCTATGGAGCCTCATCAGGTTACCTATGTGTGGGTGAAGGGTCATGCTGGACATCCCATGAATGAACGCTGTGATATCCTTGCCACAACTGCCGCAGACGGTGAGAATCTGGCTGAGGATTCTCAGGACGATGTATAAACTTAGACACCAAAACCATTGCAATCGGGTATCATTATGATATAATTGTAGTGGTTTTTTAGCTTAAATACGAAGGAAAGGATTTGTTCGCCATGACTCAATTAACTCCTTTGATGAAGCAATATATGGAGATCAAGGAACAATATAAAGACTGTATTTTATTCTACCGGCTGGGCGATTTTTATGAGATGTTTTTTGAGGATGCGCATGTCTGTTCCAAGGAATTGGAGATTGCTCTTACCGGAAAAAGTATCGGTCAGGAGGAACGTGCTCCAATGTGCGGTGTTCCCTACCATGCGGCAGAAAGCTATCTGAGTAAGCTTGTCAGCCGAGGCTACCGGGTAGCCATCTGTGAGCAGGTAGAGGATCCAAAGCTGGCCAAGGGTCTGGTGAAAAGAGAAGTAGTCCGTATTGTGACTCCTGGAACGAATATCAATACTCAGATATTGGATGAAACAAAGAATAATTATCTGATGTCAGTGATACATACCACCAATGCTTACGGTATCTCCCTCGTGGATGTAACCACCGGTGATTATTATGTCACGGAGGTTGACAGTGAGCGTAAGCTGATGGATGAAATCTTCAAATGGTCTCCCTCGGAGATTATATGCAATGATACCTTTTTTGTATCTGGAATTAATATCGAAACACTTAAAAATTATAATAATGTTACCCTGTCTCCTCTGGAGCCCTGGTATTTTGATGATGAGTTGTGCATCAGAGCTTTAAAGGAGCATTTTAAAATTGCGACCCTGGACGGTTTGGGATTAAAGGATTATACCATCGGTGTGATTGCTGCAGGCTGCATCATGCAGTTTTTGATGAAGACTCAAAAAAGCTATCTTTCCCATATCACTCAGCTTACTCCGTATACCTATGAGAAATATATGCTGTTGGACAGCACTACGATACGTAATCTGGAATTAACTGAGACCATTCGCGAGAAAGCGAAAAAAGGTTCCCTATTATGGGTTCTGGATAAAACAAATACAGCGATGGGAGCAAGACTACTTAGAAGCTATATGGAGCAACCTCTAATAGATTATGATATGATCAATGAGAGACTTGATGCCGTAACCCAGCTAAAAGAGAATATGATATCCAGAGAAGAAATCAGGGAATACTTAAATCCTATCTACGATCTGGAACGTCTGATGAGTAAAATCAGTTATAAGAGTGCCAATCCTAGGGACTTAATTGCTTTCACTACCTCTTTGTCCATGCTGCCCCATATCAAGTTTCTGCTGCAGAGTTTTGATTGTGAATTTTTAAAGGAGGTATATAGAGAGCTTGATACGCTGGAGGATATCTATACGTTGATTCAGACCTCCATTGCAGAGGAGCCTCCGATTAATATTAAGGAAGGCGGCATCATCAAGGAGGGATATAATGAAGAGGTTGACCGTCTCAGAAGGGCCAAGACAGAGGGTAAGGACTGGCTTATGGATCTGGAGACAAAGGAACGCGAGACAACCGGAATTAAGAATCTTAGGATTCGATATAACCGTGTCTTCGGTTATTACCTGGAGGTAACCAATTCCTATGCTAATCTGGTACCCGCGACCTGGATCAGAAAACAGACCTTAGCCAATGCAGAACGTTATACCACTCCCGAGCTCAAGGAGCTGGAGGATATCATTTTAGGTGCTGAGGACAAGCTGTTTTCCCTGGAGTATGATTTATTCTGTGAGGTAAGAGATCAGATTGCACTAGAGGTTAAGCGTATTCAACAAACAGCCAAGGCAATTGCTAAAATCGATGTTTTCGCTTCCCTGGCACTGGTTGCGGAGCAAAACAACTATAATAGACCCGAGATGAATACCAACGGTTCCATACATATCAAAAACGGCAGACATCCTGTGGTGGAG
Organism: Bacillota bacterium; assembly: GCA_023415635.1. Classification (GTDB taxonomy): domain Bacteria; phylum Bacillota; class Clostridia; order Lachnospirales; family Lachnospiraceae; genus Mobilitalea. The sequence continues at coordinate 59,778 of JAEZJV010000013.1, read as the reverse complement.
CGTATGATCTCTCACGATATGTTTGTTGCAAACGATACCCTGCTGGATAATAAGCAAAACCGCGTATCTATCATTACCGGTCCGAATATGGCAGGGAAATCCACTTATATGCGTCAGACAGCTTTAATTGTGCTGATGGCACAGATTGGAAGCTTTGTTCCTGCGGCCTCGGCACAGATCAGTATTGTTGATCGTATTTTCACAAGGGTCGGTGCCTCCGATGATCTTGCCAGCGGACAGAGTACCTTTATGGTGGAGATGACAGAGGTAGCCAATATTTTGAGAAATGCTACAAAGAACAGTCTTCTGATCCTGGACGAGATTGGACGTGGTACCTCTACCTTTGACGGGTTAAGTATTGCATGGGCTGTAGTGGAGCATATCAGCAGCAGCCAGCTTCTGGGTGCCAAGACCTTATTTGCCACTCATTACCATGAGCTTACTGAGCTGGAGGGTCGTCTGGAGGGTGTAAACAATTATTGTATCGCTGTCAAGGAACAGGGAGAAGACATCGTATTTCTGCGTAAAATTGTCAAAGGCGGAGCTGATAAGAGCTACGGTATTCAGGTTGCCAAGCTTGCAGGTGTTCCGGCAAGTGTCCTGAAGCGTGCCTCAGAAATTGTTCATGAGCTGACCGGCAATGATCTTGCCCTAAAAACAAGAAACCTATCCGCTCCTGAGGACGAAAACCTAAAAGACGAATATGTACAGGAGGAATTTTCCTTAGAGCTTGATAAAGAAGGAGAAAATACTTTCAAAGACGGTGTCAAGCACAATAGAAAATCTAAGCAAAGCAGCAATCAACTTTCCTTATTCTCGACCTCCGAAAATGAGGACATCATTGCTGAGCTGCGTGATTTGGAAATTGCCCGCTTTACACCAATTGATGCCATTAATAAGCTGTACCAGCTACAGAAGAAAATCAAAGATAGAATTTAGGTACCTTAAGCTTGTTCTCATTCATTACAGAGCTGTGTTGAAGACAGGTCAGGAAGCATAGGCTTTCTCAGCACAGCTTTGATTTGATAGAAACGGAGAAAGTTATGTCATATATTCATGTTCTCGATGAAACCACCATCAATCAGATTGCCGCCGGAGAGGTCGTAGAACGTCCCAGCGCTGTTGTTAAGGAACTGATTGAGAATGCTATGGATGCCGGAGCTACCGCCATAACCGCAGAGATTAAGGAGGGTGGTCTGAGCTTTATCCGAATCACTGATAACGGCTCTGGAATTGCCAAAGAGGATATCCCCTTGGCATTTTTACGTCATGCTACCAGTAAAATTCGCTCTGCTGAGGATCTTCTCAGTGTAACCAGTCTGGGTTTCCGAGGAGAAGCCCTATCCAGTATCGCATCCGTAGCACAGGTGGAGCTGATTACCAAGACTCCGACTGCGCTAAACGGCTACCGGTATATTATTGAGGGTGGCGAGGAAAAAGCCTTTGACGAAATCGGCAGTCCCGGCGGAACCACAATTCTTGTCCGTAACCTGTTCTTTAATACACCTGCCCGAAAGAAATTCTTAAAATCTGCCATGACGGAGGCAGGTTATATCAGCGATCTAATGGAACGTCTGATGGTATCCCACCCGAATGTATCCTTTAAATTCATCATGAATAATCAGGTTAAGCTTCAGTCCTCCGGTAATAATAACAGTAAAGATATCCTATATCAGGTATATGGCAGGGATGTCATAAAAGAGCTTCTGAATGTGGAATATCAAACAGAGGGCATCCATATCAGCGGCTACATCGGCAAGCCTATCATTAATCGTGGTAACAGAAATTTTGAGAATTACTTTATCAATGGAAGATATATCAAAAGCAATGTGATTACAAAAGCCATCGAGGAAGCCTATAAACCCTTCCTGATGCAGCATAAATATCCCTTTACCTCAATATATTACGAGATTGATCCTTCCATGATTGATGTGAATGTCCATCCACAAAAGCTGGAAATCAGGTTAAAGAACTCAGAAGAGGTCTACAAAGCAACCTATGAGGCTATCCGGGATTCATTATCAGGGAAAGAGATGATACCAAAGGTATCTTTAGAAAAGCAGGAAGTAAAAAAGGAGACGGTCGTGCCACTTCCGGAGCCCTTTGAGCAGAAGAGGAGAGCTTCTTTGATGCAGGAGCAAAAGAAAGAGGAGATCAGCTATCTCGCTCCGGGCTCGGAACAGTCCGCAGCCTCACTGCAAAACAAGGTTGCTGAGAGAAAATCAATATATAATTCTTCCGGTAACAGGAGCAATTCACCCGAGGCCAGTCTTGAGGTATTAAAAATACTGTCCACCGTAACAGACAAATTACCGGGAGAGGTATGCAGAGATGTAAACGTCAATAAGGACATCTCCCAGGCTTTTTTACCCTCTGACGCACAAGCTGAAATTAATTCTTTAGGAAGTAAAGCCCCTGAAGAAGTCAAAACAGCAGCTACTATTGAAGCAGGAAAACAGATCGATTTATTTACTGCTACCGACTCTATCGAAGCAGCAGAACCCTTCTTGTCAAAAAGAGCGATAGAGGAACATAGAATTATTGGGCAGGTATTCTCTACTTACTGGCTGGTAGAATACCGAAAAGAGCTTTACATTATCGACCAGCATGCAGCCCATGAGAAGGTTCTTTATGAAAGGATTATGACCGCTGCCAAAAACAAAACCTATTCTTCTCAGCAGCTGCTGCCACCCATCGTCTTAACCCTATCCCTTCGGGAGCAGACGATACTAAATAAGAGAAAAACAGAGCTGGTGAGCTTAGGCTATGAAATTGAACATTTCGGCGGAAACGAATATTCCATCCGCGCGGTTCCTGCTGATCTCTACAGCATTTCCGAGAAAGAGCTTTTGTTGGAATTCATAGATGAAATGGCTGATGATATCACTACCCAGGTCTCAAAAACCCAATCGATCCTGGAGCGGATCGCTTCCTTATCCTGTAAGGCAGCCGTAAAGGCGAACCATATCTTCTCATATGAAGAGGCTTCCGCTTTAATCAAGGAGCTTTTAACTCTGGATAATCCCTATCATTGTCCGCATGGCAGACCTGTCATCATAGCAATGAGCCAATATGAACTGGAGCGGAAGTTTAAACGTATCCTTTAACAGGACATGGAATAACTTATAAGATGGAGAGCATATGAGTGATAAACCTTTAATTATTCTGACCGGACCTACCTCCGTTGGTAAGACCTCCTTATCAATCGCTCTTGCAAAGGCCGTAAATGGTGAGATCATATCTGCCGATTCCATGCAGGTTTATAAGCATATGGATATCGGCACCGCTAAAATAGCCCCGGAACAGATGCAAGGGGTTCCCCATTATTTGATTGATGAGCTGGAGCCTGAAGAGGAATTTAGTGTGGTCTTGTTCCAACAGCTGGCTAAGAGATATATGGAACAAATCTATTCGAGAAATAAAATTCCAATCCTTGTTGGTGGTACCGGTTTTTATATTCAGGCAGTTTTATATGATATTGACTTTACTGAAAACGAATCTGATCAATCCTATCGCAGAGAACTGGAGCAACAGCTTAAGGAAAAGGGGCCGGAGCACCTTCACGAACTCTTGAAAAAAATAGATCCTGACAGCGCAGCCGCCATCCATCCTAATAACAGTAAGCGCGTCATACGGGCACTGGAATTCGCAAGACTGACCGGTGATAGAATATCAGAACATAACAAAGAGCAACGGAGCAAACCCTCCCCCTACCGCTTCTGTTATTTTGTTCTGAATAGGGACAGAGAAAAGCTGTATCAGACAATTGATCAAAGAGTCGATTGTATGCTGAAGGACGGTCTTCTTAACGAGGTAGTGGCTCTTGCTAATATGGGCTATACCAGAGAGTTGGTATCCATGAAGGGTCTTGGATATAAGGAGCTGCTGGCTTATCTGGATGGGGAATACAGTCTTGAAGAGGCAATAGAAATTCTCAAAAGAGATACCAGGCATTTTGCCAAGCGGCAGCTTACCTGGTTCAAGCGTGAGAAGGAGGTTATCTGGCTGAATAAAGAGGATTATCCTGATGAGCAGGCACTGCTGGAACGGATGCTGAACCTATTACAGGAAAACCATATTCTATAATTAATATACTATTATTTGGAGGAAGAAGCATTGAATAAGGAATTACAGGCTTCCTATGAAGCCCTTGGGATTAACCCTAAGGTATTATCGTATTGCAGCAATATCGAGAATAAATTAAAGGAACGCTTTGATAGCATCGACCGAATTGCGGAGTATAATCAGATGAAGGTCCTCGCCGCCATGCAGAAAAACAGACTGAGTGATGTGCATTTTGCCGCCACTACAGGCTATGGTTATAATGACATGGGACGGGATACACTGGAGAAGGTCTATGCGGATGTCTTTCATACCGAGGAGGCTTTGGTCAGACCTCAGCTTATTAGCGGCACCCATGCATTAACGGTAGCTTTATCCGGTAACTTAAGACCGGGGGATGAGCTTCTTTCACCTGTGGGTAAGCCTTATGATACCTTAGAGGGTGTAATCGGTATCACACAGACCAAGGGTTCCCTAGCAGAATACGGTATCACCTATGCCCAGGTGGATTTACTAAGCGACGGAAGCTTTGACTGGGAAGGAATTAGAGCAGCCATTAAGCCCAATACAAAGCTGGTTACCATCCAGCGGTCAAAGGGTTATGCGAACCGTCCAACTCTATCTGTGGAGCGTATCGGTGAGCTGATTCAATTTATTAAGGCGATGAAACCCGACCTCATCTGTATGGTGGATAATTGCTACGGGGAATTTGTAGAAACTCTCGAGCCTACCGAAGCAGGTGCGGATCTTTGCGTCGGTTCTTTGATTAAAAATCCCGGCGGCGGACTTGCTCCCATCGGAGGTTATATCGTAGGAAAAAGTGAATATGTCGAGAATGCGGCATACCGCCTGACCGCTCCCGGACTAGGCAAGGAGGTAGGAGCTACTCTTGGAATCAATGCTTCCCTGTTTCAGGGACTGTTCCTATCTCCACAGGTGGTATCGGGGGCATTAAAGGGTGCCATCTTTGCAGCAAATATTTATGAGAGTCTTGGCTATGAGGTTCTGCCAAATGGAAGTGAAGAGCGCTATGACATTATCCAAGCGGTTACCTTAGGTTCTGCAGAGAGAGTGATAGCCTTCTGTAAGGGAATTCAAGCCGCCGCTCCGGTGGACAGCTATGTAGTTCCTGAACCCTGGGCGATGCCCGGCTATACCTGCGATGTGATTATGGCAGCAGGTGCCTTTGTACAGGGTTCCTCCATCGAGCTTTCCGCAGATGCACCGATCAAACCACCCTTTACCGTTTTTTTCCAGGGCGGTCTTACCTGGCACCATGCAAAATTCGGTATTATGATGTCGGTACAGAAGCTTTCAGAGGCAGGAAAGATAATACTGCCGGAAGGTAATGTTTAAAAAGGGTGCCGAAATATAACACCAGCTATTCTGTTCATGCCCTTCCTGCTTTACGAAATCATCCTTTATAATAGATATAATTTCATACAGCTTTCAAGTATACAAATCATTGCATTTGTGATAAAATGTTAATCGATAATGATATAGGGAGGACATGTTTTCATGGCAAAAACATATGGGAAAAATGCATGGTCTTTGTTTCTTCTTTTGCTTGCCGGTATCGTTGTAGGTAGCTTTCTAGGGCAGCTTGCCAAGGAGGTTTCTGTCTTAAATTGGTTGAATTACGGTATGAATTTTGCCATTGGAGACACTAAAAGCAATAGTGTAGTTACCCTTGATCTGGGTGTCATTGCAGTGAGCTTCGGATTACGCCTGAAGATTACCATCGGAAGCGTCATTGGAGCTGTTGCCTCAGTTTTTATCTATAAAAAAGTATTATAAAGCTTCGCTTGATCCGAAAGCAGATGATTTCTTGGAGAGAAAAAATCAAGGAGGATCATATGAGCGAGAACTATCTGACAGTGAAAGAATTACCCATTTCCGAACGTCCCTATGAAAAATGTGAGAGGTACGGGGCAGGGATTTTATCCGATGCCGAGCTTCTGGCAGTCATCATCAGGACCGGAACAAAAAAGCAAAGAGCAATTGATCTGGCAGTGAATATTCTTAATTATTCTACTGCCTACCCTGGTTTAAAGGGGTTGAATTATCTGACTCTGAAGGAATTGATGAGAATTAATGGGGTTGGAAGGGTCAAAGCGATTGAGCTGCTATGTCTGACGGAGCTAACCAGGAGAATGGCAAAGGAAGCCTTCAGGGATAATCTACGCTTAACCGCGCCACAAAGCGTAGCGAACTATTATATGCAGGATATGCGCCATAGAACTACGGAGCAGGTGCTTCTGGTCATGATGGATTCCAAGAACAGAATTCTTAAGGATCTTGTAATCTCCGAGGGTACGGTAAACACCTCAATTATGCCGGTAAGGGAAGTATTTGTACATGCTCTCAAACACGAGGCTGTCAATATAATTCTTCTCCATAACCATCCTAGTGGTGATCCCGCGCCGAGCACCGAGGATATCCGTGTTACCAAGAAAATAGCAGAAGCTGGAAATTTAATCGGTATATCACTTATGGATCATATTATTATTGGTGATAATAGATATATCAGCTTAAAGGAACAAGGTTATTTTTAGTATCAATATGATTTACTTTATGACAGGGAGGAGAACTCCTCCAATATACTTATCAATTTAATTTACTTTATGACAGGAGGAGTATGTATGGCTTCAAGAGCATTCGGTATAGATTTCGGAACCAGTACCATTAAGATTTTCAAGAAGGGGCAGGGTATTGTTCTCGATGAACGTAATATCATAGCAATTTCCGACAGGAAGCATGTCATTGCATCCGGTAATGATGCTTTTGAAATGTATGAGAAGGCACCGGCAAGTATCAGCGTCAGCTATCCTGTCAGAAACGGTGTTATCGCGGATGTAGCTAATATGATGACCTTACTACATCATTTTATGTACAGAATCGGAGGGTCTAAGAAAATCGGCTCTGCAGATTATTTTGTCGCCACTCCGACAGATATTACTGAAGTGGAGCGTCGATCCTTCTATGATCTGATCGCAAGCTCCAATCTGAAGGTTGGTAAGATAAAAATAGTGGAAAAACCTATTGCAGATGCGGTAGGTGCCGGACTTGATATCATGACCGCCAAGGGTGTCATGATTGTTGATATCGGGGCTGATACTACAGAGGTCTCAATCCTTTCTCTCGGCGGCATTGTCCTTTCTAAACTGATCCCTGTAGGCGGTAACCGTCTGGATGAATCCATCAAGGGTATGGTAAAGAGAAAGTATAACCTCTACATCGGTGATAAGACCGCAGAAAACGTAAAAAAGAAGCTGGCTCATGCCTATGGAGGTGTGGAAGCCAGTGTGAAGGTATACGGTCGAGATGTCGTAACAGGTCTTCCGACAGAGATGGAGGTTAGCTCCTCTGATGTTTATGAAGCTATCTCAGAATACTTATTTTCCATCATAGATGCGATCCGTATCATTCTGGAGCGTACACCACCGGAGATATCCTCCGATATTATTGACAGTGGTATCTATATAACCGGCGGCTCAGCCAAAATATTTGCGTTGGATCAGCTTATGCATAAGGAGACGGATTTAAAAATTAATATCTGTCCCGATTCTGCCAACACGGTTGTGAATGGTTTAGGCAGGATTATGGAAGAACAAAAGCTTGCTTCCCTGGCGGATGTCCTAAAGCCAAAAACCTTTGTTAACTAAAATATATTTATGAATCTGAAGCAAATGGAGAAATAGAATGAGACGAAGGACAAAAATTAATATTAACCCGAAGCATATTCTGATCGCGCTGGTGGTATTTTGTATCGGTCTGATTATCTTTTCCTTCCGGTTCGGCGAAAAGCTGTCTCCGGTCAAGGAAGCAGTGGGAACGGTCATTACACCAATGCAGGTCGGAATCAATTCGGTAGGAACCTATATTTCTGACAAGCTTGACAATTTAAGAAATATTAATGAGCTTCTGAATGAAAATAAGGAGCTGAAGGATCAGGTATCTGTCCTTTCTTACCAGAATAAACTCCTGCTACAGGATAAATATGAGCTGGATGGACTACGAGAGCTCTATGCTCTTGATCAGAAATATCTTGATTATCACAAGGTTGCTGCCCGCGTCATCAGCAAGGATACCAACAACTGGTATAATGTTTTTACGATAGATAAGGGAACCAGGGATGGACTTAAGGTGAATATGAATGTCCTGGCTGGCAATGGTTTGGCAGGTATCATTACTGAGGTTCATTATAACTATTCGGTGGTAAGATCCATCATTGACGATAACAGCAGAGTCAGCGGTATGTTTATAAAGACCTCTGATACCTGTATCGTACAGGGTGATCTGCTGCTTATGGATGAAGATAAGATCCGAGTAGAGCTGATCAATAAGGATGCTCGGATTTCTGACGGAGACGAGGTTGTAACCTCCCATATCAGTCCTAATTTTCTTCAGGGTATCCTGATCGGCTATATCAGCGATATTACTCTGGATGCAAGTAACATGACGAAAACGGCATATCTGACCCCTGTGGTCGATTTTGAGCGTCTGGAGGAAGTCCTGATTATCACAGAGCTCAAGGAACCGTTGATAGACTAAGACAAAGTAGGTAATCGCGTGAAAAGGTTAATCGTATATACACTTGAAATTATTATATTATTTGTCCTTCAAAGCTCTTCCTTCCATTATTTCAGATTGGCGGATATCATGCCGAATCTGTTACTGATTCTGGTGGTTTCCACTGCTTATATGCGGGGTCGCCTTTCCGGAATGGTACTGGGCTTTTTCAGCGGATTACTGGTGGATCTGATGTTTGGTTCTTATATCATCGGTCTGTATGCATTATTATATCTGCTCCTTGGTTATCTGATGGGCTTCACCAATAAGATATATTCAGAGGACGATTACACCCTGCCGATTGTTTTCATCGGTATCAGTGATTTGATATATAGCTTCTTCTATTATATTTTTGAATTTTTACTGCGAGGCAGGCTGAACTTTTTTTTCTATCTCAGAAGGATCATCCTTCCCGAGCTGATTTACACCATAGCTGTTTCTATTCTGTTATATAAATTGTTACATATGATTAATCACCGTTTGGAACGCAAAAAAGATGAGGAGGTATAAAAGTGTTTGATGTTTTCTTGGACTATTTAAAAAGACTGCTGAAATCCAGACTTTTTCCCATTACAATCATCTACCTCATTCTTTTCGGTGTCATGATCAACCGAATTTTTGAAATCCAGATTGTGCAAGGACCAACGATTGAACAGAATGAGGATTTAAAATATAGTAAGACCAGAGAAGTTAAAAGTACACGTGGAAATATTTATGACCGCAACGGAAAGCTCCTTGCCTCCAATGTACTGACTTATTCCGTAGTCATGGAGGATAGTACAAAAATCGAAAACAATGCTCAGAGAAATGAAATTATCCATAAGCTCATCAAAATTATTGAGAAGAGTGGAGATACCCTGGATACAGAGTTTTATATCAAACAAAAGGGTAAGGATGATTTTGAATTTACCATCAAAGGCAATGCTTTGGAACGCTTCAAGAAGAATGTCTATTCCTTTGTGCTGGAGGAAGATACCAAAACACTGAAACAGGAGCAGAAGGATGCCACAGCCAAGGATTTATATGAATTTCTTAAACACGGCACAGGGGACGGTTATACCGATATGTTTGATATCTCTGACGAATATTCCGTGGAAGATACTTTAAAGATAATGGCTGTCCGTTATGCTTTATTCTTAAATTTCCCGAAATATGCACAGATTACAATTGCGTCTCAGGTATCTGACACAACCGTTGCCGCAGTGAAAGAGAACGGAGCCGATCTGCTTGGTGTGCAGGTACAACAGCAGACACAGCGCGTCTATGAGGATAGTAAGTATTTTGCCAACATTATCGGTTACACAGGTCTGATCAGTCAGGATGAATTGGATAAGCTGAATGCTAACGGTGATTATTATGTTTCTACTGATGTGATTGGTAAGACCGGTCTTGAACAAAAATACGAAAAGGAGCTGGCGGGTGTCAAGGGTAGTGAGACTGTCAGTGTCAATACCTCAGGTAAAGTAATAGATATTATTAACCACAATGATCCTATTGCCGGTAGCGATATCTATCTGACAATCGACAGTGATCTTCAAAGAAATTCTTATCATATTCTTGAGAAGAAGATTGCCGGTATCCTGTTGGAAAAGATTGTACCGGATATGGATTACGGCAGTAAGGGAGAGAATGCCAGTGAAATTACTATTCCTATTTATGAGGTCTATCATGCGTTGATCAATAACAATGTCATTGATATCAACCATTTTGATGATAAGAATGCAACAGCATTAGAAAAGAGTACCAATAAGCTGTACAACAATTCCTTGAAGAATGTATTCCTGCAGCTGGATACCCTTCTTCAGATGAATAGTACCGTTACCAATGATAAATCCGGTGAGATGGAGAATTACCTAACACGTTTTTATGCCGTCCTGTCCGATCATTATTTCATAACTGATAATATAAATAAAGATGATAAGGCCCTTACTGATTATAAGAATAATAAAATCAGCCTGAGTGCTCTGCTCCAATATGCCCTTGCAAATAATTGGGTTGACCAGTCGAAGCTCGATGTCGGGGATGAGTTCAACACTTCGGAGGAGCTGTATCAGAAGCTGATTAACGGTACAAAGGATATCCTTAAGACAGACGATAAATTTAGAAAGTTAATTTACAGAAACCTTATCTTTACTTACAAATTATCAGGAAGTGAAATTAGTCTTTTATTAATCGATCAAAATGTGATAGAATGTAATGGAGACGAGCTCTCAAGGTTGCAAAACGGTTATATTTCTGCCTATGATTTTATTCGTGGAAAGATAAAAACGCTGGAGATAACCCCTGCAATGCTTGCTTTAGAGCCCTGTAGCGGCTCTCTGGTGGTTACGGATGTAAATACAGGTGATGTGCTTGCACTTGTGACCTATCCAAGCTATGATAATAATAAATTTGCCAATAAGGTAGATGCCACCTATTTTACTAAGTTGATGAATGATAATTCCAGACCGATGCGAAACCGTCCTGTATCTGAAAAAACAGCACCCGGTTCCACCTTCAAGATGGTCACTTCATTTGCGGCTTTAGAGGAGGGTGTGGTTGGTCCTAATGAACAGATTCGGGATCTCGGCGAATTCACAAAGATAACACCGGCTGCAAAATGCCATATCTGGCCCAGCTCCCATGGCTCAGTAGACCTCGCAAATGCCATAAAGGTTTCCTGTAACTATTTCTTCTACGAGATGGGCTGGCGCCTGAGTATCGACCAATCCGGGCAATTTAAACCTCAGGTAGGTCTGGCAAAGCTTGAAAAGTATGCAAAACTATTTGGTTTACACGAGCCTTCCGGTATCGAGCTTGATGAAGCAATGCCTCAGATATCCACTGTGGATTCGGTTCGTTCCGCAATCGGACAGGGTTCAAATGTATATACTCCTGTTCAGCTTTCCAGATACGTGACAACTCTGGCAAATCATGGTATCTGTTATGATCTGACCTTGCTTGACAAGATTGTTCAGACGGATGGTACCACCATCGAGAACCATGCCAATGTAAATCATGAATTAACGGATATTGCAGCTACTACCTGGGACAAGGTACTACAGGGTATGTACAATGTTGTTAATGAACCAAGCGGTTCTGTATATGGCTTATATAAGAACTTCGGTGTTACAGTCGCAGGTAAGACCGGTACTTCACAGATCAGCAAGGTTAATCCGAACAACGCACTATTTGTTTCCTTTGCACCTTATAATAATCCTGAGATTTCCATAACAGCGGTTATTCCGAACGGTTACACCTCAGGTAATGCCGCTGAGCTTTCTAAGGATATTTATAAATTATACTTTAAATTAGATGAAGCTGATAAGATTCTGGAAGGTGATGTAACCCTTCCGGAAGCATCAAACAACAGTGCTATCGAATAGCTTCCTATCATCATCCTGAGAATACCGGGGAGGAGTATCATAATGAATAATTCTGTAATGATCAAGGGTAATAAATATGGTATTATTGTTGTTTTGAGCCCTGATCTGCCCTTCGAAGAACTAAAGCTTATCGTTGCCGAGAAATTTAAGGAATCGAGTAAGTTTTTTGAAAATGCAAAGATGGCTATCAGCTTCGAGGGCAGATTATTAAGCAATGAAGAGCAGAAGGAAATCCTTGATATCATCGGAAAGAATACGGATATGCATATTGTATGTATCATGGAGAACGATCTCGAAAAAGAAGAATTGTATAAAAAGACGGTTGAACAAAAGCTGATGGAGCTAACCAATAATACCGGACAGTTCTATAAAGGTATCCTTCGTTCCGGCGCATCCCTGGAGTTTGAAACCAGTGTAATTATAATCGGTGATATAAATCATGGTGCACGAGTTGTATCTAAGGGAAATATCATCGTATTAGGCGCACTGAAGGGTAATGCTTTTGCCGGCGCTACCGGAAACACCAATTCCTTTGTTGTAGCGCTGGATATGAATCCAACCCAAATCAGAATTGCTGATGTGATTGCAAGATCTCCTGACAAACCTGTCAAGGATGAAATCAAAGAAGCAAAAATTGCTTTTTTGGAAGAAGGTAATATTTATATTGAACCGCTGAACAAAAATATACTGAATGATATAAGTTTGTAAGCGGGATAATTTAAATAATAAAGGTAAGGTTATTCAAAATAAGTGGACCTTTACTTCTTGATTTTCCGGTTAGGAAAGAAGGATAGCGGACCATATTACAGGAGGATTAAAAGTAACGCATGGGAGAAGTTATTGTTGTAACATCTGGGAAGGGTGGCGTTGGTAAGACAACGACTACCGCAAATGTTGGTACCGGCTTGGCAATGCTGGACAAGAAAGTAGTATTGATTGACACAGATATAGGTTTAAGAAATCTGGATGTAATCATGGGCTTGGAGAATCGGATTGTATACAATCTTGTTGATGTTATCGAGGGAACCTGCCGTATCCGTAATGCCCTGATCAAGGATAAGCGTTATCCTAATCTTTATTTGCTACCCTCTGCTCAGACCAGAGACAAGAGTGCAGTATCACCTGAACAGATGAAAAAGCTGGTGGAAGAGCTCAGGGAAGAATTTGATTACATAATTCTTGACTGTCCTGCAGGTATTGAACAGGGCTTCAAGAATGCAATAGCAGGCGCTGACAGAGCTTTAGTCGTAACCACTCCCGAAGTTTCCGCTGTTCGAGATGCTGACCGAATCATAGGCTTATTGGAAGCCAATGAGATGAAACAGACGCATCTGATTGTTAACAGAATTAGAATGGATATGGTAAAGCGTGGCGATATGATGTCCAGTGAAGATGTTAGCGAGATTTTAGCTATCGATATTATCGGTGTTGTACCGGATGACGAAAACATCGTTATCTCGGCTAATCAGGGTGAACCCTTGGTAGGAAATGATTCTCTGGCAGGTAAAGCTTATTTGAATATTTGCAGTAGATTGCTAGGTAAGGAGGTTCCTTTCTTAGATCTGGAGGAGAAGCAAGGATTATTCGAAAAACTGTTTGGCAGACGCAGAAAATAGGGAGGTAGCATAATGGGCTTTTCAGATTTTTTCAGAAAAAAGGGAACCGGTAGTATAGCAAAGGACAGGCTGAAGCTAGTATTAGTTTCTGATCGCGCCGGATGTTCTCCTGAAATCATGGAACAAATCAAAAATGATATTATCAGCGTAATATCCAAATATATTGAAATAGACTTAGAAGGACTGGATATTAAAATCACTCAGATGGAATCAGAATCTAATAACGGTACTGTTCCGGCATTATTTGCCAATATTCCGATTAAAGATATGAAGTCCTCTAAGAAATAAGGAAGCAACCAGATGTTCAAATTTAAACAATATGATTTTAAACGATATAGTATACCGCTAATCATCGTGGTCCTAATTCTGGGCTCCATCGGTGCTTATCTTATCATGCAGGTACAACCAAAAAGCGAGGTTGTTTGGCATTTTGCCGGATTAATAGGCGGTATGATAGGTGCAATCATCCTTTCTCTCATAGATTATCATTTTATATCTATGTTCTATATTGTTTTGTATATATTTAATCTGGTACTGCTGGTATTGGTAAGACTAAACGGAGTTACAATTAATCACGCCAAACGATGGCTTAATCTTGGTTTTATTTCTTTTCAGCCATCGGAGCTTACGAAAATCATTCTGATTATTTTCGTAGCAAAGCTCTTTTCCATCCTTAGGACAAAAATTAATAATTTTTTTGTTCTATTGCTTACCATTACAGCTGTAGGTATTCCGACCTTTCTAATTCTAATTCAGACGAATCTTTCTACTAGCCTTGTTATTGCATTTATCTTTTTAATGATGCTGTTTGCGGCGGGTCTCAGCTGGAAGATTATCCTGCCGGTGCTTGTACTAGGTATACCGATAGTTATGGGTCTGTTCTGGTATATCCAACAGGATTATCAGATACTTCTTAAGCCGTATCAGCAGGAAAGAGTATTATCCATGTTAAATCCCGAGGAATATCCTGATACCATGTTTCAGCAGGATATTTCGGTACGTGCGATCGGTTCAGGAAGATTGAATGGTAAAGCATTGGAGGCGAGCAGTTCAGATATCCGCAGCTATGACTACCTTCCAATTTCCGAAAGTGATTTTATCTTTGCCGTTGCAGGAGAAGAGTTCGGATTTCTAGGATGCTGTTTGATTCTGGCTTTATATGCGGTAATCATCTATATCTGTATTAATACTGCCCGGCAGGCACCAGACTATATGGGTATGCTGATAGCTGTAGGTATCGCTTCCATGTTTATGTTCCAGGTGTTTGTTAATATCGGTGTGGCGACTCAGCTTTTACCTAATACAGGTATTCCACTGCCTTTCATGAGCTCGGGCCTAAGTTCTATGCTGAGTGGTATGCTGGCAGTAGGGATAATACTAAATATTCGGCTCCAGCCCAAGAAATTACGATCAGCCGGATAAATCAATTGTCTAATAACTAATATCACTTATAAGGGAATGAGGGGAAATAAGTATTTAGTTTTATTATGCCGCTTACAGGCGACAGAAGGGAGGTATATATGAACATTGGTATGATAGCTCATGACTCAAAAAAGAAGCTGATGCAGAATTTTTGCATCGCATATCGTGGAATTTTAAGTAAACATAATCTATATGCAACAGGAACCACCGGACGTCTGATAGAAGAGGTTACGAATTTGACGGTTCATAAGTATTTGGCCGGTCATCTTGGTGGTGAGCAACAGCTAGGTTCCCAGATAGAACACAATCAGATGGATATGATCATTTTTCTACGAGACCCGTTAACTCCGAAGTCTCATGAACCGGATGTTAATAACATCTTCCAGCTTTGTGATAAGCATAACATCCCTCTGGCTACTAATCTTGCAAGTGCAGAGCTTATAGTAAAATCCTTAGACCGTGGGGATTTGGATTGGAGAGAGCTCTTCAAAACCTGATAAAATATGAGGTGATTCGAATGAGAAAGAAGCTGATAACTTGTCTGTGCGTTAGCCTGCTTATAATTTTTGCGGGAGGTTGTTCTAAATCAAAGGAGCTTCTCGCCTTTCATGATGATGCTGCCGGTATGACAGCAATAGACAACAGGCTGACGCAGGCAGATTATTTTTCTGAGGATCTTGTTACCATAACCGAGAAGGATAATACCGGAGATGCCGAAGAGCTGGCTGGCTCCGGCTCAGGATTATTGATCAATATTACCGATCAAAAGCTACTCTACGCTGAAAACGTTTATGACAGATTATATCCTGCAAGCCTTACAAAACTGATGACAGCTCTTATGGTACTGCAATATGGAGAGTTAACAGATCAGGTTACAATCAGTTATGCAGCCTCACATATCGCAGAAGGCGGTGTAAAGCTATGCGGCTTTGAAGAAGGTGACGTGATATCCATGGAAGCCTTACTGAAAAGCCTTCTTGTTTATTCCGGGAATGACGCAGCCATCGCTATTGCTGATCATATCAGTGGCAGTGAAGAAGTCTTTGTCCAGAAAATGAATGAGGAAGCCGCAAAAATCGGTGCCATCCATACAAATTTCGTCAATTCCAATGGCCTCCATAATGATGACCAATATACTACTGCTTATGATATGTATCTGATATTTCATGAGTTGATGTCCTACGATACCATTCGGACCATTATCAGTGCTGATTCCTATACAGCAGTATATAGGGATAAGGACGGAAATCAAAAGGAAAAGACCTTTAAAGCAACAAATCAATACTTAAACGGTAAAGCAGAAATACCGGAGGGTATCATGGTTCTTGGCGGAAAGACAGGTACGACAAGAAAAGCCGGAAACTGCCTTGTACTGCTCAGTAAGGATACTGCCTCAAAGGAATATATTTCTGTTATCATGAAGGCATCAGGCAGTGAAGCTTTATACTCACAAATGTCCTTTTTACTAGGTTTAACCAAAGAAAATTAGTATATTTATCTGTATGATTAAAATACGCCTGAGGAGAATTTTATAGTTGTTTTTCAATACTATATGTACTATAATTGAAGTATAAATTAATTAAGTTGTCAAAAGGCTTTACTCAAACTTTCAGATTCAATATATTGATTGGAGAGTAAGCTTACAGATCATATATATGAGATCCGGTAAGAACCGAAGGCGCTTTTGACACCTTAAAGAAATTGTTTGTACAAAAAATCATACAATTTAATATTTGGCACCGCACATCTAACGTTGCGCCCACCATAAGGAGGAGATTACAATGATACAGATAATTTCAGGTGAGAAAGGTAAGGGAAAGACAAAAATCCTTATCGATAAAGCAAACACCGAAGTGAAAGCTGCTAAGGGAAGCATTGTTTATCTTGATAAAAGCAACAAGCATATGTACGAACTAAGTAATAAAATCCGCTTAGTAAATGTTAGGGATTATTACATCGAAAATTGTAATGAGTTTATCGGTTTTATCTGCGGTATCGTGTCCGGAAATCATGACCTACAGTCAATCTACCTTGATAGTTTCCTTAAAATAGCTTATATTAATGATGATAATTTTGAATCTGTATTCTCCAAGCTAGACAAAATATCAGAGGTATTCAATGTTGATTTAATTCTTAGCATATCCTTGAATTGCGATCAACTACCCGAGATTATGAAGAAGAATGTCATAGTATCATTGTAAAATGATATTTATAGTAATAAAAGATTTAAGGAGCGCCGGTATGATCGGCGCTCCTATTTTGGTCTTAAGCAGACATTCTTTATTCATTTCTCAGTCTTCCGAAGAAGCTTAATGCATATAGACCTGATACACCGACGAGGGCATATATGATTCTAGAAATAATTGTCATGTTTCCAAAAATCGCTTTAACCAAATCGAAGCTGAAAAAGCCGATTAATCCCCAGTTTACTGCTCCTATTACAACCAGGACCAAAGCGATATAATCTAATGTTTTCATAATGAACCTCCTTCATTTTGGATGACGTAATTCAAATCGCAGGAACTCCGCTTGAGTTTTGTCTCTTTTTATATAATAACCTATTATTTTAATTTTATACACAAACCGTATTTCATTATGTAATAAGACGTCTTTTCAGTGAAATACTTAAATTACTGTTAAATTAGTTCTAGTTTATATCAAAAACCGAAAAAAGGGTTTAAAAATTCTCTAAAAGTAAGTATAATGATAGAGGTATCTATGTTACATTGTGGTTGTTTTCATTTCAATGTATAAATCAGGAGGCAGACGCTTGAGTAATGACAAGGTCGTGAAATTCAAAAAACGAAAAAGCATTAATATGGGAGTTATCGTATTTTTAATTCTTTTTCTTTACATAGCGATAAACGTATATATTTATTTTACTAAAGAACAGCTTACCATCTATGAGGTTCATAAAGGCACTACCGCTATAGATAACCGTATTACTGGTTTAATCCTTCGAGATGAAGAAATCCTCACCTCGGATAAAGCAGGCTATGTTTCCTATTACCAGAAGGAAGGAGCCCGAGTTTCTAAAAATGAGACTGTTTATTCCGTTGATGATTCCGGTAATATGAGCGACATACTTGCCAACGGAGATATTCCCATCAAGATGTCTAAGCAAAATAGTGCAGAACTATTACATACAATCGAAGCCTTCCGGACAACTTATACCGATGATGATTTCTCCTTGGTATACCGCTTCAAGGATGACGCTGAAAGTACGGTACTTGATATCTTAAATACCGCAATCCTGGACAATCAGCATAATTTGACGGATAAGACCGGACAAACCTATAGTATCAATGCAGTAAGGAGTCCGAAGAGCGGTATTGTAACTTATTATACTGATGGCTATGAGGATATAACGGCAGACAACCTCACCAAGGATCTTTTCAAGGTGGATGAGTATACCCGGACAGGACTAAGGACTACTAATATTATTGATCAGAATACTCCAATCTATAAGCTGATTTCTTCAGATAATTGGAATATTATTCTTCCTTTGACCGAGGAACAATATGAAATGCTTCGTGATACAGAACAGGTACGCTTTACAATTCTGGAGGACGATTTGGAACTTACGGCTGACCTTTCCTTAAGCCAGCTCGGATCGGAATACTATGCCAAGCTTAATCTGAATAAATACCTTTCTAACTACATTGAGGATCGATTTCTTGAAATAAAATTGGATTTCAATTCGGTGGAGGGATTAAAAATACCTTTATCCTCTATCGTTGAGAAGGATTTTTATCTGGTTCCTTTAGAATATTTCACTATGGGTGCTAACAGTACCGACAATGGACTTATTGTGGAATCCTACGATGCAAAGAGCGGTGAAGCCAAACATACCTTTACTCCTACCAAGATTTATTACCAGGATGATGCCTATGCATATGTAGATACCAACGACTTTGATACCAATACCGCAATTAAATTTCCAACCAAAGAAGGAAGCAATCTTCCAACCAGTTCCGGACTTTATACTCTGGGACCAACCAATAAGCTGATCGGCGTATATAATGTTAATCAAGGCTATGCCGTATTCCGCAGAATCGAGATACTATATCAGAATAAAGAATATGCTATTGTCAGTGATAAAACTTCGAACGGTCTGTCAGCCTATGACCAGATAGCGTTGGATGGTAATACAGCAGTTGATCAGGCGATCATTTATTAGATGATAATTATTTATCTACAAAAATATTGTTAATTGGAGTGAACTTATATGAGAGACAACATCGAGTTAATCGAGAAGAGAATACAAGCAGCCTGTGATCGTTCCGGCAGAAAGCGGTCTGAAGTTACACTGATTGCTGTCAGTAAAACCAAACCGACCAAAATGCTTTTGGAGGCATATCAGTTGGGTATTCGCCATTTCGGTGAGAACAAAGTTCAGGAGCTGGTTCAGAAATATGAGAACCTGCAGTCAGAATTTGTGGACAAAGTACATTGGCATCTGATTGGTCATTTACAGCGTAATAAAGTCAAATATGTCATTGATAAGACTGAACTGATTCATTCCGTAGATTCTTTACGGCTTGCAGAGCAGATAGAAATAGAGGCAGGGAAAAAGGGGATAATCTGTGACATCCTGATAGAGGTAAATATTGCTGGAGAAGCCACCAAATTCGGAATAAGCCCTGAAGATACTCACAATCTTATCAGCCAGCTGCAAAGCCTCCCTCATATAAGAGTTAGAGGTCTGATGGCTGTACCTCCATACGTGGAAAATCCCGAAAAAAACAGAAAGTATTTTAGTAAATTACGTCAATTATATGTTGACATAAAAACAAAAAACATCGATAATATTCATAATGGAAACATTTCCAAGTCATTAGAGCAGTTTGATATCCTTTCGATGGGCATGACAGGAGATTTTGAGGTGGCTATTGAAGAAGGTGCCACAATAGTCCGGGTTGGGACAGGCATTTTTGGTGAGAGGGACTACAGTCACTAGAAAGTTTCTTATGGAATAAATGTTTATGCCGTTAACGGCGAGATGGAGGTATGGACGGATGTCTAATATTTTTAAAAATTTCTTAAATTCCATGAAATTAACCGAAGATGAGGATGATTACGAGGATTATTTAAACGAGGAGTCTGAGAAAGAATTAAGACGGGCAAAACGTGAAGAGAAAAAAGAAGCACAGAATGAGAGATATAGAGAAGCACCAAAGAATCAGCAGATTTCACCTGCTCCTGCGGGAACAAGTGATGTCAGGAAAGAAAGGGTGACAAAAATGGAAAAGACTTCGGCAGGTAAAGTTGTTCCAATCCGTACTACACCCAAGGGTCTCGAGGTTTGTATCATGAAGCCTACTTCCTTCGAAGATTCTCAAGAGATCTGTGACATGCTACTTACAGGAAGAGCTACTGTAATCAATCTGGAAGGGTTTGATGACAAGCTTGCACAGAGAACCATGGATTTCGTCTCAGGTTCCGTATATGCTATCAACGGTAAACTGCACCGCATCTCCAATGCAATCTTTATCGTATCTCCCGATACAGTAGATATCTCCGGAGATTATCTTGATTTGATACAGGAAAGCGGCTTTGAACCTCCGACTTTTCACTCTAAGTTCTAGCTATGATTAATCAGGATAAAGAGGAACAGCTTTTACGTAAACGGCTATTGGATTTAGCCAGCACTGCCTATCAAAGAGGAATAACTCTGTTTTCTGATTTTCTAAATCCGAATGAGCAGGGTCTGTTATCCAGTATGAAAAGCGAGTTACCAAGGATAAAGTATTTTGCTAACGGAGGATTTTCCGATGCCGAGAGAAAAATACTTTGTTTTTGTGGAAATGAGCAGATAACGAAAGCAGAAGAGGTCGTCTATCCAATCGCATGTATTCGTATAGAGCCAATTAACCAAAAATTTAGTGATAGATTAAATCATCGTGACTTTCTCGGCGCTGTCCTAAATCTCGGACTGGATCGCGGTAAGATCGGTGATATACTCATAGAGGAAAACATGGGATATATATTTGCCCATACTACCATCAGTCCCTTTATCACCGAGCAGCTGGTTAAGGTAAAACATACAGTAGTTACCTGTACCATTATAGATCAAAAGGATTTTAATTATCAGCCAAAATTCACAGAAATAATAGGAACTGTATCCTCAGTTCGTCTGGATAGTATTCTTTCTGTTGCATTTAGAAGCTCCCGAAGCAGTCTGAGCGGCTTAATAGAAGGCGGCAAGGTCTTCGTAGGTGGCAAACAGGTGTTGTCTAACAGCTACATCCTGAGGGAGAACGACATCGTATCGGTACGGGGCATGGGAAAGTTTATTTTCGCCGGAACCTCTTATCAGACCAAAAAAGGAAGATATAGCGTAAAAGTATTATTATATTCTGTATAAAATGAAGAATAAGCACTTCAAATATTGGAATGTCTCGATCAGGAATAGGAGGAAATTATGCTACTACCTTCAGAAATAATGAATAAGCAATTTAAGGCTGGTCTCGGTTATGACAAAAAAGACGTTGAGCAATTCCTTAACGATTTGTCAAAGGATTTTGGTACGATACTGGAAGAGAATGAAGATCTTAAGAAAAAGCTGAAGGAACAAAGCGACAATATAAGCTATTATAAGTCTATTGAGAAAACCCTTCAGAAGGCTTTGGTTCTTGCAGAAAAGACTGCTCAGGATACAAAAAATACCGCTTTGAAGGAAGCAGAAATTATTGAGAATGAAGCAAGGTTAAAAGCAGGACTGATTATAGAGGAGGCTAGAAAGCAGTTAGAGTACTTTGAGCATAAAACTCTGAATTTGATGCAGCAATACGACTTATTCAAAATACATTTTGAGAATTTGCTGCATGCTCAAATTGAACTTCTGAACAGTAAAAGCTTTTCCGTAAACACAGAGGAATTTCAATATAAGGAACCTAAGGATGCTGAAATCGATACCTCTTCCATTAAACAGCTTTCCGAGCAGAAGGTCTCCTCAAAAACAACTGATACCAAAGAGCTTCCCTTGGATGAGCTCGATCAGATCAAATTCGAGTTCCTTAAGACTGACTTGAAAGAAGCTCAGCCAGAAGAGCAGAAGTATCAGACCGAAGACGGATTTGAGTTTTATACGATGAAAGAGGAATAGGTTTAAGAGGAAAGCATAACCTCGTCTCGTTTTCTGATGCGGTTATGCTTATATTATACGATGAAGGGGATGAACCATGGAGGATCAAAAACTTACAGTGAATTATGAAGGGCAGCCGGTTTATGATATTTTGCTGGAGCCTGATTTTATGAAGTTAACTCAAGCAATCAGGAGTCTTGGTATGGAGGGTCGGAGATTTATGATTCTGACCGACAGCAATGTCGGAAAGTTCTATCTTGAAGGCGTATCCCGGCAGCTTTTACCTATAGCCAAGTCAGTTCAAAGCTTTACCTTTCCTGCCGGAGAAAAAAGCAAAAATCTTGATACCGTTAGCTTATGCTACGAACAACTGATTCAAGCCGGTCTGGACCGTAATGATGTACTGGTGGCTTTAGGAGGAGGTGTCGTAGGTGATCTGACAGGCTTTGTAGCAGCTACCTATATGCGTGGAATACGTTTTATCCAGGTACCTACATCGCTGCTTGCCATGGTGGACTCCAGCATTGGAGGGAAGACCGGAGTAGATTTTAAAGCATATAAAAATATGGTGGGTGCTTTTTATCAACCTTCTCTGATATATATGAATATTTCAACACTTTTATCTCTTCCCGAGCCTGAATATTATTCCGGAATGGGAGAGATTATTAAGCATGGATTAATTAAGGATGCTGACTTTTATCAATGGTTGAAAGATTATACCTTAAGGATCTGTGCACGTTCCTATGTACCGCTTCGTGATATGATTAAAAGAAGCTGTATGATAAAAATGGAGATTGTTGAGAAGGATCCAAAGGAACTGGGAGAGCGTGCATTATTAAATTTCGGACATACTATCGGACACTCTGTTGAGAAGCTAAAGAATTTCTCCTTACTGCATGGTGAATGTGTTTGTATCGGAATGGCTGCAGCTTCTTATATCTCCATGAAGCGCGGACTTATCACCGAGGAAATATACAGGGATATCCTGGCCATTATGCAGCGTTTCCGCCAGCCTGTCACCACGAATGGTTTAACTGCCGAGGAGGTCTACGAGGTAACTAAGCTGGATAAAAAGATGGATGCAGATCATGTGAAATTCATACTTTTGACCGGAGTAGGAAGCTCCGTAATTGATAAAACCGTTACAAAGGATGAAATGTTGGAAGCGATTTATACCATACTAAAATAAAGGATAATACATACCACTGGGTATCTGTATTGGAGGACATTATGAAGGAACGAATGAAGCATTTGTTATTATTTATTGTAATTGTGGGAATTGATCAGGCAGTGAAATTCTGGGTCAGGAATACTCTGATGAATCAGGAGCCTTTGGTTATTATACCTAAGGTATTATCCTTACAGTATCACGAAAATACCGGTGCAGTATGGGGTATTATGAGCGGTAAAGTGCAGTTTTTAAGCATTTTTACCCTGATCATTGTACTTCTGATCGGATATCTGTATTTTAAAATACCCCAGACAAAAAAGCTCACAGCACTTCGTATCATCATAATATTTATCCTCGGTGGTGCCGTAGGTAACCTGATTGACCGCCTTCTGCTGGGACATGTGGTAGATTACATCTATTTCGAAATTATTGATTTCCCTCTGTTCAACTTTGCAGACAGTTGTTTGACCGTATCCTGCATTCTGTTGTTCATTCTTTCAATTTTTTATTACAAGGATGAGGATTTTGCCTTTATAAATCAGCTCCTTCACAAGAAAAAATCAGAAAAAGCAGCTGAAGGGGCAGAAGCAGAAGAGCCAAGTAAAGAAATTGTCAACCACGAGGAGGATAACACCCTCTTTGACAGAGATAAAGAAGATTGTAGTGGAACTCAGGATAAGGATATGTGATATATTCAAGCATAATATACAGAATAATATTATGTAAACTAAGAAAGGACGAAACTCCATGGATGAGGAAGTAATTGAGCTGCCGGAACAGGAAGAAGCCATAGAATTCGTTGTAAATGAAGAGAATGCCGGTAACCGAATTGATAAATACCTTTCTGTCATTCAGACGGAGCTTACACGCAGTTATATTCAAAGGTTAATAGAAGATGACCGTATTTTTCTGGAGGAGAAGCCCGTAAAAGCCAATTTCAGAGTTAAAACCGGTCAAAGAGTAACAATCCTGCTTCCCGAGCCAATCGAGGCGGAAATCGTCCCTGAGGAGCTTCCAATTGATATTCTTTATGAGGATAAAGATATCATTATCATTAATAAGCAAAAGGGGATGGTGGTACATCCTGGAGCAGGTCATGCAACGGGAACACTGGTAAATGCTTTGTTATTTCATTGCAGAGGCGAATTATCCGGTATTAACGGTGTATTACGCCCGGGTATTGTTCATCGTATCGATCGGGATACAACAGGATTATTGGTTGCCTGTAAAAATGATAAAGCACATCAATTTATTGCAGAACAGCTGAAGGTGCATTCTATTACCCGTAAATACCAGGCTATCGTATATCATACTCTTAAGGTTGAAAGCGGGAGAGTGGAGGGTCCCATCGGTAGAGATCCGAAGGACCGGAAAAAGATGTCTATCAATCATAGGAATGGAAAGCCGGCTGCAACAAATTATCGATTAATTGAGAATTTGTCCAATCAATATGCACATATTGAATGCTCCCTTGAAACCGGGCGAACCCATCAGATCAGGGTTCATATGGCGAGTATTCATCATCCGCTGCTAGGAGATACGGTTTATGGTCCTAATAATGATCCGTTTCATCTGGAGGGACAGGCTTTGCATGCGGGCGTTTTGGGCTTCATCCACCCATCTACTGGGAATTATATGGAATTTTCGGCACCTCTACCTGAGTACTTTACCGAATTATTAGAGAAATTAAGACATAAGGGGTAATAATCGTTGAAAAGAAAACTCATTGAAGAATTGATCCGATGGAAAAATGAAAGTAGTGCAACTCCAATATTACTGGCTGGAGCTAAGGGTGTGGGAAAGACTTATCTTGCATATGATTTTGCCAAGGCTTTTTATACACAGATTTCTTATATCAATTTTGAACGCAATCCCGAATGTACCTATTTATTCGAGGTTTTAAACGCTGAGGAGTTCATTCCCGGGATTACAGACTATTTTCAGCTGTCAGAGAGCATTCCTATTGAAGGAAGAATATTGATTTTAGATGAGATCGGATGTTGTGAAGCAGCAATACAGGCACTCGACAAAGGCTTATTCTCAGACTGTTTCAGACATATCATTACCATCTCCAGCCATCCGCTTTCCAGAGAGCAGGAGTCAATATTTTCAAAATTTTCGGTTCACCCCTTGGAATTCGATGAGTTCTTAAGAGCTATTGGTAGTGAATGGTACATTGAAGCTATCATAAATCATTTTAATTCGAATACCAATATTCCGGATATCGTACATAAAGAGCTTTTATCTCTTCACAGCCTTTATCTACAGATTGGCGGTATGCCTGGACTCATAAATGAATACCTTAATTTTTCTGATGTTGTGAATGTATCTGAACAGCAGGCCTTTATTGTGAGTTCTTACCATGATTATATCAGCCGTGATAATGCTGACAGTGATTCCCTGAAGATGAAGCAGGTCTTTGATAGTCTCACATATCAATTGCTAAAGGATAACAAAAAATTCCAATATAAGATTATCCGGAAAGGTACCACACATGCTATGTACCGTGATGCTATCCAAAAGCTCGTTGAACAGAATTATGTGATCCGTTGCAACAAGATCAGTACTGAACAGCTGCAAAATCCTTCCGAGTTGATTTTATTGAACAATTCCTGTGATGCCTCCAACAGTAATTTTAAATTATATCTTCCCGACACCGGCATATTATACTCAAAAATAATAGAAGAGCAGGGCTCTAGCGGTGTTGTGAACAATAAAAAAGCACTTCTTGAAAATTATGTCGCACAATCCCTTCAGGCAAAGAATTATCCCTTTGTCTTCTGGGAGTCTGAATCAATGGCTAAGATTGATTTCATCATTGCAAAAAATCTTGAAATCATACCCATTGAAATTCACGAAAGCTCAAATACGAGATCAAAAAGTATCAGTGTGTTAAGACAAAAATGTGAATTTCCTTACGCTGTTAAGATTTCTTCTAAAAATTTTGAGTTCTCCAATCAAATTAAATATGTTCCCTACTATGCAGTATTCTGTCTGTAATGTCATATTTTAACTATTTTTTTACGAAAATATTAAGAAAACTGTTGACAAACTCATTCTATTGTTATAGTATGGAACTGCAGACTCTGTCTACGTGTGTAGATATTTATTTTGCCATCCCCTATAAATTATTCTACAATGGTAAGTTCCTGTTTTTACAGGCTACATATATATCAATAATTTAAAATAAGTTTTATTTCAACTTTCTACTTTTCGGATAAGGATTATTTAAAAACACAACAGAATACAGCAGGCGAGTAGTGATGCATATGCTGTATTTTATTTTCTACAGTTGTAGTGCTAAAATTTAGGTTAAGGGGTGTAGAATTTAATGGCAGCATTACCGGAAATACGTCTTCACGAAGGAGAATTGAATATCATGGAATTACTGTGGTCGAACAAGGTTCTGGCCGCCAAGGATATTTCCAAGATAATCAAGGAATATATCGGGTGGGAGAAGAATACGACTTACACAGTAATTAATCGTCTGATTGATAAAGGTGCTATTAAACGTGAGGATCCTGGCTTCTTTTGCAAGGCTGCGATATCTAAGCGTACTGTTCAGGCAATTGAAACCAAAGTATTATTGAATAAGTTGTATAACGGATCTTTAAACACATTTCTGGTAGAGTACTTAAAAAATCAAGATTTATCCAAGACAGAAGTACTTGAACTTCAGAGAATCATAGGAGAGCAGAGATTTTGATACCGTTTTGAAGCAGGATTATATTAATCCGGTGTAATAGGACATAAGGTCCCAGGAATATAGATAGTACATGTAAAAGCCTTATTATAAGGCTTTTTTATGTGAAAAAGTTACCTAAGCGTAACTTTACTCCAAAGGAGGTTATGTTGATGCTCTTAGAGCAACCCAAAATTCATTTATTTGCATTATTAATATTGTTAGTAATAATACTGACTGGATGTAATAAGAATAGTAATATTATCGATGAAAAAATACCTCCTGTGCAAATACAGGTGGTTAAAACAAAAAATGAACCATCTGCATCAATTGTGGTGAAAGATGATAGCTCAATTGAAGAACCTGAGATTGATAATTTTGATAAACTGGGAATCACAATTCAATTACCAAAAAATATAAATTGGATTGAAAATCCTACTTATAGCATAATTGATGAAACGATTGCACAAGTGAATTATTATGATAAAATCGTTGAAGTGGATATGACTTTACGTGTAGGTAAAGAGGATATTCAAACTTTGTCTGGATTAAACTATTCCTTTGATGATAAACGTGAGGAAAGTTGGTTTGCAAAGACATTCGAGGGTGGTAAAGGTATAGACATCAAGGTACAATATACAGCCTCAGATCAAGAAATGAATGCTGTTCTTGCCAGTTGGAACTATAAAGAGTTTAATTATGTTCTTTGGGGAATTATTCCTGATAAAGAAATAGATACCTTACCGATTGCCAAAACTGCAGTATATATTGCAAAGCATATGAAGTAAATAGGGTTGATAAGGAATTCATCAAATAGCAATTCGCTTATCAATTATAAAAAAGTTAGGATATATATAGGTGGATTTAGGTCCTTATTATATTTAGACACTTATATACGTTTTAATCTAGAATATGAATAATATTATACCTTACATGATAATAGTTATTAAATGTAAGTCTTTGATATAGGAACATTTATGTCACTCGACAATAGAGTAGTGGTTTTTACTCATTATCTGTATATCGTACTATTCGCAAAACGCTTGTTTAACGAATAAATGTAATGAATATATATAAATATCTACTTAAAATACTATTTCGTTCATTTCAAGCATCATTTTATTTACATGTTTTTCCCACAGATAATATTCTCCATATCCTTTAAAACGGTCTGTTTATTAGAATTGCCCGTTGGGTAATGCCTATAAATATCTGAGCATAAATCAAAAAGAAAAGATCTTTTTCTTTTCGTACCTTCCAATAAACTGTTGATATATCGTATTTTTAATACATCATCATTTATCATACTAATACCAGCATCGCTCAGATAATTTATAAATTTAACCAACACATCTTCTATTATTTATTAATAAAAAACGCTTGACAATATCGTATTTTTACGATATATTATTTTCAGAAATACAATACAGGAGTGAATACCTATGAATATATCTAAGATATGCGATGCACTTGGTAATGAAGTAAGATATCAAATTGTAAAGTCCTTACAGAATAAATCAATAGCCACCTGCTGCAATAGGATTGAATATTATGAAAATGGTATCAGTGTAGGTGATGTAGTAAAGGCAACTGGTCTTGCACAATCGACTGTATCGCAGCATATTAAAGTCCTATTGGATGCAGAAATTATCAAAAAAGAGAAACGAGGTCAATGGACGTGCTTTTTCTTGAATCAAGAAGTAATTGATGGATTGCTGAAAGGATTATCTGAAGATCTCGCACAGAGTGGCTGCGACTGTAAATAGCATGCAGCCCATTTTTTTAGTCAGTTATATCGTATAAATACGATTAATCAAGGAGGATATATTATGTTAAATCTATTAAAAGAAACTCTGATTTATGTTCTACGCACACTGGCACACAATTCCCTGATACTCCTATTCGGTATATTGGTTGCTGCAGCAATCACCGTTTATGTAGATCCCGAGAAAATGCGGCGCGCAATTATGAAAAAGAAAGGTGCCTCTATCATCGGTAGTGTAAGCTTCGGTGCATTTACCCCCTTCTGTGCCTGCGGCACTATGGCAGTTATTGTAGCAATGATGACAACGGCATTACCTTGGGGCCCAATAATGGCTTTTCTCACTTCATCACCTTTGATGAGCCCTGATGAATTCATATTGTATTCAGGTATTATCAGCGTAAAATTCGCTGTAGCGTTGACAGTAGCTTCAATTATTATCGGTCTTGGTTCGGGATATATTACACATTTTATTGAAAAGAAAACTCATTTTCTTGACGGCCAAGCTAGATTTGCCGATAGCAAACCAGTTTCCTCATGTTGTGCTCCTGTATCTACAGATGCATGCTGCAATTCAGCATCTGTTGAAGCCCCAAGAAGTTCATGTTGTAATGCAAGTGTTGCTGAATCCTGTTCATGTGAAACTGCAGTGGTAAAAGAACAAAGCTTCGTTGAAAAATTCAAACTTAAAGAACTCATTAAGGTATTTTATAATGTTGGTATCAAACAGGTTCTTTTATACTTCTCAGTATTTGCAGCAATAGGCTTTATTATAAACAAATTTGTACCAGCCGATCTCATAATGAAATATATGGGATCAGGTAATATATTTGCAGTACCATTGTTATCATTAGTCGGTTTGCCTTTATATGTGAGCGGTTCCTCTTCTATTCCAATCATAAATGCTTTGATAGCAGGTGGAGCAAGTCAGGGAGCACTTCTTGCATTCATGATTACTGGTCCCGGCACCAGTGCAGGCGTAATTGCGGGTTTAATGACAATCATGCGAAAAAAAGCAATTGCATTATATATTGTCTACTTTTTAATATTTTCCAATATATTAGGATACTTATATGACTTCCTTCTGATGCTAGGCCTATAGAAAATCTTACTTCTATTATGTGATGATACCTATTTAATTAATATAAATTATGGGCTGCTGTACGTCTTTAGTATACAGCAGCCCATTCATTTTTATAGTTCCAATAATTTATCTCCTTTAATCTCATCGGCACTCCAGCTTATTAATGCAAAATTGCCGTTAGAATGAGCATCTACTTTATTGATCCATTCAATTTCATTAGTGGCTTTTGCAGATAACATTTGATTTGTCGTTCCTGTTTGATATAACGAGGAATTGATAACCCACCACTTCGTAGCTATTTTAGCACGTTTCAAATCCTCCTCCAGTCGTAATGCCTCGTATACAGGAGTTGTTTCAGCCAAAGTTACTATAATTACCTCGGTTTCGGCAGCGTTACGTAGTCTTGGTAATAGTTTCTTAGCTGCTTCCGGTATATCACCATTGGAGCGCTTAATCTCCTGGTTATAACTTTGAGTGGAATCTAATAATAATAATGTATGCCCGGTAGGTGCTGTATCAATCACCACAATTTGATCCTCTGCTTTATCAACAATTTCAGCAAATGCTCTAAATACGGCTATTTCTTGCGTACATGGAGATCTTAAATCCTCTTCTACATAGGCGATATCTTCCTCTGACATGGTTTCTCTAGCCTTTGAAAGAACTTCCTCCTGATACTTTTTGAGCTCTTCCTTTTCATCTATATGACTCATTGTAATACCACCGTTCTCCTTAATGACAAATTTAAGATGAGCTGCAGGATCTGTGGTTGTCAAATGTACTTTCTTTCCTTTTGCAGCTAAACCAAGAGCAATTGATGCTGCAATCGTAGTTTTTCCTACCCCACCTTTACCCATTGTAAAAATAACTTTTTTATTAGTATGATAAAGATCCTCAATAACATCTTTCAATTGCGGAATAACACTGGCGTTAACCGTCTCCTCACGTATCATATAGCTGTCTTTGTGAAGTAGCGCCCTAATATTATCAATTCCGGTTATGTTATAAGCTCTCAGTGGAATGGTAAGTGTCACTATATTCTTTAGACCCTCAGGTATGTTAGCAAGCGCCCTCTGTTGCTTTTTATACAATCCCATAGAAATATCATCGTCATAAGAAGTTAAGATGCCATTGATTATCAATGTTTGATTACTTACTCCAATTTCAGAAAGTTCTTTAGAAGCTCTTTCTGCTTCTTTTAAGGGTGTTTCTTCGGGACGCGATACTAAGATTAATGTTGTAAGTGATCCATTCGCCAATGTTTCCACTGCATTCTTATAAATTTCTTTCTTGCTTTCCAGACCTGAAAGCTGGCCAAGGCAAGATGCTCCGTGAGTATTTTCACTAATAAAATTACTCCATGCGGAAGGTAACTGTAGCATTCTTAGAGTGTGTCCGGTTGGTGCGGTATCAAAAATCACATAATCATAATCTTCCTGTATTTTTTCATCCGTTATAAATTTAGAAAACTCGTTAAAAGCCGCAATCTCAACTGTACAGGAGCCCGATAATTGCTCTTCCATATTGTTAAGTACGGTATCAGGTAATAGCCCTCGATAAGGTGCAATTACACTTTCACGATATTCAGCAGCCGCTAAAATCGGATCAAGATTAGCAACTACCAGATTAGGTACCTCATCAATCGGAACTCCTTTATTATTAAGATCTGTACCAAATACATCCTGTAGATTAGAGGCCGGATCTGTACTGATTAACAAGACTTTTCTGCCACTATCCGCTAATAATACTGCAGTTGCACAAGCTGTAGAAGTCTTACCTACGCCTCCTTTACCTGTATAGAATAAGTATTTCGTCAGTTCTATTTTCAGAGGATCAAAATCGTTCATATAATAACCTATCCTTTCCGTATCATCTGCCACCTATTTTTGTATATATTTATAATTTTCTACTCATTATTAACACTTTGTATTTGGGGTTGGTCTATATCATTTTCCTTAATGCAGCTTCCATCTGAACAGTTTCCGCCTGAACAGCCGCATCCGCTGCTTTTTGTTATTGTAGCTTTAGCTACCTTTGGTTGTTCGCCTACATAACTCCTTGGGATATTTAGAAGTTTAACAAATTCTTCATTGGTAGGATATCTTCCTGTTATTACAATCTCACCATCTAATACGGTGATTGGCAATCCGTCAACACCCTTTTCCTTGATGAAAGTATTTACTGCTTTGTTTGTAATAAACTCCTGGGGTGCATTGGTCAAATTAAATCTGGCCACCACTAAATCATTCTTCTCCAGTGTATTAAGTACTGTTGAAATTCTTAAGAGTTCAGGATCAACTCCTACTCCACATAATCCGGTTGCGCAGCACATTGCAGGCTCAAAAATTTGCATATTTTTCATATTAATTTCTCCATTCTTTCTTTATTATTTTGTTTCAGTTACTTCTATTGGTTCAGTTACTTCATTTGCCTCAGCTTCTCCAATTGTATCAGATACTTCACTTGCTTCTGTTTCTTCAATCATTTCATTATGTGCAATATAATTAGCAGCTGGGAACCAATGTTTTGTCTTATTAATAATTTTAACAAGTAATAGCATAACTGGTACTTCCGTAAGGACACCAACTGTACAAGCAAGAACAACCGGAGATTCCGGACCAAAGAGTGCAATTGCAACTGCTACTGATAATTCAAAAAAGTCAGATGCTGCAATTAAGGATGCAGGTGCAGCAATATTATGAGGAAGCTTAGCTACTTTACATACAAAATAGGTTAAATTTGCAGAAATAACATTCTGTAAAATAAGTGGTACAGCGATCAACAGTACATAGAGTGGTTTTTCTAATAGAATATTACCTTGGAAAGTAAATATTATTACAAGAGTTAGGAGCAACCCTATAGTCGTTACACCCTCAAACTTAGTAACAAATTTCTGTGTAAAGTATTCTTCTCCCTTTTTCTTAATGATAAGAACTCGTGATAGGAAGCCTCCAGTTAGTGGTACAACCACAAATAAAACAACTGAAAAAATAAGTATACTTAAAGGTAATTCTACGTTGTTCACACCAAGTAGTAACTGAACGATCGGAACAAACAGTACCAAAATAAGTAAGTCATTGACTGAAACCTGAACAAGTGTATGAGCAGGATCACCTTTCGTTAGTGTACTCCAGACAAATACCATCGCAGTACAGGGTGCTGTTCCTAATAAAACTGCTCCTGTTACAAAATCCTTTGCTAAGTCTGCCGGAAGAATAGAACTAAAAATTACCTGTAAAAATAAAGATGCTAAGCCAAACATAAGAAAAGGCTTAATGATCCAGCTGGCACCACTTGATATTAGGATGCCCGCCGGATGTTTTCCTACATTTTTGATAGATTTAAAATCAATCTTCAACATCATTGGATATATCATAATCCAAATAAGTACTGCGATTGGAATGTTTTGTCCAGAATACTCCAGTTTCTCTAGAAAACTAGGTATGCCCGGCAAAAACTTTCCGATTAATATACCTATAGCCATACATAGGGCTACCCAAATAGTTAAGTATTTTTCAAAAAATGAAATACCTTGTGTTTCTTTTTTACTCATAATAAAATCCTTCTTTCTTTCATATATAGGTACTTATTGTCCGTCTTGGTTATTTACAAAGATTTAAACCTTTACATTTAGCACATTCCTTACAATCCACCTTATAAGTTGGCATTTCTTTTAGCTTTTTCTGTAAGTAATTCCAAAGGTCCATATTTTCCTTTTTAAAATTGTCATCAATTCGATAATATGCCCATTGAGCCATTTTATAGCTTTCCAATATACCACTTTTCTTAAGTAAGGTCAGATGCCTAGATGCATTGGATTGAGTCATATTTAAGCAGATTTCTATTTCGCAGACACACATTTCTCTTTCCAGTAGCATAGCTAATATTCGTAGCCTACTCTCCTCTGACAAGGCTTTAAATATATCAACCATATTCCCACCCCTTTCTTTATATAATTATATGAGCATATATGCATATTATATGCTGATTAATACTTTAGGTACCATGTCTCGAAATAATATTTTGAAGTTGATCTTTGCTCTTCTGTCTGGCAGTGTTTTTTTTCTATTTTATAAAATAATTATCACAATTTACAAATTAAACTCATACATTTTATTATATTTTATTATTAAATATGGTGGAATAATGAGATGATTGATAATCTATGTCCTAATGATTTATTGGTTCTGGCAAGTGCACTTGCCATTTCACTTTCAGAAGGTAAAAGTGCAGATGAGCTCAATGTTCTCGGAAATCTTATTGTTGCAGTAGGTAGCCTAATGTTAACGGCTGCTGCTCAAATGCAAAATATAGCTTCAAAAGAAGAGGCAATAAAAGTTAAATCTGATGAAACTCAAAATAATAATGAAATAAAATAAAATGTTACTCATTATTATCAAGTACTCTGGTACGTATAAATGCAAATAAAATCTTATTATAAAAGCGATATAAGTTGTATGTGAAAACCCGATTATTTTATTCTGATTTTCTTGTTTTTACTCTCTTTTGATAAGCTTTTCTCTTTCTAGTGTAAATAGAATGGATCGAGAATAGGGAGTATCCCAGTGAGGATTATTTTCTAATTTTAACTTATACTAAATCTTGACATAGGACCATTCGAGTGCTTGAAAGATAGAATTTGTTGACTTCATTATGCTTATAATAGCAGGTTATAAATATTTGTATAATAACTCTTTTGGAA
Organism: Bacillota bacterium; assembly: GCA_023415635.1. Lineage (GTDB taxonomy): Bacteria > Bacillota > Clostridia > Lachnospirales > Lachnospiraceae > Mobilitalea. Next base: position 25,253 of record JAEZJV010000013.1, on the reverse strand, counting down.
TATGGCAATAGTCATTAGGGCACCTGTCTAATCTATCTTGATGTTCATCTGCACTTTTAATGTAATTCATAAGCGGAAGGACTTCCACTACAATTTTATCCCTATCTGCTCTTTCTGTTATGTAATTCTTAGCATCTTCCAAATGTCGAGGCACTTTACTATATACACCTGTACGGTATTTTTTTCCAACATCGTTTCCTTGTTTATTCACACTGTAAGGATCTATAATCTCAAAAAAATAATCCATCAATTGAGAAACAGTTACAATTTCAGTGTCAAATTCTAATTTTACGCACTCAGCATAACCATCATACTCACCTTCGAGAGTATTTGAATATCCATTTGCTCTTCCTGCTTGAGTATTAATAACACCTTTTAATGTTTTGATAAATGCTTGTACACCCCAAAGACAGCCACCTGCAAAATATATTGTTTCAACCATAATATTCACCTATTTTCTTTCTTTCGTCAAATATAAATAATCTTCATTTTAAATCTGTTGGCAATTTTGAAAACACAAAATCTTAATAATCTTAATAAACATAATGGGAAGTTGGTTATACTTCTCGATTCATAAATATCAATAAATAATATCATATATCAAAAAAACTAGCGTATTAACTCTATGAACTATCAACTTCAATAGCTTAAATGTTTATAATATTCAACACCTCAAGCGGATTTTCCATATGCATGAAGTCATGCTTTCTATTTGAAGGCTGGGCTGTTCCTTCTTGTAAATACCAAGTAGCTTGTACTGCCACCATCCCTAGTCTTCTAGCTGTTTCCAGCTCTTCACTCCCTCCGTCTCCTACATATATACATTCCTCCGGCTTCACAGATAAGTCTTCCATACATCTTTTAAATATCTCTTCTTCTGGTTTTTGAATTCTCTGTTCATATGAAAGATAAATAGTATCGAAATATGGAACCAGTTCACTTCTTCGAATTATCTCTGCCTCCTCTGAAAAACAGTTACTTATTAATCCAACTAAAAATCCCCTCTTCTTCAATGTTGAAAGTAATGGAATAATCTCATTATGCAAATGACTAAAGCACTCTTCTTTTGCTGTTATTCGTTTAGTTACAATTTGCATTAAAAGTGTTTCAGAATAACAATGATTTTCCCTGAGAATTATTTCTAATGCTTCTTCTAATGTTAATTTTCCTATAGTGCGATCATACTCAGTCAGCTGCCAAATTTTCTGAAATTTATCTTCTAAAATTCCCGCGTCATATGCCATCTGCTTCCCAAAATATAGTGGACTATTATAATGTGTTACTAAAGTTTCAAACATATCAAAAATTACTGCTCGTGTCATCCTTTTCCTCTCCTTAATCATTCCCATATTGGAATATTAAGAACCTTCCGGCTCATTATAGGAATACCAGTCAGATTCAGGAAGCCCCAATTCACGCAATATACCATTAAGGTATCCAATGTTATACATGATATGTCTGATTTGTCCAAGAATTACATCCATATAAGTAAACTGCGGTTCATTGCCAAAAACTGAAAGACTCAATTTCTCATCATCCAAATCTTCAAAAATACCAGATGTTTTTACTTGTATTGCATCAAGATACTCCAGCATTATATCCTGTTGGATAAATAATCCTTCATAGCTGTCTGCATATAGGTCAGTGGTATAGGCATCATCAAAAATCATAGTACGCCACTCACTGTCATCATACTTTTTACGCATCCAAAAATCAATATAATACACATAATGAAAGACTTGCTGCCAAAATGGTACCCCGTTATAGGAAGTCTCCCAGATTTCTTTTGGACAAACTTTTATAAGGACACGCGCCATGTGATAAGTCGAGTCAAATTGATTTCGTAGAGCCTCTGTAATCAATCTTTTCATAATTACCTTGTATGATTAATTCAGAAGTAAAAATCATACGTTCCTTTCTTCTTTGATCTATTTTGTTACTTACTTTTTATCTTGATAGGCGTAGGAAAAATTTATCGGAGGTGACGTAACCGATAGATAGACAAATTCCTTCTCTGACTGATTAAGTAATCCATGTACATCCCTATCTGCAAAGCGAACAACATCCCCAGCATGAAACTCCATAGTTTCGTCATTTGCTAATAGTAATAAACCGTCCCCTTGCAATGCATACCATATCTGTTCTGAAGTATCATGGATATGCCTTGGCTGACAGGCACCTGCTTCTAGATGCACTTCTGTAATGGTTACTCTGGTACTTTCAGAATTTTCCGGATTTAATAATTGCTTTGAAATCACACCGGGATTTGATAGTTTTTTAATTTCCTTCTGATTTAAATACTCCATTTTTCTCCCCCAATTAATTACTAAGCAGTATAAATTATTTCATTAAAAATGACACGGCCATCTCTGTTGCATTGCCATATCATATTCTTTACCACAACCTATCTAACTCCTCTCCCTCTATACTATATATATCCTCCAACCGCAGCCTTTTTTCAACGATTTGAAGAATGCGTAAGGTCAGCTCCAGTTTGGAGACCATACCCGTAAACTTAATATATTCTCCACCGTCTTCACTTCTCTCCTTATCCTTTTGAAAATAGACTACTGTAATCATTGGATGTTGCCCATTTGTCAACAAATGCTCGATTTTCCCGATCTGTAAATCTAAATTCTCCTTTGATTCCTCTGATAATTCTATACGTGGTACCACGATTTTTTGTTTTGATGCAATTGCTTCCTCATAGCCCTTAAGCGCAGCAAAAGGAGCAAATATTTTTGCCCGGTCTTCTATTGACATTCTTGGATGCTTAATCCTGTCTGAAGGATCAAAAGGATATTTCTTATAAATGATATCATCATAATTATGTGTAGCCTGTGCATTCATTCCTACCGGATTCTTTACCATAGCATAGCTCTCCTAAGCCCTGTGTCCACCAATTTGTTTATTTCTTTCCTTTGTAGTGGCACCCTCTTCATAATTTATTCCCTTCAGAATCGCGTTCTTTCCAAACTTCTTTTTAATATTTAGCATGGCCTCCTGCAGCTTACGCTCTTTCTCCTGTTCTAGTGGATCTGTAAAAAGATCAAGCTGTTCATATTTCTCCTCCACAAGATTATTGGCACTAATCGTAACTCGCCTGGCATAGAGTTCCTTTGCTACAATTCTATCATAAAGCTCCATAATAGCAGACATGATTTTCTTAGTACTGCAGCTGGTAGTCCCAAGGTTTGCAGTACCATGAGCAGCTTTTGGTACTGCTCTTCCATAACGGTCATACGTCACTGCTCCTTTATAATTTCCTTCCTCTATACTGCATCTGTCATAACCGATAGTTAAGGTCAGACTATCTGTTACCAGTCCCTTATCCACAAGATCGAGTACCAGTAAATCAGTCATTTCCTGCACGATAATTCTTGTCTTATTGAAATCATACGGATACTGTAAAACCTGTCCCGATGAAATGCTATTTGTACTTGGCTTATAGGATTTGATCTCTTCTATGCTGCATGGTTCATATCCCCATGCATGATCAATCAATAGTTCAGCATCAATGCCCAGCATACGATATAACTGTTCCTCATTATGCAACGATGCTCTGGCAATATCGCCCATTGTATTCAGACCTTTCTCTTCAAGCCTTTTTGCAATACCTCCGCCGATTCGCCAGAAATCTGTTATCGGCCTATGATCCCATAACAATCTACGATAAGTCAGCTCATCCAGTTCAGCAATTCTCACACCGCTTGCATCTGCCTCTACATGTTTTGCAACAATATCCATTGCAATCTTACTCAGATATAGGTTGGTTCCGATTCCTGCCGTGGCTGTAATCCCGGTCTTCTTAAGTACATCATGAATAATTTTCACTGCCAGTTCCTTTGCTGATATCTGATAAAGACTTAGATAATTCGTCACATCCATAAAGCACTCATCGATACTATATACATGAATATCCTCCGGACTGATATATTTTAGGTATGTCTCATAGATTTCCGCAGAAACTTCAATATAGCGTGCCATCTGAGGTGGAGCAATAATATATTCCACCTCTTTTCCTGTACGTTGTTTATATTCCTTTAGCTTCTGCTGAACCTCAAATAGACGGGCTCTGCCGGATATGCCATAGGCCTTAAGGGATGGAGATACTGCAAGACAAATTGTCTTCTCTGTACGGGTGGGATCAGCTACCACAAGGTTAGTCTTCAGCGGATTTAATCCTCTTTCTATACACTCCACGGAGGCATAAAATGATTTTAAATCTATTGCGATATAAATATGTTCCTGCCTTGTTGATTTTGTATTCGGCATCTTTACACTCTTATTCATTCTGATTATTAACTCCTATAATAAGCTTCTGGAACTTCCTGCTCACTTATACACAAATCATGATCTGTTTTCTCCCATTAGTATATAAGATATATCTCTACCATTTAGCAAATAGCTGTCTAAAATATAAAATACCTGCCAACTTTACTCTTATATGCATTGTAATCCTCTTTAAATGTCCTCTCTAAAAATTTTTCTTCCTCCAATATCTGCAAATGCATAAGGATTATAACAAGGACAGAAGTTATAAACAGCACCGGATTGCCAAAAGCTAGACTAGCTCCTATGTATGTAAGATCAAATCATAAAATGCGGGGTTTCTGCTGTATCTGAAAATACCGGATGATATCATTTTGGTTTTATCTTCCGCAGGAATACCGGCTCTCCAGCTATCCTTCATTGTAAGCATGGCCGCAATAAAAAAGAATATTCCTAGCGCAAATACAAACAAGCCTATTATTCGAATTATTATACTATTGAACCAGGATGTATTGAGTATGGCACTGACCAGCATTAACGCAGCGATAAAGCTACTCATCATTCTTAATAAGAGTTCAATGATAATAGTCTTTCTAGATTTATTGCCTTGTCCTAATTGATTCGTAATTATACCTCTCTTTTTCTGACTGATTAATTTGATATAATACGCTGTGTAAAATAATAAGACTTCAATTATACCAAGTGTTTGTATCATGAAAGTCCTCCTTATTAGCTGCTTAATATTGCAACCAGTTGCTCAGTTGTTTAGCTGCTATTAGTATGCCATTACCTACCATTTACTGTCAAGAAGATTACTATTATCTCAGATAACTATATCCTATAAAAGATGATGCCAATCATCACCTGATAATTGGCATCTAAATATAATCTTTACTAAACCTTTTGTTACAATTAAAACATATTCTCTTTAGCAGTTCCTGTCATAGCTTCTTCAGCTTTTCTCACTGCTTTTGTAGTATCGAACCACCTATACTGATTATAAATCGATATAAGCAGGTACTAGTGAGCCGGAGTCTTATTCAAATAATTATTCTCTTTCATTGATATCTTCATATATTCCAATATTCCGAGATGTATCGCCTCAGCTATCTTATCCTGATAGCTGTCCTCTTGTAAAAGTGCTGCTTCTCTTCTGTTTGTCAGAAATCCGCATTCAACAATGACCAGAGGGCAGCTTGAATATCTCAGTAAGTAGTAGCTGCTGTCAGATTTGGCTAATCTGTGGTTACCGTCCTTCAGATTATTTTTTATGGTTTCCTGTAGTACTTCTGCCAATACCTGCCCTTGTTCCGAGTTCTCATAATAAAATACCTGTGCTCCATGGCAGGTTTCTAATGAATAGCTGTTTTGATGAATACTGATGGCAAATGCCGCTCCACTGCCATTAATTATTTTAATCCGATTTTTCATATCCACTCTTTTTTTGTCACTGTCCGATTTCTTATATAAGCCGTTATCGTCCTTTCTAGTCATAACAACATGTATATCCTCCGACTCTAGAAGCTTTTTCAGCTTATACGCAATACTTAAATTAATATCCTTTTCCAGAATATGATTCATTCCCACTTTTCCCGGGTCAAACCCACCATGACCTGCATCGATTACTATTGTTATACTGTCCGGTCGACGGTTTATTAGGTGCTTTATAGCTCCATAGCTTTGATCCAGTAAAACTGTCGTTATAACTATAAGCAGAAATATTACTACTATGATCCAATGCTTTAATTTCAAGGTTTTTACCTGCATCAGTATTTATATAATCATATGACACATCTGTTTCGAAAATTATACCAATGTATTTTTTTCCATCTCCAGGTTCTTACCTTGATAGAAATAATCGTTCATATGAATTACCGACTCTAAGTTCAGTCTACTAAGGAATAATCAAGACTGCGATGGACCGACAGTCTCCGTTAATCTTTCCGTAAAAGCTCTGAACCTAAAATTATGTATTCATCATTTTATTTTCTTCGGATCACACAAACTATATCCTATTATCAAGACAATCTATTCCGCTATTTCGAATTTACAATGTACGACTGCGGTGATCTCCTTCTCCAATGAAGAGGTATCATTAATACCATAATCAGAAATCTCATTAGAATACAATGGTGTGATCTGCATAACACCCATGTCGGCATACTTTAAAGCACCCAGCTTATTACCTGCATTTTCAGCCATCATTTCTGCACGCTTCTTGGCATCCTTAGTTGCTTCTGCCAGCATATTCACCTTCATATCCGCAAGCTTGGTATAGAAGTACTGGGGAGGATCGGATTGGAATGCAATGTCCTCACTTAAAAGCTCTGTCGCTTTTCTAGAAATATCCGTAATCTTCTCAATCTCGTTGGAGCTTATGGTAATCGTCTCACTTAAATGATAGCTGTCAATGATATTGGTGTAAACTCCATAATCATTCATTACATAATTGATGCTCGTATTAATCGAAGAAAATACAATATCCTCTTTCGCGATACCTTGCTTTACAAGATAGTCAGAAACCTTTTGTTTGCTTGCTTCAAGCTTTGTATAAGCATCCTGTAACTGATTTGATTGTGTACTGAAGCTACCGGTCCAGACAATCAGGTCAGAAGTAATCTTTTGTTTTGCCGAGCCTGTTACAACGATATTAGTTTGAGAAGATTTGACCTTCACAACACCATTAACTAATATCATTGAAGATGCAATTGCTCCAATTACTAAGATAATCGCAACGATTATGTTGCTTATTGCTCTCCTGTTGTTGACTTCATTCATAAAATATTCCTCCTACTGCATACTGCAATCAATTAAGTCCAATGCTTAAGCATTGCTCAACTGAATTACAGTATAACTATATAATACCTATATTCTCAAGTCAACGTCTTATCCATTAAGATTTTTTTAAATTTATTGAAATAGTTTGACCATTTTTCTGTATCGATGATTCATGTGGCAGGTAAATATCTATCTGCCCTAACGGAACAGGGGCAGGATTATTCTCCTGCCCCTGTTCCATGCTTGAATTTTCTATCGGTTTACTCCTCCGGTTTTTTTAGTCCCGCTTCCAATAGTTTTACTGTAGAATCATAGTACTCAATCTTATAATCCAGTCTTTCAATGGTCTTTCTCAGCTCCTCCATCCTCTCGACCAAAACACTACGCTGCTCCATCAGGAGCTCTCTTCTTGTTTTTACAGTGGAATCACCCTGTTGAAACAGATTTACATATTCTATGAGAACCTCAATAGGAAGCCCTGCGCCTCTCATACATTTAATAAATTCAACCCACTTACAGTCATCCTCTGAGTAATCCCTCAATCCGCTCTTATTCCTCATGACACCGGGAAGGAGACCGATCCGTTCATAGTAACGCAGGGTGTCCTGCGATAAGTCGTATTTCTTACTCACTTCTGAAATTGTCATACTATTTCTCCTTAACCTGGATCACAGCTTACACTTATAATGCACCTACGATTTTATGAGCAACATATAGTTCTTCCAGATATTCGATTTCTTCGTTACTTAAGGAAATATTGAAGCTGCCGACCGCATCATCAAAATACCTTGCTTTTGTTGCTCCAATTATGGGGGAGGTCACCCCCCTGGCAAAATGCCAGGCCAATGCAATCTGAGTCATTGTAGCTTTATGCTTTTGTGCAAGCTCTGAAACTCTATTCACAATTTCTATATCAGTATCCTTGGTTTTATCATATTTTCCCGCGGCTACGACATCCGTCTGGCTGCGCAGCGTATCTGCAGACCAAGGCCTGGATAGTCTTCCTGCTGCAAGGGGACTGTATGGTGTCAGTACTACACCCTGCTCCCTGCAAATCGGTATTAATTCTCTCTCATCCTCACGATAAAGAAGATTGTAATGATTTTGCATGGATACAAACTTTGTCCATCCATTCTTCTCAGCAGTATTCTGTAGCTTTGCAAATTGATATCCGTACATGGCGGATGCTCCAATAGCACGTACCTTCCCCGATTGTACTACCCTGTGAAGCGCTTCCATCGTCTCTTCCACAGGCGTATTATAATCAAAACGATGAATAATCAGCAGATCTACATAATCCGTTCCCAGGCGCTTCAAGGATCCATCAAGCTCTCTAGGAATTGCTTCCTTTGAAAGATTCCCTTCATTGAAGTACACCTTTGTTGCAATAACCACTTTATCACGGGCTACATTATTTCTGATTGCTGCCCCCAAATATTCCTCACTGGTACCTGCCGAATAGACATTGGCGGTATCAAAGAAATTTATGCCAAGCCCTAAGGCATGCTTGATTATTGCTTCACTTTCGGAGGCATTTAATGTCCAGTCATGCATTCTGCTTGCAGGATCACCAAAACTCATACACCCCACACATAATCTGGATACTTCAATCCCGGTATTACCTAATTTTGCATACTTCATTATACTCATCCTTTCATCGTCTGTCTTTACACTGTCACTGACTTCATCTTAATATTTGGAGTTCACTCCAAGTCAAGCACTTTTATACCTGTATCATAAAAATACATAACAAAATCTTGATTGATAGGGTTAAAGAGTATTACAAAATCTACCTGTTTCTTTCATCATACAGCACTTTGGTAAGGATAAACGTGAAAAGTATCAGAGATTATCATTCCGGTTAATCCTTATCTTTATCCGATGTTCTGAGGGTGATGTATCCCTTCATCTGACGGTTCATAATACGTTTGTTTCCAATCTTTATTCCGTTGATATCTTCCTCCAGAGAGGAAAACAATACTTTTTGTCCCTCCTCTATAAAAAGATAGATCAGACGCTTCATCATTTTCTTTGTATCCGGTTGTATATTCTTAAAAGCCTTAAGCATATGATTGGCTGCCGAAAGCTTGTCCTTTGCAATTCCACTGACAGTAACAAGGCCGGAAGCATATAATATCTCGAATAATACTTCTACGAATGCTTCCCGCTCCTCCACAGAAATTTTGTTAAGCCATTGGCGAAGCGTTCGGTTAAGGATGATACTGGATTTCATTAACCCCGGTTTATATACAAAATGGTTTCCCATCACCTCCCAGGAGAAGGAGCTATGCCCGCCGATACCCTTTTGATTGCTATTAACTATAACATAGTCTTCGAGATGTTCCATGAGTATCCCAACTACTGAAGATTTTGGTACAATCGTGTGAATTTTAGGAAGCATCCTATGATATCCCGAACTTTCCAGAAATTTATCCTGAAAGCCCGGCCCGTCATTGTTGTACACTGCAATAATACGGTTATATTCTTCATTAATGGAGGCTGCTGCATACACCGCAAGATTTCCACCCTTGGAATGACCACCAAGATATATACTCCCTTTAAGGGTTTCAATTATGTATTTGACATAAGCTACAGCATCCTTCTGAGCCTGAACCTCATCCATAAAGCTCATCTGAAAGTCTTCCTTCCAGCCAACAAGCAAATCATCCGTTCCACGAAAAGCGATATAGTGCAAATGATCATTGATGGAAAACACAATCGCAGAGAACTGCTCCGAATTATCCTGATCAATTCTATTAATATATCGGGATAACTCCAGAGAACCAAAACGCTTCGTGGCTGCAGCTTCCACCAGAAGTCTGGTTATCTGTATAAAGAACTGATTCTTGGCACGGGGAGCATCAAAATCAATTGCATCATAAGCCATACCTGCAATCTGAGAGAGAAGGATGCGCTCCGATTTCTTTTCAAAGGGTACAATAGTGTCAAATTCAATATAAGCTAAGGTAGACAGAATTAAATTATCTACTTCATTTAACCCGTCCTGTGCAAAGCTCAAGTCGCCGCGCCATTTGAGATAATCAAGAATATTATACATAGAATCCTCCCTTCTCAGCTTATTATCCTTCGTTCCCTCTTATATCATTGGCATAATCAAGTATTCATCTATCGATACAAAACATAATCCTGCAGTTCACGTTTAAAGCCTGCATTACTCAGTTCCTCTGTTAAATCCTTTGGATAATCCTTTAATATTAATCGGTTGCTTCCCGGAAATATACGCTTTTTCATAAAATCCTGAACCAGGCTCTTCAATATTTCGGATATTGCCTCTGTATCAAATACCCTGAAGATTTTTCCCTGCCGCTCAAGAACCGCCATAGGTACACCGTCCCGAAGGGCTACTGCAGTTCCTGCTATATTCATGAAGGCTCTGTCAGGCATGTGTGGGAGGCTCTTACCCCAGGGCTGGTAAGGATCTATGGCTGATAGCCATAGTACTTCCTCCTCCTTATGTTCTAGGGCAAGCAGGGTTCCTGCATAATCCTTCTCTCTGATAAATTGGATGCCGGATAATCCCTGAATATAGTAACCTCTGCGTACACGACCGGTATATTCCCATACACGCAGAGTCTCCAATGCAGTTCCCCAGGAGATACCGGAAATTGTTTCACGACTTAGTATTATGGCATTGTCAAAAGCCCTTTCTAACAGCTCTTCCACAGAAGAAATCTTTATCGGACGAACTACCTCCCACCGGCCTGTTGTCATTGCTTTCGCACGGACACTGATACGCTGTTTTAGAGTTCCCTTGTTAAGCTTTTCCCGGTTGATCCATTGACGTACAGGCATGAAGCTATCTGCACAGACAAGCCCCCTCTCTGCAAGTCCAAGCAGGATATCATAGGGTGATTCTCCGTTTAGGACGCCTTCCAGTCTCTGCATAAAGCTTGCACCACGCTTCAGTAGTGCATCATAGACTGCTTTTTCCTTCCCCTCCAGGCTATCCGCTACTGCTGATAAATCAGCCTCCCAGTCGATATCCTCATATCTGTGAAAACACAATCCACTATCCTGCTCCAGGTGCCATATATAATTACCGCCTGAAAGCAGAGTATCTAGCAGCTCGTTCCGGTATGAGCCGACACGCCCCGGTATCAGGGTACTTTCCCATAGGGCAGCCGGATAAGCCGTATCCACTAAGCCCTTTATAGCTGTATCCAGCTGTTGCTCCAAGGGTGCTGTAATTCTGGTACGTCTGGCTAACAATGAGGCATAACGCTCTGAAGGTACTGTTTTAGCTATACTTCTTCTGTATTTTATTGTTTCTCTTCGTGCCCGGTCATAAAGCTCGGAGTGATAATACATTCCGTCACTTTCAACGGCATTTCCCTCTACACATAGGGTACGAAGCAGCTCTTTGGCTGTTTCGGTTGACCACAGATAACGTTCAGCTACTAGTTCCACTGTCTGTGCTCCCCTATATCGAAGTAAGCGCAGGATAATAGTGCTTCTTGTTTCTGTATCCCCTTCTACTAATGCCCGGTTATACTTTTCCTCTTGCTCTGCCGCAATCCACAAACCCGGCTCAATATACTTTACCTGTTCCAGCCCCGCAAGCTTCTCCAGCCAATCGATCGGAACCTCAAGCTCACCGGCTATCAAATCCCCTTCAATCATAAGCAGTGTATGCAGCTGTTTCTCATCCTCAGGAAGCTTTGTCCTTTGTGTAACTCTGTCAAGCTGTTCCTGAGAGGGTTCCAGCAGCTTCGCCTGCTTTAATAAATCCTCTGTGGCATGCTTGATACCCATCGGTGTCGGCGAATAGTCATACATCATGGAAGCCTCTGACTGTTGGCGAAGCAAAAAGGACATGGGAGAAGGTGTATCCAGATACATCTCACAAAGCTGTATGGTCCCTGCCTGAATCCCATTTAAGACATATTCAACACCGGCAAGATCCCAATAATCCTCCAGGCATTCCCTTCTGGTTTCGCGGATTAATGGATGCTTGTCATATTTGATCAGATTATCCAACATCTCAGCACTTCTCATCCGTTGTACCCAGAGTGGTTGGCGGCCAGTCTTTCGTATCCCCATCATCAAAGCGTGTGCACAATTATACCGGAAGGTCATATTAAATACCGGGGTAGCCGGCAGTAAAGCCTCAAGAATCTGTCTTGCCACTTTGGGATTGATCATTTTCAACAATCCGTCCGGAAAGGTACACTCCCCATAGGGGAATAATAATATTCCGTCATCATCCTCCACATAAGCGATATTGGTTCCGATGATACTCTGAGCCATCTCCTGTAAAAGAACTGCAATCGGTGCGTTAACCTGACGTCCGAAGACGGAATGAAACATCACCTGGGGCAGGCCTGTCTCATCCTTAAAATGCTCTACAATAATCGTTCGATCATTCGGAAGTATTCCTGTGGCTTCAAGCTGGTTCTTAATAAATTCCTGTGCAGCAGAGGACGCAGAACCATCAAGTCCCAGACTGTCAAGCTCATCAAATATTGTATCCATATCGCAAGCATACTGAAGTCTTCGCAGGATAGCACCAAAAGCTAAGCCGGTCTCTAAGCCTCTGCCTCTAATATCTCCCTTCCAGAAGGGCAGTCTTGCTCCGTAGACACTGGCCTGGGTTACAAAGACAGAATCCTTTCCTATCTTGGTAATCTGCCAGGCAAAGGTTCCAAGCATGAAGCGGTCACCGACACGGGATTCGAATACAAATTCCTCATCCAGCTCTCCAAGCTTAACACCTGTCTCTGTCTTAACTGAGTACAAGCCCTTATCGGGTATGGTTCCCCCTCCAGAGACCGCCAGCATCCTACTGTAGGGATCTCCTTCTACTCTTTCATGTATTCGATCATAGAGAAGTCTCGGCCGTACCGGTATATTCTTCTCGTGCTCATAATCTCCTGCCAGCATACATAGGATATCCTTCACATCCTCCTTGGTCACCTCACAAAAGGGATAGGCTCTGGGCAGAAGCTCCATGACCTCATCCACCTGATAACCCTCTCCCGTAGCCATGGATACCAGATGCTGCGCTAATATATCGAGGCACAGCCTGGGCGGCTTGGAATGTTCTACACCGCCGTTTCTTGCAACTTCTGCCGTCAGTCCGCTGTACAGGCCCTCCGATGCTGTCCTGGGAAATATCTGCATGATACTGGTACGGTTTGGATTATGTCCCGCGCGTCCGAGTCTCTGCATAGTACTGGAGATGGATCTGGGACAACCTATTTGAAATACCTGATCAATTTCTCCTACATCAATACCCAGCTCCATTGAGGAGGTAGCGCAGAGCAGTCTTAAGCTTCCATCTCTTAATGAGGTTTCAACCTCAAATCGCTGTTCCTTGGATAAGCTTCCGTGATGGGTTCGTGCAAAGCCCTCTCCCCCTAATAAATTCACATAATAAGCAAGCTTTTCCGCATATGCCCTGCCCTCTACGAAAGCGATCACGCTTCTGGAATGCTGACAGCGGGTATAGATAGCACGTCCCAATTCCTGCCATATGGTATCATGAAGCTTTGTTTTGGTATCCGTCAGTGGACTGGTTACAATCAGTTTGATTTCCTTATGCATCTTCGGTGCCACAATTGTTACAGGATCTGGGGTAAGATATTCTGCAGCCTTATTAAGGGGTTCGATGGTTGCAGACAGCCCTATTCTCTGCAGTGGCGTGCCAGATAATCTATCAAGTCTGGCTATCGAGAGCATCAGATGAGCTCCTCGTTTAGAATCAATCATGACATGCAGCTCATCCAGAATAATGGTTTTTGCAGTTTTCAGCATTGCCTGCCCATTCTTGCTGGTCAGCATCAGATATAGAGATTCTGGCGTCGTAATCAGAATATGGGGCGGCTTCTTAATCATTTTCCGACGATCACTCTGTGTGGTATCACCGGTGCGGATGGAGATATCCAGCTCCTTACTAACCCCGTCCCGGACAGCGCCAGCTCTGACTTCTTCCTCTGTAATTCCCTCGAGTGGCCTTTTAAGATTCTCACGGATATCCCCGGCAAGGGATTTTAGAGGAGATACATAGATCAGCTGCAGCTCCTGCAATAGTGTACCTGCTCTTGCTTCTTTCTTTAGTCTGTCTATGAATACCAAAAAAGCCGTTAAAGTCTTACCTGTTCCTGTCGGAGCTGAAACAAGGGTATTCTGCCCTGCCGCGATTGCAGGCCAGGCCTCCTCCTGTACCGCAGTCGGTGTCCCTAGGGTTTTTCGAAACCACTCTATCGTCAGCTGATCAAATATCTGAAGTGAACTCATACCTCGACTCCTTTGTTTTATGATGAGATATTATAGCATTAACATAAGTTAGCTCTTGTCCTATGCTTTGATTTTTTCTGTATTTATTATAATATATCCGAACAAACATTTCCATGTTTATCTAGTACCTTGATTTAACTTCCTGACAGACAGGTATGCTGACTTATATGCGACAGCATATACCCTGTCAATAAGTGGCTGAAAAGTGGCTATCAGGCTGTATTTTTCAACCTGATAAGTGGGCTAAATGATTGTGACTGAGGTTTCGACAGGTACCAGATTATAAAGTTCAATCACATCCTGATTAAGCAGGCGGACACAGCCGTGTGAGATACTTTTGCCGATTGAACCAGGATTGTTCGTTCCATGAATCCCGTAGCCTCCCCCGGGTGCGTTGATGCCCATCCAGCGTGCTCCAAAGGGACCCCCTGGATTAACCGCTTTATTCACGATGCGAAAGCTTCCCTTCGGTGTCGGGGTGGAAGGCTTACCAATGGCGGCCGGATAAGTTTTGAAGGCTTTTCCGTCCTTATTTAGGGTTAAGGTGTGTGCTTGAGTATTGATTACGATGGAATATGTGGGATCAGAAGTCATTGTAAAGCTCCAGGAATGAGTTCAATATCTAATATATTATCCATCTTCAGAGCGGTGACTATAACTCCCTCCCGCTCCAGCGTTACACCCTTCACTACTAGAAAACACTTATTCCCTCCGACTTCAAAGACCAGATCGAAGCTGGAATTGCCATACCGTACCTCATGGACAATCCATTGCACCTTCCCTTCGATTTTCGACTATTCTACCTCATGTTCCCAGATAAAGCAGAACCAATCAATAGTTTACATAATTCCATTATTTAAATAATGATTTGTCCACTCGTATATCCTATAATAAAGTCGATGTTTCTTAACGTATAGACCATTCAAGCTGCGTTAGGGAACATTCGGGTAAAGTCAATTCAGCACATAAGGAGGTTATTCCAAAAATGAAGAGATTGCGCTTAATTATCTCATTTTTACTTATCCTGAGCATTGTAACAACAGGTGCTTTGTTCAATACGAAAGAGACAGCCTTAGCAGCAAGTGCAATTACAATCAGCGATAAATCCTTAACCCTAGAGGTTGACCATTATAAGACACTTCGGATCAAGGGAACGAATAGTTATGTTTCCTGGAGTTCCGATAACAGTAACGTAGCTTCGGTAACAAAAAACGGTAGGGTATTTGCTAATCATACCGGAACAGCTAAAATTACAGCAACCGTAAACGGAAAAAAACTGACCTGTAGGGTTAATGTAATTTATCTGAAGAAGGAGGTTACACTGGATAGAGGAAAATCCTATACCCTTCCCCTTGCCGGAACGAAGGGTAAAGCAGTCTGGAGCTCCAATGATGAGTCGGTGGCTACCGTATCAGATACCGGTAAAGTAAAAGCAATCGCTCCCGGAACAGCGACCATCACTGCGAAAGTAGACGGTAAAACACTGAATAGCTACATTACCGTAATCAATGGAATAGACCGCAAGAATGTGGTTCTGGAGCTTGGTGGCTGGGCAGGATATACTCAGACGTTAAAATTCAGTCCAAAGAATTTGGGTAAGGTTAAGTGGACCTCCAGCAATAGTAAAATTGCTACGGTCAGCCGTAACGGTTTGGTTACTGCAAAGGAACCGGGGACTGTAAAAATTACCGCATCTGTGAAAGGTGTCAAATCCACCAGTGAGGTGACCGTTCTGAAATTAAGCAACAAAAAGCTGACCCTTAACTTAACAGACAAGAAGAAATTAAAGGTTTATGGTACCTCTGATCAGATTAAATGGTACTCCAATAAGAAATCTGTAGCTACCGTCTCCTCAAAGGGTACCATCACCCCCATAAAGCCCGGTAAAGCAATTATTACAGCTGTTGTGAAAGGTGTAGAGCTTGATGCAGAAGTAATTGTAAAATAAACCGGTCATATACCGTTATGCATTATTATAATAATTAACAGGAGAGCTTTGCAGGTTGATAAACACAAAGCTCTCCTGTTGATTATTTAGCAAATTATTTATTATTTCAGACGCAAGAGGTCCAAGAGTATTTCTTCCCCTTCCGAGGTAGTAGTATTCATTGCAAGCCACAGCTCATCGTCCATCAGATATAATCTGTAATCAGTCCTCTTCTTACCATCAAAGACTTCATACTGATACATATATTTGTAGCCGGCTAATGCAATCACATTCGATACTGCTGCCTGAAACTGATTGACTAATTCTTCCTTCATCTTTCTTGTCTCATATACCGGCTTCGTAATTTCATAGGTACTCTCAGCGGTTATAATCTTAAACTCCTTTTCCTTGATTATAAACCTTGCATCTCCCAGTAGCTTCACAGTCTGATCATAGGTCGAGGCACCCAGTAAAGAATGATATATTAATTCATCCATAGTATAGGTTCCATAAATCGGCAGATTATCATCAGAATCACAGCCGGTCATACCAGATATGATTATAGTCAGTAAAGTCAGTAACAAGCAACGTCTGTTTCGCATACTCCCTCCAAAAAGAAAAGCTTACATAAGTTATTGCATTCTTCTCATCATCGGGTGGGTGTCCTTAAATTGTATTAAGTCCCAAAGATTTCCGTACAAATCCTTAAATACCGCAACAACTCCGTAATCCGCTTCCTTCGGCTCCCTTACGAACTCTATTCCCTTTCCCTTCATATCGTGATAATCCCTCCAGAAATCATCCGTATTCAGAAACAGGAATACCCTGCCACCGGCCTGATTACCTATAAAAGGCTCCTGTTCCGATTTTGAAGCTCTGGCAAGTAGTAATGTGGTTCCTATTGATCCCGGCGGTGCCACTACCACCCAACGCTTATCCTGTTCAGGCTGATAGGTATCCTCTAACAGCGTAAAATTCAACTTATTCGTATAAAAATCTATTGCCTCATCATAATCTTTTACTACCAATGCAATATGTACTATTGATTGTACCATTGAAAATCTCCTTTATCGGTATTTTATTATTCCATTGTGTCAATTTGATATTATAATGTATATTCCAGCTTTTGTAAATCACCTTTGAAGCATTTTTTCCGAAAATCAAAAAGGGATTGCATTACTGCAATCCCTTAATCAGTTTTTAGTTATAATGCTCTACTATCTTCCTGTAGGATAAGCATCAAGCACCTCAAGCAGTGTCTCGTAAATTGTTTTTGCCGCATTTTCCTGGAAGTTCGAATCCGACAGCAGGGAATAATCACTTTCATTGGATAAGAAGCCAAGCTCAATCAATACTGCCGGAACGGTATTCTTATGAACTACCGTATATTTCTCTGCTCTTGATCCACGCTTTAATGTACCCAGACTGACGGGTATTTTATCAGCGAAGGCATCTGCCAGCAGCTTACTTGTCAAGCCGGCAGCATTCGGAGAATTATTTGCATCGGAATAATAGACCTCCGTACCGTGTGCACTTTTTACCAGCGCAGCATTCATATGAAGACTTACAAATAGGTCTGCACCATACTTGGAAGCGAAAGCAGCTCTATCACTAAGCGACATGTCCACATCGTTAATTCTTGTGTAATATGCCTTAAGCTTCGTAGTATCCTGATTAAAATATTTCTTGCCAATGGTATATAAGATCTTGTAATTCAGATCCTTTTCCTTGGTACCGAAATATTCTGCACCATTTGCTCCTCCGCCATGACCCGGATCCAGGATTACAATATTCCTATAAATCTCCTTGGGATCTCCGACATTGATATATACATTGGTATCATCCATACTGTATTCATAGCCTTGGAGCTTTGATGTATGGACAGTAATCACAGTTTCGTTACTGCTGTTCAATGAAACATTAATTCCTGTTACATTTCCTGACGTATTTGTAATCGTGGAATTGTGAATCACTGAGGTATAGTCACCTTTCAGTCGAAGTACGAAATTATTGTTAAAATAATTATCCTCATCACTGATCATTGATGCTGTCAATCCCTCGGGTCTTGGCATGATAATTTCACAGGAGGCTTTATCAAGGGTCTGGGATACACTCCCACCACCCTGATTTCCTGTATTAATGCTGCCCGGTACCATAAAGATAAAGGAATATTGGTTTTGATTCTGAGTCACATAATAATCATATCCTTCATTTACACCTATGATTATATAGGTCTTATCTGTCCCGCCGACTATATTGAAGTAATTGATATACTTCGCTCCGCTGATCATGGTGTTGATATCACTGATACCATTTGTCGTATAGGGCAGTACTATATTGATATATCCGTTGGATTTGTCAGTGGTTACCTTTAAAGGCTCCACACCGGTCAACGTCACATAATCACAGGAATTGTTGCTCCCGATGACAGCAGAAGTGAGCGAATTATAATAGACCGTTATGTACAAGCTTTGTCCGTTATCTGAAAGGGACAGATCATAGGTAAAATCAGGGGAAAGCATTTCTATCTGAATACTTGTATCCTTATCTAGGTTATTATAGATACCGATTGTATTCACGAAATTGCTGAATACACCATAAGCCTGATAAGTCTGGTCTGAACATTTCATTCCTAACGCCTTAAGGGTGATGGTCTTGTCCGAACTCTGAGAGGTCACCTTTCCAAAAGTTCCCGTGCTTCTTAAAATAAAGGTTTCCGAATTCAGCTTATGATTATTATAGTCTCTCTCAATTGTTGTGACAAAACCGCTACCTGTGGCATTTTCTGAATTCACATCACGAATACCGCTGCTTTTCTTAAAGAGAGAATCCATTCCGATCCACTGTCCCAGAATCGTACCTATATCAGTTATAACACCGCTATCACCCAGCTCGGGGGCTTCTCCTGATCCGATCTGGCTTCCGGTGGAGGACTGGCCTTTCTGTGTAGTAATAATAGAGGTTCTGGTCAAATTATCCCATTTATAATCATAACCAAGACAGGATGCAGTAAAACCTCCGGGTACCATCACATACGAGGTATTTACATTATGATTCTTCACCAGGATGGGTGCCGTATCCATTGACAATGCATTACCATTTAAATATGCGGTTTTATTATCCAGATACATTACCAAAGTCTTATCTCCTTTGGATAAGGTAATAGACTTTTCACTTCCATTATAACTATAGGTAGCACCGATGGAGGCATCCGTAAATACTCGCTTGGCACGTACCATAGCTGTATTATTGGTAATAATGCTTGGCATATTACCAAGATTAATATTCCTTCCGTCGACAGTCACTTTTCCCTGTGCTCCGGTATATTCGAACTGCTCCCCTTTGTTAAAGGAAAGCATCAAGCTTGTTTTAACAATAGCAACTGTAGCCTTGCTGCTGTTCCAGCTGTAACTAAGTCCAAGCTTTTCCGCTATAAAACGGGAAGGAACCAGAACCTTTTCTTTATTCGCTTTCACATATTTTACTCTCATCGGTGCCACCGGAAGAGTAACTGCTTGCCCGTTGATGGTTGCCTTTTTACTGCCGATTGTCATCTTAATGGTTTTTCCGTACTTGGAGATTGTGATTGTCCCCATAGTCTTATTATAGGTACAGTCCGCAGCTATCCCCGAAGCTTGAAACACATCGTCATACGGAACAAGTGCGATTCCATTTTTTAAAATTCCAGGATACTTAGATTTCGTGACTGTGATGCCGTTCAATGTAACTTTTACCTGCTTATCCTTATAAGTACTTTCCTTCTTCGTGCTATAATCGTATATTTTTAATCCAGTAGCTGCCTGAGCCGTATCTTGAAAAAAGCCTGTAGCAATAAGCGCTGCTATAATTATATAGCAAAGCCTTCGCAGGATGCACCGCCTCTGGATATCCTTCTCTTTTGAAATATTAAAATGCTTTGGTACAAAATTCGTCATATGCTTGTCTTACTTACCTCCTGTCTATAAAAAGTCGTCAAATTTACTTTATTACAATAATATTAAATCATGGTAAAAATGTGTCATCTACCAAATATATCGTAAAAAAGATATTTTTTCTACAGGTTTATTCTTCTTTTCTATACATTATGTGTTATAATATTATAAAAATAGCGCCATTTTACATAATTCTACATTAGTAGATATAATTCGTCTGTAGGTGCCCTTATTATACTACTGCTATCGTATACTCATTTTGTATATTCCACAATATATTACATAACTATTAACTCATTAACTACATATGTAGATTATTATTCCAGTCTTAATGAAAGGTTTTCTTTCCAATAATTATGTGTTATAATGTCAAAGATTAGAATAGTTTGAAAGGTAAGGTAAACGATGAAACTGCAGCAATTACTCAGCTATACAAGAAAAGCGCTTGACGATTATCAGATGATTGAGGCTGGAGATAAGATAGCTATTGGTGTTTCCGGTGGAAAGGATAGTCTGACACTTCTCTATGCTCTCTCAGGTTTACGTCGGTTTTACCCGAAGAGCTTTGATATAGAGGCAATTACAGTTAATATGGGGTTCAAGGAATTAGATTTTTCTGCAGTTGCAGAGCTCTGTAAGTCATTGTACATTAATTATACTATTGTAGAATCTGAAATTGCCGAAATTATCTTTGAACACCGTAAGGAAAGCAACCCCTGCTCTTTATGTGCTAAGATGCGTAAGGGTGCATTTAATTCAAAGGCGAAGGAACTGGGCTGTAATAAAGAAGCTTATGCCCACCATTATGATGATGTGATTGAGACAATGCTCATGTCTCTGATTTATGAAGGAAGGATACATTGCTTCTCTCCCGTGACTTATTTGGATCGTTCTGACATCACGTTGATCCGGCCTCTGATCTATGTTGAAGAAGCCGATATCAAAGGATTCCAAAGGGCTTATAAGCTTCCTGTCGTGAAAAATCCCTGTCCCGTTGACGGCTATACCAAAAGGGAATACGTAAAGCAATTAATCAAATCCCTAGGTCAGGAAAGCCCAGGACTTCGGGAAAGGCTCTTCCATGCAGTCCAATCAAGCAACATCCAGGGCTGGAAGCTGCCCTAAGAAAGTCAGTGAAATATTGCTCCGGGTTTATATGCTAGAATAGAAGGTAAGGATAATTCAAAGTATTCAAATACAGATGATAAATAGACAGCTAGACTTAGATAGGGAGTGTAACTATTATGCAGGAACGTAACTATCATGATCAGGTTAATATCAATAATACCGAGAGGCTTCGTGCGCTTTTAGACGATCTTCCTCCCTTTTGCAGGCATTTCTTCAGAGGCATTGAGCCAACTACCTCCTCCAGGACAAGAATAGCCTATGCCTATGACCTGCGGGTATTTTTTGATTTTCTGAAATCTGTTAATCCAGCCCTAAAGAATACTGAGATGAAGGATATCAAGGTGGATATCCTCGATCAGCTCAAAGCGATTGACATCGAGGAATATCTGGATTATCTGACCTATTACAAATCCAATGAGGTTGAGCGTCTGAATAAGGAGAATGGCAAAAAGCGCAAGCTCGTTTCGCTCCGAAGCTTTTATAATTATTATTATAAGAAAGAAATGATCACCACCAACCCTGCTTCCTTAATTGACGTTCCCAAGCTTCACGAGAAGGCAATTGTTCGTCTGGAGATTGATGAGGTTGCCAAGCTTCTGGATGAAGTGGAGTCGGCTGAGAATTTAACGAAGGCTCAACAAAAATATCATGAGAAGACCAAGCTTCGTGACCTTGCCATGATGACTTTGCTTCTTGGAACCGGCATCCGTGTATCCGAATGTGTCGGTCTGGATATTCAGGATGTGGATTTTGAGAATAATGGAATTAAGATCAGGCGTAAGGGTGGTTATGAAACAATCGTATATTTTGGTGAAGAGGTTCGGGAAGCTTTACTGACCTACCTAGAAGAACGCAAGCTGATGGTTCCGGAAGATGGCCATGCCAATGCTCTGTTCCTATCCTTGCAATTGAAACGCATTCATGTCCGTTCAGTAGAAAACCTGGTTAAAAAATACGCTTCAACTGTTACTAAGCTCAAAAAGATAACACCTCATAAACTGAGAAGTACCTATGGTACAAGCTTATATCGTGAAACCGGCGACATCTATCTGGTTGCTGATGTTCTAGGCCATAAGGACGTTAATACAACGAAAAGGCACTACGCTGCCATCGAGGATGATCGCAGACGCAGTGCGGCTAATGTTGTAAAGCTGAGGGAAAAGTAATAACTAAGGACATGCTTTCAAATGCCTATGCTGATAATATAACTTTTTATTAGGACTCCTATGATATTTTGTTCCGCATGTCTTACAATTCTACCAGACATTTTGATATTTTATTAAACTAATATTTAAACACGGGTTCTCCTTCTTTGTTCCACTCTATCTTCATAAGCATCGCGTGTCGGTTCGGATTATATAGAGGATTTCCAATAATCTCTGCTTCTGTTCGAGCATGATAAACCAGAATATCATTCCCTTGTAAATCAACCGTAAAAGAATTGTGCCCCGGTCCATAGATTTCTTTTTCTATATTGGACTGTAATACAGGATATCTTTCCTTCTTCCACTCCCTAGGATTCAGCAAATCGCTATCTTCATTAATGCTAAGCATACCCAAACAATAATTAACTCCTGTATCACTAGCAGAATAGGTTAGAAAAATCTTACCATTTTTATTTAGTACAGAAGGTCCCTCATTTACCCAGTAACCTTTCCTTTCCCAATCATAATCAGGGGTGGTTAAAAGGACCTGAACCGTTTTTAGTTTTGTAGGTGTCTCCATCTCAGCAATATAGAGATTTGATATTTGTTTACCAACACCTACCTTCTCTGCCCATATGTAATAATATTTTCCTTTATTTTTAAACACTGTCCCATCTAACGAAAAGGAGCGAAAAGAAAACTCATCATCATCCGCACTCTGCATTATTCCCTTCTCATGCCATGGGTCTTTTACAGGATTCTGTCCGATACACTCTAATACATACGGCCTAATGTTCCAAATGTTCTCTACTTCACCGGAAGCAAAATAAATATACCATTTTTGATTGATGTAATGTAATTCCGGTGCCCATACATGATAACTCATAGGACCCCGATCATGCTTTTTCCAAATCATAACTTCTTCTGCATCACATAGTGCTTCTAAGGACTCTGCCTTTCTCAATGCTATACCATTATATTCTGGTAAACTTGCTGTAAAATAGTAACTACCATCCTCATGTTTGTAAACATAAGGGTCTGCTCTCTGTGCGATCCATACTTCATTATATTTTAAGGACTTCATTTTCTTATTCTCCTTTACCAAATGCAACTACACAAATGAAGGATTGATAAGCCTTGTCTTATATTGTTTCCCCTTTCACTAATAGATAATCTAAAAGTATCTCAGTTCGTGTAGTTTTCCCATTGATTAAATCAAAGAGCATCTCCACTGCCATTTTAGCTATTTTATCTACTGAATTGTCTATGGTTGTAAGTCTTGGTGTAACATAGTCTAAAACATCAATGTTATCAAAGCCCATAATTCCGTAATCCTTTGGTGCTCTTTTTCCAAGTGATTTTAAATGATTCATAAGCTTTAGGGCAAACATATCACCGGAGCAGAAAAAAGCAGTTTTCACTCCATCTATTAATTGATTTGAACAACAGTTCAAATAGTCAACTTGATCAATTATGACTGCCTCAACTTCTGTTGAACACAGCATAGCTTCTTGAAAGCCCTTTTCTCTTTCTTCATGAACATAGATATTTTCTTTTCCACGGTCTAATAGCGGCGGACAAACAAATACAACTTTTTGATAGCCTTTCCCGATAATCTGAGCCGTTGCTGCTCTTGCCGCCTCTCGTTCATTGATACCGACAAAAGGGATGTCTTCTTCAATTCTATTATTGATGGTTACAATCGGTGTATCTAAACTGGAAAGAAACTTTTTATACTCTTCTCCTTGATTAACAGAAGATAAAATAATTCCTTCCACATGATAGTCCACAAGTCTTGCCATCTGCTCTTTTTCTATGTCTGGGTTCTTCTCATGGAGTGTAATGTTTACAAAATACCCCTGTTTTCTTGCCTCTACTTCGATTGCACTTAGCATCTGCGCGAAATAATGGTTATTCACATCAAGTACTACTACACCAATGTTGTAGGTCTGGCCTTTAACAAGTCCTCGTGCTAATAAATCTGGTCGATAATCATATTTCTTCACTGTTTCTAAAATAAAATCCTTGGTCTGTGGATTAATTCTTCCACTATCCGATAACGCACGATATATAGTTGTACGTGATACGCCACATATCTTTGCAAGGTCTTTTGTAGTTATCCCCATATTAAACAGTCTCTTTCTTAAATATGTTTTTTAATACTATAACATAAATTATCAAATATAGAAATATATACTCAATTTTTATAACCAAATTATAAGTAAATACCTACAACTATTTCACCTGAATTCGAAGCATATTGAAGGAAAGTGGTTGAAGCTTTGCTTTTATTAATCCATCTGCTACTTCATAATCCTCTATGTGATATGGCTTAACCTCATCATGATTCTTGAGGTTACAAGCTTTCTTATCTTTATGACTTAATGCAAGATGCTCCTTAATCCCCTCTACCTGGAACTGCTGTAGCATTAAGTTTAGGTCAATGCTTTCCTCTTCACTTCGATTAACCGCGAAGATTACCAGCTCATTTTTTTCATCATTGTATACAACAACTTCGTCCACATAAGGTACATTCTCAAAGCCCTCACAGGAATAAGCTTGGCATTGTAACACTTCCCGAACTACAAGTCCATTGCCATAGTTCGCCATCCATAAGAATGGATAGAATATAGGCTGTACCCAAACCTCACCACCTCGATCCGCCATAATGGCCGCACTGATATTGGTCAATAAAGACTGACACGCTATTTTTATGCGATCCGCATGCTTGATAAAGTTCATCATCATACTGGAGAAAAGTAAGCTGTCCTCCATAGTATAAATCTGTTCACTGAGGTGGGGTGCTATCTGCCA
>JAEZJV010000043.1 GCA_023415635.1 Bacillota bacterium | reverse complement strand
AGCACGTCCAGCGCCTGTTCCAACGGTTCGAGCGCGTCAGATCCAAACGCACGGCGCGCCACCTCGGTGAGCGACGTCGCACGGATGGCGCCGTCTTCAGCGCGACATGCCTCGGTGAGCACGACGTCGAGCGCGGGACCAGCATCCGAGAGGGCCGCCTTCGCGTCGACGGGCAGCACGGTGCCCACGTCGCGCGGACGCCCGCTGATCTGGACGAACGAGCTCGCCGGCACCCCGAAGAACCGCTCGAGGTAGGCACGCGAGTCGCTGTCCAGCGACGCGCTGGTGCCGATGACCCTGATCTGCCGCGACGTCGGTTCGAGGCCGAGCCGCAGCAGCAGGTTGCGGATGATCAAGGCCACCTCCGCACCCTGCGTGCCTCTGTACAGGTGCAGCTCGTCCACGACGAGGGTGAACACGTGCGCCCGGTCCTCGGCCAACCACTGTCTCGTCGACTCGAAGATCGGTTGCTCGAGCTCGCGCATGAGCATGATGTTGAGCATCGAGTAGTTGGTCACCAGCACGTCGGGCGGCGTCGCGATCATGTCCCAGCGGGTGAGGAGCTCCGCGCTGCGCGGGTCGCACAGATAGTCGGCGACCTCAGGGTTCGCCCGCGCGACGGAGTCGTACTCCTGGACCATTGCTCGCAGGTCGCGAGAAGCCTCGCCCAAGCGCTGGTGGGCGCCCCTCGGGGTCGGCATGCGCGTCCCACCGGGAGCCCCTGACGTGTACCGACCGAACCACAACTGTGGTCCGCCGGCGGGCACGAGGCGCCGTACGGTCCGGCGCAAGCGCGCGACCTGGTCTTCCACCAGCGCATTCGTGGGATACAGCACGAGCGCCCGCACAGCCGCTGCCCGCCCTGTCCGTCGGACCGGCGACCAGCAGGGCGGCGCCGAGTCCCACCAGGGGTGCGTGCGGTCGCCCGAGCTCGGCCATGAGCGCGCCTCTAGGAGCAGGCGCGCGAGAACCGGGAGCATGAACGCCTCAGTCTTGCCAGAGCCGGTGCCCGACGTCACGATCGGGTTCGTCCGGCTCCCGTCGCTCATCGCGACCTCGAGCGCCTGAGCCTGGTGTTCGCGCAGCAGCACTCCCTCGCAGGTTCCGAAGACTCCGGAGACCAGCGCTTCCGCCTCCGGCCTCGTCAGCCCAGCGGCCTGGCATGCCACGACCGCATCGACGACCCCGTCATACGGGAGCACAGGCTCGAGCAGCGGCGGCGGGACGAGTGGACGCTCGTCGGTGAGCAGACGGCGGCGCTCCGCGCGGAGCGCCCCGTCGCGCAGGTAGAACGCGGTGTCGATGTATCGCAGCACCGTGTCCTGGATGCCGGATCCCACAGAGATCGGAGTCGGATTGGTCACCAGACGGCCTCAGTTCTCGAGAAGGTAGGCGAGTCGGCCCGCGACGTAGGGCGACACGTCGCGGTAGACGGTGCGTCCGCGGCGCTTGAGCGGGGCGGTCCCCGACTCGAGGACGGCGGCGCGCTCGTACAGGCCAGGAAGGTTCGCTCCGAGCGGCACGATCAGATCGCCGGCGCGCTCGTCGTAGGCCACCAGGGCCCGTGCGGTCAGGAGCGCAGAAGCCGCGTGCTTCGCGACCGCTGCGTCGGCGACCGCCACCTGCCCCGTCGCGAGGTCGCTCGCTGTGCGGACGTAGTACTTCGACCCGTACCGGCCGACCCGGTAGGCACCAGGCGAGTCCATGTCAGCCACAGCCTGCCACGCCGCCGACGTAGGGTCGAACCACTGCGCACCCAGGAGAGACGGAGAGGGCTTGCGTGGGAGCGCACCGAGCACGGTGCTCAAAGCTGGAAGGACTGACACGAGATCGCGTGCGGCGGACTCGGCTACGGGGATGTCGCCGACCTCCGTCCAGGCACCGACCTCGTCGGGCGCTGCCGTCGTCCAGACGCGTGACGGCGCGCTCGCCTGCGCGTCCCACCCCGTCAGACGACCGAGTCGATCGAAGTGCCGTTCCGCCGCCGACACCATGTCCGGCGTCCAGAACCCGGCGTAGACCCGCCGATCGCCGACGTCGATGACCCTGGTGTCGCACACCTCCCAGCTCAGCACCTCGAGCGTCGCGTCAGACCTCCGCACCTCGATGTGCCCAAGCGACTCCAGCGTCCGCACGAACTGGTGGAGGAAGAGGCGGCTCGGGTCCAGCTGCCGCGCGACGCGCTCGAGCAGGCTGATCGGACCGCCTCCGAGGCATCGGATCGCGTCGAGCGCGAGGTTCCAGTCCACGCCGCCGTCCTCCGTGCGTACGGCCGGAACCTGTGACGAAACGACAGCTCGCGGCTGGCTCGCGGCCATTTGCGCTCGCTCGTGCTTACGCCTGTTCGTCCAGTAGCTGGAGGAGTATCGGCGCTGCAGCCCGCAGAACTTGCACGTCCCTGTCGTGTACTTGGTAAGCGGCCGCCCGCGACTGTCCGAGATTGCGGCATCGAGCACCTCGTGGTGGGCGCCCGTATAGAAGCAGGAACCGGGCTCCGGACGGCTGAGTCGTACAGCGCCGGAC
>JAEZJV010000040.1 GCA_023415635.1 Bacillota bacterium | reverse complement strand
TAGTCGAAATCAATAATCGTAACAAGTCGTTAATACAACAATCCCTAGAAATGATAGAATTCAATATGAATTTTATTCAGAGCACAAGGATGTCGCCGGGGAACAATACTTACACAAAGGGTGCTTCAAAATATGAAACACTTGCTTCAGGAACAGGGATGTTCGATGCGAAGCAGTAAGAATTAGGAGAGGTGTAATCCATGAGCTCGATGAGCAGTTTATATGTCGGTGTGTCCGGACTGAATGTCAGTCAGGCAGCCTTGAATGTCACTGCACATAACCTGGCTAATGTAGATACGAAGGGCTACGTAAGGCAACAGGCGTTGCAGACGGATTTCAATTATATAAAAATAGGAGATTCCTACTCCTCCAGTATGCAGAAAGGGATTGGAGCGGAATTTGCCACCATTAAGCAGGTGCGCGATTCCTTTCTGGACCAGGCTTATCGACAGGAACTGGGCAGGGGTGCTTATTATGATGCCCAAAGCAACGCAGTGCGGGAGATAGAGGGCTTATTTGGCGAGCTTGAGGGGGAGTCGTTTCAAGATACCATGAATGATTTCTGGTATTCCCTGCAGGAGCTGGCGAAGGAGCCTGACAGTGTCGTTACGAGGGCTTCCCTGATTCAGACTGCAGTAAGCTTCATAGAGCGTTCGGAAAATATATCAAGACAGCTTAACGACTATCAGGTTAATCTAAATACACAGATTAAAGAACAGGTAAATCGCATTAATGAAATTGGTGAAGAAATCACAACTCTAAATAAAAAAATTAGACATTACGAATCCTCCGGTGTAGAAAAAGCCAATGATCTTCGGGATGAAAGAAACAACCTGCTGGACGAGCTTAGTAAGATGGTGAGTATTACATATAAAGAAAATGCAGTCGGTGTTGTTACAGTCAATGTAGAGGGCTCGGTATTTGTCTCAGAGGATAGCTGGCATAAGATGGATACGGTGAAGGTGAATGAGAGTTCTGATATGCTGAAACCGGTGTGGCCATCCCATGGGGATGCCGATATCTTCAATCTTGACAGGATCCCCTCCTCGGAGAATAACACAGATATCGGTTCACTTAAGGGGCTATTGGTCGCAAGAGGTTATAAGAAGGCCAACTATACCGATATTCCCAAATATAATCCTGAAGAAGAGACAGAGGCACAGTATAATGCAGAGGTTGCAGAATACAATAGGACCATCAATGCTTCTATAGTGATGTCAACCCAGGCTCAGTTTGATCAGTTGATTCATGGAATAGTTACCATGGTAAATGAAATCTTCAGTCCTAATAAGGAGGTAGTACTGACAGACGGAACCAAGGCCGTTATCTTTGATAGTGAGAATGCACCGGTAGGTATGGATGCTGAAAGAAGCAGGGGACAGGCCCTCTTTAACAGAAAGTCGTTGGACCGTTATGGTGAGGAGGAGTTTATCACCTATGTGAATGAGGACGGAGTGAATGAAACCGTATCATCATTTTTCTATCATGAAGAAAATCCGGACGACAACTACTCCCTGTTTACCCTCGGGGAAATTGAAGTCAATCCGGAAATAATGCAGAACTATAAAATAATACCGCTATCCGACAATGACGGATCGGGAAGCTTTGATCCTGCGGCAGTTAAGAAGCTGATGGATGTATGGCATAATGCTTTCTCGTCATTATCTCCAAATACTTTAACTCAGTATAATTTCAACGATTATTATATTGCCTTTACCTCTGAGATAGCAAACCGCGGTGAGCAATTTGACACCATCGGTGATAACCAGGTTTCCATGGTAGAAAGCATCAATAGTAAGAGAGCAGAGGTTTCAGGAGTATCTTCAGATGAAGAGCTAACCAACTTAATTAAGTACCAACATGCATACAATGCATCCTCCAGATATGTCAATACAGTCAGCCAAATGTTGGAGGATATCATTAATAAATTATAAAAGGAACTACAATACGAGCTGATCGGCAGCAGAACGGAGGTATTATGAGTTCAACTTTTTTTGGTCTGAATATTGGTGTATCAGGATTATATACATATCAGGCTGCATTGGATACGACAGCCCATAATGTTTCTAATGCCGAAACAGAGGGCTATTCCAGACAGGTGATGAATCAAAAGGCAGGTAAGGCTCTTCGGATGAATTCTTCCTATGGTATGGCCGGAACCGGTGTCAATGTGTCGGGAGTGGTTCAGCAGCGTGATGAATACTATGACACGAAATACTGGAAAAATAATTTGTTGTTTGGGGAGTATTCCTCTAAGTCCTACTATATGAATGAAATCGAAAGCTATTTTAATGAAGTAAGTGTGGATGGATTTACAACTACCTATAATTCCATGTATGAAAGCCTACAGGAATTGTCCAAAAATCCTGCCAGCCTAACGGTGCGTAACCAGGTGGTGAATTATGCAGAGAGCTTTGCCCAGTATTTCAATTCCTTATCAACGAACCTGAAAAAAATACAGGAGGAATGTAACTTCGAAATTCGTAATAAGGCGGAACAGATTAATTCAACAGCACAGCAGATTGCCGCATTGTCAAAGCAGATCAGCACACTGGAGGTAACCGGCGGTACAGCGAATGATTTACGAGATCAGAGAGCGCTTTTAGTGGATGAGCTTTCAGAGATTGCAAATATTACCGTATCAGAAAAGGCAGTGGGGGATGGGATTGGCGTTACCAGCTATATCATAAAGCTGGATGGCGTTACTTTGGTGGATAATCAAAATTTCAATCAGTTAAAGCTTGTTCCCAGAAAGCTAAAGGATAATCAGAATGATATCGACGGTCTATATGATATTGAATGGGATAACGGTCAGCGCTTTGATATGAGAAGCAATACGCTTGGCGGCTCCCTGCAGGCACTTTTGGAGGTTCGTGACGGTAATAACCAGTTCAACCTTCAGGGAAAAGTAGATGCTCAGAAGGGTGAGAACTATATTATCATGTCTGACACTAATATTAACAGCCAGGAAAAGCTGAATATACCGCAAACGGGTATCATTACCATCGGTAATCATGAGTATGCCTATAAAGGCTTTGAGGTTACTGTCGATGACGGAAACTATGTCTACAATTTTGAATTAGAGGATTATGTGGAAGCCGATGCTTCCGGAGAACTCGGACAAATCGGTGAAAGCATCAATTATAAGGGCATCCCCTATTATATGGAGCAATTAAATGAATTTGTTAGAACCTTTGCAAAAGCCTTCAACAGCATTCACAGAGACGGTCAGGATTTAAACGGTAAGGCGGGAATGGATTTCTTCACTGCAACAAGTAAGATTAATGGGAGAGATTATATCTTCGGACCACTCAAGGACTCCGGTGACAGTACATATTATGACTATGACAGATTTGATTCCCAGACAGGAACTTTGTATGAAGAAGCAGCAGAGGATGAACCGAATTACGGTTATTATTATTTGATGACGGCTGACAGCTTTACTGTAAATGAAGCTTTGATTGCCAACACCAGTCTGGTCGTTACTACAAAGGATATATCTAATGGGGCTGAGGCAAATGATATTGTTGAAAAGCTCTTAGCTTTAAAGAATGATAAGAAGCTTATGGGAACACCCGAGGGCTTCTTCCAGACACTGGTAGCAGAGATCGGGATTGATACAGATAAGGCAGCAACCTTTGCAGAAAGTCAGTCCAATATATTGAATTCCATTACCAGTCAAAGACTATCGGTATCCGGAGTAGACGTGGATGAGGAAGCTATGAATTTGGTTCGTTATCAGAATGCGTATAACCTTTCTGCTAAGGTTATTTCGGTTATGGATGAGGTATATGATAAGCTGATCAACTACATGGGTGTATAATTCTTACCTAAGGTATACTACAGAGGCTGCTAAGGTGTTGCATATGAAATTTATTTTGTACCCGGGTTAAAGCTTCTTTCTAACAATACTGTAGAGAGAAAGGTAAGAGAGGATTGAGGATAAGAGTTTATACCTCGTTATATCAGGATTTGATAATACTCTGGACTAGGAGGTTAGGATATGCGTATTACTAATAAAATGATGACAAATAATATGATGAGCAATATAAATAAAAATAAGCTCAACATGACGTCATTAGAACAACAGTATTCAACCGGCAAGAAGATTCAAAAGCCGAGTGAAGACCCGATTATTGCCGTCAGAGCATTAAAGCTGAGGACTAACCTTACAGAACTAAATCAATATTATGATAAGAACATCCCGGATGCCAAGTCCTGGATGGATGTTACGGAGAGCTCCTTAAGTAATGTCAATGAGATGCTTTCTAAGATTAATACCTACTGTATACAAGGAAGTACAGATACCTTGACTGCAGAGGATCGTGCATCGGTAGTCGCTAATCTTTTGCAGCTGAAGGAGCAGGTCTATCAGGAGGGAAATGCCAATTACGCAGGAAGGTATGTGTTTACCGGATATAAGACGGATAGCTCCTTGACCTTCTCGGAGGATGAGCCTAATCTAACTTATGCAATCACGGAGAATTTTACCGGTAAGCAGCTACAGGTGACAAATAAGGTTGTTGGTGGGTATACATTGGATGATTTAGGAAGCTCAAGCTTTGATGACGCTCCTTCCTTACAGCAGACCTATCGTTTGCAGCTATCTTATGATAAGTTAAGTGCGGCTGCACCGACGAGTATCAGTTATACTACCGTCAACAGTTCAGGTGTTGAAGAGGAGCAATCAATTACGGGAATTACTGTAATGTCTTTGGTAGATCTTGAGACAGACGCAGATCCGACTACGAGTCCGGATGATGCTTATCGGCCTGGCCCGGGAGAAGTCTACTATATCCCTGAGACCGGAGAGATGATTTTTGGATCCACGGTATACGATAGCATGAAAAATGCTACGAACATATCCTTAACCTATAATAAAACGGGATTTTTAGACGGTGAGTTGAAGCCGGAACACTTCTTTACCTGTACCAAAGCAGACAGCGTTTCTTCTGAAGAAGATGCCAATTTTGTCAAGGAAGATCAGCAGATACAGTATGAGATTAATTTTAGTCAGAAGCTGACGATCAATACCCAGGCATCCACTGCATTTTCTCATGAGCTCGGAAGAAGCATCGATGATATTCTTGCTTCTGTGAATGCGGTTAAGGAAGTTGAAAGTGTTATTACCGAGCTTGAAAACCGTTTAAAGGATACTAACCTAACAGATAGTGAAAGAGAAGAAATAGAAAAAATGAAGAGTCATATGGACACAGAGCTGTCCTTGAAGAAGGATCTCATGCAGAAGGCATTTTCCAAAGGAATTGAGGTATCCTCGAAGGAACAGGAGAAACTAAATGTGGCGGTTGCGGATCTGGGAAGCAGATATGTCCGGCTGGAGCTGACAGAGGATCGATTATCCAGCCAATCTACGGATTTTGAGGATCTGATGTCCAATAATGAGGATGCTGATATTGCGGAGACTATCATAAAGTACTCATCGGCAGAAGCAATCTATAACGCCTCGCTATCTGCGGCAGCTAAGGTTGTACAGAATTCGTTGTTGGATTTTCTGTAAATATATAATGCAAATTAATTACAAATCATGTATAATGTCGATTAAAGAGATTGATAAATTCCGATAGAAGGGAAGGCGATAGACATGCTGGTTAACACAAGACATTTTGGGCAAATAGATCTGGATGAAGATAAAATACTTTATTTTGAAAACGGTATCTTTGGCTTCGAGAACTGTAAAAAGTATACCATATTATATGATGATGAGGGTGGCGATAGGCCGGATATTTCCTGGCTCCAGAGCTTGGATGAGCCTGCATTGGCGCTTCCTGTGATTAATCCCTTGATTATTAAGCCAGATTATAATCCGGAGGTGGATGATGAGCACCTGATACCGCTTGGGAATCTCACGGAGGAGAATATCGTAGTGCTCGTATCGATCACTGTTCCTGATAATGTCGAGATGATTACCGCCAATTTGAAGGCTCCGTTTATCATCAATTCTGATGAAAGAACAGGTGCACAGATTGTAGTGGAAAACCCGGATTACGAGATTAAATATAGCTTTTATAAGCAGCTACAGGCATATAAGGCGGCAAAGGAGGGCGAATAGTATGCTGGCCCTTTCACGAAAGGTGAATGAATCCATCATAATTGGAAATGATATTGAAATTACGATTTTAGAGGTAAAGGGTGACCAGGTTAAGATTGGTATCAATGCCCCGAAGGCTGTATCGATTTACAGAAAAGAAATTTATCTACAGATTAAGGAGTCAAACAAGGAAGCAGCTGAGACAACAGCTTCCGATGATATGCTGAAGAAACTGTTCCGCTAATGGCGGGCACTTGTACTACTAAAAGAATAGGTAAGAAAAATGAGGCTCACCATGACTTGATTAAGATGCAGTGGTTATGGAGAGCCTCTTAAATTATCTTAAATATATAAATTGCTATAAAGCTTTTTAGTCTATGTACCGATATAATGTATAAGTTAATGATTATTATGTCTGACAATCATTTCATACATAATGATATTACGGTCAAGGATGGCTAAGTAACGTATTATATCATCGTGGTAGTATTACCAGTACACATGGAGGTGTTTATTATGGCATTAGAGGTATTATCCGGAGCAGTTTATCAGGATACTTCAAACACTGTTTCGAGACAGATTCCAAAGGTAGCTGCAACCGAGCAGCAGGCAGCTAGCATCAATATTTCAGAGGTATCGCTACCTGTAAGGACTTTCGGGAGCAATCAGACTGGACAGGAGAGCAGTCAGTACAAAGGCGCTTCTGAGAATCAGATTAAACAAGCTATCAGAGACGCTAACAATAAAATGAAAACTCAGCGAACCAGATGTGAATTTTCTTATCATGAGGAGACAAAGCGCGTCTCAATCAAAGTCTTGGATGAGGAAACTAAGGAGGTAATCAGGGAGATACCTCCGGAAGAAACCTTACAGATGATTGAGAAGATGTGGGAGCTGGCAGGGCTCCTTGTTGATGAGAAAAGATAGGAGGTGCCATTATGGCAATTAGGTTAAGTGGGTTAGCCTCCAATATGGATACGGAGAGCATAGTTGCGGAGTTGATGAAAGCTCAGCGCATGAAGAAAACAAAGATTGAGAATAAGAAAATCAAGACGGAATGGGCACAGGAAAAGTGGAAAACATTGAATTCAAAGCTGTATTCCTTTTATAAGGATACTATTTCCAAGATGAGAATGCAGAACAGTTATCTCACAAAGACGGTGACCTCCGCTGACGAAAGTAAAGTAAAGGCTACTGCAACCAATGGCTCTGCAGAAGGAACTCATACAGTGAAGATCACAAGCCTTGCAAGTGCTCAGTTTGTTACGGGAGCGCAGCTTGGCAGTAATGTGACCGGTAAGACTAAATTAACCGATCTTGGGATGACGGCAGGACCGGAAAATAAGATCACAATCACGAACGGCAGTAAGACACAGAGCTTTGAGATTAAGGCAGATTCGACCATCAATGATCTGGTAGAGACTATGAAAAATGCCGGAATTAATGCTTCCTTTGATGCTTCTCAGAAGAGAATATTCTTAAGTTCCAAGGAAAGCGGTGTAAAAAATGCATTTACTATCGGTACGGAAGGTTCAGTCGATTTAAATAAGCTTGGATTGGCAACCGGATCAAAGACCGTCGCTGCTGCCGACGCAGTTTTTGAATACAATGGGATGGCAATGACGAGTGCCACCAATAATGTCGCTGTCAATGGGATCAGCATGAATCTGATCGGTACGACCGGTTCGGACACCGTAACCCTGAATATAACAAAAGATACTCAGGTCGTTTATGACATGATCAAGGATTTTGTCAAGAGCTATAATGAAGTGCTTACCGCAATGAACGATTCCTATTATGCCGATCTGGCAAAGGGCTATGAGCCACTGACCGATGAGCAGAAGGAAGCAATGACGGATGATCAGGTAGAAAAATGGGAAACCAAGATTAAGGATTCCCTGCTCCGAAGAGACGGTATTTTAGGTACCCTCATCAGCTCTGTACGGTATACTATGAGCAGATCTGTTTCTGTAAATGATAAATCAAAGTACCTTTCCTCCTTCGGCATCGTTACGTCAGATTATACAGAAAGAGGATTGCTGCATATTAATGGTGATAAGGATGATCAATCTGTAGCAGATAAGAAAAATGATTTGATGACTGCGCTAAAGGATGATCCGGATGAGGTCATGAAGGTGTTCACTAAGCTGGCAGGTGATTTGTATAATGATTTGACAGATAAGATGAAAAGTACTTCTATGCGTAGCGCGTTAACCTTCTATAATGATAAGGAAATGAAGAAGCAGCTTGATGACTATAAGGATAATCTTAGCACGATGGAGAAAAAGCTGGAGGACATGGAAGCCCGCTATTATAAGCAATTTACTGCGATGGAGAAGGCGATGTCCCAGATGAATTCGCAGAGCAACTCACTCGCATCCATGTTAGGTAAGTAAGGAGCAGTTACTAAGTACCTTTTTAGGAGGAATTTTTATGGCAACCAATGCAATGGCAGCTTATAATAATAGTAAGATTTTGACGGCAACACCGGCGGAGCTCACCTTGATGCTGTACGAAGGAGCAATCAAATTCTGCAATCTTGCAGCTATTGCGATTGAAAAGCATGAACTAGATAGGGCAAACTCGAATATTATTAAGGCTGAGCGCATTATAACAGAGCTGCGTACTACCTTGGATTTCAAGTATGAGGTATCAAGGGAGTTTGAATTAATCTATGATTACATCTATCGAAGGCTGATAGAAGCTAATATCAGAAAAGATGTGGAGGTACTGGAGGAAGCCTTGACCTACATCCGAGAAATGCGCGATACCTGGAAGGAAGTCATGAAGCTGGCAAAGGCGGCAAAGTAAACTTAAGGTACAGAAAGGATGGAACGGATGGAATTAGAGAACCAAACCACCAAGCAGGCTTATATTCAGCTGCTGCTAGATATCCTAAAGAAAAAGCTGGCAATCTTAAGTGAATTGATGTCCTTAACTATAGCCCAGGAAGAGATCCTGAAACAGGAAGATTTTGATGAGAATGAATTTTCCAATACAATAGAGTCTAAGGAGGAACAGCTGGAAGAGCTTGCAAAGCTGGATATCGGCTTTGAACAGATATATGACAGCGTAAGGGAAGAGCTTGCGACTCAGAAAGTAAATTACTATCACGAGATAGCTCAAATGCAGGAATATATTACCTCGATCACAGACCTCAACGTAAAGCTGATGGCGTTGGAAAAGAGAAACAAATCCAGGCTGGAGCTGATATTGTCTCAGAAACGCAAGGATATCAAGAAGTCCAGGATGAGCTCCCAGACTGTGGCAAAGTATTACAAGAGCGTGGCTAATCAGAGCGATGTGCCATCATATTTTTACGACAAAAAAAAATAAAAATTACATGGTCAGGTATAAAGTTTTAGAAAACTATACCGATATATATTACAAGTAAAGATATTTTACTTAAAGCTTATTCTCCTCGAGGGAGCGTACGGCCGGATGGGAGATAAACTTATAATCAAAGTAGCATGGATGCTACTAACAACATAATTCAAGGAGGAAAATATATGATAGTACAACATAATATGGCAGCAGCCAACACAAACAGACAGTTAGGCATCACCACAGGTTTTCTTGCAAAATCAACTGAGAAGTTAGCATCCGGTTATAGAATTAACCGTGCTGGTGACGACGCAGCCGGACTTTCCATCTCCGAGAAGATGCGTGGTCAGATCAGAGGCCTTGAGCAGGCTTCCACCAATGCACAGGATGGTATCTCCTTAATTCAGACAGCAGAAGGTGCGTTGAATGAGACCCACTCCATTCTTCAGAGAATGAGAGAGTTAGCAGTTCAGGCATCTAACGATACTAATGTTTCTGCAGACCGTAACTCCATAAAGGATGAGCTTGCTGCATTAACAGAAGAAATCAATCGTATCGCTGAGCAGACTGAATTCAATACCAAGGTTCTTTTAAACGGTACATTCTCAGCATCGTCTGCAGCTATGAAATTCCAAGTGGGTGCAAATTCAGGACAGAGTATCAGCCTTACTATCAAGAACATGAAGGCATCTGCATTGGCTACCGGACTGAATAATATCTCCAATAATGTGGGCTCCTATTCAGCTGCAACCGCTGCTATCACCACAATCAATGCTGCTATCACTGCAGTATCTACACAGAGATCTGCACTCGGTGCTGTTCAGAACAGATTAGAGCATACCATTGCGAATGCTGATAATACTTCTGAGAATTTACAGTCCGCTGAGTCCCGTATCCGTGACGTTGATATGGCTAAAGAGATGGTACTCTACTCCAAGAGTAACATTCTTCAGCAGGCAGCACAGTCAATGTTGGCACAAGCTAATCAATCAACACAAGGAGTTTTATCCTTATTACAGTAATACGTACTATTGTTATAGCAATAAGGCCGGCCGTTTGGCCGGCTTTATTCTTTTAGATCCTCAAAAAGTGTCTGTTAAACGACGCCTTTATTATATAAAATGCTAGGATGGGAGACTGTATGAATATTCAGGTATTGGAAGAGGTAAGACAGAAAATAGAACAGACAACAGACTATTTTTATAAACAGAAGAACCAGGAAGGGTACAGAGTGCTAATCGATGTGATCGATGATTTGATTCTTCTTACAGCAGAATTGAAGGAATTGGAGCATAGTGAAACAATACAGACGCTGCAAGGTGCATTGGCACAAAGCTTGCAGGAAATCACCGAGGCGATGCTCCAAAAGGATACAATTCTCATTGCGGATATGATGAAATATGATATAATTGATTTATTGGATAAGATGGAAAATCTAGATGATTGATTAGGAGTGGTTTAGAATAATGTTTTATCAGGACAATATGCTGGCGATGAAGGAGGGGAAAAAGACTCTTTATAGCCTTATAAGTCAGAAGGGAGTACAGACGATCGAGGAGCAGATCACTGTATTTTCTGTGCCTACTAAAACAGGAGCGTTTTCTCTGGAGGTCGAACAGAGTGGAATACATATCCGCTTAAATAGTAAATATAATCCGTTGCAGGAAGCACAAAGCTGGGCAGAGCAATATCATTCAAAAAATCTTGATACGATAGTAGCGATGTTCGGTCTGGGAAATGGAATCTTCCTTCGCGAATTGATGAAAAGGCTCGAGCATTATCAATATATTATCGTATATGAGCCCTCATATACGATTTTTTGTCATGTCTTAGAAAACTACGATTTATCTGATATTTTCAGAAATGAAAAAGTACTTTTAATTGTCGAGGAAATCAATAAATTTGAGTTTCCTTATTTTTTATCCAGACTAATCACATGGATGAACGTGTATTCCCAGGTGAATTGTCAGCATCCCGGATATGATAAATTGTTCGCACTTTCGTATCAGAACTATAATTCTGCTATTCAGGACAATATTTTTACGTGTATCGTATCAAAAAATACGTCTATAAAGATGGGGAGACAGCTCGCAGCTAATACAATCGTCAATATCATTCATCTTAAAAATTCAATCAGCTATTGGGATTTAGAGAAGAAGCTTCCCAAGGAGGTCCCTGTTATTATAGTTTCCGCAGGTCCTTCACTAAATAAAAACATAGAAGTGCTTAAAGCTGCAAAAGGAAGATCAATTATCATGGCCGTGGATAAGGCTTATCTTAGCTTGCGACAGCATGGTATCGAGCCTGACTTTGTGGTTCATATCGATGCCCTGAAGCCGCTACGAAGCTGCGGTAATCAAATCGGTTTTACTACCCCGTTAATCAGTCTGCTGGAGGGTAGTTTGGCAATCCTAGATAACCATAAAGGACAGAAGATATTCTATGATTGCTCCGAATTTGTTCGAAGAATTTATGAACGACTGGGACATAAGTTAAATGAGATTACAACGGGTGGTTCCGTATCTACAGCAGCGTTTGCGTTATGCGCTTTAGCCGGATTTCAAAGGATTATTATGGTCGGCTCTAATCTGTCCTATGCAGAAGGAATTTCACATGCAGGGGTTGAATATGCAACCTCCCAAGCTATAGATGAGCTGGAATTATATGTGGAAGACATCGAAGGTAATCCTGTCAGAACAAGATACGACTGGTATACCTTCTTGCGCTGGTATGAGAATGCAATATTGCAAATGACGGATTTTGATGTAATCAATGCTACTGAGGGCGGGGCCAATATCAAGGGCACCAGGAACATGAGCCTGCAGGAGGCTATTAATCAGTATTGTACGGTAGAAATAAATTGTCTCGAAATCATCGAAGCTATGGAGCATACATTTAGTGACCAGGATATCGAAACCATCAGAGAATATTTGATTGAGGCCAAGGAAGATTTAAAGGAGATCAAGATCAGAGCGGGAAAGCTTGTTGTTAATTGTGAGAAGCTGATTACTGAGATAAAGCTAAATAAAAACTATTATGCTGCAAGCAGACGTTTTCTGAAGGCTGTAACGGAAACGAATGAGTTTATTGAGAAGAGAGCCATCAGTGATCTGATTAATCAATATATTTTAAGTGCAGGGAATGATGATATAGAACAATTGAATTTCTTATCTACAGATGCTAAAAAGGATGAAGTACAATCTTATACTGGTACAGTCAATATCTATCATCGGATTATTGAAGCATGTGATTTCTTCGCTCCGGTGCTTGATTGGACAATTCGGGAATTATAGTAAGGGAGGACAAAGATGAATATCCTGGCAATTATTCCGGCGAGAAGCGGATCGAAAAGTGTTCCACATAAAAACATCAGGCTGTTGAACGGAAAACCGATGCTCGCGTACTCTATCGAACATGCCAAAAAATCGTCTTATATCAATCGTATTATTCTCAGCACGGATAGCGAGGAATATGCATCCATCGGCAGGAGTTATGGCGCAGAGGTACCTTTTCTACGACCTGCACAGTATGCCACTGATACGGCTTTGGATATCGAAGTGTTTTATCATTGTCTGAAATACTTAGAGGAGAAGGAAGAATACTTAGCGGATATCGTTGTCCAACTGAGACCTACCTACCCAATTCGGGATATAGAGGATATTGATGCCATGATCAGGATACTGCTTGAACGGCAGGAGTTTGATTCTGTCAGAAGTATTGCTCCAGCCAAGGAGATTCCATATAAGATGTGGCATCAGCAGGAGGACGGAAGCATTACTCCGATTATGATGGGTATCAGGGAATGCTATAATATGCCCAGGCAGCAGCTGCCGAAGGTGTTTTATCAAAATGCCTGTATTGATGTGGTACGCGGAAGTATCATTCTTGAGAAGTATTCTATGTCGGGCAGTAAAATCTATGGATATCAGATGCTTAAGAACTTTGACATCGATACGGAAGAGGAATTGGCCTACGCAGAAGAATTTATTAGGATTTCTTCAGGAAACAGACGCTTTGTATTTGATATTGACGGAGTCATCGCCAGGCTTCAAAAAGATAACAACTATGCCCTAGCAGAGCCGAATACGGAGATGATTCAATTAATTAATAAGCTGTATGACATGGGAAATCAGATTATCTTACATACTGCCAGAGGGTATGTAACAGGTATTGATTGGCATGAAGTAACCCTAAGGCAGTTGGAGGCTTGGAAGCTGAAATATCATGAATTACATTTTGGAAAACCGAATGCAGATTATTACGTGGATGACAAAATGATGGACATGAAAAAACTTCTGGAATTATTCGTATTATAATAACCCGTTATTTGCGATCTGCACTAGATAAAATATCTTATTGTCACAATTTGTTGTTTATATTATGATGATATTAGTCGATATATAATATATGACGGAAACCTGTTACATATATAACTTGGTAACACCTTTTAGAATAAAAAGGAGAATGCCTCCTTTTAATACACAAAAAGGAGATTGCGTATGAATATAGAGAAGAATATGTTCGAGGATCTGTTTATATTCGAGATGGCGAACAGCCACCAGGGCAGTGTGGAGCATGGTTTAGATATTATTAAAGCTATGAGCAGAATAGCAAGAAAATATAATATTAAGGCAGCTGTAAAGCTGCAATATCGAAACCTGGAGACCTTTATTCATCCGGATTTTAAGGATCGTACCGATGTAAAGCATATCCCGAGATTTATGAGTACGAAGCTTAGTGCAGACCAGTTCGCCCAGTTGGTGGAAGCAATCCATGATGAGGGAATGATTGCCATGAGTACACCCTTTGATGAGGATGGGGTGGACTGGTGTATGGACCAGGGAATAGATATTATTAAGGTGGCAAGCTGCAGTGCGATGGACTGGCCCCTCCTTACAAAGATTGCATATACCCATAAGCCTGTTATAATCTCAACAGGTGGTAAGGTATTATCAGATATAGATAAGCTCTATAATTTCTTTACTCACAAGGGATGTGAATTCGCATTTCTTCACTGTATTGCCGAATACCCGGCGCCTCTCGACCAGCTTCAGTTGGATTTCATCGACAGGATGAACCGCAGGTATCCTGAGGTAACCATCGGCTATTCAGGCCATGAGGATCCCAATAATAATATCGTACCAATACTGGCAATCGCGAAAGGTGCTAAGATTTTGGAGCGCCATGTCGGTCTGCCTACTGAGACAATTACTCTGAACTCCTACTCCATGAATCCGGAGCAGGCGGATCGTTGGGTGAAGGCAGTTCTGGATGCGAGGATGATTTGCAGAACTAAGAAAGAGAATGATAAATATGTAAGCCAGGAAGAGGTGGATTCTCTCAGATCCCTGATGAGAGGGGTCTATTCAAAGCATGAGATTAAAAAGGGAGAACCGATTATGCAGGAGGATGTGTTCTTTGCCATGCCTTTGAATGAGCGGCAGATGACCAGCGGTGAATTCACGGAAGGAATGGAAGCAAGCCGTGATTATCATGTCAATGAACCTTTGATTGAGAAAAGGAGGCTAACGGACATCGGCCTGGTCAGAAGTGTAGTACATGATGCAAAGGGTATGCTGTATGAAGCAGGAATTGCTCTTGGTAAGGAATTTACCGTGGAATTGTCCCACCATTACGGCATGAAGCATTTCAGACAAACCGGTGCAATTATCATCAGTATTATTAACAGAGAATACTGTAAAAAGCTGCTTGTTATCCTCCCGGGGCAGAAGCATCCGATACATATGCATAAGATCAAGGAGGAGACCTTTCAGCTGTTATACGGAGATCTGA
The DNA here is from genome assembly GCA_023415635.1 of Bacillota bacterium. GTDB lineage: Bacteria > Bacillota > Clostridia > Lachnospirales > Lachnospiraceae > Mobilitalea. The sequence continues at coordinate 354,282 of JAEZJV010000040.1, read as the reverse complement.
CGGTGAATATCGAAGGAAAGGATATCTATATGAAACCGGGGGATATTCAGACCGTGCTCAGAGAACAGAATCACTCGTTTACTTCAATGAAGGGTGCGATTTTTGAAGAGGTATCCACAACACATATTAAAAATGACTCTTATTATGACGATCCGATTGTGAAGGCTTTGGATCCGATCGAGAGAAAAACCATATTACAGAAGTGGTAAGATAATGCATTTATACCGGACAACGCTAGGTATACCGCAAAGAGCGAAAAATAATATAGAAGTATAGCTCAAAGATTGGAAGGATGTATGGGAAAAGTAAGAAAGGAAATTATCTATTGGAGTCAGCTTTTATTACTTCCTATCTATGGCTTATCCTGTCTTGTACCAAGGAATAAAAAGCTATGGGTGCTTGGGAGTTCTTTTGGTATGCGCTTTGCAGATAATCCAAAATATTTCTATCTTTATCTTTCTCAAGCTAAATCTGATAGGATTACTGCTGTCTGGATTTCTAAAAACAAGGAAATTGTGAGATTTCTTAAGGAAAACGGTTATCGGTGCCATTATCTTTATAGCTGGCAGGGGATTATGTGCTGTGTTCGAGCGGGAGTATATCTGTTTGATAATTATTCGAAGGATATCTGCTATACACTGTCCGGTGGAGCAATAAAGATTAATCTTTGGCATGGGATTCCATTAAAAAAAATTCAAAAAGACAATTTGTTTGATTATTATCGAAATCCAAGAAATACTTTGGAAAGAATTTATTCCATTCCACGAAGAATATCGGATGAAAAGCCTTCCCATTATGTTCTTACAACATCTACATTTTTGAAGCCTTTTTTTTCGTCTGCGTTTCAAACAAAACGAATACTGGTGGAAGGATATCCCAGAAATGATTTTCTGATTTCTGATAAAATCGAGAATTTGATGACATCACGGGAAAAATCGGTATATGAAATACTATCGGAGAAAAGGAAGGATTTTAAAATTGTTTCCTATATGCCAACATTTCGTAAAAGTGAGCAAAAATTCTTTGAGGTAATCAATATAGAAAGATTATCTGAATTCATGAAACGAGAAAAAATCTTTTTATGTGTGAAGCTGCACCCGAAATCACGTCTACAGGACAGTTTTCAAGCCTTGAACAGCGAAAATATTCTTGTGGTTGATCCGTCAGTTGATCCTTACGCAATATTAAAACTCACAGATATTCTGATTACAGATTATTCTTCGATTTGCTATGATTTTATGTTGACAGGGAGACAAATACTTTTCTTCCCTTACGATTATAAAGAGTATATTGAGGAATCGAGGGAGCTGTATTTTGATTATTCGGAATTTACACCTGGCCATAAGGTATTTAATCAAAGTGCATTAGAACAGGCATTATTCCGACAGAACGAAATAACAGATAACGATAATACTATTCAAAGCAAGGTTTTCGATCACTTGGACGACTGCTCCTGTGAGCGGTTATATGATGCTCTGCGGAGAATAATTTTATGATTAAGAGCATCTGAATGGAGAGATTATGTATATTCGGGTTGTTGGGAAAGAGATTGAATTCTTCAGAGGAAAGGATATTATATTGTTCGGAGGGGGGTCCTGCGGACTTCGGGCACTGGAAGAATTTGAAAAGCTCGGAGCACGTATTCTTGCATTTTGTGATAATAACCGGACTTTGGAGGGGACGCTTCTAAAAGGGTATCCAATCCTTACTCCGGAAAAGCTCCTTGAATTTCCTGAGGTCTGTATCATTATATCCAGTACCTATGATGAAGAAATTGAAAAACAACTGATTACAATGGGAATTAGTAATTATTATAAAATTAAGCTTGGAGTTCTTCGAGAGGTTCAGTCTAGGGAAGAGTTTTTAAATAAAGTAATTTGTAATGAGGAAGTCAATCGAAAGATAGCGGAAGGGCTTACCGGTAATGAACCGTTCTTTCTGGGGCGTCTGGGATCGGTGGAATTGGAATGCCTCTGTCATTATCTTTATTTCCTAAATCGAAGAGTAAGCAAACAAGAGAAATATCCGGAAAATGTAAAAATGATGATGAATGTAAATGCCGGCTTCTTTCCCAGTGAGGATTCGCTGCTTGATCAGTTTTCAGAAAGATACCTATCTGGCTTGGCAAAGATGGATTTCATCTGGTCGATGTGGTTTTCCGCTTTTGAGAACCGGTTATATCATGAATTCTATCCGAAGAAAATGATTGCGGATTATGATAGGACAGTATTTCCATATGATCAAGAGGATCCATGGACTACAGCATTAAAAGGTAAGAAGGTATTGGTTATTCATCCTTTTGAAGAGTCCATCAGGCATAATTATGAGAATAGAAAAAAACTGTTTGATAATCAGGAGTTTCTTCCGGAATTTGAATTAATTACGTTGAAAGCTGTTCAAAGTATAGCCGGTAATCGGACTGAATTTTCTGATTGGTTTGAAGCACTTGCAAGTATGCAAAACAGGATTGATCATATGGATTTTGATATTGCATTAATCGGTGCCGGCGCGTATGGGCTTTTGCTTGGGGATTATATCAAGGGATTGGGTAAAAAGGCTATTCATATCGGAGGTATATTGCAGCTATTCTTCGGGATTAAAGGAAAAGCATGGAATAAGCTCGGAGTGTATAATGAGTTTTGGACAAGCCCGCGTGAGAGTGAGGTACCAGAAGATTATAAAAAAGTAGAAGCGGGACGTTATTGGTAATAGTGTTTTATGGGGGGGATGGCTTTATGATATACATAGTAATTAACATAGTCCTATTATTATGGATATCCGGAAAATTATTATATTTTAATTTTGATACCAATATTAATACGCCTCCATTCCGATGGAAAATACATAAAAAAAGCTCGCAAGCCATGCTTGCTTCGGGTCTGGTGCTTGTTGGTATCCTCAGTTTGTCTCGCATGAGCATTTTGTGGATAGTATTCAGCCTTGGCATGGACCTCCTTCTATTCGCAGATACTTTATATATGAGATATTACAAAAATCCTCTGACAGCCTCGGTAGTCCTTCATCAGTTCAAATTGCTGAAAGGAATTAGAAATAGTGTTTTCGGTGTGTTTTTGAAAAAAGATATTCTTTATTTTATTGACCTCCCACTTGTGACAGTTCTCCTCCTTCTTTTAGAGGGGTATCAGGTATCGGGTCTTTTTTGCATTGTTTTTTCAGGAGTTTGTATTTTGACAGGTGTAATATGGTTTTCTTATATCTATCATCAAAGTAACAGGAAATCATATTTCTGGAACAAGAAACGCATTGCGAGAGACTTGGGGATTCTTTATTATCATATAAATGATCTGCTTGGCTATATGAAAAACCGCCTGCATCAAAATAAGGGTGTAACCACGGAAGAAATAAATTGTATCCAGGATGCGCTTTGGAGGAAAACGGTTAACGCCTATTCCGGAAAGGCCAAGGATAAAAACCTGATTGTTGTTCAGATGGAATCCATGCAGGAATTTCTACGAGATTGTGTAATTGAAGGGAAGGAGATTACACCGAATTTGAATCAACTTTCCAGAGAGAGCATCCGTTTTGATAATATGTATTATCAGACCAGTGTAGGAAATACATCGGATGCAGAGCTGGTTTTTAATAATTCCTTATTTCCGCTGGCTGATAAACCGGCATGCTATGAATGTCAGAACAATGTATTTCATTCCATCGGTCATGCTGCAAAACAGAAGGGATATTATAACCTGGGTGCCCATGGGAACCAGGCCAGCTTCTGGAATCGCCATTTGATGTATCGGTTATATGGCTATGATAGCTTCATCGATAATTCTATGCTTGAGAATGATGAATTTATTTTTCCCGGTTTAAGTGACAGCTCATTTTTCAGACAGATTACAGATATCATGGAGGAGAAAAGCAGGAGCAGTCTGTTCTATGCATTTTTAATTACTTTATCCTTGCATCATCCTTATGATTACTTTGAGAAATATGATTTTTCGGTTGGTGATTTAGAGGGTACATTCCTTGGAAGATATATAAAAGGTGCTCATTATGCAGATAAAGCAATAGGTCAGTTTATTCAGTCATTAAAGGAGAAAGGCTTATATGATAACTCACTCTTAGTGATGTATGGTGACCATTCCGGTGTACCGAGACAATATCGTCAGGAGCTGATGAATTACCTGGGACTCAAAAATACTGAGCAGAATTGGATTAAGCAGAACAGAGTAGTTTCGTTAATGCGATTTCCGGAGCAATCAGAAGCAGTAAGAATACAAAAAGTGGTTGGTCAGATTGATCTACTGCCTACAATAGCTAATATTATGGATTTTGACATCGGATATGCACTGGGTAATGATATTTTTGATGATCAATACACAGGGGGAGTCATTAATCGCGAAGGGAATGTTATTACAGAGGAATATATCTATTTTCCTAATCATGAGCAGGCTTTTGATATGAATTCGGGGGAAGAAATCGAATTAATACAAAGGTGGAAGGATGAGATAAAAGTATTACAGAGTAAATTACAAGTATCCGACCTAATATTAGAAAAAAATGCGTTTATGTCTATGACTGTGGAAAATAAAGAGGAGCATAAAACTGCCGGTGCAGAAGGGAGCTAATAAGGAATGAAGAAGGTAAGCGTTATTGTACCAGTGTATAATGTAGAAAAGTATTTGAGACGCTGCCTGGATTCCTTAATTAATCAGACCCTTTCAGATATTGAAATCATAGTGGTGAATGATGCTTCTCCCGATTGCTCGGCTGATATCATGAGGGAGTACGAAGAAAAATACCCGGACAAAATAATTTGTGTTTATCTTAAAAAGAATATAAAACAGGGCGGGGCGCGTAATGTTGGTTTACGGAAATCGACCGGAGAATATATTATGTTTGTTGACAGTGATGATTGGGTCGATACCACAATTTGTGAGGAAATGTATCTGTCGGCGATGCAGACCGGAAGTGATTTGGTTATATGCGACTATAAAAAAGTAATGGAAGGGACGGGTGAGGAGAAGCTTGTAATGGAGGTTGGCAATGAAGTTGATGGTGTGCCGACTCCTGGTATTAAGAAGGTATTGCTTTCAATGAAAGCCTTTCCCTTTGCAAAGCTAATTCACAGAGAATTGCTTTTTAATCACAATTTATTTTTCCCGGAGGGTATTCAGTATGAAGACCAAGCTGTGGTCCCTTTCCTGTTTCTCTATTCAAAGAGGTTGAAAAAGCTGAATAATCCTCTCTATTTTTATAATAGCAGAGAAGATTCGACAATGAATACGAAAAACAGTATCCATCATTTTCAGCGTATGGAGGCAGTAAGACTGTTCTATGATCGGGCAAAGAAGGATAATTTTTATCCGGAATTAAAACAGGAGCTGGATATGTTCTTTATCCGAAGCTATTATTTTTATATGCTGGATAGCTGCCTGGAAAGGTTTGATGCCCCTCCACTGACGAAGATGCAGGAAATCAGCACAGCGGTACGAGAAATTTGTCCGGATTATCTGGACAATTATTATATCGATAAATTAGTAGACCCGATCTATCTGCAGATGGCATTATTAAATGACAGATCCTCTGAATTTCTGATCGAACAGATAGGGGAATTACGTAGAAGAAAATATTCCTATCTTAATTTCTATCGGCAGACCAAGGAAAGAGTGGGGCAATTACTTGCTTATTGCAGAGAGCATTCCTATACAATTGCTATCTGGGGAGCAGGGCAAAAGGGTAGGGATTTCCTTGCGGTAAATGATCCCGAAAGGAAAGAGATCAGATATGTGATAGATGGCAATCCTAAACGGGAAGGAGAACAGCTTCCGACGGGACATGTCATAAGCAGCTTTTCTTCCACAATGCAGCAAATTGATGTTATACTAGTGATAAATAAAAACTTTTATGGCGATGTGTATTACAAGGTAAACGCAGTTGATAATCTATTTGTTGTTAATTTGGACTTATATCTGATCTATACGATGGAAACAAGTGCTTTCTTTCGATGATCACTGTATTTAGAGTTTGATGCCATACATACCAGGGGAGGGAACCTAGTGAAGCCAAAAATAAGTGTTATAGTTCCGGTCTATAATGTCGATAAATATCTAGTAAAGTGTATTGAAAGCATACTTGGACAGACCTTCCGGGATTATGAAATAATTCTTGTAGATGATGGGTCAACAGATCAGAGTCCGCTTATCTGTGATAAATATGCGCTCAAAGATGATAGGATAAAGGTAATTCATAAAAGTCACGGGGGGGTAAGCTCTTCGCGAAACGTTGGTCTGGATTGCTCAATCGGCAAATATATCGCTTTTGTTGATAGCGATGATTGGATTGCCCTGGATATGCTGGAGGCACTATATACGAACCTGATTCGATATGATGCAGATATATCAAAATGCGAGTTCGCTAAAATGAAGCATGAGAAGGAATTGGGATGCAGTGACAGTGGCTCAGGGTCACCAAAGATATGCACCAATGTTGAGTTTTTAGAGCGATTACATACTCCTGATAATATCACTAATGCGGTACTATGGAATAAGCTTTATAAGACAAAGCTGTTTCAGAATCTTCGTTTTCCGGAAGGGAAAATACATGAAGATGAGTTTGTTAATTATAGACTGGTTTATCGGGCGAAAAAAATCGTATGTTTACCGAATATAATGTATTTTTACAGACAGAGAGTTACGAGTATTACGGGAAGAAAATTCAATTTAGCTACTCTGAATAAGATGGAAGCTTATCTGCAGCGAAAAGATTTTTATGCAAAGCGCCGTTTAACGCACCTGTATGAAATAGAGCTGCTTCATCTTCTCAAAGTTATTTCTTGGATGTATAGACAGGTGAAAAGTCGATTGAAAACTCAGAAGAAGGAATTGAGATTATTGAGAAGCTTGTACCGGAAAACCGTATTTGAGTTAATGATATCGGGATTTCTAGAGAAAGAGATGGGTGGATATTTATTGAATTGTATCCGACCTGATTTTTATACGAAGGAGTAAATTTATGAATCAGACCTATCTGTTTTTCGATAAAATAGATAATTTCAAAAAATACAGTCATGTCAAGTCATTACAGTTAAAGGGTGAGAAGCAGAGGGAAGCACCGCTGATTTCTATAGTCATACCTACGTATCGGAAGCTTCCTATGCTGAAGCTTTCCTTGAATAGTGCATTAGGACAAAAGGGCAACCATTGCTACGAGGTGATTGTTATTAATGATGACCCGGAGGATACGGGGGTAGATAACTATATAGAGGGTATCACTGCCGATAACCTTAAGTATTATAAAAACGAGAAAAACCTTGGACTGTTTGGCAATTGGAACCGCTGCTTTGAACTGGCGTCAGGGCAATGGGTGTCTATACTGAACGATGATGATTATCTCTATGACTTTTACCTGGATGAGGTGGAGAAGGTATTAAGACCCCATCCATCTTATCAGGCTGTCTATATTGGACATGATATTACCAAAATCAGTTCCCCCGAGCAGGCGGAACGGATCTTTGCACAGAGGGAAAAACTTGCTGATAAGCAAAGAAGAAGGATTAAAACATATAGAGCTGTTCTCAATGACGGAGTGACCCTATCCAAGCTTAGTTTTTGGGATCACTTTTTTACACAGCGCTATACGCATCCCGTCGGAGCATTGTTCCATAGGGAGAAAATGCTGGAATCAGGTGGATACAACGAAAAGTTCTATCCGAGCTCAGATTGGATTTTGAATGTGAATTTTACTATGAGATATAATATGTATTATTTTAATACACCGTTGGGCTGCAGATCAGAGGGGATTAATCTAAGCAGTAATCAGTCAACGAAGCTCAAATTCATTGAAATAGATTATTTGTTTCGCGAAGCATTGTCTAAAGACAAAAAGATACCGTTGATGCATTGGTATAGCTGTTGCAGATTACATGAATATGCAAAGCGCATGGGAGTGCTGCACAGGGTAACAATGAAACAGATCAAATCCCGGACTCCGAAGGAAATCGAACGGTATAATGCAATCCGAAAATGTTACATGAAGACGAGAAATAGTTGGAACTTTATATACTATAAAATAATGAATAAGAAAGAGGGATGTATATGAAAAAAGGAATTTTGGGATTAGTGACTACTATAATGGGAGCAGCAGCAGGAGCGGCAACGATGAATTATCTTAAGGGTAAAAAGCTTTCTGAAAAAGCAGAAAAGGTTGATAAATTTAAAGGATATTATAATCTCTTAAACCAATGGCTGGTAAATAAGCATGAGGGGAAAAGCCTGGACAGATATTTGTTGGAACAAGGGTATAAATCGATTGCCATATATGGAATGGGTGAGCTGGGAAACCGTTTGTATGAGGAGCTAAAGAATTCCGAGGTAGAGGTAAAGTATGCTGTAGATAAAAAAGCGGAAAGTACGTATTCCGAATTGAACGTAGTAGGTTTAGACGATGAATTGGAGCAAGTGGATGCAATCGTGGTAACAGCAACCTATGCATATGATGAGATTTGTGAGGAGCTGGAAGGAATAATGGAATGCCCCATTATCTCCCTGGAATCGGTTATATTTGATTTGTAATACTCTATTTACTGTATGTGGAAGGATACACAATGAAGGGAGAGGAGAATACGATGAATGTTTTATATATCTGTCATGATGCAACATTATACGGATCCTCAAAATCTTTGCTTGATCTGATGGATGCCTTACAAAAATATCAGGTTAAGCCACATGTGATTATTCCATATGCAGGTCCTTTGGAAAAGGAGCTAATTCAGAGAAGGATTAAATATAAGGTGATTAAATATGCTAACAATTTCAGAATAATTGGAGAAAGGCATATCCTTAAGGAGAATCTGAATGAAATAAAGAATATCCTTGTTGTAAAGCAATTAATTACATTGGTTCGTGAGTGGAGCATCGATGTGATTCATACCAACAATCTGTGCTCAGATGTTGGTGCTATGACTGCACTTATTACAAAGGTACCGCATATCTGGCATATCAGAGAGTTCATGGAAGAAGATTTCCATTATGAGCTTTATCGAAAGCGGAAAATGAAATATCTGTTAAATAAAGCGGATGCGATTATCCTGATTTCAAAAGCTATTTACAAAAAATATTGCAGATTGTATTCCAAGGAAAGAATGAAAGTGATTTACGACCTGATTTCTTTTGAGGATTATAATCAATCAAAGGAAGAATTTTATGAAAGCCCGGAGCTGAACCTGCTTTTATCAGGGGCAATCATAGAGGGGAAGGGTCAGCTGGAGGCAGTAAAAGCAGTAAATTATCTTCGGCAGCAGGGGATTTGTAATATTCGCTTGTTTTTGGCCGGACGGGGAAGAGACGAGGAGGTCGCACGAATCAAGAAATTTATGAAAGAGCATCAATTGAGCGGCGTAGTAACCTTCTGCGGTTTTAAAAACAGTCTGAAGGAAATTCGTAAAAAAGCTGATCTCGCATTGGTATGCTCCAAGAGCGAAGGTCTGGGAAGGGTAACTATTGAATCCATGTTGAGCGACCTACCCGTGATTGGTTCTAACACTGCGGCTACAAAGGAATTGATTAGTCATGGCATTACAGGGTACTTATATAAAAGCGGTGATTATATTGATCTGGCAGATAAAATAAAATATGCGATGGAACATAAGGAAGAAGTGAAGCATTTAAAAAAGACAGCGAAGGAATATGCAATGCGAACATTTACTACAAAGGCTTCCGTTGAAGAAGTACATAAATTATATGAAGATGTCAGGAAAAACAGCAGCTTCAAGTAGGCCCTTGATTTCAGAATTTGTTGGATATATCAACGCTTATTAATTCAAGATGAAAACAAAAGGAAAGGGAAAAGTATAGTGATAGGATTGTTTTCATTATACAAGGATATGAAATGAATCTCAAAGAAAAGGTGATTTTATGGGGTGGAAGTTATAATTCTGTTTGTAAAGGATTGGACTGGCTGAACGAGGGAAATGTTGAGATCGTTGCGATTGCGGATCGAGATTGCAGTAAAAAGCTTTTGGGAAAGGGATTTGGAGAACTTTATATTACACCGGATCAGATTAATGGGATCGAATATGATTATATCGTAATCTGCACCTCTTATGTGAATGAAGTATTAAAGCAGATGGATCAACTGGGAATTAGCCGCCAAAAGGCTGTTACAGTATCCAGAGAGTTTTCTGTAATGGATACAATCCTAAGGGATTTTAGCACGCTGCAAGGTAAGATGGATATCCAAAACAGACTGTTCAAGTGGAAGCACATCGGAATAGAATCCTACGCGCTGCAATGGATGGCAAATAAGTCCTGTATTCTTCACAGATACTACGACAAAAATAATCACTGCTTTAACTTTTCGGGAATTAAGATACCCTATGAAGCATATTTGCAATATCCTTCAGCTACCATGCTTGGAATATATGATATCTTCCTGAACTATATAGAAGAATGCAAATTAAGTGAAACGAACGAAGGGCCATATGAATACGGCGGGGTACAGTTGGAAGAAGGAGATACCGTAATTGATTGTGGAGCAAATCAAGGATTATTCTCTGCACTGGCGGCATTCAAAACCAAAAGCGGGAAGGTATATTCCTTTGAACCAATTCCTGAAATGGTTAACATGATAAAATGTATGCAGGAGTTTTATCCTTGCATTAACATTGAAGAATATGCAGTAACGAGTCAATGTGGGACAAGTTATTTTGAAGTGGATGAACAGAATGCCGGTGCTTCCCACCTGGTTGGTAAAAATATAGATGGAAAGAATGTAATCAAAGTCCAGAACATTTCTCTGGATGAGTTTGTTGTTCAAAATAATGTTAAAAAGGTGGATTTTATCAAGGCGGATATTGAAGGGGAAGAACCAAACATGCTGCTTGGAGCCACTAATATACTAAAGGAGCATGCACCCAAATTGTCAATATGCACCTATCATAATCCTAATCACCCGTTATTGTTAGAAGATATCATTCTTAAAGCGAATCGTGATTATGTTGTTGAGCATCGTTGGAAAAAGCTTTTTGCCTATGTCCCCAGATAATGGAGCACCAGGTTAGAAGAATACGAAACCGAAGAGAATAAATCCGGAAAGGAGAAGGTATTATGAAAGCATTTGATAGCATAATACCAGTATAAAAATGGTTGGCAAGATTAAAGCCGTATTATGGGGAGGCAGCTACAATTCCCTGTGTAAAGGGTTAGGGTATATTAATGAAGGAAATGTCGAGGTTGTAGCCATCGCAGACAATGACAGCAGTAAGAAAATGATGGGCCGAGGATTTGGAGAACTTTATATTACACCTGATGAACTTCATACTTTAGATTATGACTATATTGTGGTTAGCACTACATATGCAAAAGCTGTAATAAAGCAGCTGGAGCTGATGGGTATAGGAATGGATAAAATTATCCTTTTACCGAGGAACTATGCTTCTATGGATTATGTTTTGAGTAACTATGCTGAGCTTGATAAGAAAATGGATCTCTATAACCGGGTCTTAAAATGGCATCATATCGGTGAATGGTCCTATTCTCTGCAATGGATGGCAAACAGAGCAATCATTCTGCACAAATACTATGATAGAGAAAAACAATGCTTTGACTTTAAAGGAGTGTGTTTTCCCTATGAGGCATATGAAGCTTATCCGTCTTCTGTAATTTTGGAAGTATTTGATATCCTGCCGGCTTTTTTTGCAGAAGGCGAGTTTTGCGAAACCTGCGAGGGACCTTATGAATATGGTCAGGTCAAGCTTGAGAAGGGCGACACTGTCATTGATTGCGGAGCAAATGTCGGAATGTTCTCCGCCATGTCGGCAGTTAAGACGGAAGGGGGAAAGATATATTCTTTCGAACCAATCCCTCAGGTAATCGAAATTTTAAGAAAGACAAGCTCCTATTATCCGAATATAGTATTGGAGCCGTATGCTGTTTCTAACTCCTGTGGAGAGGTATGCTTTGAAGTGGATCAGAGTAATGTTGCTGCATCTCATATTGCAGCCAATGGTAAAGGTGGTATCCCTGTTCAAAAAATCACACTGGATGAATTCGTGAAGCAAGAGAAGATCACAAAGGTAGACTTTATTAAGGCGGATATTGAGGGAGCTGAACCGGATATGCTTCTGGGTGCCGTCGGAGTTTTAAAGGAGCATGCCCCCAAGCTGGCAATATGTACGTATCATAATCCAAATCACCCGTTGCTTCTGGAATCGATTATTAAAAATGCCAATCCGGACTATGTGGTGGAGCATCGCTGGAAAAAGTTATTTGCTTATGTACCGAAATAACTGCATTGACCATATACGGAATAAGAACGCAGACCTTTTATTTGATGAAAATAGAATATGGAGGGTATAGCATTGGAACAGATAACGATACATTCGATTGAAAATTTAAAAGTATATAACGAAGCTGTTATAAATCGAAATCTGTTATGGCAGCTATTTTTGGAAGACCCATATCGGATTGTATATGCTACAAGGAATGACAGGTTGATTGGTACAATTACTCTGGGCGACTTTACCCGGTACTGCAAGGAGGGTACAAGTCTTATTCAAAATCATTTTACGTATTTGATGGAGGAAGATAGAGACAAAGCAGACGATATTTTTAATGAACCTAATTCCAGGATATATCAAATTCCGATTGTTGACCATCAAATGACGCTTCAATGCGAGTATAGCCGACCTCGTACCAAAGCAAGACCGAAATTGGAACTCGACTTTGAACGTTTGCAGTTAAAAAGAAAAAGCAATAGGGCTTTATCCGAGCTGCTTCGAAATTTTGAGATCGAATCAGTACTGCTGGTTCAAGAAAAGGATTATAATCAGACCATCTTAAATTATATTTACAATCTTCTAAAAGATAATTTTTCTATCAGAAGGCTATCCTTTCATGAGCTGGAGGAAGAGGTTCCTAATATAGATAAGAGAAATACAATCATTATAGATATGGATGATATAGCAAACAGACATTACTTGAGAACCTCCTTTTTTCATCAGCACAGCCTGCAATATATTGGATATAAGAAAGTTTTGAACTTTATCTTAGAGCATACCTTCAGTGAATCGAGAGAAGATTATCTAAGCACAATAGTTTTAATCGGTACGATCTATGGAACTATTGCAATCTCCGGCAAGAATTCCCTTGCTCTTAAAGCTTATGAGATACTAAAGGAAAGGCCGGATGCATCAGTCTATCTGTGCGAAGAAGAGGATTTAATCTGGAATGAAGATAAGCAATACTTTTATAATCATAAATGTGATATCATACCAGAGATCCTGATATCTTTTGATTTTAGAAATTATTCTGATTATGTAGTGTTTCAGCAGAAGCAAATTTTACATTTTAAGCTTCAATCAGTATATTCAGAGGCTTTCGGATGTGATAACTGGAGTGATTATGATATCGCATATAATATTATTCCGGAGCTGCTGCAGAACGGGGTACTGCCGATTGTAGTGGAAGCGCCTGATATGCACATAGATCAATTGATCGATAAGGACATTGTTACTAAATTTAAAGACAAGGATTTTATGTGGGATGTACTAATCGGGAAAATAGATCTGGATGCACTTGATGAAATTAATCAAGAAAAATTACATAGATTTATGATTTATGATGATTATGCAGATGTAATTCGCGAATTTAATAATTTACCCCTGACGATGCGAAGAGGTTATCCGGAGCTAGAAGATTATCGTGGCAAGTATTTCAATATCATCGATACTAACCGATACACCGTCGGAAGCAGTACGAATCGTGATAAGAATAAGATTTATATGTTTGGTCCATGCACGATATTCGGTAGTTTTGTGAAAGACAATGATACAGTGGGCAGTTATCTTCAACAAGAACTAGATGGGAAGTTCTGTGTTGTAAATTCGGGAAATTACTGGCCGTGGAGAAGCTTCAAAATTCGCTCGATGGAATACAGGCCGGGAGATATTGTAATCATTATGACAATGAGTGGTTTGAAGTATTATAAACAAAAGAATATAGAGCTAAATTCTATCATTGATGCTTATAACCGAATTCCTGATTTGGAGAATAATGTATGGGATATATTGGGCCATAATAACTGTAAGACCTCCCCATATATTGCAGATGAGCTGAAGAAAATAATAGAAGAAAAGTATCAAAATAAGACGTTTCATGAATTTGATGATGTTAAATTTACATTTAACAAAAGCAAGGGATGGAATAGGCACAACACGATTGAAAACTGGCTCAACAGCCTTGAGGTGTTTCCGGATCCTAGCGATAAACGGATCGGATGCATTGTTATGAATTGCAATCCATTTACATACGGCCATCGTTATTTAATTGAGAGGGCAATTGAAAAGGTCGATTATCTTTATATTTTCGTTGTTGAAGAAAACAAATCATTCTTTTCCTTTGAAGACCGATTTAATATGGTAAGACTTGGTGTGGAAGAATTAAATGAAAAAGGAAATATTAAAGTTTTACCCAGTGGATCATTCATCATTTCATCGACAACACTGCCGGGATATTTTGAGAAGGATCAACTTCAGGATGTTGTAATAGATATGACACAGGATGTCCGTATTTTTGCTGAAAAGATAGCTCCATTCTTAAATATCAGTATTAGATTTGTTGGTGAAGAGCCTCTGGATAAGTTTACAAATCAATATAATGATACGATGTATGCTGTTTTACCCCAATATGGAATAGAATTTCATGTAATAAAAAGAAAGGAGCTTTACGGTGCACCGATTAGCGCATCGAGAGTCAGAAAAAATCTTTTGGCGGGAGATTATGAAAATATAAAGAATTTGGTACCGAAAACGACCTATGAGTATTTAAATAAGCTCTATAAGGGTTAGCACCATAATATGTGAAATAATTAAAAAATTATGCTAGAAACTATAAAGTTTGACAATATCATGCCGATAAACATAGTGTAGAAGTATAAATAAGCATTTGTATATTAACAAGCTTTAAGGAGGACTATTAATGAAAAAGAGTGAAGAAAGTTCTGAAGTAAGTAATTCAGAAGTAAAAAAGAAACTTTCTAAAACCCAAAAGATAATGATTTTTGGGTTTGGCATGCTTTCCATTGCCATTGTCGCAGCAGGGATTTTAATTTATCTTGCATTGAATAAGGAGGAAGAGCCTACAGCTAGTGGCAATTATGTCATTGATGAGTCAAACTATGAGCAAGTTATAGGCGACATGAATGAAAAGTTGCAAAATGGTATGTATGAAGTGACCATGAATGCAGTATGGAATTTTGATAACGGAGATTCCGCATCCAGTGATGCATATGTTGAAAATGCATCATCTAACAGAACGCCGGTATTTTTTGAGGTTTATCTCAAAGATACAGATGAATTGATTTATACTTCAACAGTTCTGCCAGTAGGAACTAAATTAAAGGAGCTTAAACTGGACAAGCCTTTGGAGAAAGGAACTTATGATGCGATCTGTAAATACAACTTATTAGATGAGGAAGGGAATATATCCTCTTCTGTATCTATTAATGTCACGATTGCAGTTGCAAAATAAGTGATTCTCGGGCTAACTAAATCAAGGAGGATAAACAAATGAAGAAGAACCAAAAGAAGTTATTATCAGCTTTATTGACTCTTGCATTAGTAATAGGTACATGTACTACTGCATTCGCAGCCAACGATCCTACAAGCGGCACAATTGAAGGAGATTCTACTGTAACAAATCCTGTATTCAAATTCTTAGTTCCTACCGAAGTTGATTTTGCTTTCAACCCCTTTGAAATTGGAGATGTAGGAAGCCAGATTACTTCCGGAGACCTGTATGTAATTAATAAGAGCTCTATACCTGTACAGGTATCTTTTGATTACAAATTAACAGCAGCCAGTGGTGTTATTGTTGAAAGTAGTGCTTCTGATGTAACTACTACTACAGAGGATAAGGAAATGTTTATGACAGCCGTACCTGCAGCCACTGTAAGCGCTGCTACGAGTGGCTCTGCATTGGCGACTACCGGCAGTGCTATTACATGGAGCACTTCAGCTGCAGTTCTGTCTACTACAGGTACTGATGCAAACATCACATATCAGCTTGATAAAGCTAATTTTACTGATGCTGACAGTGATGGTATTGACGATGAGGATGAATTTACTTCTGTTGATGCTTCAAAGAGTGTTGCTGCTTTCCGTTTTAAGGGTGCGTTAAATCCTAATGCAGCTTGGGCAGCTTCTGATGCAACTATTGAGGTTGCGTATACGATCAAGGGTGTTACTACAACTGCTTATGGTAACTTTGTTGCAGATGGTGGTCAAAATGTTGAGAAGGTGACGAGTTCTGTTGTAACACCTGCAGTTGATTTAGCACCTAGCTTTACAGTATCTAGTGCAACTGTAGCAAATACTGCAATTGCTGCAAACTACACTGTTGATTTGGGTACCGGTACTAAAAAAGCAACGGGAATAACAAGTGTTGCATTAGTTACAACTGGCACAAATTATAATCTGACTGCTACAACAGATTATGCTTTATCTGGTACTACATTTACCTTGAAGAAGGGTGGTACATTTACAACGAATGTATTCAATACTAAAGGCACCTATACCTTCAGAGTAGTATTCAATGATACGCCTGCAACAACTAAAGACATTACTTTAACGATTAATTAAGCGGAAAGGTAAGGTTTAATCAGATAACTGAGCTTTAAAACGGTTATTTGATAATACTAAAATCGGATAGTATTTCGTAATTTACAAAAATCCGCAAAAATCGCTTAAATGCGGTTTTTGCGGATGTTTCTTTATAGGTAGTGACATTACATAGTTAAAATTATGATGATATGAAATATAGAATAATAACAATGTTTGGTGGGAAGGAAGAACAGGATTATAAATTAGTTAAATAAAGATTTAATAAATCGATTTTCATGCAATTAGTAGGTGCTTCTGAATGAAACAGAATAATAACGGTATAAACCGATAATATATACGAGTGTCAAGAGGGTAATATTAGAAGTGAGTTAAAAAGAAAAGCTATTCAAGGAGGAACTGTATATGGCGGCTTCATTGGAAAAAGTCTTTGAATACTGCAGACGAAATCTATTACTGGCAGACAGGATTATAATTCGACTAAGAATGCAGAATTACGATTCTGCATTAAGATTGATAAAGGAGCAGGTCTCCGTATTAGAACAATTGCTGGAGGTATTCTCGGAATGTGAAGGATACTTTAACGCAATGAATGTTCCCGTAAATCGGGAAGTTTTATTTTCTGTAATTCAGGAGGCTTTTGAAGTTTTAGAAAGAAAAGATTATGTTTATCTTGCTGATCTTTATGAGGCAATTCTGATACCTGATTTATTACATCTGCAAGAAGCAGTCATTACGAAAGAGGGTTTGTTTGTTGATAATCAGAGATATCTTGATAATATTGAGGCAGTTCGAGAGAGGGATCCGGAATTAGGCGAACTGTTGTATGATACCTTGAATCAGAGTGACATTAATAACGGAAGAATGATTGAATTTACTTCCTATGGGGATTATACTCTGGCATACTATGAACAGGGAACAGATAAGAAATATTACATTCACTCTAATACCAATGTCTGGAAGGAGGCGGATTACCTAGCAGAATCATGGTATTCTCCGGAGAAAATTAATTATATTATCTATGGTCTGGGATTAGGTTATCACGTTTTCGAAATGGCAAGCATTGATGAGGGTATTAATGTTGAAGTATATGAAAGTGACCTCAACATAATTCATCTTGCATGTCAGTATTCACCTATAAAACTATTTTTATCAAAATGCAGAATTAAAATAATATATGATCCCAGTCATTCCAGATTAAGAAAACGCATCGGAGAAATGGATAATGAAACAGAATTTGTCGTGCATTATCCAATGCTTCGTAGTGAACGAAATGAACAGTTTAAAGAATGGCTTGAAAATTATTTCATCCAATTTACATCAATAAAAAATCAAAGCCGTATTATGAATGGTAATTTCCTTTGTAATAGATTTCATTATGACGGATTGATTGACGAATTAAAGGATGAATTCATGAATAGAGATTTATATATTATAGCGGCAGGACCTTCACTCGATAAGAATTATCTGCAGTTGAAAATGATCGGTCAAAAGGGTATCATTCTTGCAGCTGGGACAGTTTTTAGAAAACTGCTGAGTGCAGGTATTAGGCCGGATTATTTTATTGTAACGGATGCCAATGAGAGGGTTTATAAGCAGATTGCCGGTCTCGAAAAAGAGAGTATCCCTATGCTCTTTCTATCAACTGCATACAAAGGATTTGCAAATAAATACCAAGGTAAGAAGTATATGATTCTTCAGGAGGGCTATGACAAGGCAGAGGAATTTGCAATTAAATGCGGAGCTTCTTTAATCCAAACAGGTGGATCTGTAAGTACCACGGCACTTGATTTGGGGATTACCTTCGGGTGTAGGCGTATCATATTCTTGGGATTGGATTTAGCGTATACTGGAAATGTGATACATGCTAGCGACACATCAATTCGAGAGCTAAAAATGGGAGCCGAATTAAGGCAAGTGGAAGATATTGACGGTAATCTGATTGCTACGAGTAAAGTTTTAGATATGTATCGCCAATGGATAGAGAAAAGAATCAGTAATGTGAAAGAGACTGAGTTCATTAATGCGAGCGAGGGTGGCGCCAATATTAAAGGAATGAAAAACATGAAGCTCATGGATATCATAGAGGAGTATTCAAGCATGGAAAGACTATTGAATGAAAGATAATTTATCCAAAAAGATAGATAAATAATGCAGAATAATATATAATCATTATGTACTTAAATAATTGTAGAGGAGGTTTAATAATGAAGAAGCGACTGACAATATTACTAGTAGTATTATTTGTACTTAATAATATCAGCGGAAGTGTGTTCGCGGCAGATAGATCAGCACCAGTTTCTTCAAATTTATCTCCTGCCGAGAATTTAAATGATAGTTCAATATTTAGGGTGGTTCTTCCTGCCAATTGTAATTTCATAATTGATCCTTATGAGATTAAAAACGATGGGTCTATGATTATATCCTCAGACTTTGCTATCATCAATAAAGGTGCGATGCCTATTAACGTGGACCTGGGTGTAAATCTTAAAGCAATAGATGGCTCCAATATTCAGATAAAACCTAGAAAATCTGATATTGATCAAAACAGTACAGAAAAACAAATTTGGTTTGCAATTGCAACACCCTATAATATCAAAACTAATGTGGCTGGAAACCTTCCTTTAGTAAATGCTGCAGGAAAACAGATTTATTCCTACGATGGACTATATAGTACTGAGCCTAAAATAGTTAAAAAAGTCATAGAAGAGGGTAATCAGGATGATATAGAAAATAATATTGTAGATAGTGAAAATAGTATTGAAGATAGTGAAAATAGTATTGAAGATAGAGAAAATAGTATTGAAGATAGTGAAAATAGTATTGAAGATAGAGAAAATAATAATGAAGATAAAGAAAAAAGTAACGATGTAAGTGATGAAGCAGAAGCTGTAACAGACGATAAGACAGATTCCCCTTCAGTCAGCGATGATGAACGAGAGACTGAGGGCAATGATACCTATAAAGGTACAGAAGCTGCAGGCGATCAAGCTGATGCCGGTGAAGAAGCTACGACAATAGGGAATGAAGCATTCCCTGAAAGTAGTATGAATGAGATATCAGATGAGAAACAGAATAATGATATACCACAGAATGATCAAGTAAACCAACCAGAAGATATTATGATTATTTCAAACAGCATTGAACCTGGCGTTACAACCGGAAGCGCGATTCATGTAGAGAATGCGAGTGCTGCAACCGGAGGTGCAATTCAAGCAGAGAATGCGAGTGCTACAACCGGAAGCGCAATTCAAGAAGGAGATATGAGTGCTACAACGGGAAGCGCGATAAGTATAACACCTGTAGATGAGAATACAGGAATAGAGGAAGGAAGTACATCAGATAGTGCTACTGATATAATTAATGATGAAAGTAACCCGACAGAAGAAAATACAGATCGTTCTTATACAACTGAGCCTGAAGAGACCGAAATTGAGAATGAAGAAATGGATCAAGGTACAGATGAGGAGGAAGAACTAGAAGATGAATTGGGCCAGGAGGATGAAAAGGATAATGATAAAGAACAAGAGTCTCTTATTAAATATGTTACATTGATAGGTGTTCCTGTTTATTATGCTGATATAATAAGTGCTTCAGGATACTTTGGGAATATTAGGAGCTTATCTGAGATTTCTGATAATGTAACTACTATTGGTTTGGATCAAACAAACCTTACATTCGAATTATCTGGAACGGAGACCTTTAGTCTTCAGGATGGAGCGACAGCATATAAAGCAATATCCGATAAAAATAAAGGAGTAGTTGTGTTCCGCTTTATTGGAGCTGTAAATTCTAATGCAATGTGGACAAATTCATCCCTTCAAATTAATATTATCTATAATTTGACGGCTGTAAATGAATTATCCGATAGTATAGAATCAGATACTGACTTGGAGAATTCAAGCGAACAACCGAAGCAAGATAAAGCAAGTGACAGGAGCAATCATTTTTATGTGAATAACATTGACATTGCAAATATTAAATCAGGATTTAAGTATTATACATATGATATTTGATAGGAAGACTAATGGCTTTTTATATGAGACTTTAGAGATTATTTATATAGTAGGAATTTACTGTATAGAGTTAAGGATGGGAAGCTGCCTGCCGATAAATTATTTATAGGGTTAGCAAAAGAGAATCAGAGGGAAGTTCTATTCTATTTTGAAAATAATAATATAATAGACGACCACATGGAGGTGCATATGAAAATGAAAAAACAAAGGTTATGCTTCGTGCTGTTTTTTGTCGCGATATTTGGATTAATTTGTTACCCGGAGAATAAAGCCTTGGCAGCCGGTGATCCAATTGCGGTAGTGGCAGTTACTTACTCGGATGAGAGCATCATTGTCAAGAATAACGGCAATACTAAGATCTCCTTTGCTACAGAGGTGGATGCCGGAAGAGGTCGTTGGGACGTTGTTGATGCGACAGATTTTTTTACTGTAATTGATTTTTCCTATCTGTCACCGAATACAGATAATATTCTAATAATCAAGGGTAATGATAATCCCGCTCCGGCACGTATCATAATCAAGAAGAGACCTCAGAAACTGGAGGTATCCATAAATTACAGTACCATCGATACCAGTACTACAGTAGCCGAGCTGCTGAATATCAGATCATCCGAGGGGACAGGTATCAAACCGATCACCATAGAAGATTTGCAGTGGAAGAAGGGGTCCGACGGTGAATGGCTGGATTCCGAATATCTGGAGACAGCACTTCTAAAGAGATATCTTGTAAAGGGAACTATTCTTTATTTCCGTACAGCTGCTTTTAATGATGTGGCAGAGGTCAGCGGTGTAACCGGCTATACCACAGATGATTTTAGATATGATGTCAGAAGTTATTCCTATATGAATCAGTTTAAGCGCCTGTCAGCGCTTTCTGCAGATGAAGGTGATATGGTTTTCAATGCAGCGACTCTTCCGGACGGAACAGAAGGAAGGCGTCCCGGGGCAGAGGTCAGATTAAAGATCAATAAACAGGATGTAACTCCGGTTACGAAGGTTGATGGAAGCAAATTTAAGATGGATATCCGCTATGGCCAGGAATATAGAATCTCCTTGGATGGTGGATTAAACTATACCAATTGGACTAAGGTAACAGACATCACGAATAAAGCGCTCAAGCTAAAGGATATGCTGGCGGACGGTTCTGACGGTTTGACGGATTCCTTCCCTCCTATGTCTATTGATGTAAGGGACTATGCTACAGCAAAAGCAGCATCCTCAAAAATATATACTACCAATATTCCTGGTCAACGTATTATTGCTGGTCATGCTATTGAGGGGATACCGACCACAGCAGATAATAATGTCTATGTAAGCTACAACGGAACCAAGAATGTGATTGTAACAATTCCGTCTGCTACCGATGCTTATCCTTATGAATATACAGTAGTGAAGTCCGGTAGTGTGCTTGATATCGATCGTGCCGGATGGACTCAAATTACTAGAAATACTCCGGTCAAAATAGCAGCTACAAAAGCAACGGATGGCTGTACGATATACTTTAGAAAAAAGGAAATCAAGTATCAGGCTGAGACATCTACCCGTGCACAGGTGGATTTCCAGATGGCATCTACCTATGCAAGCTTTCCTGTCAATTATCCTTCTTTACCGACAGCTCCGAAAAAAACTTATGTATATACCAAGGGTGGTTATTCAGGAGATATCCAGATTAAGGTGCTGCTCAATACAGCTGGCAGGAAGCCATTTGAGAAGCATGTCAAGTCTGTGAAGCTAGGAACCAAAGAAATTCCGTTCACTTTAGTACCGGATAATCCTGCAACACTGGATCCTTCTATTGAAAACTATCTATACATTAACTTAACAGGTACTGAGCTTGCGAAGATGGCTAACTGTACCGCAAGGACCCTATCCATATACTATGATAATGGAACTGTAGATAAAGCCTCCAGCAAGCTTACCATCAAGAACCCTACAGAGGCAGGAACCCTGCTCATGACACCGAAAGCGGGTACAGCATCTAATACAACGTTAGTCAATGTAATGAGTACAATACCTTCCACGAACCGGTTGGTATATGCATATTCTTCCGCTGAAATCACTGATAAGAAGTGTGAGGATACAGTGGATGCTACCTATACTGTATTTGATCCGGCCATTGCAATTGATACGACAGGCAGAGCAGGTCAATGGCTCACGGTATATGAGGTTACTATACCGGCTACCCCCACAGACCCGAGCTACATAGTACGCTATAAATCTGTTCAGTTAACAGCTGCGATGATTGCGCCGTAAAACATACAACAAGGAGAGGAATCATGATAACGATCAGCGTCTGCATGATAGTGAAGAATGAAGAGAAGGTTCTTGCCAGATGTTTGGAATCTCTTCAGGGATTGGTAGAAGAGTTGATTATTATCGATACCGGGTCGACGGATGCTACAAAGCAGATCGCTGCAAAATATACGGATAAAATTTACGATTTTGTATGGACACATGATTTTTCAGCGGCTAGAAATTTCTCCTTTTCTAAAGCAACCATGGACTATATCTATGTGGCTGACGCAGACGAGGTAATAGATGAAACTAACCGACAGCGGTTTCTGCTGCTGAAGCAGAAGCTGCTGCCGGAGATTGAAATAGTACAGATGAAGTATACCAATCAACTGGCCTTTAATACAACCTATAACTTTGATATGGAATATCGACCGAAGCTGTATAAGAGATTACGGACTTTTCACTGGATGGAGCCTGTGCATGAAAATGTTGTCCTGTCTCCTGTGATTTATGATAGTGATATTGTTATTTACCATATGCCTTTATCCAATCATTCAGGAAGGGATTTTATGATCTTTCAGAGGGTGATCGAGAGGGAAGGTAAGCTGTCTCCAAAGCTTTATGCTATGTACGCCAGGGAGTTGTATATTGCAGGAGAAGACGAGGATTTTCTTCAAGCTGAGACATACTTTCAGAATTTTTCGGATAATGCGGACTGCAGTGACCGGGAACGTAAGATTTACGAATGTATTTTGGTCAAATGCGCCAGACTCCGAAGGGATTATAACAGCCTGTTGAAATATAGCCTTAGAAATATTGCGGATGGTAAGGGCAGTGCTGAGGTATGCTATGAATTGGGAGAGTATTTCCTGGAATTAGAAGATTACCAGGAGGCTACCATCTGGTACTATAATGCAGCATATGAGACAGAATGTGAATTAAATATCCGCTATGCAGGGGACTATCCATTAAAGCGGCTGGCAGAATGCTATCAAAAGCTGGGCAACAGAGAGCAGGAGGATGCATATCGGGCTCTGTTTGATGCATGGTGCATAGAGAATAAGGGGTGAGAACTTGACGCAGAACATAAGAGGCATCTTTGAGCGTAATATCAGACTATTAGGAAGAATGGACAAGGTAATTTATTATTTTCGTGAACAACAGTGCGATAAAGCCCTGAGTCTGATAGCTGATTCTATGGAAGAGATCAATTATATCATTGAAGCGATCATTACTGATCGGGACTATTTTAATCTTGTGAATACAGAATCGATTTTTGAGATGCTGAACGGAATACTTGAAGCAAAAAAAAACAAGGATTTCATCCTTCTGGCCGATCTTCTGGAGCTGCAGCTGATGAATTTTCTTCTTAGTGTACAGGAGCTGATTATAAGTAAAGAAGAGATTGCTTTTGATGAGGAAAGATATCAGGAAAATATATCCTACATGATTAAGAAAACAATAGGGAACACGGAGCTGTTACAGGAGCCAATGATCTCTGCGGAGCTTCTGGAAAGTGGTTACCGTATTGAATTTACTTCCTCCGGGCTTATGACGATGGCTGCTGAAAATGAAGGAACTAAATTCTATTTTCATACGAATAATAAGATACAAACCGAGGCCTTTTTGCTGGCGAGAAGCTGGTTTAAGCAGGAGGCAGACTGCTATGTCCTTTATGGACTGGGTATGGGATACCATATCAATGAACTTCTTGCATTAGCTCCGAACAAGAAAATTGATGTTTATGAGTCAGATGCCAACGTAATCCGGCTTGCCTGTGCTTTTACTGACCTTAAGCAGTTTCTATCAGAGGAGAGAGTGAGGTTAATTTATGATCCGAATTATGAACTACTTGCAGAGAGATTAGAAGAGCTCAAGAGCAGTGAGGTTTTTCGGGTACATTATCCTTCCTATAAGAATATTCACAGTCAAAAGGGTAAAGCTATTGTAGAAACGGGATTGCCTTGGCTAAAGGTACTGGAGATAGATGAAAGTCACTAAATAAGTTAGTGGCTTTTCGCATACAGACATCCAAGAAATGGTTATTCTAAATTAGTGCAGAGTTTTGGAAGGAGGAGGAAAGATGCTTTATATCATCATAGTTTTAGTCATTGTCATAGGTGAATATAAGATTAAGAATTACATTGAGAAGCACAGAGAGCTCGGCGAAAGGGAGGAAATTCTAAAAGGTCACATCATTATCCGAAAGCACCATAATGAGGGGGCCTTCCTTAATTTTATGGGTGAAAAAAAGGAGCTGCTTAAGACCATATCCTGTATATTCTTAGGATTGGTATCACTCCTTTTCCTCATTCTTCTTCCACAAAAGGGTAAAAAATTATTTAAATTAGGCCTGGCCTTTGCCCTCGGCGGAGCAATCAGCAATGTAGCTGACAGAATTATGAAGGGTTATGTCGTAGATTACTTCAGCTTCAAATGTAAGAAGCTGAAGAGTGTTATCTTTAATCTGGCCGACATGGCAATCTTTTTGGGTTCAGCCTTGATGCTGCTATCTTCCATTTTCTCTTCTAAAGGTAAGTGCGGCATCGACAAAGCCACGGAATAACGGATGTGGCTTATTCGGTCTCGACTTGAATTCAGGGTGTGCCTGTGTGCCGAGGAACCAGGGATGACTGGTCAGCTCAATCATTTCGACGATACGTCCGTCCGGTGAGAGGCCGGAAAGTTTTATCTCATGCTTCAAAAATTCATTACGGTAATAATTATTCACCTCATAACGGTGGCGGTGTCTTTCGTGGATTACCTTTTCGCCGTACAGCTGATAAGCCTTGGTACCTTCGTCCAGTACGCAGGGATAGGAGCCGAGCCTTAAGGTTCCACCGATATCCTCTATTCCATCCTGTTCCGGCATCAGATGAATAATCGGATGGGTGGTAGAGGGATCAAGCTCTGCACTGTGTGCGTCTTCAAAGCCGATTACATTTCTAGCATATTCAACTAGTGCCAGCTGCATGCCGAGACACAGACCCAGGAATGGGATGTTGTTCTCTCTGGCATAGCGGATGGCATTTATTTTGCCTTCAATACCTCGATCACCAAAGCCGCCAGGTACGATAATTCCACTTACATCCGCCAGCAGTTCGGATACATTTTCATTGGTTACATCCTCGGAAAGAATCCATTTGATATTGATAGAAGAATGATTTGCCACAGCACCATGCTTCAGAGATTCAGCAACACTGAGATATGCATCGTGAAGCTGTGTATACTTGCCGACCAGTGCAACTGTTACCTCCTCCTTCGGGTTCTTCAGGGAGTTAACCATCTCCTCCCAATCAGCAAGATCAGGCTTCGGACAGGGCAGGTCAAGACAGTTGAGGGTAACATCGGCAAGATGTTCCTGCTCCAGAGCAAGAGGTGCTTCATATAAATATTCCACATCCAGATTCTGTAGTACATTAGAACTGGGAACATTACAGAAGAGTGCGATCTTATCCTTGATACCATTTTCTAAGGGAAGCTCAGTTCTGCATACAATGATATCCGGACGAATACCCATTCCCTGCAGTTCCTTTACGCTGGCCTGGGTAGGTTTGGTCTTCATTTCACCGGAGGCTTTCAGATAAGGAATAAGAGTTACATGAATTAACGCTGCATTGTGATCTCCGATATCCTGGCGGAATTGGCGGATTGCCTCAAGAAATGGCTGGCTTTCGATATCACCGACGGTACCACCTACCTCGATGATGGCAATATGAGTATCGAAACTTTGATCGTTTCTATAGAAACGGCTTTTAATTTCATTCGTAATGTGAGGGATTACCTGGACAGTTCCTCCTCCGAAATCTCCTCGTCTTTCCTTAGACAATACGGACCAGTATATCTTACCTGTGGTCACATTGGACATCTTATTGAGGCTTTCATCTATAAACCTTTCATAATGTCCTAAATCCAAGTCAGTCTCAGCACCGTCATCCGTTACAAAAACCTCACCGTGCTGGATGGGGTTCATAGTACCTGGATCGATATTTATATATGGGTCAAATTTCTGCATTGTCACATGGTAACCACGTGCCTTTAATAGCCTTCCGAGAGAAGCGGCTGTAATACCCTTGCCGAGACCTGATACAACACCACCGGTTACAAACACATATTTCGTAGCCATATTAACAATCCTCCTTTAGTTTTAAGGAGGATTTACCTCCTTTAGTTTTAAGGAGGATTTACCTCCTTTGTGCCTATTTGGTTACAGGGAGCTGTCTCCGTCCTTGAAGAACGCTGCCCTTGAGTATGATGGTTTGGTATTTTTAACAATAAAAAAAGCCATCAAACCTAACTGAACAAGGTTTAAGGCAAAAATGGGTGAAAATAGCCAGACGATCCTTAATGGTGGACCTTAAACCATTTCCGGCTCCTTTGCTGGTATGATGAACAATTTTTGATATAGTATACTATAGTTTTAGACGAAAGTCAAATCAAATAGATTCTACTAATGAAATAAAAGCTTGCTTTTTACATAAAATAAGGTTATGGTTAGGTTGTACACAATTTAATCACAGAATTTTAAGAACATTTTAATTGATTTATGGTAAGACTATAGCTATAATGATGTATACAGCCCTTATAGCCATAAATTGGGACTGTTAAGCATCTTATATCTTATAAAAATGATTGTCTTATAAGTCCAATAAGATAAAAATACTCCATAAGGGTAAACACATCGCGGGAAAGGCATATTCCTTTTGTATAGAATAACGTTGCGGTGTGACCCTCAATCGGGGAATGCCTGTAAAACGGGCAACCAAGTGTCAATATCTTACATTTTGATCGTTATGGCTAGAAGTATTCTGTGACTAGGAGGATTTCATGGATAATAAAAATAAAAACAATAATAATAGTCCGAACAGGATGGTCATCATTATTACACTGGTTTCGTCTCTGATCATACTGTACATGTTTTGGACCTTAGCGGCACAAATTAAGGCAGGTAACAGGGAAGAGATAACCTACAGTGAGTTCCTTCAGATGCTTGATGACGGAAAGGTTGAATCGGTTACTGCTAAAAATAACGGTACCTTAGAGATCAAGCCTAAGGATAAGGGTAACAGCCCACTGGCAACTACTTATTATACTGGTTACTTTGCAGATCTCGGCCTGGTCGAACGCTTAGACAAAGCAGATGTGGATTTCGGACAGGAGATTGTGGATACCCGCGGCTCACTTGTCAGCACAATTCTTTCTTATGTAATACCGTTCATTTTGATTTATGTTGTTATGTGGTTTTTATTCCGATCCATCTCAAAAAACAGCGGTGGTATGATGGGTGTCGGAAAGAGTAATGCCAAGGTTTATGTGGAGAAATCGACGGGTGTCACCTTCCGTGATGTGGCAGGACAGGAGGAAGCAAAGGAATCCCTGACGGAAATTGTGGATTTCTTGCATAATCCCGCAAAGTATACGCGGATTGGTGCAAAGCTGCCAAAGGGTGCTTTGCTGGTAGGACCTCCTGGAACAGGTAAGACCCTGCTTGCCAAGGCAGTAGCCGGAGAAGCGAAGGTTCCCTTCTTCTCCTTATCCGGTTCTGATTTTGTAGAGATGTTCGTTGGTGTCGGTGCCTCCAGGGTAAGGGATTTATTCAAACAGGCGCAGCAATCGGCGCCCTGTATCATCTTCATCGATGAGATTGATGCCATCGGTAAGAGCCGTGATTCTCATTATGGTGGTGGCAATGATGAGCGTGAACAGACACTAAATCAGCTGCTTGCGAATATGGACGGTTTTGATTCCTCGAAGGGACTTGTTATTCTGGGAGCGACCAACCGGCCTGAGGTTCTGGATAAGGCACTCCTTCGTCCGGGACGTTTTGATAGACGTATTATCGTAGATAAACCTGATTTAAAGGGTAGAGTAGATATTCTGAAGGTTCATGCCAAAAATGTTCTTATGCATGATTCTGTTGACTTAGAGGCAATCGCCAGAGCAACCTCAGGTGCAGTAGGCTCTGATCTCGCCAATATGATCAATGAAGCTGCAATTCTTGCAGTGAAGCAGGGCAGAACCGTAGTAACTCAGGAGGATTTATTTGAATCCGTGGAAGTTGTTATTGCCGGCAAAGAGAAGAAGGATCGTATCCTCAGCAAGGAAGAGAAACGAATTGTTGCTTATCACGAGGTTGGTCATGCACTTGTCACAGCGCTGGAAAAACATGCGGAGCCGGTTCAGAAGATCACCATTGTTCCAAGAACCATGGGTTCCTTGGGTTATGTTATGCAGGTTCCTGAGGAAGAGAAGTATCTGATGAGTAAGGATGAAATTCTAACCCGTATCGTTACTCTTTATGGAGGACGTGCAGCTGAGAAGCTGGTCTTTGACTCCATCACAACAGGAGCCTCCAATGATATTGAGAAGGCTACCCAGCTTGCCAGATCTATGGTTACCCAGTATGGAATGTCTGAGAAGTTCGGCTTAATGGGACTGGAATCTATAGAGAACAGATATCTGGATGGCAGAGCGGTTCTCAACTGCGGAGAAGAAACAGCGGGTGAGATTGATAAGGAAGTCATGCAGATCCTGAAGAGCTGTTATGACAGAGCAGAAGAGCTATTGACAGGTAATCGGGATGTTCTTGATAAGATTGCAGATTTCCTAATCAGCAAAGAGACAATTACCGGTGAAGAATTTATGAATATATACAATGAAGTCAAGGGCATTATTGATGAGCCTAAGTCGGAAACTCCGGCTGAAGACGCACCCAACAGCCCTGAACAGGCATAATAGAAGTTAAGGACTGTACAATTCTATCAGACTGTAAAAAGGTCAGAGCATTTTATCGGAGTCAATACGATAAAGGCTCTGACTTTTTTACATCTCAATGGGATAATGCCTATGAAGCAGCTCTCATTTTAATCCTGTAGTGCAAACCATGCTGCTTTCGATGCGTGAATATAGGTGGTATCGAATAACGGGATATTTGTATCCTTCTGTTCGATCAGCAGACCGATTTCGGTGCAGCCCAGAATAACACCCTCCGCACCACACCGGGCAAGTTCATCGATAATTCTTAGGAACTCCCTTTTAGAATTATTGGAAATTACCCCCAGGCAAAGCTCGTGATATATGGTGGTGTTAATTAATTCAATATCTTCTTCCTTGGGAATCAGGACATCAATTTTGTTTTTAATTAGAATATCTTTATAGAAGTCCTGCTGCATGGTGTATTTCGTTCCTAGCAGGGCAACCTTATGAATTGATTTCTTCTTTAAAACCTCCGAGGTAGCCTCAGCAATATGAAGGATGGGTATGGATATCTTCCTTTGTATGATTGCTGCCACTTTATGCATGGTGTTGGTACAGATCACGATGAAATCAGCTCCGGCATTCTCGAGGCTGATCGCTGCTTCGGCGAGCAGGTCTCCGCTTCTTTCCCATTCACCATTCGCTTGTAAGGCCTCAATCTCATGAAAATCAACACTGTATAGGATACATTTTGCGGAGTGGAAGCCGCCCAGCTCTTTTTTTACCACTTCATTCACGATTCTATAATAGGTAACGGTACTTTCCCAGCTCATACCTCCTATGAGACCGATTGTCCTCATTTCCATTCCTCCCGTTCTCCAAAACTGTATCCTCTTTGGCTACAGTCTCACTATGTAATTTTATTAAGTATTATATACCAATCTGAAGTCTGTGACTACCGGGAAATAAAAATGGATTTTATTTAAAAAGCAATATATGTTAGAATATGTAATATAAGTAATTGTATTTAAAAATATCTGTGAACTACGGAAAGAGCTCCTAATGAAATTACAGGATAAGCATGATCTTCTTCCACAAATATGGAATTTTAAGATATTTGTAAGATTTTTATGAATGAAAATGAAAGTAATGTTTTCTATAATCTGGATAGGTACTCGGGAAAGGGCAGGAAATCATGGATCAAGTTAGTATTCTAGTCGTGGATGATGACAGGGAAATCGTCAAAGGGATTGAAAAGCTATTGATGAGGGAGGGCTATGATGTAAAAAAGGCATATAATGGCCTGGAAGCCATGGAGCTTCTGTGTTCGAATCAGATTCACCTGATACTTTTAGATATCATGATGCCGAAGCTGGATGGGCTATCAGCAACGATGAAGATCAGGGAGAAGAGGAATATTCCGATTATTCTTTTGTCTGCCAAATCGGAGGACAGCGATAAGATATTGGGATTAACCATGGGAGCTGACGATTATATAACAAAGCCTTATCATCCTCAGGAGCTTTTGGCAAGAGTAAAAAGTCAACTGAGGCGTTATCTGCAATTGGGATCGGCTGGATCTTTGGCCGGAGCTGAGGATATTGTCATTGGCGGAATAACCCTGAATAAGTCATCAAAACAGCTTTATGTGGACGGAGATCCGGTTCGCCTGACACTGACGGAATACAAGATCATGGAGCTGCTGATGATGAATGCCGGCAGAGTATTTTCGGCAGAGGAGATCTATGAGAGAGTATGGAATGAGCCTGCCTATACTGTTGAGAATACAGTAATGGTACATATCAGACGTATTCGCGAAAAAATTGAGTATAACCCGAGAGAACCAAAATACTTAAAGGTGGTGTGGGGAATTGGTTATAAAATCGAAAAGCTCTAGAGGCAGCAGCGTAAAGACTGCCTTGTTATTACTGGCTGCTATGTTGTTGGGTGGTATTATATTCCTGCTTGTGCAATTGCTCGGATATAACAACCATTTGGAAAGCTTATTTACCAGCTATCATAAAAGCAGGGAATTTTATACTTCCTATGTCAGGGATGCACTCAATGATGTTTCGGATATTCCTTATACGTGGAGGGAGCTGAAGAATACGCCTTATAATTATTATGTTGGCGGAGGGACACGGTTTTACTCTAATACGGGGCATAATGACCGGGAGTTCTACGCCAGCGGTGACGAGGCCTTCTTCTATCTTGAGAACGGTGAATGGAAAGCCGGAATAAATTCATATGATAAGCTGGATGTATATAATATGCTGTCAGATAATTACGTGATTTACATAACCTTTCCGAAGGATTTTCTTACAGAAAAGCAACAGCAGTGGGAGATGTATCGTGAGGAGCTGATGCCGAAGGTGATTGTTCTTCTGATTTTTGCCATTGCAGAGATTTTGATATTAATCGGTTTATTTATGATTGTCCGGAAGGAGGAATTAGATTCTTCAGGATTGAAACGGCTTGATAAAGCATATACGGAGCTCATACTTTTCCCGTTGCTTCTGGGGTTGTGGGCGGCGATGGAACTTTTCCTATATTGCTTAAGAAATGAGGTGTCTCTATGGGTGAACCTGATTCCATATGGCTTATATCGATATGAGATAATATCATCAGACAATCTTTCTCTGGCTGTTTTTGCCGGAGGAATTGCTGCAATAGCAGATATTTTGTTATTATCGCTACTGCTTGCACTCCTGAGAAAATGCAGAGCAAAATGTTTTCTGAAGGATAGTATTCTATACCGGCTGGGATACCGTATCGTTAAGGTGCTGATTGAGCTGTCGCGTTATATCTTCAACCATGATGCTTTCGGCCAGGTATCCTTTACGAAGAAGCTTTATTACCGTCAGCTTATATTTTTGATTATAACCTTGATCAATGCAGCTATTCTTGTTATTATCATGCCGTATCGAATTTGGTGGTTCTCCTTTCCCTTGGCACTTGAACTGTTTGCTATGATCTGGTACTTCAAGGGAAATAAATGGCTTCTTCAAAATATCAATGAGGAGATCAAGGAACGGATGGAGGAGCAGATAAAAGCGGAGAGGATGAAGGTGGCTCTGGTCACCAATGTATCCCATGACTTAAAAACACCGCTTACCTCCATCATCAGCTTTATCGACCTACTCTCGAAGGAGGAGGATTTGTCAGAAACCTCCAGAGACTATGTAAGAATTCTTCAGGAAAAATCCGAACGCTTGAAGCATATTGTGAATGATCTGTTCGAGCTTGCGAAAAGCTCCAGTGGTGAAGCAGTAGTTGTATTCGAAAATTTGGATTTGACAAAGCTCATCAGACAGACATTAGCGGATATGGAGGATGTGATTATTAGCTCCCAGCTTCCGATAAAGCTGATTCTGCCTGAGCTTCCGGTAATAATCTATGCTGATGGAAGGAAGCTTTACCGTGTGTTCCAGAATGTGATTGACAATGCAATCAAATACGCCCTTCACGGTACCCGGATCATCATTGAGATGTCACTTACGGAGGAGCAGGTCGTTGTCTGGATCAAGAACATTGCAGGTTATGAGATGAATTTTACCGAACAGGAGATCCTGCAACGCTTTTTCAGGGGAGACCAATCCAGAAGTACCGAAGGTACCGGTCTCGGTTTATCGATTGCAGAAAGCTTCACTAAGGTCAGCGGAGGAGAATTCTCCATAGAGATTGACGGAGACATGTTCAAAACTGCCATTCGTTTTCCACGGGTCAAAAAGGACATGGCGATAGCGGAAAATACATCTCCGGTTAACGAAGAAATAACTACTTAAGCCTCTTAAAAAAACATTGATTAATTTATAAGTGCTTTTATGCAACCATAAGTTTATGTTAATAATAAATTATAACTGAGTAGGTCGTAACACTCTTTAATATAAAAGTTGGAATAGATCACACGACTTTGCTGTCAGATTATGATAGGAATGAAAAAGAACTCCCTACAAATATAAAACGAACCGACCCCCAAAAGTGATAGGTACCCCCTTTGCTGGTTTTGTCCAGTAAAGGGGGTACCTATCAAAAAAGTTTAACGATTGGAGGCCGGTTCAATAATTGTAGGGAGTTCTTTCATGAAGCTTTAACTAAATGACATTGTGCCTATATCCCGACCTTATTAAGGTTTGTTTCTGTTTCAAAACTGTGCTATAATATTCAAGATGTAATAATGAAGGGAAAGGTCAATTCTCAGAAAGGAACTGAGGTATGTTTGATATAGAAGAAGAACTAAAAAAGCTCCCTGCGAAACCCGGTGTCTATATCATGCGGGATGTAAAGGATGAGATCATCTATGTGGGCAAAGCAATTATTTTAAAGAACAGAGTTCGGCAGTATTTCCAGAACAGCCGTAATCATACAGAGAAAATCAGACAGATGGTCGAGCGAATAGACCATTTTGAATATATCATCACAGATTCAGAACTTGAAGCACTGGTTCTGGAGTGTAACCTGATTAAGGAGCATATGCCGAAATACAATACGATGCTGAAGGATAGCAAGACCTATCCTTATATCAGGGTGACAACCAACGAGGCATTTCCGAAGGTTTCGATTGTTCGTGAGCAGAGGAAGGATAAGGCCAGATACTTTGGACCTTACACAAGTGTCAATGCAGTGAAGGATACCCTGGCACTCCTTAGAAGAATTTATAAGATTAGAACCTGCAACCGAAAGCTTCCTAAGGATATCGGTAAGGAACGTCCTTGTCTATATTATCATATGGGGCAATGTGATGCACCCTGTCAGGGATATATCTCCGAAGAGGAATATAAAGGGAATATTGATGAGGTAATTGAGTTTCTGAACGGAAACTATAGCAGGGTAGGTAAGTTGCTGGGAAAGAAGATGTCCGAGGCCTCTGAGGCCCTGGAATTCGAAAAGGCAGCAGAATATCGTGACTTATTGAATAGTGTGAAACAGATTGCCAGTAAGCAGAAGATTACGAATACGGATCAAGTGGATCGTGATATTATTGCCTTTGCCAGAGACAAGGAGGAAGCAGTTGTACAGACCTTCTTTATCCGTAACGGTAAGCTGATTGGGAGAGATCATTTTCATCTGTCCGGAGTGCAGGATGAGACGGATGAAAGCATCATGGCGAGCTTCCTGAAACAGTTTTATGCAGGAACCCCGTACATTCCGAAGGAAATCTTTTTAGGCTCCAGGACGGAGGAGGAGGAGCTGCTGAGCGAATGGCTCAGCTCCAAGAGAGGACAGAAGACATATCTTAAGGTTCCGCAGAAGGGTGAAAAGGAAAAACTCGTGGAGCTGGCAAGAAAGAACGCGGAATTGGTTCTGAACCAGGACCTGGAGAAGATTAAACGGGAGGAGGCCAGGACCGTCGGAGCACTAAAGGAGCTTGCTCAATATCTGGGACTTCCTTTGGTGGAACGTATCGAATCCTTTGATATCTCTAATACGGCAGGGTTTGAATCCGTAGGTTCTATGGTAGTCTATGAAAAGGGAAAACCCAAAAAGGCAGATTACCGCAAGTTTAAAATTAAATCCATCCACGGCCCGGATGACTATGCTTCCATGTATGAGGTACTGACCAGAAGATTTACGCATGGTATACGGGAACAGGAGCAGAATCGGGAAAAGCAGCTGGATGATTCCCTGGGCAGCTTCACCAAATATCCTGATTTAATCCTGATGGACGGAGGTAAAGGACAGGTAGGGATTGCCCTAAGGGTGCTGGAGGAATTAAAGCTGGAAATTGCAGTCTGTGGTATGGTAAAGGATGACAATCACAGAACCAGGGGATTATATTATAACAATAAGGAACTACCCATCGACAAGAGCAGTGAGCTGTTTCGCCTGATCACCCGAATCCAGGATGAGACCCATCGGTTCGCGATTGAATATCATAGGGTGCTACGCTCTAAGGCTCAGGTTCATTCTATTTTGGACGACATCAACGGAGTCGGTCCGGCGAGACGAAGAGCATTAATGAAATACTTCCAGTCCCTAGAGGCAATTCAGACAGCGGAGGTGGAGGAAATCATGAGGGTACCTGCGATGAACCGTCAGGCAGCAGAACAGGTATATGAATTTTTTCATAAACAGAAGCCTCAATAAGCATTTACAGTTATGGAAGGAATATGTTAGAATGTAGCAGATATGATAATAAGTGCATGCAAATGTGCAGATGGAGGTACGGATGTATACAGTAGAGCTGTTTCGACTGATAGAGAAAATGAATTTGGAGAATTGTACTCCGGACATTGATATTAAAAGCATTAAGATTTCCCAACCTGATGTGAACAGACCGGCACTTCAATTAGCTGGTTTTTTTGACCATTTTGATTCGGAACGTGTCCAGGTAATCGGACATGTGGAAATGGCATATATGCAACAGATGGACAAGGAGAAGAGGGTTCAGCTCCTTAGTAGGCTTATGGATTATCATGTACCCTGTATCGTATTCAGCAGAAATATGGAGGTTAGTGATAAATTCATTCATCTGGCTACGGAGAAGGGCGTCCCAATCCTACGTACCTTAAAGACAACCTCTGCCTTCATGGCGGAAGTCATCCGTTGGCTGAATGTGGAGTTGGCACCCAGAATTACCATCCATGGGGGGTTGGTGGATGTCTACGGGGAAGGGATCCTGATTATGGGAGAAAGCGGCATCGGTAAAAGCGAAGCAGCTCTTGAACTCATCAAGCGTGGGCACCGACTTGTGTCTGACGATGTGGTAGAAATCAAGAAGGTCAGTGATGAGACCCTGATCGGAATGTCACCGGATATTACCAGACATTTTATTGAGCTGCGTGGTATCGGTATTATAGATGTGAAGACCCTGTTCGGTGTTGAGAGCGTAAAAAATACACAGTCCATCGATCTGGTGATTAAGCTCGAAGAGTGGAACAAGGAACAACAGTATGACCGCCTGGGACTTGAGGAATCCTATATAGAATTTTTGGGCAATAAGGTTCCTTGCCATTCTATCCCGATTCGTCCCGGTAGAAATCTTGCAATCATTTGTGAATCAGCAGCTGTTAATTACCGTCAGAAGAAGATGGGTTATAATGCTGCACAGGAGCTATATAACCGCGTTACCAACAGCTTAAAGAAGACAGAATAATAAAGAAAAAGCCGCGATTGCGGCAGATGGAGGATATAGATGGAAAAGGTATGTTTTGGATTCGATATCGGCGGAACTGCTGTAAAGGCGGGATTATTCAATACGGAAGGGAAGCTGATCGATAAGTGGGAATTTGCTACACAGAGGACAGAAGACGGGAGGGACATTCTGCGTGATTTGGCGATATTCACCCGGGACAAGATGGAGGAACTGAAGCTGTCTGAGGAAGATGTCATCGGAGTGGGAGTGGGGATACCCGGACCTGTCACAGAGGACGGACAGGTTCATATGCTTGCAAATCTCGGACTGGCTGACTTCAATATTGAGAAAGAGTTGTCTGACTTGACAGGACTTAAGGTAAAGGCCGGTAATGATGCCAATGTGGCTGCCATGGGAGAATGCTGGATGGGCGGCGGAAAAGGCTATAAGAATTTGGTGCTTACCACACTTGGAACCGGCGTCGGTGGCGGTATTATCATAAATGGGCATATACTTTCCGGTAAAAACGGTGCAGCCGGCGAAATAGGGCATATTCTTGTCAACGAAGAAGAGACGGATACCTGTGGTTGTAAGAAGAAGGGATGTCTTGAGCAGTACGCCTCAGCTTCCGGCATAGTTAAGCTGGCTAAAAAAGCCCTGAAGGAATCTACAGAGCCCTCTTCTCTTCGCAATAAGGAAGAGATAAGTGCAAAGATGGTATTTGATCATGCTAAGAACGGAGACCGGTTGGCACAGGAAGTGGTTGAGAAGGCTTGCCGTTATCTTGGGCTTGCATTGGCTCATATTGCACAGGTGGTTGATCCCGAGGTATTTGTTATCGGAGGGGGTGTGTCCAAGGCAGGTGAAATACTTACGGAGACGATTAAGAAATATTATAATAATTATGTGATCGATTCATTAAAGGACAAGGAATTCAAGCTTGCTACACTGGGCAATGATGCAGGGATCTATGGAGCAGCAAAGCTGATTATTGCATAAATTATAGCATATCAGAGGTTTAGGAGAATAAATTGGAAGACTTATTTTATCAAAAACTTATCCGAATAGTACCTAAGGAGCAGGTCAGGCTAAAGGAAACGATGGAGGCACATACCTCGCTTCATATCGGGGGAAAGGCGGATTATTTCGTAACCCCTACGGCTACCGATGAGATTAAGCAACTGGTTTCATTATGCAGACAGGAAAATATACCCTACTATATTATGGGGAATGGAAGCAATCTTCTTGTTTCGGATCAGGGATATCACGGTCTGATTCTACAGCTGGGAGAGGAATTCTCCAAGGTCTGGGTCAAGGACGGCTGCAGAATGACGGCGCAGGCGGGAATTCTGTTAGCGCGGTTAGCCAATACTGCAGCAGAACATAGCCTGACAGGGCTGGAATTTGCTTCTGGAATTCCCGGTTCACTGGGTGGTGCAGTGACAATGAATGCAGGTGCTTACGACGGCGAGATGAAACACTGTCTGACCGGAGCCAGAGCTCTGGATGAAGAGGGAAATGTGATCGAGCTGAACAGGGAGGAACTGGAGCTTGGCTATCGTACCAGTGTCCTTCAGAAGAAAAATTTAATCCTGCTGGAGGCGGATCTGCGGCTTTCAGAGGGGGATACAGCTGCAATCAGGCAAAGAATGAATGAATTGAATGCCCAGAGAAGAGAAAAACAACCGCTGGATAAATTCAGTGCAGGAAGTACCTTTAAGAGACCGCCCGGATATTTTGCCGGTAAACTGATCAGTGAGGCGGGATTACGGGGATATAGAGTTGGTGGTGCTGCTGTATCGGAAAAGCATTGCGGCTTCCTGATCAACCTGGACCATGCTACGGCAGAGGATTTTGCAAAACTCATAGAGGATGTGACACGGATCGTTGAGGATAAATTCGGAGTTCGTCTCGAACCGGAAGTCAAATTCCTCGGCGATTTTCCGCGGAAAGCGGATTAATCCATGGAAATCGGCCACTGTCGTGCTCGTTTTTCAAAGGGTAAAACAATTAGGAGAAGCATATGAGATTCGTAATCGTAACCGGAATGTCCGGAGCCGGAAAAAGCTCAGTTTTAAAAATGCTTGAGGATGCAGGTTATTTTTGTGTAGACAATCTGCCGATTCAACTGGTAAAGAAATTTATCAAACTAATCCTGCAGGGGAACCAGAGTAATATTGCTCTGGGTCTCGATATCCGAAGCGGACAAGCATTAAGGGAACTCGACTATGTACTGACGGATATGAAGCAAAGTGGTTTCACCTGTGAAATCTTATTTTTAGATTGCACCACAGAGGTTCTGATCAAGCGATATAAGGAGACCAGGAGAATTCACCCACTGTCAGGAGCCGGCAGAGTAGAAAAGGGTATTGCCCTGGAGCAGGAGCGTCTGGCTTTTTTGCGTAAAAAAGCAGATGTTATTATCGATACCAGTCATCTGCTGATCCGTGAGCTGAAAGCTCAGATATATAAGATTTATGTAGAGGATCAGAAATTCAGTAACTTTTTTATCACAGTTCTATCCTTTGGGTTTAAATACGGCATCCCTGTAGATTCTGATTTAGTATTTGATGTCAGATTTTTGCCAAATCCATTCTATGTGCCGGAACTGAAGACAAAGACCGGAAATGATCAAGCAGTCAGGGAATATGTCATGGCTACGGAGGCAGCAGGACAATTTCTGGATAAACTTGAAGACATGCTGGTGTTCTTAATTCCTCATTATATAGAGGAAGGTAAGAACCAGCTGGTAATCAGTATCGGCTGTACCGGTGGAAAGCATCGCTCTGTGACCTTGGTTAAGGAATTATGTGAGAGATTGGGAAGAACGGAATATGGCTTAAATCTGGAGCATAGGGATATTGATAAGGACACATAAATAAGACACATAAATAAGGGGAGGTTCGTATGTCTTTTTCGTCGGATGTGAAGGAAGAGCTTTCTCTGCAGCTGAGTAGTGCCAGACATTGCAGGCTTGCAGAACTGTCGGCAATTCTTTCATATGAAGGGCTCTTAATACAGTACGGGACAAGAAAATACTTAAGGTTACAGACGGAAAATCTGATTGTTGCAAGAAAGTACTTTACATTAATTCGAAAAACCTTTAATATAAATAATGATGTTTCAGTAAAAACAAATATAGGCCAAAGCAAAAATAGTATTTATACCATGATTATCAAGGACATGGAGGCAGTGGAGAATATCCTGCAGGGAACAAAGCTATCCTCACTGGAAGGTTCAGAGCATAGCAGCAGACTGGGATTGGCAAATCATTTGATAGTTCAGAATGCCTGCTGTAAGAGAGCCTTTATCCGGGGAGCATTTCTTTCCTCAGGTTCCATGAGTGATCCGCAGAAGTCATATCATTTGGAGGTTGTCCTGACTGATCTGCAAAAGGCGGAGCAGTTAAGGGATATCATACAGACCTTTTCAATTGATGCGAAGATTGTCATGCGTAAAAAAAATTTTGTGGTTTATATTAAAGAGGGCTCACAGATTGTGGATTTTTTAAATGTCATGGAAGCTCATGTAGCTTTGATGGATCTGGAGAACGTTAGGATTCTGAAGGAAATGCGTAATTCTATCAACCGACAGGTGAATTGTGAAGCTGCTAATATCAGCAAGACAGTAACAGCCGCGACCAAACAGACAGAGGATATCCTGTATATCAGGGATAAGGTCGGTCTTGGAGATTTGCCGGATAGCTTAGTGGATATTGCACGATTACGGATTGATTATCCGGAGGCTTCTCTGAAGGAGCTTGGGGCGATGCTTATGCCGCCCATCGGTAAATCCGGTGTTAACCATAGATTACGTAAATTAAGTATGATAGCAGATCAATTGCGTGAGCATAAGGAGGAAAATATTCATGATAACGAAGGAAATAGTAATTAACATCCCAACAGGATTGGAAGCAAGACCGGTCGCATTACTTGTCCAGGTAGCAAGCCAATACGAATGCAGTATTTATGTTGCCAGTGAAGATAAGCGCGTTAACGCGAAGAGCATCATGGGAATGATGAGCATGGGCATTTCTGCCGGAGAGACTGTAACAGTAACGGCAGATGGTCTCGATGAAAAAGCGGCAATTGAAAATATAGAGAAGTATTTAAGCAGTAAATAATCCTTCGGTATAGAAGGCGAAATTATAAGGGACTCAGCATATGCTGAGTCCCTTATATTAAAATATAAAGTACGCTGGGATTTCGATGGCCTGGCAGCTATGTCTGCGGTATTTGAACCATATGGCTTCTTATTTCAGAGTGTCATGTACAGCATTAACACGGTATTCAATTGTCATAGGCCTGATACGCTTATCAGGGACTATCTTCAGCTTGGGATAATTCCTCTTAAGCTCAAGTATATTTCTGCGCTTATGCCCGATCACCTGAGATAAATCCTTGGGATTGCATAGAATTATGAGATCCTGTCCTGGGTCAGAGGTAGAACCGGGAGTTCCTAACAATGCCCTCATATGTTCCAGAAAGTAAGCACTTTCTACCAGCTGTCGAAAGGCAGGATGAAAGGGACCGTATATTACCTCCCTGCCTTCGGCAATCAGGTCAGTCGGCTGAAGTCCCATCCGGATTACGGGTATTTGGCTTTGTAAGAAAACTTGATACATATCCTTTACCCAGTCTACTGCCTCTTCCAGGGTTAACGGGTGATACTCTCCCCGATGGCAGAGCTTCAGCAATTCGGTCTCTCTTATCACAAGAGTAGGGTAGATGCGAACAAAATCAGGTTTTAATAATGCCGTAAGCTTTGATGAAAGCACAGAGCGTTCCTTTGTATCTTCTGGCAGTCCTGCCATTAACTGAATTCCCAGCTGAAAGCCATAGGCTTTAATCAGATCTGCAGCCTGATAGACCTCTGCAACCAGATGTCCTCTGTTCGAAGCCTGGAGGACCTCCTCGATCAGAGATTGGACTCCTAGCTCAATGATATCAACCTCGAACCGCCTCAGTCTGTCAAGGATTTCCCGGGAAATGTAATCCGGCCTGGTTGAAAGACGTATGGCGTTTATTTTACCCGATTTTTTATACTCATAGGCCAGACGAAGATAACGCTCCTGAAGGCTTGTCTCTATACCGGTAAAGCTTCCGCCAAAGAAGGCTAGCTCTATCTGCATGTTTCCATCCAAGGTTGAAGTATAGGCAGTCACCTGTTCGGAAACCTCCTGGGTCGTCATTGCTGCCGCCTTTGCAGTAATTTTTCGTTGGTTGCAGAAGACGCAATCATTCGGACAGCCTTCATGGGATACGAAGATGGGGATATTCACATGCTTCCTGCAGCTTGAGTCATCCTGGGCTATGCTTTCCCGATGGTTCAAGACGAGTACGGAACCGATATCCGTCAAAGGGAATTCTTTAAAATAGATTAATTTTTTCTGCTCTGCCTCGATAAAGTCTTGAATTCTCCTAAAATCAGGATGCTGACTCAAATCCCCATGGAAGATCACCACATCTCCAAAGCTTCCACAGGCACCTCCAAGAAATCCGATATCATAGCCTTCCAGCAGCACATGCCCCGGCTGTATCAGAAGTACCTTCATGTAATCTTTCGCTGCTTCATAGATACCACGGTCACTGGTGATTATGCTTTCATTACTAACTACTACGGTTGAGCATTTCGTATAACCTTGTCGGACAGGAATGAGCTTTTTACCCTTATTAAAGCAGTGTCGTAGAAGAAGAGGATTAGTATAATCAAGCTTATGAATCAGGGAGTCTGCTGTTACTACGGCGTTATAGGCGATATCCCCGGGATAAGTCAAAGATAGTTTTGAGTTGCCTACGACATAAGGGACTTTCAGGGACTCTAATTGACTGAAGATCCTCTTAGAAGCACATTCATCAATAATTAAGGTATCTTCAGTAATTGACAATACAAGATCTGCATGACTGCCTATTCTTGAATCGAAGCGATTATCCCTTGGTATAAGAATGACAGCTCCTCTGGTTTTCATATGCTCTATAAATGCCGGATTGGCTGCTTCAGATAAGAATATTATATTCATCGGTTTGTTTCCTTTCCGATTTATTGTAACACCGGTGATCCTTATACACAACTTGAAGTTAAATGGGACTTTACCACTTTAGTCATAATACTTAATTTTTTACAATATTATGTGTAGAAGTACATAAAATTGAAAAATTTGTTAACAATAATTACCATGTAAATTAATATTATTGTAAGGAATAATAGAGTTGGGTATGGTATAATGAAAAGTAAGCTATCAGACAGTTTAGGCATGTAAGAAAGAGGTAAACATTTCCGATTTAAAAGAGAGGTACATGATGACGAAGCATAATCAAAAACCGGAAAAGCGGGAGCAAAGAAAATCAACGCGTTTATTTGCAGCATTTACTATAGAGGTTGTGATTCTGCTGGCTTTGTTTGGAGCATATCGTTGGTATGTTTCTATGAAGGCAGACGAAGACTTACCGAATGCAAATGCAGAATATCATCAGGATGGTAAGGGAGCGGACGACTCGGAGGACATGGCGGGAAAGGAAAAGCTTACTCCGGAGGAGCAGGAAGCCCTGCGACTGCAGGAAATGCTAAATCGGGAAATCAAGGACAGGGAAGATTTAATTATCAGAGCAGACCGTTTGGCGCTGGGTTATCAATATGAGGACGCTATAAAGCTATTACAGGGATATACAGGTTCGGAAGGAAATTATTCCGTATATCCGGTTCTGACAGAAGCTATTGGACGATTGGAGAAGGAAAAAACTGAGCTTGTATTATATGGAGGTACTTATGATTCAATCACCCAGATTAATCATATCTTTTTCCATTCCTTGGTAGCAGATCCCCAAAAAGCTTTTGACGGAGACAGTAGAGCCAAGGGCTATAATATGTACATGGCGACGATTAAGGAATTCAATGAAATCATTAAGAAGCTCTATGAAGACGGATATGTATTGGTTAATATGTCTGATCTGGTTAATAAAATAGAAGAGGATGATAGAGAAAGCTATACAGAAGCTAAGATTTATCTAAGAAACGGGAAGAAACCCTTCGTGCTCTCCATCGATGACGTGAGCTATTATGAATATATGGAAGGGGACGGCTTTGCAAAAAGGATCATAATAGATGAGAATGGAAAATCATCCTGTGAGATGATAGCCGAGGATGGTTCCATTATAACAGGTGCTTATGATATTGTTCCGATTCTCGATGAGTTTGTTGAGGCACATCCG
Organism: Bacillota bacterium; assembly: GCA_023415635.1. GTDB lineage: Bacteria > Bacillota > Clostridia > Lachnospirales > Lachnospiraceae > Mobilitalea. The sequence continues at coordinate 310,476 of JAEZJV010000040.1, read as the reverse complement.
GACTTTTCCTATCAGGGTGCAAAGGGATTGATTGCCCTAACCGGTTACGAAGGGATTCTTGGTTATCGGACCAATGATCAGTCATCACCCACCTACGAGGAGGACAGAAAAGCTTCAAAGAAGGTTGCCGATGCTTTAAAGGCTGAAGGCTGGGAGTTCGGTTCCCATAGCTGGGGACATAAGAATTTTCAGAAGGAGTCCCTGGAGCTTTTGAAGAGGGATACAAAGAGATGGCTGGAGGAAGTGGAACCGCTAATCGGTAAGACGGATATCTATGTATTTCCCTTCGGAGCAGATATAGAACATTCGGTTGGACCATATTCCAGTGACAAATATCATTATTTAAAACAGCAGGGCTTTGATATGTTTTTGAATGTAAACTCCAAGCCGTGGATGCAGATCAGAAAGGATTATATCCGAATGGGCCGCAGGCCGATTGATGGTCAAGCAATGTTACAATTTCCTGAGCGACTGAAGGATTTATTTAATATTGAGGAGATCATTGACCCGGACCGGCCGGCACGAAATTGGTAGGCGGGAATAGCGGTTGCTGCATATAAGGAACGAATACATTGCGGAAGCAATACGATACCTTTCGAGATTTTTACTACAACGCACGTAGCAGTACTCCCTGTTATGAAGGGAACTGCTGACAGGTACATGGCTGAGTGGTAAAACTCACAAGGAATAGTACTACTCCCGCAATGTTTTTATATTCACTGAAGCAACAGCCTGATCTATACTCTGGATTATATGGTGTTAATTAAATAAACACTATAAGAAAAGAGGAGGACATGATTAGGGAAGTTGTAGGAATAGTCGTCTATACGGCTTATTGACAAGCTATTGCGGGTGGAATATGATATAAAATAATACGAGAGAACCATTAAGCTAACCATTAAAAGCAGGAAATAAAATAGTCAATAAATAATCGTTCAGACAAATTCCTGTCAATCGGAGTGATTGGTTGCCGGAGTCTTCTGAAGGCCAAGTATAATTTGAATAAAGGTAGAAATACTCTGAAATAAAGATAAGGTATAAATAAGAAGTACCTTCGGGTATGACATAGAAGTGACTTAAGCTCTTTTATACTTGAAAGGAAGGGAGGATGTACATGAATTATACGCATTTACATGTGCATACAGAATACAGTCTGCTGGATGGTTCCGGAAAGATTAAGGAAATGGTTGCGCGTACCAGGGAGCTGGGGATGGATAGTCTGGCGATTACCGACCATGGGGTTATGTACGGTGTCATCGAATTCTACAAAGCCTGTTTGGCGGAAGGAATTAAGCCAATCATCGGGTGTGAGGTTTATGTTGCTCCGAATTCCAGATTTGATCGTGAAGCAGGTGCTTCCGAGGAGAGGTATCACCATCTGGTGCTGTTAGCAGAGAACAATACCGGATACCAGAACTTGATGAAGCTAGTCTCCAGAGGGTTTCTGGAGGGCTTTTATTATAGACCAAGAATTGATTATGAGGTATTACAGCAATTCAGTGAGGGAATCATTGCTTTAAGTGCATGTCTTGCCGGAGAGGTTGCAACAGATATCCGGAGGGGGTTTTATGCTGAGGCTAAGGAGGCGGCGCTGAAATTACAGGGAATCTTCGGAAAAAATAATTTTTTTCTGGAGCTGCAGGATCATGGAATGCAGGAGCAGAAATCAGTGAATCAGGCATTACTGCGCCTATCCCAGGATACAGGGATCCAATTAGTGGCGACGAATGACGTTCACTATACCTATGCGGAGGATGCTGATCCTCATGATATACTGCTCTGTATCCAGACCCAAAGGAAGGTATCTGATGAGAACCGCATGCGTTATGAAGGAGGTCAGTATTATCTGAAGTCTCCCGAGGAGATGCTTGAAATATTTCCCTATGCCAAGGAAGCTCTTCAGAACACTTATGATATCTCCAGACGCTGTAATGTAACCATTACCTTTGGTGAATACAAATTACCTGTTTATCCTGTACCGGTGCCTTATACAGCTTTTGATTATCTGAAAAAGCTCTGTGAGGAAGGACTGATGGAGCGGTATCAGCCGGTGTCTCAGGAGCTGAAGGAACGTTTGGATTATGAGCTGGATACCATCCGTAATATGGGCTTTGTGGATTATTTTCTCATAGTATGGGATTTCATCAAATATGCCAGAGACAACAACATCATTGTCGGACCTGGTCGTGGCAGTGCTGCGGGTTCGATTGTTTCTTATTCCTTACATATTACGGATATCGACCCGATTAAATACAATCTGCTGTTTGAGCGCTTCCTAAATCCGGAGCGACTTACCATGCCCGATATCGATATCGATTTCTGTTACGAGCGCAGGCAGGAGGTAATCGATTATGTAACCGATAAATACGGCAAGGACAAGGTGGTCCAGATCGTAACCTTCGGTACAATGGCAGCAAGAGCGGTAATCCGTGATGTGGGACGGGCTCTGGATTTACCTTATGCCCAAGTGGATACAGTTGCCAAGATGATTCCCACTGAGATAGGAATAACGATTGAAAAAGCACTGGGTGCCAATAAAGAGTTAAAGCAGCTTTATGAGACTAATAATGAGGTGAAATACCTGATAGATATGTCAAAACGACTGGAGGGTCTGCCAAGACATACCTCAATGCATGCAGCGGGGGTCGTGATCGGTAAGGAGAGTCTGGATGAATATGTTCCACTTTCCCGATCCTCAGACGATTCTGTTACTACACAATTCACAATGACGACTCTGGAAGAGCTGGGATTACTCAAGATGGATTTTCTTGGTCTTCGGACCTTGACTGTGATACAGAATGCACAGGCCTTAGTTAATAAAGCATATAAGAAATCACCTTCCTCTGACAGGGAGGAATTCGACATTAAGAAGATAGATTATAATGATCAGAAGGTATATGATCTGATATCCTCCGCTAAGACCGAGGGAATCTTCCAGTTGGAAAGCGCCGGAATGAAGAGTTTCATGAAGGAGTTAAAGCCCCGGAACTTAGAGGATATTATAGCAGGAATTGCGTTATATCGTCCGGGTCCGATGGAATTTATCCCGCAGTATGTCAAGGGGAAGAATGAAGCAGGGCATATCACCTATGAATGCCCCCAGCTGGAGCCGATCTTGTCCCCAACCTATGGCTGTATCGTATATCAGGAGCAGGTAATGCAGATTGTTCGTGATCTGGCCGGATATAGCTATGGTCGAAGTGACCTGGTGCGACGTGCCATGTCCAAGAAAAAAGAATCCGTGATGATTAAGGAACGGAAGGCATTTGTATACGGCAATGAAGAGGAAGGCGTTCCTGGCTGTATCAAAAACGGTATTCCGGAGGCTGTCGCCAACCATATCTATGATGAAATGATGGATTTTGCAAAGTATGCTTTTAATAAGTCCCATGCCGCAGCTTATGCCGTCATCTCCTATGAAACAGCCTATCTAAAGGCCTACTATCCTGTAGAGTTCATGGCGGCACTTATGACCTCCGTCATAGAAAATCCAGGCAAGGTTTCAGAATATATCTATACCTGCAGACAGATGGGAATTGAAATTCTTCCCCCCGATATTAACGAAGGGGATACGGTTTTTACCGTGTCTGAAGGAGCCATCCGATATGCACTTTCCGCAATCAAGGGAGTGGGAAGACCGGTTATTGATGCAATTGTCGCCGAACGTGAGCAGAATGGGCCGTTTGTTGATCTGAAGGATTTTGCAACGAGATTGTCGGGTAAGGAAGTGAATAAGAGAACAATAGAAAGCTTTATTAAGGCTGGAGTATTTTCGAAACTTCATCAAAACCGCAGACAGCTGATGATGAATTATATACAGATTCTGGATGATATCGCTGCGGACAAGAAAAAATCGCTGACCGGTCAGATGACCTTATTTGACTTAGCAGGGGTAGAGGAAAAGATGGATTATGAGCTGACGATGCCGGAGGTAGCGGAATACAGTAAGGAACAGCTGCTGGCCTTTGAGAAGGAGGTACTCGGTATCTATGTGAGCGGGCATCCGCTGGAGGAATATGAGTTTCGCATCAAGAAGAATGTTACCGCCAACTCCAATGATTTTATGATTGATGAAGATATTGACAGACCAAAGGTAACTGATGGTAATATGGAGGTCATCGGCGGTATGGTTACCTCGAAGACCGTGAAGACGACACGCAGTAACAGTATGATGGCATTTATTACACTTGAGGATTTATTCGGTAATGTAGAGGTTATAATATTCCCGAAGGATTATGAGAAATATAAATCTCTGATAGAGTCCGACAGAAAAATATTTGTCCGCGGTAAGGTAACCGTGGAGGAAGAAAAGGCAGCGAAGTTGATTTGCCAGGACATCATACCCTTTGACAGCATACCACAGGAGGTCTGGATTAAGTATAATAACCTCTCGGACTTTCAAAGAGACGAACAAAATCTGTACACTCTGCTGGATCAATACGACGGTAATGATACGGTGGTAATCTATTGTGAAGCGGAAAAATGCATGAAAAAGCTTCCAAAAAGCAGAAATGTAAAAGCGGATAAGGTTCTGATTCAACGGCTGATGACAATTTATTCAGAAGAAAATATACGAATTACAGAAAAGAGTATTGAAAAACTTGGGAAAATGGATTAGAATACTGTAGTCTTTAGTTGTTGATTGAGCGGAGGTTATAACAATGGAAAAAGTTAATACGATAGGCGTGTTAACCAGCGGTGGGGATGCGCCGGGGATGAATGCTGCTATCAGAGCAGTAGTTAGATCTGCCTTAGCGGCAGGCTGTAAGGTAAAGGGTATCAAAAGAGGTTACTTAGGCTTACTGGAAGAAGATATTGTAGATATGGATGCGAGGAGTGTTTCCGATATCATACAGAGAGGCGGTACCATCCTATATACCGCACGTTGCATAGAGATGTTGAAACCTGAGATACAGGACAAAGCTGCAGATATTTGCAGAAAGCATAAGATTGACGGGCTGGTGGTCATCGGCGGTGACGGATCTTTCAAGGGAGCCCAGCAGCTGGCGAGAAGAGGTATCAATGCTGTAGGAATTCCCGGAACAATAGATTTGGATATTGCATGTACGGACTATACCATTGGCTTTGACACCGCAGTAAATACAGCGATGGAGACCATTGATAAAGTAAGAGATACTTCAACCTCTCATGAGAGATGCAGTGTAATCGAGGTAATGGGAAGACATGCAGGTTATATAGCTTTATGGTGTGGTATTGCAAATGGAGCAGAGGATATTCTTATACCAGAACGCTATGAATATGATGAGCAGAGAATCATCAACAGTATCATCGAGAAGCGTAAAAAGGGTAAGAAGCATTATATTATAGTGAATGCCGAAGGTGTCGGCGATTCTAACGGTATGGCGAAGAGAATTGAGGCTGCAACCGGTATGGAGACAAGAGCTACTATCATCGGTCATGCACAACGGGGAGGCAGCCCTACGACAAGAGACCGTGTTTATGCATCAATGATGGGCGCAAGAGCGGTAGATTTGCTGGTAGAGGGCAAGACAAAGAGAATTGTCGGTTATAAAGGTGGCCAATTCGTGGATTTTGATATTGAAGAGGGTCTGGCAATGACTAAGGATATCGATCAGTATATGTTTGATCTGTCCGTAAGACTTTCCAAGTAAGCAGATTCTCTTGATAGGAGAATAAAGTACCTCAGATCGGGGTTAGGACAAAATAAAGAAATGAGCTGATTAGTGATTGGTATCTGACAATCACTAATCAGCTTTTTCGTAAACATGTTTTGTAGAGTTTATGAAGGGATAATCTTCGTAAGGATCAAAGTCAAGGAGGAGTAGAGAGATGTTTCTTGTAAGTGCATGCCTGGCAGGAGCCCCGTGTAGATATGATGGAGATAGCAAGGAGGAACAGCAGATAATTGACCTGGTTAACAGGGGAGAGGCTATCCCGGTATGCCCCGAGCAGCTGGGCGGACTGCCGACACCCAGAGCCAGCTGTGAAATTCAAGGAGTTAAGGTCATGAGTAAGGAAGGTGTGGACTGCACGGCAGAATTTGAGCTGGGAGCAGAACGAACCTTGGCAATAGCGAAGGCGCTTGGGATTACAAAGGCAATTTTGAAAGCAAAAAGCCCCTCCTGCGGCTGCGGGAAGGTTTATGATGGGACTTTTACCGGGACACTGATTGACGGATATGGCAGAGCAGCTGAGTTATTGATGAAGCATGGAATTGAAGTGTTAACGGAGAATGAACTGAATGCTTTAAAGTAAGCTATTCATATCTTTCAATGATTGTAAATAATATGGATTACCGATTTTAGGAGGTGGGAGAGATGAGTAACAGAACAAAAAAATTATTATCTTATTATAAACCGCACTTAGGACTATTCATAGCGGATATGTTCTTTGCACTGATAGCAGCAGGAATATCTTTGGTATTTCCGATGATAGTCAGGTATATCACAAATGATATTCTTATTAAATACGAGATGAACCAGGCAACACCTTACATTATTAGGCTTCTCCTTGTAATGATTGGTTTGGCACTACTAGAATTTGTAAGTAATTACTTTATTGCCTATAAGGGGCATATCATGGGAGCGCGGATGGAATATTCCATGCGTAACGATTTATTCGAACATTTCCAGAAGCTATCCTTTAGCTATTATGACAACCAGAAGACGGGTCAGCTGATGTCCAGGATCACCAATGATCTGTTTGACATCTCGGAGCTGTGTCATCACGGTCCCGAAGACATTGTCATATCTGCAATTAAAGTGGTGGGTGCCTTTATCATTCTGATCAGGATCAATTTACCTTTGACTCTGCTGGTTTTTGCTTTTATTCCTCCGATGTTCATCTTCGCCTTTTACATGAGGGGCAGGATGCACAAGGCTTTTCGTAAGAACAGGGAGAGGATTGCGGAAATTAATGCTCAGGTGGAGGATAATCTATCGGGAATCCGAGTGGTCAAATCCTTTGCTAATGAGGATATGGAAATCGATAAATTCCATCAAAACAATTCCCGTTTTGTAGATAGCAAACAAAATAGTTATTGGAACATGGCAGCCTTCCATTCCGGTCTCGGCCTCTTTACTGCCTTTATCAATGTGGCGATGATTGCAGGAGGCAGTCTTTTTATCACGAAGGGCATCATCGGGATCAGTGATCTCTTAACCTTTCTGCTTTATATCAATACCCTGATTGATCCCGTGAGGAAGCTGATTAACTTTACGGAGACCTTTCAGAACGGTATTACAGGCTTTGAGCGGTTTTATGATATTCTGATGATTATGCCTGATATTCAGGATAGATCTCATGCTGTAGAGCTAAAGCAGGTGAAGGGAAAGATTAAGTTTGACAGGGTTGCCTTCAAATACAATGACACAACCGCCGAAGTGTTCCGTAATATCAACCTCACTGTGGAAGCGGGGGATTACATAGCCCTGGTCGGTTCCTCAGGAGTCGGCAAGACGACGATGTGCAGTCTGATCCCCAGATTTTATGAGGTGTCGGACGGCAGTATCACAATAGACGGTAAAGATATACGCGATTTAACGATGAAATCTCTGAGAAGAAATATCGGTATCGTCCAACAGGACGTATATCTATTCGCCGGAACCGTTATGGACAACATCCGATATGGCAGGCCGGAGGCTACTGAGGACGAGGTCATAGAGGCAGCAAAGAATGCGAATGCCCATGAGTTCATCCAGGAGCTGCCGGAGGGTTATCATACCAATATCGGCCAGCGAGGAGTCAAGCTCTCCGGTGGGCAGAAGCAAAGGCTCAGTATAGCCAGAGTTTTCTTAAAGAACCCTCCGATTCTGATCTTCGATGAGGCAACCTCCTCCTTAGATAATGAAAGCGAGAAGGTGGTACAGGATTCCTTAGAGAAACTGGCAAAGAACAGAACAACCTTTGTTATAGCCCATAGACTTTCAACGATTAAGAATGCGAAGAGGATTCTGGTACTGACAGAGGAGGGCATCAAGGAGACAGGCACTCATGAGCAGTTACTGGCTCTGAACGGAATTTATGCGGGCCTCTACCGCATGACTTATGAGAAGAAGGATCAGACCTGACGAATAGGGTGAAGAAACAGATAAGTGCCAGACTACTGAGTTTCTATCTTGATAGAGTTTTATAATAAGCCGCAATAGGTATGAACATTTTGAGAATTAAAATTCTTCATACCTATTACGGCTTTTTTGGAACGCTTTCCGTTATTGTTTCGTCTAATAGTTAAGAAAATAAAAAAGCTGCTTGTGCACCTCCGATTTTATCATTTACATCGTCCAGGGTTACATGTATACTATACTTTAGCTATGCAGAAGGAATCAGACGATAGTAAATAAGGTATAGTATAGGGGGATATTAGGATGCAGAAGGATACGCCCAAGGATCTCCTGGAAAAGGCACCAGAGTATGATATAGAGAGCCTTATGAGGCAATATGGCAATGATGTGCTGCGAATGGCTTACATGTATGTCAAGGATATTCATACCGCGGAAGATATTTTTCAGGATGTCTTTATTAAAGTCAATCAGAAGCTTGCAACCTTTAAAGGAAATTCAAGCATTAAGACATGGATTATCCGAATTACGATCAATACCTGCAAGGACTATTTAAAGAGTGCCTGGAACCGCCGGGTAGTACCGATGATGGAATACCAGGAGGAAGCGATAGTCAGTGAGATGGATTACGACGATGTTGAGAAGCAGGATACGAAAGAATTAATAAAAAATACAGTTCTTTCGTTACCCGCAAAATATAAAGAGGTTGTTTTATGTATTTACTTTCAGGAAATGACAATTACAGAAGCCGCACATATATTAAATATAGCTGAGGGCACCGCAAAAAGCAGATTATCACGAGCCCGGATGAAGCTAAAATCCATGCTGGAAGGGAGGATTTCAGATGAGCAATTACAATGATATGAGTAAAAATAAAAAATATGAACTGGATGATATGAATATCAGATCACATCTGAACACTTCTCTGGATAAAGAAGGCATCAGTGTCTCAGAGGAACTGATTACCAGGACTCTGGCTGCAATAAAGGAGCAGCAGGCGTTAAGGGCGGAACAGGGCACAACTAAAATCAATCCCTGGAGCCGTTACATCCGAGGCTTTGCGGGTGTAGCTGCAGCCTTACTTCTAGCAGTCGTAGGTTATAATGTAATAAAGCAGATGCCGATCGTAAGAAATGAGACTACATCCAAGGATAGTGCGTCACCGGAAGCTGATCTGATGATGGAACAGTCCACCTCCAGTGAAGCTAAGGCAGATATGGCAGCGAAGGAAGTACCGGCAGCCGCCAATACGACAGCCGATATGAATGCAGCTAAGGATGGTGATCAGTCAGTCCTAAAAGAGAATGAAGAATATACAATCAAAAAGGAAGATGATGAGTATGGCCAAGCTTCGATTGGCAGTGCGGATAATATCGACAGTCAGAATGGGAATGATAACCTGACTACATCGATACCAGAAGATATAACCGACGCCCAGGAATTCAGCACCTCTCTTCGCGTTACCGGTGGATCCGCTGCAACCTATACCTTCCGGGACATCTTTCTTCCTGCACCTGAGGAAGCACAATATATCACTATCTCAAGCAATAAGTATGATACCTCCATTACACTGACTGCGTTAGAGGATATCAAGGCGTTTTATCTTGTCATGGACTCTTATCAATTTACAGGGGATAATCAGGCTGCAATGGATGAGCAGGATTATACGGTTGAGATGGAAAACCTGAACAATCAGACAATATATACAATGTATATAGGATCAAAGCTGATTGTTAAGATCAATCAGGGAGATAATGTATCGGAAAATATATATTACCCCGATGATGATATACATCTTAAGCAGGACATCGAAACCTTTCTGCAGGAGTATAGAGAATAAGGAAGGACAGGATATACTGAAAGAAGAACACATAGAAGGTATCGATACCAGAAGAATAGTAACATAAAAAGAGCTGCCGTACCGGATTGCGATCTGCAAATTCAGTACGGCAGCTACTTAATACTTTTAATTAGAGTTCATTCTCTGCTGCATCTTCGGATTGCTCGGGTGCTTCTTCCTCGGGATTCAAATTAATCGGTACATAGCCTCTCGAATCCTTTTCAGCTTCTTCTTCCTCTGTATCAAAGTCTTCGAATTCATCCTCAAAATCATCAAATTCATCGGAAGAATCTTTCTTAATATAGTTCTTATAGAAATAATAAGCACCGGCTGCAACGGATGCCAGAGTAATCGTTCCAAATACGAATTTACCAAATTTCTTCATTCAGTAATCATCCTTTCGATTTTATTTATAATTATATACTATTATATTATTATAATTCGGTTTCAAAAAAAAATAAAGCAAAAGTTCGTAATATTTGAAAATATTGCTAATCCTAACTTTACATTTTATTTTAAATACATTATTATAAAATGGGCTATAAGATATGAGCAAATAAGGGAGAGGCAGGGAGATATGAATGAATATTGGCTTATTTTCGGAGACCTATTACCCTGAGATTAACGGGGTAGCAACCTCAGTATATTTGTTAAAGAAGGAATTGGAGAAACGGGGACATAATGTTTATGTTTTCACAACGACAACTCCGGGAGCTCCTGAGAAGGAGTATAACGTATACCGTGTGCCCAGTATCCCTTTTGTCTTTATTACAGAACGTAGAGTAGGGCTGTTTTATCATCCGAAGCTTGCCCATATAATAAAGAAATTGAATTTAGATATTATCCATACTCATACAGAGTTTTCCCTTGGCATCTTCGGCCGTATTATGGCTAAGGAGCTGAAGCTTCCGATTGTGCATACCTATCATACGATATACGAGGATTACACACACTACCTAACCCATTTCAAGGCACTGGACAGGAGGGCTAAGGCTTTTGCGAGGATCTACTCCAAGCTCTGCTGTAACACTGTAGAGCAGGTAATCGTACCGTCTGAGAAGACGAGGGGGCTGCTGATGACCTACAGTGTTCATAAGGATATATCCATAGTTCCGACCGGGATTGATTTAAGCAAATTCGACCAGGGTAAATATTCGGAGGAAGAGATAGCAGCACTGAGGAGAAGCTATGGCATCCAAAAGGAGGATAAGGTCCTGATTTATGTCGGAAGGGTATCCCAGGAGAAGAATATTGAAGAGCTGCTTAGAGCAATGCCGGAATATATGTCGTCAAGGCAGAGTATAAAATTTGTTATCGTCGGCAGCGGGCCTGAGCTTGGTAGGCTTCAGGAGCTCGCTTATGAGCTGGGAATAGCTTCACGGGTTATTTTTACCGGCTCAAAAGCCTGGGATATGATTGGGCTGTATTATCGGCTGGGTGATGTGTTTGTAAGTGCCTCAAGAAGTGAGACTCAGGGATTGACTTATATCGAAGCTATGGCCTCTGGTCTTCCGGTTGTAGCTAGAGAGGATAAGTGTTTGGAGGACATTTTAGAACAAGGCAGGAACGGCTATACATTTACCGAGCAGGAAGAACTTTATTATGGTTTGGACAAGATCCTATTCCTGGATAAGAAGACGGATTATCAGAATAATGCATTGGATAAGGTCCGGAAGTATTCCATGCAGGAATTTGCTTATCAGGTGGAAAGGGTTTATTCAAGGGTTATGTCGAGGGACAGGGTATTCCAAAAGCGGAAGGTATATCAGAACAAACGGATCGGTTAATCCGGTATTGGCTTGGGAAGCTTCTCTCATAACCGGTGAAAGGAGAAATGATATGAAAAGAATAGAAGCAGCAGAACAGTTATTTAAGGAGGGCTATAACTGTTCACAATCCGTGTTTGCAGCTTTCAGTGATTTATATGGGCTTGACCGTGACCTGGCATTAAAGCTATCTGCATCCTTTGGCGGAGGAGTCGGCCGTATGAGGGAGGTCTGCGGGGCTGTATCAGGAATGTGTATGATTGCCGGCCTTGAGACAGGATCTGTAAAACAGATGGATGAGGAAGGAAAGAAGTATAATTATGAGGTGGTTCAGAAATTATCGGAGGAATTTAAGAAGCTAAGCGGTTCCATCCTATGCCATGAGCTTCTCGGACTGGACAATAAAACTCCGCAGTCTGCTGTACCGGAGCCCAGAACGAAGCAATATTATAATACAAGACCCTGCTCGCAGCTGGTGAAGGATGCTGCAGAGATTATAGAACGTATATTATTTGCTGTTACTCCTACGGCAGTCTGTACTGAGGAGCTGCAAAGAGAGGCAGCAGCCCTTGCAGATGAGATTTGGCATGAGCATTATGAAACCATCCTAGGAATAGCACAGGTGGATTACATGGTGGAAAAATACCAGTCGGAAGAGGCAATCAAAGCTCAGATCGAACAGGAAGGGTATGAGTATTACCTTCTGAAATGCTTTGGAGGGACCTGCGGGTATTTATCAATAAAAATAGAGAAGGACGCCCTGTTTCTAAGCAAGTTCTATATCGCAAAGAAATTCAGGGGCAGGGGCATCGCACGTCAGGCAATGGGTTTTCTGGAAAATATCTGCCGCGATAAAGGGCTTACCAGGATATGGCTTACCGTTAACAGATACAATACCAATAGTATCCGTATCTATGAAAGGCTCGGTTTTGCTAAAGTGGGAACTCAGATTACCGAGATTGGAAGCGGCTTTGTGATGGATGATTACTTGATGGAGAAGATACTTTAATTTTCTATAGGTAGGTAATTAGAACCAAAATCCAGAAGTTAAGAAAAAATTAAACATTACGACAAGATTTTGACATTATAATTATGTTATGATACCATATATGGTAATAGTAGGTTGTGATGCCGGATAGGCATCAGGACTTAAAATGACAATGATAATTAAGAATTATTTGTTGCTGTGGCGATGCTCCAAATTCAGAGAAGGCGGAGTTAATATTATGCATATCAGGAGGCGGTGTAATGAGATTGAAGGCAGGAAAAACAATCGCTTTATTTCTGATCTTGATGCTGGCAGTACCGATTTTCTGGCTTACAAGTACTACTACGGTAAGTGCAGCGGCTACTCCTACATTTAAGAAGAGTAAAGTAGAGATTACTGATGTTGGTGATACCTATACGTTGGTAATTAACAACAAGGTGAAGGGAAGTAAATATAAATATACTTCTTCTAAAAAAAGTGTTGCAAAGGTATCAAATAAGGGTGTTGTTACCAGCGTTGGTGCGGGTACAGCAACAATAAGCTGTAAGATTACATACCCAAGCAAAAAGACTAAGACGATAACCTGTAAGGTAACGGTAATCCTACCTGCAGATAACATCTCTATAACGAATGAAACAGAGGTAAATAATGCTCATATTATGCTGGTAGACTCTACCTTTGACTTTGATTATGCGCTGACACCAGTTAATTCAACTGACAAGGCATATTGGTATGTGGATAAGGGTGATTGCATAACCGTAGTCAATAGCAAAGATGGTATCGTCAAAGCACTTAAGCCCGGTAAAGCAACCTTAAGAGTAAAAGCAGTAAAAACCTCATCCGCAAGTCTCGCAAAGAAAAGCACCGTTGATGATTCCATCATCATTGAAGTAAAGGCTCCTTCGGCTACAATACGCAGCGCAGATATCACCAGCTCGACCGATATTACAGTTGTGTTCGATACCCCTGTCGATAGAAGTACCGTCATTGATGCCAGTGGAAAGCTGACCAATAATATCACGGTTGCCTTAGCAAGGGATTCCAAGCAGGTTCTGGCAAGCGATCCCGGTGTTCTGACACCCTCCTTATCCTCGGATGGAACCACGCTGACGATAACCGCTTCCAAGGTGTTTGACGGAATCTATGTGATTAACTTTACGAATGGTATTAAATCCTCCACAGGTATTGCGATGGAGGAATGGTCTAAGCAGTTAAATTATGTAGATAATACGCCGCCTACGATTACGAATATGACGGTGGATGATACCGGCTTTATCAATACGATTACTTTCTCGGAAGCAATCGATGCTGCGAATTTGAAGGTTTCCAATGTTATGGTTTCTGCAGGAGCTACAGCAGAATCCGGTACGATTAATATTATCAATAATAAACTGAATTATGTTTTAAGCACCAATAAAAAGGTACTGTCAGTGAATTTATCCGGTATCAGTCCCGTTGATTACGGAAAGACCTTTACCGTAACCTTATCAGGAATTAAGGACTTGAACGGGAATATGACTCCGACTGCATATTATACCGCTGTGGTCAGAACAGATGCCTCACAGAAGCCACAGGCCGTGCCGATCAGCGTAATCCGTACTGCCTATAACACTCTGACGGCCACCTTTACACGGGGAATTCAGAATCCCGGTATTATTACGATCAATAACGGATCTCCGATTAACGGTATTGTTGATGCAGATAATAACCGGAAGGTTAATTATACCATCTCCGATGGGTATGCTGCCATGACCGGAACTGTAAATGTTGCTGTATCGAATTACAACAGCTATAACGTCATCTCTACCGATACATCAGCCTATACTCCGAAGTCCTTTGTAGTGAACTTTACTACAGACTCAACGAAACCGTATCTATCCACCTATGATTTTGATGCTGCTACCAGTACCCTTACTCTGGTATTTACTGAGGATGTTGTATTAGCAGCCAATACAGGTGTATTTACGGCTTCCCTAAAGAACATTGCTGATGAAATCTTTTCAGGTACAAATATTAATTATGCGAAGCTGACTACAGACGATAAGGAAAATATCGTGAAGTTGAAGCTGACCAATATGACGGTTTTCGGTTCATACACCTTTGACATACATGCCGGCTTCGTAACCGATGGTTTCAGAAATGCAAACCTTGTGAGATCTATAACGATCAGTAATACCGGAGGAGCTTCAACCGAGCTTCCGGGTCCTTATTCAATTACTCAGTCCACAGAGAACCCGAACCAGATTATTCTTGAGTTCTTGAATAGAATAGATGTACCTTCAGCGCAGAATATCAGTAATTACACCATCACCGGTGTTACCATAGCATCAGCTCTGGTAACCAAGAATAATAATGAAAACGGAGCAACCGTAGTCCTGACTGTACCTGACAATTCCATCGATCTCACAGTAGAACGTCCGGTAAAAATCAGAGGAATTCTTGGATACAACGGAAGCTATACAGCAATTACCAATTATACTGCCAGCATCACGCTGACAGAAAATAGGAAGCCGCAGTTCACGGGGATCGTATATACCTCCGGCAATATTCAGATGAGGTTCACTGAGGAGCTGAAGGGATCTATTACCATAAAGTTAACCGTACTGAATACCGGAGTGGAGGTTCCTTGTAACGTAACGTTAAGCGGCAGCAATGTTATCATTAGCCCCAGCTATACTCTATCTGCAGGAACAGCATTAAGGCTTCAGATTGTTTCAAATAACCTTACGGATTTAAGTAATAACCCATGTGCACCTACTTCTTCCGTATATGCTGTAACTGTAACTAATTAGGGTATATACAAAAAAAGATGTTTTTGATATAATTATTATAAAAGTTAGGGCAGGGTGAGAGAAAGCAAGTATACTTGCAGTTCTCATTAAGCAAGAGAGGAGCACTCTCAAAATGTCACAAAGAATTTTGGGAGTGCTTTTATAATACAAAGCTAAAGTAACTAAAGAACAAAGGAGGAAAAAAATGTACAATTTTAAAGATGAGTATCGTACTGGAATTGAGAGTATTGACTTGGAGCATCAGAAGCTTTTTGAAATTGCAGACCGAGCTTACGAAACCCTGATGGATGACTTTATACCGGACAAATATGATTATATTGTGGAAATTTTGAGCGAATTGAAGGATTATGCAGCAACTCATTTCCGTCATGAAGAAGAGTATATGATCAGTATTCGTTATAAGAGACTTATATCACAGAAAGCATCCCATAATGAGTTCATTGAGAAAGTATCATCCTATGATTTAAGCGAAATAGACGAGAATCAGAAGGGGATTATCCTTGAACTTCTCAACTATTTAAGTGATTGGCTGGTTCACCACATCATCGGAAGTGATAAGCTCATCGGACAAGAATAAAATAATGCAGGAATGATGTTATCCCACTCAGAAATCAAGAGAAAAGCTCTATACGGGGTGACATTATTCCTGCATTAATATAATCATTCCATAGATCAGGGGTTACTAACGAGCCTTCGGGAATTATGGTTTAAGCAATCTACTTGGTTTCGAAGGTTCGGGTGAAGATATCGCTTTTCTCGAGGAGGCTTTCGATGGTATCCAGTCCAAGCCGGTGGAGAAGCTCGATAACATAGGGATTATCAATGGGGGAGGCATATGGGGCAGCATTTCCGTATTCCTCAACCTGTTTTCTGCCGATTTCATGAGGTATCAAGACGCGTGGGCCACCGACGCAGCCACCGACACAGCCCATTCCCTCAAAGAAATTAGCGGAGGTATTACCAGAGATCAGGTTGTTGATCATTGCTTTGCATGCCGGAACACCGTCTGCCTGCTGGGTGTGGACAGTAATTTTTCGTTTGGGATTGAGGCGTTCCACCGTAGCCTGTACCGCTTCGCTTACACCGCCGGTATGAGCATATATTCTGCCGGCACGGGAGGAATGATCCTTTTCACTTTCCTCCATCTGTGCCGGATCGATTTCCATGATATCGAAGACATCTTGTATTTCACGGAAGGTCAGCACAAAATCTACTGCGTCAGCAATATCCTTTTCCTTTGCCTCAGCTTTCTTCGCCAGACAAGGTCCGATAAACACGGTAAGCGCATCGGGATGCATTGTTTTTACGGCACGACCACTGGCAATCATTGGTGAAACGGCAGGAGGAACATGGGGCATCAGGTCTTTATATATTTTTCTAATCATTGCAATCCACATAGGACAACAGCAGCTGGTTAGCTGATAGTCCTCTTCTGTCAGTATCTTTGCATCGAACTCCAGTGCCTCCTTTAAGGTGAGAATATCAGCAAAGAGAGCAACTTCAATCATTCCGTCAAAACCAACTGCTTTCAGGGCACTTCGAAGCTTTCCGGGAGTAACCTCACTGCTGAACTGACCCAGGAAGGCAGGTGCGACGAGGGCATAGACCAGACCCTGATGTGAGCGGATTGCTTGTAGCGCCGGAATAATATCCTTACTTTCTGAGAGCTTCTTGGCACGGCATTCCTGAATACAGAGTGAGCAGCCTGCACATTGATCTTCATCGATGGCCATAGCACCTGTATCACCGGGATGGATCGCGTGGAAAGGACAGACCTTCATACAGGCAGGATCCTCACAGCTGCAATCGCCGGTATGCCATACGATGGGGTGCTTCTCGGGATGTAATAGACAATCCAGCTGATGAGTATCGTAAAGCTCCATTTTTTCAAGAAAGCTCATATCCTTTTCCTTTAAGGTTCTGAATAATACCTCATAATACAGCTCTTCAAATGTCTTCATACGTATCACTGAAATCCTTTCTTGTGTCATCGTAGCTTGTTATATTCTATTATTATCACCTGATCAGGGAATCATACTCAGGTTAGAAGGATAGTGATTACATTTATTAAAAACTAATTTCTTTTTTACTCTGATATTCTGCCAGCTCCTTATTTAGTTCCCTTGAGCTCTTTAAGTCCAGTAACCACGAGATACCTGCTACTGCATAATAAATCAGTAGGATAGCAATTCCTTGGGGGAAGAGGACTCCTAATTGACAATAACCGATTATTGCCGTAAATCCAAGAAGAAGGAATTCAATCAATAAAAGTTGAAGCAGCTTTCTGAAGAGCATTTGACGAATTGTCAGCTCCCTTTTTGAATACATTACAACAGAAGGAAGCATGCTCAAGACACTAAATAATAAAGGGGAAAAGTAAGCATCGTAACCAAAGGTACGGTCAGAATCTAACGTCAGCCCAAGTACGCCTGTGGCTATCGTTACAAGAGTAAACACGATAAAGAAATCGGTAAATAAACCTTTTATAAAATCCTTAGGATTCACTGTCATCCCCTCCTTTTAAACGATTTTTCAATTGGTTAACATACTTTCTGGATATGATGACGACCTCACCGTTATGTAAGGTTGCTGCAAAGCGGCCGTTTAAAGCGGGTTTTAAGGACTTAATCTTCATCAGGTTAATGATGACGGCCTTAGAGCAACGGAAGAACTGTTTCTTACCGTGTGCCTCCTCGAATTCATATAGCTTCAGCTTCAGCTCGTATACCTTATCACAGGAATAAGCAAAGACGTGGTTGTCCACGGATTCTACGTAACAGATATCTGTCAGGGGAAGCAGATAGGAACGGTCCTCCTCAAAGGCCTCCAGATTCTCTTGGCGGGATTTGACAAAGGCTTCAATTTCAAGAATTTCTCCTGTAATCTCACGGCATAATATAAGGACCTGTTCCTCTGCCTTAGGTTGAATGCGTTCTATGGTGACCTTCATAAGTTCCACTCCCCTTTCAAAAGGCAATCTCCGTCTTTGGAGAATTATCTTCCATATTATCCTCGAAGTGGTAGGTATTTCAGCAAAAGCTTCTTAAGCTCAATAGGCCTCCTTTAGAGTGAGCTGACCTGCCCCCTTCAGGTAATAATCGTAGTAATTCAAGATTACATCATTCATGGTAGTTATGCAATATGTACGATCAATTTTTCCTGTTCCAAGCATAGCAGCAAGTGTAGGGGAGAAGAAGGGAAGGTCGGTAAAATTCAGGTGACCGGCATGATCGAAATGAATTTCCCGGCCGTCCAGTGCATTTGCAAGGGCTACATTATTAACATACTGATCGCCATAGGCCAAGCCCGCCTGATAATGGTCAGTGGTATCGATTGCCAGCAGAGGACAGGGATATGGAGACTGATTGAATTGATAGGCACCATTTTCATAAGAAAGCTCTTCTCCGAGCATCGTACCATCGATGTCAATTACTGCATCCACATCCGTGCGCTGCCTTCCGATAGCCACAGCAGTAGCTCCGCCGAGGGAATGTCCCATGACACCAAGCTTTGTTAAATCTGTGTGCTGGAATACATCTTCTTTGTCAGGGGCGTTGACAAGTTGCGCTACCATATCTATAACGAAATTCATATCGGCGGTGCGAAGCTTCATCCATTCTTTCGTGGTACTGTAGATATAATCCTCCGTTGCATCACTCGCATTAATCTGCTTTACCTCCTGAAGAAAGGATGGACTAACAGTGATAGCCTTTCCGTCAGTCTGTTTAGTCAAGAAAGCATGGTAGGGGTGATCGATGCTGCAGACCACATAACCGTTACTTGCCAGCTCGGCAAAGGTAGAGTAATTGCTCATACGGAAACCAAAGGCGCCATGGGAGAAAATCACCAGAGGAAACTTCTCTTCGGTATCGATATCAGGATACCAGAATTGTACTGTAACCTGTCTTTTTGAACCATCCTCTTTAAAGCTCTCAACTCGGCTTTCATCCGTCCAGGTGTAGCTTACGGTTGCAAGCTGATAGCTACCGGAGGGAGTGAGAGATTTATATTGCGGAAACAAAAGTGACGGTATAAAAGCAAGCAGAATTAAAAGGATGCTGCCTGCAAATCGACCGATTGCCCTTGAGAGAAGGTAGGGCTTCCCCAGCTTTTTCTTGATTAGTGTAATTGCAGCTAAGATTGCACGAACACTCAGAAATGCTGTTAGCATAAACCAACGGAAGTCAAAATGAACTACTCCCATAAGTATTAAAATGACAAGTAAGAGTAATTCAGATAGATTAATAAGAGCTTTTTGTTTCCTTAAGGCATTCTTATTAAATATTTGAAGAAATAGGAATACGGCCTCAGAAACAACCAATAATAAAAACAGTAAGGTACCAATCATAATTATCCTCCATTCCGGCGCAGGTTGTCTGCGCATACCACGTATTAGGTTTGTGCCTGCAGCTACATACTTGGGGCACAGGTTATTTTGTGTTGTTTGACTAGAGGTAAGTATAGGATATGATTTCTATTGCTTCAAGTGTCTGAACGGTAAGATACATAAATGGCACGCAAGATGCATCACAGAAGTTGTGTTTATAATATATATATATTATTTGCCTAACTGATCACGGATTGTACTTTACTAGGATTTGGATTTGTTTTATAATAGAAGCTGCTTATAGGCCTTAAGAAAATTTAGAATATGGAGAAACAAATTGAAGAAACAACCTAATAAAATGCTAATCTGGGCCACCAGGCTTTTGTTTTATATATATATCCTATTACTATCGTATTTATTATTTTTCAGTGAGCATTACGGCAGAGACGGTATGACAGAGGGTTACCGTTATAATTTGGAGCTGTTTAAGGAAATAAAGAGGTTTATAGAATACCGGCAACAGCTGGGATTTGAAAGCGTGGTAGTAAATATTTTCGGAAATGTGTTGGCTTTTACACCCTTTGGATTTCTGCTTCCTATGATGAACAGACGATTTCATAATTTCTTTCGACTGCTTCTTTCATGTATATTCTTCACGTTGACGATAGAGATGCTGCAATTGGTGCTACGGGTTGGGATATTTGATGTAGATGATGTATTTTTAAATACTCTTGGGGGTGTTATTGGGTTCATAGCTTATATGATATGCAGCGCAATATACCGCAGGCATCATATAAAGAAGGAGAAAAGCAGGAGGAGCTGGCAATGAATCATAAAAAAAATAAGGAGATGATTCATTTCTCGGGGAGAAGACATACAAAGATGGGAATTATCTCTATGGTAATCGGTATTGTTGCAGTTGCCGGTTTTCTTACCTTAAGTATTATCTCCGGTCTAAAGGGGGGACAGGGTAGCTTTATCCTGGGTGTTATTGGATTATTCTTGTTTGGACTTTCCGTCTTTGGCTTTATTCTTTCCTATAAAGCTTATAAAAAGAAGGATATATTTTACCGTTTTCCCATCATAGGAGCGGTACTGAACGGATTTATGACAATTATATTTATGATTGTGTATATCCTTGGCTTCGGAGGATAAATCGAAGGTCTTTCGGACTGGCAAGATAATAAAGTGAGGATGATAATGAATGAAATATAGTAATTTATTTAAGGAAGATAATGAGGCTATTCAGGAAAGATATATGCTTTCTATGGAACGAATTGATGCTATCCTTCAGGAGGAGACGGTAAGAGAACCCTTCCGTCAATACTTCTATAGGACAGCCACCTTTATCAAGCTGGTGGAGAATGTAGCCCGGATGGTCATGGAGGAGCGTATAGGACAGCTTTCGCTGCCAGAATTGAAGGGACTCAATCAGGCATTGTATGAGGATATCATAGGAGATCAATACCAGTTTAGCTATACCAATCCTGCCTATGCCTGTGATAAGCTAGGTGATAAATTCGGAAGGCTGCTGTCCTTTCTGGCAACTGAACTTCGCTCCATCATTGTTTATGCCTATGAGTGCAGATGCTATGAGCTTACTATTTATTTAGAGCTATTTATTGAAATCTATAATTATTTTGAAGAAGAAGACGAATATACCTATAAGGATGTAAAGCGTGCTATTTATGACTTTATGAGTGATTACTGTGATGTATTGGTTACTCACAGAATACGTGAGCAGGTGGATACGGAGCTGACCTTTGCAAAGGATATTATTCTGGAAGCTAAGCTAGAGGATATACGCTATCTTTACAGCTACGGAGAATATATTACTGAGAATGAGATAAAAACTGCGGAGTTTCTAAATACATTACCGGAGGAACAGCTTCAGGCGATGGCAGATACCTACACACAAGGGTATCGTATGGGCTTTATAATCGGCCATAAGGAGTTAAGTAGAAAGAGGTATGTTAATATCCGTTATCAGATCGGTTACGAACGGATGCTTCGCCATGCCATCCGTAACTTTGAGAAGATGGGCCTGGAGCCGATTATTTACAGGGCTGCCCATAATGCGGTCAATAAGCTGCAGCATATTAAAATCGGTTATCATGCCACCAGTCCGAATAAGCAGTATGACTATGATCACCGTTTTGACATCGGTCTTTTTTTTGATAAAGCCTTTAAGGAAAGAAAGCTGGAATGTGTGAAGCAGGCATTGGAGCAATATAAGGAAAAAGCTGCACTTAATGCCGGCCCGGCTGTGGTCCAGGTATTCGGTGAGGAGTTATTTGCTCCCGAGGATAAGAAGGAGACTGTGAAGCTGGATAAGCGCCAGCAGAAGCTTTATGTGGAATATAATAATCAGGATAAATTGATTAAGAATAATTATCTGAAGCAGGATGAAAGCTCCTACACCATTATCTCCTATCCGGTGCCTGAAATCGGAGAGGATTTTGCTGCAATCTTTGCTGAGACGGTAAAGGTGAATACCTTAAACAGCAAGCATTACAGCGAGATACAGCAGTGCATCATCGATGCGTTGGATTTGGGAGAGTATGTACACCTTCTGGGAGCAGGCGAAAACCATACGGATATCTTGGTTAAGCTGTATCCACTGAGGGACAGCTCTAAGGAGACGATTTTTGAGAACTGTGTTGCAGATGTCAATATTCCGGCAGGTGAGGTATATACAACACCGGTTTTATCAGGCACCAATGGAGTGCTGCATGTGCCTAAGATTTATCTGAGAGACTTGGAATTCCGAGGGCTTACCCTAAAGTTTATCGATGGTCTGATTACGGAATATTCCTGCGAGAATTTTGATGAGGAAGAAAAGAATAAAAGCTTTATTAGGGAAAATCTCCTATATAATCATGATTATCTTCCCCTTGGTGAATTTGCCATTGGGACCAATACAACCGCATATATGATGGGGAAGCGTTTTGATATCGCACACCGACTTCCTGTTTTGATCGCAGAAAAGACCGGTCCGCATTTTGCTATCGGTGACACCTGTTATCAGATGAGCGAGGAGGTTCCAATATACAATCCGGATGGAAAGGAGGTTGTTGCAAGGGATAATGAAATTTCGCTTCTTCGCAAGACAGAGCCTTCGAAGGCATATTTCAACTGTCATACAGATATTACCCTGCCATTTGATGAAATTAAGGAAATTGCAGTGGTAAGGAAGGATGGCAGCAGGATACCGATTATACAAAATGCTAGTTTCGTATTAAAAGGAACAGAGAGCTTGAATGAAGCTTTACTAAAAGATAAATCGGAATAGATACATATTGAATTTTTAATAAGTGATGCTTATGCCGCCACTTGGCGGCAGAATGGAGGGAAGTATGTTACAGATAAAAAATTTTTCCAAAAGCTATAAAGATGAACATAAAGCAGTAGATAATCTAAACCTTGAGGTTCTTAGCGGAGATATCTTTGGCTTCATCGGTCATAACGGTGCCGGAAAGACTACCACCATAAGATCCGTGGCGGGAGTACTGGATTTTGAAGAGGGGGATATTCTGATCGGAGGGGCCTCCATCCGCAAGGATCCGGTGGCCTGTAAGAAGCAGATGGCATATATACCGGATAACCCGGATTTGTATGAGTACCTGACAGGAATTGGATATCTCAATTTTATCGGAGATATTTATGAGGTAAAAAAATCCGAACGGGAGACCTTAATTAAAAAGTATGGAGATGACTTTGAGCTGACTGCGAATCTTGGAGATACCATATCCTCTTATTCTCACGGTATGAAGCAGAAGCTGGCAATTATTGCGGCCCTGCTTCACAGCCCGAAGCTTCTGATATTAGATGAGCCTTTTGTGGGGTTAGACCCCAAGGCTGCATTTACCTTAAAGAATCTTATGGCTCAAAAATGTCAGGAGGGCTGCGCTATCTTTTTCTCCACGCATGTTCTTGAGGTTGCTGAGAAGCTCTGCAATAAAATTGCTATCATTAAGAATGGCAAGCTGATTTCCTGTGGCACAACTCAGGAGGTAAAGGGAAATCTTAGTCTGGAGGACGTATTTATGGAGCTGATAGATGAAAAATAGCGGTATTTTACAGGTTTTTCAGAAAGCGAGGAATATGCTTTTCTATAGATTACTGTGCCGCCAAAGCGGCAGAGGGAGGTTATAATGAATAAAATCATGCGGTTAGTCCGCGTTCAACTATGGGCAGTGTTAGGGGACGTGCTTTCAATTAGATTAGGAAAGAAGAAAGCCTCCAAAGGTATCTATATGGGAGTTATCTTCTTTACATTGGTTATTGGAGGAATTTCCTTTTTTTATAGCCTGATGATCGGAATCGGTTTGAAGTTTTATGATAGTATTGAGCTTCTGCCTTCCCTGATGATGACGGCCACATGCTTGATAATTTTGCTCACTACGACATTTCAGATTAAAGGAACAATCTTTGGCTTTAAGGATTATGATATGGTGATGTCCCTGCCAATCAGTACGGCGGGAATCGTTGCAAGCCGGATCATTATCCTTTATGCAGTTAACATAGTCTTTGTTGCGGTTATTATGCTTCCAATGATGCTTGCCTACGGAATACTTGAGAACCCGAATCTGTTATTTTATCTTTATGGAATTGCTTCCTTGTTTATCTTGCCGTTGGTTCCCATTATACTGGCATCCTTCATAGGGACTCTGATAGCATATATTACCTCCAGATTCCGGTTTAGCAATCTATTAAGTATTATTCTTCCTATGGGAGTTCTTGTTGCATTTATCGCTTTCTCCTTTACCATCAGGGACGATGGGCAGGCATTTGTTAATATGGGAATATCTTTGATGGATCAGATTAATTCCCTTTATCCGCTTGCTAGACTTTATGCAGAGACAGTAGTGGATTATCGGTTGTATTCCTTTCTGCTTTTTACCGGGATATCAGTCCTTGCCTTCGCTCTTTATATAATTCTGGTGAAGGCTGTATTCAAAAAGATTAATACATCACTGATGACCGGCAGCTATCGTAGGAAGTTTAAGCTTAGAAGCTTAAAGACCTCCTCCCCCTTTACGGCATTATATAAGAAGGAGTTGAAAAGGTATTTTGCATCCTCTGTATATGTAATAAATACTGCTTTCGGAGTAGTTCTTCTGACAGTAGGTGCAATAGCACTTCTCTTCTTGGATATCTCACAATATACCGAGGTTATTCCTCCGGAAATACTAGTGGCCTCTGTTCCGGTTTTCATTGGCTTTTGCGTCAGTATGACCAGCACCACCATGGCTTCCATATCCCTGGAAGGGAAGAGTTTCTGGGTTCTTAAGTCTCTTCCGTTAAAGCCTCAGACGATATTTGCCTCTAAAATCGCAGTCAATCTGACGATTTTTGCTCCTGTTTTCATAGATATTCTAATTATCGGATGGGTGCTTCAGCTAGATATTCTGATAGTACTGCTTATTTTAGTCATGACGGTCATGACGACTTTTTTTGTAGCCATGTATGGTTTATTAATCAATTTGTTGATGCCGAATTTTGATTGGAATAATGAGACGGTGGTAGTGAAGCAGAGTGCTGCTTCTATGATTGTTATCTTCACCGGCATGGGGCTGGTAGGAATTCAGGCTGCCGTAATGTTTCTGATCCCTTCCATGCTTTCTTACCTTGTTTATATAATGATAGCCTTGGCTGCGGATTTTGTCCTGCTTCTGCAACTTCGGGGCTATGGAGTAAGGAGATATGTGGAACTGGCCAACTGATTCAAGAATAATATATACTTATAGATAGGGCCTGATATATTAGGTAAGCTAATCAATTTCATAAGAAATTATCCATTGAAAATTAGCGACAAACCATACTGAATATGCTAAAATGTGAGCAGATAAAGAGTAGAAAGCAGCAGCTGCTATTCAACCTATTAGGAGGTATCACAGATGGATTATAAGAAGGCAGGCGTGGATATTGAAGCCGGATATAAAGCAGTTGACCTGATGAAGGAACATATTAAGGGAACCATGCGTCCTGAGGTTCTTTCCGATATCGGAGGGTTTTCAGGGGCATTTTCTCTGGAGAGTTTTAAGAATATGGAACAACCGACACTGGTGTCCGGTACAGATGGAGTTGGCACGAAGCTGAAGCTTGCGTTTCTGATGGATAAGCATGATACAGTGGGAATTGACTGTGTAGCCATGTGTGTCAATGATATTGCATGTGCAGGTGCTGAACCTTTGTTTTTCCTTGACTATATAGCCTGTGGTAAGAATGAACCTGAGAGAATAGCCATGATCGTAAAGGGAGTTGCGGAAGGCTGTAAGCAGGCCGGTGCTGCGCTGATTGGCGGTGAAACTGCAGAGATGCCAGGCTTTTATCCGGTAGAGGAGTATGATCTTGCAGGCTTTGCAGTAGGCATCATTGACCAGAAACAGCTGGTCACCGGTTCCTCTGTAAAGCAAGGAGATACCTTAATCGGTATTGCATCCTCCGGAATCCACAGTAATGGATACTCCCTGGTAAGAAAGGTGTTCCGTATGCAGAGAGAGACTCTTGATACGTATTATGAATCCCTCAGTGCCACTTTGGGAGAGACCTTGCTTACTCCTACAAAAATATATGTAAAAGCTTTAAAGAGCTTAAAGAATGGCAAGATTACCGTAAAGGCCTGCAGCCATATTACCGGCGGTGGTTTTTACGAAAATATACCGAGAATGCTCCCGGAGGGAGTCCATGCGATGATTAAGAAGGATAGCTATACTGTTCCGCCTATATTCGGTATGCTTCAAAAGGATGGAGACATCGAGGAGAGAATTATGTACAATACCTATAATATGGGCATCGGTATGCTCATTGCGGTAGACTCTAAGGATGCCGATCAAGCCGTGAAGCTGATTGAGGCAGCGGGTGAAAAGGCGTATGTAATAGGGGAAGCTGTAAATAACGCGAAGGGAGTCACCTTATGCTAAAGCTGGCTGTTCTGGTATCGGGCGGCGGGACGAATCTGCAGGCACTGATTGACCAGATTGAACAAAAAAAGCTTCCTGATGTGAAGGTCGAGGTTGTTATCAGCAACAACCCCAGTGCATATGCGCTGGAACGGGCAAGAAGGCATAATATTCCGGCTGAAGCACTGGTAAAAAAGGATTTCAGCGATAAGGAACAATTTGATGAGGCATTATTAAAATTGATAGACAGTTACCAGGTAGATCTGATTGTATTGGCAGGATGCCTGTTCATTCTTTCAGAAGAGCTTGTCAGGAAATATCATAATAGGATTATTAATATCCATCCATCACTCATCCCGTCCTTTTGTGGAGACGGCTATTACGGACTGAAGGTACATGAAGCAGTCCTGGCCCGCGGTGTGAAGATAACCGGTGCAACAGTGCATTTTGTTGACGAGGGTACCGATACGGGACCCATTATACTTCAGAAGGCGGTGCCGGTGAAGGATAATGATTCACCCGAGCTTCTGCAAAGAAGAGTAATGGAGCAAGCGGAGTGGGAGCTGCTGCCGGAGGCAGTACGTTTGCTTTCACAGAATAAGCTGATGATTGAAAATAATATTGTGAAAAGAATAATGTAGCAGCAGAAAAACAGACGGCAGTGCTCCAGCTGCTTTCTGTTTTTTACGTTCATCAATGGAAGCTTATGAAATATGATTAATACACGGAGGGTTAGAGATGAAGGTTTTGGTAATCGGCAGCGGCGGCAGAGAGCACGCAATTGTAAGAAAGATAGCGGAAAGTCCCAGAGTGGAAGGATTGTATTGTGCACCAGGGAATGCGGGCATAGAAGAGCTTGCGGAGTGCGTGGATATCTCGGTAAATAATTACGAAGGCTTGGCTGAATTTGCTTTCAGAGAGGGGATTGAGCTCACCATTGTAGGACCGGATGACCCGTTGGTCGGGGGTGTTGTTGATGTATTCGAGGCTAGGGGACTGCGTGTCTTCGGACCTAGAAAGAACGCGGCAATTATTGAGGGATCCAAAGCATTTTCCAAGGATCTTATGAAAAAATACCGTATCCCTTCAGCAGCCTACGAAACCTTTGATAATTCGAAGGAAGCCGTGGAATATCTGAAGAAATCAAGTTATCCTATTGTATTAAAGGCAGACGGTCTGGCACTTGGTAAGGGAGTTCTGATTTGTAGTACCTTTATGGAGGCAGTGGAGGGTGTGAAGCAGATTATGGAGGATAAGCAGTTCGGTTCTGCTGGTGACCGTCTGGTTATTGAAGAATTCATGACTGGAAGAGAGGTGTCCGTGCTGGCTTTTTGCGATGGAAACAGAATTCTCCCGATGACCAGTGCCCAGGATCATAAGAGAGCGAAGGATAATGATCAGGGTCTGAATACAGGCGGTATGGGTACCTTTTCTCCCAGTCCTTTTTATACAAAGGAAATCGATGAATTCTGCCTCAGAAATATTTATGAGCCGACTATGGCAGCTATGAAGGCGGAGGGCAGGGAATTCATCGGGATCCTATTTGTTGGTCTGATGCTGACCAAGGATGGACCGAAGGTACTGGAATACAATGCACGTTTCGGCGATCCGGAGACACAGGTTGTTTTGCCAAGAATGAAGAATGACATCATCGAGGTTTTTGAAGCCTGTATCGATGGCAGGCTCGACCGGATTCAACTCGAATTTGAGGATAATGCTGCGGTATGCGTCATTCTGGCTTCCGACGGTTATCCGGAGCATTATGAAAAGGGATTTCCCATCAGTGGGCTGGAGACCTTCCGGGATAAGGAGGATTATTTCGTATTCCATGCCGGAACGAAGAAATCGGGGAAGGACATTATAACAAACGGAGGCAGGGTGCTCGGTGTAACGGCTACCGGCAAGGACTTGAAGGAGGCTAGAGAAAAGGCATACAAAGCCACAGGGTGGGTGGAGTTTGATAACAAATACATGAGGAAGGATATCGGTAAGGCCATCGAAGATGTAAAGTAAATCTAAAAAGACAGACTTAACTTAAAAAAGTTCAGAAGGAATTCATCCGGAACCGTAAATTTATGCCGGAATTCATTCTGAGCTTTTTTATGTCAGGAATACTAAACTATATTTTTATCAATTTTCTTAAGGTAATGTTAAATATATCTTAATATTGCAGGATATGACTTAAAACGCAGGATGTGCCATAATCCTGCCATACTTTTTATGTAAAATCTTGAAATATCTAAGGAAGTATTACGCTAAAAGCTGGTGGATATGCTTCGAATTACGAAAGATGAATCACTCATAATTACTGATGCCACAAGGTGGCACTCTGTCTGATAAAGTGAAATAAATTCACAAGAATTTGACTTCAAGGTTATTGCTTTGTTTTTCGAAAGGGGTATTTGATGAAAAGATGGTATGGTAACAGAGGACTGATTATTCTGCTGATTATAGCAATCGCTATTCCACAGGGCATTGCAGGCGGAACTATTCATAAGGCATATGCAGCTTGGACCGGAAAGGTTATTGCGAATACCTTGAATGTACGTACGAATC
Organism: Bacillota bacterium; assembly: GCA_023415635.1. Lineage (GTDB taxonomy): Bacteria > Bacillota > Clostridia > Lachnospirales > Lachnospiraceae > Mobilitalea. Next base: position 281,260 of record JAEZJV010000040.1, on the reverse strand, counting down.
CTTCGACTACAGCAGATAAGGTTGAGTTGAACGGGACTTATGTATATCTTGTAAAAGGTGAAACGGTTAATATTATAGAGGAACAGGGAGATTTTTATTACGTATCACTAAGATTCAACGGCAAGCTTGTGGAAGGCTTTGTACATAAGGATTTTATCAGTGTGGAGGTAACTCCGACACCAAAGCCGACCGCGACACCGAAGCCTACTGTAAAACCGGACTCATCAGAGGTGGTTAACGTTCCAAAGACAGTCAGTCTGAAGGCGTCGGTAATTGCCAGATCTCTAAACGTAAGAAGCGGGCCGGCAACGACCTATAGTAAAGCGGGAGGCCTTCTGAAGGGAGATGTAGTCACAATCATCAATGAGAAGGTGGTGGATGGTGAGGAATGGTATGGGATTTCCTTCAAAGCAGAAGGAAAGACCTTGACCGGATATGTGCTGAGTTCCTACCTTAAGCTGGATTTGAGCAAATCTATCAAGGGTGAGGTTTCTGCTTCTAAGATTAAGATAAGATCAAAAGCAGACAGTCAGGCTGCTTACGTAAAGAATAAAAACGGAAATATTATTTATCTGAAAAAGGGTAAAAATGTTACGATAACAGAAGAAACGACCGTATCAGGTGCCAAGTGGTTTAAGATAACCTTTACGGTTGACGGAAAAAAATATACTGGCTTTACAGAGGCTACTCAGATAAACTTTGCAGCTACCGTGGTGAAGGCTACCCCCACACCAAAGCCGACTTCTAAACCTACAGCGACCCCTACCCCAAAGGCAAAGGCAACGGTGACCCCGAAGGCGACACCGAAACCGACGAAGAAGCCTACTCTGAAACCGACGGAAGCTTTGACGCCGACACCATCAATAACGCCGACAACTGCTCCGATAGCAACCCCGACTCCGGGCGGAACAATTATACAGGTTCCGGATATTCAGGTGAATTACAGTATCAGTAATCCGGTGAACGGATTTGTCGTAAATACAGTGTTCTTAAATATTTATCAGAATATATTGGCATCACCTGATTATATATATTATAATAATCAGCCGGTAACGCTGGTTAATGCGCAGAAGGTACTGGTAACAGGGTTGGTTATTGTAGACCGTATTCCTTACTACAGTGTTTCGACCAGTGACGGAATATACGGGTATGTAAGAGCGGAATATATATACATAGGAGATAGCCTGCCGGGTGACTCTACTACTACTGTTACTGTTACACCAACGCCAGCACAGGGTGTGGATACCTCCAATATGGACTTTGAATCAAAGCTTACAGCGGAAGGTTTCCCGGAGAGTTATAAATCAGCCTTACGACTACTGCATGCCCAGTATCCGAACTGGGAATTCAAAGCTTACCATACCGGTTTGGACTGGAATACTGTAATCGCTGCAGAAAGCGTACCCGGCAAGAATGTCATACCGAACTCCAAGGGTGTGGAATGGAAGTCCCTTGAGAGCGGTGCATATAACTGGAAGAATGATACCTTTATTGTTTTCGACGGATCCACCTGGGTAACGGCTTCCAAGGAAGCAGTTTCCTACTATATGGATCCCAGAAACTTCCTTACAGCAAACGGTATCTTTCAATTTGAACTACTGAAATATCAGAGTGACTACCAGAATATCACCGGTGTTGAGAATATCCTCAAGGGAACGGCTATGTACAATGCGGCTTATACCTATACGGACGACAATGGTAATGTTCAATCCCTGACCTATGCACAGACCTTTATTAAGGCGGCAGAATATTCCGGGGTCAGCCCTTATCATCTAGCAACCCGTGTGAAGCAGGAGATTGTTACAGGACCTACGACCTTAAGCAACAGTGTCAGTGGTACCTATGCCGGCTATGAAGGCTTGTACAATTTCTACAACATCGGAGCCAACGACAGTGCAGGTGGAGGTGCAATAGCAAATGGCTTAAAATTTGCACAAAAAGGTACCTCAAATGAAATAAGCAATTCCATGTATATGATCCCCTGGACCAGTCCGTTTAGGTCAATCGTAGGTGGTTCTTATTATATCGGAGGAAGCTATATAAATCGAGGACAGGATACGATCTATCTTCAGAAATTTAATGTTACTCCGATATCAACTTACTATCATCAATATATGACAAATGTTGAAGCACCTTATGCAGAAGGCAAGAAGATAGCGGCAGCATATAATGGCATGACAGATTCGCCGATTATATTCTCTATACCGGTTTATCTCAATATGCCAGTCCAGCCGGTTGCAGCACCGGTAACAAAGTTCAATCCGAATAACCGCATGAAGAGTCTTCAGGTGCGTAACAGCAAAGGCGAGGTGCTGGCTGTTACACCAACCTTCAATCAGACAGAATATAATTATTATTTAATTGTGGATAACTCAACCGACAGCATACAGATTAATGCAACGACTGTAAGCAAGAAGGCTACCATCAGTGGCGGAGGATACATCCCGATCAATGTAGGTAATAATACCGTCGTCGTTTCTGTAATTGCTGAAAACGGAGACATTGCTAACTACACAATTAATATCGTAAGACAATAGGCATTTGGGATATTTTATTCTTTCTCCTAAGTTGTCTGGAATAATAAGCTTCGCAATGGAAATGATATAGCAGCAGGCTTGGAATTGCCAACGAAGAAAAAGTCCGGCCGCGGGTTTAACCTGTCGGCCGGATATTGTTTTTACACAATTCATACACAATTCATAAGAGCACTTTAGAACAGATCTATTAGAATACACACATCATAAAAAGAACTGCAGTAACGGTCTTTTATGGAGATAAGAATGGGGGATAAATGAGTGAAAAAACAAATAATAAGGTATATTGTAATATTCATGATGCTTTTGATTGCAGGAGGAAGTATCCCTCCCGCGGTTGCCCTTGCAGCCAGTGCTGAAGTTGAACTGACCACAGATATTACAGAGGTAAAGGTGGGAGAAGAGTTTTTCGTCTATCTGACGGTATCTTCGGATATGGAATTTGGTGATTTCGAGGCCGGCTTAATCTATGATGATAATATTTTAGAGTATCAGGGAGGAACCAGCAAGGTAAAGGGTGGAAGTGGATATCTAAAAATATCCGATAGAGAGATAACAAACGGAAGTATAAAGAGGAAATATACCATGAAATTTGATGCAATTGAAGTAGGTATCTGTAATATCTCCTTCAGTAAAGGAGATCAGATTATGGTTTATGATATAGAAGATGGGGATGCCATGTCAGTCTCAAGCAACACCTTGACAATTAATGTCACTGCACCGGAGACATCGTCCTCCAACACAAGTCTAAAGGAGCTTCAGATCAGCCCCTCCTCACTGACACCTGAATTCGATCCGGCGATTTATGAATATAGTACCGAGGTAAGCTACGATACGGAAAAGCTAGTGATCGTAGCACTTCCTGAGGATGAAAAATCAACTGTGACGGTTATGGGGAATGATAAATTGTCAGAAGGGCAAAATAAAATAACCATTCAGGTGTTAGCTGAATCAGGAGCTATCATAGAATATAGTATCAACGCTGTCAAGGAAGCTGAACCGACGGTTACCGGACCTGCTGTTACCGGACCGCCTGAAGAAAATGTGCAAAACAATTTCCGAGTAGTAAGGGAAGAGGGTGGGAAATATGCGGTTTACAGCGGTAGATATAAACTCCTGGAGCCTGACAGCAGTATTGTGATACCGGCAGGCTATAAAAAAACCACATTGATTTTATCGGATATATCTGTAGCAGCCTTCTATCCCGAGGAGGATTTAAGTAGTGATTTCTTACTGGTTTATGCTCAGAATGAATTGGGAGAGATAGGCTTCTATCAATACGATAAGCTGGAAAAGACGATGCAGCGCTATATCCCCAGAAGGGTCACGGGTATCGACAGTACTGCAGATACGCAGGAGGTTCTGGCAGTGAAGGAATACGAAACGAATTTGAACCGGGCAGCAATTGTGATAGCACTGCTTTGTGCAGCCTGCGCACTCCTTATCACACTGCTCATCCGAGCCATACTCAAAGGCCGCGGTTATAAAGAGGATGATATGGAATAACACTTGACAAATTATATTGGACTGTTATACTAAATGTATAACAGGTATAATATCTTGTTAACTTTGGCGTAAGTAATGACGCCAAATACTATGTTAATATAACGAGGTGTATCCGAATGTATCTTGAAATTGATTTTAACAGTGATGAAGCAATCTATATTCAATTAAGGAACCAGATTATTTATGGCATTGCTACTTCGCAGCTGCAGGAGGGTGAGAATCTACCCTCGGTTAGAGACTTGGCAGAACATATCGGAATCAATATGCACACCGTTAACAAAGCATATGCGATTCTAAAGCAGGAAGGATATCTTAAGCTTGATCGTAGAAGAGGTGCAGTAGTTGCCATAGATATCAATAAACTCAAAGCAATCGAAGAAATGAGAGACGATCTGCGGGTTGCACTCGCAAAAGCATTCTGCAAAAATATCAGTTGTGAGGAGGCTCATGAAATCGTTAATGATATCTTCAATGAATTTGAAAGGGGGTAATTACAATGTTATGTGACAGATGCCAGAAGAGAGATGCAAAAATATTGTATACCGAGATTATCAACGGAGTGAAAAAAGAACAGCATCTTTGCGAGGAATGTGCAACGGATTACACATCCTTTCAAATGGAGAAGCCATTGATTAACGGTGAACTAACCCTGGGTAATTTACTATCAACATTATTAGATAATTATACTACAGCAGATAAGAAAAGGTCCGGTGAGGTGTTGCCCTCTCTGACCTGTGAAAGCTGCGGGCTGACCTACGAGGAATTTATTCAGCAGGGGCGTTTCGGATGCTCCAAATGCTACAGAAGCTTTAGCAGCCAGCTCGGAAAGACTCTGAAAAGTATCCAGGGAGCAGAAATTCATACCGGCAAACGTCCGAAGGGGCTGGTTACGGTTGCTACGGACAGAATCATGAAGGATATCACGGAAGCAGAGAGATTGACAATTAGACTTCATGAAGCGATCGAAAAGGAAGAATTTGAAGAGGCTGCGAGACTTCGAGACCTGATTAAGCAGATGAAGGAGGAAAAAAGCAATGCCTAAATGGTATGAACAGCTTGCTCCGGATCATGATGTTGTTATATCAAGCCGCGTAAGACTTGCCAGGAATCTTGAGAATTATCCGTTTTCCGGGAGAATTTCAGAGGAACAAGCAATAGCCTTAGTCAATGAAGTGAAAGAGATTACAGGCGACTTATCCACGAAAGACAATCGAAAATTTTACTCCTGTAATATCAGCACCTTAAGCGAGATTGATAAAACAGCTATGGTGGAGCGACACATCGTAAGTCCATTACTTGCTGAAAAGGAACAGACAACCGGTCTGATTCTTGCCGAGGATGAGACCATCAGTATTATGATTAATGAGGAGGATCACGTCAGAATTCAGGCCATTGTAGGTGGTATGAATCTGGAACAGGCATATCAGGAAGCAGATTTTGCAGATGATATTGCTTATGAAAAACTACATTTTGCTTATGATGAGAAATACGGATATCTGACATCATGCCCTACCAATGCCGGTACGGGGATGCGTGCTTCCTGTATGGTTTTTTTACCTGCGTTGAGCTCAGCCAGAATGATACAGAAGCTTATGGAGGAAGTAGGGAAATATGGTGTTACCATACGTGGAATATATGGCGAGGGAACTAAGAGTCTTGGCGGCATCTATCAGATATCTAACCAGAAGACCCTTGGAATATCGGAAAGCGAAATTATAGAAAATCTGAAACGAATTGTGCTGCAGGTTGTAAAGCAGGAAAGAAAGCGCAGGGAGTATATGATCTCCGTAAATTCGGATGAAATTGAGGATCAGGTGTTCCGATCCTATGGCGTTTTAAAATACGCCAGACAGATATCCTCGGATGATGCCATGACCCTGCTTTCTCAGATAAAATTCGGCGCGGACTGCGGACTAATTAAGTTTAATCGTGAATTTAACGTACACAAATTGATGATGGGTGTTCAGCCGGGAAGTCTGCAATGGACTCTTGGGAAAAATGTCGGAAGCCAATCAAGAGATCAGTCCAGAGCAGAATATATCAGAAAAGAATTACCAACAATTATTTGAGAAATATGAATTAAAGAGTACAGTAAGCTGGAATGGAGGAAATAACATGATGTATGATAAATTTACTGAGAATGCTAAGAATGCAATTAACTTAGCAAGAGAAGTTGCATACCGGCTCTCCCACAATTACATCGGTACAGAGCATCTGCTGATCGGACTGATGGAAGTGGATGGAGTTGCATCCAGAATTCTGGAAGAAAACGGTGTAACAGTAGATAAGGTATTGGAATTGGTAAATCAATTAATTGCACCGAATAACGGTGTGGAAATGATGGATGGTGGAAGCTTCACCCCCAGGTCCAAGCGGATTTTGGATCAAAGCTATAAGGAAGCTGCCAAATTCAAGGCACAGCTGGTAGGAACAGAGCATATACTGATCGCCCTGATCAAGGAATCGGACTGTATAGCGGTTCGTCTTCTGAATACCCTAGGTGTAAATATACAGAAGGTCTATATTGATATTCTGACAGCCTCCGGGGTTGACGTCAGTGTAGCTAAGAATGAATATAGTAGCGGAAAAGGTGCCAAAGCAAAGGGTAAGTCCTCTGCCACACCTACCCTGGACCAATATAGCAGAGACCTAACTGAATATGCCAGGGAAGGAAAGCTTGATCCTGTCATTGGAAGAGAAGAGGAAATACAGAGAGTTGTACAGATTTTAAGCCGAAGGACAAAGAATAATCCCTGTCTTGTCGGCGAGCCCGGGGTCGGTAAAACAGCGATTGCAGAGGGCCTTGCCTTAAAGATAGTAGAAGGTAATATTCCTGAGACCATCAAGGAAAAACGAGTGGTTACTCTGGACTTGTCCGGTATGGTAGCCGGCTCGAAATACCGTGGTGAATTTGAGGAAAGAATCAAAAAGGTAATCAGCGAGGTGATCGGCGACGGTAACGTACTTCTGTTCATTGATGAGATTCATACAATAATCGGAGCAGGCGGTGCGGAAGGAGCAATTGATGCTTCCAATATCTTAAAACCTTCTTTGGCCCGCGGAGAGCTACAGATTATCGGGGCCACTACAAGAGAGGAATATCGGAAATATATAGAAAAGGACGCAGCCCTGGAACGAAGATTCCAGCCGGTGGTAGTTGACGAGCCCTCGGAAGAGGAAGCAGTCAAGATACTCTACGGCCTAAGGGATAAGTATGAAGCACATCATCAGGTACGTATCACAGATTCGGCATTGGAAGCCGCAGTAAAGCTTTCCAGTCGTTATATCAATGACAGATATCTTCCGGATAAAGCCATAGATTTAATGGATGAAGCCGCCTCTAAGGTGCGTTTGAGCACTTATACCTCATCTCCGGAGATTAAGAATCTGGAGCAGGAGATCAAACGCTTAGAGGAAGAGAAGGAGAAGGCAATCAAAGCTGAAGCTTATGAGAAAGCTGGAGAGATCAAGAAGCAGCAGGAAGCTGCTCAGGAACAGCTGGAGAAGCAAAAGCTTCAGGATGAAAAACATAGGTTGGAGAAGCAGTTAGTGGTCAGTGATAATGAGATTGCGGAAATCGTTGCAAGCTGGACGAAGATACCTGTTAAAAAACTTGCCGAGGAAGAAACAGAACGCCTTCAAAATCTTGAAACCATTCTTCATAAGAGGGTAGTAGGTCAGGAGGAAGCGGTAGGTGCAGTTGCGAAAGCAATACGCAGGGGAAGAGTTGGATTAAAGGATCCGAACCGTCCGATTGGTTCCTTCCTATTCTTGGGACCGACCGGCGTAGGTAAAACAGAGCTATCCAAGGCACTTGCAGAGGCGATGTTCGGTAGCGAGAACTCCATCATTCGTGTAGATATGTCTGAGTACATGGAGAAACATAGTGTCAGTAAGCTGATTGGTTCCCCTCCGGGATACGTAGGTTATGATGAAGGCGGTCAGCTGAGCGAGAAGGTGAGACAGAATCAATACTCGGTCATCTTATTTGACGAGGTTGAGAAGGCTCACCCGGATGTATTCAATATCCTGCTTCAGGTATTGGATGATGGTCATATCACGGATGCACAGGGAAGAAGAGTCAGCTTTAAAAATACGATTGTCATTATGACCTCCAACGCAGGTGCTCAAAACATTGTGGAACCCAAACGTCTTGGCTTTGCTTCCGTCATTGATGAGAAGGAAGATTATAAAAGGATGAAGGACGGTGTTATGGATGAAGTAAAGAGAATCTTTAAGCCTGAATTCATTAACCGTATTGACGAGATTATCGTATTTCATCAGCTGACCAAGGAGAATATCAAGCAGATCGTTGGAATTATGATTGCATCGATTGGAAAACGCAGCAAGGCGCAGATGAATATTACTCTGGAGACCAGTGATGAGGTGGTAGCACATTTGGCTGAAGTCGGTTTTGATCCGAAATACGGTGCAAGACCATTACGACGTGCTATCCAGACGAATATCGAGGATAAGCTGGCAGAAGCTATTCTTGCGGGGACAATCAAGGAAGGTGACACGGTTCGCGTGGAATATCTCGACAATGAGATGGTAGTAAAGGGCAGTTCGGTGAAAGCCGAATAGCCTTAATCCGGCACGGAGTTACCTCTAATCCCTTCGAAGAAGGCATAGTAAAAAAATTATAATAAACCAGTAGAAATCGGTCGATATATCGTTTATAATGTATGAAAGTGCTCCAGGAAATATCATCGGTCACATTCAGTCATATAATACTATTAGGAGGATCATACAATGGCAGTTGTAGAAGAGTTAATACGCAAAGAAAACGATGGGACGATTAGCTTTGGTAATTACGCACTGGATGTTAAGTCTAAGGTTTCTGATTTCGAACATCAGGGGGATCTGTATAAGGTTAAGACTTTTCAAGAAATAACAAAGCTTGAGAGAAATGGTATGTTTGTCTACGAATCGGTGCCCGGTACTGCCGTATTTCATTTAGATGCAAAGGATGATCAGATCAGCTTTGAGGTATCCGGTAATGATGCAGCGCAGATTACACTGGAACTGGAAGCAGAGAAGGAATATGAGATTTATAAAAACAACTCCAATCTAGGCAGGATGAGGACTAATTTAGGAGGTAAGCTGGTTCTCAGTATTGAATTAGAGGAAGGAAATAAGGATTTCATAAAGGTGGTTAAGCTGTAAGATGGCAAAAAATAAGACCGTGTTTTTCTGTAAGGAGTGCGGCTTTGAATCGGCAAAATGGCTGGGACAATGCCCTGCCTGTAAGAACTGGGATACCTTTACGGAGGAACCGGTGGTACGAAAGAGCAGCAAACCTGCTAGCATTAAGTTGGCCAGGGAACCTGAGCTGATTGCTAACATCAAGACAGAAGTTGAGGCCAGAGTCAACTCCGGTATTGGAGAACTCGACCGTGTACTGGGTGGAGGAATCGTTTCGGGCAGCCTGATTCTGGTTGGTGGAGATCCGGGCATAGGGAAGTCAACCCTGCTGCTTCAGATGTGCCGTGAGCTTTCCGAGAAATCTAAAAAAATACTCTATATATCAGGGGAGGAATCCCTTAGCCAGATTAAAATGAGAGCAGAAAGGCTCGGCGTGTTTGGCGGCGAGCTTCTGCTTTTATGTGAAACAGATCTGGACCTGATAGAAGAGGCGATAGACAAGCATAAACCGGATATTGTAATTATTGATTCCATTCAGACGATGTTCAAGGAGGAGATCACTTCGGCACCCGGAAGTGTCAGCCAGGTAAGAGAAGTAACCGGAACCCTGATGCGGATTGCCAAAGGCGTTGGAGTCACGATATTTATCATCGGGCACGTCACAAAGGAGGGTGTCGTGGCGGGACCGAGAGTGTTGGAGCACATGGTAGACACTGTGTTGTATTTTGAAGGTGATAACTATGCTTCCTACCGAGTCTTACGTGCAGTAAAGAACCGTTTTGGCTCTACCAATGAAATCGGAGTTTTTGAGATGCAGGGAAATGGATTAATAGAGGTTAAAAATCCTTCGGAGTTCATGTTGAAGGGTAGACCGGAAGGTGAACCCGGTTCTGTCGTAGCAGCATCCATAGAAGGGACTAGGCCTATTCTGGTAGAGATTCAGGCTTTGGTCTGCAGAACCAATTTCAATATGCCCAGAAGAACCGCAGCCGGTACGGATTTTAACAGGGTAAACCTGCTTATGGCAGTACTGGAGAAACGTGCGGGTCTGCAAATGGCTGATTGTGACGCATATGTAAATGTAGCAGGCGGTATGCGAATCAACGAACCGGCACTGGATCTACCGATTGTGACAGCAATTCTGTCCAGCTATAAAAATAAAGCCTTGGATAACAAGACGGTATTGTTCGGAGAAGTAGGCTTGACAGGTGAGATAAGAGCAGTCAATCATGCTGAGCAGAGAGTTACGGAGGCCGCAAAGATGGGCTTTGAAGTATGTATCCTTCCGCAGGCTAATAAAGAGCACATCAAGACAAAGGGAATAAAGCTTATAGGGGTGAAAAGTATCCAGGAGGTTCTCGGAATATTGATCAGATAATGCAATAATTAATGCGGGGGTTTGCTGATGAAGGAATTATTGTGTCAAAAAGTAGCACAATTAGGTGCAGCACAGGAATGTTTAGTAGATATGGCAGATCGAATCGAGCACTGGGAGTATTCTCAGTTTGTTCTGGAGAAAAGTGCTTTTACTGCAATTAACACCTCAGATAAGATTTTAAACCTTTCTATGAAGGGAACTTCGCTGGTAAAAGATATCCATAAGGAATGGGATGCTTTAACCGCGGAAGCACTTGCATTAAGACTTAAGGAATTGCAGCTTCTGTTTGAGCATATTTTGGGTCAGGCAATGGAAGCCAATGAAATAGCACATAAGCTTGAGCTGGAGGTAGCTCTGCAACGGGAAATCGGTGAAGATATGCAGAGCAAGCTGGGTACTGTCGGTGAAAGCCTTGATGCTGCGGTAGCATGTGCCGAGTTTATTTTAGCGGATTTATAAAAGGCTTAACAGGGTTGAATTAATAGAATTTCACTCTGTTTAATTTTAAAATAATCTTGACAATTACAACAATTCATAGTACTATTAATGAGCGACATACGAAGGGGAATCATCCAGCGGCAGGATGACAGTCTCCAAAACTGTTCACGGGAGTTCGAATCTCTCTTCCCCTGTCCGTAAAGAAAGCCTTACAACCTAACGGTTGTAAGGCTTTTGTTTTTTTACTAAAGAGCCAAGTGTCAAAGTCTTGTTGAAGTATGACGGCAGTAGCTAATCATATCCCGGGGGTTATTTGGGATTACTGAAATTGTGATAATTGTTCTGCAGGTTCTGATTATATCTCTCAGCAAGGATATTCATGTTCTTGATCAAGAGATATTCGGCATAGAGCATTCCTAATCCGCAAAGCAGGCTGCCGATGATCATCCATAATAATATGGTGGTGCCATCCTCGGTAAACCGGGTCCCGTAGCGCGGAGCGTTATTACAGAGACGATTGCCGATGCCATAAACCCAAATCCAGTAGTAGATGCCGCAGGTAATGATAGAGAGAAGAATGGTTATGATAAAGTTTCGAGTTCGTCTCCCGTCCCCATAGCATACAATATTTAAATCATCGGTATATTGATACCAAAAGATAATTCCGTAGATGCCGCAGGTGATAATAGATAACAGCACTAAAGTGATAAAACTTCGTTGTCTGATCATTCGTTACCTCTCATAAAAAATGTGATAAACCAATCTTAACACTGCCCCTGAGCGGATGTCAATCTGAATGGCTTCGCATCTGAAGATTAGAATACGAAGCAGATAAGTCAGGATAAATAAGGTGATGATTATTCCCCAGGTGATGCGAATGAATTTGCCTGGCAGATAACTCTCGCACAAAAAAAGAAGCAGCATCAGCGGGGTAAGAAAGAAAAGTGGATGGTAATACCATGCCAATGTGAAATTGAACTGTAGGGCATGAAATACGGCTCTTGTCATTCCGCAGCCAGGACAGGGAATGCCCGACAAAAAACGCAAGGGACAGCCGACGGATAATAGGGATAGTACCAGCCAGAAAAAACCTAAGATCAGGCTGAGCTTCAGCCGCTCCAAAAGCCTTTTCCTGCGAGTGCTGCAGGTAGGTATATATGGACTTGGCTTCGTTTTGTTGGTAGCATTCGTTTGCCACATTCCAATTCTCCTTTGATCGTATTGAATAACTATACTTTATCATTTGTTACTGCGGGTTTCAACTGATAATCGGAAGGTTTCGGATTGAATAGTGTATTAAAAGAAAGGTATGGACAAAACGTGTGTAGGTTGGTATAATCAGGTTAGAAATGCACTAACAATGCACAATTGGTGCACTATAGTGCATTATATTATTAAGAAACTGCCCAACGGCAGACTGGAGGCTTAAGATGATAATAGGAGATAAATTACCCAATATACCCTGGCAGGCTCGTCCGGAGGGATGCCAGGATATCGTATGGAGGTATAGCAATAATCCAATCATACGTCGGAACCAGATACCCAGTGCCAACAGTATCTTCAATAGTGCGGTCATTGCCAAGGACGATGGCTTTGTCGGTGTCTTCCGCAGTGATGATAAGGCAATGCAGCAGCGTCTGTTTCTGGGTAAGAGTACGAATGGGATTGATTGGGATATTGAGCATGAGCCCATGCCCTTATACAATGAGAAGGAAGAACAGGTGAGTGTTGCCTGTGGCTATGATCCCAGAGTATGTTGGATAGAGGATCGCTATTATGTGACCTGGTGTAATCAGTATCATGGTCCTACGATCGGTGTGGCATATTCCTATGATTTTAAGAAATTTTATCAGATGGAGAACGCCTTCCTACCCTTTAACCGCAACGGGGTATTATTTCCGAGAAAAATCGGTGGTAAGTTCATGATGTTCTCAAGACCAAGTGATAACGGACATACCCCATTTGGTGATATGTATTTAAGCCAAAGCTTTGATATGGAACATTGGGGCTACCATCGTTTCGTTATGAAAGCGGAGGGATGGGCATGGACGAAGGTGGGTGCTGGACCGATCCCAATAGAAACAAAGGAGGGCTGGTTGTTAATTTTTCACGGGGTTGGGACAACCTGTAACGGCATGATCTATTCCATGGGTGCAGCCATTCTGGACATTGATGAACCCTGGAAGGTAAAATATAGATGCAAGCCCTTTATATTTCATCCAACAGAGCTTTATGAGTGTGTGGGAGATGTTCCGAATGTAACCTTTCCCTGTGCGACGCTGCAGGATGCCGCTACAGGCCGTATAGCCATCTATTACGGAGCGGCAGATACCGTGGTAGCCCTGGCCTTTACACAGGTAGATGAGTTGATTAAATATATCAAGGATAATGCCTGCGAATAGGGAATAAACTACCGGAATATTCTTTTGACATAAACTGATTTCAAGCTTATTGACACATAGCTGATGATAAAGTATGATAATTATATTAATCATATATACATAGGAAAAGAACCTTAAAAGTGTATTTTTAGGAGTCAGGGAATGCGATTAGTTTCGTTGTCAATGTTAAAACCGGAGATGATATTAGGAAAGTCCATTTATTATAGAGACTGTTTGGTATTGAAGGAAGGTACGAATGACCTTGGACGATATATCGGTAGTCTTAAAAAGTTGGGCATTGATTATGTTTATATCGAAGACACCAAAAGCTATGGGATTGAAATCCCGGATGCTATTTCTGAGGAGACCAGGCAGATGTGTAAACAGGTGCTCAGGAAGACAATGGAGGATTTTGCGAATAAAACTATAATCGATGTCCAGGAGATGTCGCAGGCGATAAATAATATTATAGATGAAATTCTTGCTAACCCGGATGTACAGGTAAGCCTAAGTGATATTGGAGCGGCGGATGAATATACCTTTATCCATTCGGTCAGTACGACAGTATATTCGCTAATCATAGGGAGCAAGCTAGGTTATTCCAGACCAATGATGGAGAAGCTGGCAATTGGAGCGTTGTTGCATGATGTTGGGAAAATTCTTCTGGATTCGAAGATCGTCAATAAGGCCGGAGAGCTTTCGGCAGAGGAATTCGAACATATAAAGCTGCATACGGTTCTTGGCTATGAAGCCTTGAAGCGTTATGCCAACCTAACAGAGCTATCTCGTATTATCGCACTCTATCATCATGAGAGAATGGATGGGCTGGGTTATCCTACCGGAACACCGGCTGGAGAACTGCACGAATTCATCAGAATAGTAGCAATTTCGGATGTATATGATGCCCTGGTATCAGATAGGAACTTCCGCAGAAGATGGAGCTCAAATCAAGCGGTGAACTATCTGGTGGAGCATGCGGAGACGCAATTTGACTTAAAGCTGGTATCTGTATTGATTAAACAGATCGCAATTTATCCGAATGGCTCTATGGTTAAATTATCCGATTATCGAATTGGAATTGTGAAGGAACAGAATAAGAACTTTCCGTTAAGACCGATTGTCAGAATTACGACTGATGAGTGGGGCAGAGAGGTACCTCATTATGAGGTGGACCTTATGAAGACATTGTCGGTTACCATTATAGAATCCGAGCTTGAGATGGGATGAACTTGTAAGGAACAAGGGTTGGAAGGATAGTTAGGGTTTGCAGATTAGCTGCAAACCCTTTTTTATGTAATCTTATCAACAGCTTAGTATAAATCAAAATTTGAAATAATTCAAAGCGTTGTAATATGAAATATTGGCAACAATCTCACCAAGCGCTTCTATATCCGCAGGATATTCGCCGTTCTCCACCCAGGTACCGAATAAGTTACATAGAATTCTGCGGAAATACTCGTGCCTCGTATAGGAGAGGAGGCTTCTCGAATCAGTCAGCATTCCGACAAAGCCTGCTAAAAAGCCTACATTAGCCAATGAGGTAAGCTGGTCTGTCATACCTGTCTTATGATCATTGAACCACCAGGCGCTGCCGTGCTGCAGCTTACAGATCGCTGAGCTGTCCTGAAAGCATCCGATGATGGTGTCGATTGCAGCATTATCGATCGGATTCAGGCTGTAGATTATAGTTCTGGGTAGCTTTCCCTGGCTGTTTAAGGCATCCAGGTAATTGGCCAGCTGGTCAGAGGGAGTATCGCTATAGATGGCATCAAAACCGGTGTCTGGTCCGAGCTTCTTTAACATCGAGAAGTTATTATTACGCTTGCAGCCATAATGAAGCTGCATTGCCCAGTCAAGCTCGGCATAGGCTTTACCCATCTCAACCATGAAGGCTGTCTTAAACTGAAGGATTTCGATTTGTGTCAACGGAGAGCCTTGAATTCGTTTATTAAAGATTGCTTCAACGACTTGCACGTCAGCGGGAACGTACATCATGTAATCCAGACCGTGATCGGAGATACGGCACTTCCTCTTCTTGAAATATTCCATACGGACCTTAAGAGCCTCCTGCAGTGACCGGAAGCTGTTAATTTTCACACCGCTGACCTCGCTTAGCTTGGATAAATAAGCCAGATAATCCTCTTTTTCCAGATTCATGGCTTTATCCGGACGCCAGGTCGGCAGCACACGTACATCAAAATCCTGAGCCTTCACAAGCATCTCATGCCATTCCAGAGTATCGACCGGGTCGTCTGTCGTGCAAATATGTGTCACATTGGACATCTTGATAATATTACGCGCGCTCATGGAAGGGTCTAAGAGCTTTGAATTACATAGATCCCATACTTCATCAGCGGTCTCTATACTCAAGGAACCGTAATATCCGAAATAACGCTGCAGCTCCAGATGGCTCCAATGATAGAGCGGGTTGCCGATACACCTGGAGAGGGTATCTGCCCACATGTTGAATTTCTCACGATCCGGGGCTGAGCCGGTGATGAAATATTCATCAATCCCATTGGCTCGCATCAGACGCCATTTATAATGGTCACAACCCAACCAGAGCTGCGTGATGTTGTCAAAATGCCTATCCTCAGCAATTTCTCTGGGGTTAATATGACAATGGTAGTCAAGAATGGGTAATTTGGCGGCTACCTTATGATATAGCGTGACTGCTGTGTTCGTAGTTAATAAAAAGTTCTTGTCTAGAAATGGTTTCATAATGGGATCCTCTTTTCTAAATATTAATCAAAACAGGTCGTACCCCGTTTGATGATTTCTGCAGAAAATACTGTTCTGTGAGGCATTTCTTCCTTCTGAAATACTCTCATCAGGGTATTCACGCAATGACTACATACAGCCTCGAGCTTATTATCGATTGAAGTCAGCTCCGGATCGCTGCATTCTGCAATGATGGAGTTGTTATAACCAATGATGGATAATTCATCAGGAACTGAGAGCTTCTGTTCCCGGGCGAATTTGAGGGCACCTACGGCAAGGCTGTCATCTGCTGTAATGACTGCATCAAATTTTAAGCCTTTCTGATAGAGCACATTCAGATATTGCTTCACCGTGTTGATATTACCGGGAAGGTAATGGACATATGTTTCCCGGTCAAGTAGTGTTCCGGAATACGCCTCCCTTGCTGTGATGAACCCCTCCAACTTTTTATTTCCGCTGTAGCTTTTTGCATTATATAGAAACAGGATGTCTTTGTGACCGCTGCTCTGCAGCGCATATGTAGCATCATAGACAGCCCTATCGTCCTCGCAGAGCGTGCTGTAGATGTTATCACCATCCAGAGCGGCATTGATAATCATTACCGGAACAGACAGAGACGCTTGCCTGATGTATTGGTTTTTAACTTCCTCAGCCTCAACAAAATTGGAACCGACTAAGATGATGGCATCCGTTCGCTTGGATAACAGCAGGTTCATATATTTCTCCTTATTTGCTGTATCAAAGCCCGTACAGCAAAGTAAGGAATCATACTGAAAGGCTTTCAGCCTTTGTTCAATGAAGAATACGGCACTGGCGATATAGGGATCGGAGGAAGCAGCACACAGGATGCCGACAGTCTTCATCGTATTCAATCCCAAACCTCTGGCAAATGCATTCGGAGTATAGCCGCTCTCCTTTATGGCTGTCAAGACCTTAAGCTTTGTTTTTTCGCGGACATAGGAATTGCCGTTAATGACCCGTGATACGGTTGCGATGGAGACACCCGCTTTTTCTGAAACATCATAAATATTCATAGAGATTACCTCATATGCAGTATGTTACTTGATTTATGTAAATACTTACAGAAGTAATTATATTCCAATTAGTCTGGATTTACAAGAAAAATATAAGAATAATGACACCACAAGGATATAGTCAGGGATATTGAGAGGATAGAGATGAAAGTGCTTTTATGGTAATGATATGATGAAAGCCGGACCTTCTTAGTCAATTATTCGACTAAGAAGGTCCGGCTAATTATAGATCAATGAAGAATAAACTGCTTACTGAGGATTTAGCTTCGGAGCTTTTCTGACCTTAGCATTGGCAGGGATGGTGAGTACATGCTGCAAGGGAAGCCATACCGCAGTTGCGATGGAGAAATCAATCATACTGTGGATCACTGTACCAAGACCTACTAATCCAAGGAGATAATAGGTAGATGTAGCTTTACCGGTACCAAAGTAATACAGGCTTGTAACGGTTACTTCGCATACTGCATGGACTATGGAGATCAACAGGGCAAAAGGGACAATGGTTTTCATGGAAAGCAGTACATAATTGTTTTTCTTGATCAGATATGAGCCGAGTGCCGCAAAAACTAGATGGGATAAGGCACGCAGCACGACTACCAACGGAAAGCCTGCAAGCAAAAAGCCTGTAGCGGAGAGTAAAGCGACTGAGACTGCCATAACCGGAGATATAAACATTGCAATAAAAACTGCAACGTGGCTGGCAAGCGTAAAGGATGCCGGCTCGATTATAATCTTAGGTGCGAACATCGGTATCATGATGCCGATCGCACTGAGTAGTCCGCCGATGCACAATAATAATACTTTTTTTGAGGTGTTATTCATAATTATCCCTAACCTTTCATACTTAGCATATTCACAGCTTAATCTCCACAATTCTATATTTACAGTGGTCTTGATAGCTGTCTTGTCAGTAGTAATTATAGCGTAGGGATTTGCTTATGTCAACACAAAATTAATAATTTTTATGAGAGCCGGATTATTGAATAGTTGAGAAGCCAATCCATTCTCTTTCTAGGAAGATTGCTATCATAAAAGCCTTAGTTATATACAGCAGGGACTCATTGTTCCTCTTATTCTATTCGAAGGGAAACTTGAAGGGAAGGTTGAACTTATCGCGGATTGCAAGGAATTCCTTCTGTACGGACTCACCGATTGGTACTCCTTTATCCTTTCTTTCCAGCCAACAGAGATATTCCTTCTCTCCTGCAGTATAAATTCGTTCCTCACTGGGTGCCAGCTTGGAGGAACGCAAAGAGCGGAGTATAGTACCGGTAGTTTCCTTAAAGCTATCCAAGCCCATAAAGGCTTCCGGGTCGATTGCCATGAAGAAATGTCCCAAATGATAGGGCTGTTTCTCTCCGTTGTCTCCAATACCGGATAAAAGCTTCAGATAATTCCCGGCTTGAAGGGCAGCAGATAAGATCTCGACAACGGTTGCATACCCATATCCTTTATAGCCAGCCAGTTCCTCACCGATACCGCCAAGAGGAGCTAGGGCTGCAGTACCCTTGGTAAGATCCGTGAGAATCTGCTTGCTGTCGGTCATGGCCGAACCATCTTGGCCGATGACCATTCCCTTCGGTGTATCCTTTCCGGTACGTGCATAATATTCAAGCTTACCGCGTTGCGTAATACTGGTGGCACAGTCAAGAACAAAGGGAAATTCCTCATCCGTAGGCAGACCGAAGGTCAGCGGATTGGTTCCTAACATATTCTCAACTCCGAAGGTAGGGGCTATGGAGGGCCGTGCATTGGTGCCTGTGATACCGATCATTCCCTGTTTGGTAGCCATAGTGGCATAATATCCGGCAATGCCGTAATGGGTGGAGTTACGTGCAGCTACCATTCCCAGGCCGTATTTTTTGGCCTTGTCGATTGCCATCTGCATAGAGCGGTAACCGACAATCATTCCCATTCCGTCATGACCGTCGACCACGGCAGTCGTAGGGGATTCTCTAACGATTTCAAAATATGTGACAGGCTTCTGGATACCTTCCAGCATGCGGTCGATATAAATTGCTTTAAAACGGTTGCACCCATGGCTTTCGATTCCTCGCCGGTCACTTTCCATAAGAACATCTGCGCATATTACCGCATCCTCGTGGGGAACACCCATTTTTTCAAAGGTGGCTGTCATAAAATCTCCGATTAAGTCCCATGATATATACGGTCTTGTCTCCATAAATATACCTCCTCACACTGAATATTAAGAATTAAGGTACCATAGTTTGATTATAATCCATCAGTATGTTGGAAGCAATATAATTCCAAAGATCCGGTATTATACCCGGCCATCCTGTCGATTCGGATTGATTTTTTCCGTCTCGATCTGAAGCCGAATATAGATTACTGCACACAGGAGTATGAGAAACCCTAATAGATTTAATATCTGCTGGGCGTAGAGCTTCTGTCCGAACAATTGCAAATCTGCTTTTTGTAGCATATCCAAAAGTGTTCCTCCGATTATAGAGGTCAGAAAGCCGAGCAGTCCTGCGACAGAGGAGGTAAGTGTCAGCCAGATCATACGCTTGTCGCTCCGATAAAAATCCAATTGAATACCGAATAACCCAATACCGACAAAGGCCCATGCGGTAGAGCTGAAGAAAGTAGCAAGAACGGTCATCGGATAAGCAATTGATGGCAGAGTGAAGGCAACGGTTAGAAAGTTCAGACCCAGAGCGAGCAAAGTATACCGAAGCATCCTACCCATGCCGTATTTATCCGCCATTCTGCCCAATCTCGGCATAATATAGATACGATAAAGATTAAAGATGAAGCCGATTACCATCAAAAAGGTGTAGGGCAGCTTCAGATCATTGATCTGATAGCTGGCATTGAAGGGTACGCAGATATAAAACGCAAGGGTAAAGAGGCATTGAGTGGTGAAGGCTTTTTTAAATCTGCGATCTTGAAATGCTTCCCGAATTTCGGAGGGAATGCTTTGCCCATTTTGCCCACTGTTTTTCTCCTTTGCTTTCTTTGCCAGACGGCCGTGCATTTCCTTACCCTCCTTATTAACAAAGGAGAGCTTGGGCTCTTTCATTAGAGACAGCGCGATGACATTGATTAAAGTAAGAAGGAAGATGATGATGCCTATAAGTATAAAGCCTGTATGTAAATTCACCTTCTTAAAATAATCCAGTATGATACCGCAGAGCAGCATAAGACTGGATACCACGAATACCGCTACCGAATCCTTGATGGAGAAATACTTACCGCGGAGCCGACTCGGTACCAGACTGGCAATCCAATCCTGGGACGCAGGAGTTCCGATCTGCACGAAGACCTGCCCGACAAAATACAGGAGGACGATGAGGATGGCCTTTATTGTATCACTGATCATCAGTAAGGGAACAAAATACAGTGCAGCAAAGAGGATACGCTGGAGGGAGGTTATGGTAACCAAAAATTTGTATTTTTTAATTTTCTTAAAATAATTAATCAGGAACAGCTGAGTTAATGCAGCAAAACTGACCAAAGAGGTTATGATACCGATATTAGCATCTGTAATTCCGCTATCGGACATTAAAGTCGCCAGAAAGGTACCGCCTGCCAGCTGCACTATGGTCTGAGCTGCACTGTCGGCAGTCGTGTAATAAATCCGGCTGCTTTTCATATCTTTTTTTGTCTCAGGCAGAGCCATGAAATAAATTCTCCTGAACTGCCCAAGCAGGTATCTTTGCATGGTTGAAAAATTGTTTAACATGTATTAGAAAATCCTCCACCATTTCATAGGTAGTCTTATAATATTATCAGTTAATACTATTATAAGGGATTCGGAGAATTCTCTCAATGTATTTTCAGATATAAAGCATAGATAATAGTATTACGTTCAGTGGGTAGCTTCTGCCATATGTTCCAGTGCTTCACCCTGTAGACGGTACACGGTCCATTCGTTCATGGGAATGCTGCCAAGACTTTTGTAGAAGTTGATGGAGGGTGTATTCCAGTTAAGACAGGACCACTCCAATCTTCCGCAATTTCTTTCCTTAGCCAGCGTTGCCAGAGTGGTCAGAAGCTTTTTACCAAAGCCCATTCTTCGGAACTCCTCCTTTACGTACAGATCCTCCAGATAGATGCCCGGTCTGCCGAGAAAGGTAGAAAAGTTATGGAAGAACAGTGCGAAGGCAGCCGGTTTCCCCTGATATTCTCCGATGAGAACCTCAGCTTTCTTCTGTGTAAATAGAGTATCATGCAGAAGCTCCTCTGTAGCAACCACCTGGTCGGACATTTTTTCATAGTGTGCCAATTCTCTGATAAATTCAAGAATTAAGGGAGTATCCTCCGAAGTCGCGAGTCGAATATTGAAATCATTTGTATTCGTCATGGTATTATCCTCCGTATGCAAGTTTATGAAGCTGATCATATTTATCTATTTTTATTTATTGGAAAGTATATTCGATTTACTGGGAATATGCAACAGGCAATCCTTTTATCTTGCCTAAAATCCTCGAATGGACTATAATTTATGATAAATGTGAACCACGGGAAGGGCCTGATATGCTGATAAGAAGTAAGAATTTTAACATAAAACAGATTGCAGAATCGGGACAATGTTTTCGCATGAATCCGATCGGAGAGAACAGGTATGTCTTGATTGCCCTGGGACATTGTCTGCTTTTAGAACAGAAGTCTGAGGATCTGGTGGAGCTTAGCTGTGATGAAAGAGAATTTGAGGAGCTCTGGAGAAGCTATTTTGATTTGGATTATGATTACCAGGAGCTGATAGATTGCATGGAGAAAGGAAATGACAGTTTCTTAAAGGAGGCTGCTGCTTTTGGGAACGGAATCAGAATTCTCAGACAGGACTTCTTTGAGACGATGATAAGCTTTATTATTTCGCAGAACAAAAATATTCCTGCAATCAAAAGCTCTATAGAAAATATTTGTAAACGCTATGGTGAACAGCGTTTTTGCGTTGAGACAGGCATTACCTATCATACCTTCCCCACACCGGAGATCTTAGCTACGGCCTGTCCTGAGGAGCTTCGCAGCTTTTCGGTCGGTTATAGGGATTCCTATATACTCAGTGCGGCAAGAGCAATCACCGAAGGGCAGCTTAAGCTTGAAAAAATTAAGACCTGCGGCTACGAGGAAGCAAAGAAGGCACTTCTATGTATTCATGGGATCGGAGAAAAGGTTGCAAATTGTATTTGCTTATATGGCTTACATCATATCGAAGTGTTTCCGGTGGATGTCTGGATAAAACGTATTCTTTCAGAAGTATATCGGGATCAGTTTTGCCTTAATCAATTTGTAGGAAGGATGGGAATAGTTCAGCAATATATGTTTTATTATATGAGAAACAGGGACAAGAAATAACGTAACAGGTAATAGATTAAATTATGGATCATTTTCCTACGCATAGCCTTTTCTTAATTCGGAGAAAATATGATTGGAACAGATATTACGGAAGCAACTTTTGTCAGTTCTGATTATAAGGAAAGGCGGATATTTTTGATGAATATTAAGCAAAAGGATGAAAATGAACGTCGCTTGGAGCATTTAGAGAATCTGGTGGAGAAACAGACCCGTACGGAAAGGCATCTGGAGGAGCATGCAGATATCTCCCATTCTAAGGCAAATATTGAACATGTAAAGGCGCTGCAGCAGGAGAGACAGAATGAGATAAGGCATCTGAAGGATAAGATTGTCTACGGGGACAACTGCAGTAATGATTATATGGAGAATACGGAAAAGCGTTTCTTATACACAGAGGGGTATCTAAATCATAATGCGGAGCATATGGACAGAAAATCCTTTGATAATACCAAGGCGAAGCAGGAACACAGAAAAGAGCAGTTGGATAATTATAAAGAATAGAAGAATCGTGCGCATAGAACAATTATTCCTTGCAGGAGCAGTATCAGGACCTTCGAAGCTTCATTCGAAAGAGCGGATGTGCCCCTGCAATCCTGTTATTAAGGTGCAGTACGTTAAGCGCTTACACCTATGTAAGCCATCAACAAGGGATGTGCTGCTACCAGCATCTACAGGAAATATGAATTCTATCTTAGGAGGTTACAGGCATGACGAATGTAAAAGGAAAATGGGCTTTAATTACCGGAGCAAGCAGAGGTGTCGGGTATGAAATTGCATTATGTATGGCTAAACAGGGCTGCAATCTGGTACTTCATTCAAGGAGTATATCACATACAGAAGGGATTCTCGAGGAGGTAACAGCCCTTGGTGTGAAGGCCTATGCCGTCCAGGCGGAGCTCTCTGATATGAATTCGGTTAACAGGATGCTTGATGAAATCGAGGAACAAAAAACCCATATTGATATACTATTTAATGATGCCGGAGTACAGGTTGCTTACCGGTCGGATTATTTTAAGACCCCGGTAGAGGATTTTACTCAGAGCTTCATGATTAATACAATTGCTCCGGCAATGATATGCTATCGCCTTATTCCCAAAATGGTGGACAAAGGCTTCGGGAGGGTGATCAATACAACAAGCGGAATCAGGAACGAGCCGGAACAGGCAGGCTATTCTGCAAGTAAGGCAGCTCTGGATAAATTCACAAAGGATCTTGGTTCTAAGCTGGAGGGTACCAATGTTATGATTAACCTGGCTGATCCGGGCTGGTGCAGGACAGATCTCGGTGGTCCCCATGCACCGAATGATGTAAAAAGCTGCATACCTGGTGTTGTGGTCGGGGCCTTTGTAGAGGATAGGAAAAGCGGAAGGTTCTTTCAGGCACAATCCTTTGCAGGACTGACCCTGAAGGAGGCGGTTAAAAAGGCACAGGAGTCTGATGCAGCTCCGAGATAGCTTTCATGTGCCGGGTGGGGGCCTAGTACCCCTCTTTCCGCCTTTTTGACCGAAGAGAATGTCTCTTTTTTCCGGCTTCCCATTCTGCACGCTCTGCTTCTGTCTCTATAATCAATCGCGGCACTTCGATGGGTTGATCTTTCTCATCAAGCGCGACCATAACCAGATACGCACGGTTAACGACTTTGCGGGTGCCTGACAAATCTTCCACATAGGTATCAACGCGTACTTCCATAGAAGTAGTTCCTACATAAGTAATTCTACCGATTAGTACTAAGGTGTTGTTAATAAATGCACCTGCTTTGAACTGCAGATTGTCGATGGCGGCAGTAGTGATATTGTGTCCGCAGTGACGGCGCGCTACCACTCCTGCAACCACATCAATCCATTCCACTAATTGACCTCCGAAAAGCCGGTCGGTACCGTTGATGTGAGAGGGCATGATAATCTGTACCTGTTCTGTAATAGAATCTGTGACTCGCTTGGGTTCCATAATAGCCTCCATTTCCCCAAATATTATTCGGATTATTGGTTTATACTATTGTAAACCTTTTTTAAAAAAAATACAAAAAATCTTTTCATTAGATAATTTTATGGTATAATAAATGCAGCATTGCAAAATATTTATAGTTATGGAAAGGATTGAGAGGATTATGGCATTAGTTACAACGAAAGAAATGTTTCAGAAGGCGTATGCCGGCGGCTATGCAATAGGTGCTTTTAATGTAAATAATATGGAAATCGTACAAGGTATTACTGAGGCAGCTAAAGAGCTGAATGCTCCTGTGATTCTACAGGTATCAGCTGGAGCAAGAAAGTATGCTAAGCATGCATATCTTGTAAAATTAGTGGAAGCAGCATTGGCAGATACGGATCTTCCTATCGCTCTTCACTTGGATCACGGTGATGATTTTGAAATCTGTAAGTCTTGCATCGATGGCGGATTTACCTCTGTTATGATTGATGGGTCCAAACACAGCTTCGAAGATAACATCGCATTAACCAAAAAGGTTGTAGAATATGCCCATGCGCATGGTTGTGTTGTAGAAGGTGAGTTAGGTAAGCTGGCAGGTATTGAGGATGATGTAAATGTTAAGGCAGAGGATGCATCCTACACCAGACCTGAAGAGGTTGAAGAATTTGTCAGCCGTACCGGTGTAGATTCCTTAGCAATCGCAATCGGTACCAGTCATGGTGCTTTCAAATTCAAGCCTGGCCAGAAGCCTCAGCTTCGTTTTGATATATTGGAGGAAGTAGCCAAGAGACTTCCTAACTTCCCGATTGTATTACATGGTGCTTCCAGTGTATCACAGGAATATGTTGAGCTCATTAAGCAGTATGGTGGCAAAATGGACGATGCTATCGGTATTCCCGAGGATATGTTAAGACAGGCAGCGAAGATGGCAGTTTGTAAGATTAATATTGACTCTGATTTAAGACTTGCCTTTACCGCAGGTATCAGAGAATATTTGTACAATAACCCGAGCCACTTCGATCCCAGACAGTACCTTACTCCTGCAAGAAACAATATTAAGACTCTTGTTAAGCATAAGATCGTTAATGTACTTGGCTGTGACGGCGCTGCATTCTAATATTAATCTAAATAAAGGATTTAAAGGGGCCCTCATCAATGAAATGATGAGGGCCATTTCTTGTCTGATAGGATAGAATATCCTACAGGGTAATTTATCTGATAGGATGTTCTATCTTATAGGATATCCTATTAATAAGCTATCTTATTAATGAACCATCCTATTAATGAACCATCCTATTAATATACCATCCTATTAATGAAGCATCCTATTAATATAACATCCTATTAATATACCATCCTATTTATAAACTATCCGAAAGGATGTACTTGATTAATGCAAGTGTTATAAGTATTTCAAATGATGTTGCTGGGTCTCTATTATCCGGTTAAAACAAGGAGCATTGGGAGATCAGATCGTCCTCTCTTAATATCTCCAGTAGTTCTGAGGGATAAAGAGGCGGACTGAAGACATAACCCTGAACAATATCACAATGCTTTGTTCTTAGAAGAGTAAGCTGTTCTTCGGACTCCACACCCTCTGCAACGACCCTGATTTCCAGGCTATGAGCCAGCTGAATGATGGCTTCAGCAATCTGCACATCTTTTTCATTCGTACAGATATTATCAATAAAGGATTTATCAATCTTTAAGGTGTCAATCGGCATCTGAGTAAGATAATTCAAGGAAGAATATCCGGTTCCGAAATCATCCAGAGAGACCTTGACGCCGAGCTGCTGCAAATTATTCAGCAACATAGTCGCATCCATGATAGAGGATACCAAGGTGCTTTCTGTAATTTCCAATTCGAGGAACTCCGGTGGAAGTCCTGATTCCTCCAGGATATCGGATATCATAGAGACAAAGCCGGGTCTGTTGATCTGAATAGAAGAGATATTGACAGAAACCGGTCTTGGCTTGGAACCCAAATCCAACAGCTTTTTATTAAAGCAGCAGGCTTCTCGGATTAACCAGGAGCTAAGCTCGATGATTAAACCGCTTTCTTCAGCAATCGGAATGAACTCCTTCGGAGATATAAAGCCGAGACGTTCACTGCGGATTCTCATTAAGGCTTCATATCCTATAATATTATTGGTATCAAGCTCCATCAGAGGCTGATACTGGACGTAGATGTCATTATTAGCCATAGCGTTTCTAAGTACTTCGATTATCAGGGTATTACGGTTCAATTCCTCTTCCATGGTAGAATCGAACAGAGTGAACTTGTTTTTACCGGTATCCTTTGATTTATACATTGCAATATCCGAATTTTTAATTAAGCTCTTTGAGGATAATCCGTTCTCGGGATAGATAGATATACCGATACTCATGGAAACATAGACAATTTCTCCGTCCAGATCCAGCGGGTTTTTGAAGGTATCGATAATTTCTGAAGCAAATGCAACCGCATTTGCCGTAGTACCGATATCCTCCCGGAAAATTAGGAATTCATCACCGCCTGCCCGGGCTAACATCCCGTTACCGTCAGTCAATGTAGATAAAAGCTGTGCAGTCCTAATTAATAAGGTATCACCATATTCATGCCCCAGGGTATCATTCACAGTCTTGAAATTATCCAGATCCACGAAGTAGACGGAATGTCTTATATTGCCCTTAGGTACTGTAGCTAAGACTGCATTCACATAATCCAGAAAAGCAAGCTTATTTGGAAGGTTCGTCAGGGTATCGTGATAAGCCAGGAATTCGATATGGTCGTAATTGGATCTCAGCTGCTCTTCATTGGAAAGAAGCTCTTCATGCATAGATTCCAGATCCTCGTAATTGGTTTTGATGATATGGAGCATCTTGTTAAAATTCTTTGACAGCTCTCCCAGCTCATTATTGCTCTTAATATTTGATTGAACCGTAAGATTGCCATCGGAGGCCGTCTTCATCGCATCACGCAGGGAGATGATCGGAGCGGATAATTTCTTAGCGAGAATATTGGCAAAAAAGATGATGATAAAAAATAGTACAACACAGATCAATAATAGCAGGGTCAGCATTATTGTGGTTACCGATTTGATTTCAGAGGTATCCTGCTTTAGCAGCAAAACCCAATTCAAATCAGGGAGAATAGCGTAGCCATACAGCTGGTTGGTGTTGTCAAAGAAGTATTCAAAGGAACCGTTTGAGGCGGTGATACCCTTATTATAATTGGTAACAATTGAGGATAGCTTTTCGGATTGAATATTGGTTCCGACATAAGATTCGTCCGGATGATAGATCACGGTACCGGTCTTGTCCAAAAGCATGCAATTGCCTGTCTCTCCAATCGTGAGGGAGTTTAGATAAGTTCTAAAATAAGCAGTATTCATGGTACTTATGACATAGCCGCAGATTTGCCCGCTGAGAGGGTCAGTGATCGGAGCGCCGATTTCGAGACAATTCATGGAAATGCCATCCTTTGTAATCTGTTGGATACCATCAACGGCAATAGCGATGTTACCTGTTGCCAGCATATAGGATAGGGTTAAATCCGAACCGATAGCCTGTCCGATCATATCTGAATCAGAGCTGGCGATTATTTCATTATATATATTATAGAGGGATATGCGTTCACAATGATCATAGGAGGAGCGTCTTTTCTTCAATATTCCGTTTGCAGTCCAATTGGAATAAACGTTTCCGGCATTACTGAATAAAACAGCGGAAATTAATTCCTTCTGTATTGCCAAAAGCGATACTTCGGTTTGCTGGGTCTGAAGCTTGGCTTCCAGACCGTAGCTGCATGTACGGGCTGTCCTTTCCAGACTCTGCGCATTTATTTCCATGAGTCTGTTGGTCAATAATCCATGAGCGATAACAGATATAACAATAACAGGTATCATGGATGATATAATTAGTAAAATACGCAGGGACTTTTTTATTGACATTGCTGCTGACCTCCAACTACAACTTCATAACCTGGCAAAAAGACCGACTAATTATGTTTATTCTACCAATTATATGAAAGTATTGCAATATTATTTATATTAATTAGCTGGTAAGGAAGTGGCAGAATGCTACAGGACCTATAAGCAGAGACAATTCATTAATAATTTATGAAACGTATATTTTTTTGTTGAAAAGATGTTCTTTTAAGGGTATACTTGTAATGTTTAAATGAGGAGATACAGGTAGAAAGTAGGACTACAGACGAATGTATAGAATTATTGAGCTGGATGGAAGAGCGAAACGAGCTGAACTTGAGACAGTCCATGGCACGATACAGACCCCTGTTTTTATGAATGTCGGTACCGCGGCTGCCATCAAAGGAGCTGTTTCTACCATGGATTTAAAGGAAATCGGAACTCAAGTCGAGCTCTCCAATACCTATCATCTGCATGTCAGACCCGGTGACAAGGTGGTCAGACAATTGGGAGGACTTCATAAGTTCATGGTCTGGGATAAGCCGATTTTAACAGACTCTGGTGGGTTTCAGGTATTTTCTCTTTCGGGATTACGCAAGATAAAGGAAGAGGGAGTATATTTCAGCTCCCATGTGGACGGACGTAAGATATTCATGGGTCCGGAGGAGAGTATGCAGATACAATCCAATCTCGCATCAACAATTGCTATGGCTTTTGATGAATGCCCTC
Source organism: Bacillota bacterium (assembly GCA_023415635.1). Taxonomy (GTDB): domain Bacteria; phylum Bacillota; class Clostridia; order Lachnospirales; family Lachnospiraceae; genus Mobilitalea. The sequence goes on along the minus strand of JAEZJV010000040.1, from coordinate 252,235 downwards.
CACATCCGGCAACCAGAGAATATATGCAGGCTTCCGTAGATCGTACTACCCGTTGGCTGAAGCGTTGTAAGACAGAGATGGACCGGTTATGTGATCTTGAGGATACCCTCAACCGTAAGCAGATGCTTTTTGGGATTAATCAGGGCGGCACCTTTGAGGACATTCGTATTGAACATGCCAAGGTGATTTCTGAGCTTGAGCTGGATGGTTATGCCTTGGGTGGTTTAGCGGTCGGTGAAAGCCATGAGGAGATGTACCGCATCCTTGAGGAAACTGTTCCCTATCTGCCGCTATCGAAACCAGTCTATCTGATGGGGGTAGGTACTCCGGCTAATATTCTTGAGGCAGTAGATCGAGGAGTGGACTTTTTTGATTGTGTATATCCCACCAGAAATGGCAGACATGGCCACGCATACACTAACAACGGTAAGATGAACCTGATGAACGCAAAATATGAACTGGATGACAGACCAATCGAAGAAGGCTGCGGCTGTCCCGCCTGTAGTCAATACAGCAGAGCATATATCAGACATCTGCTGAAAGCAAAGGAAATGCTTGGGATGAGACTATTGGTGCTTCATAATCTTTACTTCTATAACCACATGATGGAGGAGATCAGGGAAGCAATTACTGAGAAACGATATTCACAATACAAAAGGATGCGTCTTGAAGGATTTGTTAGGAGCGAAGACTAAATGCGAATAACATTGAATTATAGAAAATATGAATTAGGAGGAATAATGAAATGGATACTATTACTTTATTAGCAGCAAATTCATCAGGAGGTTCGGGTAGTGCTCTGATATTAATCGTTGAGATTGCCTTCTTAGGACTTTTACTTTATTTTATGCTGATCCGTCCCCAGAAAAAGCAGCAGAAGAAGATGAGCATGATGCTCTCCACTCTGGCAGCAGGCGACAGCGTTCTGACTTCAGGTGGTTTCTATGGTGTAGTGATTGATGTTATGGATGAAATTGTAATCGTAGAATTCGGTAACAACAAGAACTGTAGAATTCCCATGAAGAAAAGCTCCATCGTAGAACTGGAGAAGCCCAATTCAGAAAAATAATACATGGATTGATATTGATTGTAATCAGAAAGCTGTCCCTGGAGTTATTCCAGGGACAGCTTTTTATCTTGTTTTAGAGTAAGTATTTAGCGGAACCCGTTATAATAAAAGAAAATCAGAATCAGAATAATAACCAATACCACAATAGCGCGCTTTCTTCTAGCCTCTCGAAAGTAAGCGGCAGCCTTCACATCCAGATAATAAGTACCGTCACCGCAAGGAACAAATATGCCTCGATTACTCAGCCGGTAAAAAATATAGTTCATCCGAACGCCGATCAATTCCGGTCGTATCGCATGTGCCGCATCCACTGCTCCCTGTTGTAGGAATGAATTCATATACTGATTTTGCTTAAGTATTATTAATGTACCTGCATTCATTGTATCCTCCCTATATACCATATGATATTTAAATTCCGGCATAGTAATATTGCCGGTAACCAGCCTTCATTATATCATAGGTTGAAGGATTTGTAATATTTCTACAGAATAATTAATTAATCTAATCATTTTCTAAAGAATAATGAAGGGATCTATAAATGTGCTGGAATAATAGCAGAAGAGGGTAATATTTTCGCCATGTATCACGACAGCCCCATTCTATACTAATTCAATCTTATATTTCTCCAGCCAATAATTCACCTGTAACAAAAATGCAATCTGCTGGGGGGCTGCCATCAGCTGTCCGTACCAGGGCTTTCCGTAATCACTTGGAGAGGACAGGAAGATCTTTACTTTAGTTAAGTCTACCAGTGGCCGGATCGGAGCGTTCGGGTCAGACAGTATCTCCAGTAGGCGGTTTCCGAGAAGCCTTTCATAATCCGGATGATACGTCTTCGGATAAGGGCTTTTTTTACGATAGAGGATTTCTTCTGGAATCAGGCCTTTACCGGCATCCCGAAGAAGCTTTTTTTCTATTCCATCCTTGCTTTTCATCTCCCAGGGCACATTCCATATATACTCCACAATTCGGTGGTCTGCAAAGGGAACTCTGGCCTCCAGTCCGGAATTCATGCTGCATCGATCCATACGGTCCAGCAGGGTGACCATAAACCATTTCAGATTCAAGTAAGCAATCTCCCTACGTCTGGCATCAAGTCCGGATTCTCCGGCGAGTCTTGGGGTCTCGGCAAGGGACTTTTCATAGGCTGCACGGACATAGCCGTCTAGGTCAAGAGTAGTTAATAGATCCTTGGAAAGTAGGAATTTACGTGCATCCATATTTCCCGACCAGGGGAAGGTATTCTGCTGCATCAGCTCCGGTTTGTTGTTCCAGGGATAACCTCCGAAGATTTCGTCTGCACATTCGCCGGTCAGAGTAACCTTTGTTTCAGCTGCAACCCTTTTGCAGAAATACAACAGAGAGGATTCCACATCTGCCATATTGGGAAGATCCCTGGCATCTACAGAGGGATAGAGATTATCTAGCAGGTCAAAGTTGTCACATTCCAGATAGGTGTGATCGCTCCCCACATGATGAATCATAATATCGACGTAAGGGCGATCCTGAGTCGGCTGGAAGGAGTTGGACCGAAAGTGCTTTGCGTTATCAAGAAAGTCAAAGGAATAGGTACGAAGCTGTAAGCCTTTTTCCTTCAATTCCTTGGCACAGACCGCAGTTACCAGACTTGAATCCACACCGCCGGATAGAAGAGTACAAATCGGAATATCAGAGATCATCTGTCTTTTCACTGAATCATATAGTAAGAAGGACGTTTTCTCTACGGTCTTCTGATAATCGTCCTCATGAGGGGCGCTGACCAGGCTCCAATAGGAGTTTTGTTTTAGCCCACCGGCATCAAAGGTGAGTAAATTACCGGCAAGAACCTCATAGATATCTTTGAAGACTCCTTTACCATAAGTCTTAGCCGGGCCCAGACCAAAGATCTCGCACAGACCCTCCGAGGTCACACGGGGTCTAATTCCCGGATATTCAAATAAGGCCTTAATCTCGGAAGCAAATACAATACTGTTATCAAGAACTGAATAAAAGAGGGGCTTCACTCCGAAACGATCCCGCGCCAGATATAGGACATGATTACTTTCATCCCATACTCCAAAGGAAAAGATACCGTTCAATTCCTTTACAAATTCGCCACCAAACGCCATAAAGCCGGTCAGAATAACCTCGGTATCGGTATGTGTCTTAAAGAGATAACCCATACGAATTAATTGCTCGCGAAGCTCTTCGGTGTTGTAAAGCTCTCCGTTATAAACGATAGTGTAAGAATTGCCGAATTTCTGTTTCGTCATTGGTTGATGACCACGGTTTAGGTCAATGATGGAAAGCCTGGTATGAGCCATTCCAATTTTTTCGGCAAGAAGCTCTCCCTCATCATCCGGTCCGCGGTGTGCTAATACCTGTCGCATCTTATACAATATATGATGCCATTTAGTATAATTCTGTGTATAATCCTCGTAGGTATTACAGAAACCGGCAATTCCGCACATAGTAATCCTCCATTCAAATGAAATTGTAAAATCCAATTCTTTAAGCCTTCTGACTGGAGGCTGTCAATTTCTCCAATCATAACGATATTCTGTTTCTATTATGAAGCTTATATGATTGAATGATTTATAACTGATCTTCTACAAAAATCAATTCGGAGCCAGAACAATCGGCTGAAGCTGTCTTCCGGATAAGGCTTCCTCCAGAGTGGGAAGCATCAAATCAAAATGTGCTACCATGGAAAAGGGCTTTTTTTGATAATTATCCTGGCCAAAGGGTACAAAATATATATTTTTCGTATTTAGAAGAAATCCTATGTTTTTTAAGTTATTTCCTAAAGCGTCGTTTGTTGCCATAGCCAATACGACGGGTTTATTATTACGAAGCTGACACTTTGCAGCCATCAGCACCGGAGAATCGGTAATGGCATACGTAAGCTTTGCCATGGAGTTACCGGTACAGGGTGCAATTATTACAATATCGAGCAGGTTATTGGGTCCGATTTTCTCTGCCTCTGCGATTGTTGTGATCGGCTCCTTTCCTGTGATTGCTTCAGCTTTTTTTAAAAAATCGTCCGCTTTTCCAAATCGGGTATCTGTAACCTGCGAACGATCAGAAAAGATCGTATAGACTTCTGCCTTTTCCTGAACCAGACGTTCTATCTGGGGAAACACTTGATCATAGGTACAATAGGAGCCAGTTATGGCTACTCCGATTTTCTTTCCGCTTAGAGTCATTTAATCACTTCTTTCTTTGATAAGCGTACAGATTTCTGTCACTAATATGTCGGCAGATGTCCTGGGTGCTACTTTTCCGGGAAGACCAAGACATAATCTTGCATTCAGCTTACGTTCTTTGGTGTAGGTGAAATCCACCCCTCCGGGTGCAGAAGCGATGTCAATGATGGTAACATCCTGAGCTGCATACTCCAGACATTCTTTCGTAAGAATAAGGGAGGGAATAGTATTAAATATATACTGACAGGAAGACAAAACACATTTAATATAGGGCAAGGTGATGGTCGAAAGACCGGATGCCTCAGCGTATGCAAGAGCGTCCCGCGAACGTGCAGCCACGAGGACATGAGCATCCAGGGCTTTCAGCTTAGCTGCAAGAACCTTAGCACAACGTCCATAGCCAAGGATCAGACACTTGCTTCCGTGAAGATTGGTGTCACTTGCAGCAATTGCTTCCATTATAGCTCCTTCAGCTGTTGAGATGGCATTCAGGACAGTGATGCGTTCATCCTTCATCAAATCATAACAGTAGATGCCTTTGGTTTTGCAAAGCTCAGTTATAAAAGGAGGAATGACTCCTGCAAACAGAAGATGATCAGCGGTTAAAAGCTGTGCAACATTATTCAGAGTCAGATCCTCCGATACATGCTCAGCATGAATGGTTATTTTGTCCCGGGACATCGGGATTGGACCGATGAGTATCCTGCATTGATCAAATAATTCAGTAAGAGAGGAAAGCATGGTACTTTTTTTATGCTTCACCGGTGCAAGTGTACTGTAGGTGGCAACATGAAAGCCTTTTTCCAGAAAGGAAGTTGCCATAAAGACCTGACGGTTATCTCCGCCGAATATTCCGATATCATACCCTGAGGACATATAATTCACTCCTTTATGTCACATTATATGAATGCATATGCAAAATGTGAATGCATAACATATATAGACATTTATAACTATAATTAGACTAAATATGAGTTTTGTGCCTTAAAGTGAAAGAATTGTATTGATTGTATGAAAAATTAATTGCATAAACTAAGTTCTTGTCTTGACTAATATTCACATTTGTATTAGAATGTCTGTATAATTTATATACTAAGGAAGTGTATGGTTAATATACTTCCTTTTTATATAGCATAAAAGGAGGAGAATATATTATGAAATTTAAGAAAGTACTTGCCTTAATGCTTGTTTTGGCTATGACTGTATCTATGTTCACGGCCTGCGGCAAAAAGACAGAACCCACCAAAGATGATCAAGCAACTGCTACTCAGGCTCCGACAAATGATGCAGAGACACCTAACGATACCCTGGCTTCAGATGATAGAAGCTTATATATGGGTACACCGGATGCAAATGCAATTACGGTAAATCTTTCATCTGAACCGGCTGATTTGTGCTCTATCACTACAACAGATACCTTATCAGGTTCTATTCTTCGTCACGTGATCGAGAATCTCGTTCAGCTTGATGAAAACGATAATATTATTCCTGGTTGTGCTACCGACTGGACTGTAAGTGAGGATGGCTTAACCTATACCTTCAATATCCGTCAGGGTATGAAGTGGACCAATGGAGAGCCTGTAACCGCACATGACTTCGTATTTGCATGGACCTCTCTGCTGGATCCCGCTTATGCTTCTGAATACGCATATTTCGGTTATATCTTCAAGAACGGTATGAAGTTTAATAAAGGTGAGGTTACTGCTGATCAACTTGGCTTTAAGGCTGTGGATGATTATAAGCTTGAGGTTACACTTGAGAACCCTACTGCTTACTTCATGGATACCTTAGCATTCTATGTATTATCACCTGTTAATGAGAAGGCTTACAAGGAATTCGGTACAGCTTATGCTACCGATGCAGATAAGATAGTAACCAATGGACCTTTCAAGATTGATTCCTGGGAGCATGAAAATAAGATCGTGATGTCCAAGGATCCTAATTTCTATGATGCAGCCAATATTGGCATTGACAAGATTACCTGGGTAATGATTAATGATACCAATGCAGCATTGAACGCCTTCAAGGCGGGTGAATGTGATATGGTAGGTATTAACGGTGATCAGCTTAAGATGTTACAGGGAGAAGGCTACCCGACCTATAACTATGATGACGGTGGTACCTTCTACTTGGAGTACAACTTAACAGATAAGTTTCTTGCAAATGCTGATCTTCGTAAAGCTATTACCTACGCTGTAGATAAGCAGGCTTTCGTCGACAGTATCGTAAAGAATAACTCCAAGCCCGCTACAGGCTTTACTCCACCTGCAGTTAAAGGGTTAAACGGCAAATTCCATGAAGAAGCCGGTGAAACCGTACCTGTAGTTGATGTTGCAAAAGCAAAAGAATATTACCAGAAAGCTCTTACCGAACTGGGTGTAGACAAGGTCGAGCTTACCATGATTTGTGATGATACTGATTTAGCAACTAAATACGCTGCTTTCGTTCAGGAGCAGTTAAAAACCAATCTTGGTCTTGAAATCACTGTGGAATCAATGCCTTTCAAGAGCAGACTTGACAGAATGACTAATAAGGACTTCTCCATCGTATACGCTGGATGGGGCCCTGACTATAATGATGCTCAGACCTTCCTCGATATGTTTGAGACAGGTAATGGTAACAACCATACAAGCTATACTAATGCAGACTATGATGCATTATTAGCTAAAGTTCGTACTACTGTTGATCCTGCAGAACGCATGGGTTACTTAATAGATATGGAAAAACTATTAATGACAGATCTTCCGATCGGTCCTATTTACTGGAGATGCAGAGATTATGTTGTAAGCGGCAAGATTGCTTCTGGCGTAGTCAGAACAGCTTTCCAGGATATGAACTTCAGAAATGTTAAATTAGCTCAGTAATAGCTGAGATCTGATAAGCAGAGGATTATAGATTCGGAGACCCGAATTTGATATAAGTGGTGCGGGCTTTATTATAAACCCGCACCTAACTTATGTTAGGAAATGTTCACCAATAATTCCCTGAAGAAATAAATCGAAAAATACACGACAAAAGTGATAATATATAGTATAATATAGAACGCAGTGTAAAGATAATACTCCTTACATTACATAGGTATAAAATTCTTTACGTGTTGCTGAAAGTAAATATGAGACGAACATACAATAATTAGGATAGAATTGTCATCCTATATTACTTTTCGTGAAATACTGCACTTTATACTTTAACGATTGAAAGCACAAGAGTATTTTATTGAAAGGCAATATAGGACAACAATTCTACTGAAGTTTTTGGCGTGTTTTATTCTTCTCATAATAAATAAGAAAATAGAAAGGAGGACTGCATGTGTTAAAATATGTTATAAAACGATTGGCATATGCGTTTATAACCCTGTTGCTTCTGACAGCTCTCACCTTCTTCATGATGCGTATGCTTCCCGGCGATCCGTTCATTGGTGAAAAAGCAATTCCAGAGACAACGATGAAGGCATTAAATGCAAAATATGGTCTAGATAAGCCGATGATTGTACAGCTTGGGATGTATATGAACAATGTTTTCCATGGAGACTTAGGTCTTTCCATGCATTACAATCGTCCGGTTAATGATATAATTGCACAGGCATTTCCATATTCATTTGATTTAGGTATCAGATCGTTAATCTTTGCTACGGTGTTAGGTATTTTACTCGGTATCATAGCAGCAGTGAAGAGAGGAACCGGATGGGATACCGCTACGATGCTCATTGCGATCATCGGCGTTTCTGTACCCGGCTTTATCATCGGTGCACTCTTACAGTATTTCTTAGGTTTGAAACTATTTCAATTGACTGGAATCCGCTTTTTCCCGATTACCGGTTGGAGTTCCTTTTCCAGTAAGCTATTGCCGGCATTTGCATTAAGCTTCAGTTCCCTGGCGACCATTTCAAGATTGATGAGAACCAGTATGCTTGACGTTCTTGGACAGGACTATATTAAGACAGCAAAATCAAAGGGCTTATCACAGAAGAAGATTATCTGGAAGCATGCGGTTCGGAATGCAATCATGCCGGTTATCACAGTTCTTGGTCCGATAGCAGCAGCAGTTCTTACCGGAGCCTTCGTGGTTGAGAATATCTTCGCCATACCGGGTATGGGTAAATTCTTCGTATTAAGTATTCAAACGCAAGATTATACGATGATTTCCGGAACCACATTGTTCTATGGAGCCTTTTTGGTTATTGCAAATCTGGTTGTGGATCTTGCTTATGGTTTCATTGATCCCCGCGTTAAGCTGGCGGAAGCAAAGGAGTGATGGCATGAGCAGAATAGAGAAAAGTCAATTTGAATGGGTCGGTGCAAATGCCGCAGAGGCAGAGAAGATTACCAGACCGAGCACCAGCTACTGGCGTGATGCAATGAAGCGCCTAAAGAAGAATAAACCAGCAATGTTATGCCTTAGTATTATTGTGATTATTATTCTGTTAAGTATTTTTGTTCCGATATTTTCACCATATACCATCAGTGAGCAACATTTGACGCATACGGATGCACCTATGTTTTTTGTGGATCCCGCAGATGGTCACATGCACCTGTTTGGAACGGATACCTTAGGCCGCGACATCTTCACCAGAATATGGTCAGGCGGTAGAGTGTCCTTATACATTTCTTTTGTAGCTGTATTCTTTAACTTTATTATAGGCGTAATCTATGGCGGTATCTCCGGCTATCTCGGTGGAGCTGTTGATAATATCATGATGAGAATTATAGAAATTATTAATGGTATTCCCTACCTGATCATAGTCGTTCTGTTAATGATGGTTATCCCGCCCGGGCCTATGACAATGGTTATAGCCTATGCAACTGTTGGATGGACCGGTATGGCGCGATTGGTACGTGGTCAGATTATGAGCTTAAAGCAACAGGATTATGTCATAGCAGCCAAGGTAATGGGTGCAAGACCCGCAAGAATTATCGGCAAGCATCTGTTGCCCAACACCTTAAGTATTGTAATCGTAGATTTAACGCTGTCAATTCCGGCTGCAATTTTTACCGAGGCATTCTTAAGCTACATTGGTCTTGGTGTTCCGGTTCCCATGGCAAGCTGGGGTATTCTGGCGAACGACGGTAGCCGTGTATTTCAGATGTATCCCTCACAGTTAATAATCCCTGCGATCTGCATTAGCTTAACCATGTTGTCCTTCAACCTACTGGGCGATGGTTTACGTGATGCTTTGGATCCTAAGTTAAGGAGATAATGTGATGAATAGAGTCTTAAAAGTAGAAGATTTACATGTATCCTTCGATACTTATGCCGGAGAAGTTAAAGCTGTGCGTGGAGTTACCTTTGATGTTATGGAAGGCGAGGTTCTCGCTATCGTTGGCGAGAGTGGCTGCGGTAAGAGCGTAACAGCGCAGACCATTATGAAGCTAAACCCGATGCCTCCGGCACGTATTGTGAAGGGTGAGATTATACTTGCAGATAAAAATATCGTAAAAGCTGCAGAGAATGAGATGATGAAGATCCGTGGTAAGGATGTCAGCATGATTTTCCAGGATCCGATGACCTGCCTTAACCCGACGATGACGGTCGGAAAGCAGTTGACGGAAGCAATCTGCCATCATCAGAAATTATCTAAGCAAGAAGCGCATAAGGAAGCATTGCGTCTGCTTAACCTTGTTAAGATACCGAATGCGGAGCAGAGATCAAAGCAGTATCCACATGAGTTCTCCGGTGGTATGAGACAAAGGGTTATGATTGCTATGGCTCTTTCCTGTGCACCAAAGCTGTTGATTGCCGATGAGCCGACTACAGCGCTGGATGTTACCATTCAGGCGCAGATTATGGATCTGCTCGAGGAAATCAGACAGAATACGAATACAGCAATCATCCTGATTACTCATGACCTTGGTGTCGTAGCCAGCATGGCTGACCGTGTGGCGGTTATGTATGCAGGAAAGATTGTAGAGATCGGTACGGCAGAGGATATCTTCTATCGTTCCTCCCATCCCTATACCAAGGCTTTACTAAAGAGCCTGCCTACGACGGAAATGGACCGAAGTGTCAGGCTGGTATCCATCGCAGGTACACCTCCTGATTTGCTTAATCCTCCGGTTGGCTGTGGTTTTGCAAGCAGATGTAAGAATTGTATGAAAATCTGCCAGTCAGAGCTTCCTCCGCAGTTTGAAGTAGACCATAACCATCTATCCTCCTGTTGGTTACATCATGAGGATTGTCCCGGTGCACAGAGCGGAGGTGAAGAATAATGAGCAGAAAAACACCTTTGAATTTACAGGACAATAATAAATTAGTTGAAATTCAGCAGGTTTCCAAGTTCTTTAGGGTATCCGAGGGTACGCTTAAGGCTGTGAATAATGTCAACATCGATATATATAAGGGAGAGACTCTTGGTCTGGTCGGTGAGTCAGGCTGTGGAAAATCTACCTTTGGAAAGGTACTGATGGGAATTTATCCTCCTACTTATGGTAAAATTCTTTACCACGGTAAAAAGGATATAGAAATCAATAAGAGTACGCTTTTTGATTATTCCAAAATGGCACAGATTATCTTCCAGGATCCTTATTCCTCACTTGACCCTCGTATGACGGTAGGCTCCATTATTGAAGAGGGCATGATCATCCATAAGATGTTTGACAGAAAGAAACGTCAGGAGAGAATATATGAGCTACTGGAGCTAGTAGGCTTAAACCGAGAGCATGCGAACCGCTTTCCTCATGAGTTCTCCGGAGGTCAGCGCCAGCGTATCGGTATTGCAAGAGCTCTGGCGATCGAGCCTGAGTTCATCGTCTGCGACGAGCCGATCTCGGCACTGGACGTATCCATTCAGTCACAGATTATCAATCTTCTACACGACCTGCAGGAGAAGCTGGGATTAACTTATCTTTTCATTGCCCATGATTTGAATATCGTAAAATATATCAGTGACCGTATTGCTGTTATGTATCTGGGTAATATTGTTGAGCTGGCAACCAGTGATGAATTATATAATAAAACGTTACATCCTTATTCTCAGGCCCTTCTGTCTTCTGTTCCGATTCCGGATCCGGATAAAGAAGCACAAAAGAAGCGTCAGATTCTTACAGGAGACGTACCAAGCCCAATCAATACACCCAAGGGCTGTCCTTTTGTAAGCCGTTGTCCTCGTGCTACGGAGCTCTGCCGTGAGAAGAAGCCTGAATTAGAGATGAAGCAGGGTCATCTAGTTGCCTGCCATCATGTAGAGAAGTAATCAGGATAAATATAATAAAGAAGGTATCGCACGAAATTGTGCGGTGCCTTTTTCTCTTTGTAGGAAATTGCTCTATGCTAGGACCCGTCAGATGCGATATAATAGGCTAAGGAAAGGGGAGTTGGGATGTTCTATGTTAGCTTTTATGACACCGTGGAGGACAGTCTGCTTAAATTTGCGGTAATTGTTGCAAGAAGCCATAGTAAATGGGTATTATGCAGGCACACGGGAAGGGACACCTACTGCCTCCGAACTGGACCTATCCTGAGATACAGCCTGAGCTGCTGGCTCGGGTGAGACATCTAATCTGTGAAGCAAAAGGTGATTTGTAAAATTGTTATGAGATATTCCTGCAGCTGTATAGCTATGATAGAAATGGGGAGGGAAATAAGCTATGAAAGAGGAGACGATTGCGGAAGCAGAGGGTGGTTATACCATAAGAATGGCTACACTTTCTGATGCACCGGATATTTATGCGGTCTATGAACCATATATATTAAATACCGCAAGTACCTTCGAGTATACGTCTGTGCCACTCTCGGAATTTAGGTCAAGAATGAAGAAGATATTGGAGCATTTTCCTTGGCTGGTATGTGAAAGGGAAGGCAGGATCGTAGGATATGCCTACTGCACAAAATTTAAGGAGAGGGCAGCCTTTGATTGGGACTGTGAATGTTCTGTTTATATCGATGAGAAGGAGCACCGGAAGGGTATTGCTTCCTGTCTCTATGAAAAAATTCTGGAGCTGGTGCGGAAGCAGGGTTATTATACTGTCTATGCCCTTATTACTAATTCTAATGAGAGCAGTATTACATTTCATGAGAGGTTCGGCTTTACAAAAGTTGGAGTATATGAAAAGACAGGCTATAAATTTGAACAATGGTGGGATCTGTTGGTAATGGAAAAACGTTTACGCTCCTTTGAAGAAAAACCTGTCAGGCTCTTATCAGTCCATGAGGTGATTGATGGAAAATAGGAATATACGTTGCATTATTTTATGATTTTGCGTCGTATACGAGTTAATACCGACAATTTTATAGGGATATTGTTCGATAATAGGAAAATCTGTAAATCAGATTTTCCTATTTTTTACATTTAGACATTGTATTCACGAAACCTCTGTTATATAATTCACTTGCTGGCAATATATGGAAATCACTGTATCAGCATGACACACAATAATAACTTAGAAAGATACATAATTCTATGATAAAAGATGATATCATTTGTAACTTTTTCGATATTCATAGTCATATCCTTCCCGGAGTTGATGATGGTGCCCGGAATATGGAAGAGACAAGAAGGATGCTTTACAGGGCATATGAGGACGGAACAAGGATTATTGTTGCGACACCTCATTTTGCTGCCGGGAAGAAACACATGGCACCGGAGAAGCTTTTACAGCTTCTGCTGGAGGTAAATCAGTTGGCGGCTGAAATATCAAAGGAAATGATGGTGATTTCCGGCAATGAATTATTTTACAGTATGGATATGCTGGATGCTTTGGCAGCCGGTAGGGCACTGACATTACACGGCTCCAGGTATATTCTGGTGGAATTTTTCCCTTCGGAGGAATATAAGGAAATTCGGGAAGGATTGAATCGTTGCCTATTTGCGGGGTATCTACCGATACTTGCGCATGCGGAGCGTTATAAGAGTCTGATCAGGGAACCGGAGCTTGTAGGAGAACTGGTCACCTTGGGAGCACATGTTCAGCTGAATTTATCTGCTTTTACAGGAAGTAGATTCATGGCTATATCGAAGTTCTGTCACAGACTGATGTCAGAAGGATGGGTACATTTTATCGGGAGCGATTCCCACCGGGAGGATGATAAGCAGCCTCTGGCCAGTGAAGTGAGGGCAATTTTATTTAAGAGGTATGGCAAGGAGACTGTAGGAAAATTATTTTGGGAAAACCCAATGGCACTCTTCATGAATAGACAGGATAATTTGACAAGGCAAGGAGCAAGAAGATGGATCAGATAAGTAAAGATACAATCGAAATTAACTTCCAAGAACTCACCTATATGCTATTACATAAGTTTTGGCTCATTCTGATAGTCGGTTTGCTTGGGGCGACTGCTATGTGGTCAATCAGTCAGTATGTTATGGAGCCCGTTTATGTCTCATCTGCTAAAGTATATGTAATAAATCGGCAGGATGAGAATAAAATAACGTATTCGGATCTTCAGACCGGATCACAGTTAACAAAGGACTATATGATTTTGATTAAGAGCAGACCTGTGACTGAACAGGTGATACAAAGATTAAGCCTGTCAATGACCCATGAGGAATTATCCGGGCAGATTGCGGTAAATATTCCTCAGGATACCAGAATTCTGGAAATCTGTGTGAAGAATGGAAATCCTGTATTGGCTAAAAATATCTGCGATACCATTGCCGAGGTCTCTGCTGAGCAGATGATTAAGGTGATGGAGATCGAGAAGGTTAATATTGTGGAACAGGGTAATCTGCCTGATCAGCCAGATGGACCGAAAGTTAAGAGGAATACAATTTTGGGTGCAGTAATGGGAATATTGCTGACCATGTTGGTATTGATTGCCCATAGCTATTTTAATGATCGTATCAGTACCAGCGAAGATATTGAGAGGTATCTTGGTCTCACTGTACTGGGTACCATTCCGATGAAAGAAGAAAGTAGAAAACAAAAAAGGTTTATAAAAGGCAGTCAGATTAAAAGATGGGGCAGAAAAAAAGCAGTTTTACAGGCATAAAGGAGAAAATGATGCAGAAGGTTAACTTTGGAGAGCTTCACGGACTTGATTATAGAAGCAATGAGGCATATAAATCCTTAAGAACAAATATCCGCTTTTGCGGCAGCGATGTTAGGGTTATCTGTTTTACCAGCAGCATACCAGGTGAGGGAAAATCAAGTGTTTCCTTCCAATTGGCAGCATCTATTGCTGATAGCGGCAAGAAGGTACTTTTTATGGATGCTGATCTACGGAAATCCGTCATGATTGGAAGACATAAACCGGACATTGCTGTCAATGGACTGTCGCAGTATCTCACAGGACAAAATACATTGGATGAGGTGATTTATGCTACGAATGTCGAAGGGATGGATATGATCTTCACCGGCCCGGTACCACCGAACCCCACTGAACTTCTGGGTAGTGCTGTCTTTGTGGAAATGCTTCAGCATTTACGTATGGAATATTATTATATAATTATTGATACACCGCCGCTTGGAAATGTAGTAGACAGTGCGATAGTTGCGGAACAATGCGACGGTACGGTCTTAGTCATTGAAGCAGGTGAAATTAGTTATAAGCTTGCGCTGAAGGTGAAGGACCAGTTGATAAAGGGTAGGATCAGAATACTCGGTGTTGTATTAAATAAGGTAAATATGAAGCTTGGGGATTATAAATATTATGGTAGAAAATACGCGAAATATCAGAAGGAATATAACTTAAGCAGCTAATTAAGATTCATTTATGTAGCTGGGAAAGAATATAAACCACCTATGATGGCTTCCCAGATTGAAAGGAAAGCCCTAATGCACGAAAGTAAGTAACATGGAATGTAGTGCATGGAGGGAAGAATGGTGGAGTATAGAAAGAGGAGGATGGATTATAGATACCTGATTACCTTAGCAGGAATTTTGTTGGGCATTGGTATGATTATAATCATAGGAAGAAAAGTCATTAATCATGAAGAGAGTAAAGAGAGTATACCTGTAATATCACAGACAGTAATACTTTCAGAGATGGAAGGTTTTAATATTTCAGAACGCCTTGTGCTGACCATGCTGATCAGGCAGTATGGAGGTTCAGAACCCTCCCTTTCGTGGGCAGGGGAGACGGAATATCTTTACTATTATTATCTTAAGGATTATTTCAGTGATCAGGAATATAAACCAGGCAAAACCGATTTGATGGAATTAGAGAACTTAATTCAGGCTAAGGAGGATATCTTCAGGCTGGAGCATGAAGCTAACCCGGATAAAATGTCATTGGATGCCAGGGAGCTTACACTATACATAGATCAGCAGATTTATAATATCTGCGGGCTTTCCATCACCTTTAACGTGAATAATCAGATTGAACAGATTAAGGAAGTAACGGGTAATATACTCTACCAGCTGTCCGACCAGATCGAGCAGGATACAATTCACATGAATACGCTCATTATTGTACTGATAACCATTCTGATACTTTGGGGAATCTGTATAGCAGTTTCAAGGAAAAATAAACTCTTTGTCAAGGAAGTGGCTTTTGATGGATTTGATGAGAAAGAATATGCCTAATAAGTATCTTCTGCTGGTGGATTTGATTAGTATTATCCTATCGTTTTTACTGGCTGCTTGGATTCGTTTTGGTGAGCTCCTGAAGCAGTGGTCAGGAAGGAATATCTACGGTGGGGCATTTGCTACGGTATTACTTTTGTATATTGCTTTATATTACTTAAATGATACCTACAGTAAACTATTTAAGCGGGGCTTCCTGGAAGAAATGTTTGTAGTGGTTAAAATAAATATCCTGCTGGCTGTAACTCTGACTGCTGTAATGTATCTATTCCAGGAAGGGGCATTTTACTCCAGAATGTTCTTTCTGTGCTTCATTCTGTTGAACATTCTGACGACCTATCTGCTCCGGCAATATTTCAAGCTGCTGCTCCTTGGTCTGTATAAGAAAAGCAATGCAAGCTATAAGGTCATGATCATTACGACCTCCGATCAGGTTAAGAAGATACTTACCCAGATGCACAGGGAAAATGAATGGGAATACCAGGTCACTTATCTGACCATTGTAGATGTTGATCAGATCGGCAAGAAGCTCTATGGTGTTGAGGTAAAGGCAGGCAGGGATAATATGTTTGAGATTGCCAGACAGGAAGTGATTGACGGAGTATTTATCCATATACCGAGCGAACATATGGGCAGTCTTAAATTAGAAGAGATTGTTCTGGAATTCCAGAACATGGGAATAACTGTAGACTTAAGCATTCACACCTTCGGTCTTAAAATTCATGAAAAGGTCGTCAGAGAGGTGAGTGGCTATCACGTATTAACCTTCAGTACAAAGATGTACAAGGAAAGCCAGCTGATTCTTAAGAGGGTAACGGATATTATCGGGGGATTGGTGGGATGCCTGATTGCCCTGTTTCTCACAATATTTATCGCTCCAGCAATTGTTATTGAATCACCGGGACCAATCTTTTTTACTCAAGTTAGAATAGGAAAGAACGGCAGAAGATTTCGCATTTATAAATTTCGTTCCATGTATATGGATGCCGAAAAGAGAAAACAGGAGCTGATGGCGAAGAACGAAATGAACGGTTTCATGTTTAAGATGAAGAACGATCCGAGAGTTACCAAGGTGGGCAGATTTTTGAGAAAAACAAGCCTGGATGAATTTCCTCAGTTCTTCAATGTCTTAAAAGGTGACATGAGCCTTGTCGGTACACGACCCCCCACAGAAACCGAATTTGTTCAATATGAGAATAGGCATAAGCGAAGACTCGCTTTAAAATCAGGTGTTACAGGCCTGTGGCAGGTCAGCGGCAGAAGTGATATTACTGATTTCGAGGATGTGGTCAAGCTGGATTTGGATTATATCGATAACTGGTCATTGGGGATGGATATTAGAATATTAATAAAGACGATATGGGTTGTACTATTTGGGAGAGGAGCGAAGTAGGTGTAATTGGGTTATTTGTATTAATAAAATATAGGATAGTTATATTTTATATATTGCTTAATAATGTAGCAGAATAAATAAGTCATTTTATACTTGTTGTTGGTAGAACATGGAGAATAAATATTTTGGAATTTGATATGATGTACAAGGAGAGTTATAGAAAGACATGAAAGGGCATAATAGCAAAGCACAACTGAATATCGCTATGCTTGGCCATAAACGTATTCCGTCCAGAGAAGGTGGTATTGAAGTTGTTATAGAGGAACTGTCCACCAGGATGGTTGAAAAGGGCCATTCTGTAATTTGTTATAACCGTAAAGGGCACAATGTAGCCGGTGCTGAGTTTGATTGCGAGAAGATGAGTGAGTTCATGGGTGTTAAGCTCGTTGATGTATTTACCATTAAAAAACGAGGGTTGGCAGCTATGACAGCCTCTGTTTCTGCAAGTCTTAGAGCAGCATTTGGAAAGTATGATGCTGTCCATATCCATGCAGAAGGGCCAGCTTTCATGTGTTGGCTTCCGAAACTGTTTGGGAAGAGAGTAATCGTAACTGTACATGGTTTGGATCATCAGAGAGCAAAGTGGGGCAAATTTGCGTCAGCCTATATCATGATGGGCGAAAAGAATGCTGTAAGATTTGCAGATGATATTATTGTTCTCAGCCAGGGTGTGAAAGATTACTTCAAGAATACATACAACAAAGACACTCAATTTATTCCTAATGGTGTAAACAATGCTAAGATGAGACCTGCTGATCAGATTACTGAAAAGTGGGGACTGGTTAAAGATAATTATATTCTCTATCTTGGAAGAATAGTTCCTGAAAAGGGTGAGAGGTATTTAATAGAAGCATTTAAACAGGTCAAGACTGATAAAAAACTTGTGATTGCTGGAGGAAGTTCAGATTGCCAGGCTTTTATGGATGAACTGAAAGAAATGGTAAAGGGTGATGACAGAATCATCTTTACGGGCTTTGTACAGGGAAGATTAAAGCATGAACTTTATAGTAATCCATATATCTACACACTTCCGTCTGATCTGGAAGGTATGCCATTAAGTCTCCTTGAAGGTATGAGCTACGGAAATTGCTGTGTGACTTCTGATATTCCAGAGTGTGCTGAGGTTGTTGAAGATAAAGCCGTGATTTTCAAGAAGAGTAGCGTTGAAGATTTAAGAAGCAAATTGCAGATATTATGTGATCATCCTGAAATAGTGGATGGATACAAAAGCAAAGCTGAGAGTTTTATAAGATACAAGTATAACTGGGATCATGTTGTTGAAAAAACAATTGAATTATATAGGGGATAAGAAAAAACTGTCCTGCTCAGGGGTATAATACCAATTTTCGTAAGATTCCCTTATTCTTTAATAAGTATGTAACTTTTTGTTACGCGTCATGTAATAGAAAATTTAGTATGCAGGGAATCCAAATGATTACAAGATGTGCATGCAATTGGTAGGAGTTGAGCCGGATGATAAGAATTCTTCAATGTGTAAATGATATGCATCGCGCAGGATTGGAAACGATGCTTATGAACTACTATAGAAATATTGATAGAAAACAAATTCAGTTTGATTTTTTGACACATCGTTTAAATCGTAGTGATTATGATGATGAAATAGAATATCTTGGGGGAAAAGTATACTATGCTCCAAGACTTTATCCTCAGAATTATCTGGCTTATTTTAAATGGACGAGAAAATTTTTTAAGGAGCATCCAGAGTATCAGATTATGCATTCTCATATTGATTCTATGAGCTATTTGCCGTTATTGGCTGGTAAGAGAGCTGGAGTACCAATTCGTATAGCGCATAGCCATAACACAGCAATTGATAAGGATTTTAAGTATGTTTTAAAACAGTATTTCCGTTTACGTATTTCTTTAGCAGCTAACACATACTTAGCATGTGGCGAAGAGGCTGGTAGATTTTTATTCGGAGATGAAACTTTTGAGGTGATTTCTAATGCAGTGGATGCAGAAAAGTTTTATTTTAATCTAGAAACAAGATTAAGCAAAAGAAAAGAGCTAGGATTAACTGATGAGTTAGTAGTTGGGCATGTAGGAAGAATCTCATACCAGAAAAATCATAAATTTCTGATCGAAATATTCAATGAAATTCAAAAGTTGGAGCCAAAGGCTGTCTTAATACTTGTTGGTGAAGGCGAAAAGGAGTATGAAATACGAGATCAGATTAAGAAACTTACTCTGGAGGCGAAAATTAAATTTCTGGGAAATAGAAGTGATGTGAATGAATTATACCAAGCTATGGATATATTTGTTCTTCCTTCTCTATTTGAAGGAATTCCGGTTGTTGGAGTAGAAGCACAATTTGCAGATTTACCATGTGTTTTCTCTGATAAGACGCCATTTGAAGTGAAATTCAATTCGAAAAGCCAATTTATAAGCTTAAGTACTCCTGCTACTGAGTGGGCGAAAGTTATTGTTGACTCTGCAAATGCCGTTAGAAGAAATGATACTGAGGATATTGTTAATAGTCATTATGATATCAAAGTGGCGCATGAAATATTAGAAAATTATTATAAGAACCTGTATCGAGAAAGAATAGGAACTAAAAATGAGTGGATATAAAAGTTTAAAAAGAATTATTCATCGATGCTGCGAAGAAATAGATGCTACGCTGAAAATTGCGAAAGTTACCTCATGGAGAGAGGCAATTACGACATTTCAAGCCAAACTTGATATTCAGATTATGAATCACAATGGTTTTAAGGAGCCGTCAGAGGTTGAACGGCATCTTAAACAGAAGCATAATACAATGCTGAAATACTATGAAACAACGTGTGGAGATTTTTTTGCATCGTATGATTATGATAGAGAGATTATAGAAGATGACCCTGAATTCAGAAATTGTATTTGGACCTGCTGGTGGCAAGGAATAGAAAGTGCTCCATTAGTGGTAAAAAAGTGCATTAATTCCATTATAAAGAGCTCTGGACATCATAAAGTTATTATTATCACTGAAGATAATTATAAAAACTACACTCATATTCCTGAATGGATAGAAATAAAAAAGAAGGAGGGAATTATTTCGCGAACTCACTTTTCAGATATATTAAGATTATCACTACTTGCAGAACATGGCGGAATGTGGCTGGATAGTACTTTTTTTTGCGCGGGAAATTGCAATTTAGATGATTATTTTAAATATCCACTTTGGTCTATAAAGAGACCAGATTATTTACATTGCTCAGTTGCATCTGGTTATTTTGCAACATATTCCCTGCAATGTGGATATGAAAATAGATGGATGTTCGCTACAATGAGGGATTTCTTTCTGTATTATTGGGAAACAAATAATATACTTATTGATTACTTGACTTTAGATTATATGATTGTACTTGCACAAAAGCATGATGAAAGAATTGCACAAGAATTTTCTGCAATAGTTCCTAATAATCCAGAGTGCGATGAATTGTATAAGGCATTAGGTGCTGTGTATGATCGGGAGAAGTGGGATGAGTTATCTGAAAATACTGCACTGTTTAAATTGACTTGGAAGCAAGATTTTCCTGAAACTCAAAACGGCCTTGAAACTTTTTATGGTAGGATATTAGGTGGAAAGTTGTAAATAAGATGAGAGTAAAGCTAAAAGGAATTGAAAAGAGCATACATTTAAAGGAGTACAGTAGATATGAGGCCAAGAGAAATATTTATAAATCAACAGAATAGAGATGGTACCGGAGCTGTTCTTGCCTTTGAATGGGCAAAAGCATTTGAAGCTAATGGTTTTAAAGTATATGCAACAATTGTCGATACAACAACAAATAGGGATGATTGGATAAATTATTTTCCAGAAGATAAATTATTTATAATCAAAGATTATGGAAACAAAAATAAGATAGATTTTTTGTTAAAAACCCTACGTCTTGTACTTTTAGATCAATGGCGAATTAGATTAAAGTTCAGAAAACATAATTTTGATTTTTCTTTTAGGCCATTGTATGGACATTGGAATCCAATTGTAGAGAAATGTATTAGTCGTAATAAATTAGTATCGATATGCCATGACCCTATTAGCCACTCAGGAGAAAAAGGGTATTATGCGCGAGAAGCACGAAATTCTGTTCTTGAATCTGATGAAATTGTCGTTCTTACAGAAACATTTAGGCAAATTGTATCAGATAATTATGGCATACCTTTGAATAAAATTCATTATGTTCCGCACGGACGTATGTCAATATATTTAGAAAAGCAGGATAGTAGATACAAGATAGATTACTCTGATAAAAAATTTAATTTTGTTTTCTTTGGAAGAATTGAAGAATATAAAGGGTTACATGTACTTGCTAGTGCATTGCACATTATCGGATCAAAACGTGAAGATTTTACACTTACTATAGCTGGAAATGGCGATTTTTCGGATTATGAAGAGGAGTTTTCGAAGATAAAAAGTGTTAAGATAATTAATAGGTTTATACCTGATGAAGAAGTTGGATGTTTATTTGATGGGCCAAATGTTATAACAGTTATTCCTTATATTGATGCTACCCAATCGGGAGTTATACCAATTGCATACGAGTACACTTCGCCTATTATAGCATCGGATACAGGAGGATTGAAAGAACAATTAAATCATGGGAAAATTGGTCTTTTGTTTAAGGCGGGAGATGCCCGAGATTTAGCAGAAAAAATGGAGTATCTGATGGACAATCCATTTGAATTTGATCATCAAGCTAAATTAATTAATGAATATAGAGAATCTTTGAATTGGAATATTGTTGCTAAAAAATTAGTAGAACAATTATATGAGAATTCAGTTTACTGATTGGTAAAATTATATTCCGAAGCAATAGACCATGATTTCCTCCCAAACAGATCACTTTTTCCGTTAGACCACAACAGTATTTTCAATTATATATTACTCTTTCTGCAAGTCAGAATATTTATCTGAGGGGTGGGAATGGAGTCAATGGACAGTATGCTGGGCACTCGGAGGGTAAGTCATCTTTCTGTTGGAATGAAGGGTCTAAAGCACCGGAAAGCTTGAGCTATTTTAACGGACAAAACGGTCTGTTTTCACGGAAACTATAAGTTAATAATAAGGAGGAGTGTTTTGTTGAATATTTTACATATATGCACACAAGAACCATCTTTTTATTCTGGAGGAGTTCTTTGTGTTTATCAATCATATTATGCTTTGACTAGCCTTTATGATAATGTAGATTATGCTGGACCAACCATTTCAAATAAAGAAATAGCATCTAAATATAGAAAAACTTATTACTTGGATACACCTATTAGTAAATTTACAAAGGCAAAAATACTAATGCAAATGCAATTTGATAGGACCTTTGCCAACTGGAAAAAAACCAATATTGATTTTAATAATTATGACGTTATTTATATTGAATTTACCAAAATGGAGTATGTAGTTAAAGATATTGTTAATTCTAGTTTTAAGGGGAAAATAGTTGTACGTGCTCATAATGTTGAACAGGATTTTTATCGTATTGAATTTAAAAATGAGAAAACATTACTTCGCTTTCTTAAATATAAGCTCAGTGGAAAAAGCGAGCAGTTTATGTTACGACACGCTGACCGGGTCCTTGCAATTACAGATAATGATCGTAAGAGATTTATGGATGTTTACAATTTACCAGAGAATAAAGTAGTTGTATTTCCAGTGGGTGTTAATCATGTAAAAAATAGCAGAAACTTACATTCGGTGATTAATGGAAGAATAAAATGTCTCATAACCGGGTCTTTATGGTTTGGCCCGAATTGTAATGGAGTAAAATGGTTTATTAATAATGTTTGGCCGATGGTCAAGGATATTTGTGATCTGACTTTAGCTGGATCTCGTCCGTTGAGTGAAATAAAAGAACTTTGCATAAAAGAAGGGATAACTTTAATCGAATCTCCTGACTCAATGCAGCCATTTTTTGAAATTTCAGATATGGTTTTGGTTCCGATATTTGAAGGTGGTGGCATGAAAGTTAAAATTGCGGAGGCAATGTCATATGGGCTCCCAATTGTAACAACTAGCCACGGAGCAATAGGCTATGAATTTGAAAACGGAGTAAATGGATATATCGCTGATCATGCAGAGAAATTTAGTGTAGCAATTAGAACCTATTACAATATGAGTAGTGAAAGAAAAGAACAGTTTCTTGAGAGTGAAAACAATTTGTATAAGAACAATTATTGTCTCGAAGCAATTGTTAGAGATGTTCAGGAGATTATAGAATCACTTGGATAATAATTTAAGTAGTGAGGGATAAGCAGAATGACAGTAAAAAGAACAAGTATATTATTAATGTGCATAATGCTTTGTGTTGTTGCACTAGATAATTTCTTTAGCATTGGAACACCAATCAATAATACATACTTATTCTTAGGAGCTTTTATTGCTAGCTTTGTATTGTGCATAGCTTATTGGCAAAATGAAATGCTAATTATTGCGCATAAATTTACTTTTGTTAAGATATATATTATCCTCGCTATAGTTTCGTATTTAGCTGTTTTTTTAAATTCTTTAATAAAATACCCGGCACAGGATGTTAATTCTACGATAAATAGCAGTTATTCATATTTGGCACTTTTATTAGTTTATCCTATATTAGTGTTTTTGCTGAGAAGAGGAGAGACACAATCTATTTATAAAGTGCTCGATGTTTTTTCTGTAATTATTTATATTCTGGTTTTAATACAGCTATTGTTGTCAGAAACGAATGGAAGATTGATCATGTTAGAATCTGCTGTAAGAATAAGAAATGGGAAACTGCGTATAGGGCTTCATTTCTATGGCAACCTTATGATTTTATATAATTTCTATAATATCTACTACAAAAAAAACAGGAGTGTTTATAGGTATTTATTATTAATTGTTGGCATATTTGAATTAGTAATTATTCAACAAACTAGAGCGTATACGATGGTTATAGCTGCTGGGTTATTTCTTCTAGTGTTACTACAGAAAGATACTAAACGCACCCTTTTTAAAAAAAGTATCATCGTGTTTCTAGCCTTAGTGGTGATTTCACAGACTCATGTAGTTTCATCATTACTTCAATCTTTAACTATTAATGGATCAGAGGCTGGAAGTACTATAAGTAGACAATATTCTTTTGAGTATTATTGGTCGCAGTTTATGACAAATTTCCCCTTCGGCATGTGCTTCCCAAATAGTGACAAGTATTACTCAATACTTCATCATCAGGTTGGATATTATACAACCTATGTTGATGATGTAGGAATTGTTGGACAAATAGGTATATGGGGTCTATTTATAATACCTATTTTCATCGCACCGATGATGCGATGGATTACTATTTTAAGAAATTTCAAACGTAAGAAAAGATATGAAGATTTTGCATGGTATACAACAATTTTCGCGTATCTTCTTATAACGTCTATAACCTTAATAGTTTTAGATAGTTATAGAATAATGATGTTGCCTATTTTTCTTGGCTTGGTGGAATATGAGAATTACCGGATAAATCATAGTTAAATTAAAGGGGTACTAAATTATGAATATAATGCTATATGCATATGTTGATGAAAATATAGGAGACGATTTATTTATCGACCTAATATGTAAGCGATATAAAGATATTCAATTTTATCTTTATATTCCGGTGAAGTATCTTAATTACTACAGTAATTTAAAAAATTTACATTGTATTCCAATGAAAAGTTTCGGAAAAAATACAGAAAGGATTAATAGATGGCTTTTTAAAGAAAGACTCTTGCCAATATTATACTGGAATCGAATGTATAATTTAGACAAGCTATGGATAAAAAAAATGGATGGTAATATATGGTTGGGAGGATCTCAATTTGTAGAGACTCGTGATTGGAAGTCGGTAATAAAATACAAGATTAAACAACAACAGCTAAAACAAATCCCTTTCTTTTCTATAAGCGCCACTGTCGGACCGTTTAAAACAGAAGAATATGAGACTGCAGTCAAAATGGTAATAGCTGGCTATAAACATATAGTATTTAGGGACAAATGGTCGTATGAAAGAATGGGAGAAAAAGCCAATTCGAGTTATGCGTATGATATGGTGTTTACTAAGAAACTTTTAAATCAAAAGAAAGAAAAAGAAGTATGTATTTCAGTTATAGACACATATGGTAGATTTGCTGATGAAATAGCAAAATCATATGAAAAATGGATTTTGAGTGTATCAAAATATTTTCTTGAAAAAGGATATAAATTGAATTTCCTTTCGCTATGTAATAATCACCATGACAATAAAGCCATCCAGCGCATTATAAAATCTATACCGTTAGATAAAGTTTCAGTATATTCATATAGTGAAAATATGAATGAAATAATATCAATCATAAGTAAATCAGAGATAATGGTTGGAACTCGATATCATTCTATTGTTCTCGGCTTAAAATTGGGACTTAAAGTTTTGCCCGTAATATATGAAAGCAAGACAGAAAATCTATTAGATATGTTAGGGGTTACTGGAATAAAAATTGATAATTTGCTTGGTGCTTCTGTTGAAAACGCTAATAATTTGATGATACAACTTAGTGAAGTCCAGATCATTAATATTTCTCAAAATGCTGAGCATCAATATTTTGAGTTGGATAAATGGATGAAAGAAGAAAGGCAATTTGGATGATAAAGTACAATAAATATAAAATAAGCATACTTCTTTCATATCTGGCTCAAGCTATTCAAATAGTAAGTGGATTAATATATACACCGGTAATGCTAAGGATCTTAGGCCAAAGCGAATATGGTTTGTATCAATTGGTTGCATCAATTGTTGGATATTTATCACTATTAAGCTTAGGGTTTTCTGGCGCATATATGAGGTTTTATTCTAGATATAAGGTACAGAATGATAAGAATGCAGTGTCTAGATTAAATGGAATGTTCTTTTTTGTATTTATGTTTATGGCGATCGTTGCGCTAATTGCAGGTTATATCATGGTTGGAAACGCAAAAGTTATTTTTGGCAATGGGTTAACAGAAAATGAACTTGAAAAAGCTAAGATTTTATTATCTATCTTAGTGCTTAACTTAAGCTTGACTTTTCCAATGTCTCTATTTGATTGCTATGTAATGGCTCATGAAGAATTTGTATTTCAAAAATTACTTATAGTATTTCAAAATGCCTTTAGTCCAATAGTAACGCTGCCTTTATTATTGACAGGTCATGGATCTATTGCGATGGTTTGCGTGTCTACAATCTTAACCATGACAAAACTCCTAGTGAACGCTACTTTCTGTTTTAGAAAACTGCATATGCAATTTTCTTTTCTGAATTTTGAATTTCATTTAATCAGAGAAATATCAGCATTTACATTGTTCATTTTTATTAATCAGATTGTAGATCAAATTAATTGGAATTTAGATAAATTTCTTTTAGGAAGAATGGCGGGAACAATATCGGTAGCTATTTATGCAGTTGCGTCGCAGTTGAATTCAATGTATATGCAGTTTTCAAATGCTATTCCATCAGTTTATACGGCAAAAGTAAACATGCTTATAGCCCAAAAAAAACCTTCAAATGAAATAAATAAGTTATTCTCAGATGTATCGCGAATCCAATTATCTGCTATTGGAGCAGTTATTTCAGGATATATATTTTTTGGACGTAATTTCATTAATTTATGGGCTGGAGAGGGATATACAACTTCTTACCAGATAGGATTATTATTAATGGTTCCTGCGACTGTTCCATTTATTCAATGTCTTGGAGTTGAAATTCAAAGAGCCATGAATATGCATAAAGCAAGATCTATTGTTTATTTAATTGTTGCTGTATCAAATATATTTGTAAGTATCCCTTGTATCAAAGTATGGGGAGCAAAGGGTGCTGCAATTGGGACTGCAGTCACTTTTATAGTAGGTCATTGCTTTTTTTTGAATTATTATTATCACAAAAAAATGAGATTAAATATGTTTTGGTTTTGGAAACAATTACGCAGTTTTATTCCTGCATATATACCAATAATATTATTTGGTATATTTGAACAAGTATATATAGTACAGAATTCTTATAGAAAACTGTTTCTAGCAATATTCTTATATATTATTGTTTATGTAATATCAATTTATTGCATTGCATTAAATAAGAATGAAAAGAGTGTAATCATGAGACGAGTAAAAAAGTAAAAAAAGGAAAAATGAACATGGAGCTTAAAGAATTAAAAGAGATAACAACTAAATTTCAATATGTTTCCTTTGACGTTTTTGATACGTTGATGTTTCGAACTGTTTCCTGCCCTGAAGCTATATTTAAGTTGGTTGAGTACAAATATAAAAAGCAGTATGGACATGAAATAAGAAATTTTAAAAAAAATAGAATTACAGCAGAGCAAAATGCTAGAAAAAATAATAATCAAAGAGAGATAACACTAAAGCAAATATATGACTTACTGGATTATGATGAAGACACTAAGAAAAAACTTATCTTAATAGAAAAATCTGTAGAAGTCCAAAATTGCGTACCCAATATTCCAATGATTGATTTTTTAAATTGGTGTAGAACCAAAAGTAAGTATATAGTTATCATTACCGACATGTATCTTGATCGCGCTACAATAAATGCTATTTTAAATAAAGTTGGTGTAGTCTATGATAAATTATTTATTTCGGGTGAGGTGGGAAAAACGAAGCTTGAAGGAACTCTTTATCCATTTGTGCTACAGGAGTTGAAGATAAATTTTGATGAATTGTTACATATAGGTGATAACCCATTAAGTGATTTACAGCGTGCAAATGAAAATGGGATTAAAGCTGTTGAAAGAATAGAAAATCCATTTGACACTAAGGTGATAATAAAAGATGACATTATAGAAGAACATTTGAGTTGCTTCAGAGAGAGATGTAAGCAAAGTTTTTCTAGTTATAAAACGGAAAGAATCCTAGGAATTGATATAGTGGCTCCAATCATAGTTGAATTTTGTAAGTGGGTTCATGAAAACAAAGAAAAACAAAATCTAGAAAAGCTACTCTTTGTAGCTCGAGAAGGATTTTTAATCTATAAGTGTTATAAAATTTTATATCCTCACGATAAGTCAGAGTATATAAATCTTAATAGAAATTTGGTTAGACTCCCAATGATAAAGCAGGGAAAAGCATCTGAACAGTTATTGGCCAGTATCAACAGCCAACCAGAATACTTTTGGAAAGATATCCTACAATATTTAGGCGTTGACAGCTTAGAGGATGTTGTAGATAAGATTGCTAAAATTCACCCTGGCTTTAGGCAAGAACAAATAATTACGTATAAAGATATTGCTCAAGGAAATACAAATGATATTTTGGATTTTTTGGTTATGCTATTAGAAGAAAGTATAGAAAATCAAAGAAAAATGCTGAGAGCTTATTTAACGCAAATTGGAATCACAAGTCATAAGGTTGGACTTGTTAATAATAGTATAAATGGTACAGGCCAATACTTAATAGAACGTTTTTTATGCGAATGTAAAGAACGGTGCGATATTTTAGGACTTCAATTTATTGCATCTGATAAATGTATAAATCGTTTAGGTGATCGTAGCTTGGCATGGCTTTCTAGTAATGAAAAACATAAAAAGTATGTCCATTTATTTAAAGAACATGCGTTACTTTTTGAACATTTGTTATTTGAACCGACAGGAACAGCTGAAAAATTGTATTATAATTCAGATGGTACTGTGAGAGTTTTTTGTGATTCACAAAGAATGGAATTATATAACAATGATATAATATTTGCAGTCCAAGATGCTGTAATCAGGTTCACTGAGTGGATGAGTACTAATATTGATATTACTATTGGGATAAATTCATTTAAGAATTTCATATCAATGATCGAATACCCAGAATATAAAATTGCAGAACTTATTTGTAACTTATATGACGATGATATTGAAAATGATAGGAAGTTAGCTGATCCGACCATTCCATATTACAGTAAGTATCTTTTGATGAAGGATATTCCACATACAATAAAATGGATACAAGGATACCTTGTCCTCAACTCAAAGGGAAGGATAGCTTTAACGATTTATAACTGTAGAAGAGAATTTAGAGAATTGAGAAATGCCTTGAGGGATTTGAAATGGAAAAAAAAATAGTTAGAGACTTTGTACTCAGATTAGGGAGAAAAATATACAGAACGATTAATGGAGAAAATAGATCATTTTGGGATTTGTCAAGAGTTCAGTACGATGGGCAAGATGGTAACGATTTAGTTAGGGAAGCCATTTTAAATACTAAAAATGGACTCATGGTTACAAAATTTGGCACTATTGAATTAAATGCTTTATGTTCATGTTATAGATATAAACGAGGATATAAGTTATCTGACTATTTTGATTACGTGAAGAATAAAGGGAGTATTTATCCAGAGCAAACAATCAAGGCGTTATGCTCTAATGCGGGATTCTTTCCTAATAGTGTTGATTTAGAATATAAATTTACTGATTTAGTACTTGAGGATATTAAATCCATAGATATTCTAGGTTCATATTGTGAGCAGGAGTGTTATCTTGAAAAAGAGTTAGCTCATTGTAAAAAGATAGACATATATAGTTATTGTGCCCCTTTTTCATATAAACAACCATGGACAAGTGCACTAAAAGGAAAAAAAGTTTTAGTTGTACATCCCTTTACTGAATCGATTAAAAGACAGTATGAGTTGAGAGAAAAGTTGTTTGAGGATCCCGAAGTTTTACCTGAATTTAAAAAATTATATCTTGTCAAAGCTGTTCAAAGCATTGCTGGAAATGGCAAAAATACTGGATATGAAGATTGGTTCGAAGCCTTGTCTGCTATGGAGAAAGAAATAGATAGCTATGATTATGATGTAGCTATAATAGGATGTGGTGCATACGGAATGTCTTTAGCTGCTCATTGTAAGAGACAGGGAAAGATTGCTATACATATGGCTAGCTGGGTTCAAATGCTTTTTGGGATTTACGGACAAAGGTGGGCCGTAGATCAACCGGAATATGCTAACTATATTAACAAGTATTGGACCCGTCCTATGGAAAGTGAAAAGCCAAAGAATGCAGATATTGTAGAAAATGGGGCGTATTGGTAACTGATTAAATTCTTCATGAGACTGATGATGGAAATATTGCAATTGGTAATGTTATTACAATTAACACTAAAAACAGTACTATCTACTCTAGTGATAATTGATTGCTGGAGTTGAACCTAATACTTCTTTGCCATTTGTCTCGATATTTAATCTATATTTTATAGTGTAAAAGGTAAAAGTTTGAAACATAGCATTTAATTTATGCCAGAATAAATGTTATTGTTGGGGTCTATACTGGAAAATAACGGAAAATATCGAACCATTTTCCTGTACATATATAGCATATTATGTTAATATAATACAAAACTAAGCAAAAGATTAAATATCATCTTTCTTTGCTTAGTTTTTAAATGACCTTCACATGTAAAAATATGTAAATTAATCAACAAAATCATAACATTGAAAGGATAATTATGATTACATATACACTTAAGCTTAAGCTTAAGCAAGCACTCCGCTCCGGTCTCCTGGCAGAAATGCTCAGGGAAGCCAAATGGATGACCCAATATATTATAAGATACTGGAAAGCAATTCTTTACTACATAATGTTGGGGGTGTTGGGAACTGCCATGGGCTTGGCGGGTAGCGTAGCCTCCAAATATCTGATTGATGCGGTAACCGGTTTTGATAAGGTCAATATTCGTTTCATCATAGTGGTTATATTATGTATGGCACTCGGAAATATATTTGTCGGTGCTGCTGCAAGCCGAATATCAACAAGAATTAGTCTGAAGGTTAATAATGAGATGCTTGCGGAGATTTATGACAGAATTATGGGAACTGATTGGGAGGCAATCTCGGAGTATCACAGCGGTGACCTTCTGAACAGATTGAATACAGATGTTGAGACGGTTGCAGGCAGTGTTTTAGGATTTGTACCTTCCCTGATTACAAGACTGCTGCAGTTTTTTGGTACTTTACTAATCATTATGTATTATGATCCTGTGATGGCCTTGATTGCTCTCATCAGTGCACCTGTCAGTCTGCTGATGTCTAAGATGCTGATGCTGCGTATGAGAGATTATAATAGAAGAGTAAGAGAGATTAGCAGTGAAATGATGGCTTTTGGTGAGGAATCCTTTCAAAATATTCAGATTATCAAGTGCTTTGAACTTACGAATTTTTTTGGCAACAGGCTCAGGAAAATTTTAAATAATTATATAAAAATGTCCTTGGATTATAACAAATTTACGATTATAACCTCCTCATTGCTTTCAATCATCGGACTCATAGTATCCTATGCTGCCTTTGGTTGGGGAGTATACAGACTATGGAGCGGATTTATTACCTATGGCACCATGACCTTGTTTCTACAGCTATCCAGTGGTCTATCAGGAAGCTTTGCTTCCCTGGCAAGTCTGGTTCCTTCAGCAATCAGTGCTACTACCAGTGCCGGTAGAATTATGGCTGTCATAGAGCTTCCGAGAGAAAAGAGAGATGCTGATAAGGACGAGGGGACATTCAAAGCAGCTGTAAAGAACAAGGAAGCTACCATTTTTATGTCCCATATCGATTTTATTTACAAAAACGAAAAAAGAGTTTTTCAGGATGCCAGTCTCTATATCAGACCCAGAGAAATGATAGCAGTAATAGGAAGCTCAGGAGAAGGGAAAACAACACTCCTACGCATTTTACTCGGACTATTAAAGCCTACGGCGGGAGAAGTGACATGTACCTCGGAGGATGGAACGAAAGTACAGATATCCTCTCTATCAAGGGGATTATTCTCTTATGTTCCGCAGGATAATACGTTTTTCTCCGGTACGATTGAAGACACTCTACGTATGGGAAACCCCAAAGCTACGGAGGAAGAGATATCAGGTGCCCTTAAGGCTGCATATGCCTATGATTTCGTAATGGCATTACCGAAGGGAATCCACAGTAAGATCGGGGAGAAAGGAGGAGGCTTATCCGAGGGACAGCTTCAAAGACTGTCTATCGCAAGAGCTCTCCTCCGGGATTCGCCCTTCCTGCTTCTGGATGAGGCAACCTCAGCATTGGATCCGATCACTGAAGAGAAGGTGTTGCGAGGTATCATTACCTTTGAAAAAGCTACTTCCTGTATACTTACTACCCACAGGCAAAGTGTGATTGCGATGTGTAACAGAGTATATGAGATTATAGGGAATAAAATAACTGAAGTTACAAATAAGCTACCTACAGGGATGGCAGTGGATAGTTAGTAAGGGGGGGAGAGAGTGAAGATAAAGGAAGGCTTTATACTAAGAAAAATCGCAGATACTGATATGGTAATTCCCATTGGAGATAACATCGCATATTTTAACGGAATTATATCCCTGAATGAAACGGCCGCCTTTCTATGGAAGAAGCTCAGCGAAGGTTCGGAACCTTCTATTCTGTCAGAAGAGCTGATAGAGATCTATCATATCAGCAGAGAACAAGCGGAAGAAGATACAAATCATTTCATTAGCCAACTGCAGGTATCTAATATACTCGAATAAAATAATCAGAAGGAGTATGGGTATGGAGAAAATAGAATTGGCAAGACAACCATTGAATGCAACCTTTGAATTGACGGCTAGATGTAATTTGAGATGCAAGATGTGTCTGGTACGGATTGACCGGGAACGGATGGCTGAGCTTGGAGGCAGAGAACGAACTGCAGGCGAGTGGATTGCTATGGCTAAGGAAATACAGGAGGCAGGAACAATCGGGCTGCTTTTAACCGGCGGAGAGCCTCTCCTTCGTCCGGATTTTCCGTTAATCTATCAGGAGATAGCAAAGCTTGGTTTTATGCTGACGCTCTATACCAATGCTACTTTAATTACACCAAAAATCATGGAGATACTTCGCAGATATCCACCACACAGAATTGGTATTACGATCTATGGGGCTTCACGGGATACCTATGAGAAAGTAACCGGTAATCCGGATGCTTATGACAGAATGCTGGAAGGGATACGTCAGCTTGGGCAGCTTTCATCGAAGCTGACTGTCCGAACGACATTAATAAAAGATAATATCAAGGATCTGGATCTTATTACAAGATGGGTACAGACCCTTGGGCCACAGGTGCAATTCAGTGTATCGAGAATTGTTACAAAGCCTGTGAGAGGTTGTAATTCTAAGGTGGAGATCTGCCGTCTGACCCCGGAGCAGAATGTGGCCATGCTGGAAAAAAGAAACACTGAATTTGTTATAGAGCCCTTTTATAAGCTTGTCAATGAGTATCCTCAGATTGTAACAAACCGAGCAGAAGAACCGATTAACGTGAAAAAGCATAGCAGCTCAGAGAGGAAGCCGACACTTTATGGCTGTGAAGCAGGGATGAGTTCCTATACAATTACCTGGGATGGTAAGCTGATTGGGTGTCAGATGCTCGGAGACTGTTGGACCTACCCCTTTGAGGAGGGCTTTACAAAGGCCTGGCAGGAGTTCCCGAAGCGGGTTAAGCTGCCTCCTTTGCCTGAACAATGTAACTCCTGCAGCTTAAGCTGCTGTGCTTGTCCGGCAACACGTCTTGCAGAAACAGGCCGGCTAGATGGGCTTCCGGAATACCTCTGCAAGGAAAGTGTATTGGCAAAAGAAATGGAAACAAGATTAATATCACAATTGAATGACTTAATCATGAGAGGAGATGAAAATTGTGCTAAAGTATGAGGCACCAATTATTACATTTGAAGAACTCACCATATTTGAGAAAATTGCAGATAACTGCTGGGGAGCTGGCAGAGTAGCCTTTGATAATCCATATGATTCCTCTAGTGAAGTACATAGCTTTTGTATATCGGGGGGATGTGATAGCGGACAGCTTGACCCCTCCGATACTGTCCTAAGCTATATTAAAAATTATATGAGCGGCAGTCAATTTGATGATTTCACGTCGAGCTATGGGAATAATCTGTCGAATACTCACGCCTCGGGCTTTCATTGCCCTTCTGGACATAAGCCCACGCCCACACCGACACCGACACCGAAACCGAAACCACACCATCCTGGACATGGCGGAGGAGGTCATCATGGCGGTCATGGCAGACCTTAAGATGCATATGAATCGTAAAGTATCCTATAGTCCCATAGCAATTTCAATGGGTATCTACACCATCCGTGTGATTGGAGATTGTAACTCCAATGTATCCTATGAGCTTCCGGAAGAGGCTGCGCAGTTTCTGATAGATGGTACAACAGACAGATCGGAATGGAACCTGATGTACATTATTACCCCTCGGGAGGATTTTTCAGAGCCGGAGGATACCCCTGTCGCAGGTTTCGAAGAAGGGCCTGTACCGTATCGCATCTATAAAGAGGCAGAGGGTAATTACCTATGGATCAGGAAGGATAAAGATAAGAATAACTGCCTGATATACCGGATTTCAAAGAATTGGAGCATATGGGAATTGCTGTTTGATTATTCGGGAGGTCGCAGTCCGGACTACTTTGCGGAACTGGCTTATATCCTTCCCTACGCCGTGCTGAACAAGAGAGGAATTCTGTTTCATGGGGTCGTCATGGAATGGAACACCATAGGAATTATTGTCTGTGCACATTCCGGTGTGGGTAAAACTACGCACACCGGAATGTGGAAGGAGAGTGAGGGTGCCCATATTCTGAATGGAGACAGGGCACTTTGCTTTCTGGAGGATAATATCTGGTATACCTGTGGAGTTCCTTGGAATGGTTCCTCGATGGAATGTCTGAATCGAAGAACAGTACTGAGGGTGATTGTAATCATAGAACAATCGGAGATAAATCAGGTATTGCATTTGTCAAAACGACAGGGGGTTCTGGAGTTGATTTCCCTTGCCTTTGCTCCTGCTTGGGAGCCAGAGCTCATGAATCATGCTTTTGATTTGATTGATGATATTACCCGTGAGATCTCTGTCCTAAAGCTGCAATGCAGACCCGATATGGAAGCGGTTGCTCTGCTGAAGCATGAGATAGAAAGACAAGAAGCATATAAGAAGGCATAGAGATAAAAACTTCTATGCCAGTATGGACGGATTGAGTAGCAATGTCTATAGAAACGAATAGAGCTTTATATCAGAATATATACACAAAGGTAGGAGAAAGATGAAAACACATATTAAGAAGGATGTATCTGCAGATGAACTGTTTCCCTTAATCAGAGAGGTCATACATCATGGTCATAAAGCAAGATTTACCATCAGCGGCAGCAGCATGTGTCCCTGGATTCTTGATAACCGGGATCAGGTACTGATTGCGGGGAGTAGCGTGCTTAAGCCGGGTGATATCATTCTGTATCAGAACAGGCATGGAAACTATATCTTACACAGGATTATGAAAAAAGAAGCGAATGGATTCCGTACCATGGGAGACTCCTGTACTACGTTAGACGAGGAGCTGATTGCTCCGAAGGATGTGATCGGGGTAGTACAGAAGATATATCGAAATGGGAAGGAGATTGACTGTACGTCTGCTTTCTGGCAATTTGTCTTTTATCTGTGGCGTGTACTATTGCCTGTTCGGAAAGAGTTGCTGCAACTTTATCATACCATGTCAAGGATAAGATATGAGACTGAAAAAAGAAGGAATGGTCTAGGAGCATGACTATGGATCAGATTTCAAGGCAACTATTATATTTACTATCTGTTTCCATGGAAACCGATATGGATACCGTGGTCGATATTGTGGAAGCAGATTGGGACAGGCTGTTTTATCTATCGGGAATACATAATATAATTCCGATGATTTATCGGTCAATCAGTAAAAAACAGTTGGTACCTCTGATAGAGCCTAAGCTTATATTGGTATGGAAAAAATTAGCTACTTGGTACAGTGTTGATCAGTTTCTTAAAACCAGTGAATTTCTTACTATATACGCTAAGCTAAAGCAAGCCGGAGTAAATGCTTTGGTTATCAAGGGAATAGTACTACGAACGCTGTACCCAAATTGTGATGAGCGGTGCTCAGGGGATGAAGATATCTATATCCGTAGAGAGGATTATTCCAGAACAGCTTCAATTCTAACCTCCTCCGGATTTACATTATCAAATTACTCGAAGCAAGGGGCAGCACCAAGGCAAGAGAACGTATATGTCAATGCAAAAAGTGATCTGATTCTTGAGGTGCATATTGATCTGTTTGACCCGGAGATAGGAATATTCAAGGCGATGAATGATCATTTTGTGTCAGTCTTCGAGCGCAGTATCGAGATTAGCATAGAGGGTATCCCAATTCGTACCTTATCCTATAGCGATCACCTTCTCTTTCAGATTCTGCATTGTGCCAAGCATTTTATCGGAATAGGATTTGGAATTCGACAGGTATGTGATCTAGTCCTGTTCTGCAACACCCATGGCAAAGAGATAGACTATCTCTGGGTATGGCAGCAGGTGACACAGCTTGGGTATGATACATTTTTATTGAACCTTTTTGCAATCGGAAGAGAATATCTGGGACTCTTGGCTCAGGCTGTCTGGTATCCTCCATCAGCCATAATGGCAGACATTCATCCGGATGCATTGCTGGAGGATATTATGAGGGCTGGTGCTTTTGGTAAAAGCAATAAGGATCGGGCCAGGACGAGTTCTATGACCTTACAGGCGGTTATTGCAGACAGAAATAATCGACATAAAGGTTATGATAAGAAACAATTATTAAGAATCTCCTTTCCGGAACAGGAAATTATGGGAGATAAGTATTCCTATTGCAGGAATAAACCTTATCTTCTTCCCATCGCTTGGCTGCACCGGATGGCTACTTATGCGGCACTGGTAAAAAACCCGGTACAGATGCTGTATCAGGTAAGCCGAAGTTTCACCATCGGGAGAAAACGAATAGAGCTTCTTAAGGAGTATAAAATCATTGGGCAACATAATTGAACGTCCGAAATTAAGGCGGTGAAAATGAAATGATAGATATTCATACCCATATCCTGCCTGGAATTGATGATGGTTCCGAAACGATGGAGGATTCCCTTGCTATGGCAGAAATGGCTCTACGATGCGGTGTAGATACCCTGGTTGTTACGCCACATAGTAATGTGGAAGGGGTTTTTGACAATTACTATGATGATGCTTATATCCGATGCTTCCGCTCCTTAGAAGAGGCAATCCGGCAAAGAGGGCTTCCACTGACCATAGTCCCTGGAATGGAGGTCTATGCATCGGAGGAGGTTCCTGAGCTTCTGAGACAGGGAAGGTTAATCACCTTGAATCATTCCAGGTATCTTTTGATGGAATTCAATTTTTATGAGTGCTTCGACTATATCGAATATATGTTGACAGAGATTATAGAAGCAGGCTATCATCCGATTGTAGCTCATCCTGAGCGCTATCACCTGATACAGAAGCATACGGACATTGTATGTCGCTTTCTGGAAATGGGAGTTTCTTTACAGGTCAACAAAGGAAGTATTCTTGGGAGCTTCGGATATCGCTCCAGAGAAACGGTCTTGGATTTATTGGAGCATAAGCTGGTTTCCTTTATTGCCAGTGACGCTCATAGCCCGTACCGACGCACTACTGATATGTCCGAGGTATATCATTTTATAAGGAGGTTTTGCTGTGCAGAATATGCACATATTCTTTTTAGTGAAAATCCGAAAAGAGTTCTGAAAAATATAGATTTAGTTGATTTAAATCTTCGTTCGTTCTTTTGAACGAGCCATCAAAAGGAAGGGTACGGATATACCATGAAACTACTGAGAATAGCTGGATTATCGATGTTTCTATTATCTGCGATTGCATTTGCCGGATACCGTGGCTATGAAATAAGTAGGAACGACGAAGCAGGACCGTTGATTGAGTTTGACAGTGATGAGGTTACAGCCGGTGTTAAGGTAACCGAGGAGGAGCTGCTTAAAAATGTAACCGCATATGATGAAAAGGACGGAGATGTAACAGCTTCTTTACTGATTGAATCCATCTCTGATTTTATAAGTTCCGGACAGAGGATTATTACCTATGCAGCCTTTGATTCCAATAATAATATTACAAAGCGGGAAAGAAAGCTGATTTATACGGACTATAAATCTCCCCGCTTCTCCCTAAAGCGTCCCTTGCGATTTACTGTCGGAGATACTGCGAATATCCTTGAGTATATGGAGGTGTGGGATTGTATCGATGGTGATCTGTCAGAAAATATTAAATACGAAGAACCGGATTATAATTTTGGAACAACGGAGGATACCTATCAGATTACATTTCAAGTCACCAACAGTGCCGGAGACACTGCATATCTTCCAGCTGAGATAGAGTTTTATTATATGGAGAAATCTGCACCGGAGATTCTTTTAAGCAAATACCTGATCTATCTGAAGGTGGGAGAAGCCTTCCATCCGGAAGCTTATATAGAAGGGGTCAGTATCAATCAAAAGAAGTACGGTATCATGGAAAATTCCATATTGCAGAGCGGGAGACCTGATAATACCATACCCAGGAAGGATATTTCAATATCCTCAAATGTGAATATAAGAAAGCCAGGAGTATATCAAGCAGAGTATTCCATGACGGCACAAAATGGAAATAGAGGAAGGACGAAGCTTCTGGTTGTTGTAGAAGAATAGGAGAATATGATGTCGGAGATAGCAATAAATGCACAGAATGATGAACTGCGATTGGATCTTTACGATGTTATGCGTGATTTACTGAAGGATTGGTGGCTAATTCTCATTTTCGGATTGACTGTAGCAATGTGCTCATGCATTGTGGCTGATGTAATTTATAACCCTGCTTATGCAGCAAGAGCCACATTTGCGGTTACCTCCAAGGGAGCAAATAATACCTATGATAATCTGGCCGCTGCCAATACGGTTGCTACCAGCTTAACTAATATTTTCGATAGTGATTTGTTGAAGAAACGTGTTGCAATGGACATTGGCACGGAGGATATTCCGGATTATATCTCCTCAGAAGTGATACCTGAAACGAATTTGTTTGCCCTAACCGTTGCTGCACCTGATCCGGAGACAGCTTACCGAATTATACGATCTATCATGGATAACTATACTTCTATAACCAATTCCTTATATCAAAATGCAATCATTGATGTACTGGAAGCTCCTACGCTGCCCACGTATCCTGATAATCCTATGGACATGAAGCGTATTATGAAGCTGGCTTTTGTGATTGGTGCAGCAGTAATGCTTCTAATTCTGGCGGCCCTGTCTGTGACAAGGGATAATATTAAAAATGTGAAGGAAGTAACCAGAAAGCTTGACACAAAGCTGTTCGGGGTTATTTATCATGAGAATAAATATAAAACTCTGCGCTCAAAGCTTCAAAGGAAGAAGAAAAGTATTCTGATTACAAGCCCCACGGTCAGCTTCTCCTTTGTAGAGAATATGAGGAGTATAAGGAGTAAATTCGAATATAAGGCATCCGTCAAGGACCACAAGGTATTGCTGGTGACAAGCCTTCTTGAAAACGAAGGAAAGTCAACGGTGGCAACGAATTTGGCATTGGCCTTAGCACAGAAATCGAAAAAGGTTCTTCTGATAGATGCTGATTTTTGTAAACCCTCCCTCTATAAGGTTCTTGAAAAGGAGATACCGGAAAATCAGGAATTCGGAGAGTATTTAATGCAAAAGAAGGATTTAAAGGACGTGCTTATGGTTGAAGAGAATTCAGGAATTTTTCTGCTGATCGGATCAAGGCATTACGATAATTCAGCTGATTTAATTTCAGGTACCTCCTTTTCCGAAATGATAGAGATTCAAAAAAGGTTAATGGATTATGTAATTATAGATTCTCCTCCGATATCTGTATCGGCAGAAACGGAACTGTTGGCTGATATCACAGATTCCACCCTGCTGGTCGTTAGACAGAGCTATGCGAAGGCAAAGTATATCAATGATGTGATTGACACCCTGGCGGAGACAAATTCTGAATTACTGGGCTGTATATATAATAATGTACATAGTAACCCGTTCAGTTATAAATCAGGCTATGGTCACAAGTACGCTAATAAAGGCTATTATGTGTATAATAATCCCGGTACGGCTTACCATAGTGAATAATATTTCCGCAGTGCGGCGAAACGGAGACAAAAATGAATCAACATGAAATAAAGAAGGATGAAGCGGAATATGTTATCGACGTTTCCTCACTCATCACAGATTTGTGGAGCGTATTAAGAAGTATAGGCTGGCTTATTATGATATTTGCCGTAATAGCTGCTGGTATCAGCTGCGGAATGGCTTACCGGAACTTTAGCCCGGATTATACTGCGTCTGCGACTTTTTCGGTGAATCTGGAGGAAGCTTCCGATGGCAGTATTTATGAAGACAGCCTGAGAGCCTCACAGATGTCACTGACCTTTCCTTACATCATAGATAGCGGAGTGTTGAGAAATATCATAGCGTGGGATCTTGGACAAACTGCTATCACTGATATGATTACGGCCGAAAATGTAGAAAATACCAACCTGTTCACTATCAAAGTAACCTCGGATAGTGCCGAGCAGGCTTATAGGGTGCTGCAGTCAGTTATCAGTAATTATCCAAAGGTCTCTGATACTGTCATAGGCAGTACAAGGCTTGATATTCTGGATGAGACAGGAATTCCTGAAATACCGGATAATTCCATTGATTACAGGAATTGTGCAGAGATGGGGGCTTTATTCGGAGCAGCCCTAGGATTTCTGGTTATTCTATTCTTTGCCATAACTAAGAATACAATTCATAAGGTTGAAGATATAGAGAAGATAACGAACATCAAGCATTTAGGCAGTCTGCCGGAAGTCATCTTTAAAAAGAGAGGAAAACACCAGGATCGTATCATCACACTTTTGAATGAGAAGCTGCCCTTGGCCTATCGTGAAGAAATTCTGAAAATCAGGGCAAGGGTCGAAAAGACAGCAAAGCAAAGGTCTTTGAAAACTATTCTCGTGACCAGTGCTCTTCCGGGAGAGGGAAAAAGTACCTTTGCCTATAATTTCGCCTTGTCATTAGCAGAAGAAGGCAAAAAGGCGGTGATCTTAGATTGTGATTTCCGCCGTCCAACCTTACATAAGCTGCTTTCGACCCGGACAAATACGATAGGGATTGAAGAAGTCCTAAACGATAAAGCTAAGCTGGTAGATGCATTGCAATACTATGATAAACAGGGCATTCATGCTTTGGTATGTAATCAACCGATTAAGAATTCCTCTGAGCTTATAGATACAGCCGGTATGACTAAAATTCTATCTGAGCTGAAGCAGTGGGCAGATTATATTATACTGGACACGGCTCCCTCGGCAATCCTTTCTGATACCTGCGATCTGGCTAAGCTGGCCGATGGAGCGATCTTTATCATAAAACAGGATTACTCAAAAAAGGATCATGTACTGGAGGGATTGGAACACATCACCGAAGGAAGTGATATTATGATGATAGGATGGGTACTTAACCATGTCAAATGGGGCTTGACCGGTTACGGCTATAGATCTTATTATGGCGGGTATGGAGGGTATGGCTATGGAAAGCATCGGGAAAGAAATAACAGAGACAAAGAAGACCTGATTATAAATGAGCAGTAATCGATCTAATAATATTTAAGATAGATTTATTACCTATATGGAGGGGATATGAGGAGAATCAATATAGTACCAAAAAAAAGGAAGCTAATTGTACTAACTCTATTGATGATGATTGCTGTGCTTTTGGCTGCTGTGTTTTTTGTGATACACAGCTATATCAATAAGATGAATATACTGCCTGCCTCCTCCGATCTTAACGGGAAGCAGGGGATTGCTTTGGTGCAACCAAAGGACGGGACCTCTGATACAGATACGGTCTCTGAAAACATCAAAGCCAATTCCGAAGAAAATACCGGACTTCCTGATTCCTCACAGGAACAAATCGATGCTATGGAAGAGAAAATACGTGCGAACATGGAAAAGGACAGTACATCCATTGCCTATAATAAAGATGTTCTCAATATCCTTCTGATCGGAAGTGATACAAGAGAAGCCGGTGGCCCGGGGCGAAGCGATACCATGCTGCTGATCTCCATCAATAAAAAGTCGAAGAAGCTTGTAGTTACCTCCCTACTAAGAGATATTTATTTGGAGATTCCCGGAAAGAACAACAACCGTCTGAATGCTGCGTATGCCTTTGGGGGTGCAGATCTTCTGCTCTCAACAATCGAGCAGAATTTTAGAATTAAAGTAGAGCGATATGCTTCCATAGACTTTTACGCCTTCATTGATATCATAGATGCTGTCGGTGGTCTGACTTTAGAGGTTACCAAGAAGGATATCCCGGTGATTAATGGTTATATTGAGGAGATTAATCAGTTAACAGGTCAGGAGAAAGAGAAGGATTACCTTACTGATCCGGGGACCCTGCTGCTTAACGGGAAACAGACGTTGGGCTTCGTAAGGAACCGCTATGTCGGTAATTCTGATTTTGACAGAACAGCAAGGCAAAGAGAGGCCTTAAGTCAGATATTTGAGAAAATAAAAAAGTTGAATTTAATTAAAATGAAAGAACTGCTGGATGTCATACTACCGCAGGTAACTACAAATCTTTCGGAAGGAGAGTTATTTTCATTAATCCTATCTGCACCGATGTACACTACATATGACCTGCAGCAATGGTCCATACCGGAACCGAACACCTATCAATCCATGCGAATACGAGGGATGGCTGTACTGGGGATTGATTTTGATAAAAATATTGCTGCGCTTCATAAAAAAGTGTATCAGGACAATTCCCCACTTGATTA
The DNA here is from genome assembly GCA_023415635.1 of Bacillota bacterium. GTDB lineage: Bacteria > Bacillota > Clostridia > Lachnospirales > Lachnospiraceae > Mobilitalea. The sequence goes on along the minus strand of JAEZJV010000040.1, from coordinate 209,475 downwards.
ATTCCTGGATAATCACTATAATGATAAGAAAAATTAAGATCGGAGGATTTCATATGTTTAAGGTAATCCAGACGGAGAAGGCTCCCGCCGCAATCGGGCCTTATTCCCAGGCATTAATCAGCGGTAACATGCTATTTGCATCGGGACAGATTCCCTTGAATCCTGAAAACGGACAGTTGGTAGAGGGCGATATTAAGATTCAGGCAACTCAGGTGATGAAGAATATCTCTGCAATTCTTGAAGCAGCAGGTGTAGGCTTTGAAAATGTGATTAAGACTACTTGTTTCTTAAAGAACATGGAGGATTTTGCAGCCTTCAATGAGATATATGCACAATATTTTACCGGTAAACCGGCAAGATCCTGTGTAGCAGCATCTAAGCTTCCGAAGGATGTTTCCTGTGAGGTTGAAATTATCGCAATCCTTCCGCAGTAGCAATTTGTATAAATCGAATTTACAAAAAGGATTGACAGACGGGAACTTGTAATATATAGTAATACAAAAGCAGCGAGGCGATGACCTTGCTGCTTTTGTTTTTATTCCGAAATACACAGAATGAATAGGAGGGAATGCGATGTTAGGACTACTGGTGAGCAGAAAAGAAAAAGAATTGGAGCAACTATTTAGAGAGGGACATAATATCAAGGAGGGGACCCGACAGCTGGTGAGCGGTAATCTTGATATTACGATTGATTTAGAGACATATTCTGTACTGGAGGAACTGGCCAGGGATATCAATCAGATTAGCATGAGCTTCCGCTGTTATATAGAAGAAATTACACATGTACTTTCCCATCTGTCGGCAGGCAATATGGCAGTTGGGTTTTCTGAGGAAGTAGAATATCAGGGTGATTTTCTTCCGATCAAGAATGCGCTTTATAAGATCAGACATGCTTTGAATGCTTCCTTTCAGGAGATTAATCTCCTGACTGGAGAGGTCGACCATCTCTGCTCCGAGGTGGATCGGGCTTCCTCAAAAATTGCAGAAAACACTTCATCTCAGGCAGAGCTTCTGAATGAATTGGCCGGGACCATCTGTCAGATCACCGACCGGACTGCCGCCAATGCACTGAATGCTGAGGCCGTATCGGACAGTGTACAGGGGATGAAAGAGGAGACCCACACAGGCCGGCATTTTATGGATCAGATGCTTCTTTCTATCCGAGGTGTTTCCGAAGCCTCAAAGGATATATCGAATATTATAGACATTATAAATGGTTTGGCCGGACAGACCAAGCTGCTTGCTTTGAATGCTTCCATAGAGGCCGCCAGGGCTGGAGAATCAGGAGCCGGTTTCTCTGTCGTGGCGGGAGAGATTGGTTCTCTTGCTCAAAAGAGTGCTGAAGCCGTGAAAAGGACCACCCAGTTGATAGAGAACAGTATCCGTGCGGCTGAAACCAGCGCAGGGATAGCCCAGAAGACTGCGGACAGCTTTTCTGTCATCCAGAATTCCATAGACCGGGTGAGCGGGCTCTGTGATGAAATCGCAACAGCCTCCAAGGAGCAGGCAGAAAGCTTAAAAAGTGTTTCAGTGATTGTTGCGGATATCTCCGACGGAGTTCGGAATAATGCTGCCTATACCCAGGAGAACAGTGCGGTAGCAGCAAATATGGCCGAGGTATCGTCAAAGCTGAAGGTGCTGATGACCAGGTACCGCTTAAGAGGGAGCCGGGGCGATAGCAGCTCGGAAAAGCTGAAGGAACTGGATGTGCTCAGGCTGCTTTCCGGACTTAAGCTTGACGAGCTTCCCGATAAGCTGAGGGATCATCTTAGTGAAAAGGATATGGATGATCTGCTTTCGAAGACCATTGCCGGAATAAAGGAGGTTGAATGCCTCTATGTCATAGATCAGCAGGGTTATCAGGTGAGTCATACGATCTTAAGTGAAGAGCTACTGATTACTCAGGAGGAAGACTTTAAGCCTGCCATGCCAGGAGATTATCACGGAGGTAAGAAGTATTTCCGTAAAGCAAGAAAACAAGAAGGACAATGGTATGTATCCGAGGAATATATCTCAGCAGCAACAGGAGGTCTCTGCAGGACCTTCTCATATTGCTACCAGGGTACGAATCATATGGAGTATGTCCTCTGTGTCGATATGATCAGCCGTATATAGTCTGGAACAGCCTGATTCCTCCGACAGCTTGTGAAAGGAGGAATCAGGCTGTAAGCTAAGTACATTAGCTACTACAGATCCTATTGTAGTGCAATATAGATATTAATGCTTGAATTCTCCATATCGTTGTTTAGATATTCTTCAAAATCTGCTACATAGCTTCGGTTCAAATTCATCTTCCATATTTCCTTCCAGGCTTCGGCAACTGCAGTTACTGCGTTAATCCCATGCTAATAGAAATTCTTCCATAAAACCCCGATGATTTCCTCGTTTTTGGATCACTGTTCCCGGTTTGACTAAAACCTTTGATATTCATTCAATTTTTGCTATAATGAAGCTAATTTAATTCTTTTTACGGAAGGAAATAACTATGGGAAAAAATATTACAATGAAGGATGTTGCTGACCAGCTGGGGGTAAGTACGATGACCGTATCCAAGGCACTATCAGATAAGGAGGGAGTCAGCGATGCGCTCAGGGAGACCATCAAGCAGAAGGCACAGGAGATGGGCTACCGTTATAATTTTCTTGGGAAAAGCATGAAGGAAGGCAGAAACTATAATATCGGCATACTCATAGCAGAACAGTTCATGCATGAAAACGCTTTTTATTCCAAGATGTATCAGACAATCATCAGGGATTTGCTGTACTATGACTATTTCGGAATTATGGAGGTGATTTCTGAGGAGTCGGAAGCAGAGGGAAGGATACCTCAGCTATTACGGAACAATAAGGTGGATGGTATTATTTTTTTGGGTCAGATGAAAAGAGGATATATTCAGAAGATTGCAGACTCGGGAATACCCTTTCTTTTTCTTGATTTTACTGATGATCATTTTCAGGTGGATACCATTGTCAGCGACAGCTTTCACGGTGCATATGAAATTACCTGCCACTTGATCAATCAGGGCCATAATAGAATTGGCTTTATCGGGAATATCAATGCGACAACCAGCATTATGGACCGCTATCTTGGTTATTATAAGGCTCTTCTGGAAAACAGACTGGAGCTGCGCAGCGATTGGGTTATTGATGATAGGGACGAGAGAGGAAAATTCTGTCCGATTATTCTTCCAAAGGATATGCCCACTGCTTTTATGTGCAATTGTGATGAGGTAGCTTATTCCTTCATCCTACAGCTGAAAAATACCGGTTACAAGGTACCGGAGCAGATATCGGTAGCTGGATATGACAATTATATCTACGCAACCTTAAGTGAACCTGCGATCACTACAGTAGAGGTAAATATCGACGCTATGTCTGAGGCGGCGGTCAGTTCTATGATTAAAAGGATTAAAAATCCCGGGCGGGATTATGGAAGAAAGGTTATCAGCGGGCGGATTATATACAGGGATTCTGTAAACGCAAGAATAGAATAATCCATTTGACAAACCAGTCCTGAAACATTAAAATGATAATTAAGGTTAACGATAACTTAAAATATCTGGATATAAAATATGGAGTGCCATAATTAGAAAGTGAGTTAATCGAGGATGAAAGACATCATACTATTGGAACCTGTATTTAAGACCATGATCTGGGGAGGAGATAAGCTTGAGAAGAAATTCGGCTATACCATCCCGAATGATAGCACAGGTGAATGTTGGGCGATAAGTGCTCATACGAATGGAGATTGCAGAATAAAGAACGGTAAATATGCCGGAAGGACCTTAAGCTGGTTATGGGATAATCACAGGGAGCTATTCGGTGAGGCTTCCGGTCCGGTATTTCCCCTTCTGGTTAAGATTATCGATGCAAAGCAAGACTTAAGTATCCAGGTACATCCGGATGATGCTTATGCCAATGAGAAGGAGAACGGTGCACTGGGCAAGACGGAGTGCTGGTATATCCTGGATTGCGAGGAAGACAGCGAGATCGTTATCGGTCACAATGCTAAGAATCAGGAGGAGCTTCAAAGGATGATCGAAGATCATCGCTTTATGGATCTAATTCGCGTGCTTCCTATTAAGAAAGGGGACTTCTTCCAGATTGAGCCCGGCACGGTGCATGCTATCAAGAAGGGAACCCTGCTTCTGGAGACACAGCAGAACAGTGACATTACCTACCGCCTCTATGATTATGACAGGCTTGATCATGGCAGACCCCGCGAGCTTCATATCGATAAGAGTATTGATGTCATCCGATGTCCGTATACGAACAGTACGGTCAGCCAAAAACAGGAGAAGCATCAGGAGTATGATGCAGAGGAATTAATCGCTTGCAGCTATTACACCGTTCATAAGCTTAACATTCACGGACAGCAGGAATTTTTACAGGAGCATAAGTTCCTAAATGTAAGCGTAGTAGACGGCAGCGGCTTTATTGATTTACTGCCGATCAAAAAGGGAGATCATTTTATTCTACCTTACGGTTACGGTAGTTATGTAATGAAGGGTAATATGGAGTTGATCCTATCTCATATCTGAAGAATATCATGGTTGGAGGTAAAAGATGAGGGTACAGGAAATAAGAATGCATCTGGAGAGAGGTATTATCCCATTCTGGAAGGGGCTACGGGATGACGCATTCGGGGGTTTTTACGGAGAAATGGATTATAATCTGAAGCTTAGCCGGAAGGCGGATAAGGGGGGGATTCTAAACAGCAGAATTCTATGGTTTTTCTCAAATGCTTATTTAACCCTGGGGGAGGCAGAGTACCTTGATTATGCGAAGCATGCCTATGAATTACTCAGGGATGCTTTTCTCGATCGGAAGAAGGGAGGAGTGTTCTGGTCAGTAACCTACGACGGGTTACCCTCCGTTGATATGAAATACACCTATAATCAGGCATTTGCGGTGTATGGACTCTCATCTTATTATGATGCTTCCGGGGATAAGGAAGCCTTAGCTCTGGCATATAGTCTGACTGATAAGCTGGAGCAGGAATGCCGGGATCAGGAGGGTTATCTGGAAGCCTTTGATCGGAACTTTCTTCCTATATCCAATGAAAAGCTGTCTGAGAATGGAGTCGTGGCAGCAAGGACTATGAATACGCTCCTTCATGTGCTGGAAGCATATACGGAGCTTTACCGTGTGGATAACAACAATTCGATTGCTGGTAAAATCAGATGGATCATGGACATTTTTGCAGATAAGATCTATAACCCGAAGGAGAGGAGATTGGAGGTTTTCTTTGATCTGGATTATCATTCCCTCATTGATCTAAATTCCTATGGGCATGATATCGAAGCCTCCTGGCTGCTGGATCGTGCGGTGGAGATTATAAACGATTCAGGATATCGTGCTAAAATTAATCCAATAACCACAGAGCTTGCAGATCATATCCATAGCATTGCTCTGGACGGTAATTCGTTGTTCAATGAATGCGAGAGGGGGAAGGTAGATACCAGAAAGGTATGGTGGGTCCAGGCAGAGGCACTGCTGGGTTTTCTCAATGGGTTTCAGAAGAATCCGGAGAGGAAGAATTATCTTGAGAGTGTAGGAGGGGTATGGGACTACATTAAGACGCATATGATCGATCCCAGAAAGGGTTCTGAATGGTTCTACGAGCTCTATCGGGACGGGTCTCCGATTAAGACAAGGGAGATTGCCGGTACTTGGAAATGTCCCTATCATAACGGCAGAATGTGTTTCGAGGTAATGAATCGTAGGATTGAATTTTAGGTGATCCTATCAGGCAATAGTAGCAAGTAATATTTGACTCGGTTTTACCGATGTCTGTTTGGACGAAGGAGAGCTGCATATGCATCCAAATTATTACATAGAGCTGGAGAAGTACCGGCGGCTGATTGAGAAAAAGAATGAGAAAAGCTCTGTATACACAGGAATGTATGACCGGTATGTGAACCCGGTGCTTACGAACGAGCATATCCCGTTATTCTGGAAATATGATCTGGATGAGAAAGCAAATCCGTTTTTTATAGAACGTCTGGGTGTGAATGCTGTGTTTAATTCCGGAGCCATAGAATTGAACGGAAAATATTATCTGGTCGCAAGAATTGAAGGCAATGACAGAAAGTCCTTCTTTGGTGTGGCAGAGAGTGACAGCCCTGTGGAAGGGTTTCGCTTCTGGGATTATCCGGTAGAGCTGCCGGATACCTGCGAAGAGGAAACGAATGTTTATGACATGCGCTTAACCAAGCATGAAGACGGGTATATCTACGGAGTATTCTGCTCCGAAAGCAAGGATAAAACCACTGCTGAGCTGTCTGCTGCAGTAGCGGAAGCAGGTATTGTCAGAACCAGAGATTTAAAGCATTGGGAAAGATTGAATAATTTAAAGACGCTTCAGTCGCCCCAACAGAGGAATGTTGTTCTGCATCCTGAATTTGTGGATGGAAAATACATGTTCTATACCAGACCCATGGATGGGTTTATCGAGACAGGCTCCGGTGGCGGTATCGGTGTAGGCTTTTGCGAGGATATGGAGAATGCGGTAATTGACGAAGAAATGATAACCAGCAGAAGAAAGTACCATACTATAACCGAAGCCAAGAACGGAGCAGGAGCGGTGCCGATCAAGACAGCGAAGGGGTGGATTCATATTGCCCATGGAGTAAGGAATACTGCAGCAGGACTTCGCTATGTCATCTATGTATTTGCTACTGATTTAAAGGATCCGACCAAGGTGATCGCAGAGCCCTCCGGCTTTTATATCGCACCCATAGGAGAGGAAAGAGTCGGAGACGTATCCAATGTGGTATTTACCAACGGAGCAATTGCAAAGAATAACGGGGAGGTATATATCTATTATGCTTCCTCCGATACCCGGCTTCACGTTGCGGCGACTACAGTGGAGCGATTGATGGATTATACCTTCAATACTCCTTCGGATCCGCTGAGGTCAGTAGAATGTGTGCAACAAAGATGCAAGTTGATCAAAAGAAATCTAGAATTGCTAAAGGGATGCGATAAGCAGTGATACTATATGTCTGGGTTCTGTTCTCAATTGAGTACTAAAGCGGAAAAATCTGCTTGATAAAGCTCCAATAATGTAGTAGAATTCGCTTGAGTGATGCATTAGCTTGTGCATTGTAATTACATTCAGATTTGCGAATGTAAACTATTTGCATCAGGATGCTTGATCATAACCTGAATATGCTGTTCTGTCTGGGCAGGCAGAGTGGCTGTGAGAGGACATGTAGACAATGAAGAAGGTTACAATTCAAGATGTAGCGAAAGAATTGCATCTATCTAGAAATACAGTCGCCAAGGCTTTAAATAACAGTGATACGGTTTCCTATGAAACCAGATATGTCGTCATTGAGAAGGCATATGAGATGGGATATTCCAAGCTGTCACCGGTTGTTCTGAATGAATTTAAGCTTCGTAATAAGATTGTGGATACCAAGACGATCGTTGTTCTGACACGCAGAGAGATTTCTGTGTTTTGGAACAGCATTATCATGGGCATCTCGGACGAGTTGAATAAGTTCGGCTGCAGGCTTCAGTTCAATTTTATCAGTGAGCAGGATGAGAAAAATCTGGTACTCCCTCTGGATTTACAGACGGAGATAAGCGGTGTCATTATTCTGAGCGTATTTTCAACCGAATATATTGATCAGATCATGAAGCAGAGCATACCGGTTGTATTTCTGGATGCTCCAAGTAATTTAGACAGCATAGCGCATTACGGTGACATTGTTATCTGTGAGGGTATGAACAGCGTGAAAAAGATCACTGCTGATCTTTTATCTCAGGGGTTGACACGGATAGGCTTTATTGGTGACATTACCTACTGCAAGACGATCGGTGATCGCTATCAGGGCTATGTCAGCGCATTGGAGGAGGCAGGGCTAGGTGTGGACGAAGCTATCGTAGCCACCTACCATCCGGTCCATAAATTCTATAAGACGGTTGAAGTGGAAAAGGCATTGGATGCCTTTGTAGCTTTACCGGAAGCAATTGTTTGTGCCAATGATGATATTGCCCTTGATGTGATCCGTTGTCTGAGGAATCGGGGGTTATCCGTACCTCAGGATGTAGCGGTAACCGGTTATGATAATGTCGAAGGGATGGCACAGGTTGAACCCTTCCTGACGACAGTGCGTGTCGGAAATCAGCGATTGGGTAGACGACTGGTACAACAGTTGATGTGGAGAATTCAAAATCCAACCTTCCCGAAGGAGGTTATCTTTATAGGGGTGGAAATCATCTTCCGCCAATCCTCCAATAAGCATAGGTAGAGTATATTTGGATAGACAGTATACAAAACTGAGTAAGGAGTTTGCCGGCTTTACTCAGTTTTATCTTTTAGAAGACCAGGAGACATAGCGGATCAGTTCATATTGGGATGCATATCCAAACATAATCAGAAGTATCAGTATACTGATGGGATGTTCTTATATGGACTGCAATAAATATAAAAGGAGAGTATGGAATGAGTAAAGTTAAGATGTTATCCTATGAATTACCGAATATTCCCTGGCAGGATAAACCGGCCAAATGTATAGGTCCCGTATGGAGATATTCGGAGAATCCGATTATTAATCGGAATCCTTTTCCTGGAGTGGCAAGAATTTTTAACAGTGCAGTGCTTCCTTATCAGGGCGAATTCATCGGTGTATTCCGCGCGGAGCAGGTGGATGGTGTACCTCATTTATATATGGGGTATAGTAAGGACGGAATTCATTGGACCTATGATACGAAGAAAATTCCTTTCACAGATGAAGACGGGAAGCCCTTCCTGCCTCGTTATGCCTACGATCCCCGCTTGATACAGGTTGAAGATACTTACTACATTATCTGGTGTACAGACTTTTACGGGGCTGCGCTGGGTATTGCCAAGACTAAGGATTTTAAGCATTTTACCAGAATGGAGAATCCATTCCTTCCTTTTAACAGAAACGGAGTCTTATTCCCAAGAAAGGTGCATGGTAATTTTATGCTGTTATCCAGACCGAGTGACAGCGGTCATACTCCGTTTGGTGATGTATTCCTAAGTGAGAGCCCTGACCTGACCTTCTGGGGGAAGCATAGGCATGTGATGGCGCGCGGAAAACAGTGGTGGCAATCACTAAAGATCGGAGGAGGAGCGGCACCCATCGAAACCAGCGAGGGCTGGCTGTTATTCTATCATGGAGTTACAGGAACCTGTAATGGTTATGTCTACAGTATGGGTGCTTGTATCCTGGAAATTGATAATCCCTCCATCGTGAAATACAGATGCAATAATTTTATACTCACCCCTGAGGAGTGGTACGAGGAAAGAGGTTTTGTTCCAAATGTTGTATTTCCCTGTGCAGCGCTTACGGATTCGGCAACCGGTAGAATTGCCATCTATTACGGAGCTGCTGACAGCTATGTCGGTATGGCTTTTACTACCGTCGAGGAGATCGTTGAGTATATAAAGATCAATGATAGTGCCACCTTGGAGGATAAAGAATTCGGGATATTATAGAGGTGTGATGAAGAGAGGCTGGATATGGAACAGAGGGGTAATTTGCTTCACTTTAAGGAAGTTTGTGAGAGAGGTGTAATCAATGTCGGCAATACGGCAAGAATGTGCCTTGTGATGAAACGTGCCCTTAGTGGGAAGGAGCTCAGGATTGCTTTTCTGGGCGGCTCAATTACCGCTGGTGCTGCTTCCACAACAGCAGAAAGCTGTTATGCATACCTAGTATATTCCTGGTGGAAGGAAAAATTCCCTACCGCAAAGATCGATTATATCAATGCCGGAGTTGGAGCGACTACCTCCAAGTTTGGAGTCGCCAGGGTGAAGGAGGAGGTACTGAGTCAAAAGCCGGATGTAGTTTTCGTGGAGTTCAGTGTCAATGACAGCAACGATAATTGTTTTCAGGAGACCTTCGAGGGTCTGATCAGAACAATTCTACTGGATCAGACTGAGCCGGCAGTATTTATGTTCAATAATGTGTTCTATGATGACGGACGCAATGCACAGCGCGTTCATAATGAGATTGGGGTATATTATGAGCTTCCGATCGTTAGTATGAAGGAAAGTCTTTTTGAGGAAATCAGGAAGGGCAACTTGAAAAGTAGTGAGATCAGTTCGGATCATCTGCATCCTAATGATTATGGTCATCAATTGGTTGCCGGTGTAATTGTTCACCTGCTGGAACAAATTTATAGGATAGCGAAAGAAGAGACCTCTATTAGGGTCTCTGGCAGAGCAGCAGAAGACAAGCGGAAAGATTATAGGATACCTGTCGTACCCTTGACAGCCAACCGTTATTTCGGTTCCGTCAGGAAAAACTGTAACAACTATGAACCGGAATCCTTGGGTTTTGTCAAGGATGAGACAAAAAAAGAAGGTGTATGGGATGTATTTTGCTATGGTTGGGCAGCAATAAGTACCGGTAGCAGGATACGCTTTGAGGTGGAGGGTTGGCTGATCTCGGTACAGTACCGAAAATATGCAAGTCATCCGGCACCGGTGGCAAAGGCTGTAATTGACGGTCGGGAGGAGCAGGCGGTGGTATTGGACGCTAATTTTGAGGAGACCTGGGGAGATTGCTTATATCTGCAGGATGTTTTCGCTTCAGAGGAAAGAGAAAAGCACATCGTAGAAATTATACTGGAACAAGAGGTACCTGGGAAGGAATTTTATTTGGCATCAATTATTACCGCATAATCTACTACATATTAAGAACAGATTGCTTTAAAGCCCGGGAACCACACTAGGTTGGTAACCGGGCTTTGATTTTTGGATGGCATTTACTCTTAATTATGGTTTCTTTCCGTACATTATACCGCATTGTGGCAGAATGCAGCAATCCGGTCAACCGGTATGTCACATACGGAACCAACGGTACGGAAGGGACGATCGTTGCCCTTGTTGAAGCCTAAGCTGCCTCTGAGACCTAGGCCGTTATCCATCTCGTGGCAAATATTCTCTGCCAGAGGGTTTGTCGGCGGAAAGCCCTGCTCTGTAACAAGGCGTACAAAACGTGAATTTACAGCTAGAATAACGCCTGTAAAACCACAGCCTGAAGCCCCGCCACTGGTGGTGAAGATGGTGACTGTTTCACCGATATATCTGTACATCTGCTCAACAAATGTCCGTTCCCATGAGCCCTTGTGACAGCCGGATTTATGATACCTTGCCATATAAATTTCCTCCTTCCTTTACTAAATTGCATTATGGCAGAAGCTTGCGATCTTATTGGTGGGGATATCACATACGGAACCTACGGCAAAGAAGCAATCCTCTTTATTTCTCAGATCCCTGTGATCACCGCAGACCGATTCGCTTAGCGGGTTGGCAGGGGGCGTACCGATTCGGTCCACCAATGTTACAAAAACCGGATTCACACGAAGAAGTACACCTGTAAAGCCGCAGCCTGAAGCACCGCCGCTGGTTGTAAAAATTGTTACGGTCTGGCCTATATATCTGCATAGTTCTTCTAATAGCATTGTTATACCTCCTTATTTACTAATTATCCTTTTGTGGATACCAAAGGCTGCCTTCAGTTAAAATCTGAAAGCTACTATATACTATGCATTAATCCTAATAATGCGACATAAAACATCAAATATTGACATGAGGCAAAATCGATATTTAAAAACGTTTCTATAGATTTATTTGTATAGTTTTATATGAATATTTTACAAAATATAAAATATACCACTAAAAAATGACAAATAATGATAGATTATCATAAAAAATCAGACCAATCAAAGAACTATTTAAAAAAAATTTCCTAAAAAATGCAATAAAAATGTTTTTATTATTGCAGTAACTAACTGTTCGTATTATAATAAATTTAGTAATTGCGATTACTATGGTGGGGAGTTATAGGAACGTATTCAGGAATACCGTTGCGAGCATGTTAGGATGACACTTCCTCTTAAGGAAAAGCAGAATATCTACTTTTTGTCATCCTGATCTATTCGGCATTATTCCTGAATACCGTTCATATGGTATTACAGTATAGTCAGGAGAGGTACGATGGTAACAATAAAGGATGTGGCAAAAGAAGCCGGTGTAGCAATATCCACAGTATCGAATGTGCTGAATGGAGTGGATGTTGTTAGTGAGGAAAAAAAAAGCAGGGTAATGGCTGCGGTTGAGAAGCTGAAATATGTTCCGAATATGAATGCAAAGCTTTTAAAATCCAGCAGAAGGAATACAATCGGCTTATTTTTAACCAGTGTCCAGGGTGATTTCTACAGGATCTTGATTCAGACGATACATAAGCAATGCAGAATGAGAGGATATTTATTAAATATATACATCAGCAATGAGAACACGGGGGATGAGATTTACAGCATGATTGTTGCCTCGGGTGTGGAGGGTGCCATAGTACTCAATGAACGGCTACAGGAGGAATACATAAGCCGCCTTTCCTTAACCAAGCTGCCGATGGTCTTTATAGACAGGGAATTTGCGGGAACCAGAATATCAAGCGTAATCATTAATAATTATGAAGGTGCTTCCCTGGCGGTGGAATACCTGATTAAGCAGGGGCACAGAAGAATTGGATATTTTCACGGCCTTGAAGGCTTTGATAATTATGCCAGATATCAGGCCTATCAGGACACGATGCATAAGTATCATCTCCCGATTGATGAGAGTATCATTATGAAGGGTTATTTCGAGGAGGCGGTTGCTTACAGTGAGATGCGTGTACTTCTTCTTAAGGGGACGCCCCTTCCTGAGGCTATCTTCTGTGCAAATGATGAAATGGCCTTCGGAGCAATCCATGCACTGACGGAAGCAGGCCTTCGGGTTCCGGAGGATGTCTGCGTCATCGGTTTTGATGATATCCTGCTGTCCTCGTATTATAATCCGCCTCTGACAACGATACACAGTCCGGTTATAGAGCTTGGTAACCAGAGTATTACGGAGCTGCTTCGACTGATGGAATTAGAGGGGTCTGTGAAAGGAACAATTACAAGGATATCTCCCAGTATGGTCATTCGGGATACCTGCAGGGTCAGATTTTGATTTTAATTACTTAATATAGAACAATTAACTAAGGGTACTACATTTGGGAATGCCGGTTTTTGAAAAATCACCGACCATAATTCCTCCTATGCAGACCCTTATCTTTTAAAGATAAAGGAGGAAAATCCTCCTTAAAAACAAAGGAGGAAAATCCTCCTTAAAAACAAAGGAGGATTATGGGGAATTATAGGCTAGAGGAAAATACATATATCATGGAAGGATTTGATACACTTCCTCCCTTCTCAAGTTTTCTTCCCGGATTGGCGGGGAGGATGGGAATTCCGCTTTGGGTTTATTATACCAACCGCGGGCAGGGAATCAACAGCTTCGGTATTCATAACAAAGGAAATGCGATTATGGAATTCAATCCGGCGAATACCGCATATGAGAATACTTCTGTAAAGGGGTTTCGAACCTTAGTACGTTGCAACGGACATTATTTTGAGCCCTTCAATACCATGGATGACAAGGCCCAAAGAGATTTTTATATTCGAAAGAACAGCTTCTGGATAGTAGAGACCAATCATAGATACGGAATCAGAATTACCGTTAAATATTTTGTTCTGCCGAATAACAGCATCGGGGCCTTGGTAAGAAAGGTTACAATTGAGAACCTGGACACAGAGGTGAAGGAGCTGGAGCTTTTGGATGGTTTGCCAAAGATTATTCCTTACGGAATTCAGAACAGCCAATTCAAGGAGATGTCAAACCTTATGAAAAGCTGGACTGAGGTTAAGAATATAGAGTTTGGTATTCCCTATTATACGATGCGTGCTTCCGGTGATGATTCTGCAGAGGTATCAGAGGTGGAAGGAGGCTATTATTATCTAGCAGTTTGGAATGGAAAACTTCAACCTGTAATTTACGATGCTGAAGTAATTTTTGACTATGACACCTCCCTGCTTCATCCGGTGGTTTTTGAACGAGCATCCCTCAAGGGAGTAATGGAGAAGAAGCAGTGCTTCTACAACAAGGTACCCTGCGGCTTTACACCCATAAGACTCGAGCTTCAGCCGAATAAATCAGAAGAGTTTTTCTCTATGACGGGCTTTGCAGGAGCAATAGAGCAGGTAAACAGTAAAGCGGAAGAATTCTGCAGCTCAGGCTTTCTCCGACGAAACGAAGCAATGGCTGAGGAATTAGTAGAAGAGCTAACGGCAGACATCAGGTCTCATACGGGTCTGCCCGTGTTCGATCAATACATGGAACAGAATTATCTGGATAATTTTCTTCGCGGAGGCTATCCCTTCGTATTAGGAAAGGATGGAAAGAAATCTGTAATTCATCTGTTCAGCCGCAAACACGGTGATCCCGAACGGGATTATAACTTCTTCTCCATTGCCGGAGAATACTATTCTCAGGGGAACGGTAATTTTCGCGATGTGAATCAGAACCGGCGAAATGATGTATTTTTCCATCCGGAAATCGGGGATTTTAACGTAAAAACCTTTTATGAACTGATACAAATGGATGGATATAATCCATTGGAGGTTAGACCTTCTACCTTCCGAGTCAGACAAGACAGTTATAGGGAGGCAGAGCAGCTCATACTGGAGAAGGTGGTCAATAAGCAGGACAGATTGAAAAAGCTGATTGACAAAAACTTTACACCCGGTCAGATATCAAATTGTATTACCATAAACAAGATAGACCTTGCCATTGAGGAAGAGGAATTCCTCGAAAAACTGCTTTCTCTGTGTGACCAGAACATTGAAGCAGGCTTTGTTGAGGGTTATTGGAGCGATCACTGGGAGTACAATTTAGATCTGATAGAGAACTACCTAAGTATCTTTCCGGAGCGGGAGAAGGAACTGCTATTCGAAGACGGCTCCTATCGGTTCTATGACAGTCCGGCAAGAGTACTTCCCCGCAGTGAAAAATATGTGTTGAATAAGAAGCAGGAGGCCAGACAATACGGTGCTTTGATTCATGATGAGGAGAAGCTTGCAAAAAATGATTTTGATGAAAAGGGAACTAACTGGAAAAGGAATTCCATGGGTGAACATATAAAGACAACTCTGGCAGGTAAGCTGCTGACGTTGACGGTTAATAAATTCTCTTCTCTTGATCCATACGGTATGGGAGTGGAGATGGAAGGCGGCAAACCTGGCTGGAATGATGCGATGAACGGATTACCAGGACTTTTTGGCAGCGGGATGGCGGAGACTTTTGAGCTAAAAAGAATGCTGATTTTCCTGAGAGA
Organism: Bacillota bacterium; assembly: GCA_023415635.1. Taxonomy (GTDB): domain Bacteria; phylum Bacillota; class Clostridia; order Lachnospirales; family Lachnospiraceae; genus Mobilitalea. The sequence goes on along the minus strand of JAEZJV010000040.1, from coordinate 194,291 downwards.
CAGAATTCTGCTTACAGATCAGGTCGGACTACCTTCTGAGCTTGCGGATTTCCTCACAGAGGTTTATGATACTCTGATTATTTCCAGAGAGCAGCACTGGTCAGATTTTATCTATTGGGATAGGGTAACGGAGCTTCGGGAGAACTTTTTCGAGAAGGTAAGGTTCACTGCCCAAGATGAGATACGTGATATTCCTACTCTTAAGCTGAAGAATATGCTGGACGCATTTCTTGTTAAGCTTGAGGAAGGCATTGAGAAAGCCTGTGGATACGGAGACGGTATTGTACCGACCTACTTTACATACAGGGCAACGGAAATGGAACCGATTATGGATGAGAAAGGGCAGCAGGTTATCAGCGACTACGGCCTACCGAAGGTCAAGGTGAAAGCCTTTGAGGTTGTGCCCCTGCCCTCATTCTTAGAGGGACCGACAAAAATGCTTGCAATTTTAAGGGATAAAGAGCAGGCAGAAATGCTTTATCGTAATGTCAGAAGCAGCAGGCTGTACGATAGGAAGCTGGGTATGTATAAAACCAGTGTACCCATTGAACATATTTCCATGGAGAACGGCAGAATCCATGTGTTTACCCCGGGTTGGCTGGAAAGGGAGAGTATTTTTCTTCATATGGAATATAAATATCTGCTAGCTATGCTGCGATCAGGATTATATGAACAATTTTATGCGGATATGAAGCAATGCATGGTGGTTTTTCGGGATCCGAGGGAATACGGAAGAAGCATTCTAGAAAACTCCTCCTTCCTTGCTTCCAGTGAAAATCCCAATGAGGCTATCCACGGAAGAGGCTATGTAGCCCGGTTATCCGGATCTACCACGGAGGCAATTTCTATATGGATTGAGATGTTTATCGGGAAGCGGGTATTCACCTATGAGCAGGAGGAGCTGAAGCTTCATTTTGAACCGAAGCTGGCAGATTTTATGTTCGATGACAATAATGAAGTCTCCTTTATGCTGCTTTCCAGCTGTAGGGTGACCTATCATAATCCTGAACGAAAAGCTACATACGGCGTAGGTGCAGCTAGGATCAAAAGAATAATTCTACCCGATACCGGTGTCATAGTGGAAGGAGATACCTTAAGCGGTGCTGCCGCAGAAGGAGTACGGGAGGGCAGAGTAAAGAATATAGAGATATGGATGGAGTAGAAAGAGATAAATTCCTTCAATTCAGATATCGCAATTTTATGACTTTTAGGAGGTTATATGGAGCTTATTACAACCTTATATGAAAATGGAGAAAAGAAAATAGTAACGCAGCACTATCAGGCGTCCAGAGAGGTAAAGGGGGTTGAGAACAAAGTGGTCAACCTCTATCCGGAGCTTACTTATCAGACCTTCCTCGGCTTTGGCGGAGCAGTGACAGAAGCGGCGGGATATGCATATTCAAAGCTTTCTAAGGAACAACAGGAGAAAGCTGTTGAGTGCTATTACGGAGAAAAGGGTAATCGCTATTGCATGGTCAGAAGCCATATTGACAGCTGCGATTTTTCCCTTGGTGTTTATTCTGCAATGACAGATCCGATGGATAAAGATATGATTTCCTTTACCCTCGCCAGGGACGAACAGTATATCTTTCCCCTATTGAAGGCTGTGAAGGAAAAGGCTGGCGGAAACATCGAGATAATGCTGAGCCCCTGGTCACCTCCAGCATTTATGAAAACCAACAATGATAAGCTTCACGGAGGCAGGCTGAAACCGGAATACCGTAGGTTCTGGGCAGAATATATTTGCCGTTATATTAAAGAATATGAGAAAAACGGATACCAGGTTCAAAGAATTACGATTCAGAATGAGCCTGCAGCAGTTCAAACCTGGGATTCTTGCATTTACAGCGCAGAGGAAGAGAAGGAATTTTTGCGGGATTATCTCTACCCTGCACTTGTAGAACATAATTTGAGACATATCAAGCTTTTGATCTGGGACCATAACAAGGAGCTCATGTATGAACGTGCTAAGGCAATCATTGACGATATAACGGATGTCATGGTATCCGGAGTAGCATTCCATTGGTATACCGGTGATCATTTTGAAGCAATCAATTTGACGCAGGAAGCATTTCCCTCCAAAGAGCTGATTTTCACTGAGGGCTGCGTGGAATACAGCCGTTTCGGTACAAACCAGCTCGAAAATGCTCAGATGTATGCCCATGATATTCTTGGTGACCTAAATAACGGCATGAATGCTTTTATTGATTGGAACCTTTTTTTGGATGAGAAGGGAGGCCCTAATCATGTCGGTAACCATTGCGATGCTCCAATCATGGTGGATACAGAAAAGGGAATCTTCCGGACGAACTTATCCTATGATTACATTGGACACTTCAGCAGGTACATCCTTCCCGGCGCAAAAAGAATTGGCTTAACCAAGTATAGCTTTGAGCTGGAGGCGACAGCGTTTCTCAATACCGACAAAAGTATCGTAATGACAGCATTAAACAGGACCACCAAGGATATTCCGGTTGTAATCCGTTTGAAGGGTAAATTGATTGAGATAAACATTGCTAAAAGTGCAATCGTAACCTTGATGATCCCCTTCGGTGAGTATTAAAAACCAATGGGAATAGGGAAAAGGGTCATTGTATAATATAAGGTATAGTAAATTACTGCATTGGGGGTAATGGCATGAATCTGAAGGAAGCGGTAAGAACCTTATGGTTCAAAGAGAAGGAACAGGGTGATAATAATCAGCTTACTACCAGATGGGGCAGGGAACTTGATCCCGGGAAGGTTCTCACAGAATATCCGAGGCCACAGCTGCAAAGAGATAACTATACGATCCTAAACGGCTACTGGGATTATGCTATTACATCAACGGTGGGGAAACCGGAACGGTTTGACGGACAGATACTGGTTCCATTCTCACCGGAAAGTGTATTGTCAGGGGTCAACCGTCAGCTAAAGCCTGATGAAATCCTATGGTATCGGCGGGTTCTGCCGGTGGAGCATAAATATCCCGGTAAACGTCTAATTCTGCATTTTGGAGCTGTTGACCAGAGCTGCGAGGTATTTCTGGGTGAACAGAAGGTGGCGGAGCATATAGGAGGATATCTACCATTTTCCGTAGACATTACTAAGGATATTGAAGAGGGAGATAATATTCTAACGCTGAAGGTGATCGATGTCAGCGATACCTCTTATCATAGCAGGGGTAAACAGATGCTTAACAGGGGAGGCATGTTCTATACAGCACAGAGCGGTATCTGGCAGACGGTATGGTATGAATGGGTTTCAGATAATTATATTACTTCTTTGAAGCTGACTCCGGATATAGTAAAGGGTGAATTAGATATTCAGATCAGTATGAATGAGCAATACCGCAAAAAACATCTCTATCAGGTTGTGGTCAAAGAACAGGGACGAAGTATAAATTCGGTATCCTCCGACCAGCCATCCATTACGGTTAAGCTGGATCATATCCGCTATTGGAGTCCCGAGGACCCTTTTCTGTATGAGCTTACGGTGATTGTAGAGGAAGACCGGATTGAGAGTTATTTTGCCATGCGGGACTTTTCAATTCAACCCGATGCGGATGGAAGACTTCGGATTTTTTTGAACGGAAACCCTTATTTTCAGAACGGGCTTTTGGATCAGGGCTACTGGCCGGACGGACTCTATACACCACCGAGTGACGAAGCCATGATTTATGATATTACCATGGCGAAAAGACTGGGATACAATATGCTTCGAAAGCATATCAAGATAGAGCCCCTGCGTTGGTATTACCATTGCGACAGATTGGGTGTTATCGTATGGCAGGACATGGTGAATGGAGGGGAGGCCTACAGCCTTCTCCTGGTGAGCTACTTACCGACTATATTTCCTAAGCTGGCTGCCAGGATAAATGATAAGCGTTATGGGCTGTTCGGTCGAAGTTCGGAACAGGGCAGATGGGAATGGAGCATGGAGTGTAAGGAAACGGTCGAGCTGCTATATAATTGTCCCTGTATTGCCTGCTGGGTTCCCTTCAACGAAGGCTGGGGACAGTTTGATGCTAAGGAAGCATATCGATTGATTAAGGAACTGGATTCCACTAGACTGATTGATCATGCCAGTGGCTGGTTTGACCAGCGGATAGGAGATTTTGAAAGCATTCATAATTACTTCCATCCTCTGAAGGTTCACCGCAGGAATAGGCCGGTGATTTTTTCGGAAATCGGAGGGTATGCCTGCTATATAAAGGAGCATTCCTTTTCCCGAAAGATATACGGATATAAGATTTACAAAACAGACAGGGAGTTAAACGACGCCTATCAAAAGCTTTTCAGGGAAGAGCTGACCGAGTTGGTTAGGGCTGGTCTTAGTGCTGTGGTTTATACCCAGCTGACCGATGTTGAGGACGAGGTGAATGGACTTCTTACCTATGACAGAGAGATATGTAAAGTCGATAGTATCAGTGACATTGAATGGAGGTTATAGATGAAAGGGTACAGATATTTAGAGGAAAAGGGAGTATTTGAATTAGAGAATCCTGAATTGACAAACTACCTATATTTTCCGATTGCAAATGAAAGCGGTGTTATGAGCAGCGTTACACCAATGCTCGGAGGCGACAGCAAAATGGGGCAAAATACCTTTTTGCTGACACCGGTCAGCAGTGAGGATTTGCATAATAGTAAATCCAGCAGGAATTTCTGGTGCAGACTACAGGATGGGGGAGCCTGGTCTGCAACAGGAAGGTCCGCTGCGCAGGAAGCAAAGCTTTTTACCTCTGAGAAGGAGGAGACAAAGCTGACTGCCGGAGTGATGTGGCATAAAATGACGCGCCGTAATGAAAAATACGGTATCCTATCGGATATCACCTCCTTCGTACCCTGCACCAAGGATAAAGTTGAGCTTATGATGGTTACCTTGGAAAATATCGGCAATCAGACACTTACTGTCGAACCAGTGGCTGCGATACCACTCTACGGTCGTTCTGCCGATAATATCAGGGACCACCGTAATGTGACCTCTCTTCTTCATCGTATCGAAACCACCGAATACGGTGTGAGTCTTAATCCGACCTTGACCTTTGACGAGCGTGGGCATCAGAAGAATACCGTGGTATACGGAGTATTCGGTAGTGAAGGAGATGGCAGCGCACCGGTTGGATTTTATCCGGTAGTAGAAGAATTTATCGGAGAAGGAGGTTCCTTTGAAAATCCAAAAGCAATTCTGACAAATAGTGAACCGGTAAGTGCCGGTACGATGATAAATGGGTATGAAGCTATGGGCGGTATCAGTTTCCGGCAGACCTCGTTGGCGCCTGGGGAGAAGAAAACCTATATTCTTATTCTCGGATATGGCAGCTCCGTTAAGCAATTGTCCGAGTCAGTGAAGAAATACATGACTGCGGCAGCCTGTGAGGAAGCCCTGGAGACTACCAAAGCCTATTGGAAGGAGAAAATCAATGTTTCCTTTCATACCGATTCGGATGAATTTGATGCCTGGATGCATTGGATTAATTTTCAACCGATGCTGCGAAGAATCTACGGCTGTTCGTTTCTGCCTCATCATGATTATGGCAGGGGTGGCAGAGGATGGCGTGATCTTTGGCAGGACTGTCTGGCGCTATTGATCATGAATCCCACCGGTGTGAAGGAGATGTTGATCAGTAATTACGGTGGAGTCCGAATGGATGGTACCAATGCAACCATCATCGGTTTGGGACAGGGAGAATTTATTTCTGATCGGAACAATATTACCAGAGTCTGGATGGATCACGGAGTATGGCCTTTTATAACTACAAAATTATATATTGAACAAAGCGGCGACATGGAAGTTTTGCTGCAGGAGAATTATTATTTTAAGGATCCCCAGGCTGTCAGAGGAGAAGAGAAGGACACGCTCTGGAAGCCGGAGAACGGGAACCGTGTCAGAACAAAGGATGGTAGAGAGTATCAGGGTAGCATCCTAGAGCATATTCTGATTGAGAATTTGACAGCCTTTTTCGATGTGGGTGAACATAACCACATCAGACTCCGCGGAGCGGACTGGAACGATGCCCTTGATATGGCAAAGGAACGTGGTGAAAGTGTTGCATTTACAGCTTTATATGGAAGTAATCTTGAACAGCTGGCTGAGCTGGTAGTTAAGCTTGGTGAAGCGGGAAACCGTAAACTGTCTCTGTTACGTGAGCTGGAGCTTTTACTTACGGACAGCTTGGCTCTTTATGAGAATGTAAGTGAAAAGCAGAAACTATTAAGAAGCTATTGTAATAACATACGCAGCAATATTTCGGGAGAAACGTTTGAGATTCCCTACGAAGAACTGGCAGATAACCTCAGGAAGAAGGCGGCCTGGATACGGGAACATATCAGAGGTACAGAATGGCTTACCAATCGGGACGGTTTTTCCTGGTACAACGGTTATTATGATAATCATGGCCGCAGGGTGGAGGGAGACTTTGAACAGGGTGTCAGAATGATACTGACAGGACAAGTCTTTGCAATTATGTCGGGTACTGCCACACGGGAACAAATAGAAGAGATTATAAAGGCAGCAGATGCTTATCTGTATGACGAAGCGGTCGGAGGCTATAGGCTAAATACGAATTTTGGGGAAGTAAAGGAAGACCTTGGAAGGATGTTTGGCTTTGCGTACGGTCATAAAGAGAACGGTGCCGTGTTTGCTCATATGGCAATTATGTATGCGAATGCACTTTACAAGCAAGGCTTTGCTCGTGAGGGCTATAGGGCAATACGTACCTTATATGAACATTGCAGCAATTTTACAAAAAGCAGAATTTATCCAGGTATTCCGGAATACTTTGGAGATAACGGGAGAGGTCTCTACCATTACCTTACCGGCTCTGCAAGCTGGCTCCTGCTGACGGTACTGACGGAGATGTTCGGTATCAAGGGAGATATGGGTAATCTGAAACTGGAACCTAAGCTTATGGCGGAACAGTTTGATAGCCGTCGTCAGGCTGGTGTTGCATTGATTTTTGCTGATCGCAGCCTGAAGATTGTATATCATAATGAAGCGGTCAAGGAGCAGGGGACCTATCGTGTAGGAGGTATTACCATTGATGGTGTGAAATATGAAGAATCGGAAGACACAGGGTATATCGCCAGAGAGTATATCAAAGCACTGGATCAGAATCGGGAGCATATAATTCTGGTGGATTTAATATAGGAGACTGTTGAAAATCATGTACAGAAATAGGAGAAATTATGAAGAAGGAATTTATTGAGGTGAGCTCATATCAGGGTGAAGGTTATTTACCGATGATTGATTATGGGACATGGCGTGTAGCAATATTGAGATATTGTGAAGAACTGGAGATTCAAAATCTGAACACCATGCAAAAGCATGATGAAACAGATGAGGTATTTGTCCTTCTGGAAGGCAATTGTACGTTATTTACAGGAGGTAATCAGGACGTCATTACGGAGGTAGATACGATAGCCATGGAACCATTGCAATTATATAATGTAAAGAAGGGCACCTGGCATACACACACACTGGATCGGGAAGCCACCGTGCTGATTGTTGAGAACAGAGATACCTGTGGATTGAATTCACCTACAGACAGATTGACTGAAGCTCAAATCAATCAGCTTCGGACTCTTTATCAAAAACGCTGAAGGCATAACAGTAAACCATTATTCATATCGGGTAGGTTCGAGGGCATAGCTGTGTGATGGGAGTTTTCTCCTTTTTATGTATGAAAAAGTCTGATACTCATTGACATAATCGGACAAATTATATATATTGGAGAAAGGGCAAAATGATAAAGGGGCAAATCCATCTATGAAGTTCGGACAGACGATAACAATAAATTGGAAGAGTAAGAAAAGCATTCCGGCCTATCTGCTGCTGCTGTATGAGTTCTTTCTGATATACAGTTGCTATGTACATACCAAGGGATCGGCAGGAAAAATGGCCGGATACGCTGCTGTTGGAGTATTGCTGACAGTATGGTACCATCTGGAACTCAAGGATCGAAAATACATAGAAAGACTCCAAACCAGTTTTGGAGTCTTTCTGCTGTTTTTGACGCCTATTTCTTCCTTCCTTATGGTAGAAATGATGGTTAGTAATTTTAATATGAGGTTGTTTCAAAAATACAGCTTCTATAACCTAATCTGGTACCTGGCGATTACCTTTCTGATCTATGCCCTTACCGGAAATATCAGAAGAACGATATTTGTCAATACCATTGTCATTTATCTGACTGCAGTTTTGAATTATCTGGTCTATCTATTTCGGGGTAATCCTATCATCCCCAGCGATTTGTTGGCCTGGCAGACGGGAATGAGCGTAGCCTCCAATTACCGGATCAGCTTTTCAGAAGGCTTTTTGATAGCCTCTACGATTATGTTTCTGATGCTGGTTTGTGGCAGTAAGCTTGGCCGTAGTGACAAAAAAATATCGATACTAAGAAGGCTTTCCGGTTTTGCAATTTATTCCGTGTTTGCTGTGATGACCTATACCGCTTTTTTTCAGACAGACCTGATTAAAACGAAAATCAGGGTTATTGACTACTTTGCTCCGAAATACACCTATTGTACCTATGGGACCGCTTTTGGTTTTGTGGCTAATATGAAAGCCATGGAAACAAAAGCACCGGAGGGTTATTCGGTACGTAAGGTGGAACAGCTTTTATCCAAAGCAGGAGACTGCTTCAAAGATTCAAAGAGCAGTAATATAAAGCCTAACATTATTGTAATTATGAATGAAGCCTATTCTGATTTAAGTATGCTGGGAGATTATCCGACCAATATGGATTATCATCCCTATACCAGAATGCTGAGGGAGGATACCACCCAAGGAAAATTATTTGTCTCTGTCTTCGGTGGGGCGACAAGTGATACGGAATATGAATTCTTGACAGGGAACAGCATGGCTGTCATGCCACAAAACAGTGTCCCTTATCAGCAGTTTATCACAGCTCCGACCGCATCTCTTGCTTCTACTCTAAAGGAGCAGGGTTATTATAATATCGCAATCCATCCCTATCAGGGCAGCGGATATAAACGGGATCTGGTTTATCCGCTTCTCGGCTTTGATGAATTCCTGACCGAGCAGGATTTTACCGCTCCAGAGCGCATCCGTTCCTTCATAAGTGATAAAGAGAGCTATTCCAAGATTATAGAGGAGTTTGAGAGTAAAGGCAAGGATAAGGCCTTGTTTATATTTAATGTGACAATGCAAAATCATGGAGGCTACTCAGGGGAACAAATCTTTGATGATGCCAATACTGTACATCTGACACAGCTTACCGGATATCCGGCTGTGGAGCAATACTTAAGTCTGGTGAGACAATCAGATCTGGCCTTTCAGACACTGGTGGATTATTTCTCAAAGCTGGAGGAACCGACAATCCTTCTCCTATTTGGGGATCATCAGCCTGTTGTATACTCGGAGTTCAATGATCAACAGGAGAATAGGCTTCAGGAGGGCATCTATGAGAAGAGATATGAGGTGCCTTTCCTTATTTGGGCAAATTATGATATTAAGGAGGATGACGTGGATTGCATCAGTGCAAATTATCTATCCTCCTATCTTCTGAAGACGGCAGGGCTGAAGCTGACATCCTATCAGAATTATCTGCTGCAGCTGTTTAAGGAAATACCGGTAGTCAATGCTTTGTTCTATATTGATAAAAAAGGAATCTGTCATCGGTTTTTTGAACGGACTCCGTACACACAATTGCTTCAGGATTATCGATGTGTGGGGTATAATTCAGCCTTGGACAGGCATGGAAAGCTGATGAAATACTATTACATAAAGGCACCATAAAAAGCGCTTTCCGGATTTAGCCTCCAGTTCTAAAGAAGCGGAGTGCTGAGAGAGGCGCCGGATGAAGGAAGTTATATTGTTTCATAGAACATAATAAGCTGATTGTGAGGGTAGTGATATGGATATATTTACTCTGATATTTATGATTTTTGGTTTTGCTGCATTGATTGTAGCGTTTGTATTAGAAGGAGGAGTGGTAGGAGCGTTACTGCAGCCCACTGCTGCAATAATCGTATTCGGAGGATTGATTGGAGCGGTCGGTGTTTCTTTTCCGATAGAGGTCTTAAAAAGACTGCCAAGAATTATTGGACTGGTTTTACGCGGTACCAAGGTTGACAAAAATGAAATTTTGAATACTTTGATCCGTTTATCTACAGTAGCAAGAAGAGACGGATTACTGGCACTGGAGCAGGAGATGGGATCGGATGACATAGATGAGTTTATGAAGACCGGTCTCAGACTGATCATAGACGGTGCGGATGAAGAGGTTTTGAAGCTGGCTTTGGAAACAAGAATTATTAATATGGAGCATAGGCATGAAAAGGGCATCGGTGTTTTTGAAGCAGCAGGAGGATATGCTCCCACTATGGGTGTTATCGGTACAGTTATGGGTCTGGTGCATGTATTGGGAGATTTAAGTGAGCCTGAGAAGCTGGGAGGAAAGATTGCGGTAGCCTTTATTGCAACACTTTATGGCGTGGGATCCGCAAACCTTCTTTTTCTGCCTATTGCGACAAAACTGAAGGAATTGAATACGGACGAAATTCTCGCAAAGAACATGATGATGGAAGGATTGCAGCTGCTTCGAAGTGGTTCCAACCCTGCCTTTATGAAGGAACAGTTGAAAGGATATCTGGATAATGAAAGCGAAACCGAAGCAGAAGAAGGAGAATAGTGAGCGTTGGCTGCTAACTTATTCTGACCTGATAACGTTACTAATGATTCTGTTTATCTTACTGTATGCCATTAGTAATGTGGACAAGGAGAAATATTCGAAGCTATCTGAATCACTTGGATCCTCCATGGGTCAGGGAGCAAGTATACTAGGCGGATCTGAGGGAGTCTTGGAAGAGGATGGCGGTGATAATATCGTTGATAACGGAATTTCCAAGGGGGTAGAAACCCCCAGCACTACCCCCGATCCAGATGAAAGCAGGCCTACTGTAACAGCTACACCAACAGAGACGCCAAAATCCGCCGGTTCCGGTGAAGTGAAGGAGATTAGCGGAAGTCTTGTAAATCAGAGCGATATGCAAAATATGGAGAACCGTGTGAATCAGATACTAAAGAACATGGGAATCGAATTATCTGCCAGTACAAAGCTTATGGAAAGCGGATTGATGATTTCCTTTAACAATGATGTCTTCTTCGACAGCGGACAGGATGTCTTGAAGGAAGAGATGAAAGACGGACTGAAGGACATTGCAGAGCTACTGGAGAAAATAGATAATTCTATTATCATTGAAGGACATACGGATAATGTACCGATCGGATCGGGGAATAAGTATAATTCCAACTGGCAGCTTTCCGCAGCCCGCGCTGCTAATGTGGCGGACTATCTGGTCGAAAAGGATAAAATAGAGGGCTCCAGAATTTCTGCCATTGGCTATGGGGAATTTCGCCCAATTGCTTCTAATGATACGAAGGAAGGACGTAACAAGAACAGACGTGTTGATATCATCATATTGTACAATAATCGGTCGGAATTGGATTACAGATCAACTCAATAGGTAAATCGGGAACCTGATACAGAGGGCTGTCGCACTATAGGTGCAATGCCCTCTTTTCATTGGTTATAGTTGCATCCTATCAGCTGCAGATTCGATCCAGATCGCAGCTATTCAGAGTTTCTTTCTCTATGAGCTCTGCAGAGATTACCTTTAATAGGGGAAGGTTACTTTGAAGCAGCTCCAGTGTATTAGTATAAAGTGCATCCATCATAGACCTGCATTGAGAAACCAATCCGGCATCGTGGTTTTCACCCAATACTTCCGTGCTGAATAATCCCATTTCTTCATCCATGCCGAATTTATTGATGTATTCTACCGTTAGCTGAGATGCCTTCTGAATATCATTACTGGCACCGGTTGTTATCTCCTCTTCACCGAAGATGAGCTCCTCAGCGGCACGTCCAGCAAGAAATACCTGAATTTTTGATTTTAACTGACGCTTGTTCTGGAACATGGTATCCTTAGGTATCGTAAGGTTAAAGCCTCCCGCGCCGCGAACACTCGGTATGATAGTAACCTTGGAGATATCATGTTCGGGTAGCAGAAGTCTGGTAACCAGGGCATGGCCAGCTTCATGATAAGCAGTAATTTTTCGTTCGAGCTCGGTGATATAACTGCGATCCAGTTTAGGAGCTCCGGCAATGATGGTATAAAAGGCTTTATCAATATGAGACGCATGTATCACCATATCCTGCTCATTGGCAGCAAGGATAGCAGCTTCATTAAGAAGATTTTCAAGCATGGCACCGCTGAAGCAAACAGTTGATTTTGCAAGCTCCGTTAAGTCAACATCATCTGCGAGCGGTCTTTTTCTTGCGTATAGTGATAAAATCTGCTTACGGGCATTGATATCCGGGAGACCGATTTCTATATGCCGGTCGAAGCGTCCCGGACGAAGCAGTGCCTCATCCAAATAATCCAGGCGATTGGTTGCTCCGATTACCAGGATACCCTGATTATCATTAAAACCTGACATTTCGGTAAGCAGAGCATTCAGAGTCTGATCTCTTTCATCGTTGCTTGCAGAGACATTTCTGGCGCGCTTTTTACCGATTGCATCAATCTCATCAATAAAGATAACAGCTTTTTCACTTTTCTTTGCTTTATTGAACAGGCTGCGAATACGACTGGCCCCGACACCGACATACATTTGAACAAAATCGGAACCACTCATGGCATAGAAGGGTACATTGGCTTCACCTGCGATTGCTTTAGCCATCAGGGTTTTGCCTGTTCCCGGAGGCCCGTAAAGCAGCAGTCCCTTAGGCATCCGGGCACCCACTTTTGCATATTTGTCGGGATCTTTGATAAAGGCTATGATATCCTCAGCCATGGATTTGGCTTCTGCATTTCCGGCTACCTGTGCCATTGTGACAACAGAATTTTCTTTGATTTTCTTTTTTTTATTTTTGTTAGCATCCTTTATTAAATTGCTTGTATTTTGTCCGTTTCTCATAAACCATAGGACTCCGCCGAGCACCAGTCCGACCGCCAGTACCTTAAAGAGTGTCATTGGAATACTTTCCCGCCCAGTGGTTACCTTGATGTCATGAAGCAGAAGATATTCCGTAAAATCCTCTGTCTTTGGATTGGGAACGGAATAAATTACATGGGGATCCTGCTTCAAGACAGCTGTAAAGGTATCAGAATCCTGTGTCAGTGTGACCTCCTGCACCTGCTGATTCTCCACCTCCTGAAGGAAGCGGCTGTAAGCCATATTTGTATTGGTCTGCCTGAAAGCAAAATATCCGAGAACAATCATTCCCAGGACACCCAGACCTGCAAGTAAAAGAAGTAGTTTATTTTTCATGAACCAACCTCCAAAATAGAGTCACATCAGTGATTGCCGGTATAGGACAGCGTAGAATGACGCATTATTAGTTTACATAATTATGCTTATATTGTAACAGACGTACAGAAGATATCCATATTAAAAAAATGGCACGATTACCTTATTGCACCGAACGTAGCATAACTTATAATTTTATGCCGGAAAATTAAAAATATTACATAAATACTTGAAAAAGTTATTCTATGGGTTTATGATGTTTTACTGGATATGATATGGTTATGGAGGATAAAAATGGAGAAAATTAAACCAAAATTGTTTTCAGTAATGAAAACTTATACGAAACAGCAACTGGTCAAGGATATTGTCGCCGGAATTATAGTAGCTATAATCGCCCTGCCGCTATCGATCGCATTGGCATTGGCATCGGGTGTTACACCGGAGAAGGGATTATATACGGCAATTGTTGCTGGTTTTATCATATCCTTTCTGGGAGGCAGCAGAGTCCAGATTTCCGGACCGACAGCAGCCTTTGCCACGATTGTAGCCGGAATTGTAGCTAAGGAAGGGATGGAAGGGCTTGCCGTAGCAACTGTCATGGCTGGTATCATCCTAATATTGATGGGATTACTGAAGTTCGGAAGACTCTTGAAATTCATTCCGTATACCATCACAACAGGATTTACTTTGGGCATTGCGGTTACGATCTTTATAGGACAGATCAAGGATTTTCTCGGACTCACCCTGGTGAATAAGCCTGTCGAGACAATAGAAAAGTTACTGGCATGCTTTGAGAGCCTTTCAACGATCAACTTTCAGGCACTCCTAATCGGAATATTATCGCTTGCCATATTAATTCTCTGGCCAAAAATCAACCGCAGGATACCGCCGTCCTTAGTCGCGGTCCTCGTAGCATCGGCAGTTGTTAAGCTGTTTCGGGTTGACGTGAATACCATAGGCAGTCTTTACGAGATTTCATCAAAGCTCCCCACCTTCTCATTCCCTAGCCTAAGTATCACAATGATTAGTAACCTGGTTCCGGATGCAATAACCATTGCTGTACTTGCGGGTGTCGAATCTCTGCTCTCCTGTGTTGTAGCGGATGGAATGATCGGCAGTAAGCATCGCTCGAATATGGAACTGATTGCTCAGGGCGCCGGTAATATTCTATCCAGCCTTTTTGGAGGAATACCTGCAACTGGAGCTATTGCCAGAACCGCAGCCAACGTAAAAAACGGCGGACGTACACCGGTCGCCGGTATGGTTCACTCAGTAACGCTCCTGTTGATCCTGGTAGTTCTCATGCCTTATGCTGCATTGATTCCGATGCCAACCATCGCTGCAATTTTATTTATGGTTGCATATAACATGAGTGAGTGGAGAGAGTTTATAACATTGATTAAGAAATCACCCAAGAGTGATATACTTGTATTGGTGGCAACCTTTACTCTGACGGTGATCTTTGATCTAGTCGTGGCAATCGAAGTAGGTATCCTGATGGCTGCAATTTTATTCGTAAAGAGAATGGCAGAGGTTGCTGAAGTGCATAGTTGGACTTATCTGGAGGAGGATTCAAATGAGGACGATTTGAGCGATCCGGATAATATAAGGAAAAAGAAGGTTCCAAAGAATACTCTGGTATATGAAATCAATGGCCCCATGTTTTTCGGTGCTGCCGATAAATTCATGGAAATATCCTTGGATCCCCATGTAAAGGTAGTAATTCTCAGAATGCGAAGCGTACCGGCTATGGATGTAAACGCGCTGCATGCTTTGAATAATGTGCTGAAGGCCTGCAAGAAGAAACATGTTACCCTGATTCTGTCCCATGTACAGGAGCAGCCATTGAAGTTGATGCAAAAAGCCGGTTTTGATCAGTCGGTTGGCCTGGAGAACTTCTGTGCCAATATTGATGTGGCGCTCGAACGGGCGGAGCTGTTACAGAAAAAATCACTCAGCCAGGCAAGTTAAAGAGAAATACATTGTTTAGACTTATCCGACAGGAGGTTCTTAGCAAAAGACCTCCTGTTTTATTATGCAATCTGTTCTGGATGGATGTATTTGCTGATGGTCATTGTTCTCATACTTTTAGAGGTAATTTCAGCATATAATGAATTAATCTTAAATTGGGAGTCTGTTATGCCGAACCAAAAGCTCGATGATGAATTGAATCTTGCATTGGAGATGCCAATTGCAGATCGCAATAAAGCCCTGAACCTCAACGTGGGCTATTCACCCAATACAAACATGTGGGAACTGATTGTGAAATACAGTAAAAGTCTGGATCGTATCAGGCAGGAGCTTCAGATTTCAGTGGTGGAGCTTATTAATAACTATGCAATTATTACAATTCCGGAGTACTTAATTAATCGTTTATCTGATTATGAGGAAATAGAATTCATAGAGAAACCCAAAAGGCTTTTTTATGAAGTGAATGAAGGAAGAAGAGCTTCCTGTATTAACCCGTTGCAGACAGATAATTATAATCTCTTTGGGGAGGGGGTTCTTGTTGGTATTATTGATTCTGGTATAGATTATTCCCATCCGGATTTTATTAACGCTGATGGGACGACTCGGATTGCAGCACTATGGGATCAGACAATACAGGGAATTCCGCCGGAAGGCTATAATATTGGGACGCTGTATACCAGTGAACAGATTAACGCTGCACTTGAAATTCCGATGCCGCAACGGATGGAGATGGTGCAAAGCACTGATTTATCAGGGCACGGAACCCATGTTGCCGGGATAGCAGCCGGAAACGGGAGAGCAAGCAACGGGTTATACAGGGGGGTGGCCTCCAGAAGCGAATTGGTGGTAATAAAGCTGGGGTTATTGATCGGAGATTCCTTTCCGAGAACCACGCAGCTGATGCAGGGAGTAAATTATGCAATACAATATGCCATCTCTGTAAATAAACCGATAGCAATTAATATCAGCTTTGGAAATAATTACGGAGCTCACACCGGAAGCTCCTTACTGGAACGCTTTATTAATGATATCGCCAATATATGGAAAAACTCCATCGTAATCGGAACAGGAAACGAGGGAGCCAGCGGAAATCATGCCCAGGGTGTACTCACCATGGGTAATAATAAGGTGATTCAGATAGCCGTCAGTGAGTATGAATTTTCATTGAACTTTCAGATATGGAAGAATTATTTTGATCACTTTGATATCAGTATTATAGCACCCAACGGAACCCGGGTAGGACCTATTCCTGAGATACTCGGAACACAGCAGTTTTCCGTTGGTCAAACACAGATTTTTATCTATTACGGTGAACCAGCACCCTATAATTCACAACAAGAAATCTATGTCGAACTCATCCCGACAGGCAGATATATTAACTCAGGTATTTGGCGTGTTGAGTTGGTGCCGAGACGTATCGTAACAGGAGATTTTGATATGTGGCTCCCGGCAGGAGGGGTGAAGAACCCTGCTACAAGGTTTCTGCTGCCGGCAGAATATACTACACTGACTATTCCCTCTACTGCAGAAAGAGTAATATCTGTTGGAGCTTATGATGCTTATACGGACAGCTATGCTCCGTTTTCTGGGCGCGGTTATACCAGAAATATGGAGATAAAGCCTGATATTGTTGCACCCGGAGTGAATATCAACTCCTGTGCACCCGGAGGAGGCTATTCTGTGCGCTCCGGAACCTCAATGGCCACGCCCTTTGTCACAGGCAGTGCCGCACTTATGATGCAGTGGGGATTAATAGAAGGAAATGATCCGTATCTTTATGGAGAAAAGCTGAAAGCTTACCTTATTAATGGTGCCAGACAACTGAAGGTGGAAACTACTTATCCTAATCGGACACTGGGGTACGGTGCACTGTGCCTTGAAAATTCGCTACCCATCTAGCAATACGAGAGTTAATTAGATAGGATTTTGATAAAGTTTAAGCAGCATGAAGGTATTTCATTCGACAAGCATAGGATAATAAATTGAAGCAAGGAGCGATCCATGACGTTTCTCAGAAACGATGGAAAGCTCCTTTTTTCTAGAAATTCCAGTAGATACCACATGTTTTTTTAGGTCTTATGTAATATAATAAATGCGTAACATATTTAATATATTTGTAACAAATGACTGTATAAGGAGGCTTCATGAAAACATTACAAAAGCTTACAATCTGCATAACAGCAGGAATCATACTGTTGTCCTCACCTGCTTCAACAGTACAGGCTGCGGTGAACAATTTAGCATTCGCAAAAGTTGAGGATTATGTGAATATAAGAAAGAAACCTGACGATGAGGGTGAAATCCTCGCAATGCTGTATAAGAACAGTGCAGCAACCATTCTGGAGAAAAATAATGATTGGTACAAGGTAAAATCCGGGACAGTAACCGGGTACATAAAACCTGATTTTCTGGTGACAGGAAAGGACGCGATAGCTTTATCTCAAAAAGTAGGGAAGACCATAGCAACTGTAACAGTCAGGACCCTTAGAGTACGCAGTAAGGCATCCACCAAAGCAAGAATAATTACATTAATTCCTAAGGGAGCATCCTATGAGGTAACCAAACAATATGAAGATTGGGTAAAAATCAAAATAGACGGAAATACCAGCGGATATGTAGCTTCTGATTATATTAAGCTTACAAAGAAATATCAGGAGGCCGTAGCTGTCAATGCCGATAAAGCTCTGAATTCTTCGGCAGATACGGTGGCTTCATCAAATTCATCCTCCGTAAGGGACAAGATTGTTGATTATGCACTGAGATTTGTTGGAAATCCTTATCGCTGGGGAGGGACAAGCCTAACGAATGGCGCAGATTGTTCCGGATTTACTCAATCAATTTTTAAAAAATATGGGATTAGCATACCACGAACCTCAAGAGGGCAGGCTGCTAGCGGCAGATGGGTGTCTTTGGAGAAGATCAGACCCGGTGACCTGATTTTCTATCGGAAAAACGGTACTATTAACCATGTTGCTCTTTATATTGGCAATGGTAAGGTGATTGGAGCAAAAAGCTCCAGTGAAGGCATCAGGATTACAAGATATAACTATCGTACTCCATATAAAGCAATATCCTATATTAGTTAAAAGCAAAAAACACCTGCGATTGATACCGACCCCAAAAAGTTAGACCAAAATCTAACGGTTGGAGGTCGGTATTTTTATAGGCTTCATATAGGAGCTAAGCTGAAATTATATTCCTGAATTCAATATCCTATATCCTGAAGCAGGAGTTTTAATATAATTTATTAATCACATCTTGACCTATTCCTCAGAAATAGATAAAATATGGTATCATATAGTTGTAATATATCGAGTTATTTTCATCTTGAAAGATAGGATTCTTAATCCAAGAGGTAGACGAAGGAGGTTGTATATATGAATTGGTTTCTTGAGATGAGTCCAGTATTACAAGCCTTGCTTGCAACCAGCTTTACTTACGCCCTTACTGCTTTGGGAGCAGCGACAGTATTTATTTTTAAGTCAATCAATAAGAAGGTTCTCAATGGCATGTTAGGCTTCGCAGCTGGAGTTATGATAGCAGCGAGCTTTTGGTCATTGTTAAATCCCGCTATTGAGATGGCTGAGGAATCAGGTATGGTTGCATGGGTTCCGGCCTTGGTTGGCTTTCTGTTAGGCGGTGGGTTCTTATGGCTGGTAGATACCGTAATGCCTCATCTTCACATCGGACCTCAGGAGGAACCGGAAGGTGTAAAAACAGGCTGGAGACGCAGTGTCCTGTTAGTCCTCGCCATCACGCTGCATAATATTCCTGAAGGCTTAGCCGTAGGTGTTGCCTTTGGTGCTGCGGCAGCAAATTTCCCTGCTGCTACAATAACCGGTGCGATTGCTCTTGGTTTGGGAATTGGATTGCAGAATTTTCCTGAGGGAGCAGCGGTTGCAGTACCCCTGCGCAGAGAGGGACTGACCAGATGGAAGAGCTTTGTCTATGGACAGGCTTCGGGACTCGTTGAACCGATTGCAGGTGTCATCGGAGCACTCGCTGTCATTGTGATGAAACCAATTCTTCCATATGCTTTATCATTTGCAGCAGGTGCAATGATTTATGTGGTTGTAGAAGAATTAATACCTGAGGCACAACAGGAAAAGCATCATTCAAATATCGGAACGATAGGTGCCATGCTAGGTTTTGCGATAATGATGCTTATGGATGTTGCACTTGGCTGATCAGACCGTAATAGTCGAAGAATTTCATAACACTATAATAGATTGAAAAAAGGAGCTGTCGCCCATTCATGAGCTGCAGCTCCTTTCGTATACCTGTAATAAAATGATTTATTCTTCAACAGTACTGCTTTTCTTCTTTTTTCCTGCAAACTTACCAAGAAGTGTAACGATTAAGGTAAGGATCAGAATTACAATGAAGATGGAAAGCATTCCTTTTCCCATAATTTCAGTAGCGTATATTACATCCTGAATATTCATGTTTTCCTCCGTTCCTGCGCATCTCCAATGCGCCTGTTAGCTTATTAACCTGCAAGAATACTAAGTACGATCTTGATAACAACACCACCTGCAACTACGGATCCGATCTGACCGGATACATTCGCACTGATTGCATGCATCAGTAAGTGGTTGGAGGGATCCTCAGCGATACCCATTTTCTGTACTACACGGGCTGACATGGGGAATGCGGAAATACCTGCAGCTCCTACCATAGGATTGATCTTGTTACCCTTCTTGAGGAACAGGTTCAGGAGTTTTGCAAATAACACACCACCGATGGTATCCATAACAAAAGCCACTAAACCAAGAGCCATAATCAACAGGGTCTGAACGTTTACAAAGTTCTCTGCCTTCATACTGAAGGAAATGGTAATTCCGAGTAATAAGGTAATCAGATTAGAGAGTACATTCTGGGCTGTGTCCGACAGACTTCCGAGAACACCACATTCTCTGATTAAGTTACCAAACATTAAGAAACCAACCAGTGCAACAGACATCGGTGCGATCAAGCCTGCGATAATAGTAACAATAATCGGGAACATAATCCTTGTAGCCTTAGTAACAGAGGTTGGATTGTAATTCATACGGATCATACGTTCCTTCTTCGTGGTTACAAGCTTAATGGCAAGGGGCTGTACAATCGGTACCAATGCCATGTAGGAGTATGCCGCGACTGCAATGGCTCCCATATATTGTGACTTAAGAATCTGCGATACCAAAATGGATGTAGGACCATCAGCAGCACCGATGATACCAATAGAAGCTGCATCGGAAAGATTAAAGCCTAATATAGTTGCCAAAACGATGGTAAAGAAAATACCGAACTGTGCGGCAGCACCGAACAGGAACATTTTCGGATTGGATAACAGTGGACCGAAGTCGATCATTGCACCGATACCGATGAACAGAAGAATAGGTAACGCTTCTGAAGCTTCAATACCAACATCGAATAACCACTCAATTATTCCGTGTGTTTCTACTGTACCATAAAGTACCTGGTCTAAAACGCCGGTTACGGGAAGGTTAACCAATATCGCACCAAATCCCATAGGAAGGAGCAGTGAAGGCTCGAAGCCCTTCTCAATTGCAAGATAAATTAAAACACATCCTACAAGATACATGATACACTGCTGCCAAGTAATTGCCATAACTCCTGACAATAAGAAATCCATAAAATAAGTCCTCCTTAGCATGAATGGTCATCTCCCTGCTGTATATCATGGCGAAAACGTACACAAACATAATGAATGTAAATGCACGTTTTTATACGCAGTCACAATACCTTTCGAGAAAATGACGAGTATATGAAATTGGTTTTATTTTAGCTCATACCAATAGGTTGTGTCAATGCTGATTCGAAAGATTTTGTTCTGTTTTTAGATGAGAACCATATACTGGATCACTATATAATTTTAGGCAAAGTAATATTAACCAAACTAAAAAATATGCAATTGACACACCTTACAAATATTTAATCCCTGAATCGACATAATATACAATTCTGACTGATATAGTTAAAAAATTAAATGTAATATTTGTACATTTTCACATAAACATTGAAAAGTATAGTTTACTATTGCGCAAATTATTCAAACGTGTTAGTATCTTTTACAAAGCGTAATTTTGCTGAACTAAACGAAAGGGAGATGAGCATTTTGAGTTTTAACGTATTGTTTTTCCAAATTGTATCAATCATTATTGCCGTTCTAGCATTTGGAGCTTCCTTATGGCTGTACAGATGGGTAGAAAAGCAGCCCTCCTCTAATGCGAAGATAGCAGAGGTAAGTAAGTTGATCCGTAACGGAGCCAATACTTTTTTGGCGAAGGAGTACAAAACCCTTGTAAAGTTCTGTTCCGTTGCAGCTATTCTGATTATGGTTTTCCTTCCCCAGCCGATCTGGAAGGGAAACATCCTTGAAAACATAACTATGGCATTGGCTTATTTATGCGGTACGGTATTCTCCGGTGTAGCCGGAAAAATCGGTATCAGCATTGCTACTATTGCCAACGTAAAGGCAGCAGAAGCGGCAACAAAAGGTATTAAGCCCTCCTTTATGTCAGGCTTCCGTGGCGGTGCAGTTATGGGTATGGCAGTCGTAGGCTCCAGCTTACTTGGAGTTTCTCTGGTTCTTCTGATCACAAACAATACTACCGCTTTACTTGGTTTTTCCTTCGGTGCAAGCTCCATGGCACTTTTTGCTAAAGCAGGCGGCGGTATCTTTACAAAGACAGCAGACATCAGTGCTGATCTTGTTGGTAAGGTAGAGCTCGGTATTCCTGAGGATGACCCGAGAAATCCTGCGGTTATCGCTGATAACGTAGGTGATAATGTAGGTGATGTTGCGGGAATGGGTGCTGACTTATTTGACTCCAACGTAGCGTCCATGGCAGCAGCGCTGGTTATGGCTGCGTCTATTGACAAAGTTGCTGGAGGAACCATCAATGCGGCAACTGTATTCTGTTATGCAGCAATTGGCCTTCTTGCTTCCATCGTCGGTGTTATGACTGCACGTATGAAAGAGGGTGGAGAGCCTACTACAGCGTTAAACAGCAATACATATGTTACTACTGCACTCTATGCTGTATTAACAGCAATTGCAACAGTTGTATTTGACTTTGAATGGCGTATCTGGGGAGCAAGTGCAATCGGTTTGGTAGTTGGTGTGGTTATCGGTCTCGCCAGTGACTATTTCACTGATGATAGAAGACCTCCTGTACATGCGGTAGCGAAGGCTTGCGAATCCGGTCCGGCATTTACCATTCTTTCCGGTATTTCCTACGGATTAATGAGTGCACTACCTTCCATGGTTGGTATCGGTATTTCCGCTCTTGCAGCATATAAGATTTGTGAGCCTCTTGGACCCGGTTATGCAATGTTTGGTATCTCTATGGCAGCTGTCGGCATGCTGTCCATCGTAGGTATGATTATTTCCAACGATGCATACGGACCGATTGTTGATAATGCCCGCGGTCTTGTTGAAATGGGTGACCTTGGAGATAAGGCACTTGAAATTACAGACTCTCTAGATAGTGCAGGTAATACAGTTAAAGCTGTTACCAAGGGCTTTGCAATCGGTGCTGCCGGTCTGACAGTAATTGCCCTTTTAGGTGCTTTCATGAGTGAGGTTAATACTGCAGCGGTTGAGCTTGGTAAGGTTGAAGAAGGTATAAATTATCTGACAGGCTTTGATATCATCAATCCGGTAGTATTCTTTGGATTATTATTTGGTGCAGCTATTCCTGCTTTATTCTCAGCAATGCTGATGCTTGGTGTGGATCGTAACGCTCAGCGTATGGTGGAGGAAATCCATCGCCAATTCAGAGAAATCGCAGGTCTGAAGGAAGGCAAGGAAGGCGTTCATCCTGAGTATGAAAAATGTATCGAAATTGCTACAACAGGTGCGATTAAGGAGTTGATTCCTGCAGGTCTCATGACAATTATCTGTACCTTATTGGTTGGTTTCATCGGTGGTGTACAGGCAATCGGAGGCTTTATTACCGGTAACATCATCAGCGGTCTTATATTTGCGTTGTTTATGTCCAATTCCGGCGGACTTTGGGATAACACTAAGAAATATATTGAAGCAGGTAACCATGGCGGCAAGAATTCTACCGCACATAAATCCGGTGTTGTTGGTGATACTGTAGGTGATCCTTTTAAGGATACTGCTGGTCCTTCCATCAATACACAGATTACCGTGGTGTCTCTGGTTGCTTCTCTGACTGCTACAATATTCCTTGGCTTCTCACTGTTTGGTTAATAAAAATCGATAATTATTATTGGGTGTCGTGCAACATAGTACGGCACCCTTTTATTTTATATGATTTCTTTTAGTCCTTGATGAGATAAACAGGAGAAGCATTGTAGACACTGCTTCTATATCATAGGGTTTATAAAGAGCTCTTAAAGACATTCAGCTATTCTTGCAAATTAAGCATTTCTATCCTGTCTGGTTATTGTCAGGGATGAGATAATGTAGTATAATTAATCAGTGATACCATATATTGTAGGGCATGTCTCGCAAGACAAAAGAGGAGCTTACGTACTACGGAGGGAATGATTTGATGAAGAGACTTCTTTCTATAGGATTATGTATTATATTGATGATGATGCTTACCGGTTGTGGTCAAGCCAAAGACTTGCATCAGAACGGAAGGAAAAGTTTTCAGAGCGGTAATTTTGAGGATGCCGCAGCTTCTTTTGCTGCAGCGGTTGAAAAGAACCCTAACCGGGCAGACTATTACATAGATTATGGTCTGGCGCTGATTAAGCTTGGAAGGTATGAGGAAGCACTGGCAGAATTTGAGAAGGCATTCGTGAGCAAGGAAATTATTATTGCCAAGAGAAATAATAAGCAGGTATTCCGCGGTAAAGGGATTGCCTATTACTATATGGCAGAATATAAAAAGGCCATTGAACAATTTGAACAGGCACTGAAGATTAAGGAATTATCCGATCTAAATCATGATATTCTCCTGTATATCGGAAGTGCACAGATGACTGTTGGCGCTTATGATCAGGCAATTGAGACCTATACAAAGTTAATAAAGAACGATGAGAAATGTGCAGAGGATTATGGCAGTAGAGCACTTTGCTACCGTTATCTCGGTGAATATGATAAAAGCCTGAAGGATTATGACAAGGCGATTTCTATGGAACCGAGAAGGTACAACCATTATTTAGGGAAATATTACCTTTTGGCGGAGCGCGGTGACAAAGCTGCTGCAGATGAAGTGTTAGCGGAGGCTGCTTCGATTGAGGCCAAGACAGGTGAGGATGAGTATCAGCTGGCGAAGATACATTATTATCAGGGTGATTATGATAAAGCCCTTTCTGAATTGAACGAAGGATTTTCAAATGGTTTTTCTGAGGCTTATTACTATATTGGTGAGATATACCGAATTAAGAAGGACTATCCGAAGGCAATCTATTATTATGAGAATTTTATCAAGGAAGGCAAACTGCTGTCACCGAATGCCTATAACCAGATTGCCTATTGTGAGTTGAAGGGCGGAGATTATGAAGCTGCTCTGAATTATCTGGAGAAGGGGCTTGCATATGGCTATGAGGGTATGCAGAAGACCTTGCTGAGAAATAAGATTATTACTTATGAAAGACTTGGCAACTATCAGAAAGCCAAGGAAACCATAGAGGAATATTTGGATCGTTACCCGATGGATGAGGAAGCGCAAAAGGAAATTTCCTTCATAGATACAAGGCTTTTGAGCGCAGTAATACCGGAGGAATAAAAGATTTTCGGCCAAGGGAGGAAAATAATGGCGGATTTGTATGAGATTAAAGAGAAGGAGGAACGCTTTGTACTGGTTGGAGTCGCTTCCTCAGACAGCGATGATACGGTTCGCTCCCTTGATGAGTTGGAAGAATTGGTGGCCACGGCCGGTGCAATTGCAGTGGGAAAGCTTATCCAGAACAGGGAAAGCATCCATCCTGGAACTTATATAGGCAAAGGTAAGATAGAGGAGGTTCGTGAGCTGGCACTACAGACGAATGCGACCGGGATAGTGTGCGATGATGAGTTATCCCCTGCTCAGCTTAAGAATTTAGAGGATGCCCTGCAGATGAAGGTTCTGGACAGAACTATCATCATCCTCGATATTTTTGCCGATCATGCCTCTACCAGAGAGGGTAAAATTCAGATCGAGCTGGCGCAGCTCCGCTATCGTTCCACAAGATTGATTGGGTTACGTAATTCCCTATCCAGGCTCGGTGGTGGAATTGGAACCAGAGGTCCCGGAGAGAAGAAGCTGGAGATGGATAGACGTCTGATCAGGGATAGGATTACCCAGCTGAGGAAAGAACTGGAGGAGGTTAAGCAGAACAGAGAGACAGGAAGAACTCTTCGTAACAGGAATAGGATTCCTGTTGTAGCTATTGTGGGATATACGAATGCAGGTAAATCCACCTTACTGAATTATCTGACCAAGGCTGGTGTATTAGAGGAGGATAAGCTGTTTGCGACATTAGATCCAACCACCAGAAGCTTAACACTGGAAAGCGGGCAGCAGATATTATTGACTGATACGGTAGGCTTTATCAGAAAGCTTCCCCATCATCTTATCGAATCCTTTCGAAGTACCTTGGAGGAGGCTAAATATGCGGACATTATCCTTCATGTGGTAGACAGCTCTAATCCTGATGTGGACAATCAGATGCATATTGTTTATGATACCTTAAATAAGCTGGGAATTCAGGATAAGGTCATCATCACAGCCTTAAATAAGCAGGATAAGGAAGGTGCAGACCAGGTCATCAAGGATTTCATGGCTGACTATACCGTCAGGATCTCGGCAAGGACCGGAAGTGATATCGGATCTCTCCTGGAAGTTATTGAGAAGATACTGAAGGAAAGGAAGATATTAATTGAAAAAGTGTTCCCGTATGAGGATGCAGGTAAGATACAGACGATCCGTAAATACGGACAGCTTTTAGAAGAAGAATACCGTCAAGAGGGAATTTATGTCCGGGCTTATGTACCCAAAGAAATTTACTTAAGTCTATAGGTTTTGTGGAATTTATTTCCGTTTTATCGGCAATTTTTATTATAATATTAATAGGCCTATATTACTATTCAGAATACTAGATATTGTGTCGTAATAAAAATTACAACATATATCTAGTATTTTATATTGACGGAAACCTTGTTTTCTGATAGTATTAATAAGTAAGAAATCCATGCAATCGCAACGATGTGGAAACGGGAAGGGAGACAGTTACATATGATTAACGTTATCAAAAGAGACGGCCAGGTTGCCGAATTCAACCTAAGTAAAATCAGTGATGCGATTACCAAAGCCTTTAAAGCTACTGAGAAGTTCTATACTGATGAAATCATCAGTTTACTAGCACTTCGTGTAACCTCCGATTTTCAAAAAAAAATAAAGGATGAAACCATACATGTGGAAGATATTCAGGACAGTGTGGAAAATGTATTGGAGCAGACCGGCTATACTGACGTAGCAAAAGCTTATATCCTATACCGTAAAAATAGAGAAAAAATCCGTAACATGAAATCCACTATCCTGGATTATAAAGAGATAGTGAATAATTATGTAAATGAAGAAGATTGGAGAGTAAAGGAGAACTCCACAGTCACCTATTCTGTTGGTGGATTGATTCTACATAACTCTGGAGCGATTACAGCAAATTACTGGCTGTCAGAGATTTATGACGAAGAGATAGCGAACGCCCACCGTAATGCCGACATCCATCTGCATGATTTATCCATGCTGACCGGATACTGTGCAGGCTGGTCCTTAAAGCAGCTGATTAAAGAAGGCTTAGGCGGAATTCCCGGTAAGATAACCTCCTCCCCTGCCAGCCATCTTTCAACCCTGTGTAACCAGATGGTTAATTTCCTTGGTATTATGCAGAATGAGTGGGCAGGTGCTCAGGCATTCTCTTCCTTTGATACTTATCTTGCTCCCTTTGTAAAAATTGATAATTTAACCTATAAAGAAGTTAAGCAATGTATTCAATCCTTTGTCTACGGTGTCAATACACCTAGCCGCTGGGGCACCCAGGCACCCTTCTCCAATATTACACTGGATTGGACAGTACCAGGAGACCTTGCTGAGCTACCTTGCATTATCGGTGGCAAGGAAGTGGATTTTAAGTATAAGGATTGTAAAAAAGAGATGGATATGGTGAATAAGGCCTTTATCGAAATCATGATTGAGGGCGATGCCAATGGTAGAGGTTTTCAGTATCCGATTCCCACCTATTCTATTACAAAGGATTTTGACTGGTCTGATACGGAGAATAACCGTCTGCTGTTCGAGATGACTGCAAAGTATGGCACACCTTATTTCTCTAATTATATCAACAGTGATATGGAACCCAGTGATATCCGTTCTATGTGCTGCAGACTTCGTCTGGATCTTCGTGAGCTTCGAAAAAAGACCGGTGGCTTCTTCGGCTCAGGAGAAAGCACAGGAAGTATCGGTGTAGTTACGATCAACATGCCGCGAATTGCATTCCTTGCATCGGATGAAAGGGATTTCTTCGCTCGCCTTGACCGGATGATGGATATATCTGCACGCTCCCTGAATGTAAAGCGAGGCGTGGTTACAAAGCTTCTGAAGGAGGGTTTGTATCCTTATACAAAACGCTATCTGGGATCCTTTGAGAGTCATTTCTCCACCATCGGACTCATCGGTATGAATGAAGTTGGGTTGAATGCAAAATGGCTTGGTGAGGATATGACTCATAAAAAGACCAAGGAATTTGCCATCAAGACTCTAAACTATATGAGAGAACGCTTATCTGATTATCAGGAGAAATACGGTGACCTATTCAATTTGGAAGCGACACCGGCGGAATCTACTACATACCGCCTTGCTAAGGCTGATAAGAAGCGTTGGCCGGAAATCAAGACAGCGGGCAAGGAAGGAGATACTCCTTACTATACCAACAGCTCTCATCTTCCGGTCGGTTATACAGAG
This sequence comes from Bacillota bacterium, assembly GCA_023415635.1. GTDB lineage: Bacteria > Bacillota > Clostridia > Lachnospirales > Lachnospiraceae > Mobilitalea. The sequence goes on along the minus strand of JAEZJV010000040.1, from coordinate 166,131 downwards.
GATATCTTCGAGGCACTGGATATCCAGGATGAGCTGCAGACACTTTATACCTCTGGTACCGTGTTCCATGCATTCCTAGGAGAGAAGTTGCCTGATTGGCAGGCTGCTGCTAAACTGGTGAAGGCAATTGCGGATAATTACAAGCTTCCTTATTATACGATGTCTCCCACCTATTCCGTATGCAAAACACATGGATATCTGTCCGGAGAGCAGTATACCTGTCCTCATTGTGGGGAGAAGGCCGAGGTTTACAGCCGGATCACAGGATATTACCGTCCTGTTCAGAACTGGAACGAAGGGAAGGCTCAGGAATATAAGAATCGTAGGATCTATAATGTCGAACGATCCAGATCTCTGTACCAGGATTTTGAGGATACCGGGAAGGAAGCTGAGAAGGAGCAATACACCGAAATGGTGGATGGCTTGTATCTGTTTACTACAAAGACCTGCCCGAATTGCCGTACAGCCAAGGAATATTTGAAAGAATTCAGCTATGCAGTCATCGATGCGGAGGAGAATGCCGAGCTGGCGAAGGAATTCGGTATTATGCAGGCTCCTACCCTAATCGAGATTAAAGCAGGGGCAGCCCAGAAGATCGTAAATGCCTCCAATATCAAGCGTTATGCGGATAATCAGCTGGTCTGCTGCAAATAAGGTGAAAATGTTATGAATGTCCATTAATTATATAGATGGCTCAGAAAAGGGCCCTCATCATTGCATAGATGAGGGCTCCTTCCATGTAAATTATGTGTTGCCTTGATCTGACAGATAAGGTAGAATAGTATATTGAAGAGTTGCCGGTGCATGGAAGAAGCTTTAGGAGAAAATACCTGGGAGGGAATTATCAATGAGCTTAGCAGATCATATATTTATCGAAATGTGCAAGGATATTTTGGAGAACGGAGTCAGCACAGAAGGAGAAAAGGTCAGGCCCAAATGGGAGGATGGTTCCTATGCCTATACCCTAAAAAAATTTGGAGTGGTGAACCGCTACGATTTATCAAAGGAATTTCCTGCCATGACGCTGAGGAAGACGGCAATCAAGAGCTGTATCGGTGAGATTTTATGGATTTGGCAGAAGAAATCAAATCACCTACATGATTTAAACAGTCATATCTGGGATGCCTGGGCAGATGAGAATGGGACCATAGGGAAGGCATACGGTTATCAGATGGGAGTGAAACATATCTATAAAGAAGGGGAGATGGATCAGGTTGACCGAGTCATCTATGATCTGAAGAATAATCCCTACAGCAGGAGAATTATGACGAACCTGTATGTTCATCAGGATCTCCATGAGATGAGGTTATATCCCTGCGCCTACAGTATGACCTTCAATGTGACCAAGAAGGACAATGACAAGCTGGTGTTGAATGCAATTCTTAACCAACGTTCCAATGATGTGCTTGCAGCCAATAGCTGGAATGTATGCCAGTATTCGGTTCTTATTCATATGCTTGCACAGGTATGTGGGTATGAAGTGGGAGAGCTGGTACATGTAATTGCTGATGCTCATATTTATGACAGGCATATTCCGATTATTCAGGAATTGATTGCACGTCCTACCTATCCTGCACCAAAGTTTTGGATGAATCCCGAGGTGAAGGACTTTTATCAGTTTAAGGTGGAGGACTTTGATTTACTGGATTATCAGTATGGCCCAAAGGTGGATATACCCGTAGCAGTATGAAGACCTTCGGTTTTCATACTTGAAGTTTGTATCTGCGTTATCCTCGGCACAAAATTTTCACAAAGGGATGATAGTGTTTGATTTGTGAATGAATAAGACATTGGTGTTTTTTCTTTTTGAAAGGTGGTACTTACGATGAATTTGATTGTTGCTGTTGACAGTAACTGGGCTATTGGATTTCAGAACAAGCTTCTGGTCAGTATTCCTGCCGATATGCGTTTCTTTCGGGATGAGACCATGGGTAAAGTGGTTATTATGGGGAAAAATACGTTGGAAAGCTTTCCCGGAGGGCAGCCGCTCAAGAATAGAACGAATATCGTTATTGCACTGGAAAAGGATTATAAGGTAAAGGATGCAATGGTGGTATACAGTATCGAGGAAGCCCTGGAGCTTTCGAAGAAATATAAATCCGAGGATATCTACATCATAGGAGGGGCAAGTATATATCGTCAGATGTTACCATACTGTGATGTAGCCCATGTGACAAAGATTGATTTTGCCTACCAGGCAGATACCTATTTCCCTAATTTAGATCAGATGGAGGACTGGATACTTACAGAGGAGACTGAGGAACAGACCTATTATGATCTTACTTATACCTTTTGCAGGTATGAAAGAAAAAAGTAAAAACAGGAACACTTTGTGATTTTGTAAGATTATAATAAAAAACTCTTGAAAAAATGAAAGAGGAAGACTACTATTAAGATTATAATTTTATTCGTAATGATTTTACTGGGAGCAAAATGGGATAAGGAAGGATGGAAAATATGTTAAATATCAAGATTGAGAAAACAAAAAATCCGAAGGTATTACCGGGTGCGGATAACCCCTTGAAGTTTGGTACCATTTTTACTGATCATATGTTCATCATGAATTATGAAACAGGAAAGGGCTGGTACGATCCCCGAGTAATTCCGTATCAACCACTCAATCTTGATCCGTCCGCGATGGTATTCCATTACGGCCAGGAGATGTTCGAGGGCTTAAAGGCATATAAGACTGACGATGGCAGAATCTTACTGTTTCGACCAAATAAAAATATTGAAAGAGCCAATAAGACAAACCGCAGAATCTGTATTCCTGAGATTTTGGAAGAGGATTTCCTGCAGGCAATCCAGACAATTGTTAAGACAGATGAAGCTTGGATACCGACAAAGGAAGGTACCTCATTATATATCAGACCATTCATCATCGCAACAGATCCTTACCTGGGGGTAAGACCATCTGACCGCTATCTGTTCATCATAATTCTTTCACCGGTTGGTGCATACTATCCGGAGGGATTAAATCCTGTTAAGATCTGGATAGAGGACGAATATGTCAGAGCAGTAAAGGGCGGTATCGGCGAAGCCAAGACAGGTGCAAATTACGTTGCATCTTTAAAGTCTCAGGTAAAGGCTCATGATGAAGGGTATTCCCAGGTGTTATGGCTGGATGGAGTTGAAAGAAAGTATATAGAAGAAGTCGGGGCAATGAATATCTTCTTTAAGATTGCTGGAAAGGTTCTGACACCTCAGTTGAATGGAAGTATCCTTCCGGGTGTTACCAGAGATTCCGTACTCTGTCTCTGTAGGGAATGGGGGTTGCCTACAGAGGAACGCAGAATCTCCATTGACGAGATTTATCAGGCTACACAGAACGGTACCCTGGAGGAGGTTTGGGGAACCGGTACAGCAGCAGTCATCTCACCGGTCGGACAGCTTCGTTGGGAGCAGAATATCATGCAGGTACAGGATGGAGGAATCGGTCCCGTAAGCAGAAAGCTATATGATACCATAACAGGAATACAGCTAGGAAGAATAAGGGACGATTATAACTGGACCGTTGAGGTCTAAGGAGGTAAGGAATGAATCAAATGTATGCAGAAGCAGGGGTACAAAGAAAGGATGACATAAAGACCATGACACTTCGTGGGCTTATTGTGATCGGTGTTATCTTGGGAGTCCTGCTCTTACTAATGGGAGGATTTCTCGGAATTGTCGGTGCTGCAATTGTCGTCGTGCTTATATGGCTTTATCCGAAGCTGAATATAGAATATGAGTATGTATTTGTAGACGGTCAGATTGACTTTGACAGGATTACCGGAAAAGCAAAGCGCAAGACAATACTTCGAATCGATATGGAACAGGTGGATATCGTAGCACCCCAGGGATCCCATGCTCTGGATGGCTATACCTATATACAACTTATCAACAAGGACTTTTCTTCCAATAGTAAAGGCAGTAAACCTTATATCATTATTGCCACAATGGAAGATAAGAAATATCGGATTTCCTTCGAGCCCAGCGAGAAAATGCTGACCATGATGAGGCAGAAGAGCCCTAGGAAAATAGCTCAATATTAATTGAAAGAGGATGTACCTCAGTAGAGTAATCACTGACGGACATCCTTTTCTATATTGGAATAATTTCTCAGTATTAAAATTTTTTTCGCTGTTGACATTGCACTAATTATTCGTTATACTTTTTAAAATCTTTCATAGCGATAAAAGCAGAAAGAGAACAATTGAAACAGTAATTTAATATTTAGTATAGCATGGTATAAGGTTTAGATTTTATAAGACATAACCTGATACCATCGACTTAACAACATTAAGAAAGTGAGGAGATTAAGAAAATGGGTCAGATTATCGGTGAAGGAATTACATTTGATGATGTGCTGCTGGTACCTGCTTATTCTGAGGTATTGCCAAATCAAGTTGACTTGTCAACAAACCTAACGAATACTATTAAGCTGAATATCCCTTTGATGAGTGCCGGTATGGATACGGTTACCGAGAACAGAATGGCAATCGCAATGGCAAGACAGGGAGGCATAGGAGTTATCCATAAAAATATGTCGATTGAAGAGCAGGCGGACGAGGTAGACAAGGTTAAACGTTCAGAGAATGGCGTCATCACTGACCCCTTTTATTTGTCTCCTGAGCATACATTACAGGATGCCAATGACGTAATGGCGAAATATCGGATATCCGGTGTACCGATTACTGTAAACGGTAAGAAGCTGGTTGGTATCATCACGAACCGTGATTTAAAATTTGAAACAGACTTTTCTAAGAAAATCAAAGAATCTATGACATCTGAAGGCCTGATTACAGCGAAGGAAGGCATCACCTTGGAGGAAGCCAAGAAAATACTTGCAAGTGCAAGAAAAGAAAAGCTCCCGTTGGTAGATGATGAAGGTAATTTAAAGGGTCTTATTACTATTAAGGATATCGAGAAACAGATCAAATATCCTTTATCCGCGAAGGATTCCCAAGGTAGATTGTTATGTGCGGCGGCAGTCGGTATTACAAATAATATATTGGAACGTGTTGATGCGTTGGTAAAAGCTAAGGTTGATGCGATTGTTTTGGATTCGGCTCATGGCCATTCTGCAAATATCATTCGGGCTGTCAAGCAGGTACGCGAGGCATATCCCGGACTTCAGATTATTGCAGGTAATGTGGCAACTGCAGAAGCGACAGTAGATTTGATCAAGGCTGGAGTCGATGCTGTGAAGGTAGGCATCGGTCCTGGTTCCATCTGCACTACCAGAGTTGTAGCAGGTATCGGTGTGCCTCAGATTACGGCGATTATGAATTCCTTTGATGCAGCTAAGGCATATAATATTCCGGTTATCGCAGACGGTGGTATCAAGTATTCAGGAGATATTACGAAGGCCCTCGCTGCCGGTGCAAATGTATGTATGATGGGCAGTATCTTTGCAGGCTGCGATGAGAGTCCCGGAACCTTCGAATTATTCCAAGGAAGAAAATATAAGGTTTATCGTGGCATGGGTTCCATCGCTGCGATGGAGCAGGGCAGTAAAGATCGTTATTTCCAGACAGATGCGAAGAAGCTGGTACCGGAAGGGGTAGAAGGTCGTGTGGCTTACAAGGGAACAGTCGAGGATACCGTATTCCAGCTGATCGGAGGATTAAGATCCGGTATGGGGTATTGCGGTGCAGGTAATATTAAGTCCTTGCAGGAGTCCGGAAAGTTTGTGAAGATCTCCGCAGCCTCCTTAAAGGAAAGTCATCCTCATGATATTCATATCACTAAGGAGGCTCCCAATTACAGTGTAGAGGAATAATCATCAGCTATAATCTGATAACATAAAGGATAGATATAAAAGCGGAAGCTTATCTCGGTAAAGCCAGTCAAAACAGTTTTATCCGGATGAGCTACCGCTTTTTACTCATTAATACCTTAAGATTTTATGACAATTGTATCTTTGTGCATATTGCAAATTGACAAGGGTGTTCGGGATAAATACAATAATATAGAAATACTTACTGGGATAATATAGTAATATTTGGAAGAATAATATGCAAATACATACTGTCGGAATTTACAAATCCTTACTAAAAGCAGTTACAGATACATACCGGAAGAAATTACAGATCCTTACCTGAAGCAGCTACAGATCCTTATCTGAAGCAGTTACAGATCCTTACCTGAAGCAGTTACAGATCCTTACCTGAAGCAGCTACAGATCCTTACCTAAGCAGTTACAGATCCTTACCTGAAGCGGTTACAGATACATACCTGAAGCGGTTACAGATACATACTGGAAGAAGTTACAAATACATACGAATAGACTTTACATATACATATTAGAACAGTAAATATATACTTAGAAATAATACAAATACATAAAAAAACAGAGAAATACTTACTAGGATGAATAGATAATAAAATATAATGGGAACGGATAGAAAGGAAGTAGAAAGAGCTTATGATAGCACAGAGGATAGGAGAAGGAAATACAGCGGAGGTATTTTTGTGGGGCGATAATGATATACTAAAGCTGTTTCGTAAAGGAATGCCAATGGTAGCAATCGAACAGGAATATCGTAGCAGTAAAGCGGTGGAGGAGTTGGGTCTTCCAACGCCGAAGGTTAAGGATATGCTTGAATATGAGGGCAGGACAGGTATCATATATGAGAAAATTAGCGGTGAATCACTGCTTAAGCTGCTTACCACGAAGCCCTGGAGTGTTGGTAGAATCGCAAAAACAGTAGCAAAGCTGCATTATGCTATACATCAGCAAAGAGCACAAGGAATTCCTGATTGTGTGGAAGAACTCCGTTGGAAGATTAATCATGTTGAGAGTCTTTCTCAGGGAGAAAAAGAAGAAGTCCTGAAGGTTCTGGAATTACTACCGAAGGGTAACAGCATATGTCACTGTGACTATCATCCGGGCAATATTATTCAGAGCAATAACCGCTGCGTCGTTCTGGACTGGATGACAGCAACGGCTGGCCGACCAGCTTTTGATGTAGCAAGGACCATGTACTTAATTAAGGATGCTGCTCTTCCGGATTATTTTACGGGTATGACTAAGCTATTTATGAATATAATCAGAAGGTATTTAGCCAATAGATATTTGTTATGCTATAGGAGATTATCAGGAATGCAGCAGGAGGAGCTTGATGCCTGGAGACTACCGTTAATTGCGGCAAGATTAACTGAATGGATTCCTGACAATGAGAAAAAGGCAATACTTACAGAGATCAAAGAGAAGATTGGTGTATAATGAGTAAAGTACTTACAAGAGAGGAATGGTTCAGAAGAAGGAGGAGAAAAAGAATACTTTTTATCGTTATTCTGCTTCTTCTCCTTCTGGGTATTCTGATTCTATCCCTTCAAGCAATCAATCGCATATATTATGCAGGTGGAGGTCATAGCAACCATAGAAATAACATCCTGCATAAGCTTGAGGACAGACTACTAGGCTATAACAATGACGGGATTGAGACAGTAGAATCGGAGTTGCTTAACGAATTAGTGATTAAACAGGACTTCCTTACTCCGAATGAGTATTCCAGACCCCAGATACCGCTCGTGGGAGTTGAGGGTATTGTCCTTCATTATACGGCAAACCCGGGGACCACAGCCGCCAATAACCGAAGCTATTTTGAAAGCCTTGCCAAAACTCATGCCACCTCGGTCAGCAGTCATTATATTATAGGACTGGAGGGGGAGGTTATTCAATGTGTTCCCTTGACAGAAATCTCCTATGCTTCCAATGAAAGGAATGTTGATACGATCGCAATCGAGTGCTGTATCCCGGATGAGACAGGTAAATTCAACGAGGGCACCTATGCTTCGGCGGTTCGTTTAGCGGCAGCTCTTTGTGTGCAGTATGACTTAAGTGAAGCGGATATCATCAGGCATTATGATGTTACGGGGAAATGCTGTCCTAAATATTTCGTAGAGCATGAAGATGCCTGGGAGACCTATAAAGCAGATGTCATGGCTGAGGTTGAAGAGCTAAAGATGGTAAAAAAATAGGCTAAATATTTATAACCCGGAGGGATAAAGACCGATCCGGTTATAGATATTTAGCCTTTGTTTCCTTAATATTTACTTCCTGCAATCTGAACCTTGATCAGGTTCGTGGTGCCTGAGGTTCCAAGCGGAACTCCGGCAGTGAGAACGGCTAATTCTCCATCCTGAAGATAACCGGCGTTTTCTACTGCTTGAATTGCATGATCGAACAATTCAAAGGTATCATGCTCTACCGCAATCAGGAGCGGTGTTACACCCCAAGCCATATTCATCTGTCTGCATACCATCGGATCGGTGGTACAGCCCAGGATCTGGCACTCGGGACGGTAACGCGAGATCATTCGTGCTGTCTTTCCGGATGTGGTGACGGTAATGATCATCTTCGCATTCAGGTCATGAGCAGTGGTTACGGTTGCACGGGAAATCGCATCAGTGATGTCCGGCGATTGGCAAACCTCCTGTAGACGGAAGCGCTTCTTATAATCAATGTCAGCCTCAGCACGCATGGCAATCTTTACCATTGTCTGTAAGGACTCTACCGGATAAGCCCCGGCTGCTGTTTCACCGGAAAGCATTATTGCACTGGTTCCGTCGTATATTGCATTGGCAACATCAGTTGTCTCTGCTCTGGTAGGTCTGGGGTTCTTTATCATGGAATCAAGCATCTGGGTTGCGGTGATGACCTGTTTCCCTGCCTGATAGACCTTCTTAATAATCATTTTCTGAAGTACCGGTACTTCCTCGTAAGGAATCTCTACACCCATATCACCGCGGGCTATCATGATGCCGTCAGAAGCCTCTATGATATCATCGATATGCTCTACACCGTGATAATTCTCTATTTTAGCAATAACCTTAGTTTGAGAATTGTGTTTGTTCAGCATCTTACGGATTTCTCTTATGTCATCCGCAGTACTGACGAAGGAAGCGGCTATGAAATCAAATTGATTCTTTATTCCGAAGAGGATATCCTCCCGATCCCTATCACTGATGAAGGGCATAGACAGATGAACACCGGGAACATTGACACCCTTTCTGTTGGAAATGATACCGCCGTTTTTCACTGTACAGACGATATCGGTAGCAGTAACATCCTTTACAATCATCTCGACCAGTCCGTCATCAATTAAAATAGTTGTATCAATATCGATGTCATAAATTAAATTCGGATAAGATATGGATACCTGATTCTCATCCCCCTCAATTACTCTGGAGGTAAGAGTAAAGGTCTGTCCTTCCTTTAACAATACCTTTTTATTATCCTTGAAGGTACCAAGACGAATTTCCGGCCCCTTCGTATCTAGGAGAGTAGCAACAGGAATTCCGAGCTCTTTCCGGAGCTTTTCTATTTTTTGCAGTCTTTTGAGATGTTCCTCATGAGAGGCATGGGAAAAATTAAAACGTGCAACATCCATTCCTGAGAGGATCATCTCGCGTAATACATTAATGTCATCGGTGGAAGGTCCAAGAGTACATATAATTTTTGTTTTTCTCATAATAATAGCTCCTTTAGAATTTTAGTCCTTTATTCTTGCGGAATTTAATTCCTGTATGCTGCCTTCTAAAAAGGTAAACAGCAAGGAAAGCGATACTGAATAAAACCACAATTGCTATGATCATTAGGGCACAGTGCATAAAGAAGGTGTCAGGCAGGATCGTGATTACCGGATCGGTCGTCGGGTCAAAGAGCCAATAATCATTATTAAAGAATAGTTTATGAAATAGTACAAAAGCCTTGTCGAAATTAATAGCAAGAAATAAAGCAATTATCGATGGGAGAACAACAGAGGTAATTGCAGTTACAAGCAGATAGCTGATATCATTGTCTCTTCTTTTTCGTATTATGAGGATTATTCCTATTATTAAGGTTACCATACCAAGGATATAAAATGTAGTAAAAATATCTTTCACTTCTGAAAAATGGATTAATGCATTCTCAGAAGATGGCAGGGAAGGAAACTGTAGCGGTCCCTGAAAAAGGGGAAAGGAATAATCAATCAAAGCATCATAATTTTCACGGATCACTTCCGTGCTAAAGCCTGATGTTTCTGCAATATGAAGCAGGTTAATATCCAGATAATATAAGGGTCTGAAGTTTACTGTAATAACGACGGCAATACTGATGAATAAGAGTGTGAAGACAAGCCCGATCAGTAAATCCGTAACTTTAAATCTGCGCATAACTGCCTCCGTGTTGTACCAAATTGTGCTTTTCAAGTTCCAAACGCATTATAGTATAAATTGAATACGAATGCAACAGATACTTTAAGCATTGCAGAAGGCTCGGAGGTTATCAAACTGTAAAAATGTAACTTAAATGCTTTACTTAAAGTCTTCTATGTTGCATTTCTTATACATTTATAAGAAGGGGCAATAATAATCATTAGTAATAATGAATTGAATTTAGTATTTCATTAGTGTAGTATTTTCTTAGAATCTACTAATATGATTAAAGGGAGAATGAGCATGAGAGCATTGATCAGTGTATCGGATAAAACAGGCATTGTAGAGCTTGCCAAGGAATTTACAGCTCTGGGAATTGAAATCATTTCTACCGGAGGAACCTATAGTAAATTGAAGGAAGCGGGTATACCTGCCGTTGAGATTTCCGAAGTTACCGGTTTTCCCGAGTGTCTGGACGGACGTGTAAAGACTCTGCATCCTGCAGTACATGCAGGCCTGCTTGCGATGAGAAGTAATCCTTCCCATATGGAACAGCTGAATGACTTAAATATTGAAACAATTGATATTGTCGTCGTTAACCTGTATCCGTTTAAGGCGACAATCCTTAAGGATAATGTTACCCGTGCCGAAGCAGTGGAAAATATAGATATCGGCGGACCTACGATGCTCCGATCTGCAGCTAAGAATTATCAGGATGTAGCGGTAGTGGTAGACCCCAAAGATTACGAGAAGGTTCTCACCGAGCTAAAGGAGAAGAAAGAAGTATCACTGGATACGAAGTTCTACCTGATGCAGAAGGTATTTATGCATACCTCTTCATACGATACGATGATTGCAGATTATCTGAAAAAGCAGAGAGAGGATAATTCCTTCCCTGAGACACTTACGATGACCTTTGAGAAGGTTCAGGATATGAGATACGGGGAGAATCCTCACCAGTCTGCTGCTTTCTACCGTGAGATAGGGAAGAAGAAGGGTTCTATCACCGATGCGGTACAGCTGAACGGCAAGGAGCTTTCCTTTAATAATATCAATGATACCAATGGTGCGCTTGAGCTTCTGAAGGAATTTTCGGAGCCTACTGTAGTAGCCTGTAAGCATGGAAATCCTTGCGGTGTAGGCAGTGCAGATAACATTACCGATGCGTGGAAGAAGGCTTTTGAAGCAGACCAAACCTCTATTTTTGGCGGTATCGTCGTAATCAATCGTGAGGTAACGCTGGCTATGGCGGAAGAGATGAAGAATATCTTCCTTGAGGTCATAGTGGCTCCCTCCTATGATAAGAAAGCGTTAGAAGTCCTGACTGTCAAGAAAAACATAAGAATTCTTCAGCTTGCAGATATTGAAATACCTCAGAATGAGAATGCTTATGATATGAAGAAGGTGAACGGCGGACTAATCGTTCAGACCATTGACAGCAAGCTCCTGGTAGATGAGGATATCAAGGTGGTGACAGACAGAGCTCCGTCGACGAAGGAGATGGAGGACCTGCTATTCGCCTGGAAGGTTGTCAAGTATGTGAAATCCAATGGAATCGCATTGGCTAAGGACAAGCAGTCCATCGGTATCGGACCTGGACAGGTGAATCGAATCTGGGCTACCAAACAATCCATTGAGCATGCCTCAGAGTTGATTGGTGACAACGTCACGAAAGGAGCCGTACTTGCTTCAGATGCATTCTTCCCCTTTGATGATTGTGTAGAAGCAGCTCATCAGGCAGGGATTACCGCAATCATTCAACCTGGTGGTGCCGGAAGGGATGAAGATTCCATTAAGAAATGCAATGAGTATGGTATTGCAATGATTTTTACAGGTATGAGACATTTCAGACACTAAGATTATTATAATAAAAAGGATGAGAAGCTGATATGCCAGTTCTCATCCTTTTCCTTCAATGCTTAGTAATGTTACAACCCATCCTATGATAACTTTATAGATATGATGACATATATATAAATTACTCTCGTAGTTGTTGATTATAACTTAGTTACGTTCGCAGCCTGAGGACCCTTTTCACCCGTAACTACTTCGAATGATACCTTCTCACCTTCTTCTAAAACCTTGAAACCATCCATCATAAGTGCTGAGAAATGTACGAATACATCATTGCCCTCTTCGTCGGAGATAAATCCGAAGCCCTTCTTAGCATTAAACCACTTAACTGTTCCTGTCTTCATAAAAGCCTCCTAAAACATGATATAGTTTCATTACTACAATTAGTAACGACAGTATAAATTTAACATAATTGCGCTAAAATGTCAAACAAAGTATTGTTGAAATATGCAATATTATAAATTATCTTTTATAAAACAGCTAATTGTTTACGATTTATACGAAATAATACACGTTCTATTAAGAGACTTCTGAAGGAAGGGTAGAGAATGAATGATATCTATATGACAAATCATTTTTTTTATGATATGATGAATAAGCATATACTATAAATTACCATACTTTTATAATAATGTTAAAAAGCGATGGACGGAGGCATACCATATGAAATATAGGATACCATCCTCATATGATTTAATACTTGAGGAAAAACTCGAAGATATGAACGGAATAGGCTCCCTGCTGGTTCATAAAAAGACAGGTGCGAGAGTAGCGATTGTTGCAAATGATGATAAAAATAAAGTTTTCTATGTTGGTTTTAGAACACCACCGGCTGATAGTACAGGAGTTGCGCATATCATTGAGCATTCCGTACTGTGCGGATCAAAGAACTTTCCTGCTAAAGACCCTTTTGTAGAGCTTGCCAAGGGGTCTTTGAATACGTTTCTCAATGCAATGACCTATCCGGATAAGACCGTATACCCGGTAGCAAGCATCAATGACCAGGATTTTAAGAATTTAATGCATGTATATATGGATGCTGTGCTGTATCCGAATATCTATCAGAGAAAGGAAATCTTCCTTCAGGAGGGCTGGCATTATGAGCTGGAGAGGGAAGAGGATGAGCTAAAGTATAACGGAGTGGTATATAACGAGATGAAGGGTGCATTTTCCTCTCCGGAATCCATGCTATTTCGCATGATTCAGAACTCTATGTTTCCGGATACCTCCTACGGAGTTGAGTCCGGAGGAGATCCTGATTATATCCCTGACTTGACCTATGAAGAGTTCATTGAATTTCATAGGACCTATTACCATCCATCCAACAGCTATATTTACCTCTATGGAGATATGGATTTTGAGGAACGGCTTTCCTGGCTGGATAAGGAATATCTTAATCAGTATGATAAGCTTTTGGTAAATTCAGAAGTAAAGCTTCAAAAGCCCTTTGCTTCCTGTCGTGAGGTAACTGCCTTTTATTCTTTGAGTGAGGAAGAGGAAGCGAGGAATAACACTTATTTAAGCTATAATACTGTCATAGGAAATACTTTGGATAAAGAACTGGGACTGACCTTCCAGGTACTGGATTATGTGCTGCTACAGGCACCTGGTGCACCGATAAAGCAGGCACTTTTAGATGCCGGAATAGGCAGTGATATCATAGGAGGCTTCGAGGATGAAATATTACAGCCCAGCCTGATGATCATTGCAAAAAACTCTGAAGAGGAGAAGAAGGAACAATTTGTCGCAATTATTAAAGAGGTCCTATCTAAGCTAATTGCTGAGGGTGTTGATGAGAAATCACTACGGGCGGCAATTAATTACTATGAATTTAAATACAGAGAGGCAGATTTCGGTCAATTTCCGAAGGGGCTTATGTATGGACTGAGAGCTATGAGCAGCTGGCTCTATGATGACAAGAAGCCATTCCTTCATCTGAAGGATACTACCGGCTATACCTTTCTTAAGGATAAGATCGGAACTGGCTATTATGAGAAGGTCATTAAAGAATATCTATTAGAGAATACCTTTGCCAGTATGGTTATCCTAAAGCCGAAAGCAGGTTTAAATGCCGAAAAGGAGGAGCAGCTAAGGGTTAAGCTGGCAGCTTATAAAAAAGACCTCAGCAGGGAGGATATTACCAGAATTATCCGTGAGACGAAGGAACTGAAGGAATATCAGGAGCTTCCCTCTACCAGGGAGGAACTGGAAGCTATTCCACTGCTGACGAGAGAGGATATTGAGAAGGAGGTTGAGCCCCTGTCCAATGAAGAGCATGAGCTGCAGGGAATTAAGGTCCTTCACCATAATGTATATACCAATCAAATTGCATATCTGAGATTACTGTTCAATATCAGGGAGATACCGAAGGAACTGCTTCCGTATGCATCCTTATTATCCTATGCCATCGGTTATGTTGATACAGACAATTACGCCTATCTGGATCTTTCCAACGAGGTGAACATCCATACCGGTGGGATCAGTACGAATGTGAGGAGCTTTTCCATAAAGGGTGATACGGATCACTATTTTCCTGTTTTTGAATTTTCAACTAAGGTATTGTACGATAAATTGCCGGAAGCGTTCCGTCTTATTGCAGAGATGCTGCACCGTACCAGACTAACGGATACGAAGAGGTTGAAGGAAATCGTCGGTGAGATGAAGTCTAAGCTTCAGATGCATTTTAACTCAGCCGGACATTCCGTAGCAGTAGACAGAGCAATGTCCTACTATTCCGTGCATGGTTTATATAAGGAAATAACGACTGGTATTACCTTCTACAAATTCATTGAGGATTTGAACGAGAACTATGCAGAGAGAGCAGAGCATACCGTGGCAAAGCTGAAGGAACTGCTGCAGATGATTTTTACCAGAGAGAATCTGATGGTCAGTATCACAGCAGATGAGGAAGGCTATGAGCGTTTCAGCGATAAATTCCTAAGCTTCTGCAAAGACCTCAGAGAAGCAGCTGACCATAAGCTCTTTGAGGCTTATGATACCTCAGCATTGATACCGGTCTGCTTGAACGAAGGCTTCAAGACTGCATTACAGGTTCAGTATGTGGCCAGGGCCGGAAATTTCCTTAGGGCAGGATACGAATATCATGGAGCATTAAAGGTGCTGAAGACTATACTAAGCTATGATTATCTCTGGATCAATATCCGCGTCAAGGGTGGTGCTTACGGATGTATGTGCGGTTTTTCCGGTGTAGATGGGGACGCTTATTTTACCTCCTATCGTGACCCGAACTTAAGGGAAACCAATGAGGTTTATGAGAAGGCGGCAGCGTATGTGAAGAACTTTGATGCTGATGAACGAGACATTACAAAATATATCATAGGAACCTTCAGTACTCTGGATACACCGCTGACTCCACAGGCAAAGGGTAAACGCTCCTTAAGTATGTATATTGGAGGAATTACCGAAGAGGACCTTCAAAGAGAGCGGGATCAGATACTCAATGTCACAGTGGCGGATATTCGCGACTGCCATAAGATCGTTGCTGCAATACTTGTGGCTAATAATATCTGTGTCATCGGTAATGAAAACAGAATTAATGAGAATAAGACGCTGTTCAAGGAAATCAAGAATCTTATGAATTAGTCTAATCCTTCGGAAAAGTACTCAGGATGATCCGATTGCTTGTCCGAAGTGAATACAGCAGATAGGAATAGAAAGGTACAGGTTATAGAATGCAGAATGCAAAATTTAAGTCAGGCTTTGTCACCCTGATTGGAAGACCGAATGTAGGGAAATCCACCCTGATGAATCGGCTGATAGGACAGAAGATTGCAATTACTTCGAACAAACCGCAGACCACCCGTAACAGGATTCAGACAGTCTATACGGATGCGCGGGGACAGGTAATCTTTCTGGATACTCCGGGTATCCATAAGGCAAAGAATAAGCTGGGCGAATATATGGTAAATGTAGCAGAGCGAACCATGAGAGAAGTGGACATTGTACTATGGCTGGTGGAACCTACAACCTTCATCGGCGCAGGTGAGCAGCATATTGCAGAACAGCTGAAGAAGGTTAAAACACCTGTCTTTCTGATTATTAATAAGATTGATACGGTGAAAAAGGACGAAATACTATCCTTTATTGCAGCGTATAAGGATATTTGTCATTTTGCGGAGATCATCCCTGTATCGGCACTGAAGGGTGAGAATACCGAAGCATTGATGGAGCAGATATTCAAATACATGCAGGAAGGGCCCATGTATTATGATGAGGATACCATTACCGACCAACCGGAGAGGCAGATTGTTGCCGAATTAATCAGGGAGAAGGCGCTCAGGCTTCTTAATGACGAGATTCCCCATGGAATTGCAGTCAGTATAGACCGTATGAAGGAGAGAGACAGGGGTAAGGAGCAAGGCAGTGAATTAATCGATATTGATGCTACTATTGTCTGCGAGAGGGATTCTCATAAAGGCATCATCATCGGTAAGAGCGGAAGCATGTTGAAGCAGATTGGCACCCATGCAAGGAAGGAAATTGAGAATCTTTTGGACTGCAAGGTGAATCTACAGCTTTGGGTGAAAGTAAAAAAGGACTGGAGAGACAGCGATTTTTTAATGAAAAATTTCGGCTATCGAGAAAATGAGTAATTCAATTTATGCTTTGCAATAAGAATATTTGATGTCAAAAATAAAATTTAGATGGTATATTCTTACCGGTTTAACAGAACAAGAAATGGGAAACCTAATTGATATAAAACATAATATCATGGTTAGGGGGCTCATTAATGAAGAATTATGATTATTGGAAGGATTTTGCCAGAACAGGTAGAATTGATGATTACTTAAATTACGTTGCGTGTACGCGAGAAGTAGACACGGACACTTCCGGATTTACAATGGAATACGGAGCAGCAATAAAAGAAGGTGAAACGATTGCCGGTATCAACTACAGTGACGGGAATGGTCCTGTCGGCCATGCCGGTTGGGGACTATGATAAACGTCTAGTCATACTGACTAAGGAAAACGGAAAAATTACAGCATTTGCCAAAGGCGCCAGAAGACCGAACAGCGCCTTATTGGCATGCTGTCAGCCCTTCGCCTTCGGGGAGTTTTCCTTATATCCGGGTAGAACGGCATATAATCTTATAGCAGCTGATATCCTTAATTATTTTGGAGAATTACGGGAGGATTTTGAAGGACTTTGCTATGGTTTTTATTTCTGTGAGGTTACCGATTATCTGACCAAAGAGAATAATGATGAAAAGGAAATCCTGAAGCTGTTGTATCAGACACTCAGAGCTTTGGCCAAGAAGACAATTGCTGCTACGCTGATTAAAATCATCTATGATTTAAAAATAATTGCTCTGAGCGGAGAAGCACCACAGGTTTTTGAATGTGTCAAATGCGGTAAGAAAATTCAAAAGGCTGATGAGGCAGCGACGATATATTATTTTCATACCCAGAGCGGTGGGCTTCTTTGTGATAACTGCGGCAGACAGTCAAAAGGGACTATCCGCATCGGAACCTCAGCTCTTTATACAATGCAATACATAATTTCTAAAGAAATTGAAAAGCTGTATACCTTCAAGGTTACCGATGAGGTACAGAGAGAGTTGGAGCGCTGTATCGGAAGCTATCTGGATTGCTATATGGAGCATGATTTCAAATCTCTTGAAATGCTAAAGACTTTATGAGATTTATAATTTCCTGTTGAAATTATTACTTTTTAAGGTTAAAATGATATGAACCCAAATCTAAGCTGGAGGAAGTGTTTTATGAAAAAAATTGCTTTTTGTACCATGTTGTTGCTGCTTATACTGGGAGCCGCTGGGTGCAATAAGGAGGAAAAGTTTATTATAACCGAGGAGGTGACTACAGACTCCATACTTGCGAAAGCAAATGGGGTACTTCAGGTAGCAACCGTCGAGGATTTTGATAAAAGTTATTATAATCTGGGAGAGTTGAAGGACTTTATAACCAAAAAGATTGATGAATATAATAAGAAGGCCGGGTCTGAGAAAATCAAAATAGATGATGTAAGACTTAAGAGTGGCAAAGCCATCATGCTATTGACCTATACTGGTATGGAACAATATGCTAATTTTAACAATGTAACGGCAGCATATTTCAATGGAGGAATTACAGAGAACCCTTTGAACATGCCGGAAACTCTGATCAATGTGAAGGATGGATCGCTGGCAAGCACACAGGAGGTGCTCCAGAACGGAAAGTATAAGATATTGGTCTTGACAGAACCCTATGATATCATCGTAGACGGTAAGATAAAGTACTATTCTGAAAATGCTGTTTTGTCAGAGGATAATACAATCAAGGGTGCGGAAGATGGAATGACCATCGTAGTGTTCAAGCCATAATAAAAGTGAAGGATATATAACATAGGAATGGAGAATGTGCAAATGGAAAAGACAATGGAGAAAATCGTAGCATTATCGAAGGCGAGAGGCTTTGTATATCCGGGTTCGGAGATTTATGGCGGGCTTGCTAATACCTGGGATTACGGTAATCTTGGTGTAGAACTGAAAAACAATGTAAAAAAGGCATGGTGGGCAAAATTTATACAGGAGAACCCTTATAATGTGGGTGTTGATTGTGCTATCCTTATGAATCCCCAGACCTGGGTTGCTTCCGGCCATTTGGGCGGTTTTTCCGATCCGTTGATGGACTGCAAGGAATGTCATGAGCGTTTCCGTGCAGATAAGATTATAGAAGACTATAACCAGGAGAATGGAATCAAGATGGAGGGCTCCGTCGATGCCTGGTCTCAGGAAGAGATGAAAAAATATATTGAAGAGCATAACATAAGCTGCCCTACCTGCGGTAAGCATAATTTTACCGACATCCGTCAATTCAACCTGATGTTTAAGACCTTTCAAGGTGTTACAGAGGATTCAAAAAATGTGGTGTACCTCAGACCTGAGACCGCACAGGGTATCTTTGTTAATTTTAAGAATGTACAGAGAACTTCCCGTAAGAAGATTCCTTTTGGTATCGGACAGATTGGTAAATCCTTCCGTAACGAGATTACACCGGGAAACTTTATCTTCAGAATTAGAGAATTTGAGCAGATGGAATTAGAGTTCTTCTGCGAACCCGATACAGATCTTGAGTGGTTTGCTTACTGGAGACAATTCTGCATTGACTGGTTAAAGAACCTCGGTATAAAGGAAGAGGATATGAGAGTCAGAGATCATGATAAGGAAGAGCTTTCCTTCTACAGCAAAGCAACCACAGATATCGAGTTTTTATTCCCCTTCGGTTGGGGTGAGCTTTGGGGAATTGCAGATCGTACCGATTATGACCTGACCCAGCATCAGAATGTATCCAAGGAAGATTTGAGTTACTTTGATGATGAGAAGGCAAAGAGATATATTCCGTATGTAATCGAACCTTCTCTTGGCGTCGATCGTGTTCTTCTTGCATTCTTATGCGCTGCATATGATGAGGAGGAGATGGAAGAGGGCGATGTACGTACGGTCCTTCATTTCCATCCTGCACTCGCACCCGTGAAGATTGGTGTTCTTCCGTTATCCAAAAAGCTGGCTGAACCTGCAGAGAAGATTTATATGGAGCTATGCAAGACCTATAACTGTGAGTTCGATGACAGGGGCAATATCGGTAAGCGATACCGCAGACAGGATGAGATCGGTACACCGTTCTGTATTACCTATGACTTTGAATCTGAGACTGATGGTGCTGTCACTGTCCGTGACAGAGATACAATGGTCCAGGAAAGAATTAAAATTGAAGAGTTGAAGACATATTTTGAGAATAAATTTAAATTTTAGAAAAAAACTCTTTCGAATTACGATTTATTGTGTTATAATGTGCACGGTAAGCGGATTAGACCGTGAAAAGCGGTTCATCTTAAGTGCTTGCACAATCAGATAGCCAGATTATCTCGGTTGATCGCAAGCATAAAATTACTATCAATGAGTTATAATTTGTTATGCCACTGTTCGACTGAGTGATAAAAGTATTACGCAAACAAAATGATACTGCTAATATAATGAGCATGGGTTTCGTAGACGTATCACAGCGTCTACGGAATTTTTCGTCTGTCAGTAGTTTCATCGTTTGGTTTGCGGAGTACTTTTGGCACTCAAGCAGATAACAGTAGGCATTGACAAATTGTAAATATAATTATTTTAGGAGGGCACTTACAATATGGCAAAATGGGTTTATTTGTTCAAAGAAGGTAAGGCAGATATGAAGAACCTTCTTGGCGGCAAAGGCGCTAACTTAGCAGAAATGACTAATTTAGGTCTTCCGATTCCCCAAGGTTTTACAGTGACAACAGAGGCATGTACAGATTACTATAATAGCGGCAAACAGATCAGAGAAGAGATAAAGACTCAGATCTTTGATGCATTAAAGCTTCTTGAAGAGCAACAGGGTAAGAAATTTGGTGACACAGAGAATCCTTTACTTGTTTCTGTTCGTTCCGGTGCTAGAGCTTCCATGCCTGGTATGATGGACACAATCCTCAACTTGGGTCTGACGGACGCAGCTGTTGAAGGCTTCGCTAAGAAGGCAGGTAATCCGAGATTTGCATATGATTCTTATAGAAGATTCATCCAGATGTTCTCGGATGTTGTTATGGAAATCAGCAAGTCCAAGTTTGAGAGAGTACTTGATGAGATCAAAGAGAAGAAGGGTGTACACTTCGATACAGATTTGACTGCAGATGACTTAAAGGATGTTATCACACAGTTTAAAGCATTATACAAAGCAGAAAAGGGTACAGAGTTCCCTCAGAACCCTGCAGATCAGTTAATTGAAGCTGTTACTGCAGTATTCCGTTCTTGGGACAATCCTCGTGCTATCTACTACAGAAGAATGAACGACATCCCCGGTGATTGGGGTACAGCTGTAAATGTTCAGGCAATGGTTTTTGGTAACATGGGTGATACCTCCGGTACAGGTGTTGCATTTACACGTAATCCATCCACTGGTGAAGCTAAGATCTATGGTGAGTACCTGATCAATGCTCAGGGTGAAGACGTAGTTGCCGGTATCAGAACTCCCCAACCGATCACTAAGCTTGAGCAGGATATGCCTGAAGCATATGCCGAGTTCATGAGAATTGCGAACTTACTTGAGAATCACTATAAAGATATGCAGGATATGGAGTTCACCATCGAGGATAAGAAGCTTTATTTCTTACAGACTCGTAACGGTAAGAGAACCGCTCCTGCAGCTTTAAAGATTGCTTGTGATTTGGTAGACGAAGGCAAGATCACTAAGGAAGATGCTATCAAGAGAATTGAAGCTAAGTCCTTAGATCAATTACTTCATCCTACCTTTGATACAGCTGCTTTAAAGGCAGCAAAGCCTGTTGGTAATGCACTTCCGGCATCTCCGGGTGCAGCTGCAGGTAAGGTTTATTTCACAGCTGAAGATGCTAAGAATAATCATGATAAGGGCGAAAGAGTGATCCTTGTTCGTCTTGAGACCTCTCCTGAGGATATCGAGGGTATGCATGCAGCTGAAGGTATCTTAACTGTTCGTGGTGGTATGACTTCCCATGCAGCCGTAGTTGCTCGTGGTATGGGTACTGCTTGTGTATCCGGTTGTGGTGAAATCGTGATTGACGAAGAAGCTAAGGTATTTACTATCGGTGGTCAGACTGTTAAGGAAGGTGACTACATCTCCCTAGACGGATCCACAGGTAACATCTACATCGGAGATATCCCGACAGTAGAAGCTTCTATCAGCGGTAACTTTGATAGAATAATGAAATGGGCTGATGAAATCAGAACTCTGAAGGTTAGAACCAATGCTGATACTCCTGTAGATGCAGCGAATGCTGTGAAGTTCGGCGCAGAAGGTATCGGTCTTTGCCGTACAGAGCATATGTTCTTCGAAGCTGACAGAATTCCTAAGATCAGAAAGATGATCCTTAGCAAGACTGTAGAAGCAAGAGAAGCAGCTTTAAATGAGTTAATTCCTTTCCAGAAGGGTGACTTCAAAGGCCTATACGAGGTTATGGAAGGCAGACCGGTTACAATCCGTTTCCTGGATCCTCCGCTTCATGAATTCGTTCCTACAGAAGAAGCTGATATCGTTGCATTAGCAAAGGATATGGGTCTTAGTGTAGAAGAAGTAAAAGCTACCTGTGATTCCTTACACGAGTTCAACCCGATGATGGGACACAGAGGCTGCCGTCTTGCCGTAACTTACCCTGAGATCGCTAAAATGCAGACCAGAGCGGTTATGGAAGCAGCAATCGAAGTTAAGAAGGAAAAAGGCTTCAATATCGTTCCTGAGATCATGATTCCGTTAGTAGGCGAGAAGAGAGAGTTAAAGTTCGTTAAGGACGTTGTTGTTGAGACAGCAGAATTAGTAAAGAAGGAGATGAATTCCGATATCGAGTACCATGTAGGTACTATGATCGAAATCCCTCGTGCAGCTTTACTTGCGAATGAAATCGCTGAGGAAGCTGAGTTCTTCTCCTATGGTACCAACGACTTAACACAGATGACCTTCGGTTTCTCTCGTGATGATGCCGGTAAGTTCTTAGATGCTTACTACAAGGGCAAGATTTACGAGTCCGATCCGTTCGCAAGATTGGATCAGGAAGGCGTTGGCCAGTTAGTAAAGATGGCATCAGAAAAAGGCCGCGCAACCAGACCTGACATTAAGCTTGGTATCTGCGGTGAGCACGGTGGAGATCCTTCCACAGTTGAATTCTGCCATAAGATAGGTCTGAACTATGTATCCTGTTCACCTTTCCGTGTGCCGATTGCAAGACTTGCAGCAGCACAGGCGGTATTAAACAATAAATAATTAATATAAATCAATAAAAAGAGAACCTTGATGGTTCTCTTTTTGCTTATGGTAGACCGCTTGTGCTGCTCAGCACCAGGCAGTGTTAAATCAGGCAAAATAGTTGAGATTTCAACGTTTCTCGCTGGTTTGACATAGGATAGACTGTATTGAATAACGAATAAGGAATATATATTGACACCCTATCATGTAATGTGGTAGGGTGTTTTTGCTGAACTAAAGAATTAATTCATGATATGATTTCAATCTGATATAATAGAATTAGAAAAGGCAATTGCCACAGGGTGGTTGACCGATAGAACAGCTGGAAACCGTCCTGGACAGACCAAAGTACAGGGAAGGTTTTTTACGTTAGTATGGAATTTTCCAAATTATGTTTGACGTTTGTAAGCCGTCATTGTAAAATTTTATTTAAGTATAAATTAATCATTAGATGATTTAATTTGATATTATTAATGAATAATTGGAAAGAAGGAATACTAATATGATGCATAAAAGGACAGCACTCTTTATTATAGATATGCAAGAAGATTATATAGGTATGAATAATAAATATGGTTATGATTCAGAAGGATTAATTAATAATATTAATAAGAGAACTTCATATGCGAAACAGAATAATCACATCATAATATATGTGAAAAATAAGAAAACACTGAGGAGTGGTCTTTATGTTTCAGATTTGGTACAAGGACTATTAGTAGAATCAGATTTTATTATTGAAAAGGACAGGTCAAGTGTATTTTCGAACTTAGAATTTTCCTCTTTGTTAAAGTCCTATGAGATAAGTCATATAGAGGTTGTTGGAATTGATGGGAATTGTTGCGTGGCATCAACAGCTATAGATGCTGCCAGATTAGGATACTCTGTCGAGGTTCTACTGAAATGTATTGGAATAAGAAACTTTAAAAGATTTAGTAAAACAAAAGAGAGGTTGTTAAAAGAAAACATAAAATTAATAGAATGAAAGGAGCAATATTGTTTAGAATAGTTGGGTTTTCTAAAATAACACAAGTTTTACGGCTTGTACTGCTAAGCATCAGGCAGATTTGAACTACTAATTTTCGTTAAGATTTCAACGTTTTTCATTCGTCTGACTTGTATAGACTGTATAGAATAACGAATAAGAACTATTTATTGACACCCTAGCATTGAAAAGTGGTAGGGTGTTTTTTTGTATTCGAAATAGACAAAAATAATTATATATTGGATAATTATCTTAATATATTTAGTTTTATTGTATATTGATTTTCAGTAAAAGCAATGAAGGAAGTTAAAGTCAAACGTGAGCGGATATTTAGTTTTGGCAGAGTGATTCACTACGACTAAAGAGTGCATAAAAAGTAGGACTAAAAAATAAGAATTGTATTAATATAGAGAGGGGTTCATAATGAATGATTTGATGAAGATGAATGAAGTTATTGAGTATATAGAAGACCACTTGGAGAGTAAAATTGATTATTATGAAATTACTAAAATATCAGGTTATTCATGGTTTTATATTCAAAGGATATTTTCTGGTATAGCAGGTGTAACACTATCTGAATATGTAAGAAGGCGAAGAATGACTTTAGCTGCCTCAGAATTAGTGGATAGTGGTAAAGGGATATTGGATATGGCAGTAAATATGGTTATGAATCCGCAGATTCTTTTTCACGAGCTTTCCGGAATGTGCACGGAGTAAGTCCATCGGAAGCCAGAAAAGAAAAAGGAGCCTTAAAGACGTATCAGCCGATGTCATTTAAAATTTCAGTATCAGGTGAAAAAGAGATTACATATAGAATTGAATCTCATGATGAAATGCGCATTATTGGTCTTGTTAGTCATTTTAGAGCACCTGAAAACAATGAACTAGATGTTAATACATTTTGGAATCAGCTTTATTCGGATGGTAGGCATAATAGAATAGCAGAGCTTGCTGATGGAGATATAAGCGGAGTACAGGGGTTTCTACATGTAAATGATAATGAAACAGTTGATTATGCAATAGCAGCTTTTTCGGAGCAAGAAGTTCCAGATGGCATGGAAGTATATACAGTTCCTAAATCAAAGTGGGCAATATTTGAGTGGAAGGGTCCTGTAGGAATAGCGATAGGAGAAGTATGGAGGAAAATATACAGTGAATGGTTGCCTTCGATAAAATATACTCATGGAGGGACAATGGAAATTGAGTGCTTTAAATATGGAGATAATAAAAGGGATGAAGGTTTCAGATTTGAAATATGGATTCCGATTATAAATAACTGATAGAAATTAGAATGGAGCATATAAACAATTGGGAGGAATAAAGATGATTTATAAGAACAGTGAAGAACTTATATTTGAAAAAGAACAAGATTTGTGGAAAGCAGCAAGTAATAGAGATGTTGCAGCATATAAAGAGCTGGTTGCTGATGATGCTATTATGATATGCGGTGGATATAGATGTCTTGGAGCCGAATATGCAGAATATATTAAGGATTTTTATATTAATGGATATGTAAAAAAAATGAAGAAGTTATTTTTTCAAGTAAAGAGGCTGTTCAGATACATTATGTTATTGATGTAAAAACTGAATTATCAGAAACATCTGATTTAGGTGGAGTTTTTCATGTCATATCGCTTTGGAAAATGCAGAATAATCTATGGAAACTTTATTACAATATAGATTCAAGAATTATTACTGACAATAAATGAGAAAATCTATGATGGTTAAAAATTCATCACTATGTTTTAATTCAGGGCAGCACAGGCCGTGTTGAATAACAAGTAGAGCTATCGCTTTACTAACAGTTAAGAAAACTACAAATAGCATAGAATGCTCCCCAAAACTGTAACGGTTCTGGGGAGTTTTTTTGTGGTGAAAGTGGCAGGAAGTCTAAGAAAATAAGAAGATCTCTCCCCATTTTGAAAAGGGCGAGTTTGTAGTTATGATAGTACAATGCTTATCATAAGCCTTGCTATTATCTGGAAAAACAAGTTGGCAGCATCCGGATCGATCGGAAGATATCCGATCTCATCAATAATCAGCATCTTTTTTCGGGAGAAGAACTTCATCCTGTATTCCAGCCGGTTCTTGTTTAGAGCCTTCTTTAGCTGGGTCATTAAGGACTGGAAGGATATAAAGTAGGTTGAATATCGGCTTCAGGAAGAATGTCAGTTAGCTGTGCTTTCTGGGGTATAACATGATATTTTTATCATTAAGATTGAACTACATTTTCAGGGAGCAAGTTAATTATAATACTCAGCACAAATTTATTATGGAAAATATTACTTGATTTTACGCTAATAATATGCTAGACTGTAAAACATATTAAACAGATATGAATACAATGAAATAATATCTCGATTATCATGAAATCCTAAACTTTGTAAGAACTCATATGATTAAAGGACGATTGTTAAGAAATACAAAAGTAAAAGTATGGTAAAGAAGGTGATTAATTGACTCGTTTTATTGTTAAGCGCATACTTGCAATAATTCCAATATTGTTCGTTGCCTCAATACTTATTTTTTTATTGGTGCGGACAACCGCTGCTGACCCCATCACATCCCTTATCGGAACACGAAAAATAAGTATCGAAAGCCGACAGGCGTTAATCAGTGAGTTCCATCTGGACAAGCCCCTTCGCGAACAGTATTTCATTTGGATTGGTGGCATGCTCAGGGGAAAGTTTCCTGACAGTTTTAAGTACCAGCAACCGATCAGCGATTTATTAGCAAAGCGCCTACCTACGACGCTACAGCTTGTGGCCATGAGTTTTCTGTATGCTTTCCTGTTTTCTATAGGTATAGGGATATTATGCGCTGTTAAAAAGCATTCGATGATAGATCGTGCTCTATCGGCATTTCTTGTGCTTTGTGCATCTACTCCATCATTCCTGCTGGCTATTATGCTGATTCTGGTATTCTCGCTGACATTGAAATGGTTTCCTTCATTTGGTGTGGGAGAAAACTTTGTAGATAATCTGCATTATCTTGCGATGCCGTCTATTGCACTTGGCACAGGAATGCTCTCCTTAATGGGGCGTATCACGCGTAGCCACATGATAGGTGAGCTTCAGGCAGATTACGCACGGACAGAGGTTGCAAAGGGAACTCCTTATTGGCGCATCGTGATTCATCATTGCTTAAAAAGCGCATTGATACCAATTATTACGATTGGAGGTATGGAGTTGGGCGGTATGATTGTGGGTGCTGTAATGGTAGAGAACGTATTTGCATTAGGTGGTGTAGGTGATTTGTTGGTGGAGGGAATCAAGACGTCTGATTATCCGATGGTTCAGTGCATCGTTATATTACTTATCACCTTGTTTTTACTGATTAATTTAATTGTTGATATTCTATACACGTTGCTTGACCCACGAATAAAGGTGGAAAGGAGTGGAACATAGTGAAAACTAAAACGAGTGTAAAGATACAGTTATCTGTGAAGATTGGCGGAATAATACTGGCAGCTATTATTATTTCATGTCTGCTCGCTCCCGTAATTTCTCCTTATAATATGAGTGGACAAAATCTGTCTGAGGCATTGTCGGGACCATCAAAAGCACATTTACTCGGAACGGATAAGATGGGGCGAGACTTGCTTACACGTCTTTTGTACGGGGGTCGAGTAACACTCGTCAGCGCTCTTGGTGTTGTGGGGATTTCTGCATTGTTTGGTATTCCGTTAGGTCTGCTATCCGGATATTATCGAGGATGGATGGATACGATTATCGGGCGTGCCTGTGATGTTCTTCTTGCTTTTCCATCCCTACTGCTGGCACTTGTATTTGTGGCGGCACTTGGACGCGGGTTAAGCAGTGCAATTATTGCACTTGGTGTTGCGTTTGTACCGATGCTGGTACGACTTGTGCGTTCACTTACACTTGTAGAAATAAACAAGACATATGTGGAGGCGGCAAGGTCCATTGGATTTTCATCCCCATACATAATATTTCGCCATATATTACCCAATTGTATACCAACTATTTTAGTTCAATTTGCATTGGATATTGGATACGCTATCCTAAGTCTTGCAGGACTTAGTTTTCTTGGACTTGGCGTTCAGCCTCCGACAGCTGACTGGGGTGCTATGTTAGATGAAGGTCGTAGCTTTCTATTAAAAGCACCAAGACTGGCACTAGCACCAGGCGTTGTTATTATTATAGTTGTGCTGACAATTAATATCTTCTGTGATGGAGTACAACAATATTTAGATCCTGCAGAACAAGCGTTACCCTCATTCAAACGCTTGAAAGGGGTGAAATAGCTTGGATAATTTATTACAAATTAAAAATCTTTCGGTTGACCTTATGACTGCGCGTGGAATCGTTTATGTACTGGATGGTGTTGACCTTGAAGTAGGTCGGGGTGAAATTCACGGAATTGTTGGTGAGAGTGGATGTGGCAAGAGTATAACAGCAAAGAGCATAATGCACTTGCTGGACAAAAAACGGTCTCGGGTCGGTGGTAGTATATGTTATAACGGCACGGATATATCACAACATTCAGAAAGAGATATGCGACAGCTACGCGGGAAAGAAATCTCTATGATTTTTCAGGAGCCTATGACTTCGTTATCACCGCTTAAAACGATAGGTGCACAATTAGGGGGCGCAATTAGTAATCATAATAATATACCAAAAGATGAACTTCAAAAACAGGTGTTATCATTACTCGAACACGTGGGTCTGCTGCCCGCGGAAAAGCGAGCGAAACAATATCCGTTTGAGTTATCCGGTGGTATGCAGCAACGAGTAATGATTGCACAGGCAATTGCCTGCAGACCTAAGCTGGTAATCGCAGACGAACCTACCACTGCACTGGATGTTACGATTCAAGCCCAGATATTATCACTGATAAAGGATTTGCAGCAAGAATATGCAATGTCAGTATTACTGGTAACGCACAATTTTGGTGTGGTCTCACAAATTTGCGACCGCGTATCGGTAATGTATGCCGGAAGAATTATCGAAACAGCCAATACCAAGGAGTTACTGACATCCCCAATGCATCCCTATACAAAAGCATTGATCGATTGTATTCCGCGAGGAAAAGCGCTGGAAAAGCGATTGAATGCTCTTTCTGGAAGTCCACCTCAACTTTATGAAAAAGCGAAATGCTGTCCGTTTTTACCACGATGTAAATTTGCAGACGTACTCTGTGAGAAGGCTCCCTCCTTACAATCTTTCGGAGATCACGTAGTGCAATGTCATCATGCTTTCAGCGCTGCTGACATGAGGGGAGGGATATAGCTTGGACACAGTGATTGAAATTCAAGCATTAAGTAAGCACTATTCAATAGACCATAAGCATACATTGAAGGCTGTGGACGACATTTCTTTATCCATTAACCGTGGAGAAATATTCGGTTTGGTTGGTGAAAGTGGGTGCGGAAAATCTACCTTAGGGCGTCTGATTATGCGCCTGATTACACCAACAAAAGGGCAGATTATTTTTGAGGGACAAGACATAACCGCCATGAAAAACCGAGAATTCTTACATTTGCGAAAATTGATGCAAATGGTTTTTCAGAATCCCTATGCATCATTTAACCCGAAAAAGCGACTAGGACAAGCCCTTACAGAAGTGGGAAGATATTATGGTATGAATAGAGATCAAACATCGGTGCGTATCAAGGAACTGTTATCCTACATCAATTTGTCGGAGGATGTATTGTCTAGGGGGCCACGAGAGCTTTCCGGAGGACAATTGCAGCGGCTTGCCATCGCTCGTGCTCTTATGACAAATCCCACATTTATTGTGGCTGATGAGCCTGTTTCCGCACTCGACGTCTCGGTACAGGCACAATTATTAAATCTTTTAAGTGACCTTCGTGAGCGTATTTCCATGACCATGCTTTTTATATCGCATGATATTACAGTGATAGAATACTTATGTGACCGGGTAGGCGTGATGTATCTGGGAAATATAGTTGAGATTGCCCAAACTGATAATCTGTTCACTGAGGCACTTCATCCATACACAATAGCACTCATTGCATCAGTGCCTTCACTTACTACTCGGCAGACAATAGCTTTGAAGGGAGATTTGACAAACTCAGACGAAACACTTACCGGATGCCGATTCCGCACTAGGTGTCAAAGTTCAATTGATATTTGTGCAATTGAAAGTCCGACTCTTACTCAGGTTGCTGATGGCCATTATGTTGCCTGCCATCTATGTAAGGCAGCAACTAGCTTTAAAATATAAGAATTATCCTAATTTATGCCGGGGTGCGGCGTTTTCAGACGCCGGAAAATATATAATAAAGAAAGGAATTTATTATGAAAAAAATTATTGTATTCATTGTAACTATGGTACTTACCATCACAACTCTTTTAGGCTGCTCAGGAGGTACAGAATCCACATCCTCATCGGGCAAATATAATTTTACTGTTGGGATTACCGGAGATATCGCAGGACTTGATCCGGCGGTAAGCTATGATCCAAACACAAGTATTGTAGTTTCGCAGATCGCAGAACCGTTGCTTACTTATGATGATAAGGATAATCTGATACCGAACATCGCATCCCAATGGGAAAGCACCGATAATAAAACATTTGTCTACACAATTCGTGACGATGTTAAATTTTCTGATGGTACACCGCTAACCGTGGATGATGTGGTCTTTTCTCTTAAGCGTATTGCTGACCCCAATGGAGGAGCGTACATGCAGTGGATGTACAGTTCCGTTGAGTCAATTGAAAAAACGGGAGATAATCAGGTGACGATAAAATTGAGCGAGCCCTCAAACAGCTGGCAGTACGTTCTGGCTTCATCTGCAGGCTATGTCATTAGTAAAGCCTATTATGAGAAGCACAAGGAAGATTTCGGAAAGGAATCTGGCGGTATTCTCGGTAGTGGCCCCTATGTGTATGATAGCTGGACTAGCGGACAGAAAATCATCCTTAAAAAGAATAAAAATTATTGGAATGGCGACCTGAGCAAAGCTCCGGATGAGATTGAATATAAAATAATTTCTGATGATACAACGCTTGTCACTGCATTGAAGAACGGGGAAATTGACTATACCTCAAGCCCGCCGCTTGAGCTTTTAAGTGAGCTTCAAAACGATAAAAATCTTAGCGTTAACAATTTCCCCGGCTTTGGTGTAACTTTCCTGGCACTTAATAATCAGCGTGCACCGTTCAACGACGTTAAGGTACGTAAAGCAGTCTATTATGCCTTGGAATTGAATTCATTACAGGAGAATGTGATTGGGAATTCAGGAACGCCCGGAACTGTTCTGCCTCAGAGTGAAGCGCTTTATGGAGCACATCCGGATCAGTGGAAGGACTATTTGGCAAGTGCTCCCGTATATAAATATGATCTTGATAAAGCGAAGGAGCTGATTGCACAATCTGCCTATCCGAATGGTTTTTCAGCTAGCATTGTAGTGAATGAATCTTCTCGATATAATGATATTGCCTTGTTTGTTCAGGAAGCATTAAAGCCTTTGAATATTGATCTTAAGATTGTTAAGGTATCAAATGAAGAGCATGACAAGTACTATTTTGGAGAAGTTCTAGATGCAGAAGGTCATCGTGATTATGATATTTTAGTAGGTAGCTGGTGGGCTGACTTCTCGGATATCGGAGGTGTAATAGAACCAATCTATCTGCCCGGAGCTACCAATATTGCAGATTATAAAAATGATAAAGTTACGGCACTGATTAATGAAGAAAAGCTTTTGCTAGAGGAGAATGAGCGAAACAATAAGCTATTTCAAGCACTTGATATTATATCAGATGAGGTACCATATATCTTTGTGCAGTATCCTAATTCACAAAATGTTCTTAATAATAAATATACCGGCCTAAAGCTTGATACGGCAATATCAGCAGGTAATGTTAATTTTAAGAATGTTCTTAAAAACTGATGGCAAAACTAATTTATAATGCAAAAGTTTATCTGGCGCGTGAAACATTTGCCGAGGCTGTATTGATCAAGGGTAGTTATATTGCAGCTATTGGATCAAATGATGAAATGCTTGCTGCTGCTTCCGCCGGCACCGAGCATATAGACGCACAGGGGAAGCTGCTTCTTCCGGGTTTTCATGATTGTCACCAGCATTTGGCGATGACGGGCAGAGAGGCTAAAACAGTTCATGCAGATGTATCATCAATTGAGGAGTTAATCATACAAGGCAAAGATACCATAGCAGCGTTAAACCCTTCCCAAAACGCATTTATTACAGGAATGGGCTGGGATGATAATAAACTGGGACGTTATCCCACTCGTAAAGACCTGGATCGCATTTCAACAGAATATGCGGTGGTCCTAAGTCGTCGATGTGGACATGTTATCTGCTGTAATTCACTGGCACTTGAGCGAGCTGGTATAGATTCGCATGGTCACAGCGGGATACTACGCGAAAAAGAAGCCGAGCCTGTTTGGAATGCAATTCCGCAAGAGTCAGAAACAGAGACACTTGAACATATCCGCTATGCCGTGCAAAATGCATTAGCAAGCGGCATCACAGCGGTTGCCAGCAATGATGTAAGGGGCGGGGATGTAGATAAGTTTGTAAGAATTTTTACAGAATTATATCAGAATAAGAAGCTTAGCATCAGAATAACGGAGCAGTGTGCGATAGACCAAGAAAAGCATTTAGACGAATACATAGACAAGGGTTATCGCACTGGTAGTCAACTAATTCCGGGGCTGCTTAAATTCGGTCCTTTGAAACTATTTGCAGATGGTTCGCTTGGTTCCAAAACAGCATTACTTCGTAAACCTTATCAAGATGAACCGAAATCGAGAGGAATACAGGTACTCTCTCCTGAAGTTCTGAATAGGTATGTAAAAAAAGCTGCTGATAACGGAATTCAGGTTGCTACACATGCCATTGGTGATGGTGCGGTCGATCATGTGGTTTCCAGCTATGAAGCTGTCACTACTACCAGAAGCAATCCGTTACGCCATGGCGTGATACATAGCCAGATAACTGATATACCGCTGCTCACACGTATGGCTGCGAATAATATCTTGGCATTGATACAACCAATATTTCTAAATAGTGACCGTCATATCATAGAGAGTCGAGTAGGTCATGAACTTGCATCTACATCTTATGCATGGAGGACGATGGAACAACTGGGTATCAGAACGGCATACGGTACAGACAGTCCGGTGGAATCAATGAATCCTATAGAGAATATTGCAGCTGCTGTGACAAGATATGGATATTTCCCTGAAGAATGTGTTGATGTTTATACTGCGGTGGATGCATATACTGCAGGAACGGCATATGCCAATTTTGATGAAAACCGTTTCGGTAGAATAAAAACTGGTTTATTAGCTGATCTTGTTTTACTTGACACCGATATATTCTCCGTACCGATCGAGAGCATTGCCGATACTAGGGTGCTTTTTACAATGGTGGGCGGTGAAATCGTTTATGAAAGCGAGTGCTGATATAGAATGCACCTGTGCAGCACAGAAAGGATATTGTAGGAAGGCAGAGATTGAAAAATGATAGAAACTTATCCTGATTTATTTAATGATGTATTGGGTCCAATTATGCAACCAGGCTCAAGTTCGCATATGGCGGCACCTTGTAGAATCGGTTTACTGGCCAGATCCTTTCTTGGAGAGTCACCACAAGAAGCAATTTTCATAATGGATACCGAAGGCTCCTTTGCGGGGACCTTCGGTATCATGAATGAAGATAAAGGTATGCTTGCCGGAGTTCTGGGAATTAGTCCGGAGGATGAGCAAATATATCATGCATATGAAATTGCTGCAAGGAAAGAACTGCAATACAGCTTCGTATTTGATGAAATGAAGGAGAGTAGCCATCTTAATGCTATTAAAATCATATTAAGGGGTGAAAATAATAAAGAGATAGAGCTTGTTGGTGATTCTACCGGAGGAGGAATGGTTTGTATCAAGAAGCTGAATGGTTTTGAAGTCAATATGGTGGGAGATACTTATGTCCTGTTAATATTTGCTACAATATCGGGCACTCAGAATCAAGGTCTCATTCAATTAATCGATGGCTTTTTGGAGAGTGAAAAAATTACGACTGAGGATGGAACTCTCTTCTATTACAAATCCAGTGAACGTCCGGATAAAGAACGCATTAGAGAGTTGCTTCCTGATGCTAAAGTTGAACTTCTGGAACCAATTCTTCCCGTTATTTCACAAAGCAAGAGACAAAAACAGTTGTTTCAAAGTGTGTCAGAATGGCAAATATTAGCTTCTGAGCGTGGTATCAGCATGGGTCAGGCTGCCATAGAATATGAAAAGTCCTCATCGTTATGGACCGAAGACAAAATACTTGATTATATGAAGAATTTGAGAACTATCTTATATAGGCAGATTAATGCTGCATATGAAACGCCCGCCAGGAAAGAAGCAGCTTTGTTTGAACGACATGACAGTGGTATATGGAGTGATTACCAAAAAAAATCAGATGTACTTAGTGGTCCTGTCATGGGCAAAGTGATTAAACGTACAATTGGAGTAAATCAAAAAACAAAAGGAATACCGATTGTACCTGGGCCAATGGGTACCGGAGGAGGCTATTTGTTTTCTGCGCTCTATTCGATAAAGGAAACCTATGGCTACAGTGAGGATGAACTGTTGCAGGGATTATTTGTTGCTGCAGGCATTGGAGCGATTGCGTATACTCATACCAGTCCAACCGGAGAAGTTGTAGGGTGCGGAGGAGAATGCGGTATATGCTGTGCTATGGGGGCAGCGGCTATTGTCAGTATGTGCGGAGGGGATGGATATCAGATTGATAATGCTGCGTCACTGGCTTTACAGGTATTTATCGGACTACCCTGTGACCCTGTTATCGGAGGATTTGAGGCACCATGCTTCAGCCGAGTAATTGCGGCCTCCTGTATGGCAGTGGTATATGCGGATCTTGCACTTGCAGGCTCTAAGGCTGTAATACCCTATCACGAGATGGTGCAAGCCCTTGACAGAGTAGGAAGGGGTATGCCGCATGAGCTTCTTTGTACATCGAAGGGTGGATGCTGTGTAACCCCTACCGCTAAGCGTTGTGAGGAAGAATATAAGAAAAACTGGACAATCGGTTTAGAAAGTTAATTTATACCAACTGGATTAATTCAATACTCACCACTGAACCGCAGCAGCACAAGCTGTGCTAAACAATAAATAATTGATATAAACTAATAAATGGAAAAGGAGGACGAAAGTCCTCTTTTTTCATTTATGGAAGACGGCTTGTGCTGCTATGCACAAGGCCGTGTTGAACAATAAATAATATTGAAATTTCAACGTTTATCAATGGTTTGACTTCGGTTATACTGTAATGAATAATAGCGAAGAAATAGTAATATGGCACCCTATCATGTAAAAATGGTAGGGCGCTTTTGTGATTCGTAGAATTGTTAGGTAGTTTTACAACAAACTTTGATAGTATTACAATATTAGGAAATATTACAAAATGTAATTGTGGAAATATGAGGTTTAATGTAGAATGTCAAATAATAAGGATACATTGGAAAATTACTATGAATCAAAGAAAGGCATTCACAGTCAAGCGGTATATCACTCTATTATGGTATACTTTATTTGAAGGAGGTGCTTATAGATGCACGCATGGGAACAAATTCAACAGACCATAGAATATATTGAAGGTCATCTGAGTCAGGAAATTAATATTGATAATCTTGCCAAAATGGCTTCGTTGTCGCCTTTTTATTATCAACGACTGTTTAGTCGACTGATAAAAAAACCGGTTGCCGAATATATAAAACTTCGTCGTATGGCAAAGGCAACCGAAACCTTGCTCCAAAAGGATAAGCGTATTTTAGATATAGCCTTAGACCTTGGATTTTCCTCGCATGAACACTTCACCCGCACATTTAAAGAGACTTTTGGGATGACCCCAGATGATTATCGCAGGAATCCGGTAGCATTAAACCGAATGACGAAGTCAGAGCTTTTACTTCATTATACTCTGATTGACGAAGGAGTACCTTTAATCACTGACGGAATAGTTCTGGAAATAAATCGTCAGCAAATTACGGAGTCCATCTATTTTACAGGTATTAAAAAAGACATACCGGTTCATTTTATTGAAGGACTGGGAACAGAATCGGGGGTTGACCCGTTGGATACTCTTTGGCGGAGTTTCCATGAACTAAAAATCTCAATACTGGAATTTTCAGCTGATAACGAGGAGATTGGTGTGGCATATCCATGCTTAGAGGAAGGGTATTTTAGCTATTTTGCAGGTGTAAAATCCAAGCAGAGAGAAGTACCAAACGGTTTTATGAACTGGGAACTACCGGTGGGAGAGTATATCGTTTGTTCCCTTGAAGCTGAGTGTTTTGAGGCTCTTGTTATGGATGCTCTTTACAAAGCACAGCAGTATATTTACAAAACATGGTTACCAAATCATAAATTGCGTACTGATGTATTTTGTGCGGAGCGATATGCAAGCCATGCCCCTGATACTACAAGCATGGAAATTTGGTTAAAACTGATATAGTGTATTAATACATTGTCTGTGTAATTATTAATACCTCACGGTGCAATTATTAATCATTATGTTTTCAATGTGGGCAGCAGGCAGTAATGAATAATATATGATTTTACGTCTATTTCGGAATATATCACTACATCCTCAAAATTCGCATCGGTAGCTTCGGTCAGATTTATAGCAACCGTGCCTTGGAAGAAATTGTTTATGATATTATTTGATCAAATATAAGTAGAAAGGTGCAAATATATGGAACTTAACTTTCAAAATGAGCTACTTCTTAATTTAGATAAGTTACATACAACTGACTTAGGCATTATGCGAATTAAGAAAAATTTATCTTTAGATGTAGAGGATGTAGTTAGCTGGTGCAGAAAAAAGATACAATGCACAGATGCTTTCGTGGTTAGGAAAGGCAAGAACTGGTATGTAAAAATAGATAATTATGAATTAACGGTAAATGCATATAGCTTTACTATAATTACAGCACATAAGGTACATAACAGATAAATCATGGTGTTAAGGAGAAATTTATGGATAATTATTCACAAACCGAAATAGCCTCTGCTTTTCTTAAAGAAGCCTATATTTATTTATGAAAGAATAATAATACTTGTATATGGAAGGGAATTTATGGGTAAATTAAATGCCGAAAGCTACACGGATGAGGGTCGCAGAGATAAAAGTGAAATCATTCATCATACGATAGACAGCTTAATAATTTCTGAAATATGGAAATGATAATGGCAGGAGATAGAAAGTATGAAATTATAGATTAAAATATTGCAATAGGAAATAAATAGGTGTATTATATGACTATGTAAATTAAAGTGCGGAAGAATGTTGTGGATATTACTGTATTGAGGTGGACATAAAAGAAAACAAATAATACAATAGGTAAAAATAATGCTTATAAAAGTAAAAAAATTATATTTATGTCCTAGATGGATAATTATATAATGAAAAGCAAACGAGGTAATTATATGAGATCTAATAAAAATATCTGCACTTTTTTCGCTTTCGTGTTCATACTACTGTTGATGACAGCATGCGGTAAGAATGAAAAGGACGCTGCTATATCAAATGAAGCACCGGAGATATGCGGAAGCTGGGCTTATATACACGATAGAGAAACGGCAATCGCAGTATTTAATGAAGATGGTACTGCACAGTATGAAGGCAAGGACTATTCCTTTGAATTTGACAATCAGTTTATTAGGCTTAAGGATAAGGACGGTAAGATAACAAAGCTTCGTTATTTATCTGATGACGAGGGGATGTATCTATATAGTAACAATACTTATACCTTTAGTGGGGAGGGCTTACCGGAGAGTCTGGTAGGCGAATGGTCGTGCGCAGAAAAAAACTGGTCTTACTCATTTACTGACAAGGGAACATTCTTGGAAGACGGCTATTTTCCAGGCTATTATACTGTAGATGATGAGAATTCAACCTTTAAGCTTGTTTATAATGATCAATTTGAGGACACTGTTTGTTACTTCAAATTAGAAGGAAATGAGCTGCAAATTGAATATCCATGGCGCATGGTTAGAACGGGCGACAAAAATTAAGTATGGAAATGTGATTTTGACTTGACTGACATACGGAATAAAACCGGATGCATCAAAGCTATTACAGGTCATATCACGTTAACATAAATAAAAAAAATTTTCTGAGGAGGAGAATTATGAAAAAAGTTATTGCGTTACTGCTGGCTATGGGGATGCTCGTATCTCTCGTTGCATGCGGAAAATCTGCTAGCGATTCATCTTCATCAAATGATGCACCTGCTGCAACCGAAGCACCTGCTGCTGAAGCAACCGAAACACCTGCTGCAAGCACCGCTGAGCCTATTGATCTCACTATGTGGTGTATAGCTGTAGAGAGCGATTCCAATCGTCATGCATATGAAGCTGGTATCGCTGATTTCCAGGCAGCTCATCCGGAAATCAACCTTACTTGGGAAGCTACCCAGAATCAGGAATACAAGACAAAGATTAAGGCTGCTGTTGCTGCAAACGAATTGCCTGATATCTTCTACACATGGGGATGTGCTTTCTTAGGTGACTTTGTTGATGCTGGCCGTGTTTATTGTTCAGATGATGCATATGCTAAGTATGCTGCTGAATTACCTGAAGTAATGATGGGTAACGTTACCTATGACGGTAAGGTATATGCCGCACCGATCACAATGAACATCGTTGCTATGTTCTCCAATATGGAACTTCTTAAGCAAGCAGGCTTTGATAAGGTTCCTGGAACATACGAAGAGTTGATTGCTTGCTGTGACGCTCTTGTTGCTAAGGGAATTATTCCTTTTGGCTGTTCAGGTAAAGAAACCTGGTGTGTAACCGAGTACCTTGAGTCCATTATTGAGAAGACCGCTGGTGCTCCTGCTATGAATGATATCTTCACTGGAAAAGCTTCATGGGCTAACGATGATGTAGTTAAGGCAGTTGGTCTCTTCCAGGAGATGATTAACAAGAAATATTTTGATCCGGAAGGTATTGCACTTTCTAATGACGAAGTTAAAGCTAACTTCATCGCAGGAAAGTACGCTTTCTATATCAATGGTACATGGAACTGTGCAGACTTTGCTAACGCTGGTCTGACAGATAAGGTTCAGGTTGCTGAGTTCCCTGTTATCGACTCTACAAAGTCTAAGTTAGGCGAGCTTATTGGTGGACCTACTGATGGACTTGCTGTTGCAGCTAGTTCTCCTAATGCTGCTGTAGCTGCAGATAGTGCATTTGAAATTGCTAAAAACATCTGTAAGTATGGTTACCTTGATGGTAATGGACTTCCTGCATGGACACAGGATCCCAATGGTGACTATTCAGCAATCAATCCTTTGACACAGTCTGTTGCTGCTATTGTTGCTAACTCAAGCCAGTTAGTTCCTTTTGGTGACAATGCAATGCCTGCTGATACAGCAAACATTTATCTTGATTATGTAAGCCAGATTTATTCTTCTGCTATCGATGGTAAGCAATTTGTTGATGGTCTTGTTAAAGACATTAAATAATTGGGAAGTACTTGATAATTTAAAAAACATGAGTGAGAACCATGAAATAGTAAGGTTCTGATTCTACTAAGAAAGAAGCGGTTTCCCAACGATTGTTTGGATCAAAATCATCTGGGGGCCGCTTCTTGTCTAATAGGGAAGGAAACAAGATGAGAAAACTATATAGCAATAAATTTACAATTATTCTTTTTATTCTCCCTGCGCTGCTGCTTTTTATTGCCATTCTTGTTGCACCGATATTTGTATCGGGCTACTACAGCTTATTTGATTGGAATGGCTTTGGAAAAATGACTTTCATTGGATTAGAAAATTATAAGGAACTGTTTACCAGCAACTCAATAGGTTTTTTGAAGGCTCTCGGAAATTCGTTGCTTTTAGCACTGCTTTCCGTATTAGTTCAGTTGCCGATTGCGTTAGGTCTTGCACTACTTCTCGGTAAGGGAAGAAAAGGTGAACGAGGTTTTCTTTCAATTTATTTTATACCCGTTCTTATTTCAACTGTTGTTATCGGTCAGCTCTGGTTAAAGATATACAATCCATCCTACGGCATACTTAATGTAGCGCTGAGATCTCTTGGTTTGGATAATCTGGCAAAGATTTGGCTTGGAGATAAAAGTACCGCACTCGGAGCTGCATTCGTTCCTATTTTATGGCAGTATGTCGGTTATCATATGCTTTTAATGTTTGCAGGTATTAAGAGTGTTCCCCTCGAGTATCGTGAGGCAGCAATGATTGATGGAGCAAGAGAGGGCCAGGTAAACCGTTATATTGTTTTGCCGTACATTAAGCCTATACTAAAGATAAGTACAATCTTCGCGGTTACAGGCTCCCTTAAGTCTTTTGACTTAATTTATGTATTGACAAATGGCGGACCGTTACACGCAACAGAGGTGCCCAGTACACTGATGATAAGTATGTTGTTCCTGCGTAACAGATATGGTATGGGCAGTACGATAGCTTTCCTTCTCATTATTTTGTGCTTTGCATTTGCATTGATAATTAGCCGCATATTCAAGGAAAAGGAGGGTTGATGACATGAACCAAGGTAATAACAATCAATATAATCACTCTAAGACTCAGGGAAAGGGAAAAGAGATTTGGGTATACGTATTATTTATATTCTGGGCATTTCTTAACCTGTTCCCTGTCTACTGGATGTTTACCTTCTCGCTCAAGAGTAATGCGGAAATATTTGGTGATAACGTTGCCGGCCTTCCACAGGAGTGGCTATGGTCAAACTATGAAAGAGCATTGAAAGTAGGAAATATTGGAAGATATTTTACCAACAGTATCATTGTTGCAGTTGTGACCATTGCAATAGTTATGCTCATTTCACTTATGGCGACCTTTGCCCTTACAAGATTTATTTGGAAGGGAAGGAAGCGAATGAACAGCTTTTTTATGCTTGGATTAACAATTCCTATCCATGCAGCACTCGTGCCTATCTATGTCACCCTTTCAAAGTTGAGTTTGCTTAATACCTATGCAGCGCTTATTATTCCCTATGCAGCCTTTTCATTGGCAATGGGTATACTCATTTGCACAGGTTTTATGCAAGAATTACCCATGGATCTTGATGAAGCAGCATGTATCGATGGTTCCGGTACATGGGGTATTTTCTTCCGAATTATAGTACCGCTGATGAAGCCGGCTGTGGCAACAGTGTCTATTTACACATTCCTGCAGTGCTGGAACGAGTTGATGTTTGCGAATAACTTTGTTAGTGGTGCTGCACGTAGAACGCTGCCTGTCGGAATACAGGCACTATCCGGCCAGTATACGACGGATTGGGGTCCTATTGGTGCGGCGTTGGTTTTAGCAACATTCCCGACACTCATATTCTATGCGTTCTTTAGCAAGAAGATACAAGAGAGCTTCATTGCTGGAGCAATAAAGGGTTAGTGATAAATTAATATTATTTCATATGGGTTTCGAACTCTGTTAGGTAGTTTCTACATTACAGAGTCCGAACCCCCTTTTTTATTTATGAGGAGAGGATTCGAAGATCGTTTTTTCTTGATTATCGGAGCGTAGCCGAATATCGGATTGTCGGGTTGAAAATAAGGATCAGATGTGATACGATAACGTGTGAAAAGAACAGGTAAAGGATACCATTAACGCAAATTTACGTGATTGAGGTGTAAATATGAGGTATGGCGGCAAAAGATTAAAACGCGATAATTATATGTCGCTCCAGCAAACGACCCTGCTAATGCTTATTATTCTGTTGTTATTTTTCTGTATGATGTTTATGATAGCAACTACTATTATAACCAAAAAAACAGAAGAGGATTTCAATATAAGAACATCGGAAACGGCGGTTAACAATGTGGTATCCTCCATCAGAGCTAGCTTGGTGAACTACAACTATTTATCACGTCTGATCATGGTTAATAATAAAGTCGTGAGCTTTTTAAGAGCGAAGGAACTAGATAGAGATACGATATATGAGGCACGAAGAGGTATATATGAAATACAATATTTGTATAGCAATATCGATTCGGTTTATATCTTTCGTAACGAGGGAGAGTATGTCAGTACAGGACAAGGTGTATATTTTGTCAATTTAGACAGCGTAGAACGTTCTATCATTTTAGATGCGCGTGGTACCCCGGTTATTTCGATTAATGGTAACGGCACGATTATTAAGAAAAACAGTAAACCGTTTCTTACGATGTCACGTGCAATATATGATATTAATTCACAAAAGCTTTTGGGTATACTTATCATGAACATCTCAAGCAGTGTTTTTGATGATACACTTGCATTACAGAATTCCAGCGGCATGTGTATACTTGATAGATATGGTACACTTCTTTGTGGGAACAGTGAGATCAGCGCATTATATAATAACGAATATTATAGCGATAGTATGATATATAAGAACTTACTCTTAGATGGGGAGAGGAAGACTCTGACCGGTAAGATGGCAGTAAAGCCATTGGTGGTTTTGTGTGCAAGTGCCAAGGGTGCAGATCCACTACCACGGGATATTATTTATGCGCTATTGATCACTTTGACAGCATTTATTCTGTCGGCATTTGTTTGTGCATGGTTTATTACAGTAAATATTGCGCGCCCTATCGGAAACCTGAGTACTGCTATGGAGCGTACGAGGTCATCAGGGTGGCTTAAGAAGATTGATGCCGAAATGCCTAATAATGAAATTGGTAGATTGGCTGAAAGCTATAACAGTATGATAGAATATCTGAACGAGCTGTTCAATCGCCTGCTGGAGGATGAAAAGAATGTACAAAGGTCAGAGATGCGTGTACTTCAAGAGCAGATAAAGCCACATTTCCTCTATAATTCACTGGAAACTATCAGCTATATGGCAGTACAGGAGAATGCATACAAAGTACAGGATGCATTGGAAACACTAGGAAGCTTTTATCGTAATTTCCTTAGTAAGGGTGATCACGAGATTCCGCTAAAGCGTGAGCTGCGCATTACGAAGGATTACCTCTCCCTGCAAAAACTGCGGTATGGAGATATATTTGAGGATGAATATATTATTGACAATGCCACACTCGATTGTATGATACCTAAGCTAATTCTTCAACCACTTGTGGAAAACTGCATCTATCATGGAGTGCGTCTCAAGGGAGAAAAGTGTGTTATTCGCATCACTACCCGCATGGAAGAGGATAATTTACATATAACGATATATGATTCCGGCGTTGGTATGAGCGCCGAACAGATAAAGAACGTATTGGAGACAAGCCAGGAGGATGACGTAAAGGTACTGTCAGGCTTCGGCCTACGGGGCACCATTACTCGGCTACGCTATTATAATGACAGCGACAATGTAGTACAGATATCCAGTGAACCGGGTGAATATACGTTAATTGAGATATGCCTTCCCATGATGAGGGAGACGGAATCAGAGGTG
Source organism: Bacillota bacterium (assembly GCA_023415635.1). Classification (GTDB taxonomy): domain Bacteria; phylum Bacillota; class Clostridia; order Lachnospirales; family Lachnospiraceae; genus Mobilitalea. The sequence goes on along the minus strand of JAEZJV010000040.1, from coordinate 123,028 downwards.
GAAGAATAATGTACCGAGTTATGATTATTGATGACGAGATGTCTGCTCGTAGGCTACTACAGGCATCCATAGATTGGAAGGCACTCGAAATGGAAGTGGTGGGCGAGGCGGCGAGCGGCATAGAAGCAATTAACACCATTGATGAGTTACGTCCAGATATTGTATTTGTTGATATCTCCATGCCTTTTATGAATGGGATTGAATTCACACGGATTGCAACGGAACGATATACAGACCTGGTGATAATTATCTTGACAGGATTTGATGATTTTGAGTATGCACGCCAGTGTGTTCGTCTGCCGGTGGTAGAGTATATGCTTAAGCCGTTTGTTCGTCACGAGGTGACCGAGGTGTTAACCAGAATAAAAGAGAAACTCGATTCACACCAAGCACATACGCAGGCGATTGCAAGGGACATTACTCCCACTGATATCGAGCAAATCATGCTGTATATAAGCAATAATTTTACTGATTCTAACATCAATCTCACCTCTGTTGCACAGCATTTTGGTTTTAATCCGAGTTACCTTAGCCGTAAATTTAAGCAGGAAACTGGAAAGAGCTTTGTCGAGTTTCTTAATAAGTGTAGAATGGAGCGGGCAATTGAGCTAACCGTAACAAGTAAAAAGATGTTCTGTACTGCCAATGCTGTAGGTATCCCTGACCCGAACTACTTTGGACGCTGCTTTAAAAAATATACAGGTATCAGCTATTCTGAATATGTATCGGCTCTGAAGTAACTGTAATTATTTTTTATTTTACATATCAATAGGTTAAAGGATCTGGTCATCAGGGCTCAACTATACAGACCTGAGAGGGGAATACTACCCTGTCTTGGGTCTGTTTTTATGCACATGCCAAGTTAGCTATTTTAAGTATGAGCAGTAAACATAATCTTTATCAATCGAATGATATAAAACAGTTGAGTGCTTTGGCATAATGTTATATAATTCTCTTTATTAGTAAGAGTAAATTATGAGATATGCATATCAAATCCGATTACTAAAATTATAATCCCGATTTACGGAGGGCTAAAATGGGTGAAGATAATGTAACTAAGATAGAGTATATGGATAAGGAAATTATCCTGATTGCAACAGCACATGTATCAAAGGACAGTGCCGAGCTTGTAAAAAAAGTGATTGAAGAGGAACAGCCGGATAGTGTCTGCATTGAGCTGGACGAAGACCGGTATCAGAACGTAATCAAACCGAAGGCATGGGAAGAGACAGATTTAATCAAGGTCATTAAAGCGAAAAAGGTTGGTTTTATGATAGCGAATCTTTTTCTTAGCTCCTATCAGAAAAAGATGGCCTTAAAGCTGAATACTCTTGTTGGAGGTGAGATGATACAGGGAATGGAAAGTGCGAAGGAGATTGGTGCAACTCTGGTGCTGGCAGACCGCAGTATCCAGGTAACGTTTCTTCGTATCTGGAGGGAGTTGAATCTCTGGGATAAAGCCAAATTAATTGGAAGCCTTCTTTTTACCTCGGAGGAGGATGCCGATATCACCAATGTTGAATTACAGGAGATGCTGGAAGAGGATATGCTGGAAGCTGCTATGACAGGATTAAAAAAGGAGTTCCCTAAAATCGGAGAAATTCTGATCAGTGAACGAGACCAGTATCTGGCAGCTAAGATTAAGTCTGCACCTGGTAATAAGGTAGTTGCGATATTAGGCGGCGGGCATGTACCAGGTATAAAGAAAGAACTGTTCATTGATCGGGATATTAATCAGATCTCCACGGTTCCTCCAAAAAGCAGTTTTTCTAAGCTTGCAGGGTGGATTATTCCGGTATTAATTACGGGACTGCTCTTGTATTCCTTTGTTATTAATATAGAAACAGGCTTACAGCAGTTATCTGTATGGGTTTTATGGACAGGTATATTAGCTGCTGTATTTACTACGCTGTCCCTCGCTCATCCTCTTAGTATTCTTACCGCCTTTATTACGGCACCTTTGACAACCTTACATCCACTGCTGGCTTGCGGATGGTTTGCAGGATTAGCAGAGGCTTTTATAAAAAAGCCGACAGTCAAGGATGTCCAAAATGTGCAGGACGACATTTTTTCATTCAAAGGTTTTTACTCAAACCGTTTACTTAAAACTGTTTTTGTGATGTTCATGGCAAATTTAGGTGCCACAATTGGTACACTGATAGCAGGTACTAACCTGATCAGAGGTTTGTTTTAAATAAAAGTCCCATTATATGAGGTACCCCCTTGTAGTAGACAGTTGAAAGCTTTACTTGTGAGCATAGTCGAATTAGAAGGCAGCCGGTTTCGGCTGCCTTTTCTATGTACTTTCATTAATGTAACGGGGATACCGATGAGCTCGTAAATATCAAATTCGATCTGGCCTTCCAGTACGATACCCCATTGGCTTTCATGTGAATGTTCGGGCAGAGCAAGCCCCATGATTTTGGCTATTATAGGACGGAACGCTCGGACCTTACAGATTTAGGTTTTAGGTGCTAACCTTATACCTGAGGTTTTCAATTAAGATATCGTTGATGAAATATTCCCTGTTAGAAACGAAGAGGCATTTAGTACGTTGTCGTTCCATAATAAATTTCATCTTAACAAATTTACTTGTAGATAATAAAATCTATAATAAAAACATATTGACATACCTGAAATAGTATGATATTATCCAAAACATAGAAAAAATATATGAAAAATATGAATGGGAATAAGAATTTATCTTAAGGAGGAAGGAAAGATGAAAAAATTAATCACAGTAATTACGATACTTGCCTTAGCAGGAGCTCTATTGACCGGATGCTCCGGTAAGGATGCTACAACCGGCAGTGATCAGGCAGCAACGCCAACAGAGAAAGCAAAGTCAGTAGTAACTGAGGCACCTAATGCTGCCACGACAGCTCCGACTGCAGAACCTAAGGAGATTAAAACTATTACTGTTGGCGCAAGTTCAACTCCGCATGCAGAGATTCTTGAACAGATCAAGCCAATTCTTAAAGAAGGAGGATATGAACTAAAGATCGTTGTTTATCAAGATTATGTGCAACCAAATGTGGCGCTTGATAATGGTGACTTAGATGCAAATTATTTTCAGCATCAGCCCTACTTAGATCAGTATAATGAAGAAAACGGCACAGAGCTGATATCCGTCGGGTCCATCCATTATGAACCCTTCGGAATATATCCCGGAAAAATTGCAAGTATTGATGAATTGAAGAGTGGATCACTGATTGCGGTTCCCAATGATGCAACAAACGAAGCACGAGCGCTCCTATTATTGGAGGCCCAAGGGATCATTACTCTGAAGGAAGGAATAGGCTTAAATGCAACAAAAAATGATATTGCCGGAAACCCTAAGAATATAGAAATTGTAGAGCTGGAGGCGGCACAGATCGCACGTTCTTTACCGGACGTAGAGCTGGCAGTAATCAATGGCAACTATGCCATTGAAGCCGGATTAAACGTAGCAGAGGATGCTATTGCTGTGGAGGATAAGGAATCCGTTGCAGCACAGACCTATGGCAATATTGTTGCAGTCAAGTCAGGTAATGAAGGAAGAGAGGACATTAAGGCATTGATTACCGCATTGCAGAGTGATGTGGTCAAGCAATATATAGATGCTACCTATCAAGGAGCAGTTGTTCCGATCTTCTAGCAGTAGGACAGGATAGCTGAAGAAAACACATTTCGTGGTATAGATTAGAAAAAGCTCTTTCCGGAAAGAAAGCCTTTATTTTCAGAAAGAGCTTTTAATCAATAGGATAAGATTTATAATGATTTTAATTTTGGAGTCTTGGCTAAAGGGTAAAGCAAGGGTCTGCAAAACCTAGAGTATCGGTTCAAATCCGGTAGACTCCATTATAATTATCTTGGGTAACGTAGGCTGCGAATAACGTTCGATTATCAATTATATTCGGAAATAAATAATCAAATAAGATTTTCGATATCAAAACAAGGGTTACAAATCAAATTAATCATATCATAATAAAAAAGGAGAAAAAGATGAGTGAACGTCAATTAAAATTCGACACATTACAGGTACATGCAGGACAGAAAGCAGATCCTACAACAGGCTCAAGAGCAGTTCCGATTTATCAGACGACTTCTTATGTATTCAATAATACCGAGCATGCAGCTAATCTGTTTGGACTGAAGGAAGCAGGCAACATTTATACCAGAATTATGAATCCGACGAACGATGTATTTGAGCAGAGGATAGCAGCACTGGAGGGCGGTGTTGCAGCTTTGGCAGTTGCATCCGGGTCAGCAGCAATTACCTATTCCATTCTTAATATTGCCGGAGCCGGGGATGAAATTGTGTCAGCAAGCACTATATATGGGGGCACATATAATCTCTTTAATCACACCCTTCCGAAATATGGCATTACAACAACCTTTGTTAATCCTGACGATCCGGAGAACTTCAGAAAGGCAATTACCGATAAGACGAAAGCAGTATTTGTTGAGACCATAGGCAATCCCGGAATCAATCTGATTGATCTGGAGGCTGTTGCACGAATAGTGCATGAGAATAAGCTGCCTTTGATCATTGATAATACCTTTGGAACGCCATATTTAATTCGTCCTATTGAATATGGAGCAGATATCGTAGTGCATTCAGCCACCAAATTTATCGGAGGACACGGAACCTCTATCGGAGGGGTAATCGTTGATTCCGGTAAGTTTGACTGGATTGGTAGCGGCAAATTCCCGGGTCTTACCGAGCCGGATCCCAGTTATCACGGCATTAATTATGCAAAGGATGTTGGAGCTGCAGCTTTTGTTCTTAAGGCAAGAGTGCAGCTTCTCAGAGATACCGGTGCCTCAATCAGTCCATTTAATTCTTTTCTGCTGCTTCAGGGGTTAGAGACACTATCTCTACGTGTAGAAAGACATGTATCAAATACTGAGAAGATCGTAGAATTTTTGGTAAAGCATCCTTTAGTCAACTGGGTTAATTATCCCGGACTAAAGGACAACAAATATAACGCTTTGGCACAGAAATATCTGCCGAGGGGTGCAGGTGCCATATTTACCTTTGGTATAAAGGGAGGAATAGAAACAGCGAAGAAGTTCATCGATAATCTTGAGATATTCTCCTTACTAGCCAATGTAGCTGACGCGAAATCTCTGGTAATTCATCCTGCAACCACGACACATTCTCAGCTGACAGAAGAGGAATTATTGGAGGTCGGAATTACTCCGGATCAGATCAGAATTTCCGTCGGTATTGAGGATGCTACAGATTTGATCTTTGACCTGGAGCAGGCACTGAATAAGGCAGCACAATAGAAACAGGCATCTACTCCGGAATATCGGTATTCTGAACCTTCCGGATGAGCCTTTGGGGGTTATGGATGTTCATAAAATCATAAGCATGTTTTAGATTGTTGTGTTATACTCTATAGGTAAGATATCACGTATGGAGGTTGCCATGGTTAATAAAATAAGGATATTAGAGGAATTCTGCCGTCTTGTAGAAATAGATTCTTTATCCTTTGGGGAAAGAGAGCTGGCTGATTTACTTAAAATAAAGTTGGTTGAGCTTGGGTTTTCTGTGAAGGAGGATGATGCAGGAAAATACTACGGTGGAAACTGTGGTAATATCTATGGATATCTGGAAGGAACACAGATAGGTGATCCATTGCTTTTTTCCGCACATATGGATACTGTTGGACCGGGACGAAGGAAAAAGGCAGTGATACAAGAGGATGGAACCATTACGAGTGATGGAAGTACTGTACTCGGCGCAGATGATCTGTCCGGAATTATCTCAATTCTGGAAGCAGTCAGAGTAATCAAAGAACAGGGGTTGCCACATCGAAGCATTGAAGTATTATTTACGATCGCCGAGGAAGTATATATCCGTGGTAGTGAAGTATTTGATTTTTCTACCATAAAGTCTAAAGAGGCTTATGTGTTGGATTTATCCGGGCAAGTGGGCACCGCAGCTCTTTCGGCCCCGACGCTGGTATCTTTTACAGCTACGTTGAAGGGAAAAGCATCCCATGCAGGCTTTGATCCTGAGAGAGGAATTAATGCGATCGCAATTGCTGCTGAAGCGATTACTAAAATCAAACAGGGTAGAATTGATGAGGATACTACGGTGAACATTGGTCTGATTGAAGGTGGGAAGGCAAGGAATATTGTTTCTGAGTATTGTATCCTAAAGGGTGAGGTACGTAGTCTGAAGCATGAAAAGGCCATATCAGAGTCCGCAAGGATAGAAGAAGTCCTAAAGAATACGGCGTCATTATATCATGCAGGCATGGAGTTCGTTACGGAGTATGGCTGTCTGGCCTATAAGGTAGCGAAAGAACATCCAGTGGTAAGAAGGTTTGAGAGGGCATGCAACGAGCTTTTATACAGTACGGAATATATTGCGACCTTTGGGGGTAGTGATAATAATAACTTCCATCGTCACGGGATTGCAGGTATTGTCATGGCCTGCGGGATGAATCAGGTGCATTCCTGTAATGAATACACACAGATAGAAGAATTGGTGAAGTGTTCAGAAATTGTCATAAAGCTAATGACAGGAGAGAATAATACATGAAAAATCCGTTAAGCTATCAATCAACAGAATATGACTGCGGCCCTACTTCACTGTTTAACGCGTAAAGCTAGGCATGAGATACGGAATAGCGAAGGTTCAGGCAATTATGCATTAGGGGAAAAAGGACGGAAGAGTGTGTATGATTATATTTAATAAGAATACCAGAGAAACGATGGATAATATTGATTATTATATCTAGTAGTAGAATTTTCCTAAATAAAATCAAATATTATCACATCGTTTCTTCAAAGTAACGGTAATAGTGGAATGCTTACCTGGGTTTTCCTGTCTTATATGAAGAACATAAATCCTTGATCAGGATTATATTTTTCTGTTTCTGCAACCAGATCATACAGCGTGATATTTTGAAGTGCTGTCTTAATGCTCAAATCAAGAGGGGCATAAATCATACGGTTCAGAGCGGTCTCGATGTCGGGAGCTTTTTCCTTAACCGTATCCTCTGCTAATTCAAACATAGAGGTCTCTACTGCGGAGAGGATGTCAAAAACAGAAATCTGTTTCGGAATCCTGGATAATTGGTAGCCTCCCTGTGAGCCCTTAATGGAATTAACAATCCCACCATGCTTCAACAAGGAAAATACTTGCTCCAGATATATTTTAGAGATACCAAGCTTTTCAGAAATACTGATCAAAGTGATATATTCGTTACTGCCATTGTTCTGAGCCATATTGGTAGTTGCAGCCAGTGCATAACGACCCTTAGCTGATAATCTCACAGATAATCACCTCATTTCATACTTTTATTATATGTAATAAATAATATATAGTAAGTTATGATAAATGTCAATAGCATATAAATTATATATGTTTTGTCTAATAAAACGATATACAATAAATTTATTTAATTTTACTATTGACATTATCTTCAAAACGTACTATTATACATATAAAACATATATGATAAATATTATTTAAGGAGGATATAAAGTATGGCAAAAATTTATAAAAGCTTAACAGAATTGGTTGGTAAGACACCACTGCTCGAATTATCTAATTATGAACAAAAGAAGGAGCTTGGAGCAACAGTAATTGCCAAGCTGGAATATTATAATCCTGCGGGAAGCGTGAAGGACAGAATAGCAAAAGCAATGATTGATGATGCGGAACAAAAAGGGGTTTTAAAGAAGGGCTCTGTAATCATTGAACCTACCAGTGGAAATACTGGTATAGGTCTTGCCTCCATCGCGGCAGCCAGAGGATACCGCTTAATTCTCACCATGCCTGAGACGATGAGTGTTGAAAGAAGAAATTTATTGAAGGCTTATGGTGCAGAGCTCGTACTGACGGAAGGAGCAAAAGGTATGAAGGGAGCAATTGCCAGAGCCAATGAGCTTGCAGAAGAAATTCCGAATTCCTTTGTTCCGGGTCAGTTCGATAATCCTGCCAATCCTACGGTGCATAGAACAACCACCGGACCGGAGATTTGGGAGGATACCGAGGGCAAGGTGGATATTCTGGTGGCAGGTGTTGGTACCGGTGGAACAATAACAGGTACCGGAGAGTTTTTAAAATTTCAGAAACCTGAGGTAAAGGTTGTAGCTGTAGAACCTGATGACTCCCCGGTTTTATCCGAAGGAAAAGCAGGGCCTCATAAAATCCAGGGTATTGGAGCAGGATTTGTCCCTCAGGTACTGAATACCAAGGTATATGATGAAATCATCAGAGTTAAAAATGAAGATGCATTTGCAACAGGCAGAGAATTATCCAAAACAGAAGGTCTATTGGTAGGAATCTCCTCCGGAGCTGCATTATGGGCTGCGACAGAGCTGGCTAAGCGTCCCGAAAATAAAGGAAAGACGATCGTTGTTGTCCTTCCCGATACCGGCGAGAGATATTTATCCACCCCTCTATTCTCAGAATAACTTTTTAGCATAGAAGCCTCCCCAAAGAAAGAAGCTCCTCCTGTCGGAGTAAAAACCGACAGACAGGGGCTCTTTTAGTACATTACAGCATGTGTTCCTGCTGATTGGTACATTATGATTGAGAATACTATTATTTTATTGTACAATTATATTAGCAACTTCCGATCATAAGAAATCATTATATGAAAGCGATTACTGAGGAGGTAATTTAGTGAGAAAGTTTTTAAAAATACTTATAACAGTTCTTATTTTATGCTTTGTGGGCTTCATCTATTATTACAATGCTCTTCCGGCATTGAATATCCATTCTCCTGGCTTCTGGTGGTTCATCCTGATTGCACTTATTGCTCTGACAGTAATAGCGGGTATTGCAGCAAGTTACAAAAAAAACATGAGCCTGGAAAAAAAGACCCCGGCTAAGCTGTTGTTCATCCTGCTTGGCTGTATCACCGGCGGTATGATAGTAATTTTCATAATTGGGGGAATTTTATCCTCACCAATTGTCAATGCGAAGAAATATCAGAAGCTTCTTACAATTACTGATCGAGATTTTTCGGAGGACATCAAGGAGATTTCATATAAGGAAATACCCATACTGGATAAGGATTCTGCAATTTTGCTTGGCTCAAGAAAGATGGGAAGTATCGCAGAATATGTATCTCAGTTTGAAGTGAGCTCGAATTATACTCAGATCAACTATCAGGGAGTTCCGGTAAGAGTGACACCGCTGAAATACGGAAGTATCTTCAAATGGCTCACCAACCGTTCCAAGGGTATCCCTGCATATATAAGAATAGATATGACTACCCAAAACGTAGAGTTAGTAAAGCTGGCAGAGGGTATGATGTATTCAGAATCCGAGCATTTTGGAAGGAATATCAACCGCTATCTGCGTTTCCATTTTCCTACCTATGTCTTTGACAGTATCAATTTTGAAATAGATGATAACGGTATACCTTGCTGGATCTGTCCCGTAAAAAAATATACCATCGGCTTATTCGGCGGTCAGACTATCGGCCGGGTAGTGATCGTCAACGCAGTTAATGGAGATATCACTGATTATTCGATATCGGAGGTTCCGACCTGGGTTGATAGGGCATACTCGGCGGAGCTGCTGATATCCCTGTATGACTATTACGGTACATTAAGGCATGGCTACTGGAATTCCAGATTTGGGCAGAAGGATGCTCTGCAGACCACGGACGGATACAATTATATTGCTATGGAGGATGATGTATGGGTATATACCGGTGTTACCTCTGTTGGCTCCGATGAGTCCAATGTAGGCTTCGTACTAATGAATCAGAGGACCGCTGAGACCAGGTATTATTCCATATCTGGTGCAGAAGAGTTCTCTGCCATGGCTTCCGCAGAAGGTCAGGTACAGCATCTCGGTTACAAAGCAACCTTTCCCTTGCTCTTGAATACGGGAGGAGAACCTACGTATTTTCTGGCACTGAAGGATGCGGCGGGATTGGTGAAAAAATATGCTATGGTCAATATTGCACAATATCAGATTGTAGCCATCGGAGATACTGTGAATGAGTGCGAAAAGACCTACCTGGCATTAATGAAATCCAGCGGTATCAATGTCACAGATACATCAAAGCTGCCGAAGATCAAAGGTACCATTGCAAAGATCTCCGATTGTGTCATTGATGGAAATACACATTATCTCATTTTATTGCGCAACAATGATCAGATTTTTGATATCCTGGTCAGTGATTTCCTGTCTATAATAAAATATGATGTGGGGGATTCCATTACCTTTACGTATTCGACCGGTACCGCTTCCAACACGGTGGTCGCCATTGAGTAGGACCGTATATTAGGTATAAGGATTTTACATTACCCAACTTATGATATAGTGGAATTATTACATCCTAGGTACATGTTCAATTTTAGAACCTCTGATTACGTATTCGGTTGTTATTTAACAACAGATGTAAATATGTGACGTTATCACAGAATATATTTTCATAATCGTTATAATGATGTTATAGAAAACAGAAAATCATCTATTATATTATGAGAGGAGAATAGAGCATGAGCGTATTAAAAATCACAAAGAATAATTTTGAACAGGAGGTAATCAATTCTGATAAACCGGTACTGCTGGATTTCTGGGCTCCCTGGTGCGGACCCTGCAGGATGGTGGGTCCGATTGTGGAGCAAATTTCAGATGAGGTCAGCAATGCCAAGGTGGGTAAAATCAATGTGGATGAGGAGCCGGAGCTGGCACGGAATTTTCGGGTTATGAGCATACCGACCCTTTTGGTTATGAAGAATGGAAAAATCGTACAGAGCAGTGTGGGAGCAAAGTCTAAACAGGCTATCATGTCTATGCTGCAATAAATTCTAAAGGAAGGAAGAAGTGATGGAAGGATTAATTGCTTCAAACAGTGTTAGCTTTGTTCTGGTATTTCTGGAAGGGGTATTATCCTTTTTTTCTCCCTGTGTCATACCGCTCATCCCGGTTTATATGAGCTATCTGGCAGGCAACGGAAAAAAGAAATTGGAGAATGGAACGATTGTTTATGACAGAGGCAGAGTATTTCTGAATACGGTATTCTTTACTCTGGGTATCTCATTTGCCTTTTTCATATTAGGGTTGTCCTTTACGACGCTTGGCAGCTTTTTCAGTGAAAATAAGCTGTTGTTTACCAGAATAGGTGGCGTAATTATTATAGTACTGGGCTTATTTCAGCTTGGGATACTTGATTTTTCCTTTTTGCAGAAAGAGAGGAAGCTACATCTTAATCTGACAGAGCGTAGGATGAATCCGCTTGTGGCACTTGTTATGGGATTTACCTTCAGCTTTGCCTGGACCCCCTGTATCGGACCGATGCTGTCCTCAGTATTAATTATGGCTTCCGGTGCTTCGACAGTACTGGCAGGAAATCTTCTGGTACTTGTTTATGCGGCAGGCTTTCTAATTCCATTCCTTCTGCTGGGATTGTTTACAACTCAGGTCTTAAACTTTCTGAAGGCAAAACAGAAGCTGCTAAAGTATACAATTAAAGCAGGTGGTATCCTGTTAATCATAATCGGTATTATGATTTTTACAGGCTGGATGAACAATTTGTCCGGATATCTGAATTCATTTAACGGAAATAATCAGGGTACAGCTCAGCAGGAGGAGACAGCCAAGGAGCAGACGGCAGAGGAGCAGACAGTCAAGGAGCAGACGGCAGAGGAGCAGACGCCAGAGGAGCAGACGCCAGAGGAGCAGCGTCAGAACGGAGATCATAATGAATCGTCAAAAGACAATGCAGACAGCGTAAACAATAAAACTATTCCGGCCTTTGACTTTACGCTGACTGATCAATATGGTGAAGAGCATACGCTATCGGATTACAAGGGAAAGGTAGTATTTATCAACTTCTGGGCAACCTGGTGCCCGCCTTGTAAGAAGGAGATGCCCGATATTGAGGAGCTGTACCAGGAATATAATTTAAATCAGGATGACCTCATTATTCTTGGAATCACTAACCCATCAAGTTCAGAATATCCTAATAATTCGGACGTGAGCGAGAAGGAAATCATAGCCTTCCTAAAAGACAATGAATATACCTTCCCTACGTTGTTTGATGAGACAGGAGAAATACTGAATCAGTATAATATTTCTGCTTTTCCCACAACCTTCATGATTGATAAGGAGGGTAATATTTTCGGATATGTCCCGGGAATGATGACAAAGGATATTATGATAAACATTATCAATCAGACGCTGCAGGCAGAATAGTAGTCTGACAAAAATAAGAAAATCCATTATATAGAAGAAAAGCTGTTTCATCTAGAGACAGCTTTTTTACTATGCGTCTAACTTTATTGATTTTTACCATAACTTTGACAAAACAGACCTTTATTATGAAATAAGCAGATTGAAATTGAAGGTGATATTTTGCGTGTACTTTTGATTGAGGATGAACATAGGATGGCCGATTCCTTGATTGCCATCCTGAAAAGAGAAAATTATATTGTCGATATTTATTACGATGGAGAAAGCGGATATTATGCCGCCTTATCTGCAATTTATGATACCATCATAATTGATGTGATGCTTCCTGGACTGAATGGTCTTGAGGTGATCGAAAAGCTTCGGAAGGAGAAGATAACTACACCAGTTATGATTTTGACTGCAAAATGTTCCAAATCAGATATGATAACGGGACTGGATATCGGAGCGGATGATTATCTGACCAAACCCTTTGATACGGAAGAGCTGCTTGCTCGTCTGAGGGCATTATGCCGGAGGCAGAGTGAACTTCGGGAGGATATTCTTGCCTTTCATGACTTAGAACTTAATCTTTTACAAGGCATCATTAAGTGCGTTACTTCCGGAAAAACTCTGGAGATTTCCCATAAGGAGCTGCAAATATTGGAAAGTCTTATGCTTCATCAGGGGCAGATATTAACAAAGGAACAGCTCAATCTTAAGATTTGGGGTTATGAAAACAATGCCGAGTATAATACTGTAGAAGTCTATATATCCTTTACACGTAAAAAATTATCTTTCATCGAGTCTAATACGTTAATTAAAGCGGTGCGGGGTGTCGGTTACAGATTGGAGAAAGCATAGATGTTTAGAAAATTCCGTATTAAGATTATTATTGTAATTATGTGCGTTCTATCAGTGCTGCTTACCTGTATATTGACATCAATCTATATCACCAGTTCGTGGAAAAGCAGGGAGAATACTAATTATATGCTTCTAAAACTTAGCAGTAAGGATGGTTTTGAAGTACTGACTAGACCACGGCAAGGCAATGATAATTATAGATTATCCCAATACTATTTGGTATACATTAACAATGAAGGTACGATTCTGAAAGTTTATAATAACTACAGCTCCGGCTATACGGATGAACAATTGGGAAGTTTGGCAAAAACACTCTCACAGGAAGAAAAACACAAGGGAAAGTATCAAAATTTCTCTTATTATTATAGTAGAAGAGCCAGCGGAACTTATGTAGCATTCTCCAATGATGAAGTACAGAACAGCTATCTCAAATCACTGCTTAATGAAATCCTGATTTTTGGAATTCTTGGTTTGATGCTATTCCTGGTAGCTTCCATCTGGATGTCTAGATGGTTGGTTTCTCCGCTTCAGACAGCCTTTGCTAAGCAGAAGCGGTTTATTTCTGATGCCAGCCATGAGATGAAGACCCCTGTTGCCGTGATATCAGCGAATGCGGATGCACTGCAACGAGAGATCGGTGATAATAAATGGCTGGGGTATATCCAGGATGAGACACAGATGATGAATAAACTAATTAATGACCTGCTGCAACTGGCAGCCATTGAATCCGGGGAGGGGATCGATTTACATACCAGGATCAATTTTAGTGAGGTTGTTCTCGGAAGTGTCCTACCCTTTGAAAGTATTACCTATGAAAAGCAAATACAACTGAGTATGCAGATTGAGAATGGGATTTATGTCACCGGAGACGGGACAAAACTCGGACAGCTGACTGCCATTTTGATTGATAATGCCATAAATCATACCGAAGCGAATGGAACTATTCTAGTGACGCTAAAGCAGGTGCTCGATAAAAGCGTACTTACTATATCCAATACAGGAAAAGAAATTCCTATTCAGGAGCGGAAGCTTATTTTTGAAAGGTTTTACCGGTCGAATAAAGCAAGAAACAGAGGGAACGGTAATTACGGCCTTGGTCTTGCTATAGCAAAATCAATCGTAGAGGGCCATGGCGGAAGAATTTCTGTGAGCTGCAAGAATAACTGGATCGTTTTTAAAGTAGTAATATAGATACATATTGTATTTTCAAGCTTACTTCAAGCTTTCAACCATATAATAAACGTGACTGATGAACATGGAGACGTTTATTAATATTATTGAAAGTAGAGGTAAAACATATGAAAATCAGTATAATAATACCATTTCACAAAGGTACGGCATTTCTTCAGGATGCGTTACAGGGATTAAAGGATCAATTATATAAAGATATAGAGGTTATCCTTGTTTATGATCATATCGAAGAAAATCCCGAACCTATACTGATGCTATATCAGGAGGAAATGGATATTAAAGTTCATTCTCTCGGAGAAAAGTCAGGAGTGGCCGCAGCTAGAAATCTTGGTCTTTCTGTTGCAAATGGAGAATATATATACTTTTTGGACAGCGATGATTATCTGCAGCATAATACACTGGAGCTGTTAGCATCAGCCGCCGAGCAGGATGATGCGGATATTGTGTATGGAAAAATAAAAAAAACCTGGCTTAAGCGGAGTAGCTACCTACTAAGTATAGAGCAGTGTAAGGAAGACTTAGAAATGGATTCCGATGAAGAAATATTATCGGAAGGTAGTGATGCAGACAGCAGATCAACTACCTTCTCAGAAGGTATGGAGCCAATGAGTGATGAGAGCCCGACTGAGGAAGTAGCGACAACCTATGATATCCTATATATGAATCGGACTTTAGCTTATAAATTGCTGATAACCAATAAAAAAGGAATTAAGAATATCTCTGTATTAAATATTTTAATCAGGCGGTCTTTGATTACTGAGAATAAATTACGTTTTGATGAGAAGCTGACTTATCTTTCTGATTATCCTTTTCTGTTTTATTTATTACAGCATGCCGAAACATATTCTTATCAAAGAGATGCTATTTATGTAAAAAGGAGCCATAACGATCCTATCAATTTTCCTTCCCTGAGCCAAAGCTTTACCAACAAGGATTTTATGGAATATATCATTTCCTATAAGTTGGTAACCGGATTTTTGAAGAGAGATTCTGAATTACTCGGGTTGCTGGATTACAAGATGCTTCATTATTATTCCTCAAGTGTAGCACCAAGATTGTATCGAAATGCTGATGAGGCAGAGCTGATTAGCCAATTCAGGGAAATGCATCTCTTGATAAAAGGGATGAATCCGGAAAGATTCAATCGATATCATGGTTATAAACGAAAATTATACAAATTATTAAGAGTAGGTAATATAGATAAATCGATTTCTGCTGTTACAAAGCATTTGGCTTGGAAGAAATTCAAAAAAATAATGAAGAAAAGGAGAGAGCTGGCAAAAACCCTGTATAAATATCTATTTCTAAAGCTGAAATTAAAGGATAATTGGGTACTATGTGAAAGTTTTTTCGGAAAATACTATTCGGACAATCCGAAATATATCTATGAATATATCTCCAGCAATTATCCTGACAAGTTCAAATTTATATGGGTAGTTGATAAAAAGAGGACCAAGATTCCGTTTAAGCATATTAAGGTGAAGCGCTTTAGTATCAGATATATCTATTATCTTGCACGGTGCAAATACTATGTTTTCAACAGCAGACAGCCGGAATGGGTAGTAAAACGGGAAGGGAATATTTTTTTGCAGACCTGGCATGGAACTCCGCTTAAGCGATTGGCCTTTGATCAGGAAGAAGTTACATCAGCTTCAGCTATGTACAAAAAACAGATCTATAATCAGTCCAGAGCCTGGGATTATATGATAGCTCCGAATAAATTTTCCGGTGAAATATTTAGAAGATGCTTTTTATTTGATAAAGTGATGCTTGATACCGGCTATCCAAGGAATGATATTCTGCATAGTAAAGACAGGGAAGAGCGAGCGGGATTGATAAAGCGGGAATTAAGACTTCCAACGGATAAAAAGATAATCCTATATGCTCCCACATGGAGAGATGATGAGTTTTATGCGAAGGGTAAATATAAGTTTTCACTCCAACTGGATCTAAAGCTTCTGAAAGAAAACCTAAGTAAGGATTACATCATTTTAGTGCGGACCCATTATTATGTTGCGGATAATCTTGATTTAGACGGTTTGGAGAACTTTGCATTTAATGTAAGCAAGTATGATGATATTGCAGAGTTGTATCTGATATCTGATGTACTTATCACAGACTATTCCTCCGTATTCTTTGATTATGGTAATCTGCTGCGCCCGATCATATTCTATATGTATGACCTGGATAAATATCGTGATGTACTTCGAGGCTTCTATATCGATATCGAGGAAGAATTGCCCGGACCAATGCTTCTAACCTCAGAGGAGGTCCTGGAAGCGATTCATAATATCGAGCAGACAGCTCAGGAGTATAAGGAAAAATATGAGAAATTATACGAAAAGTACTGCTCCTGGGAGACTGGGAATTCTTCTGAAAAGGTAGTGAAACGAGTATTTGGTATATAATTCAGACTAATTACTAACAAATGCTTTGCTTAAGTCTGCCCTGAGCTGCAAGTCCTGACAGCTACGGAATTGCTGGGTAAGAGCTGAATATCATTTACAGATGTAACAAATTTAAGACAAATGTAAACATTTTGACTAAGATTCAACATATTCATATTATAAACTCAATATAGTTTTATATATCGTATCACTAAAGGAGTGCAATATGTCTGCCGGAGTAGCCAATAATCATAAAAATAAAAGGCGAAGCACTAAAAAACAAAAGAAAAGGACGCAGCTGTTACTGCTACTAGCCGGTCTTTTGCTAGCTTTATTTGCGCTTTATTTTATGATTGGACGTTATTACCAGAACCATTTTCATAATAATACGGTGATCAACGGAGTTGATACCTCAAATATGTCAATAGAAAAAGCGGAGGCTGCTATTGATAAACAAGTAAAAGCTTATCAATTGACTATTCTCGGACGAAATGGTGTTACTGATACAATTTATGGTGACAATATTAATTTACATACAGTATATGAAGGCGGGCTGGTTGACTTACTTCATCAACAGAACGGCTTCCTATGGCCGAAATTCCTGTTTCAATCTCAGGAATTAAGGATTGGTACGATGCTTGCATATGATGATTCTCTACTGAAGGCTTATTATAGTTTATTTGAATGTCTGAAGGAAGAGAACAATATACCACCGGCCAATGCCTTTCTATCGGATTATGGGGAAGGCGGCTACACAATCCTTCCTGAGAATCCAGGCTCCAAGGTACGGGAGGAAAAGCTTTATGCTGCCATCGGTAAAGCAATTCTTACGATGGAAACGAAGCTCTCCATAGAAGAACTGGATTGCTATGAGGAAGTGCAGCTGAAAGCCTCGGCACCGGAACTTAGAGCTGCCCTTGATGAGATGAATAAGATAGCAGGAACGAGAATTACCTATCAATTTGGTGACACCACGGAAATTCTTGACGGGAGCAGGATTAATGAATGGCTTTCTGTCGATCAGAACTATCAGGTCACCTTGGATAAGGATAAGGTTAAGGAATATGTAGATTATATCGGCAAAACCTATAATACCTTCGGTAAGGTAAGAACCTTCCAGACCTCTTACGATAAGGTTATCCGGGTCGAAGGTGGAGATTATGGCTGGTGGCTTAACCGTAAAGCGGAGCTGGCTGAGTTAATGGAGCTGATAAAGAACGGGGAGCAGACAATAAAGACCCCGGTATATTTTCAGACTGCGCAGCAATATGGTGACAATGATATCGGTAATACCTATGTTGAAGTAAATCTGACAGCGCAGCATCTGTTTTTTTATAAGGACGGAGAATTAATTGTAGAGGCTGACTTCGTGTCCGGTAATGTATCGAAGAATTATGCTACACCGGTCGGAACTTATCCGGTTCAATACAAGGAAAATGATGCGATCCTGGTTGGAGAGGACTATGAGACTCCGGTAAAGTATTGGATGCCCTTTAATAGAAATATCGGTCTGCATGATGCTTCCTGGCGGATCACCTTCGGTGGTGATATCTATAAGACCAGGGGCTCCCATGGATGCATCAACATGCCGCCGAAGGCTGCAAAAAAGATGTTTGAACATATCAAAAGGGGAGTAGCTGTTGTTGTATATGAGCTTCCGGGCACAGAAAGCCTTGATATAAAGGAAGAGAAGGATTTGATTAAGCATAATACTTCAGAATAGCTATAGTAACAAGAGCTGCTGTGATAAACTTATGGAATAGGAAGAGAACGGACTGGAAATCCCATACCTGATAAGCTCAAAGTATGGGAGGTTGGTTCGTTCTCTTTTATGTGCTGCTTTTACTTTAAAGCAGTACCTGTTACAGCGAAGGCAGTAACAATATTCCAAATCACTAGGGAGTGGATTATAGAAAGATTCCTGTAAGATAATGTAAAAACATATTACGAGACTCTTTATAATTTTACAGAAATGCTGTTTTGTAAATAATAAAATAAAGTATGAAGAATTTGAACTTAATAAAATAAAGTAAAACTTAAAAAAACTTAATAAAATAAACCGAAAATAAAATTTTTTTAAAATTTCAAAAAACATTTTGGAAAATCATACTTTATATGATATGATTATCTACAAAGCACTTATCGAGATGAAATCCAGCAGATAATAGATATGCCGGCTGACCGATAAGGAGCTTATTCACAGAAAAATCCTGCATGATATGCGGGTTTAGGTGTTATGATATACCTAAATATAATTGTAATCTGAAAGGAGATTTTTTATGCCGGAAAACAAGAAGTTACAAGCATGGGTGAAAGAAATGGCAGACATGTGCCAACCGGATCAGATTTACTGGTGTGATGGTTCGGAAGAGGAAAATCAGAGACTGTTACAGTTAATGGTTGATGCTGGAATGGCGATCAAGTTGAATGAAGAGAAGCGTCCAGGATGCTACTTATTCAGAAGTCATTCTTCAGATGTTGCACGTGTTGAGGACAGAACTTTCATTGCTTCCAAGAATAAGGAAGAAGCAGGTCCTACCAATAACTGGGTAGAACCCAGTGAATTGAAGGAAACAATGAAAGGACTTTACAAAGGCTGTATGAAGGGAAGAACAATGTACGTTATTCCTTTCTCCATGGGCCCTATTGGCTCCCCTATCTCGAAGATTGGTGTGGAATTAACGGATAGCCCTTACGTGGTAATTAATATGCGTATCATGACCCGTATTGGAAGCCAGGTTCTTGAGACACTTGGTGCTGACGGCGAGTTCGTTCCCTGCTTACATTCCGTAGGTGCACCTTTGGAAGATGGACAGGCAGATTCTGCTTGGCCTTGTGCTCCGATTGAGAAGAAATATATCAGCCACTTCCCTGAAGAGAGACTGATCTGGTCTTATGGCTCAGGCTATGGTGGTAACGCTTTGTTAGGTAAGAAATGCTTCGCTCTTCGTATTGCCTCTGTTCTTGCACGAGACGAAGGCTGGTTAGCTGAACATATGTTAATTCTCCGCCTTACAAGTCCTAAGGGTGAGACCAAGTATGTTGCTGCTGCTTTCCCGAGCGCTTGCGGTAAGACAAATCTGGCTATGCTTGTTCCTACTATCGAGGGTTGGAAGGTTGAGACCGTCGGTGATGATATCGCTTGGATGAAGTTCGGTAAGGACGGACGTCTCTATGCAATCAATCCCGAGGCTGGTTTCTTCGGCGTTGCACCCGGTACCTCCTTAGACTCTAATCCGAATGCGATGCATAGTATTGAAAAGAATACGATTTTCACTAACGTAGCACTTACCGATGACGGTGATGTATGGTGGGAAGGCATCGGAACTCCTGCACCTGCTCACCTGATTGATTGGAAGGGCAATGACTGGACTCCGGAATCTAAAGAACCGGCTGCTCATCCCAATGCACGTTTTACAGCTCCTGCATATCAGTGTCCTGCAATCGCTCCTGACTGGGAAGATCCGGCAGGCGTTCCGATTTCTGCAATCTTGATTGGGGGACGTCGTCCGAAGACCATTCCTTTGGTACATGAGAGCTTTGACTGGAAGCATGGTGTATTCTTAGGTTCAATTATGGGTTCTGAGATTACTGCAGCTGCTATCTCCAACAACATTGGTCAGGTACGCCGTGATCCATTTGCAATGCTTCCTTTCTTCGGCTATAATGTATGCGACTATCTGCAGCACTGGCTGAATATTGGTGAAAAGACCAGCGAGGATAAGCTTCCTAAGATCTTCTATGTGAATTGGTTCCGTAAGGATCAGGACGGTAAATGGTTATGGCCCGGCTTCGGTGATAACAGTCGTGTCCTGAAATGGATCTTCGAAAGAACCTCAGGTGAGGGTAAGGCTGTAAAGACTCCGATCGGCTACATGCCTGCGGAGGATGCACTTGATCTTACCGGTTTAAACAGTGTCAGCGAGGCTGATATGAAAGAACTGCTGAAGGTTGATAAGAGCGAATGGCTGAATGAGGTTGCTTCCGTTAGAGAGCATTATGCTAAGTTTGGCGATAAGCTTCCTAAGGAGCTTGCTGATCAGCTGGATGCACTTGAAGCAAGATTAAAAGCATAACTTTAGATTTTTAGGCACTATTTTTACCCTGTCGGGTAAAAATAGTGCCTTTTTTATTTTTTCTTTGGTGTCAGATCTGGTACAGACTGTATTGATATAAAAAAGTATAAAAAAGATAATAAATTGGCTAAATTGTCAATTAACAAATACAATAAAGCATGATAATATCTTGACATAAGATGATAAAACGATTTATTTTTCAAAAAAATAATTGAAAATAGTTGAAAACCTATCTCAATATGTTGTAGAATGTTAGTATTGCAGTTTTTATATAACAATCGATCCAATAAGATATTAGGCTGATATGAGGAGTGTATAGTATGGAAGTATCGAAAAGAGCCATAAAGGAAAATGCCAGAGAATATGCGTTACGCCAAATTAGGGAGAATATTATTAATCTGAATCTGAAGCCTGGAGCAGCAGTAAGTGAGAATGAGCTGGCAAAAGAGCTTGGAATGAGCAGAACACCTGTCAGGGAAGCGTTGCAGGAGCTGCAGAAGATTAATTTGATTGAAGTATACCCGCAAAGGGGCAGTATCATATCCTGTATTGATTTTGATATCGTAGAGGAGACGGTATTCCTGCGCAGAGTATTAGAAAAGGCAATTGTAGAGGAGCTGTGCGACACGATCTCAGAAGAGAAGCTTATGCTTCTCGAACAGAACATTAAGCTGCAGGAATTTTATATTGATAACCGATCAACTCAGAAGGTAATGGAACTTGATAATGAATTCCATAAGACGCTGTTCATGATGTGTAATAAGGAAAGAATTTATCATCTTATGGAGGGAATGCTCGGTCATTTTGACCGGATTCGTACCTTGAGTCTCTATTCTGTGAAGGAGATAAAGATTATTGCTGACCATAGGGCTATCGTTAATGCCATAAGACTGCATGATAAAAGCCTGGCTGCTGAATTTGTGGTGAAGCATCTTTCTAGATATAAACTGGATCAGGCAGAGATTATGGAGAAATATCCGGATTATTTTAGCTCGGATAAGGATAAACAGGCTATATAGCTTACGTTGTATAGTATAGAATTATAGATTTCTGGCGTATTGTGGGCTGATGAAGAATCAGCCATACAATACGCCTTTTATGTTGTACAAGGGATCGTTAGATTACTTCTTTATTCTTTATAAAAACTAGTATTTTGACATAACACTGACAAATTATAATTTTACCATGTCTATATATTACCCAAGAAGCATAATAATGGAAGGATAAGCTTTATTTAAAGACTAGCTATGCAAGTGACCTGCATTTGACATTTGATCCATGATGCTATTGAATTTACTAACAAGGAGTGCATAATAATGATGAAAGGTTTAAGAACGATTCTAACTGTCTCCGCAGTGGCTTTTTGTCTGTCCGGTCCCTTATTAACCGCTACAGCAAAGGCAGAAGAGACAAACGAAACGAATGCGACAGAAACTACGGTACAGACTCCGTCAGCTTATCAGATAGGAATCTCAAAACTTCCTTTAAAAACTATCTACACCTGCGGTGAAAGTCTTGATTTAACAGGACTGCAGGTACAAAGCCAAAACCTCGATGGTACCGTCAGCATACTAACGGATTATACCTATGATGGCTATGACAGCAGTCGTATTGGTATTCAGACCGTGACAATCAGGTATCAGAACTGTATTGCCACCTTCAATGTTACGGTGAATCCGATGAAGATTACGAATATTACCGTACGGGAGCACAGTACATCCTCCTATACCCTGACCTGGGATATGGCTTCAGATGTAACGTATTATGAGATCTATGAGCGGGATGATATGACCGGAACGTATACTTTAGCCGGGACCTCCTTCAGCAACTTTTATCTGTTCAATCAGCCAAGTGGGACGGTAAGAACATATCAGATCCGCGCTGTGAAGAATTTGAACGGAATATTATTTCTCGGTGAATTTTCCGACAGCTACACAGCTGCCACCTCCCCGGATAAGGTACAGACCCTGACTGCTGCCAATTCTAATGCATCTTCTGTTGATTTATCCTGGAGTGCGGTAACGGGAGCTACCGGCTACAGCATCTACAGGCGTGCAGAGACGGCCAAGGACTTTATCTTATGTACCAATACAGTCAATACTTCGTATACGGATACCAGCCTGGCCTCCGGAACGGTTTACGAATATAAGATTTGCGCTTATGTATATGAGGATGATTTCTTTGGTGAGGCCTCTCCCTCAGTGACCATCTGTACGAATCCTGCTACAGTAAAGCTGAATATCAAACCCGGAGAAGAGAAAGCAAGATTGACCTGGGCAAAAGTCACCGGAGCAACGTCCTATGATATTTTTGCTGGTGATGGAATGGGTGGTTATTATCTGCTGGTGACCAATAACGGTAACAGTAATTGCAGCTATCTGCTGGAAGGGTTGACAACAGGCGAGACTTATTCCTTCTACATCATTGCAAATAGAAATTATAACGGTGTGGTTATCAGCAGTGCCCAGCCGGATCCAAAATCAGTCACCATTACGGAATTGACACCTACCAGTACAAAGGCCAAATACTTTGAAGGAAAAACTGAATTCATGGAATCAACCGCTTATACCATGATAGATTCCTTTAAGAATAGTGTTAATTATTCCAAAAGCTACATCATACCCGGACTCATAGAGACCAATGTCGGAGGTTTTATCAGCAGCAACATGTGCCCACAGGGTGTATGCTTCGCAAAGAATTATCTCCTTGTAACAGCATATGATTTGAAGGATGAAGAGATGTCCGTGGTCTATGTTCTGGACAAGAATACAAAGGAGCTTTTGTCAACATTGATTTTGCCTACGAAAGCACATGTTGGAGGTATCTGCTTTGACGGAACTTATCTGTGGCTGACAACGGGCTCCAAGGCGTCCGCAATAAAGATGTCGGATGTGAATTACGCGGTAAAGGCAGGAAGGTCTTATTACCATGTGGATTTCTTTGAAGTATGTAAGCTTGGAATATCTGCCTCCTATATTGCATATTACGACGATAAGCTTTGGGTTGGAACCTATGATGAACTGAAGAGTACATTCATGTACAGCTATGAGATTGATGATTTAGATACCTCTATTGAATTAAGTAAAGTAGATACACTTAAAATGCCGACCAGGGTACAGGGTATTTCCTTCACCGAAGACGGATATCTTATCCTTTCCCGCTCCTGTCAGCTGTATCAAGGTCTCCGCGGGTATATGCGACGGATTGATGTATATCAGCCAGATCTGGCAAATGAGGATGGAGAAACCATCTCATTAGGACCTGTGATTAACTATATCTATACCCCTTCCATGAATGAAGGTATTGCTTTACGAGGCTCCTATCTCTATGTCCTGTTTGAATCGGGTGCTTTTCCGAATGCATCCTACAAGATGGACAGGATTTGTGCCATTAAGCTCGATTCAGTACTTGGAGAAAGTGTTGTTTTGGCCAGACTTGAAAAGAGCAAAAGTAAAAATAATTAACTGGGGCTGTTACAAAGCATGCTACTCAGTTTAAGGTAATAATGATTTGTACAGCCCCTGCCCCGTTTTATGAAATCCGAAGGACTCATAAGATGGGGTTTTAGCTATCCTATAAAATTAAGGATGATTAATGCAGTATTTGCAGTCAGGATAACAGTTGCAATAATCCATCCAATTACATTGGTAATCGGCCTATTTACCAGCGAACCCATAAGCTCCTTTCTTCTGGTAAGCAGAAGCAGAGGGATGACGGCAGCAGGAAGAATAAAGCTTAAGGTAACCTGACTTAGGACCAGTGCACGTAGAGGATTAATTCCGCTTACAATAATCAGCATAGCAGGAAGCATTGTAATCATACGGGTAACATTGTCTTTGATATTTATACCGACGAAGCCCTGCATTACCGTCTGACCGGCCATCGTTCCTACAGCAGAGGAGGATAGCCCAGATGCAATCAGAGCTATGGCAAACACCTGGCTGGAGATGGAACCAAGCAACGGAGTAAGAGATTCCTTCGCCTGCTCCATAGTTGATACGGAGATCTGATTTCGGTAAAACACCGCTGCCGATACGATTACCATAGCCGCATTTACAAGGAAGGCGAGGTTCATGGCTATAGTGATATCGAGGCGCTCGAACCGGTAATGCCGTATCCTATCCTCCGGAGTAAGGTCATGATTTCTTTGCTGTACTAACTGGGAATGGAGGTATATGACATGGGGCATAACCGTAGCTCCGAGCATTCCCACAGCAATGAGTACAGCATCCTTTCCCGGAAGAGATGGCAGCAAAGTATGGAGGCCAACCTGCTGCCAATCGGGCTTTGCTAAAAACAGCTCCAGACCATAGGAGATGCAGATGACACCAATAAATGCCGTAATTACAAGTTCTACCACACGTTGTCCGTATTTCCCGAGATAGATAATAATGAGGGTCAATCCGACGGTAATCAGTCCCGCTGCGGTAAGCGGTATCTGAAACAATAGCTTAAAACCGATTGCTCCGCCGATGAATTCAGCCAGATCGGTGGCCATTGCAGCAAGCTCAGCCATAACCCAGAAGCACCAATTCGTCTTCCTGGAAAATACTTTACCGCACATTTGCGGAAGATTATAGCCTGTGGCAATTCCAAGCTTAGCAGTCAGAGTCTGTAAAAAGACAGCTATAAGATTACTCCATAAGATTACCCATAGCAGATGATAATTGTAGGCAGCTCCGCCACTGATGTTGGTAGCAAAATTGCCCGGATCAATATAAGCTACGCTGACTACGAATGCAGGCCCAAGAAAATATACGAAAGATTTTTTTTTCGGAGAGACAACAGTATTTAATCTTTTGATTCTTATCTGATTAACAGTCGGTGGAAGGGTACGACCATAACTTTCATCCAGCATAAAACACCTCTCATATTACATTTACATGCAGCAAACTACAAATTATTAACCTGTTTTAGCCCTAGCTAAAAATGTTTTCCTAGACTACATTATGATTTATGAGGGGATAGTGTTACTGATATTATCGAAGATAGAACAGATTAATACAGCAAAGACGGTATATCTGACAAGGGCCAGGAGATTTATATAATATGATTATCAATAGGCTTGTCCCGATAAAAAATCCAGCTAATGAAGCAACCGGTTAAAGCTTACCAGGATAGCACTCTGAAGTTAAGCCATTAGGTCATCCTACATACAAACTGCTCATACCGTTCTATGATATCCTGATTAGCTTCCAGAAAGCGATTAAATAACTCCAATCGCCTTAAGGTAATAAGGGAGATGCTATGTTCAATCAACTCCGTTTCTATCAGCATATCCTCTTTTACACCGAGCCGCCTCAAAAAACCTTCGATTACCTCATGACGTTCCAGGAGATAAGCACCGGTCTTCCTGCCGCTTTCTGTCAGGGCGATAATACCGTATTTCTTATAGTCCAGATATCCCAGACGGCTCAGCTTCTGAACCATTTTTGTGGCGGAGGGTGCTGCTACGTTCAACAGAGTGGACAAGGTATGGATGCGCATATACCCTTCTGTGAGACTGTTTCGGTAGATCATCTCCAGATAGTCCTCCATAGCGGAGGTTAGCATTTTCTGATTCTTTTCCAGTAGCTCATAGCCACGAACGGTATGAAACTTCGGTGTTTCTTCCATAGGATCACCCTCCTAATCAACATTTCTTTATTTGAGCGTCTTCATAGCCTCTTCAAGGAGCTTCTTTATGGGATCGTTATGTGCACGGCAGATTCTTTTCAGTCCATAAAGCCTTTCGGGATCCTTATTAATCAGATTTAACCCATAGGTGGCGGAAAGAGTGGCTTTAAAACCAAGATTTTTAATAATCTTTTCAGTTGTATCATTGTATTTTCCGTATGGATAAGTAAAGGTTGTGGGAGTTATATTCAACAGCTCAAGAGCCCTGTCCTGAAGCTTTAGGGTATCCTCCGTAAGCCGCTGCTCATATTGGGAGAGAGTTTCGTTGGCTTTTTGATAGCAGCCATATCGCCCACTGCAGATTTTGTGGAGATTGTAGGTATGATTTTGTATCTCGGCATGACCGGAATCCTGCATTTCCCGTAGCTCCTCCCAGGTAATATGAGCGTAATTGACGTTATTATCCTTTACTCTCGAAAAATCATCAATACTTTTGCCTACCACAGATAGGACAATCTTCATGTCATATTCCTTCAGAAGAGGATAAACATAATGATAGGTACTTAGATAACCGTCATCAAAGGTAAGAATGATTGGATTATCAGGAAGGGCGATATCCTCACTCACATAGCTGATCAGATCTGACATAGTAATCGTATTGTAGTTTTTCTTCTTCAGATAAGCCAGATCACTTTCAAATTCATACGGACTGATGCAATCCTTCCCGAAGCTTTGATTCTTTACATGATGATACATGATAATCGGAATGCAGATAGAGGAGTTGGAGGAGGTAACAGCAGGGGTAGCGCTATTACCAGCAATATTGCCACCTATGGAGTAGAGCAGGAGTGTGAAGATTGCAGATAATAGAAACACTTTGATATAACGTTTATGAGAAATAATACTGCGCATAGAGCTTCACCCGAATAATTTATCCTTACATTTTATGTGATACCTCGCTAAACATGCAATATTAGCTATCAGGAGTAATTTACATTATAAAGTTAATGATATTTTTTATTGACATTAATATACTTCGGTGTTAGAATTAATTATACTTCGAATGACGAAGTAAATTTGCTTCAGGAGTAAAGAATGCTATGGAAAATAGGATGGAACAATTTATTTTTGAATTCATCGATCAATGTAAATTGCTTTTTTATCCTGAACAGTGGAATAATGCGTTTCTGGATTATTCTAAGAATGAGGTTTTTGCCCTATTCTTTGTTTACCGTAAGGGAAGCGCCAATATGACAGAGATTGCTGATTATATCGGGGTGCCCTTAAACACAGCGACAGGAATTATCAGCCGTCTGGAGAAAAGGGGTGTCATCAAAAGAAATCGGGATGTAGTAGATAAAAGGGTTGTAGCCATCGGCATCAGCGAAGAGGGGAAGGATTTTCTCTCCAAGCAGCTGAAGGAGCTAGAACGATATTATGAGCTGTTCATGGATACCTTAACAAGTGAAGAGAAGGTCTTGCTGATCAAAATCGTAGGTAAGTTTTTGGATATCGTTTCCCGCGATCTGATGGATAAGGATCAGCCACCGGTGACAAAAAAGACAATCAGAAAGATTATCATAGAATAAGACAGAACAAACATGGTTCTGTTTATTCTTTTCCAAATAGTTCGAACGACGAAGTATTCACATAGCGAAATATTTATATACAAAAGGAATAGCATAGTAGAAAGGGTGGGTTAAATGGAAAGAATTATTATTTTTACTGGAAAGGGCGGAGTTGGAAAAACCAGTGTGGCTGCTGCCCATGCAAGAAAGGCGGCAGTAGAGGAGAAGAAAACCCTGCTGGTCAGCACAGATATGGCACATAATCTCAGTGACCTGTTCGAGATGCCAATCGGGAGAGAGATCACGAGGATCGATGGGCAGCTCTATGGGCTGGAGATTGACCCTGAGTACGAGATGGAGCATAATTTCAGTCATCTGATGACTGCCATAGACAAAATGTTGAAATTCAAAGAGGAACAGAAGGAGGAGGCAGAGGAGCTCTTCATGCTGCCCGGAATGGAGGAATTATTCTCCTTGCTTAGAATTCAACAGATTTATGAAAGCCATGAATTTGAGGTTATAATCGTAGATTGTGCTCCGACAGGGGAGACCCTCGCATTGCTAAAATTTCCGGAGCTCTTCTCCTGGTATATGGAGAAGTTTTTCCCAATCGGTAAGGCAGCAATGCGAGTATTGCATCCTGTATCCCAGAGACTGTTTAATGTCGAGCTCCCTGACAAAAAGGCGATGAATGATATGGAAAGGCTATATGTTAAACTGTTAGAGCTTCAGGAGCTATTAAAGAACAGGGAGATATCCAGTATTCGCATAGTTACGATACCTGAAAAGATGGTTGTTGAGGAGACTAAGAGAAACTACATGTACCTGAACCTCTTCAATTTCAATGTGGACGGTGTCTTCATAAACCGAATTCTGCCTGTGAACCTAAAGCTGGAGTTTTTTGATGAATGGCAGAGACTGCAATCGAATTACATTCATGAGCTGGAACTGATTTTTGGACCCCTGCCAATCTTTCGAATCAAGTGGTATGACATCGAGATTTCCGGTATGAAATCTCTGGATCGACTGATTAAGGATGCTCTTACACAGGATAAATTGCTGGAGGTACAGGCATCACTTCGGAACGAAGAATATGTGAAGACAAAGGAAGGATACCTCCTGAAGGTATATCTGCCCGGTGCGACAAAGGAAGAGATTCACCTTCATGAGACGGGCTCGGATGTGGTGGTACGTATCGGGAACTTCAAGAGAAGCATTCCTCTTCCCAACGCATTACGGAAATATCAGGTGAGCAATGCGAAAATACAAGATAACTATTTATACATACATTTTTTAATTAAAGAGGGAGGAGTTGCAGATGAACAAGCAGTTCATGACTAAGATGCTGCAGGCGAAGCAGCTGGAATATGAAGCATTGAAGGAAATTATGCCGGAATGTATAGTAAAGAGGGTAAATAAGCTCAGGGAAGAAATATTTGAGGTTGCTGTAGATTATTTTAAAACAGCATACCCAAATAGCGATGAAGCTGCTGCACCGGAGGAAGCAACGGGATCCAGAGTAAAAAAGATTATAGTCGAAGGAAAAGCTTAGCTTCTCTAATTAAAGGTGCGCAAGGTCATGCGCAGGAACGGAGGTATTATGAGAATTATTCTATATACAGGAAAAGGCGGTGTCGGAAAAACCTGTGTTGCGGCGGCTACTGCCTGCAGCCTGGCTGCTGAAGGGAAAAAGGTGCTTATCATCAGTACCGATCAGGCTCATAGTCTGGGAGATGCTCTGGATTGCAGATTAAAGGCTGATCCCATAGAGGTAACCAAAAACCTGTATGCTATGGAGGTGGATGCCATAACGGAATGCGAAAAAGCTTGGGGAACGTTGAAGGATTTCTTAAAACAGCTGATGGTTTCAAAGAACGGTGAAAGCCTGGAAGCAGAAGAAATTCTGGTATTCCCTGGTTTTGAAGAGCTGACGGCATTATTAAAGATCAAGGATATCTACGAGATGGGGCAATATGAGGTATTGATCGTTGACTGTGCTCCGACCGGCGAAACTCTGTCCTTATTAAAATTTCCCGAGAGGTTCGGTGAATTGATCGGCAAAATGCTTCCCATGAAGCGGAAAGCAGTTAAGGTTGTCGGACCGGCAGTTACCAAGCTTCTTAAGGTACCCATGCCAAAGGATACAGTATTTGACGAAATAGAGAAGCTGGTGGATAGAATGAACGGACTTCGGGAACTGATGTGGAATAAAGAGATTGTCAGTATCCGAATAGTCACGACACCTGAGAAAATCGTAATAAAGGAAGCAAAACGCAACTATTCATATCTTCATCTATTCAACTACAATGTAGATGCCATCATCGTAAATAAGGTGTATCCAAAGGAAGCCTTAGCCGGCTATTTTACACCCTGGATTAAGAACCAGGAGGAGGGACTTATGGATATCAGGGAAAGCTTTAGTGACATACCCATCTTCTGCCTTGAGTTGCTGCGTCATGAGCTGAGGACTATTGAGCGGCTGAAGCATGTTTCCACGAAGCTGTACGGGGAGAAGAATCCGGAAGAGGTATTGTTTCATAATAAAATCTTTTCCATAGAGAGAGAGGGAGCTAAAGAGATTTTTAAGATTGTTCTACCCTTCTTTGATCTAAAGGATATGGAGCTGACCCAGAAAGGAGAGGAGCTACTTCTGGTGATTAAGAATGAGAGAAGAAAGTTCATTCTGCCGAACAGGCTTAGGAATAAAGAAATTTGTAGTGCAAAATATGAAGACGGAGTTTTAAAGCTTACCTTTGAGCCTTAAGGAAAGGGAGCTTCTTAAAACGAATAAGAAGTGCTGTCCTGCTTCAAAGGGACAGCTCTTTTTGATATGCTATATGAATTCGTACAGTGTACATTCATGAATAATATTGTGTTAATCATATGGATATGTTATATTGCTTCATGTAACCTGATGGATTACGGCAAAGTGGAGATGAGGCTATGGAAATCAGAAGGACCGAACCTGCGGATCTTGATGCGGTCATGGATATCTATGACCGGGCCAGGCAATATATGAAAGGGCACGGTAATCCCAATCAATGGATTGACGGGTATCCAAGCAGAGAATTGATCTTAGAGGATATAGAAAACAGTAATAGCTATGTATGTATCACGGAGGGAGAGACAGTCGCCGTGTTCAGTTATATTTTTGGTACAGATCCGACCTATTTGAAGATATACGGTGGCAGCTGGCTGAATGATGAGCGTTACGGGGTAATTCATAGAATTGCCTCCATCAGCCATCAGAAGGGTGTTGCGTCCTATTGCATCGACTGGTGTTTCAGACAATGCTGTAATATCAGGATAGATACCCATGAGGATAATTACATTATGCAAAATTTATTGGTTAAAAACGGATTTATCAGGTGCGGGACCATCTATCTGTTAAGTGGTGCCTCCCGGATAGCTTATCAAAAAACAGAAAAGAGTGGACCTGTGCATTTACATTAGCAGAAAATGTTACATTCTTATCATAGAATATACATAGGAGGATATGTATGATTAATACAGTAGTATTAGATATCGGTAATGTCCTGGCAGGCTTTCGCTGGGAGGACTATCTGGCAGACTGTGGCTATGAAGAGGAGATCAGAAGAAGGATCGGAAAAGCTACGGTGTTGAGCAGTCGTTGGCAAGAATGGGACAGGGGAGCTATCAAGGAGCAGGAGCTAATTGATGCCTGTATTGCGGAAGCACCGGAGCTGAAAGAGGAGATTTTGAAGCTATTTTTGGAGGATTATGAACAGCTTGTAGAGGAGTATGAGTATTCTGTCGAATTTATTAGTCGGCTGAAGGAAAACGGATATCGGGTATATCTGCTTTCAAATTACAGCGGATCTCATTATCACAGGGAGAAGAAGCCCTTTCGTTTTGTGGATCATGTAGACGGGGAAGTGATTTCCTATGAAGTTAAGCATATCAAGCCCGAACCGGAGATTTATCGGATATTGCTGGAGAAATACGCGATTGAACCCGAGAAAGCGGTATTTCTGGATGATGCCAAAGAGAATCTGAAAGCAGCCAGCGTCTTTGGCTTACATACAATTCAGGTGAAGAGTCATGAGCAGGCAGTAGCTGATTTAAGAAGGCTTGGTGTGAAGATATAATTCTTATTGTGGATAATTAAAGTAACGGCTAGCAGCCTGTATCAATTGAATGAATATGACGGGAAAAGGGAAAACCGGCAATTTTGCTGCCGGTTTTCCCTTTATTAAGATACCGCACTATTTTTCCTAAAATTATAAGCCTTAACTGGCTTTTTCCTGAGAGAGTCCGGGAATACACTGATTCATTTTTTCTCTGAGCTGTGAGGATATCGGTGTTAAGGGAAGTCTTACCTCTTCAGAATCGATCATACCGATTTCATGAAGGTAATATTTTAGAGGCGCCGGATTAGGCTCCTTAAATAACAGAGGGATAATATCATGAAGCGACTTCCATACTTTAAGAGCTCCCTGTGTATCATTGGCCTTTATCTTATGATATACATCGACAAACTGCTCCGTATAAAGATGAGCAGAAGCCAGGATACCGCCTTGAGCACCTAGAGTCATTGAAAGATAGAATAGGATATCTTCGCCGGTTAGGATAGAGAAATCCTTCGGAGGGTTCATCAAAAGTTCCATGCTTTGTTTGATGTCACCGCAGCAATCCTTGACACCGACAATGTTTGATAGCTCCGCCATCCGGTAAATAGTCTCATTCTCAACATTTACACCGGTTCTGTAGGGAATGTTATAAACGACAATATCTAAGGGGGTTTCCTCGGCAATAGCTTTAAAATGGCTGTATATACCCTCCTGATTTGGCTTGTTGTAATAGGGGCATACAGACAGAATACCTTGAATTTCATAATATTCCGCAATCTTGACCTTCTTGATTACCTGAGCCGTATAATTTCCGCCGATTCCTACATAAACCGGCAGGTGGCTTTTATTATATTCCATAGTTTTTTCAATCATTTCCTCAAATTCATAGTCACTTAAGGTAGGAACCTCCCCTGTAGTTCCCAGGGGGATAAAACCGGAGATGCCTTTGTCAGAGTAATGTTCAATCAACCTTTTATAGGACTTGTAATCTATTTTATTGTTTTTAAAGGGCGTAATAATTGGTATCCAGACACCTGTAAGCTGCATAAGATAACCTCCTCTAATTAATAGCTGTATATGCTTCTGATTCTATTATATAAAACATTATTTTAAACAAATAGCTTGATAATGCTTAAGATATTGCATATAATGCTATGTAAATAAATAATTGGAAGGAAGTGAACAGGCATGCTTCATTTTGAAAAGGCAGGATACTTAGAGGATGATTTTAGGATGTTTCATCTGATTGACAGGCAACGTAAGGAGTTCGGCTTTCACTATCATGATTTTAATAAAATCATCATTTTTATCAGCGGAAACATCAATTATACCATTGAAGGAAAGAACTATGTGCTCCAGCCCTATGATATCATACTAGTTAATGCCGGTGAAATTCACAGGCCTTCTGTTCTGGATAATTCAACATATGAGAGAATCATAATATATGTGTCACCACAGTTTTTAAATACGTATAAAGAAAAGGAATATGATTTAAGCTATTGCTTTAACAGGGCCAGGGAAGCACATTCCAATGTACTTCGTATTCGTTCCTTGGAGAAAAGTAAGCTGTATCAGGTGTGTCAGGAGCTGGAACACTCCTTTGCGGATCATGCCTTTGCACAGGAGCTGTATCAAAGAATTTTATTCCTTGAATTTATGATTCAGCTGAACAGAACAGCAATCTCTAATCATATTAATTATCTTGATTCAGCCAAGGGCAACACAAAGCTGCTTCAGATTATCGATTATATCAATTCCCATTTATCAGAAGAACTGACGATAGAGGCCCTGTCATCAAGATTTTATCTAAGCCGTTATTATCTCATGCATTTTTTTAAGGAGGAGACAGGATACACCATAGGTAATTATATAACGGAGAAACGACTGCTACTAGCCAAGAGCCTGGTGCAGAACGGTAGTTCACTGACTGAAGCTTGCTATCAGAGTGGCTTCAGGAATTATTCTACCTTTTCCAGGGCATTCAAAAAGACATTTAAGACCATACCGAAGAACGCTATGTTTCTTGATTAAGATATGGTATTTTTTATATTGATGGACTAAATATCCTTCACTCCGGATGTAGGAGGAAGCGTTTTTTTTCGCAGCATGGTTGAATTGGTCAAGCATATATGCTAAAATTTTCCTTATAATATTGTTTGATCATGAATTAATATACTAAGGTTGGAGGGATATAGGTTGAAAAGGGAAATGGGCTTTGCTTATTGCGGTCTGGCTTGTTGCATCTGCAGTGAAAACGATAATTGTGCAGGCTGCGGGAATGAGGGCTGTAAAGATAAGGAATGGTGTAAGAACTTTAATTGCTGCAGGGATAAAGGCCTGAAGGGATGCTGGAAATGTGATGAATTCCCTTGTAGCGGAGGCATGCTTGATAAGCTGAGGATCAGGGTCTTCGCAAAATTTATTCATGAGTTTGGAGAAGAGGCATTGTTACGGTGCCTGGAGAGAAATGAAAAGGCAGGCATTCGATATCATTATGAGAATTCAATAACCGGAGATTATGATGTACCCGATACAGAGGAGGGAATCAGACAGTTAATTATGTTCGGAAGATAAAAGGAGGTTGTCTTTTATGGCAGGAACAATTATTACCTATAATGAGGTCATCGAAATCAATCATCTGCTGGAGGAGAAAAACCTGCGCTTTAAGCTGCATCTGCATGATGCCTGTGGGAGTCAGAGCTTTACTGTGGAAGAGCTCAGTAGTTTTGCCTGTGAAGGCAGATATGAGGAGATGAAACAGGAGATCATACAGTATTTTAGGAACAAAGGCATTTCTGTCAGCTTCTTGGACAATGAGCTGGAGTTTGTTATAAATAATTAATTATTCTGTCGGAAGCTTTTTTATTATTTCGGTTTGTAGTAGAATATAGCAAGAGTATAACCTGAAAGGGGTAGAATTCTAATGGGAACAATAAGAATTGTAGCAGACAGCACCTGTGATTTATCGGAGGAGTTGCTGGAACAATATCATATCACGATTATTCCACTCAATATTGTATTGGATTTGAAGAGTTATCAGGATGGTAAGGATATTACACCGGAAGCAATCTACCGCTGGTCAGATGAGGTTCATATGACGCCGAAAACCGCTGCGCCGGAGCTGGGCTTTGTACTTGAGCTGCTTCGCCCTATGGCAGAAGCAGGAGAAGATATTATTTTTATAGGAATTTCCGAAGAGATGTCCGTGACCTGTCAGGTTATTCGTATGGCTGCTGAGGAGCTGGCTTATGACAGAATATGGGTCATTAATTCTCAGAATCTTTCCACAGGAATCGGACTTCAGGTGCTGAGAGCTGCACAGCTGGCTCAGGAGGGTATTCGAGCGGAAGAGATTGTACAAGTGATTGAGAAGGCTCGTAATAAGGTTAGGGCTTCCTTTGTTGTCGATACACTTACCTATCTGCACCGGGGCGGCAGATGCAATTCTGTGGCAGCTCTTCTTGGCAATACTCTTAAGCTGAAACCGATGATTGCAGTCACGGACGGCAAGATGGGAGTATCGAAAAAATACCGAGGCAGAGCCCAGGTAGTGATCAGAAATTATGCGAGGGAGCTGGAGCCGGAGCTTTTAAAGGCTGATTCGGCGAGAGTGTTTATCACTCATTCAGGAATAGAAGAAGAAATTCTAAGGGAAACCTATGACTATCTGGCAGGATTGAATTATTTCAGAGAGGTAAACATCACTCGTGCAGGCGGTGTAATCAGCAGCCATTGCGGTCCTAATACACTGGGTATATTGTATTATTGCAGATAAATGATAAAGGATTCAGCTCCGGCTGAATCCTTTATCATTATAGACCATTAAAGCCCCCTTGCCTCTCTTCTTTTTCACAGTAACATTATCGAATTTCTGGAAAGTATCGATGGATAGAGTAAAATCATATCCTTGGGGAGGATGAAATCACCCGCAATAATATCAAGAATTAAAAGAAAGCAATAAAAACTATTCTGGATCAATATCAGAAGGACAATAAGCTCGATCATAGTATCAGCGAAGGGCATTGTTGTGGATGAATACATCTGAGATGCTTACTAAGGTTGATAAATCTCAAATTGCAGGGATACGAAAGAAGTATTATAATGATAGCATATCCTCTCAAAGAAAGTGGTGACAATGTGCAGGTAAAGGAATTGGCAGTAGCAAGAGGTATGCAAAAAGCAGATATAGTATTAAAAAATGCCAATATCATCAATGTATTTAGTGAAGCGGTGGAATGTGGGGACATCGCTATCTGCGATGATACCATCGTAGGGATCGGAGAATATGAAGGAGAGACGGAGCTGGATTGTAAAGGATTATATGTTGCTCCCGGCTTTATTGACGGACATATACACCTTGAGAGCTCCATGATGAAGCCGGTGGAATTTGCCAGGTCCGTTTTACCACATGGTACGACAGCTGTAATTACGGATCCTCATGAGATTGCCAATGTCAGCGGAATGACTGGAATTGAGTATATGCTAGAGGCTTCGGAGGGACTTCCTTTGGATGTTTTTTTTGTATTGCCCTCCTGCGTTCCGGCGACAGCCTATGATGAGAACGGCTATACACTGCTGGCAAGGGAACTCGAACCTCTGTATCAGAATAAAAAGGTGGTAGGTCTTGCTGAGGTAATGGATTATTATGAGACCATCCGCGGAGCAAGCGATATCCTTCAAAAAATAGCAGATGCTAAGGCAGCCGGAAAGGTGGTCGATGGACATGCTCCGGGACTGCTGGGTAAGGATGCCTGTGCTTATATCACTGCGGGAGTTCAGTCTGACCATGAATGTATCAGCCTCTGCGAAGCAATGGAGAAGCTGCGTCTTGGGCAATGGATTATGATCCGGGAAGGAACTGCAGCGAAGAACTTAGAAGCTCTTATGGGGTTATTCTCTCCGCCGTATCATCAGAGAGCAATGCTTGTCACGGATGACAAGCATCCCTATGATATTCTGTATCAAGGTCATATGGATGATATACTTCGAAAGGCCGTCAGACTAGGTGCAGATCCCTGTATTGCTATAAAAATGGCAACCTATAACACTGCAAACTATTTCGGACTGAAGGGCAGAGGTGCGATTGCTCCGGGATATCGGGCTGATATCGTGATACTGAACGATCTAAAGGAATTCTCTGTCCGCACAGTGATTAAAGACGGAAGAATAGCAGCCGATTCAGGACAATGTATCAGGCTGAAGGAACCCGAGGTAAGGAAAGAGATTTTGGGCCGGGTCTATCATACCTTTTATTGTAACGAGATTATCCCTCAGGATATTAAAAATAAGGAAGAGGCGAATTCGGAGCAAGGATATTTTCGTGCGATTCAGCTAGTGGAAGGAGAGATTACTACCCAGGAGATTACAGTCTCATTTACTAAAGGAAAACCGGAAGTAGATGTAAAGAAGGATATACTGAAGCTGGCGGTTATTGAGCGTCATCACGATACAAATCATATCGGAATCGGCTATATTAACGGCTACGGTCTAAAGCATGGGGCAATAGCCTCCTCGGTTGCTCATGATTCCCACAATATTATCGTAGTCGGTACGAATGATACGGATATTGCCACTGCTGCAAACTGTATCAGAGATATGCAGGGAGGCTGGGCAATCGCATTGAATGGTAAAATCATCGGTAATCTGCCGTTATCAGTTGCCGGTTTAATCAGTAATCTGGATGCAGTCACACTGTCTGAACAAATCAGGGCTATGAAGAGGCTTGCCACAGAACTGGGAACAGCTCCGGGTATCGATCCCTTTATGAGTCTGGCATTTGTCAGTCTGCCTGTCATACCGAAGCTCAGGCTGACTACCAAAGGACTATTCGATGTGGACTCCCAGCAAATCGTTTCTATATTTCTGTAAATTTAAACGGGAGATCTTCACAGCTTCCTAATAGGCGAGAAGTATATATAAATTATAGGAGGGGTTGCTATGAACAATATATTTCCACGTACAGAGGTTGAAGGAATTTCCTTATCCAGAATGCTGATCGGAACTAATTAGATTCTGGGCTATAGTCATACCGGACCGAAGAGAAACAGTCCGGCTAATAATCAGGCTGCTTTTGGCAAATAAGAGCTGTATGGAGAAGGAGTTATTATGGAGAGGATAAGCAGAAAGAACTGGGCACTGATCTGGATTTTAGGGATGGCAGGTCAGCTGTGCTGGAATGTGGAAAATGCTTGGTTTAATACCTTTGTTTATGCAAAAATTGCACCAAATCCCGTAATTGTATCCTGGATGATCGGTGTCAGTGCCACGGTCACTACCTTTGCAACCTTCCTGATTGGAACGATGGGAGACCGGAAGGGAAGGAGAAAACCCTTCATAGCAGCCGGATATATATTATGGGGTCTATTTACGATTGCTTTCGGTGTTACGGAATTTCTGCCGATAACATCTGTTTTTGCAGCAGGCTGCTTCGTGGTTGTTCTGGACGCTATTATGAGCTTTTTCGGCTCGGTAGGCTATGATAGTGCTTTCTGTGCCTGGACAACCGATATATCGAATGAAACTAACAGGGGAAAGGTCGGAGGTGCTTTTGCGACAATGCCTGTGCTGGCGACAATCATAGGTTCGGTGATATCCGGCTATATCATTGATAGATTGGACTTTTTTGCTTTTTTTATCATCATCGGTGGTATCGTATCGGTAATCGGTATATTGACATTGTTTACACTGAAGGATTCGCCTGTTCTAGTGGCAAGGAAGGATCCAAAAGGCTTCTGGCATCAGTTCTTTTCCGTATTCCGTTACAAGACAGTAAAGGAGAATAAGGAATTGTTCTGGGTCTTTGTTATAATGATGGTATATTTTATTGGTTTTAATGTATATTTTCCATATGTGACAATCTATTTCGTACATTATCTGGGTTTGGATTATTCAATAACCGGCTTGGTACAAGGTGCCAGTCTGCTCGTTGCCGTCGTTCTGACCATTCCTGCAGCCGGCTTTATTGACAGGGGTAAAAATACCAGAGTGATTGCTGTAGCGTTGCTCGTCAATATCCTGGGACTTGTCATCGTTGCCGCGGGCAGTCAGATTCTTATCCTTGGCCTCGGTATGCTTTTGACCGGTACAGGATACGTAATTATTCTGCAGACGCTCACTGCCTGGTTCAAGAATCTTTATCCGGAGGATCAGAGAGGGCAGTTTGAGGGAATTAAGCAGTTGTTTTTTGTATGTATCCCAATGATCATTGGTCCGGCAATATCGGGTCTTATGATCAGTAGTTACGGAACAAAAGCAGTAGTAGACGGGAAGGCAGGAATGATACCGAATGAATCTCTGTTTATCGCAGCTGCCATCCTGACCGTGCTGACCTTTTTGCCGCTGATTCCGGCGGGGAGGCTGTTGTCCCATAGAAGAGCTTTGAAATAAAAGGAGGGTATCATATGCAAAAGCAGCTATCACAGCCGGGGCCGGTCCTGGACGAAAAGGGCTCTCCAAATCCCGGTTATTCTATCAGAAGTGTATTAACCTATCAGAGAAAAGCCATTAAAGCATCGCCTTTTCGAATTAAGGAATGGGATTTCTATCAGATATCCGATCGTAATTACTGCCTTCAGTTCACCATTGGGCATGCTGCATATGCCGGACAGGTCGGAATTATGTTTTTTGATTTTACTCGGGGTACGATGCTGGCAGAGAAGGGAACCTTACTGGTACTTCCCTTCAACTCCTTGCATCTGCCGGAAAATGCAGAAAAGGATCATCTCATAAGCTATAATAAGAAAGCGGGACAAATGCGCTTTGAAGCCAGGGGTAATAAGCGTTTTCTTTATTGCAAATGGGATGATTTCGAAGCTGACATCACACTGACCAGGCAAAATAATAATTCTCTCGTCATCAATATTCCCTTCGATGAATCGCCAAAGGCCTTCTATTATAATCACAAAATAAACTGTATGCTTGCGGAAGGGACGGTTACCTACGGGGGGGAAACCCACCATTTTGTTAGCGAAGATTCCTTTGGCCTTCTCGATTGGGGCAGAGGAGTATGGCCCTTTCATAACGAATGGTATTGGAGCAATGGAACCGGATACGTGGAGGATAAGATTTTCGGGTTCAATTTAGGACGCGGTTTCGGTAATACGAAATATGCTACGGAGAATATCTTGTTCTTCGGAGATACGGTTCATAAGCTGGGTGAGGTGCATTTTGATCTGGGGTCCGAATACAGTATGCCCTGGCATATCTATGACGAGGAAGGAAGACTGGATCTGACCCTCACACCTTCCTATGACAGAACTACCAAGACAAAATTACTTTGGGTCGACAATTGCTGTCATCAGATGTTTGGTAATTTTTCAGGCAGGGTAGTATTGGATGACGGAAGTGTTTTAAAGATTGACAATTTGACTTCCTTCGCAGAACATGCAGTGAATAATTGGTAATCATGACGAAATTTCGCCGCAAAATTGAATTAATTTAGTCAAAATACTATAAAAACAATGGTTTTCTGGGTCTGCCTGTGATATAATGGCTTTAATTACTAGTTTCATGTTTAGTGTCAAAGGATGCTTTGTACATTTGGGATAAAGATAGATCACGGCTATGCGAATCAATCTATCTATACTGAACGCACATATGCTACTTTTGATACAATAACCATTCTTGTAATGTACATATCACGGGGGGCTATTTTATGAAGGGCAAAGTATCAAATAGTAACAAGGGAGAGAACAAATCAGAAGCTTCAAATGTTTTAAATAAGCTTCGAAAGCTTCAAAGGAATGTCTTACAAGGGAGCAGTAGGACAACAACCAAAAATATCGCAGGGCAGACGAAAGGATTGAGAGGAAAGAATCTGCTACATATTCTTCTTAGTATCCGGGTAAAACTCTTTATCGGGTTATTGGTTCCGATTGTACTTCTGGCGGTATATGGTACTATCTCTTATTCCAGGTCAGAAAAAGCTATCGTAACCAATTATGAGAGTAGCTCTGCTTCTACAATTAAGGCTGTCGCTGACTTCCTGGATTTTGGCTTTCTGGCTATTGAAGAAAGATCCGCAGAGATGCTTTTGGATGATGATATCGGTACTTACTTTAACCGACAGGAGGGTCAGGATGAATCACATTTCATCAATACCCGTTACGCTCTGGAGAAGGATGTTCAGCTTGTAAAGAAGATGAATTCTTTTATCTCAGGAGTACATATTTTCGGTTTGGAGGGAAAAACCTTTTCTTCACAGGCAGCTACGCAGGACAGTGTCTACGAGAAATTCAGACAGACAGAGACAGGCAAAAAGTTTGATGATAAGTCCGTGAAAACCATTTGGGTAGGACAGCATGACGAGCTTGATTCTATGATTATATGGGGAAAAATTCCTTATAGTACTAAGGATTATGCGTTTTCTCTGTTTCGTTCCTTAAACGCACGTAATGGGTTTATAGTAATCGACGTGTCAAAGCAGCAGATAGTGGACATGTTTGCAAAATATGATATGGGTGAGAACAGCATCAAGGCTTTTGTCACCTCGGATGGAAGAGAAATTATCACAGGCTCGGAGGAGACAAGTATATTCGTGGGGCAGCCTTTTTACCAAAAGGCAATGGCTTCAGAAGAACTGGCAGGTTTTTCTTATCAAACCTATCAGGGGAAGGAATATCTGTTCCTGTACAGTAAACTGAAGGATGTAGAGGCTGCAATCTGTGCCTTGATCCCGAAGGATACCATTCTTCAGCAGGTATCGGGAATTAAGAGCTTAAATGTTGCCTTTGTTATCATTTCCAGTATTATTGCCATCATAACGGTTATCTTGATTGTAGGTGGAATAAGTAGGGCAATCAGCTTCCTGAATAAGAAAATCACCCTTGCTGCAAAGGGTGACTTAACCACTAGCTTCGATACGAAGCGGAAGGATGAATTCCTTCATCTTTCTAAAGGAATCGGAAATATGCTCTCTGATATGCGTAAGCTGATCGGAGAAGTGCAGGAGGTTGGAAGTAAGGTAAGCCATTCATCTTCCGGGGTTACCACCAATGCAGAGCATCTTCTGGCGGCTACCAAGGATATTTCAAGAACCATAGACGATATCGAACAGGGTATCGTGCAGCAGGCTGGAGATACGGAGCAGTGCTTACTTCAGATGGCCGGTTTATCTGACCAGATTAATCAGGTTTATAGTAATACTAATGAGATAGAGAAGATTGCGAATAAGACCAAGAAGATTGCCGGTGAGGGTATTGTCATCATCGATGAGCTTAGCCAGAAAGCGAAGGCTACAACAGATATCACCCACGACGTGATCTCCAAGATTCAAGAATTTGAGATACAGTCACAAAATATCGGAGGTTTTGTAAAGGTCATCAATGATATTGCATCCCAGACCAATCTGCTTTCCCTCAATGCTTCTATCGAAGCGGCCAGAGCCGGAGAAGCCGGATTAGGCTTTGCAGTAGTTGCCGAAGAGATTAGATCCCTTGCTGACCAGTCCGTTCATGCGGTAAAACAGATTCAGAATATTGTTAATGAGATTAAGGTTAAGACAAAGGATACGGTAGACACAGCAAAACAGGCAGAATACATTGTTGAGTCCCAGTCCGAGGCACTCGGCAAGACGGTTGAAGTATTTGACAGTATTAATGATCACGTAAATGATCTGGCTAATAATCTTGACAATATTGCATCCGGTATTCAGAAAATAGAAGAAGCAAAGACCGGTACGATGGATGCTGTCCAGAGTATCTCGGCAGTCTCCGAACAGACTGCTGCTGCGGCAGAGGAGGTAAGCGCAACTGCAGTCAGTCAGGTAGACTCTGTGGAAAGACTGAGAATTGCTGCAGCGGAGCTGGAAGACGATGCCAAGAAGCTTGAGGAATCAATTAAACAATTCAAGATTAAATAAATATAATTTTGTGATAATACTCTAAAAATAATTATGGAACTGAAAGAGAACGGACTGGCATTCCCATATCTGATATGCTGGTACGTTCTCTTTCTATGCACTATCATCCTATTGAAGCACCCCCTGGTTTCTTTGAAGAAATAAGTAATATTTACAGAGGTATTCCATTTTTAGTGCTAATCTGTTATGATTGTATAATATTTTGATTAAATGACATAAAAGATAAAGGGGAAATGATAGAATGAAAGATATGAATACATCAACTGATAAGCTGGTTGCACTTACCTTTGATGACGGTCCGAATCTAAGTACAACACCAATGGTTCTGGAAAAGCTTGAGAAGCATGCAGTAGTAGCTTCTTTCTTTTTGATCGGAGAATATATGAATGATAGTACGAAGCTTGTGATTGATAGGGAACTAGAGCTGGGCTGCGAAATTTGCAATCATTCCTGGTCCCACTCCTATATGGACAGGATGACTCCCGAATTGATTAGAAAGGAAATAGAGGATACCGATCGTCTGATTTTTCAAATGACCGGAACACTACCGGCATTTTTTAGACCTCCCTATATTGCAGTAAAGGACGAGATGTATGAGCTGATTGACCTTCCGTTCATCAACGGAATCAACTGTCTGGACTGGGAGGAGAATATCACGGCAACGGAACGGGTTGACGGAATACTTGGAAAAGTGAAGGACGGAGATATTATTCTGCTTCATGATTTTGCGGATAATCCGAATACAGTAGAGGCTTTGGACGGGATCATCACGGGACTGAAGGAGCAGGGCTTTACTATGGTGACGGTAAGCAGACTGTTTGAGCTGAAGGGAATTAATCCGAGGGTGCGTAAGAAGCTTTGGAGTAATGTACTCGAGTAGAAACTGCTTATCCTGAAGGGAGATTGACAATGAATATATTAGTCATGGGTGGAACAAGATATTTCGGAGTTCATCTTGTAAACAATCTATTAAGAGAAGGACATCAGGTAACAATCGCAACCAGGGGGAACACCAGAGACAATTTTGGGACCTCGGTTAATCGAATTTTGGTGGACCGAAGTAATTCGAATACAATGGCAGAGGTCTTCCATAAAAGACAGTTTGATATAATATTCGACAACATAGCGTATTGCTCCTTGGATGTGAAGAACCTTCTGGAGCAGGTGGTCTGCAAAAGATATATCCTTACCTCTTCTGTATCCGTCTATCCTGATCTAACGTTGGATTTAAAGGAGGAGGATTTCGATCCTCTGACCTATCCGCTTCGCTGGTGTACCAGGGAGGATTATTCCTATGGCGAGATCAAGCGGCAGGCAGAATGTGCATTGTTTCAGAAATATACCGGAATTTCTGCGGCAGCGGTAAGGTTTCCTTATGTGATCGGTGAGGACGATTATACTAATCGTCTCTTCTTCTATGTGGAGCATATTCTTCGAGATATTCCAAT
The DNA here is from genome assembly GCA_023415635.1 of Bacillota bacterium. Lineage (GTDB taxonomy): Bacteria > Bacillota > Clostridia > Lachnospirales > Lachnospiraceae > Mobilitalea. The sequence continues at coordinate 78,790 of JAEZJV010000040.1, read as the reverse complement.
GTATATAGATAATTTGGAGGCTGAGACCGGTTTCATTCATTCAGGAGAAGCGGGTTCCTTTCTCGCCTGGCTGGCAGACAAAGAGTTAACCGGCCCGATCAATGCAGCAAGCAGTAATACGATTACTCTTTCTAAAATTATTGATTATGTGGAGGGAAGAACCGGCAGAAAAGCAATCCTAGCAGACTCAGGTGTACCGGGACCTTATAACAGTGATAATACGACTTTTTCCTTAAATACTGATAAGGCTGTCAGCGGCGGCTTCCAATTTAGCAGGCTTGACAGTTGGATTTATGAGCTTTTGGATACCTATATCCGGTTGCTGGAGCACCGGTAAGATCATAAATCATTTCCAAATATAATATATTGAAACGGAGTTAAGTAATGTTGGAGTTATGGATTCTTTATGCATTGATCTCAGGTATATTCGTCAGCCTGAGGGAAATGTATATCAAACGTTATATCAGACAGTCACCGGAAATCATTAGCTTTACTACACGATTTTATGGTAGCTTCATTTTCATAATTTTTGCCCTGCAAGGGAATATTAAAATCACAAATATTCCTGTATTTATAGGAATAACAGCGGTTACTGTCATTATAACTGCCTTTGCCACCCTCATCCGGCTTCATATGATTAAGACAGAAGAGCTGTCTCTGACCACACCCTGGCTTGGATTGGTTCCTATGTTTATTGTTTTGTGGAGCATACTGCTTTATCGGGAATTTCCAGCCGGTACAGCATTAATCGGTATCATTCTGGTTTGCATAGGGGGCTTCATCATCAATCTGCAAGGAGGAAGGATCGAGATTAAGAGGGCCAGTTTATGGATGCTTCTGACTGCTCTGATGCTGGGGCTTACCACAACTCTGGATAAACTGGCGATCGGAGCCTCATCTGCAATTACCTATTCCCTTATTTGGACCATTACATCAACTGTGTTTATGTATGGTATTGCTAAGAGGAAGAATAAAAAGGTAATGCTTCTTGATAAACATCTGATGATGCAGGCAGTATTATGGGTTGGTGAATTTCTATTTCAGATGCTGGCAGTACAGAGCATCAGTACAATCTCATCGGGACAGACCTATGTCAAGACACTTACTATGCTGAACATTGTTGTCACAACAGTAGTCAGTAGTCTGATATTTCAAGAGGGAAACCGCAGGAAACGGATATTTTCTGCCTGTATGATCTTTCTCGGTGCAGTCCTTGTAATTTTATTTCGCTAATAAATCAATATAATAGCAAGGAGTAACAGTATGAAGTTAGTAAATAAAGAGAACGATATAGAAATGATTAGACGGCTTTCTGACGCAAAGGGAGCATCGGGCTTTGAGGATCAGGTTGTAGATATGCTCCGCAGATATTCGGAGGGCTTAGGAGAAATAAAGGAGGATACACTGCGTAACCTTTTTATCTATCGTAAAGGGAATACAGGGAATCGGCCTGTAGTTTTACTGGATGCTCACAGTGACGAGGTAGGCTTCATGGTACATTCAATCCGGGCGAACGGGACCCTTTCCATTATTTCGCTTGGAAGCTGGGTTAACTATAATATTCCTGCCCATAAGGTTCTGGTAAGAAATTCGGAGTATGAGTATATCCCGGGAGTCATCGGAAGCAAACCACCGCATTTCATCAGTGACCAGGATAAGCTTACAATTCCCGATATCAAACAGCTGTCTGTCGATATCGGCGCAACCTCCAGAGAGGAGGCCATCAAAGAGTTTAAGGTAAGAATAGGAGAGCCGGTGGTGCCCTGTGTCGATTTCGAATATGACGAGAGCCATGATGTAATGATAGGAAAAGCTTTGGATAACCGTCTGGGCTGTGCGGGAGTAATCTCCACACTACGCTCCCTTGAGGAGGAGAAGCTGGAAGTGGATGTTGTTGCCGGGATAGCTTCTCAGGAAGAGGTAGGAGCTAGAGGAAGTGTTATTACCTCCAGGGTAACCCGCCCCAATCTTGCCATTGTATTCGAGGGCTGTCCGGCGGATGATACCGTTGCAGATGGATTTGAGATACAGACTGCATTAAAGAAAGGACCCATGCTCAGACATATTGATGGAAAGATGATAGCCAATCCGAGATTTCAGAGGTTTGCCCTGGCTACAGCTCACTCCAGAAATATCCCAGTCCAGGAGGCGGTACGCTCAGGAGGAACAACCAATGGCTCCGTCATCCATCTTGCAGATGAGGGTGTTCCAACCATCGTTGTTGGTGTACCGGTACGTTATGCCCATACCCATTATGGAATGTCAGCCTTTTATGATTATGAGAATAGTGTCAGACTGGTCTGTGAGCTTCTGAAGGTTCTGAACGGGGAAATTATCGGAAGCTTTTAATAAAATGAATGAATTACCAGGTTCAATTAATGGTTGACAAAGCAGACTCCAGGATGTATATTCATATAAAACAAATGTATAAATATACAATACATGCAGAAATTGAATGAGGTGAAGGGATGAGGAAGAAAGTATTTGTTGATGGCGTATCGGGAACAACCGGTTTAAAGATACATGAAAGGCTGAGTCTATATTCTGAATTGGATATGATTACAATTGAATATGAGAAGAGACGTGATCCGGCAGAAAGGGCAAAATGCCTAAATGCTGCAGATATTGTATTTCTATGTTTGCCGGATGATGCAGCCAGAGAAGCAGTTGATCTGGTGACTAACCAGAAAACAAAGATTATAGATGCAAGCACCGCATACCGTACCGCTCCTGACTGGACCTATGGGATAGCAGAATTGTCTCCTGCCCATCGGCAGGCTATCAGGGAGACTAAGAGACTGACTAATCCCGGATGTCATGCTACGGCATTTATCTTAGGTGCGTACCCTTTAATTCATACCAATACGATCTCCGCGGATTATCCCATAACCTGCCAGAGCTTAACCGGCTACAGCGGTGGAGGAAAGGCTTTGATTGATAAATATGAGCAGAATGAAGGAAAGAATGATTATACCAAGGCACCCCGTCCTTATGCCTTGGGTCTGAATCACAAGCATCTGCCGGAAATGACACTTCATTCCGGACTGTCGGAAGCACCCCATTTTGTACCGATTCTGGGGAACAATTACAAGGGAATGGCGGTGCTGCTTCCCTTACATACCAAGCTGCTGAATAAACAGATGACGGCAAAGGAGCTTCACGGATTATTCTGTGAATTCTATCAGGGAGAAAAATTCGTATCCGTCATGCCCTATGCGGATGACTCCGTTCTGTATGACGGGGCAGTGGATATTACTGCCTGCAACGACACCAACAAAGCGGAGATCTTCATCTTTGGCAATGACTCCAGGGGAACGGCATTGGTTATGACACGAATTGATAATCTTGGTAAGGGAGCCTCCGGTGCAGCCATACAGAATATGAACCTTATGCTGGGCTTTGAGGAGGATTTGCATCTTTCCATAGTATAAGCATGGATACATACATTTCATGAGAGGAATGAGATAGACAAAAATAAAAGCTCTTACCGGAATCATTACAGGTAAAGAGCTTTATTTTAGTATGGAACTATTTATTACAGCCTCTGCTGTGTTCTCGGATATAGGGGAATATAGAAGATCTCTGTCAAGGAACAGAACTTATCAATCAGACACACCAGCAGGGACTCCTTATACCTCGGTACTTTTGTCAGGGTGAGAGGCCACATGTGTTTGCTGATGATATCCTCTTCAATCTGATTCAATTTAAAATATCTTCTGGCGTTACTCAGGGCAAAGACGGGATGGATGTAGCCATGGAGTTTATGGCTCTGATCCGGGATATGCCAGTCATATAGATAGAAATCATGCAGCATCGCTCCGCGAACCAGGCTTATCATATCAAAGTGGAGGGGAAGGTGCTTTGCCAGACAATAGCTGTAGTAAGCGACCCGGACACAATGCTGATAGGTGGAGGTATCGCCATGCTGGATGTAATTCTTCATCTCATTAATATGCTCTTTAGCATGAAATTCCTGAAGCAGGTCATCAAATTCCAAAGGTTTAGTCAGCTTTTTTTTCATAACTTATTTCCTCATCATAAATCATTAAGCAGTTGTTGTTTCAAGACCTTCATTGTGCAGATCAAGGCTTTATTCCAGCTCCTGATATGTTATCAGCATATTCTTCCTGTATTTCTATATTTTATTATAAACAGCTTAAAATTTCAATGAAGCATATGTTAAATATATATTATGATCAGTACTTTTCAACTGTATTATTCATAAATATTGAAGCATGTTTGTTAAAAATGCCCTGAAATCAGTTGATAATTAGAAAATTTTGAGTTAAAATGATAATGAGCAGTTACTCATTATAAATACTGGGAGGGATTAGAGAAGCTATGGAGAAGAATAATTTGCAAACGACAAGATTTGAACGGTTAAGCTACACCGGTTTCTTTATCGGACAGAATATCATCTATACCTTACCGTTTCAGTTTCTGACATATTTTTATACAGAGTATGTCGGGCTAAACCTGGCCGATACCGCGGTACTCTTACTGTTGGCTAAGGTATGGGATGCCATCAACGATCCGATTATGGGAGCCATTGTTGATAAATGTAATTTTAAAAAGGGAAAATTCCTGCCCTGGCTTAAAGTAGTAACCTATATTTTACCGTTATCCCTGGTGTTTATGTTCATTAACATAGAAGGGCCTTATATACTTAAGCTTATTTATGCTTATGCTACCTATCTGGTTTTCGATATGGTTTATACCATTTCGGACTCTCCACTGTTCTCCTTGTCAACAGTAATGACAAGTCAGCCCTATGAGAGAGATAAGCTGCTGGCATATGGAAGAATGGCAGCATCCATTGGCATCATCACCACAGCAGTATTTATGAATGTAAAAAGCGGGGCTGGCTGGACCGGAGCAATTGCAATCTACTGCCTTATCTCCTTTCTTGTCATGCTTCCCTTACAATTTTCAGCCAAGGAGAGGGTGAAATATCAGAACAGTGAGGATATGAGCTTCCTCAAGATATTTCAGTATCTCTTTAAGAATAAATATCTGCTTATCTATTTTATCGGTTATCTGGGTATTGAGATTACCAATACGCTTCAGATCATAGCCGTATATTTTGCGAACTCCTGCCTTGGGGACGAGTCTATGTATACAGTGATTATGGCGGTCTGTATCGTTCCTGTTATTATTATAGCACCGTTACTGCCGTTGCTGATCAGAGTCTTCGGAAAGAAGAAGCTGACCGTGGTTACTTCCTTTATTGCGATTGCATTAAGCATTCTTCAGTATTTTACAGGATATAATAATATGATCGTATTCCTGGCAGTGGCAGCAGTTCGAATTACCTTTATGCAGATTCCGTTGCTGCTTTACGGCATGTTTACCACAGATTGTATTGAATACGGAACCTACATAACCGGAGAGAGAACAGCCGGAATGGCATTCTCCTTACAGACCTTCATGACAAAGCTTGGCGGTGCGCTGGCTAATACCCTGACCGTAGTATTGCTTGCAGCCTTCGGTTACGTGAAGCAGTCACCGACGCAGACTCCTATGGCACTTAACGGTATCTGGATCATCTTAAGCCTTGTTCCGGCTGCCGGTTATCTGGTAATGATATTGGTTATGAAATTTTATAAGCTGGAGGAAAAAGAGGTTCTCAGGATGATAGAGGAGAACCAAATAAGACAACAGGAATTAAGCAGGCAATAGAAGACGAACTGGAGGAACGGTATGGGAAAGCAACTTGATTACCAAAGCAGATTAAGAGAAATTTACGATAATCCGATCGGTCATGATATCATCTACAAGCTGCTGCTCCAATTGAATAAGAAGGAATCGCTGCTGCTAAATCCGGTGATCGGCAATCTTCGCCTAAGGACAATTGCCAGGCTTACGAAAAAGAGCCTGGGAACCGGTTTCTTTGATACTTTGCTTACACTGCTAAACAGTGAAGAGAATACTCCGTCCGCTGTTCAGGGGGAAGTCTCAAAGGCCTGGTGGAAGGAAGCGGTCTTTTACCAGATTTATCCCAGAAGCTTTCAGGATTCGAACGGAGACGGCATCGGAGATTTGCAGGGGATACTGTCTCGACTGGATTATTTAAAGGAGCTCGGGGTGGATGCCATTTGGCTGTCACCAATCTATGATTCACCCAACGATGACAACGGATATGATATCAGAGATTACTGTGTTATTATGAAGGAATTCGGAACGATGGAGGATTTTGACCGACTGCTTGCGGCTATCCATGAACGAGGTATGCGCCTGATCATGGATTTGGTAGTCAACCATACCTCCGATGAGCATCCTTGGTTCCAGGCGGCTATCAGGGATACCTCATGCGAATACCATGATTACTATATACTTCGCAAAGGAGGGAAGGAGGCTCCACCGAATAATTGGAGCTCCTTCTTTTCCGGAGCTGCCTGGAACTACTATGAAGAAATCGGTGAATGGGGACTGCATCTGTTCTCAAAAAAGCAGATGGACCTCAATTGGGACAATGATAAGGTCAGAAAAGAGATTAGCAGCATGATCCGGTGGTGGCTTAGAAAAGGAGTGGATGGCTTTCGCCTGGATGTCATCAATTATATATCCAAGCGTGAAGGTCTTCCCCAGGGAAATGAGAGCATCGGGAAGCTGATGGGCTATTATGGCATAGAGCATTACTATTATGGGCCAAGGCTTCATCAATATCTAAAGGAACTGAAGAGGGAGGCCTTTGAGCCCTACTGTGCCTTTACAGTGGGAGAGACACCGGGAGTAGGCAGGGAAATGTGTAAGCTGCTGACCGGAGAGGAACGGAGGGAGCTGGATATGGTATTTTCCTTCGACCATCTGGAGACACCCGGACATGTACGCTTTGATGATTATCAGTATGATCTGAATTATCTGAAGGAATATATGTGTGATTGGATGGAACACTACGGTAGCAATTGTTGGATGTCACTCTTTTATGAAAATCATGACAATCCCAGAATGGTCTCCAAGGTGAATCCTGACCCGGCTTACCGTAAAGTAATCGCAAAGCTTCTGGCGATGATACAGCTGACCTTGAAGGGGACTCCCTTTCTGTTCCAGGGGCAGGAGATAGGAAGCATCAATCATAGCTTTCAGTCTATTGATGAGCTGCGGGATGTAGAGAGTATTAATTACTATGAGGAGCTGGTACCGACCTTAGGAAGGGAGGCGGCCTTCAAGAAAATTCTTTGCGGCAGCAGGGATCATTCCAGAACTCCGATGCAGTGGAGCAGCGGTAAAAATGCAGGATTTTCAGACGGAACTCCGTGGATTGATTTGGATAGGGATTACTACGAGTGGAATGTGGAGAAGCAGCTCAAGGAGAAGGATTCAGTCCTATGGTTTTATCGGAAGCTGCTTCGTATAAGAAAGGAAAATGAAGCCCTGATCTATGGATCCTTTGAAGCTGTGAATAAGAAACAAAAGAATAGCTTTTGCTATATTCGCAGTTATCAGGGACAGAAGTTCTTCATCGAATGTAATTTGAGCCAAAAGAAAATCAGGGGGAATTCGATTGGGAAAGGATACGAGCTTTTGCTATCCAATTATTCGAAGCAGCAGGAGCTGTTAGAGCCCTATGAGGCGAGATTATACCGCATATAGAAGCTTCAATCAGAATAGGAAGGCTTTATCAGTATTCCACTTTGAGGAGGAAGCATATGGAGGATAGACAATATGAAGAAAGGGAAGTGGGATTGCGGACTGTCAGGGAGATAGAAAACCATCCCTTCAGAAAAAAGGCAGAGGAGCTCGTGGCACAGATGACGCTTGAGGAGAAAGCGTCGCTTTGTTCCGGTCAGGATTGCTGGACATTGAAGTCGATGGAACGTCTCGGACTTCACTCTGTAATGTTATGCGACGGACCGCATGGACTCCGTAAGCAGATCGGAGAGACAGATAATCTCGGTATCGGAGACAGTCTACCGTCCACTTGTTTTCCGACAGCAAGTGCTCTGGCTTGTAGCTTCGATGTCGGACTCGCTTATGATGTGGGTAAGGCCATCGGAGAAGAATGCCTCCAGGAGGAAGTATCCGTGATACTGGGACCAGGGGTCAATATGAAGAGAAGCCCTCTTTGTGGGCGCAATTTTGAATATTATAGTGAAGATCCGAAGCTGTCAGGGGAAATTGCCGCAGAATTTATTAAGGGAGTCCAAAGTACCGGAGTAGGTACCTCCTTGAAGCATTTTGCTGTCAACAATCAGGAGAGACGCAGAATGACAGTGAATGCAGTCGTAGATGAACGAGCGCTTCGGGAGACCTATCTGAGAGCTTTTGAGATAGCGGTAAAGAAGGGTAAGCCGAAGACCGTCATGTGCGCCTATAACAGGCTGAACGGTGAATATTGCAGTGAGAATCAGGAGCTGCTTACGAAAACCCTGCGTGAGAAATGGGGTTATGAAGGCATTGTTATTTCGGACTGGGGAGCAGTCAATGATCGTCCCCTCGGAGTCGCAGCCGGCCTGGACCTAGAGATGCCTGGCAGTATGGGGATCAATGATGCAAAAATCATTGCAGCAGTACGGGAGGGAAGCCTATCGGAGACGGCATTAAATAAGACAGCTCTAAGGATGACTGAATTCATCCTGGAATGTATGGCAGCGAAGAAGCCGGGGTATCGCTATGATGCTGAAGCACATCATAGGCTTGCGGTAAGCGCAGCGTTGCAGACGGCAGTATTACTTAAGAATGAGGAAAATATTCTTCCGGGGACTATGGCTCAGAAGGCTGCGGTAATCGGAGCCTTTGCAAAAAATCCCAGATACCAGGGTGCGGGAAGCTCCAAGCTACATCCCTATCGGGTGGATTATGCTTTCGAGGCGCTTAAGAAGCTGGGAGTGAACCTAACCTATGCCAAGGGCTATTACCTTGGAAGGGAAAGAAAATTGAATGAAACCAGACAGGAGGAGCTAATTGACGAGGCTTGTGAAGCGGCGAAGGGAAAGGACATCGTTTATATTTTTGCGGGTCTGACAGAAGGCTATGAATCGGAGGGCTTTGACCGTACCACTATGGCAATTCCGCAGCTGCATAATCGTCTGATCGAAGCGGTTACCTCCTGCAATCCGAATACAGTCGTGATTTTGCATGGCGGAGCACCGATGGAGCTGCCCTGGTTTGATAAGGTTAAGGGTATTTTGCTTACATACCTCGGTGGAGAGGGTGTGGGTACAGCTGTGGCAAAGCTTCTGACCGGAAGAGCGGTTCCCTGCGGTAAGCTGGCTGAAACTTGGCCGCTGAAAAGTCTAGATGCACCTGCATATCATTATTTTCCGGGAGGCAGAAATACAGTTGAGCATCGGGAAAGTATTTATGTGGGATACCGTTATTATGAAAAAGCACGAAAGCCGGTCCGTTTCGCCTTTGGACACGGTCTTTCATATACGAGCTTTGAGTATTCTGATTTAAAGCTTGATAAGAAAAGCTGTGACTTCGGTGATATGTTGCAGGTTACCTTTACGGTAACCAACCGGGGACAGACTGCTGCAAAGGAGACTGCGATGATTTTCGTGAGTCATTGCAATAAGAGGGTCTTTCTTCCGGTCAAGGAGCTGAAGGGCTTTACCAAGCTGGAGCTTAATCCTGGAGAAGGCAGAACGGTAACGATGCTACTGGATACTATGGAGTTTGGCTATTATAATCCCCTGATTCCTGATTGGTATGCGGAAAGCGGAGAATACACCCTCTTGGTAGGAGGTTCCTCGATCGACTGCAGACTGGAGGAAAAGGTTACAGTCATCAGTCCGGAATTGCCCCAGCCGGATTACCGAGAGACAGCACCCTCTTACTATCAGCTTGAAGACAAGGAGCTAAGGATACCCAAAGCAGAATTTGAGGTACTTTATGGCAGGAAGCTGCCGGTGCATGATAGCAAGCCCTGCAGACCCTATGATCACAATAATACTATGGAGGATATCAGGCATACCCTTCTTGGCAAGCTCATTCTTATGGTAGCAGACAGAATGACGAAGAAGGTTACCGGGGATAAAGACGAAGAGGAAGCGATGTTGTCCAGTATGATCAAAGAGATGCCCTTCCACTCTGTTGTCGCTTCAGGAGAAGGGATGATATCAGAACGACAGATGGAAGGGCTTCTTCTGATGCTGAACGGACACTGGTTAGCGGGCATCAAAAGGCTGATAAAAGCCTAACAATACTGATAAACACCCGGCCTTCTATTCTTCGGTCGTAGTATCACCGGAGGTATCCAGATGCTGCATCATTTTATGGAGTGCCGTAAGAAGCTCTCCTGCAAGAGAAGCTTCCAGGTCAAGGGAACATATCATGCTTTTGGGGATTGCGAGGGCTTCCTTCCTTAAGTCATGCCCCTTGGTAGTCAATTGTATATATACATTTCGTTCATCGCTGGAGCTCCGGATTCTCTTGACATAATCCTGAGCCTCCAGCTTTTTCAGCATTGGAGTCAGGGTTCCGGAATCAAGAAAAAGTCTTTTCCCAAGATCCTTTACTGTGATATCATCCTGTTCCCAGAGGGCCATCAGGATGATATAGCCTGTATAGGTAAGACCAAAGGGATCCAGCAGAGGTTTATATTTTTTAATAATCTCCTTAGAGCATACATAAAGAGAAAAACAAAGCTGATTATCCAACATCAGAAGCTCATAGCCTTCCGATGCAGAGGTTTTTGCAGAGGTCTTGTTATTTTGGTCAGCCATTATGCTTCCTCACTTTCTTTGAGATGATTTTGTTATATCATGTAATTTTTATATAAGGCGAGGGTTAAGAAATTCATATTAATGCCTTACAATTTGATTTTATACAATTATTTAAAAAATGTCAAGAAAGCTATTGACAAATACAATAAAATAGTATTTAATTAAATTGTAAACAATATAAATATGGCTGCAGAAGATGAATAATAGAATTCCATCGCTATATAATAACAAGAGGACGATGTGATAGAAGTAACACAGGAGACTTTAGTATTATAAATCTCAACGATAGAAGGGAAGAATTATTATGAACAATAATTTTAATCAGGCGGTTGTAAACCGCAGAACCGTATATGCTATTGGAAGAAATGTCAAGCACTCTCAGGAGGATATCAGACAATTAGTGGAGCATGCCGTGAAGTATTCGCCCTCTCCCTTAAATTCACAGAGTGCTAGAGTGGTTGTTCTACTGGGAGATAATCATGACAGGCTATGGGAGATTGTCAGAGAATCTCTTAAAAGAATTGTTCCTGCAGAGAGCTTTGCCTCCACTGATGCAAAGCTTCTCTCCTTTCAAGCCGGCTTTGGAACCGTATTGTTCTTCGAAGAGCAGAATATTGTGAAGGGTCTTCAGGAGCAGTTTCCGCTATACAGTGATAACTTCCCGATCTGGTCTTTACAGTCCAACGGTATGCTGGAATTTGTGGTATGGACCGCACTTGCAGAAGCAGGGATCGGTGCCTCTTTGCAGCATTATAATCCGTTGATTGACGATGAGGTAAGAAAGGCCTGGAGCCTTCCTGACAGTTGGAAACTTTTGGCACAGATGCCCTTCGGAAGCATTGAGGCTGAACCGGGAACCAAGGAATTTGCACCGATTGAAGACAGACTGAAGCTTTTTGCTTAATCAGGTGAATTGGAAAATGTAATTGAACATAACAGACAGGCTGGGCTATATGCCCAGCCTGAGCTTTTTTCGGAGCTGCAATTTAGGAGGGCTCCTTTTGATTACCCTCTGAACCGTTTATTCGTTTTGAGGCACATATTATGATGATATCTTATCAGGTTATTGAGAAGCTCCTTACTGAAAAAAGCTTTTACTAAATAACAAGAAAGGTTTCAATAGGCAATCTTGTGTGCTATAATACAGAAATAGATTTCTTGTGCAGGGGGATGCGAAAATGCTGACAAAGCTCAATTCGAAACAGGAGGACATCTATATAGTATTCCTGTCCACTAATACATTGGTAGGTAAAGGGATACGCTTTCTTACCGGGAACAGGTTCAGTCATGTGACAATCTCCTTGGATCAGGATTTGCGTATGATGTATTCCTTCGCCAGATATCATATCAATTCACCAATCCGGGGTGGCTTTGTGATAGAACAACCGTTTCGATATCTTTATAATAATCAGGATGTATCTGTGAAGGTATGCAGAATCAGAGTTAGTCGAGAGGAATACGACAGAATTCTGAGTGGAATTGGATATTTTCTTACCAATAGAGAACAGCTGATTTACAATACACCGAATGCGCTGCTTTCCCTGTTCAAAAGACAGCTGACGGTGAAGGACATGTACACCTGCCTGGAGTTTGTCACATATCTGCTCCGATATGAGAATATCCTGACAATACGTGAGTTGGAGAACAGGCTGAAGCAGCAGGTGGTATATAGGGGAAGTTTAAAGAAGATCGTATCTCCGGAGCTTGCCTGGCAGGAGGATGATTATTTTATACGTAAGGATGTATTCGGTATCGTATCAGATACGGTTCATCATATCAGGAAGGTTACCGTAAGGATAATCCATGCCTGAAGGAATGGAGAGGATAAAATGCAGGGTTATATTTACGAAACAAAGATTGGGAGACTATTCATCGTAGAGGATGGAACTGCAGTAACCTACGTAGAGCTGTTGAAGGAAAAAGACAGCCATACTATAAAGGAGCGCTTCAATCAGGTTAAGCTGGAGGAATCTGGGCTTTTGATGGAAGCAGCAAAGCAGCTTAAGGAATATTTTGATGGAACAAGAAAGCATTTTACAATCAGCTTAAATCCCAAGGGGACAAGCTTTCAGCTAAGGGTCTGGGAGGCTTTGCAGAGGATTCCTTATGGTGAGACAAGGACCTATGGTCAGATTGCCGAGGCAGTTGGTAATGATAAAGCCAGCCGTGCCGTCGGTATGGCAAATCATAATAATCCGATCATGCTATTCATACCGTGTCATCGTGTCATCGGTGCCAACAAAAGTCTGGTTGGTTATGCCGCAGGGCTTGAGGTGAAGGAATGGCTTCTAAAACTGGAGGCGCATAACCGATGACGGTGCAAATTATAGTTTGATGTATATAAAAATTATACCATAATACAATAATACATAAGATATGCAGAATAGAAAGGAAGAAGAAGAAATGAACAAGGAATGGTCATTGGACATATTATATAAGGACTATCAGGATAGAAATTACAAGGAAGATAAAGCAAGACTGCAGAGCCTGACGAAGGAGCTTGACAGCTTTAGCAAGGAGCTTGCCTCTTTGGGTGGGGAGGAAGAAAAGCTATTAAAGGCGGTGGAATATCTGGAACAATATCAGCTGCTAGGTTCCAGACTTAATTATTATGTTGCCTTGAGACAGTCTGTAAATACCTCTGACAGTGAGACGGTAAATGAGATGAATGCAATTGAAAAACAGCTCAGCTTCTCCTCAAAGCCTTTGGCTGCCATTCATAAATACATTGCAGGGCTTGCAGAATTACAGAAATACATCGATAAGTACCCGAAGCTGAAGGAATATGAATATCTGCTTGGAGAGATGAGGAAGGAAGCCAAATATTTACTGAGTGATGATATGGAGGAGGTAATCGCAAAGCTGAATATATCTGCAGGCTCAGCCTGGGGCAGTATGCAAAGCTTCTTGACCTCCACTCTGGAGGTGGATTACCGGAATAATGTAATTACACTGCCGGAAGCGCGTAACATGGCACACAGTGAGGATTCTGAGGTGCGTAAGGATGCTTTTGCCGCAGAGCTTGCAGCCTATGAAAAGATTAAGGATGCAGTGAGCTTTTCTCTGAATAGTATCAAGACACAGGTGAATACCATCTGTGAGCTGAGAGGCTATGGGTCTGCGCTGGAGATGACTCTGATACAGGCTAAGATGAAGCAGACAACTCTCGAGGCTATGCTGTCGGCAATCCGTGAAGCATTACCGCATTTCCATAAGTATCTGAAGCATAAGGCTAAACTGATGGGGCATGAGAAGGGGCTTCCCTGGTATGATTTGTTTGCACCGATCGGGGAGAGTAATACGAAGTTTACTACGGAAGAGGCTAAGACTTATCTGGTAAAGCATTTCCGCGGTTTTGCAGATGATCTGGCAGACATGGTGGAAGAGGCCTTCGATAATGCCTGGATTGATTTCTATCCCAGGAGAGGGAAGGTCGGAGGTGCCTTTTGTGAAAATCTGCCTTTTGAAAAGCAAAGCAGAATTCTAACGAATTTTACCGGGTCCCTGAATGACGTGATTACTCTCGCCCATGAGCTGGGACATGCTTACCATGGCATGAATATTCAAGAGCATCTGCCCCTGAATGTGGATTATAGTATGCCTGTGGCAGAGACGGCATCTACCTTCAACGAGGCCCTGATCATGGAGGCGGCCATTAAGGATGCCGAGGGCAGGGAGAAGCTGGCACTGATTGAAAGCCAGCTGCAGGATGTGACACAGATTATCTGCGACATTTATTCCAGATATCTGTTCGAGACAGAGGTGTTTGAAAAATGCAGAAACGGCTTCTTATTTGCCGATGAATTAAAGGAAATGATGCTTTCCGCTCAGAAGATCGCATACGGAGACGGACTAGACCAGGACTACCTCCATCCCTACATGTGGGTGCTAAAGAGTCATTATTATTCCGAACAATTAAGCTTTTACAATTTCCCCTATGCCTTCGGTGGATTGTTCGCAAGAGGCTTGTATGAGAAATATAAAAACGAGGGAGAGGCTTTTGTACCAAAATACAGAGCCCTGCTCAATGCTACAACGGTTATGAGTGTCGAGGATGCTGCAAAGCAGGCCGAGATTGACTTAGAGGATCCGAACTTCTGGAGGAGCAGCTTAAAGACCATAGAGGATTTAATCGATGAATTTGTAAGGCTGGCATAATAAATCGGACTGCTGACGGAAGGTATACTGCAATAGGCAGAAACAAGCCGTCAGCAGCTTTTTGCATATTTCTTTTAACTAGAAACGGAGAACCTATGATGAAGAACGAAAGTAGAATGGCTGTAAAAACGAAATCCAGCAGGTTACGTATCATTACCGATACGATATCGGGGATCTTCCTCCCTATTATTAATGTATTGATGGCAGCAGCATTATTAAAGAGTTTTTTGCTGGTATTTGCCAATTACGGGGTGGTAAGCCCTGAGTCAGGGATCTATAGGATTTTATATGCAGCCGCAGATGGTTTCTTTTATTTCCTTCCCATATTCCTTGCCTATACTGCATCCCATAAGCTAAAAGCAGATACTGTCACCTCCATATTGGTGGCGGCAGCGCTGGTTTATCCTGATATGATAAGAATACTTGAGAACGGAGCGGAGCTTACCATTCTGGGACTTCCGGTGACACCTGTAACCTATCCCTCCAGTGTGGTTCCTATTCTTCTTGCAGTAGGATTGCTGCATTATGTGGAGCAGCCGCTGGAGAAATATATCCCTGGTGCTATCAAAGGCTTTCTAAAGCCTATGATAGCATTAATCATTGTTGTTCCGGTAACCTTTCTAATCTTTGGGCCGTTAGGGGCAATGATTGGTTCAGTTCTTGCCGGTGCATATGCGACAATATATAATTTAAGCCCGATTCTGGCAGGAGTGATATTTGGGTTCATATGGCAGCCGATGGTGGTATTTGGTCTCCATTGGGGGATGGTTCCGATTATTATCGAGCATGTAAATACCTTAGGCTATGACACTTTTTTACCCTTTTGTGGTGCTGGTGTTATGGGACAGGCTGGTGCTGCCATGGCGGTCAGTATCCTTGCAAGGAATAAGAAGCTGAAGACAGTTGCATTATCCAGCTCGATCACTGCCATTCTAGGTGCAACAGAACCGGTACTCTACAGTATCTCTATTCCTCTCAAGCGGCCAATGGTGGCAGCCTGTATCGCAGGTGCAGTCGGTGGTGCAATTGTTGGAACTTCAAATGCCAGAGCAGTTACCTTTGCTTTCCCATCCATGATATCACTTGTGGCATATCTTGGAGAAGGCTTCTTTACCTTCCTGCTTTCAATGATCACAGCATTTTTTATTGCCTTGGTTCTGGGTCTTCTTCTTCGATTCAATGAAGAAGATTTTCATATGGAAGCGATGGAAGAATAGAACATTTAATTTTTATCATAAAATAATCTTTTTATCAGATACTAAGCTTGAAGCATTCTATTTGTACTGTTTATTATCATGCATAGGAAATATGGAAGGTCTTGCATGGCAAAAGAAAGGAGCAGGCTATGAGTCTGATTGACAATGAACATCAGCTTCCCGTTGGACTTGGTATGCGTCTGGCATTGGATATGGACGCAATGAAGAGTTTTGTGAATTTATCGGATCAAGATAAAAAGGAACTGGTTGATTATATAGAAGGTTCCACAACAGGCGATGAAGCTAAGAACCGGGTCACCGAGGTGGTCCGTAATCTTCATAACGGGGGAACATTTTGATAAAAGATAATATGGCTATAATAATACCCCAAATGACAGGAGATAATACTGTCATTTGGGGTATTATTCAATTATACTTTGAGTTCCTGATATAGATATCTGATGATCTCCTAGGCCAGAGAGTGGTTATCCTTCCGTGGATTCTATCATAGCTGAGGCGCCGGGGTTCAGGAGTTTTGCATCACTTTTTGCATGGACAATATTATACGCAGTAGCAGACAGGAGGACGATAGCTGCACCGAGAATAGCAACAGGAGTCAGCAGTTCACCGTAGAATAGCGCAACCAAGATGGGATTTAGGATAGGCTCAATCGTTGAAGTCAGAGATGCGCTGACCGGAGATACACGATCCAATCCCTTAGCAAGGAATATATACGCAATTCCAAGCTGAAAAATACCCAGAATGATTACAAGGATAAAGTTCTTTGGTGCATAATCCGATTCTTTGAAATACCAGGGCATAAGCAGCAGGAAGCTTAGCAGCTGGGACAAGATGATAGAAGATTCAAAATCAGCATTCTTCATCTTCTTGATTAAAAAGACAAAGGCATAAAAGATTCCGGAGACGATGGCAAGGATATTACCTATCTGTCCGCTTAAGGATATCTCATTGAAGAAGAAGCATAGTATTCCGGCAAATACGAATAAACAGGCAATAACAGCCTTTTTGTCCGGTTTTTGCTTCCAGATTATCCAGAGAAACAGAATTAAAAAAATGGGTTCAGTAAATTGTAAGACGATTGCATTGGCAGCAGAAGTCATCTTAGTAGCCATGGCAAAGGTCAGATTCATGAACAAATTACAGGCAGAGCCAAGAATGACGGCCTTGCTAATTACGATTTTGTGGTGGATTTTTCTGAGATAAACCATCATAACGAGAAAAGCAAAAAGATTACGTAGGCCGTTGATGCTAAGGGAGGACCAGGAAATCATTTTGATCAATACACCCGCAAGGCTGAACAGAACCGCAGAGATAAATATATAAAAGGTACCGATTAAATGATCCTTATTGGTATAGCTCATAGTAGCTTCATCCTTTCGAACATAGATATAATCCATATTTTATCGTTTATGATGGAATTATGCAAGATTAAATATGACATCTCCACATAATTTCGATAATGAACATATCCTGTTCCATTCGTGCATCAATCTGACCCTTCATCTTCTCGACAAGGAGCTTAGTGATGGTCAGTCCCAGACCACTGCTTAGATTACCGCGAGATTGGTCTCCGGTATAAAAACGATTAAAGATCAGAGGAAGCTCTTCAGAACCGGTGACACCCGTATCATTGATAAATTGGATAAAACAGCAGCCATGCGCCATGAACTGTCTGATTTTAAACTGCCTTTTAGAATACTTGAGAGCATTCTGAATTAAGTTATTCAGGATGCGGTTAAACTGGATTTTATCAGCAATAATCAGAGCGGGTCTATCCTCCAGCTCTGCCGTGATTCCCAGCTGCTTTTGTTCGAATTCATGATAATAGGCAACAAGTGCTTCCTTGAGCAGAGACTGAACAGGAATCACCTCCAACACAAGGGGATAATCATCTGCTTCAATCCTTGATATTTCATAAAAATCCTGTATGAAGCTTTGAAGAATTCTGGCTCTTTTTTGTATGATATCTACATATTCCCTGCGTTCCTCAGGTTTTAAATCGTCCTCCTTGAGAAAACTGGCATAGCCGAGGATCGAAGTCAGAGGAGTCCTTAAATCATGGGAGATATTTTCGATTTCCTGCCGGAGCTGGGTCTCTCTTTTTTGGTAAACAATACGTTCCTGCTGTCTTGCAAGATATACCTCATTGATCTTTCGAAGCAGTCGTTCCAGCTTCTTATCTGGGAAAGAGGATTTTAGGTGTCGGTTCTGCTCCGGATAATTTTCAATCTCCTCCATCTGATCAGAAGCGGAGTTAATCGCTTTGTGAAGGAAAAAGAGGCGTGCGGATAGAAAAAGTATCAGGATAATCAATACAATATAGATATATTCCATGTGACACACCTCCATTTGTGATTAATAGAAGCACACCTCCTCAACTTGAGGAGGTGATTCTGTTTTATTGTACTTCCTTGCGTCTAAAGGCTGCAAACCCAATCAGGATAAACACAACCATAAAGAGCATACCGAACAGCCAGCTGTTGATGTACCCATCCTTACCTGCCCAGGGAAGGAGCATCTGCATCTTATCATCAAAACTAATGGCATTGATGATATTCCAGGGTAAAATATGATTCAGCCTTGCAAAAAAATCAAACTTTATCCCAAGGTAGCCATTGATGATTGGATATACAACCGTAGTTCCGATAATTACTCCGATAGCAGTTCCATTGCTTTCAATGATAAAAAGAAAGCAGTTCGTTGCTGCCAGTGCAAACAGTAACTGAGGTAAGGCTGCAAAGCAGTATTTAAGAAGAAGCTCCAGACCTTCGGGGCCGGAATTCTCAAGCAGAAGATAGGCGGTACCAATATCCACACCGGTGATGACTGTGAAGGCAATCAGTGCATAGATTATCTCAACGATAAGCTTGCCAAAGTAGATGCTTCCTCTGCTAATACCATAAGAAATACTGTTCTTCAAGGTATGCTGGTTGTACTCATTACCAAATATAATTGATGCTACGGTAATACAGAGAAGAAAAACCGCAGATATGGAGCTGTAAAAAAGTCCGAAGGCAAAATCCGTGGTTGCATAAGGGAAGCCTTCCTCGCGGTGAGCGACTACGACAAGCATTACATGTGCACTGGTGAGTAATGCGGAACAAATAAGTATGAATAAATAAGTGCTTCTGCTGTGTGACAGACGATAGAATTCACTTCTGATATAATTAGTCATTGCTTTCCCCTCCTACCAGTTGAATGAAATAGTTCTCCAGGTTGATTTCCTTGATACCGATTGAGCTTAGACCTATGCCGTTAGCGACTGCAAGCTCAGTGACCCTACTGGTCTGCTCCGGATAGTCAAAGATCTGGATGGTATGATCCGGAGTTACTAGATAGGAGCTGCAATGAAGCTGATTCTCAAGTAAAGCAATCATCTTTGCTGTCTGATCCACCCTAAGCTCCAGATATCGGTTACATTCCTTTGACAAATCCTCCTGGGACAGCTGCTTAACCAGGACGCCTTTATCAATAAAACCATAAAAGGTTACCAAATTGGAAAGCTCTGTTAGAATATGGCTGGAGATCAGAATCGTAATATTTTTGTCTCGGTTAAGCCTGATTAACAGATTACGGATTTCAACAATTCCGAAGGGGTCAAGGCCATTAATCGGCTCATCCAAAAGAAGGATTTCGGGCTGATTCATCAATGCCAGAGCAAGACCAAGCCGTTGCTTCATTCCAAGTGAGAAGCTCTTGTACTTTTTCTTATCGGTGTTACAAAGTCCAACCTCGGCAAGTGCCTCCTTTACACAGCTTTTTCCGGGGATACCACGCTGGAGACGATAATACTCAAGATTTTGCTCCGCTGTCATATTAGAATAGAAGCTGGGGATTTCAATGATGCTCCCGATTCTTTTCCGTTCCCTGTTCAGCTCATACCCGGAGGTGGCTCCGAATAAGGATACACTTCCCTCCGATGGGAAAGCCTGACCGCTTAGGATACGCAACAATGTCGTCTTTCCCGCGCCGTTCTTGCCGACAAGACCGTAGATTTCTCCCTGCTTAAGCTCCAGGTTGACATCCTTCAGGGCGGAAATTTTGTTATAATTCTTCGTAAGATTCTTCGTAGCTAGGATAACTTCTCTCACCTTATTACTCCTTTCAAATAAACCATGATTTCTTCAAGCGTGATTCGTATGTTGTTTAGTCCAGATGATTGTAATTATAGTGAGCGAATTTTAATAAGTACTTAATAAAGTTTAAAGAAAGCATAAAGATAAATGTGCTTATACAGTATCGACTTTAAAGCCGATACCCCACACTGTTTTGATGTAGGAATCGCCGTCATATTCCTTGATTTTCTTACGGATGTTACTGATATGGACGTTGATGGTATTATCCTCACCATAATAACCGGTCTTCCAGATATCCTGATAGAGTTGCTCCTTGGTGAATACCTTATCCGGATTTTTCAGTAGAAGCAGCAGAATATCGAATTCATAAGCAGTCAAAGCGATGGCATGATCCTTTACGACAACCTCTCTGGAGACAGGATTTAATACCAGTTGCTTCAGAATATATTTATTCATCAGGGAATTTGCTGCAGGTACATTGGTGTTGCGGCTTCTGCGTAGCAGGGCATCCACCCGCGCCAAAACCTCCTCACGTTCAAAGGGCTTGGTCACATAGTCATCGGCGCCGGTCTTTAGGACCTTCACCTTGGATTCCAGTGCTGTTTTTGCCGATATGACAATAATCGGTATATGGGAGGTCTGTCTGACTTCATGAATAAGCTCTTCTCCTGAGGCTCCTGGTAACATCAGATCCAGTAAAATCAATGCAAAGGAGCCTAGCTGAAGCTGCAGCTTCGCCTCGGTTCCCGAGAATGCACCGACTACCTGATAGCCCTCCCTCTCAAGATACCTGCAAAGCAATCTATTGATATCCGCATCATCCTCAATCACTAAAATCCTATCATTCTCCATCATACCGTTCACCCTCCCCATCAGTCTCAACGCAAATAGAATTACATTTTAACGAATTATAGCATATGGAAAAATTAAGCACAACCATAATCCTTATATCGCTATCGCTCAGTCCCCAAAAAAGCTTATGTCTTGTTTGGTAAGGTAAGCAAAATCAGATTACAGAGAAAAAGAGGGTGTTACCATCATGGTAACACCCATTTCTATTCAGATTATTCTGTACTGAACAGTCAGAAAGCTTATCTTTCTTTTCCCATAAAGAACAGTGCAATGGTTCCCGGACCGGAGTGAGATCCAATGGTAGGACTTACATAATTAATCAGTAAATTGGAAGGCCCAAATCGTTCCTTGATCTGGTCTGCTACAAAGCGGGCATCCTCTTCGCTGTCACCGTGACTGATAAAAATATCTTCATTCAGACCATTGTAATTTTTAAGCTTTTCCTCCATGGCATCTACCAATGAAAGCAAAGCCTTCTTCCGGCCTCTCACGTTATTGAGAGGAATGAGACGGCCTTCATTATTTACATGAAGAACAGGCTTTACATTAATTAGAGTTCCGATGATAGCGGCAGCCTTAGTAACGCGTCCGCCTCGATGCAGGTGGTGCAGATCATCAACGGTGAAAAGATGACAGAGCTGTAGTTTGTTCTTCTCAAGCCAGTCAGTAACCTCTGTTAGGGATTTACCGCTTTCCTTGAGCTGTACGGCCTTATGAACCAACAGGCCCTCACCCAGAGATGCACAGAGCGAGTCGATTACGACGATCCTGGCATCTGTGCGTTCGTCACAAAGCTCTCTTGCAACTGTTTCTGCTACGGAGCAGCTACCACTGAGTGCAGAAGAAAAAGCAATATGCAGGATATCATAGCCCTTGTCCAAAAGCTCCGTGAATATATCCCTGGCTGTACCTGGATTAACTGCCATCGTGGTGGGCATCTCTCCCTTTCTCATGCGGTCATAAAATTCCTTCGGCTCAAGAAAAACCTTATCTCCGTATACTGTTCCGTTAAAATTGTAATATAAAGGCAGCAGCGTTATATTGTGCTGCAGAAGATAATCCTGTGGCAGATCACATGTTGTATCTGTAGTAATAACGAAATTCTTCACTGAACTGCACCGTTCCTTTCTTTTGAAATTATTAAAAGCGATTCAGGTAGTTTTAATAACGATATCATATATTATACCATACCATGCCTGACTGTTACAATATTCATTTCCACAAATATCAAAATTTTATAATAATTATCATAAGGCATAGGACTGCAATTTTTTCTTGCGTTACACATAAATTATCCATTATTGACATAGGAGGTTCAGCATTATATTACATTAACACAATCTTGCAATACAAATTTTTATTGACAAAGTCGTCAAAAAAGTTATAATAAAATACATAATATGGATAAGACATAAGGCGATGTAGTCACTAATCTTTTTTTTTGACTACATTTTTTTATTGAAGCTTTATGAACTTCATTAAGGAGGATAATATATGAAGAAATTAAGTAAATTATTGGCACTTATGCTTGTGCTTGTGCTGACCTTTTCACTTGTAGCCTGCAATAAAGGTAATCCGGACAAAGAGGATGCTGCCACTACAACTGACAATAAGGCACCAGAGCAGAAAGACGAAGTCAGTGCTGCAGGAAAGGTCCTTAAGGTACATTTTGATGTTGAAGTAGCTTCTATGGATCCACAGATTGCAACCGATGGAACATCCTTTGAAGTAATTGCTGCTGTAACAGAAGGATTATATTCCGTGGATGCAAACGGTACTCCGATTTTAGCTATGGCAGAATCAGTAGATAAGAGCGCAGACGGCTTGACCTATACCTTTAAGCTCAGGGATGCGAAATGGAGCAATGGAACAGCTGTAACTGCAAAGGATTTCGTGTTTGCCTGGAGACGTCTGGTTGATCCGGCAGTAGCCAGTGAGTATGCATTTATCGCAGAAATCGCAGGAATTAAGAATGCAGGTTCAATTACTGCAGGAGAGATTGCAGTGGATCAGTTGGGAGTAACAGCACAGGATGACAAGACTCTGGTGGTTAATCTTGACGTTCCTGTACCTTTCTTTGAATCATTAATGGCATTCCCGTCCTTCCTGCCTGTAAATGAAGAGTTCTTTACGGCAGCAGGTGACAGCTTTGGAACCTCTCCGGAGACAATTTTAAGTAACGGACCTTTTGTAATAACTGCTTATGAGCCTGCCGCTACGACAATCAGTCTTGCTAAGAGCCCTACCTACTGGGACGCTTCCAAGGTTGCTCTGGAGGGTATTCAGTATCAGGTAATCAAGGATTCTCAGCAGGCTATGCTGTCCTATCAAAATGGTGATTTGGATGTAGCTACCTTATCCGGTGAGCAGGTTGAGCAGTTCCAGGCTGATCCTGAATTCCATAATATTATGGCAGGTTATCTGTGGTATGTATCACCGAATCAGAAGGTGGCAGGACTCGAGAATGTAAATCTTCGTAAGGCTATGGCTCTTGCTTATGATAAAGCTGCTATTGCGAATAATATCTTAAAGGATGGCTCCATCGTTGCAGACTTTGCCGTACCTACCAAGCTTGCAACAGGTCCCGATGGTAAGGATTTCCGTGAGACCACTGGAACCTACCTGGCAACCGATAAAGCAAAAGCATTGGAATACTGGAAGGCAGCACAGTCCGAGCTGGGCGTAACTACCTTAAAATATACCATGATTGTTGAAGACACGGAATCGGCAACTAATGTTGCTCAATTTATCCAGTCTGAGATACAGACAACATTACCCGGTATTACAATTGAAATTCAAACTATGCCTAAAAAGAATCGTGTTGAAAGATTACAGCAAGGGGACTTTGAACTTGGCTTAACTCGTTGGGGCCCCGACTATGCAGATCCGATGACCTATCTCGACATGTGGATTACAGACAGTCCGAACAACTATGGCTTCTGGTCTAATAGCGAGTATGATACTATAATTCAATCCTGCAAGAAGGGGGATTTAGCTCTCGATTTGAGCGCTAGATGGGAAGCACTTAAGAAAGCTGAAACCATGGTTATGGATGAGGCTGTTATCCTCCCTGTATATCAGAAGGGTGATGCAGTTATGATTAAATCGGGTGTTGAAGGTATCGAATTCCACTCCGTAGGTGTAACTAGAATTTACAAGAATGCGACTATGAATTAAGAATAAACTGGATTGACCTTTAGTTGTTGCATGGTAATAACCCGCGCTGTAAATCAGTACGGGTTATTATCGATTTTTAAGTTACGTACCATATACTGGCCGAACTTGCATACAGAGAAGAAAGGATGTTCAGCTTATAGATTAAGGAGTGTGAATTTGTGAAGAAATATATTATGAAAAGAGTTATTATTTCGGTTATAACTCTTTTGGTTATATTACTGGTTCTGTTTTTAATGCTGGAGCTGATGCCGGGCTCACCCTTTTATGATGAGAAGCTGACCGATTCCCAGCGAGCGATCATCAATGCCAAATATGGACTGGATAAACCCGTGCTGATTAGATTTTTTAATTACATAAGAGCTATGCTTACCGGGGATTTTGGTGTTTCTTATACAATATCGAAAAATACGCCGATTACTGCATTGTTGCAGACCAGATTGCCTATCTCCCTTAGAATCGGAGGTCAGGCAATTTTGATCGGAACAATTATCGGTTTGATACTGGGCATCGTTGCTGCGATTAAGCATAATACGATTTATGACACAATTACCACAGTGATCTCGGTACTTGGTGTCAGCTTACCATCCTATGTATTTGCGATGGCTCTTATATACTCCTTGGGATTTCGTCTAAAATGGTTTCCGTTGCTATACCAGGTGGAAGCTCCGCTTTATTCCTCTGTTATGCCAACTATATCGCTCTGTATGTTTACGGTAGCAACGGTCGCACGTTTTACGAGAACGGAGATGCTGGAGGTACTTGGCTCGGATTATATGCTACTGGCAGAGAGTAAAGGATTGAACAGCTTCCATCTCATCTTTAAACATGCCTTAAGAAATGCTCTCATACCAATTATTACGGTTCTTGCTCCGCTGGTTGTCGGTCTTATGACTGGTAGTCTTGTAATCGAGAAGCTATTCTCCATACCGGGCATCGGAAGCCTCTTGGTATCGGCAATTCAGTCCAATGATTACAATGTCGTCGTAGCCTTGACCTTTATTTATAGTATTATGTACATTGGCATCATGCTGTTCGTAGATATTCTTTACGGTGTGATTGATCCGAGAATTCGTCTTGCGAAGGGGGAGAAACATGAATAATTCAGAATATGAATTTACTCCGGAGGATTTTGAACTTGTTGGTGCAGAAAAAATCTCCCGTATTGATGAGACTTTTCCGAGCAAACCGATCTGGCGTGACATCTTATCCAGGTTCGCACAGAATAAAGGTGCTGTAGTCGGTATGGTCTTCATCGTACTTATAATTATTATGGCTATCGTAGGACCTCATATGACGGGACATACCTATGATTCACAGATAATAACGCATCAGAATTTGGCTCCAAGAGTTCCGGGTCTAGAGAAGCTGGGAATCTTCAATGGTTCTGAGAAGATGCATACAACGTCCGGTACTATTACTCAGAATAAGTATATCTCAGACGACACTTCAGTTAAGACAGGGCTGGAGGATATTTATTACTGGTTCGGCACTGACGTGCTTGGACGTGATATCTTTACCCGCACCTGGACCGGAACAAGAATTTCTCTTTACATCGCTTTGGTAGCGGTTATCGTGGATATGTGCTTCGGAATGATCTATGGTCTGATTTCAGGATACTTTGGCGGAAGGGTTGATATGGTCCTGCAGAGATTCTCAGAGATACTGAACGGAATTCCCACATTGGTTATTGTAACTCTGCTTATTCTTGTCTTTAAGCCCGGCCTTGTTACGATTACTTTGGCACTCGCCATCACAGGCTGGATCGGTATGAGCCGAATTGCCCGGGCGCAGGTGTTAAAGCTGAAGGAACAGGAATTCATCCTGGCCTCAAAGACTCTGGGAGCAAGAAATTTATTCATTATATTTAAGGAAATATTGCCGAACATTTTTGGTCAGCTGATTATCATGTCCATGTTCTCCATTCCGAATGCAATCTTTACAGAAGCGTTTCTGGCTTTCATTGGTCTTGGAGTACCTGCACCACTGGCTTCTCTCGGTTCGTTAATCAGTGATGCGTTTAAGTCCTTTACGACTCATCCGTATATGATTATATTTCCGGTAATCGTACTTGCGCTCGTCATGCTGAGTTTTAATATGATGGCTGACGGTCTCAGGGATGCATTTGATCCTAAGATGAAGGAAATGTAGGGAGGTGTCGTATGGAAGGGAAGAAAATACTGGAAATTAAGGATTTATCCATATCCTTTACCACCTCGGCAGGTGTGGTCAATGTCATACGAGGTGTGAATATGTCTCTATATCAGGGTGAAACACTTGCAATCGTTGGAGAGAGCGGCAGTGGCAAATCAGTAACCGTAAAGGCAATCATGGGTATCTTAAGCAATAATGGCAAGATTAACAGCGGAAGCATTGAATTTACCTATCACAGAGACGGGCAGGAGGTCAAGCAGGAGCTTTTGAAGCTAAGCAAGACCGAGATGAGAAAGCACATCAACGGAAAACGGATTGCTATGGTTTTTCAAGATCCTATGACCTCCCTGAATCCGACGATGACCATCGGAGCACAGATCATGGAGGGAATGAGATATCATTATAATACACCCAAAAAGGAAGCATATGATAAAGCAATCAAACTTCTGGAATTAGTCGGTATCACTGATCCTGAAAAGCGGATGAAGAATTATCCCCATCAGCTTTCGGGCGGAATGAGGCAAAGAGTTGTCATAGCAATTGCCCTTGCCTGTGACCCGGAGCTTTTAATCTGTGATGAGCCTACCACTGCACTGGACGTTACTATTCAAGCGAAAATTCTCGAGCTAATCAAGGATATTCAAAGCAAGACGGGGATTTCAGTCATCTACATCACCCATGATCTGGGTGTTGTTGCCAAGGTGGCGGATAATGTGGAGGTTATGTATGCCGGTAAGGTAATCGAACGGGGTACGACAGATGAGATCTTTTATGATCCCAGACATCCTTATACTTGGGGGCTCTTGTCTGCAATGCCGGATTTGAACAATTCCGAAGATAAGCTTTACACCATACCGGGAAGCCCTCCGAACCTTTTGCATTGTGTAGAGGGGGATGCTTTTGCTCCCCGTAATATCTATGCACTTAATGTGGATTTCAAGAAGGAGCCACCGATGTTTCGAATTACAGATACCCATTATGCGGCTACCTGGCTGCTGCATGAACGTGCACCAAAGGTTGAGATGCCGGCTGAACTGAAGCAAAGAATAGAGTTCATGCTAAAGGACGAACCGGAAGCTGACAGATTGGAGGCGAGATAATGGACGAGAGAAAGCCTCTGTTGAAGGTGGATAACCTTAAACAGCATTTCAGAATTAACCGCAGGTTCACGGTCAGAGCGGTGGATGGAGTTACCTTTGAGATTTATCCCGGAGAGACCTACGGTCTGGTGGGGGAATCAGGAAGCGGAAAATCCACCATAGGACGCTCTATTATTCGTCTGTATGAACCGACAGCGGGAGAAGTAACCTTTAACGGGAAGAATATCTCCGGGAAATTATCGGCTAAGGATACGAAGTATTTAAGAACCAAGATGCAGATGATCTTCCAGGATCCGATGGCGTGCTTAAATCCTAGGAAGAAGGTTATGGATATTATTGCTCAAGGTCTGGACATCCACCATCTGTATAATACAAAAGAGGAACGCAGGGAGAAGGTTTATCAGATGCTAGATATGGTAGGACTTGCGACTGAGCATGCAGACCGTTATCCACATCAGTTTTCCGGCGGACAGAGACAACGCATCGGTATTGCCAGGGCTCTGATTATGAACCCGGAGCTGATAATTGCCGATGAAGCCATCAGCGCACTTGATGTATCCATTCAGGCACAGGTGGTCAATCTAATGAAGGACATTCAGACAAAAACCAATACAGCTTACCTTTTTATTGCGCATGATCTGTCCATGGTAAAGTATATATCTGACCGAATCGGTGTGCTGCATTTAGGGCATTTAGTCGAGACCGGTACTAAGGAAGAGATTTTTGGCAATCCGATTCATCCATATACGAAATCTCTCCTGTCTGCAATTCCTCAGCCGAATCCATTGGCAGAGAAGCACCGTACAGCGGTGGGTTATGATTACCAGGAATCCGGAATTGATTACCATAAGGGGGCAAAGCAGCACATAAGCGGTCAGCATTATGTACTGGCAACTCCTGAAGAATTGAAGCTCTGGACAAAATAGTTGACTTATGCCGGTTATTTACAAGCAGCGTCCTATATACCTCTGACAAAGGAAGACATTATTGTAATCTATAAAACGGCAGAATATATAAAAAACACTTTCCATTAATATATACTTGTGATATAATAGCAAAAGTTAATAGATGCTAAGGAGGCTTATTTTATATGAAGCATATTAAGACTTTAAACACAAGAAACTTAAAAGATTCCATGAAAAAGGGTGGATGTGGAGAATGTCAGACATCCTGCCAGTCAGCATGTAAGACATCCTGTACAGTTGGCAATCAGAGTTGTGAAAACAAATAGATAGTCAGTACATACAATACGCAAGCTGGATTCGCAATTACATGGGACTGCCTAATAATATTTTCGGGATGAGAATTCGGAAGATATTATAAGACAGTCCCATTCGTTGTGAAGTGAAAACAGAGGTGTTGGAGTCTTTTTTTTATACGAGGAGGAAATAAACGTGATTCATCAATATAAAAACAACGGATATAATATTGTGCTGGATGTGAACAGTGGTATGATCCATGTGGTGGATGACCTTGCCTATGATATTATTGCCATGTTCGAGGATTATGACCGGGACAGTATTATCAATGCTATGGTAGAGAAGTATTCCAAGCCGCAATATATGTCCCTCATTACCAGAAGAGAATGCTGTATGGAGAATATTACGGATGATGTACAGTCTCTGGTCTGCCAGATCAAGGAGGCAATCGATGATGTCGAGCAGCTGATTAAGGAGGGAGCTCTCTTTACGAAGGATATTTATGAGGAGTATATCAAGGATTTTAAGGAACGCTCTACCGTTGTGAAAGCACTTTGCCTTCACATCGCTCATGATTGTAATCTTGCCTGTAGATACTGCTTTGCGGAGGAGGGGGAGTACAAAGGCCATCGTGAATTGATGAGCTATGAGGTCGGTAAGAAAGCACTTGATTTCCTGATTAATAACTCCGGCAGTCGAAGGAACCTGGAGGTGGATTTCTTCGGTGGTGAACCTCTGATGAATTGGCAGGTTGTAAAGGATCTGGTGCGGTACGGAAGAGAACAGGAGGAGATACATAATAAGAAATTCCGCTTTACGCTGACGACCAACGGAGTTCTTCTGGATGATGATATCATGGAATTTGCGAACCGAGAAATGAGTAATGTGGTCCTAAGTATTGACGGACGGAAAGAGGTCAATGACCGGATGCGCCCCAGCCGTAACGGAAAGGGAAGCTATGAGCTGATTGTACCAAAGTTCAAGAAGCTCGCAGAAAGCAGGAATCAGACCAATTATTATGTCCGGGGGACTTTTACTCATAATAATCTGGATTTTTCTGAGGATGTCAGACATTTGGCGGATTTAGGCTTCAAACAGATTTCTGTAGAACCGGTAGTTTCTCTTCCCGAGGAGGGATATGCCATCACAGAGGAGGATCTTCCTGTATTATATGATGAATATGATCGTCTGGCGAGACTGATGCTGGAATATAAAAAAGAGGGTAAGGATTTTAATTTCTTCCACTTTATGATTGACTTATCCGGCGGCCCCTGTGTAGCAAAACGTCTGTCCGGATGCGGCTCGGGCACGGAATATCTGGCTGTTACACCTTGGGGAGACTTATATCCCTGCCATCAGTTTGTTGGGCTCCCCGAATTTCTGATGGGCAATGTGGAGGAAGGTATCATTAAGCCTGAATTAAGGGAAGAATTCAAACAATGTAATGTCTATTCTAAGGAGAAATGTAAGGATTGCTTCGCCAAGTTCTACTGCAGCGGTGGCTGTGCAGCCAATTCCTATAAGTTCCATCAGGATATCAATGATGCATATGATATCGGATGTAAGCTGCAGAGAAAACGCGTCGAGTGTGCCATTATGTTAAAGGCAGCAGAAGAATAAATTACGTTGACACACTAAATTAGGGTGTATCGGCAGAATGGAAGATGATTATGGAGAATTGGGTACTTAAGAATAAAAAAGCGGATTTTCAGCTGATTATGCAGAAATGCGGTGTCAGTGAGGTGCTTGCAAGGTGTCTGGTGAATAAGGGACTCGAGACACCGGAGGAAATCGACCGTTTTTTGAAGCCCAGCTTAATGGAGCTACATGATCCTTTCCTAATGAAGGATATGGAAAAAGCCTGTGCAATCCTTCATAAAAAGATAACGGAAGGAAAGAAGATAAGAATTATCGGAGATTATGACGTGGACGGTGTTATCTCTACCTATCTCTTGTATCGTATTCTAATCAGGCTTGGTGCTCAGGCGGATTATGAGATACCGGATCGGATTAAGGACGGTTACGGGATGAATAACCAGATGGTAGAGAAGGCTTACCGGGAGCAGATTGATACCCTTCTGACCTGTGATAACGGTATCGTCGCTATGGAACAGATAGCGCTTGCCAAAAGCCTCGGAATGACAATCATCATAACAGATCATCACAATCCACTTGAAATAGAGGAGGAGGACGACTTCTATAACGAAGCAGCAGCTGCATTAGAGCAGGACTATCCGAAGCAGCGCCGGTATAAACAAGGGATTACCCAGGTACAACTGCCGGCTGCAGATGCTGTCGTTAATCCCAAGCGCCCGGATGATACCTATCCCTATCCGGGTTTATGCGGTGCGGCAATCGCCTTTAAATTATGCTGTGCTCTGTTGGACAGCTTTGGAGCAGAGGATAAGGATACACTAATATTGGAATTACTTTCCTATACGGCGATCGCCACGGTATGTGATGTCATGGAGCTGACGGGAGAGAACCGGATCATTGTTAAGCATGGACTAAAGCTACTGCAAAGCACTCGTAGTCTTGGACTTCTTGCACTTATGGAGGTCAGCGGCATCGATAAGGAGCAGCTTTCCTCTTTTCACTTAGGCTTTGTGATCGGACCCTGCCTCAATGCCTCGGGGCGCCTGGATACGGCTAAGAAGGGCTTGGAGTTATTGCTGTCGGACACTAAGGAACAGGCCGCTGCACTTGCCGGTGAGGTACGCCTTCTGAACGAAGTTCGTAAAGAAATGACAGCAAGGAATGTGGAAAAGGCCATCCGTCAGATTGAAGAAAGCGAGCTCCGATATGACAAAGTCCTAGTGGTTTATCTTCCGGATTGTCATGAGAGTATTGCCGGAATTATTGCCGGAAGGGTCAGGGAACGGTTCAATCGTCCGACGCTGGTACTCACGGATGCGGAATCTCAAGTCAAAGGTTCCGGCAGGTCAATTGAACAATATAATATGATAGAAGAGCTGAGGAAATGCCGGGACTTATTTCTTAAAGTAGGTGGTCATCCGATGGCCGCAGGATTATCCCTGCTGCGGGAAAAGGTCGATACGCTGAGGAGGACTCTGAATGAAAATACTTCTCTGACCATGGAAATGCTGATACCCAAGGTTTCCATCGATATCCACCTTCCTTTAGGATTTGTTACCACTGAGCTTATTCATGAATTACGGCTGCTGGAACCCTTCGGGAAAGGAAATGAGAAACCGTTATTCGCAGAGAAGGATTTAAAGGTAAAGTCAGCATTTATCATTGGGAAAAATGCCAACGGAATCCGTCTGTATCTGGAAAACAAGTATGGTAGAGAAATGGAAGCTGTCTATTTTGGGGCAGTGGATGAATTCTTTGCTTATATCAAAAACACCTATGGAGCAGAGGAGGCTGAGAAGCTTCGAACCGGCCGGAGTACGACGGCAACGCTTTCCATCACATATTATCCTAAAATCAATGAGTATAACGGTTTTAAGAATCTGCAGCTGATGATACAAAATTACAGATAATCTGGGGTCGAAAATTCACTTTTGTATCAATTTTAAGTAAAATTTACTTTAGTAATGTGAAATTTTCTTTACGAAGTGTAAACATAGGTGATATAATAAGCATCTAAAAGCATGTATTGGCATCAGGCTGACCGCTCCGCTCCAAGATGCGAAGGTGATATCGTAACGGCAGGATATCCGATTGCCCATAGATAAATACGGTTTATGAAACCCAAAGAAAGGCATGGTTATAGTATGAAGAAATTAGAAGAGTATGTTAGAAGTATCCCGGATTTTCCAGAGCCCGGAATTATTTTCCGCGATGTTACGAGCGTACTGCAGGAGAAGGAAGGCCTTAAGCTGGCCATTGACCAGATGCAGGAACTTTTGAGAGGATTGGATTTTGACGTGATTGTCGGTCCCGAATCCAGAGGCTTTATTTTTGGTGTTCCGCTTGCCTACAATTTAAATAAGGCATTTATTCCGATCCGTAAAAAAGGGAAATTACCCTGTGAGACTGTATCCATGGATTATGATCTGGAGTACGGTAAGGCTACGATAGAGATTCATAAGGATGCGATTAAGCCCGGTCAGAAGGTTGTTATTGTGGATGACCTGATTGCGACAGGCGGTACGATAGAGGCAATCACCAAACTGATTGAGATGCTTGGCGGTGAGGTAATCAAGATAATCTTCCTGATGGAGTTAAAAGGACTAAAGGGACGTGAGAAGCTTAATGGTTACGAAGTGGAAGCTGTCATTCAGTATGAGGGAAAATAAGGATACTGGATTTCAATAGACGAAGTATACATTTACGATTTAGGTGGTGATGATCATGGGAGACGAAAAGGAAGCAATGGGGAAAGAAGAGATACTGGCAACGGTGACATTTCAGGCACCGGCTGATTTTACTGCGCCTGAAACCCTGTACCAGGAGCTCATCGATAAGATCAGGAGCTACCATCCCTCTGCTGATATTTCCATGGTCGAGAAGGCTTATCATCTAGCCGATAATGCACACCAGGACCAGCTGCGTAAATCAGGGGAACCCTATATTATTCATCCCTTATGCGTAGCCAATATTCTGGCTGAGCTGGAGCTGGATAAGGAGACTATAGTAGCAGGAATACTCCATGATGTAGTGGAGGATACCGATTTCACCATAACCCAGATATCTTCGATGTTTTCTGAAGAAATCGCACTGCTCGTCGATGGTGTCACCAAGCTGACCAAGCTGAACTATTCCATGGATAAGGTAGAGCTTCAGGCTGAGAATCTCCGTAAGATGTTCCTGGCTATGGCGAAGGACATCCGTGTCATCTTAATTAAGCTGGCTGACCGTCTGCATAATATGCGAACCTTAAAATTTAAGGAGCCTGAGAAGCAGAAGGAAACTGCTAGAGAGACGATGGATATCTATGCTCCGATTGCACAGAGGCTCGGTATCTCCAAGATTAAGATTGAACTCGATGACTTATCGCTCAAATATCTGGAGCCAGAGATATACAAAGAACTGACAGAGAAGATCGCCACCAAAAGAAGCGAGCGTCAGGCTTATATTGATGAGATCGTAAGTGACGTAAGAAGCCACATCGAGGAAGCGGGAATTTCTGCTAAGATAGACGGTCGAATTAAGCATTTCTTCAGTATTTATAAGAAAATGGTAAATCAGAATAAGACACTGGATCAGATTTACGACCTTTTTGCAGTACGTATTATCGTAGACTCCTTAAAGGATTGCTATGCGGCTCTCGGTGTTATACATGAGATGTATAAGCCCATCCCTGGACGCTTTAAGGATTATATTGCAATGCCTAAGCCGAATATGTATCAATCTCTCCATACGACCTTGATCGGTCCGAAGGGTGCACCCTTTGAGATACAGATTCGGACCTATGAGATGCACCGTACTGCGGAATATGGTATTGCAGCCCATTGGAAGTATAAAGAGGGGCAGGACGGCAAGGGTGGAACCGCCAATGCCGAAGAGGAGAAGCTGACCTGGCTCAGACAGGTTCTCGAGTGGCAGAAGGACATGTCCGATAACAAGGAGTTCTTAAGCCTTATTAAGAATGACTTTGATTTGTTTTCCGAAAGTGTCTATGCTTTTACACCGACCGGAGACGTGAAGACGCTGCCGACCGGCTCCAATCCGATAGATTTTGCTTACAGTATCCACAGTGCTGTAGGGAATAAGATGGTAGGTGCCCGTATCAACGGTAAGCTGGAGCCGATCGATTACGTGATTCAGAACGGTGACAGAATTGAGATTATCACCTCCCAGAACTCCAGAGGACCGAGCCGTGACTGGCTGTCCATCGTTAAAAGTACTCAGGCAAAAAATAAAATCAACCAATGGTTTAAGACTGAACTGAAGGAAGATAATATTAGCCGTGGAAAAGAACTGATTGCTACTTACTGCAAGACGAAGAGTATCACTATGAGCGATCTGCTAAAGACGGAGTATATGAATGTCGTGATGCGAAAATACGGGTTCCGGGATTGGGAATCCGTACTGGCCGCAGTTGGACATGGAGGCTTGAAGGAAGGCCAAATTGTCAATAAGCTTCTGGAAGAGTATAAGAAAAAGAATAAGAAGGAAATCACAGATGAGAACGTGCTGGAGACAGTTTCTGAAATCAAGGAACGGACACCTCAGAAGAAATCCAAGAGCGGTATTGTCGTGGAGGGAATTCATGATCTTGCGGTACGCTTCTCCAGATGCTGCAGTCCGGTACCGGGAGATGAGATTGTAGGTTTTGTTACCCGTGGAAGAGGAGTATCCATCCATAGAACTGACTGTATCAATATAATCAATTTACCGGAGGAGGATCGTGCCAGACTGATCGATGCAGAATGGAATCTTTCCGCAGACGGTAAGGATATCGGCGGTGTATACAGTGCCGAGATTAAGATTTACGCGAATAACCGGACCGGTGTATTGGTGGATATCTCGAAGGTTTTAACGGAAAACAAGATTGATGTGACCTCTATGAATGTAAGAACTAGTAAACAGGGGAAAGCAACCATCAGCATAGGATTTGAAATTAGTAGCAAGGAGCAGCTCAATGAAATCATAACAAAGCTCAGAAATGTAGAAAGCGTTCTGGACATTGAGCGTACGGCCGGTTAAAGTGTTCTTCACTAAATAGTTTAGATGTCGGGACACAATATCCTATTGTGACTGGCAGAATGGAGGTTCGTATGAGTGAATTAGTAATGGAAACTCTTATACTCGGTATGGTGCAGACGAATTGTTATATCATCAGTAATCAGGCTACAAAGGAAGCAATTGTATTTGATCCGGCAGATAAAGCCGAGAGAATAGAACAGTACCTTAAGGCAAATGACCTTGTGTGTAAAGCAATTCTTCTCACACATGGTCATTTTGACCATATTCTTGCAGCCTCCGGGCTTTCTGAAAGAACCAATACACTGATTTATGCGCATGAAGCGGAAGCTGATCTTCTCACTGATGTAAGACTAAACGCTTCCGGCCAGATCAGGAGGGAATGCTCCTTAAAGCCGGATGTACTGCTTAAGGATCAACAGGTGCTACAGATGGCCGGTTTTATGATCAGAGTGATCCATACACCCGGACATACTGCCGGAGGGACCTGCTATTACTTCACCGGGCATCGTCTGCTGATCAGTGGGGATACCCTGTTTAAGGGAGATATCGGCCGATATGATTTGCCGACAGGTAACGGCAATCAATTGGTAGAGTCCATCTGCAATAAGCTGATGGTTCTGGAAGATGAGGTTAAGGTTTATCCAGGGCACGGTCCGTCCACTACCATCGGATACGAACGTGACAATAACATTTATCTGTCACCGGGATGGGACCCTTATGATGGAGAGTAGTATGATAGTGATAGTTTTATCGGATAAAGCTTATGAGAATGATGTTTACCCTTTGGTTAAAGCTTTCTATCCGTCAGAGACCATTAAGGTTTACGAACAAAATGAGCAAGGGGAGCTGCATACAGATGTCCATTGTGAATGTGATACGAAGCTTGCGATCAGGTTGGAACTTGAGGAGGATAGGATAGAACTATTCCTTGACTTGAAGGAAGGAGCTCCGGTCAAGAGTTCTCTTACTTTGGAGGAAACACTATCGAAGTCTCAATATAAAAATGCAATGAAACGCCTCCTTTACTTGAATATGGCCAGGCTGACCGGTAAGGAGCTGCCCTGGGGTATCTTAACCGGAATTCGCCCGACGAAGCTGGTTTATGAGCTCCTGGAGCAGGAAGTGAAGGAGGAAGCAATATACCGGCATATGAAAAGGGAATATCTGTGTTCAGAGGAGAAGATTAGCCTTAGCATCGAGATTGCCAAAAGGGAGCTAAAGCTCCTAAGGGACATGGATTACGAGAACGGCTACAGTCTTTATATCGGAATTCCATTTTGTCCAAGCACCTGTCTCTATTGTTCCTTTACATCTTATTCCGTAGAGAAATACGCGGGTTATGTAGAGCAATATCTGCAAGCCTTGGAGAAGGAAATCCGTTATGCGGCCAGCTGCTTTCCGGGAAAGAAACTCACTACGGTATATCTGGGAGGAGGAACACCGACAACCCTGTCGGCAGAGCAGCTCGATTCCCTGCTCGGTCTGATACGGGAGCAATTTGATTTCTTCTATGTTAAGGAATTCTGTGTGGAAGCCGGAAGACCGGACAGCATCACGAGGGAGAAGCTCGAGGTTCTGAAAAGACAGGGTGTTGACCGCATCTCCATCAATCCACAGAGCATGCAGCAGAAGACACTTGATTTAATCGGAAGAAAGCATTCGATCACACAAGTGAAGGAAGCCTTCCGTCTTGCAAGAGAAGCCAAGCACGATAATATAAATATGGATTTAATTCTCGGGCTGCCGGGAGAGAATGTCTTTGACGTTCTTGATACATTGCAGCAGCTTCGGGAATTGGAGCCGGACAGCCTGACGGTACATACTCTGGCTGTCAAACGTGCTGCAAGGCTAAATCAGAAGAAAGAAAGCTATGCTAATCTTCAGGCAACCGATGTACCTGCGATGCTGGAAGCAACAATCAGATTTGCGAAGGAAAATGCCTATCTGCCTTATTATCTTTACAGGCAGAAGAATATGGCAGATAATCTTGAGAATATCGGCTATGCAAAAGCCGGTAAGGAAGGTCTGTATAATATTCTGATTATGGAGGAAAAGCAGACAATCCTTGCCTTAGGCGCAGGAGGAATGTCGAAGTTCGTATTCCATCGGGAGAACCGTATTGAACGGATCGATAATGTGAAAAGTGTTACAGACTACATCAGTCGAATCGACGAGATGATAGAGAGGAAGCGGCATTTTCTTGAGAATAATTCAGTATTAAATCAATGCGATAGAACGGAGGACTAAGATGATAACACAAAGACCGAAGGGCACACAGGATTGGTATGGCTCTAGTATGCATATGCGTACCATCATTGAGGGAATTGCAAGAAGAATCTGCAAGGCCTATAATATTAAGGAGATGATCACGCCTGCCTTTGAGCATACGATATTATTCCAGAGAGGTGTCGGAGAGACAACAGATGTTGTTCAGAAGGAAATGTATACCTTTGAGGATAAGGGAAATAGAAGTATCACCTTAAAACCGGAGGGGACTGCCGGAGTTGCTCGTGCATTCCTGGAGAATGGCTTGTATGCAGAAAGCCAGCCTACTAAGCTATACTATTTTACCCAGGCGTTCCGATATGAGAATCCCCAGAGCGGAAGACTGCGTCAGCATCATCAGTTCGGTATCGAATTCTTCGGTTCTAAAAGCCCGCTTGCTGAGGTGGAGTTAATCTCCCTGCTGACTCAGTTCTTGAAGGAGCTGGGAATTAGAGGGGCAAAGCTCCATATCAATAGCATTGGCTGCAGTAACTGCCGAAAGACCTATAACGAAGCACTGCTTTCTTATCTGAGAAAGCACGAGGAGCAGTTATGCTCCACCTGTAAGGAGAGGATGCTTAAGAATCCACTCCGGGTGATCGATTGTAAGGTTCCTTCCTGCAAGACAATCGTGAAGGATGCACCCAGAACTATTGAATATCTGGATGAGGAGTGCAGCAGTCATTTCGAGGAGCTGAAGAGTCTGTTGACCGCCATGGATATTCCCTATGAAGTTGATACCGGCATTGTCAGAGGGCTGGACTATTATACGAAGACAGTATTCGAGTTCCTCAACGCGGAAGGCTTTACTTTGTGCGGTGGCGGCAGATATGATAATCTAATTCATGAAATCGATGATAAACAGAATATTCCTGCGGTAGGCTTTGGTTTTGGCATCGAGCGAATTATCATTGAACTGGCAGCAGAGGGTATCTCGCTGGAAGCGGAACCGGTGGTAGAATTATATGTCGGAATACTGGGTAAGGAAGCGAAGGCAGAAGCATATCGGCTGGTACAACAGCTCAGGACGGCGGGTATCATTGTAGAAACAGACTATTTAGACCGAAGTGTTAAGGCACAGATGAAGTATGCGAATAAAATTGGAGCTAAGCACACGGTGATCATCGGAGCAGATGAGCTTGAGAACAATAAAGCAAATGTCAAGAATATGGAAAACGGAGAGCAGACAGAGGTAGCCTTAGATAAGCTGGCCGAGCTATTCCTTTAAAATGCCATAGCATATAAGATCAAAGAAACGAGTGAAGTTATTTTCATAGCAAAAACAGAACAGCCTCTTTGGCCGGATCATACCCGGTCAGGGAGGCTTTTTGATTCCTTTTTTATTTTTTGCGATTACATCAAAAAAACCAGAGTAGTCCTTAGAAATATTTATAAAATTTTAATAATCTGGCACTGTCAGGATGTATTGACAAAGTGGTAATAGATGGATATAATGAAAACATCATAGAAGTAAGTGATTACTACGTAAGATGTTAAAAAAAGGAAATCTACACTAAAAGGTAAAAGAAAACACACCAAGAAAAATAGTAACTTAAGGAGGAAAAGCTATGATAAAAATGTACAGAAATCTAAAAATTCGTACAAAATTAATTATTGGTTTTTTGGTTATTGCATTATTAACGGTTACAGTCGGGATTTTAGGAATTCTAAACATGGGCTCCATGTACAGAGAAAATGAGAGATTATATAATAACTATTATCTTAGGACAACCGAATTGAAACAGCTGCAACTCAACCTTGAGCAAATCAGGGTGTATCATGTCTATGCACTTTATGACAGAGCACCTGAAAAGTTTAAGGAACGAAGTGACAAAATCATAGACCTTGTTAATGCTGATAATATAATATTGGATAATTATGAGAAATTAATTGAAACAGAGGAAGAACAAATCATGTATGATACGGTACTTGCCGATCTAAAAACCTACAGGGACATCCGTAACAGGAATTTGGACTTAATTAAAGGGGAAGATTTTGATGAGGCAGTCGCAACAATTCAGGAGACCACCGATGCGAGAGTAAAAACCAGCGAATCGGTACAGGCCTTAGTGGATTACAATATTCAAATGGCTTCGGAGCATCTTCTGGAAACACAGACAAGCTATCGCGGACTGACCACATTGATGAACATCATATTAGCTGCCTCTCTGATTCTGGCAATTACGCTTGGTACTATTATTGCAGTCACGATTAGTAAGCCTGTCGGACAGGTTGTGGAAGCTGCCAATAAACTAGCACTTGGAGATGTTAATGTCAATGTGAAATATCACAGCAAGGATGAAATTGGTAAGCTGGCAGATGCCTTCGGAGTAATGATCAACAATATACGTGGGCAGGCACATGCAGCTGAAAGAATTGCAGCCGGCGATCTCACGGTGGAGGTAGATGTGAAATCAGAAAATGACCTGCTCGGGAAGAAGCTGTCTGAGCTGGTTGCTAATAATAATGATATCCTGTCCAATATAGCCGCAGCATCCGATCAGGTAGCCACAGGAGCAAAACAGATATCCGAATCCAGCATCGCACTCTCCCATGGTGCTACAGAACAGGCTTCCTCTGTGGAGGAATTAACAGCCTCCCTGGAACAGATCTCCTCACAGACGGATATGAATGCAAAGAATGCCACAACTGCAAATGATTTGGCTATGTCCGCCAAGCTGGATGCTGTACAAGGGAATGAACAGATGAAGGAGATGCTCACCGCAATGGAGGAAATCAATGAAGCTTCGGCTAATATTTCCAAGGTTATCAAGGTTATTGATGATATCGCCTTCCAGACAAATATACTAGCTTTAAACGCAGCAGTGGAAGCAGCAAGAG
The DNA here is from genome assembly GCA_023415635.1 of Bacillota bacterium. Taxonomy (GTDB): domain Bacteria; phylum Bacillota; class Clostridia; order Lachnospirales; family Lachnospiraceae; genus Mobilitalea. The sequence goes on along the minus strand of JAEZJV010000040.1, from coordinate 38,469 downwards.
CAGGACAACACGGCAAGGGCTTTGCTGTAGTGGCGGAGGAGGTAAGAAATCTTGCAGCCCGCTCTGCTAATGCGGCTAAGGAAACGACAGAAATGATTGAAGGCTCTATCAAGAAGGCTGAGGGAGGTACCAGAATTGCACAGGAGACAGCCACAGCTTTAAGTAAGATAGTGGTCGGTGTAGAGAAGGTTGCGACACTGGTAAATGATATCGCGAATGCATCCAGCGAACAGGCAATGGGTATCTCTCAGATTAATCAGGGCATTATGCAGGTATCCACAGTGGTTCAGACAAATTCAGCAACCTCTGAAGAAACAGCCGCAGCCAGTGAAGAATTGGCGAGCCAGGCTGAGGTTCTGAAGGATACCATCAGTAGATATAAATTAAAGAAATCAACTGTGAATAGATTCTCGCAGGAGGAGATAAGCCCTGAAGTGATGCTGCTGCTGGAACAAATGAAAAAGCCTGCAAAAGTAAAAACGTATTATGGGCCTGTTGAAGATAAAGCAACGGATTCGAAAATTATATTAAGCGATCATGAATTTGGAAAGTATTGATCAGGGATTTTGTAACGAGAATTAACTATAGGAGGTGATCAATTGTCGAATCAGTTTTCTAATGAACCCTTACTGGATATGTTCCTTTTCGAAACCACACAGCTTATAGAGCAGCTGGAGCAGTCTATTCTTTCAAGTGAAAAAGAAAATGACTTCTCCGAGGAAGCGATTAATGAGATTTTTCGTATCATGCATACGATCAAGGGCTCCTCAGCCATGATGTTGTTTGATAATATTGCCAAACTGGCTCATTCCATAGAAGACGTATTTTTCTTTCTACGTAAGGAGAAATCGGGACAGGTTGATTATTCTGAATTATCGGACCTTGTCCTTGAGGGTGTGGACTTTATCAAGATTGAAGTAGAGAAGATCAAGTTGCATACTTCTGCAGATGGAAGAGCAGACGAACTAGTGGATAAGATTAAGACATATTTAGTCGAATTAAAGAAAAAAAATTCTGTGGACGCCTCCGAAGTAACGGGAAAGAAGGAAATATCAGGGCAGACAGATCTAACGGCTAAAACATCAGTTGGGGACAAACAACAGTACTATATCAGTCAGGCACCGATAAGTAAGCCGGAGCATAGCAATACCTTTAAAGCAATTATATTTTTTGAAGAAGGCTGTGAGATGGAGAACATCCGGGCTTTTACAATCATACATAATTTAAAGGAAATCACGGAGGATTTTTTTCATATTCCTGCAGATATAATCGATAGTGACGACAGTATAGATGTCATCCGTAGCGACGGCTTCCAGATTTTCTTGAAGACGGAGCACGATTATAATAAAATTCATGAATTCTTCATGCAGACCATATTCCTAAGGGATCTGGAGCTGGTTCAAATGGAGAGTGATGAGGAATATGCAAGCTATGCCAAAAAGGAAAAGCTGTCACTTGAGAATCCCATCAAGATGCCTGTGATTAAGGAAACAATACAGGCCGATCATGAACACAGCCGTACCAATCGGCAGGAGAAGGAGCAACAGGCTGTCAGCACAGCACAAAATATGATCAGCGTCAATGTGAAGAAGCTGGACAAGCTGATGGATCTCATTGGAGAAATGGTAATTGCGGAAGCAATGGTAATACAGAATCCGGATTTGAAAAACCTACAGCTGGATAACTTTGTGAAGGCTGCGCGGCAGCTGAATAAAATTACCGGCGAAATGCGGGATATGATCATGTCCATCCGAATGGTTCCTTTGTCAGCGACCTTTATAAAAATGCATCGTATTGTCCGCGATATGTGCAAGAAGCTTGAGAAGGACGTACAGCTGGAGCTCATCGGAGAGGAGACTGAGGTAGATAAGAATGTCATCGAGCGAATTTCTGATCCGTTGATGCATCTGGTCCGAAATTCCGTAGATCACGGAATCGAGAGTACTAAAGAACGACAGGACCTGGGTAAGCAAAAATCAGGAACCATAACACTTGAGGCAAAGAATGCCGGAAGCGATGTCTTGATTATCGTAAGGGATGACGGTAAAGGATTGAACAAAGAAAAGATTCTAAAAAAAGCCAGGGAAAGCGGAATTCTTACTAAGAATGAAGAGGATATGACCGATAAAGAAATCTATAATCTGATACTCCTTCCTGGATTTTCTACAAATGATCAGGTAACAGAGTTCTCGGGACGCGGTGTTGGAATGGATGTGGTAACGAAGAATATTGAAGCGGTTGGAGGAACCCTGAGTGTCGACAGTGTGGAAAATAAGGGAACCATAATTACCATGAAGATACCGTTAACTCTGGCTATCATCGATGGAATGAGCATCAAGGTCGGTAATTCCAGATATACAATACCAACGATTTCCATCAAAGAATCCTTTCGACCGAAGGACAGTGACATCTTCACTGATCCGGACGGCAATGAGATGATCATGGTGCGAGGGGAATGTCACGCGGTCCGGCGTCTACATGAGCTGTATAAGGTTGAGACGAAGATCACGAAGTTCTCGGAGGGTATTATCCTTATGATCGAACAGGATGAAAAGACGGTCTGTCTGTTTGCAGATGAGCTGCTCGGGCAGCAACAGGTAGTAGTAAAAGCATTGCCCCAATACCTTCAGAATTTTAAAAGGATCAAGGGACTGGCAGGCTGCACTCTACTGGGAGACGGTAATATCAGCTTGATACTGGATGTGGCAAGGATGTTATGCTAATATTAAAAAGGAGGATGTGAAATGACTGAAGTATTTGATAATATTATAGAATTGGAAGAAGATACACAAAAAGACCGTTATCTGACTTTTCTGATAGGTAACGAATGTTATGGAATTGAAATCAAGTATATTACAGAAATTATCGGTATTCAGGTGATTACCGGTATCCCTGAGCTTCCCGAGTATGTCCGTGGAATTATTAATCTCAGAGGTAAGATAATCCCTGTGATTGATGTCAGGGCAAGATTTAAGAAGGAAGCCAAGGAATACAATGATCGGACCTGCGTGATAGTAGTTGATATAAAGGATATATCGATAGGACTTATTGTTGACAGCGTGGCAGAGGTGCTGACGATACCTGAACAGGAGATCGTAGATCCTCCTCAGGTGAACAGAATGAATAACAGATATATCAAGAAGATAGGTAAGGTGGGTAATGCTGTGAAGCTTTTACTGGATTGTGAAAAGCTTATATCCGTAAGTGATTTGGAGGATATCAGAGAGTCAATTGAGTAAGAGTATCGAAGAGAGCTTCACGCTTTGATGAAGGGAGGCTAAATATGAAAATACTTATAGCAGAAGACGACTTAGCAAGCCGTAAGTTTCTCTATAGATTTCTTTCGAATTACGGAGAATGCGATATGGTTATAGATGGATTGGAAGCGCTGGATGCATTTCTGATCTCTTTGAAGGAAAAGAAACCCTACGACCTGATTTGTTTGGATATTATGATGCCAAAGGTGGATGGGGTCAAGGTCCTCAGGCATATGAAGGAATTAGAAGCACAGTATAGAATTCCTGAGGAGAAGCAGTCGAAAATAATAATGACTACAGCACTGGCGGACACAGATACTATCCGTAATACATTTGACCTAGGTTGCGATGCTTATGCCGCGAAGCCACTGGATACGGATAAATTTGTTGAAGTGCTGCAGAAACTGAAGTTAATTGAAGATAAACCATAAATATTCCTTCGGAAATGTTATATGCTTTATACAAGCTAAAAAGAAATTGACACTATTAACCAATCTAATTATAATATAAGTAATCAAGCACTACGGTGGGTGGAATTATATGGTGATGAATATATTACATAGAAAAGAGCAACTGATACTGACTACAATTGATATTATCGATGAGCTTGGTATCCAGAAGCTGACTACGCGCGAGATTGCCAAAAGACAGAATATTTCTGAGGCGACATTATTTCGCCACTATAAAAACAAGAACGAGTTATTAATTGCAGTCTTGGATTACTTTATTCAGTTTGATGCTGATATTCTGCAGTCAGCGAAGCTCAGCCATCTTCCTCCGAAGGAGGCACTGATATACTTCATAACCTCCATGACAGAGTATTATGAGAATTATCCGGCAATTACCACGCTTCTTCAGATATTTGATGTACTTCTATATGAAGAGGAGCTGGCAGATAAGGTGAAAGAGATTCAGAAAGACAGAATATCCATGATAACAGGCTTTCTCGATGAGGCAAGGCAGGCCGGGGAGCTACCGGAGGACTTGAGCAGTGATAGTATCGCTTTGATCATATCCGGATACTTCAGAGAATTGTGTTTTCATTGGAAGCTGGAGCAATACAGCTTTTCTCTGCGTGATAAAATGATATCAATCCTGAAGAGGGTGCTGAATATCGTTGATCAATAGAATTAATAAAATATTACTGCTGAATAATCAGAAAGGCGTGAAAGCAACAATGAAAAGAGTATTAATAGTGGATGACGCAGCATTTATGAGACTGTCAATTAGGAACATATTAGAGAAGCATGGCTATGACGTGGCAGATGAGGCTGATAATGGCCAGGCAGGAGTCAATAAGTATAAGGACGTCAAGCCCGATCTTGTTACAATGGATATCACAATGCCGGGGCTGGATGGTCTCAGTGCCTTGAAACAGATTATGACACTGGATCCAAATGCCAAGGTGGTTATGGTATCTGCAATGGGACAGGAGCAGATGGTAATGGAAGCAATAAAAAGCGGTGCAAAATCCTTCATTGTGAAACCCTTCAAGGAGGATCATGTAATACAGACCCTAAATAAGGTGCTGCATTAGTAATTTTATTCATTACAAATAGGAAGCAATATATTACTCATGACAACATAATCTTCACGACCGGGGTGAATAGTTGTAGATAAAGAGGTTCTGCCATGATTACGATTACAGATAAAGAATTTGAACAACTTTCTGCTTATATAAAAACAAATTACGGGATCTACCTGAAGCACGAGAAGACAACGCTGGTGATCGGCAGGCTGCAAAATGTGTTGCTTCAGAATGGCTTTAAGTCCTTTTCGGAATATTATGATTATTTGATTCAGGATAAGACGGGGTTGGCGGTATCAACCCTGCTGGATAAAATAACTACGAACCATACCTTCTTTATGAGAGAAGCAGATCATTTTACCCTTTTTAGAGATGTTGTTCTACCTTATATAATAGCAAGTAATACAGAACGTGATCTACGGGTTTGGTGCGCTGGGTGTTCATCCGGTGAGGAGCCTTACACATTGGCGATGATTATTGACGAGGTACTTGGTAAGGATAAATTATTCTGGGATTCAAAGATTCTTGCTACAGATATCTCTACAAAGGTACTGGAGGAAGCCAAACGAGGCATATACAGCAATAAAGAGGTGGATACACTGCCGTCAAAATGGAGACTGGCTTACACCAAAAAGGTCGACAATGAGAATTCGGTATTTATAGATAGAATACGAAATGAGGTCATTTACAGGAAATTCAATCTGATGGAGAAAGTATTTCCTTTTAAGAAACAATTTCATGTTATCTTTTGCAGAAATGTCATGATTTATTTTGATGAAAAAACAAAAAATACTTTGATTAATAAATATTATGATTTATTGGTACCGGGTGGCTATCTGTTTGTAGGTCATTCGGAATCACTAAACCGTGAGGAAAGCAGGTTCAGATATGTGCAGCCTGCTGTTTATCGAAAAATATTATGAGGTGGATGCTATGTCAAAAAAAATCAGGGTATTAATTGTGGATGACAGCATGCTCTTCAGGGAAGTACTGCAGAGAGGATTGTCATCTGACCCGAGTATCGAGGTGGTTGCCACCGCAAACGATCCCTTTGAAGCTAGGGATATGATTATTTCTACCAAACCGGACGTTATGACCTGTGATGTAGAAATGCCGAAGATGAACGGTATTGATTTTATACGAAAACTGATGCCACAATATCCGTTGCCGATTATTGTCGTCAGTTCGACTTCCGGCACTGTGTTTGATGCTATGAATGCGGGAGCTGTTGAATTTGTAGGTAAACCGGATCTGACCTCTGTAAACAGTGTCGAGAATTTTATCAATGATTTAATTATGAAGATTAAAATAGCGGCTAATGCGAAGGTTCGTACCTTTCATGACATACAAGGACGTAAGATAGAGAACAGGGTGACAGCTGATAGGAAAAAGTTAATTGCCATTGGGGCCTCCACAGGAGGTACAGAGGCGATCTACACCATAATTAAGGAGTTGCCGCCCGATACACCGGGGGTTGTCATTGTACAGCATATTCCTCCAAACTTCTCAAGAATGTTCGCGGATCGTCTGAATAATTCGACCAACCTGGTGGTTAAGGAAGCAAAAACCGGTGATTATGTGGAACAGGGTCATGTACTGATTGCACCTGGCGATCAACACATGACCCTTCGGAGAATCGGCGAGCGATATAAGGTTGAGTGTTATATCGGAGAGAGGGTAAACGGACATTGCCCATCCGTGGATGTGCTATTTGCTTCGGTAGCGAAGGAAGCCGGGAGGGATGCCGTAGGAGTTATTCTTACGGGAATGGGATATGACGGAGCCAAAGGCTTACTGGCAATGAGAAAAAAGGGGGCAAGGACTCTCGGGCAGGATGAAAAATCCTGTGTGGTTTACGGGATGCCCAAGGTGGCTTTTAATATCGGCGCAGTAGAAAAACAGTGTTCCTTGGATAATATGTCCTATAATATAGTGAACATGTTGAATGAAACAAGTGAAGGTAGCAGGTCTTTATAAATAAAGGATTAAGGATATGATAACATGAAAAATGAATCGAAGCAGAGTATCAGCAGTGATTTAGCCCTGAATATATTGACTAATATTGAACAGGGAGTAATTGCCACCGATGTGGAAGGCAGCATTATTTATTTTAATGATTATGCTCAGAGCATTCTGGGGATTGCTGCAGAATATGCCTATGGCAAGAATTTTAATCAAATATTTCAGATATTTCATGCTGAGACAAAAGTACGTCTTTGCAGTCCGGTTACCTATGTACTTCAGAGGAGGGCATCCACCGGGCTGGAAGAAAATAGTGTTTTTCAGACGAAGGACGGTGAATTCAAGTATCTTTCAGCAGACTGTTCCCCCATATTCGGTAACGATGACCGCTTAATGGGTGCTGTTATTGTTTTTCGAGATATCACCAAATTACGTACTACGGAATTAAATCATATCAGAGAAGAGCAGAACTTAAATCAGATTTTCAACAGTATCCCTATAAGCACTCTAATATTGGATGAACAGGGCTATGCACTCAAAGCAAATGAAATATTTCTGGAATTAAGAGATAAGACAGAGAAGGATATATTGGGAAAACGCTATGGTAGATGTGTCAATTGTATCGGGGATCAGGCAACCGAGGCGGGTTGTGGTAACGGACCATGCTGCTCCGACTGTGATATCAGAAGAGCAGTAAGTGATGCGATAGAGAACAATAACACAACCTATAATATGGAATTCAGGATGCAGGAAGCCCGGGGCAGAGAGATTTTTGAATTTTGGGTACGTGTAAGCGTGATACCGATAAAGCTAACAGATAAGAAGATAATCGTCATAACACTTGTTGATATTACTGCAAGCAAAAATCAAGAGATTACTGCAAAATCAGCCCGTGATTACAGTAAGAGTATACTAAACCAGCTTCCTTTTACAGTCTGGATGACGGATAAGAATTTTATGATGAAGTACACTAATCGTGCAATGGATGATATTACAGAGATGGATATTGTAAATTTCCCTATAAATCAATGGGAGAAACTGATTCATCCCGAGGATTTTTGGAAATTTTCAAAGAGGGCTAATGAGGCAATCGAGAAGCGGGCACCATTTATTGAGGAAGTAAGAATCATAAACAAGAGCGGTAATTATGTCTGGTGTCTGATAAATGCTTCTCCGTATTATGAAGGCGATGGTTCCTATGGTGGCTATGTGGGTTCTGCACTGGATATTACAGGACGAAAGGAGCAGGAAGAGGACATTAGACGCTATCAGGAATTATTGATATCTGCTAAGGAAGCTGCCGAGGCTGCCAACAGGGCAAAAAGTGAATTTCTTGCTAATATGAGCCATGAAATTCGTACCCCGATTAATGGGATTGTGGGTATGGTGGATCTGACTCTGATGTCGGATTTGAATGATGATCAGAAGGACAATCTTATTACAGCAAAAGCCTGTGCCAACGCGTTGTTAAATGTAGTAAATGATGTGCTTGACTTCTCCAAGATGGAAGCAGGAAAGATGACTTTGGAAAATATCACCTTCGATTTAAAGGAAATGGTTGAAGAGATCATCCGTATTCATTCCCCCAAAGCGGTAGATAAAGGTCTGGAGCTGAACTATACCTTTTCTTCTCTGATTCCGCAGTTTATTATCGGGGATCCTAACAGACTCAGGCAGATATTGAATAACCTTGTCAGTAATGCAATTAAGTTTACTGTCCGAGGTGAGGTTACGCTTGTGGTAAAAAGTACAAGAGTGACAAAGGAGGAAGTTGATCTTATATTCTCGGTTTCAGACACAGGAATAGGAATAACCAAAGAGGATCGGGAGCGTCTTTTTCATAGTTTCAGCCAAATCGAGAATTCCTATACCAGGCAGTTCGGAGGAACCGGATTGGGACTCGTTATTTCTAAACAGCTCTTGGAGATGATGGGGGGCAGGATGGAGGTTGACAGTGAATATGGAAGAGGAAGCACCTTCCGTTTCTATGTTACTTTACCCATCGGCAACGCACTTGTAACCAATAAAAAGGTACGTCCTAATATTACAAAGGCGGAGAAGCCGCTGCATCTGCTATTGGTGGAGGATGATAAGGTTAACCAAAAGGTAATTCGCAAGATGCTGGCCGAAAGAGGCTATTCTGTCCAGGAGGCAAACAACGGAATCGAAGCGATTGAACTCTTCACGAAGAATACCTATGATGCTATTCTGATGGATATACAGATGCCGAAGATGAATGGTATAGAGGCAGCTACGAAGATCAGAAACCTGGAGCAGGAGGGAAAGCATACACCGATTATTGCCTTAACAGCCTATTCCCTTCCGGGAGATCGTGAGAAGTTCATCCGACTAGGAATGGATGAATATGTTTCAAAACCAATTCAGATGGAAGAATTATTCAATGTATTGGAGCAGATAACCTCCAAACCAAATTATGGCACTCCTGAGAACATAGTATTAACCGAGGATGGTGAACTGATCTTTACTTTTGATAAACCTGTTCCTTCAAATCAGTTTGATACTGCGTCTCTCGATAAAATAACTGAGTATATTGAACTGTTGAAAACGGAGGCGGACTGTGATAATATAGTCCGAACAGAAGCTATAGCGAAAGAGATAAAGCGGATTGCAGCCGGGATTGACGCCATAGATATCAAGGATACTGCCTTTAAGATTGAACTGGCGGCAAGACGCGGTAATCCTGAGGCTGTAAAAAACTATGTTGACCAGATATCCTATGAATTCAAGCTGTATCAAAATACTAGTGATAAATAGAAGTGTTAAAAGCCATGTGTAGAGGTGGGGGGATATTATGAGAGTATTGATTGCAGAAGATGACTTAACAAGCAGAAAGTTTTTGTATAAGTTCTTATCCCAATACGGGGAATGCGACCTTGTTGTTGACGGCTTAGAGGCTCTCGATGCTGTACTGATTTCTCTCAAGGAGAATAACCCGTATGATTTGATATGTTTGGATATCATGATGCCGAAGGTGGATGGAGTCAGGGTGTTAAAGCATATCAAGGAACTTGAGATTCAAAAGGGTCTGCTTCCGGAGAAGCGTGCCAAGGTCATTATGACTACGGCACTGGCAGAAACGAATATCGTCCAGAATGCATTCAATATAGGATGCGATGCCTATTCCCAGAAGCCTATCGATACGGATAAGCTGAAGGAGATACTAATTCAGCTGAACTTAATTGAGTAAAAACTATACTAATTCAGATTTTCGGTGCTGCAGTCTTCTGAATATTTAGAAGGATTACAGCACTGTTTTTTGCAAAATTTATAGAAATTTCTGGATTTTCAGCAATGAATGAGTAGTGAAGCAAATCTGCTTAGGGTATTATTAAGTAATCAGAGCATGCCCGTGTATTCCCGGGCATTGCTTAATAGTTCAGGAAGAAGGAAATTAATTATGATAGAGCAGCAGATGGATATTCAGCTTCCATATCTTATCAGTGACGGTATGGTTCTGCAGCGGGATCAAATAATAAGAATTTGGGGACAGGCAGCAGCGAATAATGTACTGACCGTAGATTTCAATGGAAAGAAATACGAAACAAGGGTTAAAGAGGACGGCAGCTGGGAGCTGGAGCTGGAAAAGCTCAATGCGGGAGGGCCTTATACTATGGCTATCAGCTGTGCAGGCAGGAACAGAAGGGTTAAGGATATATTGGCAGGAGATGTCTGGGTTCTTGGCGGACAATCCAATATGGAGCTTCCGGTCTATCGTACCTTTGATTTATATGAGGATGAGGTTAAGAAGGATTCTGATTACAGCTGGATACGTAAATTTTCTGTACCTCAGGTATTCGATTTTCACCAACCGGTAGAGGAATTGAGGGGTGGAGAATGGGAAGCTTTGGGGCCGGATACTGCGGCTGACTTCAGTGCAATAGGATATTTTCTGGCCAAGGAGTTGTTTAATAGGTATCATATTCCGATCGGTCTGATTCACACAGCCTGGGGAGGAACACCGGCGGAAGCGTGGATGAGTGAGGACACGCTGAAGAGGTTCGGCAGATTCCAGAATCTATTGTCCTTATGCAAGGATGATGCTTATGTGAATGAAAGCATTGCCAGGAATCAAATGAATGCTGATAATTGGAACATGGAGCTTTATAAAAAGGACAAGGGCTTAATGGAGGAGAAGACGGCCTGGTATCTGCCGGAATACGACGATGCTGCCTGGAACAAGATTGAAGTTCCGTTGAATTTTCAAGAAACAGAGCTGGAGAAGTTCAAGGGCTCTGTGTGGTTCCGTAGGGAGTTTTTCCTTTCGGATGAATTTGCCGGTAAAGAAGCAAAGCTGTCTCTTGGAACGATTATTGATGCAGATACCACCTATGTAAACGGTGTTATGATAGGTAATACAGGGTATAAGTACCCGCCCAGAAGATATCTGGTTCCGGAAGGCTTACTGAAGGCAGGTAGTAACGTGATTGCAGTCAGGGTAGTGGTTAATCATAGCATTGGTGCCTTTATTACAGATATGCCCTATTTTATCAATATCGGGAAGGAAAAGCTACCCTTATCCGGATTTTGGAAATATCAGATTAGTGCAAAGATGCCTACTCCTGAACCGCAGGTGTTCTTTCACAATAAACCAGCCGGCTTATATAATGCCATGATCCATCCGCTTCGAAAATATGCGATCCGCGGTGTTCTCTGGTATCAAGGTGAATCAAACGATCCTTACCCGTATGATTATAAGGAGTTATTTGAAGCTGTGGTTATGGACTGGCGTAGGCTGTGGAAGCTGGGTGATTTACCGTTTTATTATGTACAGATAGCCAATTACTGTCCCTGGAAACAGGAGTCAAAGGTAAGCAGCTGGGCTAGACTTCGTGATGAACAGAGGCAAGGTATGGAAATACCTGCCACGGGGATGGTAGTGACCTGTGATATCGGAGAATATAACGACCTTCATCCGCAGGATAAGAAAAAGGTGGCACTCCGGCTTGTAAGGTGGATTAGCAGAGATATCTTCGGAGAGAATATAGAGACCTGCGGTCCAATGGTGGATCGTGTGATAAGGGAAGGTGACCGCCTGAGGCTTTACTTTACCCATATCGGAAGTGGTCTGATAGCTAAACATGGAGAACTCAGGACCTTCATGATCAGCGGGCTGGATGGTGTCTATTACAATGCCAGAGCAGAGATAGACCAAGACACCATTCTGGTATATCAAGCTGAACAGATTCAAAATCGAAGGATTCGAAATCCGGTTAGTGTACGCTATGCATGGTCAGATAACCCTGAAGAAGCCAATCTTTATAATAAAGAAGGGCTCCCTGCATCGCCGTTCATGATTAAATAATCTTTTATCAGGAGGCTTATGCAAAATAATTATTGCATAAGCCTAGCTTGTTTTTAAGGTTATCCTTGCTCTCCCCCGTGAGAAATGATACAATAAAATCTGCATAAACACAGGAAAAGAATTATACAGAAAGGAAAGTACCCGACGGATCATTTTCCGGATGGGTAACAAGGGTTGTAAAGATGGTCAGACATATTGTGTCATATGATTACGGTGAGGGCTTTACTAAGGAAGAAAATATAATAAATGCTGCAAAGATGAAGGAAGAACTGGAAGCGTTAAAGGGTATGATTGACGGTCTGGTATCCATTCAGCTGCATACTCAGCCACTTGAGGGGGCTGAAGCTGATCTTCTGCTGGATAGCATATTTATCGATGAGGCGGCATTGAAGGCTTATATGGTTCATCCGGAGCATGTTAGGGTAGCGACTAACTATGTACGCCCCTTTATCCGTAACCGTAAATGCCTTGACTTTGTCATGTAGGAAATACAATAGATGCACTATGAAATAGGATAAAAGGAGAGAAGATTATGGCGGAAGCAATGAAAGGCTTACACAGAAGCCATAGATGTACGGAGCTATCGAATAGAAACATCGGTGAAACTGTAACCATCATGGGTTGGGTTCAGAAAAGCAGAAATAAAGGCGGCATCATATTTGTTGATATGAGAGATCGTACAGGCATATTACAAGTGATTTTTGAAGAAAGCGACTGCGGCAACGAGAATTTTTTAAAGGCTGAAAGGCTGAGAAGTGAATTTGTAATTGCTGTAGTGGGAAAGGTTGAAGCACGTTCCGGAGCCATTAATGAGAATCTTGCCACAGGAGATATTGAAGTTCGTGCGAAGGAGCTTAGAATTCTGTCGGAGGCAGAGACTCCTCCCTTCCAGATTGAGGAGGAAAGTAAAACCAAAGAAGAGCTGCGGCTGAAATACCGTTATCTTGACCTGCGTCGACCTGATCTTCAGAAGAATATGATACTGCGAAGTAAGGTTGCGAATGTAACACGTCAGTTTTTGGCTGAGGAAGGCTTTATTGAAGTGGAGACACCGATCCTCTGTAAAAGTACACCTGAGGGTGCAAGAGATTATCTGGTTCCGAGCCGTGTTCATCCGGGGAATTTCTACGCACTGCCCCAGTCTCCCCAGTTATTTAAACAACTATTAATGGTAGCCGGCTATGACAGATATTTTCAGATTGCCAAATGCTTCCGGGACGAGGATCTTCGTGCAGACAGACAACCGGAATTTACCCAGATAGATATGGAATTATCTTTTGTGGATGTGGACGATGTGATTGATGTCAATGAGCGTCTTCTGCAAAAAATGTTCAAGGAAAGCATCGGCATTGACATACCGCTGCCGATTCAAAGAATGACCTACATGGAGGCAATGGAACGATATGGTTCCGATAAGCCGGACATTCGTTTCGGACTGGAGCTAAAAAATGTTTCTGAGGTAGTGAAGAATTGTGGGTTCTCCGTATTTACAGGAGCTTTGGAAAAGGGAGGCACGGTACGAGGAATTAATGCAGAGGGACAAGCTGAGATGCCTCGTAAGAAGATAGATGCCCTGGTGGAATTCGCCAAAGGTTATGGTGCAAAGGGGCTGGCATACCTTGCAGTGGAAGCAGACGGTTCCTATAAGTCATCCTTTGCCAAATTCCTGACAGAAGAAGAATTGAAAGCCCTTGTTGCGGCTATGAGCGGTAAGCCCGGTGATTTATTGCTTTTTGCTGCAGATGAAGAGGATATTGTATTTTCTGTATTAGGAGCACTAAGATTGGAGATTGGCAAGGGACTGGGCCTCATCCGTAAGGATGATTATAAATTCCTTTGGGTTACTGAATTCCCACTTTTGGAATACTCCAAGGAGGAGAACAGATATGTGGCTAAGCATCATCCTTTTACTATGCCCATGGATGAGGATCTTTCTCTGCTTGATACGGAGCCCGGTAAGGTAAGAGCGAAGGCTTATGATATTACCTTAAACGGTACGGAAATCGGAGGCGGCTCCGTTAGAATATTCCAGAGTGATGTCCAGGAGAAGATGTTTGAAGTGCTTGGTTTCACAAAGGAACAAGCTTATGATCGTTTCGGTTTTCTACTGAATGCATTTAAATACGGAGTTCCCCCGCATGCAGGACTTGCTTATGGTTTGGATCGTCTCGTAATGCTGATGGCACAGGAGGATAGTATCCGCGATGTTATCGCCTTCCCGAAGGTAAAGGATGCATCCGATTTGTTGACAGATGCACCAAACGTAGTAGAGGATAAGCAGCTTCAGGAATTGTTTATTGCATTGGTACCGGATGAGAAACAGTAATTATGGAGCCTAATTATAGTATATATATCGTACTAATATGGCTTTTGGTAGCCAATCTGCTTGGATTTATACTAATGGGTGCGGATAAGCAACGAGCAAGGAACAGAAGCTGGCGCATATCGGAGCAAAAGCTTTTGCTAGTCGCTTTTTTAGGCGGAGGGGTCGGTTCTATTGCCGGTATGCTTCTTTTTCATCATAAGACGAAGCATATGAAGTTTATCCTGCTGGTTCCAATCGCAATCATCTTAAACTTAACAGCTGCAGGGTTGATTCTGCGTCTGTTATAAATAATAAGCCCCTCTGAACTTTGGTTTTGTTCTCTTTGACAGCCATAGCTTGGAGGGGTTTTTTTGGCAATGGTATTATGATAAATGCGTAGGTTTTTTGGTTCCGGTGTAATGTAATCGGCTGGAAATTGACGAATTATAGCTTGACAGAATTCCCTTTCTTTGTTATCATTGCTTTAAAGCGTTGAAGCGTTGAAGAAACAAAGAAAAGAGAGGGATTAACGGGGATGGTAGTAAAAAGCTTGTTTTTGGTTATATTTTTCACAATTATGATTTTGGTAGGCTTATACGCAAGAAAGCATACCACCAGTGTAGGTGATTTTGTACTCGGGGGGAGAGCAGTCGGACCCTGGCTTACTGCATTTGCATATGGAACTACATATTTTTCTGCAGTTGTATTTGTCGGCTACGCAGGTCAATTCGGTTGGAAATACGGAATTTCAGCGACCTGGATCGGTATCGGCAATGCTTTTTTGGGAAGTGCGCTAGCCTGGGTGATCTTAGGAAGAAGAACTCGTGTTATGACACATCATTTGAAATCGACTACTATGCCGGATTTCTTCGGCAGCAGATATAACAGTAAAGCGTTAAGACTTGTTGCCTCTGCGATAGCTTTTATCTTTCTGATTCCCTATACCGCATCCGTCTATAACGGTCTTTCCAGATTATTCGGAATGGCTTTTGATATACCTTATATCTATTGCGTGCTTGCTATGGCGGTCTTAACCGGAGTCTATGTCATCCTTGGCGGTTATATGGCTACTGCAATCAATGATTTCATTCAAGGAATTATCATGCTGGGCGGTATTGTAGCTGTCATTGCTACTATACTCAGCAATAATGGCGGCTTTATGGAGGCAATCAAGACGCTGGCACAGTTTGAAAGCGATAATGCTGTAACCCTGGGACAGTCCGGAGCATTTACCTCCTTCTTTGGTCCCGATCCACTTAACTTATTCGGAGTAATCATCCTTACTTCCCTCGGAACCTGGGGTCTCCCGCAGATGGTACATAAATTTTACACAATTAAAAATGAAAAAGCAATCCGCTCCGGAACCATTATTTCTACAGTCTTTGCGGTTGTGATATCCGGAGGCTGCTACTTCCTCGGAGGCTTTGGCAGATTATATGACAGCGCTGCGATATATAAAGCTGACGGAAGCATTGCTTATGATGCGATTGTTCCTCACATGCTGTCTTCCCTCTCAGATGTACTGATTGGGATAGTCATTGTATTGGTATTATCTGCTTCCATGTCAACACTTGCATCCCTGGTCATGACCTCCAGCTCTACACTGACTCTGGACTTCATCAAGGGAAATCTTATAAAGAAGATGAGTGAAAAAAAGCAGATACTAGCTATGAGAATTCTGATTGTGGCCTTTATTGCTCTTTCTGTATTGATAGCAATTAAACCGCCGACCTTTATCGCACAGCTGATGGGTATCAGTTGGGGTGCACTTGCAGGCTCCTTCCTGGCACCATTCTTATACGGTCTTTATTGGAAGGGTGTTACCAGACCTGCTGTTTGGGCTTGTTTTGCTACGGGAGTAGGAATTACGATTTCTAATCTATATCTGAAGTATATTGCTTCACCAATCAATGCAGGTGCTATCGCAATGGTTGCGGGTCTGATCGTAGTTCCTTTAGTAAGTCTGATTACACCAAAACTTGATAGGGCTAAGGTTTCTGAGGTGTTCTCCTGCTATGAAGAAGTTGTAACAGTACATGCAAAGAAATCCATAGAGGAATAGATTGGCGTTAACCTTAACGAATTATATAATGTATGTTTTTGCTATAATAGAAGCTGGCTCATAGGGCTTAAAGACCTTTGAGTTTGCTTCTTATTAGCAGTTATGGGGTATTCGCTGCAATTATTTGTTTGCTGATTAATGGAGGAAAGCCTCCAATTGATATAGGATAATATGTTAATATATGGGGGGGAAGAGCCTCCTGGTATACACTATGATAAATATATACTTGCTAAAGGAGGATTTAACATGATTTGGGCGAAGGAAGAGTCACTTCCAAGAACGGAAATCGAGCAACTTCAGTTAAAGAGATTACAGGAAACCGTAAAACGGGTTTATGAAAAGGTACCGGCTTACAAAGAAAAGATGGATGAGGCAGGAATAAAACCGGAGGATATCAAGAGTCTGGACGATTTGCGCCGATTACCCTTTACAAATAAAAAGGATTTAAGAGATAATTATCCCTTTGGCCTATTCACTGTTCCTAAAAAGGAGCTCGTTCGAGTACATGCCTCTTCTGGGACCACAGGAAAGCCTACAGTAGTTGGCTATACGAAAGGGGATCTTAAAACCTGGACAGAATGTGTATCAAGAATTGCTGCTATGGGTGGTGCGACGGAGGAGGATGTAGCTCAGATCTGCTTTGGATACGGTATGTTCACCGGTGCGCTGGGACTTCACTATGGTCTTGAAAATATCGGTGCAACGGTATGTCCGACCTCATCGGGAAATACGCAGAAGCAGATTATGTATATGAAGGATTTTGAGACTACGCTGCTGGTTGCAACTCCCTCCTATGCACTGCATATCGGTGAGGTAGTGAGACAGATGGGCTTGGATCCGGTTAAGGATCTTAAAGTAAGGATCGGACTCTTCGGCGGAGAAGGTATGACCGAACCTATGAGAGAAGAGATGTATAAGCTTTGGGGAAGAGAAATGAAGGTCACTCAGAATTATGGAATGAGTGAGCTGATTGGTCCCGGTGTGTCCGGTGAATGTCTGGAGCTTTGCGGAATGCATATCAATGAAGATCATTTTATACCTGAGATTATCGATCCGGAGACGGAAGAAGTTCTTCCTCCCGGTTCCAAAGGAGAACTTGTAATCAGCTGTATCACAAAGGAAGCCCTGCCGCTGCTTCGCTATCGTACCAAGGATATTTCCCGTCTGATGTATGAGCCCTGTAAATGCGGAAGAACTACGGTTCGTATGGAAAATCTGTCCGGGCGCTCCGATGATATGCTGATTATCCGAGGTGTGAATGTATTCCCGAGCCAGATTGAGGAAGTATTATTGAAGGTTCCGGAAATCGGTGCCCATTATGAAATTGTTGTTGATCGCAAGAATTTCCTTGATTGCATAGAAATAAAGGTGGAGCTTGCAGATGAATCTCTGCTTGATTCTTATGCAAAGCTCGGAGAGCTGGAGCACAGGATAAAATCTAATTTGCGAGTTGTACTTGGACTGGATGCAACCATCAAACTGGTAGCACCCAGAAGCCTGCAGCGGTTTGAAGGGAAAGCTAAGAGAGTGACGGATCTACGTAAGGATCTATAAAATCACTTTTCAATCATATACAGATATGATAGGATTAAATCTAGATAATGTGATTTGCTATATACGAAAGGAGATTTACATAGTGTCAGATAAAGTAATTATGCTTGGTAACGAAGCCTTTGCGAGAGGTGCATATGAGGCAGGATGTAAGGTTTCGGCTGCATATCCGGGTACGCCCAGTACAGAAATCAGTGAGAATATTGTAAAATATAATGAGATATATTCTGAGTGGTCACCGAATGAAAAGGTGGCAATGGAGGTTGCAATCGGAGCTTCCATCAGCGGAGTCAGAGCGTTGGCATCGATGAAGCATGTGGGCTTAAATGTCGCTGCCGACCCCTTGTTTACCGTATCCTATATCGGTGTTACAGGAGGGCTGGTGACTATCGTAGCAGATGATCCGGGGCTTTACAGTTCCCAGAACGAGCAGGATACCAGAGCGATTGCACGAGCAGCGAAGGTTCCGGTACTTGAACCTTCTGATAGTCAGGAAGCCAAGGATTTTGTCAAATTTGCCTTTGACTTAAGTGAAAAATACGACACACCGGTCATTGTAAGGTCAACAACAAGACTTTCTCATTCACAGGGAATGGTAGAGCTAGAGGAGCGTATTGAAAAGGATGATAAGCCCTATGTGAGGGATATTGCTAAAAATGTTATGATGCCCGGTAATGCAAAGGGGCGTCATCTTGTGGTAGAGAGTAGAGAAGCTGCCCTTGAAAAGGACAGCAGCAGCTTCCCGATCAATAAGGTGGAGTATCAGGATTTAGCGATAGGCTTTATCACCTCGGGTATTCCTTATCAGTATGTGAAGGAAGCCTTCCCCAAAGCATCCGTGTTGAAGCTGGGAATCGTCAATCCTCTGCCGAGAAGGCTGATCGAAGAATTTGCCGGTAAGGTAGACAGGTTATATATTATTGAAGAATTAGATCCGATTATTGAAGAACAGGTAAAATCCTGGGGCATTAAAGCAGAAGGAAAGGAGATACTTACCATTCAGGGGGAATATTCCGCAAATCTGCTTCGAAAAGCAATCAATGGGGAAAAGCTTAACCTTGTACATGCTGCACAGGTTCCAAATCGCCCTCCGATCCTTTGCCCGGGATGTCCGCATAGAAGTGTATATTCTGTATTAAACAAACTGAAGATACATGGAGCCGGTGACATTGGCTGTTATACACTGGGGGCCGTAGCACCCTTAAGCGTGGTGGATACGACGGTATGTATGGGTGCCAGTATCTCCTCTTTACACGGTATGGAGAAAGCAAAGGGGAAGGATTATATTAAAAACTGGGTAGCAGTGATCGGTGATTCCACCTTTATGCATACCGGTATTAATTCCCTGATCAACATGGTATATAATAAGGGGACCGGAACAGTAATGATCCTTGACAACTCCACTACCGGTATGACAGGACATCAGGATCATGCTGCTACGGGAAGGACCTTAATGGGAGAAGCTACCTATGCAGTAGACCTGGCAGCGCTTTGTAAGGCGGTTGGGGTTAATCATATATATGAAATCAATGCCTTTGATGTGGAGAAGCTGGAGAAAGCTGTAAGGGAAGCAACTGCGATGGACGAAGTTGCCGTGATCATTACGAAAGCTCCTTGTATACTGTTAAGTAAGGCACCGGTTAAGAAGCAATTTGCAATTGATTCTGAGGTTTGTAAGAAGTGCGGTATGTGTATGAAGCCGGGATGTCCTGCGATTACCAAGAGGGAAAACGGAACGATTGCTATTAATGATACAATGTGCAATGGCTGCGGATTATGCGAAACAGCCTGTCGATTCGGTGCAATCAAGCCAGTGCAGTTAAGATAAGGAGAACAGCTATGGAGACAAAGAATATTATGATAGTCGGTGTAGGAGGGCAGGGTACCCTGCTTACCAGCCGAATTTTAGGTGCTTTGACAATACAGGCAGGCTATGATGTAAAGCTTTCCGAGGTGCACGGAATGGCACAGCGAGGGGGCAGCGTAGTTACCTTTGTACGCTACGGTGATAAGGTAAATGAACCTATTGTGGAAGAGGGGCAGGCAGATGTTCTGATTGCTTTTGAGAGATTGGAGGCCCTTCGATATGCACATTTCTTGAAGGAGGGCGGTGCAGTAGTAGTAAATGATTATCGTATTGATCCCATGCCAGTGGTGATCGGTGCTGCCAGATATCCGGAGAATATCCTGGAGGATCTTGGTAAGCATCATCGCGTATTCAGGGTGAATGCAATGGAGGAAGCGAAAAAGCTTGGTAACAGCAAGGTATTTAATATCATTGTACTCGGTGTAGCCGCCCAGCATATGAACTTCTCCAAGGAGGAATGGCTCAAGGTGATTGAAGATACAGTCCCGGCAAAAACAGTAGAAGTCAATAAAAAGGCTTTTGAAATAGGATATAATCTCTAGCAATAACAGTAATGATTCAAATTATTTTGATTTAGGGGGGTTTTGGCATGATTAAGCAGTTATCTGTATTTGTGCAGAATGAGATAGGCAGTCTGGCAGGAGTCACAGCTGTGCTGAAGGATAACCGGATTAACTTAAGAGCGATTGCATCAGTAGATACACCGGAATTTGCAATTCTCAGACTTGTTGTCGATCAGCCGGAGAAGGCGAAAGAGGTTCTGAATGACAAGGGATTTGCCGTAAAGGTTTCAGAGGCGGTTGCTGTCGAGCTTGAAGATCAACCGGGTGTTCTGGATGGCATGCTCCACGTGATTGCAGATGCCGGGATAGGCATCAATTATATTTATTCGATCGTATTACGTAACGGAAAGGCTCCACTCATGATCCTGAATACGGATAATCTTGCAAAAACCGCTTCCGTATTAAAGGATAAGGGATATCTCGTTGCAGAACAGGAGGATCTGATATCATGATTTGGAATCAAACGAAGGAATGTATGAGCCGGGAAGAAATTCATAATCTTCAGAGTGCAAGACTTAGGAAGATGGTGGATAGAGTCTACCACAGCGTGGAGTTCTACAGGAAGAAGATGCAGCAGATGGGTCTTGAGCCAGGAGATATCAATAGTATCGATGATTTGAGCAAACTGCCCTTTACGACCAAAAACGACTTAAGAGATAATTATCCCTTTGGACTATTTGCAGTACCGCAATCAGAGGTTGTACGTATCCATGCGTCCTCCGGTACGACAGGAAAAGCTACAGTGGTGGGATATACCAGAAAGGATATCGACCTCTGGCAGGAATGTGTGGCACGTGTTCTTGCCATGGCAGGTATTGGTCCGCACGATAAGATACAGGTGGCTTATGGATATGGTCTGTTTACAGGAGGGCTCGGATTACATTACGGAGCAGAGAATCTGGGAGCCACAGTAATTCCTATGTCAACCGGTAATACACAGAAGCTAATCACAATGATGCAGGATTTCGGAGCCACGGCAATCGCTTGTACGCCCTCTTATCTGTTACATATAGCTGAAACGCTGGAGGAGGCAGGACAGATTGGCAATATCCAATTGAAGGCTGCCATCTGCGGTGCGGAGCCCTGGACAGAGAACATGAGGAAAGAAATTGAAGCGAAGCTTAATCTGAAGGCCTTTGATATTTACGGCCTTAGCGAGATACTCGGTCCTGGTGTTGCTGCTGACTGTGAATATCACAAGGGGTTACATGTATACGAGGATCATTTTGTTCCCGAGATTATCAATCCGGATACCTTACAACCCTGTAAAGAGGGAGAGATCGGTGAATTGGTATTCACGACGATTACCAAGGAAGCCCTCCCGTTGTTCCGCTACCGTACGAAGGATTTGACCAGTATTTCTTATGATAAATGTGAATGCGGCAGAACCTTAGCCCGTATCGATCGCTTTAAGGGGCGTTCCGACGATATGCTTATCATACGTGGAGTGAACGTATTCCCATCTCAGGTGGAGGCTGCGCTGCTTGAGGTTGCCGAAACCAGTCCTCATTATCTTCTAATTGTAGATCGTGTGAATAATCTCGATACACTGGAGGTATTAGTGGAAGTAGAAGAGCGATTTTTCTCTGACGAGATCAAAGAACTGGAAAGTCTGACCAAGAAGATTACTCATGTGCTTCAATCGGCACTTGGTCTTTCAGTGAAGGTGAAGCTGGTTGAGCCGAAGACGATTCAGAGATCGGAAGGTAAAGCCAAGAGGGTAATAGACAATCGAAAACTTGTCTAGTAGAGAACCCTCCAGGCTTCAGCCAAGAGGGTAATAGACAATCGAAAACTTGTCTAGTTCATAGATAATCGAATAATAAATCTATCATTTTTTAAGGAGGGGGATTTATGGTTATTAAACAGCTATCAGTATTTATTGAAAATACACAAGGAAGATTGGAACGGGTAACGGAAAGCTTAAAGGAGCATAATATCAATATTGCTTCCTTTAGCCTGGCAGATACGACTGAATATGGCTTACTGAGAATGATTGTATCTGATCCGGAGGAAGGCAGAAGAGTACTGAAGGAAGAAGGCTTTTCTGCAAAACTCACTGATGTTCTGGCAGTAAAGATAGCGCAGAAGCCGGGAACGCTCCATGAAGTACTCAAATGTCTCTCCGACGCAGGGATCAGTGTAGAGTATATGTATACACTAGCAACAGCAGGGAAGGATACTTCTATTATCATGAAGCTATCTGATCTGGAAGCAGGACTGAACGTTCTATCTGTATGCAAATATGAGCTTTGTAAGGCTTCCGAAGCATATGAGTTGAATCATTCTGTCGACAAATAATGTTTGACACGGTATGGAAAAAATGGTATCATAACCTTGTTGTCTGATACTGACAACTATCAATATTTTTTTAATTTTGGAGGAATAAACATGAACAAAGGTACAGTTAAGTGGTTCAACAATCAAAAAGGCTTCGGTTTCATCTCTGATGAGCAGGGCAACGATGTATTCGTACATTACAGCGGTCTGAACATGGAAGGTTTCAAGTCTCTTGAAGAGGGACAGGAAGTTCAGTTCGAAGTAGTTCAGGGAGCAAAGGGCCCTCAGGCAACTAATGTAACAAAGTTATAATCAATGTTGGGTTTACAGTGTACCTTTTTCTAAACTATAAATAAATTCTGTAAAGAAATTAGTTTATAAAGAAATGGCTATATTGTTGGAACGATTGATTAAAGGTTATCCTTAAGGAGCAATCCTTAAGGATAACCTTTTTTTGGCATCCGAGGCAATTCATCCTGTACGGTATCATTAGTGTTTAATGTCCATACGCTTTCTGATATCAGAAAGGAGGGAATATAGGGGCTGATACAGGAGGATTGTCACAATAAAATTACCTGCACCATGCATAAGGTCAAAGGGTATTCCCTGAATCCATATGGCAAAACCGGAAGCAGTACCGCCTGTTAAAAAGTAAGGTATGGAGCATAAAGCGCCAAAGCTTAATCCGTATAAACCACTGATTACAGCCCAGAGAAAAGCAGAATTAATTTTTCGAAGCAGCAGCACCAGAATAAAAAGAACGGCCCAGACATACAAGTAGTTAATGAACCAGAGTCCGAAGCCATAAATCAAGCCTTCGACTGCTACAAATACGTATATGATACATAAGGCTCTCCAGCCAAAGACCAGAGTATAAAGGATGATTAATAAGGATACCAGTTCGATGTTTGGAAGAAAGCTTAGTGCAACTTGTGCTGTTATTACAATCGCACTCAACATACCTATTAAAGTAATATCCTTAGCTCGCATAAGCTTCTCCCTTCCTTTCCAAAGCTAAATTAATAGCCTGTCATTAATGTGATCTCATAGTGTTCACCATCAGCAATTACAATGGTATCCACGCCACTATTTACCTGTGCACCGGCTTTGGTGATACACCACCATTCCTGTTTATCTTCATCAACAATACGTCCGTTGACCTCTGTGATGAAAAGACCGTATAAACTTTCACTGCCTGTGATAAGATCAGCTTCTTCCAGAGCCTGACGCAGATATTCGGCATCAGTATGAAGAGTGAATTTCTCATCCTGCTCCTCAGGCACGACAACCTCAACGGTGATTTCCTTTGCTCCCTTAATTGGCTCCGGCCTAAACTGTAGGTAGACCAGTAGCATAAGAGCAATTGCAGCAGCAAGAATGCCTATAGCAATCAGATACTTTTTAAAATTTTCTTTTATTTTCATATTACCTCCTTGGAGGATGCCGCTTAACGGCATCTCAGATAGTCAGCGTGAGTTTTTATTCTCACTTTTTCCAATAAAAAAATCCTTTACCCACAAATAGGAAAAGGACAATAAAAAATCATGAGAACATAAGTCTTTATTGCACCCCTGTCCAAACCCTCGTGGAACTTTGGTACCGGAAATAAGCAGGTCTTCTGACTCATGGATCAATATGTACTTCAACCTTCCCGATGACGATCAGCTCTTTAATCGTAAAACGATTTGCTTTATAATCGCTTAACGATTTGCTTTATAACCGTTTAACGATTTGTTTTATAATCGTTTATGATTTGCTTTATAATCGTTTAACGATTTGTTTTATAATCGTTTAATCAGTGGCAATAACCGGAAGCACACTCCCCAAATACAGCGGCGAGACCGTACAGGCTTTAAACCTGTTTCCCTATTATGTTGAATACGAATACCCAACCACTTATTCCGTAAGTATGAATAACAAATCCAGTATACCATTCTTGCTTAACTCTTACAAGAAAATAATTGCTATTTTGTACTATTATGCTATAATTATTAGCTAAGGATATATATATGAAATAAGCTAAGGAGCAGAAAGAAACATGAAAATAACTCAGAAATCATTTGGAAAAACAACAAAGGGTGAAGAAGCTACTTTATATACCTTAATTAACAGTAACGGTATGAAGGTTTCGTTTACTGACTATGGCGCTAATATTGTAAGCATCATCGTTCCTGATGCTAAGGGTAATATGGCAGATGTTAATTTGGGCTTTGAGAATCTTGCCGGATACGAGGAAAATCCTGCGGGCTTCGGTTCCTTCATAGGGAGACATGCCAATCGTATTGGGGATGCTAGGTTCGAATTGAACGGAAAGGTATACGAGCTCGATAAAAACGACGGAAAGAATAATCTTCACGGCGGTTATCAAGGATATAATAAATTAATGTATGAAACGGAAGTGTACGAGGATGATGACATCGCAAGTGTGGAATTCTCCAGACTCAGTCCTCATATGGAACAGGGTTTCCCCGGTAATCTCGATATCACGGTTACCTACAGCCTGACTGAAAATAATGAGCTTGTGATCGAATACCTCGCAGTTTCTGATCGCGATACAGTAGTTAATCTAACTAACCATGCATACTTTAATTTGGCCGGACATAATGCAGGTTCGGTTCTGGACCATAAGGTCTGGATAAAAGCAAATCAATTTACTCCAACGACGTCAGATTTAATACCAACGGGTGAGCTGTGGGATGTAACCGACACTCCGATGGATTTTAGAACACCGAAGACGATCGGACGGGATATCGAAGCTGATTACGAGCCTTTGAAGCTTGGAGGCGGGTATGACCATAACTTTGTACTCGATTGTAGTGGTAATCAGGTAGAGAAGGTGGCAGAGCTGTCAGAGGAAAACAGCGGTAGAAAGATGGAAATATTTACAGACCTTCCTGGTATGCAGCTTTATACCGCTAATATGTTGAATCCAGTGAAGAACGGTAAAGACGGAGCTACCTATGGAAAGAGACAGGGCGTATGTTTTGAGACACAATTTTTCCCCAACGCTGTTAATACAAAGAACTTTCCATCCTGTGTGCTGAAGGCCGGCAAGGAATTTGATTCTGTTACTATTTACAAGTTTACGACGATCTAAGAATATAAAGTGTCAAAAGCACCCAAGGTTGATATTCCCAACTGCAATGCAACCTTATTTGCAATAGCAGTCGGGAATATCAGAAAAAGGGCGAAGCACTTTTGACACTTTTAATCCCAAGTAGGGCCTGCAATGCAAGCTTGCATTGCAGGTGATATAAAGAGAAATGACTGTCCATCCGGACAGTCATTTCTCTTTATCAATTTCATTTTGTTCCGTAAATTCTATCTCCGGCATCGCCGAGACCGGGGAGGATATATCCATGTTCGTTTAGTCTCTCGTCCATGTTACCTATATAGATATTAACATCAGGATGAGCTTTGGTAAGTCGTTCTACACCTTCAGGAGCTGCGATCAGGCACAGGAAATGGATCTTAGTAATGCCGCGCTTCTTAAGCATATCAATTGCCGCTACAGCGGAGCCTCCGGTAGCAAGCATTGGATCTACAACAAAGATTTCACGGTCTGCGGCATCAGAAGGAAGCTTACAGAAATACTCTACAGGTTCCAGAGTACTTTCATTGCGATATAAACCTATATGCCCTACCTTTGCATTTGGAATCAGATTAAGAATTCCGTCTGCCATATGAAGGCCTGCTCTCAGAATAGGTACGATGCAAAGCTTCTTACCTGCAATTTCCTTGGCAGTGGTTTTAACCAACGGTGTCTCGATCTCTATGTCAGCAAGAGGAAGCTTTCTGGTTGCTTCATAGCAGATTAACATAGCAACTTCAGATACAAGATCTCTAAATTCCTTCGTTGATGTGTTTTTACGTCTCATAATGCCCAATTTGTGCTGAATTAGCGGATGATCCATGATGGTTACACTTGACATTTGATTACCTCCTGAATGTGTATTCTAAATTTACTATCGAACATTATAACAAATAATTACTCTTTATAAAAGGATTTATTATATTTTTTTCTTGTAAAAATGTATAAATAATACCATACGATACAGATATACTAAAATGCTGTTGATTTTTGTAAAAAATTGTGTAACAATATTTTCATATTACCATATTCTGTGTACAATCATATTGATTTGAATGGAGATACTATGGAGAATGGAAAATTATATACCTGCAGAGCACTGATTATTGATGATAATGAAATTAATACAATTGTCCTTTCAAATATGCTGAAGCTGTTTCTTATCGATGTCGATCAGGTAAGCAGCGGAGCAGAAGCATTGCAGAAGCTTTGTCATACTGAATATGACCTTATTTTTGTTGATCATATCATGCCAAAGATGAATGGAGCTCAGACAACGAAAGCGATTAGGCAAGCTAATAATAATAAAAACAGCATTATCATTATATTGACCTCCAGCCTTACAGATGAAATAAGATACCATTATCAATATGCCGGAGCTAATGATATCTATACGAAACCATTAGGCTTGTCAGAGCTTGGTAAGATCATTCAGCTGTGGTGTCCGCAGTTATCCATTGAGACTTCATCACTTGCTTCTCCTACTGCAGGGGATGATGTAGTGGATTCCCTAATCAGCTCCTTAATAGATGAGATCAAAGAAATTCAATATGAAGTCGGGCTGAAGTACGCATTAGGAGATGCGAAGCATTACATAGAAATTCTATCAGTCTCCCTTAAGGATATTCGGACCTGCATGAAGCTGATAAAGGATGGCAGCAGCAGGAATAGGCTCGATGATTCGAGAATAGGGGTACATAACATCAAGAATATTTTTGCCAATATCGGGGCATTGACCTTAGCAGAACGTTCAAAGGAATTCGAACAGGTAGCTTTACACCTGGATCAGCCGGCATTTGATATTTGCTGTTCAGCCTATGTCAATCGTATAAATGATTTTTGCGAAAAGCTCGATTCAGCCTTGCATAAGTACAAATCGAAGGCCAAGGAGATTGCAGAAAGAAGTAAAGATACTCTTATTCCTATGACAAATGAGGAATATGAACAATGCATTAATAACACCATATACTATATTAAAAGATATGATTATGTAGCTATTCTGAATGAATTGGAAAGATTAATCAGACAGGAATATACGGCACACCAGTATGAGTTGGAGCAGGCGATAGCTGAGATTAAGGATTATAAGTATGAAAGTATCCTGATCAGGATGACTAAATTGAAGGAAGAGATGGATGGATCGAAAGCTTCTGTAGAAGGAAAAAACGATAAAAAAAGAAAAGCTGAGGCTTTTCAGGGTGATAGAGCGTTATAGTATATAGGCAGATAAAAAGAGGAGAAGCCCGGTAGAGGGGGGAGGGTAGCTGCCGGGCTTATTTTATGAAAAAAATTATCTTGTAAGCATTATTTAATTAGTGGAACATGTAAGTTAACTCTTAACTTACTTTAGATTATAAAAGACATATATGTTTTTTGTGTGGATATATTATGAACATTCTGTTAATAATTCATGGAATTTTGAAAAAATCGAACTATTAGAAAACAAATCGTTATTTGGTGCCGATCTATAGAATAGATACATTTAGGAAAAGGTGTCAGCATTTGCAGAGTTTTATTTTGTGTCCGTAGCGAATAATAGTATTATAAGAAATTGATACTTATAATACGGTAGTTCACATAAGAAAATGTAATAAATTGGACTGGACTTAACAAGGAGTAGAATATAAAAATCAAAAGGAAAAGACCTGATTGTAGATTGAGAGTAGGTGATATTATGTCAAATGTTTTTAAAAAATTAATCAGCAAAGAGTTAGGTGAGGCGAATTATCACCGTTATTTTTCCTTTGTTAAAAAGAACCTGGAAAGTAAAGCCAGTGACAGTCAAACGATTTATAACGACATGTACGAAAAATTAAAATATCGGGATATGAAGTCAATAACAAAAATGCATAGTCGTTTGAATGATACCATGGTACTGGCATTTCGAATCAGCAAGAATTTCTTTTTTGCATTTATCTTCTATCTGACAGCATCTCTATTTGTGATAGCCAAGGTACCTCAGCCGGAAATTGTTATTATTGCTTTAATTATGATGAGCAGCTGTTTTATCTATAAGGCATATGAATTTATCGCAAATAAATTCTGCTATATAGATGCACAGATAATTCTGGTTTATAAAGCTGTACTAGATCGTATTATATTGAACGAACGTAGAAGTACCCAAGAAAAATGAATAAAATCATTAATTTTTACAAAATTCAAATAATTCTTCCATGGTAATATACCAGAACCTTCTGTATAATTGTAAGCAGCCACATTATGTCTACGTTTTGCTGCAACACTACTTAGCATTAATATGGCTGCTGAATTTAAGAAGGAGGAACTTCATTTAATGAAAATGACATTACGCTGGTTTGGCCCCGGACAGGATAGCGTTACTCTGGAAGAGATACGCCAGATCCCGGGAGTCAAAGGAGTAATAACCGCTTTACATGAAATTTCTGTCGGAGAAGCTTGGAGCTATGAGCAGGTTATAGAAAGAAAAAAAATAATAGAAGCATCAGGACTGAAGCTTCTGGGAATAGAAAGCATAAACGTTCATGAAGACATCAAACTAGGTATGCCATCCAGAGAGCGATATATTGAGAACTATATCAAATCTTTAGAAGCAATAGGAAAAGCAGATATACATATGGTTTGCTACAATTTTATGCCTATCTTTGACTGGATGAGAACAGAGCTTACCTATATGCAGGAGGATGGCTCCAATTCGATGGCATATGATGACAGAGAAATTGCAGGAATGACACCGGACAGGATGTTTGCCCGTATTGAAGAAAATAGCAATGGATATATAATGCCAGGCTGGGAATTGAATCGTAAGGCAGAAATAACAGAATTGTTCCATAAATATGAGGGAATGACAGCGGAAAGACTCAGAGAAAACTACAAATATTTTCTGGATGCCATTATACCGACCTGTGAAAAATATCAGATCAAGATGGCTGTACATCCGGATGATCCCGCCTGGAATGTATTTGGCTTACCCAGAATTGTAACCTGTGTGGACGACATGCTTAAGATTGCGGATATGAATACAAGTATCTATAATGGGTTTACCATATGCACCGGTTCTCTGGGCAGCAATAGCTCTAATAACCTTCCTGCAATTATTCGTAACCCAAGGATTGCTGAAAGAATTCATTTTGCCCATGTCAGAAACTTAAAATTTACTGGAGATAGAATTTTTCATGAAAGTGCTCACCCGTCGGAATGTGGTTCCTTGGATATGTATGCGATTATGAAAGCACTGATTGATGTAGGCTTTGATGGATTAATCCGGCCTGATCACGGAAGGAATATCTGGGGAGAACAATCTAGACCGGGTTATGGCCTTTATGACCGCGCTTTGGGTGCTGTGTATCTGCAAGGCTTAGAGGAAGCTATCAAGAAGTCATTAGTCTAAAATTCAAGAATAATAATTAAAACTCGGGAAGAGGAAATAGCCTCTTCCCATTTTGCAGCTTGTCTGGCAGGAATCTGTTCAATTGTGATGACATCGGTTTGCGGGTCATGCTTTATCAGGACCTTGAGATTATCGCTTTCTTGAACGGATAGCCTGTGAAGGGGCAAAGCCACGATTTTCCTTAAAAAGTCTGCTAAAATAAAATACATCGGAGAAGCCACAGGCTTCTGCTATTTCATTAATCTTAAATTCACCGCTATACAGCATCTCTTCCGCATGGTTTATTCGTATAGAGGTCAAAAGACTTCGGAAAGATATTCCGGTTTCCTTCTTAAAAAGATTACCAAAATACATATCACTTAAGTTAACCATTTCAGCCATATTTTGAACGGTAAGAGGCTCATGATAATGATTTGCGATATAATACAGAACCTTCTTAATCCGGATATCCATAGTAGTGGTATCTTTTTTTAGTACAATCAATTGAAAGTAACGCTGCAACAGCATAAGATAGATGGCTCTTGCTCGCATTGTATAACCGGGATCCTGGAGCTTCCAGACAGTATTTAATTCCATATACAATG
Organism: Bacillota bacterium; assembly: GCA_023415635.1. Classification (GTDB taxonomy): domain Bacteria; phylum Bacillota; class Clostridia; order Lachnospirales; family Lachnospiraceae; genus Mobilitalea. Next base: position 7,730 of record JAEZJV010000040.1, on the reverse strand, counting down.
CCGTCAGGTCTTTATGTAAGCCAATGCTGCTTAGGATAGGAAAAGGTAATATGATATCATTTCCATTTATATCTCTCATTTTTCCATTTATGCTGAATATCTCCACCGGAAAATGTGGACTGGTAACAGCCTGTCGTCTGCTGCCATTAGGAATACAGATCAAATCACCAGCCGTAACAGTATACTTCTTTGAATTTATTATGTATTCTGCCTGTCCGCTTACCACATAGGATATGTCGACAAAATCAATAATATCTTCAGCAATGTGCCAGGTGGGTGATGATTTTCTATGGTTATAATAGTCCACGGTAGCAACGAGGTTATCCATAATTTCAATATGCAATGATATTCCTCCCCTCGAATTAGTTGTTCTTCTGCTGTTACAGAAACTCTACATATTAATATACAAGAGTTGTTCAATCTTATTTTATCAAATCTGTAGTAATTTGTATATAGTTTTTATAGTTTGTTTGTAAGTGAAGTCCAATTTATTGTAAATTTTCACAGATTGATTTAAAAATATCCGTGTTTTTTATATATTTTCTATGTTTTCCCCATGTATTTTAGTATACCAATTAGCTATAATAATTTTATCGTTAGTTTATTCATCGACCAATATGTCATTCCTTGTGGAATAAACTGACTTATTAGGAGTTGAAGTACCGGATAGCTGGTTGCAGACAGTAGGAACTCATCACAAACATGAAAAGATTTAAAAAGTTACATTTTGAGTAGATTGGGGGAACCAAGTTAATGAATCAGAAAGGCGTGAAGAATAAATTCAAATTGTACATAAAAAAGACATGGACGCTTTATCTTATGATGGCATTACCCGTTGCTTTTGCAATTATATTTCGATATCTGCCGATGACTAATATTGCGATGGCATTTAAAGAATACAATATGTTCGAAGGAGTATGGGCATCACCCTGGTCAGATCCTTTTTACAGATGGTTTACTCAAGCCTTTTCCTCTAAGGATTTTTGGCTAGCCTTACGTAATACCTTAATGTTAAATACACTGGATTTGATTATCGGTTTTCCGATTCCGATTATCCTGGCAATCCTGCTGAATGAATTGGCATATAAGAGATTTAAACAAGTAACACAAACAATACTTTATTTACCTCACTTCCTTTCCTGGATTATCATTAGTGGTATTGCACAGCAGCTGCTGGCTCCCCGCTCCGGTGTGGTAAATGTCTTTCTTGGTAATTTCGGAATTGGTCCTGTAAACTTCCTGACAGACAATTTTTTATATATATGTACTTACATCGTATTGGGTGTCTGGAAGGAAATGGGCTGGAATACAATCATTTATCTTGCGGCAATCACCGGCATTAACAGCGAATTATATGAGGCAGCAGAAGTGGATGGTGCATCACGTCTCAGAAGAATATGGCATATTACACTACCGGGTATCCGATCCACAATAGTCGTGCTGCTGATTATGAACATGGGCCGAATTTTGGGAAGCGAATTCGACCGTCCATACGCTATGTATAACAGCCTGGTTATGAAGGTAGGCGATGTTCTCAGTACATATGTGTTCCGTGTAGGTATCCGCGGCTTCCAGTTCTCACTAACCGCTGCTGTCGGCTTGTTCCAGTCCGTGGTTTGTGTAATATTCCTGCTGGCCGCCAATAAAATTGCAAAACGCTTTGGCGAGCGTGGAATATGGTAGAAAGGGAGGAAGTATATCGTGGTTAAGTCTAGAAAGAGAAGATCTGGAGATATCGTAATTGCTTTAGTCTGTGTCCTGTTTATTCTGGTATGTGCTTTACCGCTTATCAATATAGCAGCCAGATCCTTAAGTGCTCCGAACGCACTGATTAATAACCGGGTTTCTTTCCTGCCTGTTGATTTTACCTTTGATTCTTATCACTTTGTTTTGAAGGATGCCGCATTTGTACGAAGTCTGTGGTGGACTGCAATTCTGACCGTCATCTGTACCTGTGTATCTCTGGTAATGACGATCCTTTGCTCCTATCCTTTGATCTTTGATAGCTTAAGGGGAAGAAACTTCCTCAATGGATTGATGCTCCTTACCATGTACTTCAGTGCAGGTGCAATACCGAATTATTTGTTGATAAAGCAGCTGGGGCTAATTGATAAGCCTCTGGTTCTTATCATTCCGAATTGTTTATCCATCTTTAACATGATTATTTTAAGAAGCTTCTTATACGGTGTACCGGAAAGTCTTCGTGAGTCTGCACAGTTGGACGGTGCCGGGCCCGTAAGTATTTTATTAAAGATTTATCTGCCCCTATCAAAACCGGTACTGGCTACGTTGGCATTGTTCTATGCGGTAGGACGTTGGAACGGATTTTCAGATGCCCTGATGTATGTTACCGATGCAAAATATGCACCAATCCAGTTAAAGCTGTTTCAAATCATCAATAACCTTTCCGCAATTGATACGGCGGCACAGGAGGGCTTTTCCTCACCAACAGCAAGCGAGGGTTTGAAGGCAGCATCGGTTATGTTCGCAACGATACCTATTGTATGTATCTATCCCTTTCTTCAACGGTATTTCATAGCAGGAGTAACGCTGGGTGCTGTGAAAGAATAAACTGGATAGGCTTTTGTAATGAATTCCATATTACACGATAAATGCAACGTTGGAAGGCAACGCTGTTATTTATAAATAATTTTTAGGAGGAAGTAGAAATGAAAAAAAGAATATTCTCATTGATGCTTGTATGCTTAATGGTTGTAAGCATTCTTGGGGGATGTAAGAAAGAATCAACACAGACAGATACGCCGAGCGCAGATCCAACAAGCGCACCCGCAGCTACAGAGGCGCCTGCTACTGCAGAAACACCCGCATTACCTGAGTACAGCGAGATTACCGTAGAGGTTTTTGATCGTGGTACCGATGCAGGTAAGACTGATGCAGCTGATAACTACTATACCAAGTGGATTCAGGATAAGGCATTAAAAGAGCTTAATCTCGGAGTTAAATTTGTTAAGGTTCCCCGCTGGGAGGAGACTCCGCAGCTCAATAACCTGATGGCTGCATCCTCTGCTCCTGACATTTGCTTTACCTACAGTAATGACTTAATTGCTCAATATCGTGATTTGGGCGGACTTGTTGACCTGGCTCCTTATATTGACACTTTACCTGAACTTAATAAATTACTCGGTCCTGATCCTGCGTTGGAGGGTCGTGGATTAATCGAGCGTAATAAAGTTATGGAGACAGGACAGATTTTCTCCATTCCAGCAAGACGTATGAATGTTGCTAAGTATGGCACCTTTATCCGTAAGGATTGGTTGGATAAGTTAGGCTTACCGTTACCTACCACTACACAGGAATTCTATGATGCACTTGTTGCATTTAAGACACAGGATCCCGGCGGCGTTGGTAAGGATAAGGTGATTCCCTTCACGATGACAAGAGATGTCAGATGGCGTGCTTCTGCTCTCTTAGAATCCTTCATAGATCCTAACTTAAGCAAAAAGGATCGCTGGATTAATAACGTTATTGACCGTTTCTATTTACAGCCTGGTTACAAGGAAGGCGTTCGTTATTTAAATAAGATGTACAATGAAGGCTTAGTCGATAATCAGTTCATGCTTTATAAAGATGATACTGCTGCTGATGATCTCATTAAGAGCGGTGTCGTAGGTGCATTTATCCATAACTGGGATCAGCCTTACCGTGAGAGCCCTGGTTTGTTGCGTGATCTAAAGGTAAATGTACCGGATGCTGAGATCGTAGCTATCGATCCCTTTAAGAACAGTGCAGGCGTAACTGCAAAGGAAGTCTATGATGCGGCGGGCTTAAGCTTCTTTATTCCTGCAACCTGTAAGAACATTGATGGAGCACTTCGATACATAAACTGGTTATCCAAATTTGAGAACCGCTATTATCTTCAGATCGGTGATGAAGGTGTGACTCATGAGATGGTTAATGGTGTTCCGAAGATGATTACAGCAACCGGAGAGAAGATTATGAACTCTGCAAGTAACATTGATTATACCTTCATGATCAATGGTATTGACGTGGGAGATGACTCCAAGATGGCTCAGGTTATAGCTCAGTCTTATGCAGTAGATCAGCAGTTGATTATTAATGCATACGACATAGCAATGGCAAACAGTACTTCTCCGGTTATCCTTCCTGTAACTCTCAGTGCAGCAGGACCTGTTACCCAAACCTTAATTGATAAGGGTGAAACACTGATGGCGGAATCCATCACCTGTAAACCAGAAGACTTTGACAAGATATGGGATGCCGGTATTCAGGATTGGCTAGCATCCGGTGCTCAGGCAGTTGTTGATGAGCGTGCTTCAAAATATACAGAATAATTAATTTAATCATTTAAGCTTGTGTTGAGCCTGTATGGAAAGTCATACAGGCTCATTTTAGTTCGCCTGGGACAGGTGCAAATTATGAACTAGCTCAGTACACCTTTCTAATTATAGTATGTGATTTAATAGATGAATGGATATTGATGTAATAATATGAATAGCCTGGTTAGAATAAGCTGATAATGATATATAATGGCTGCTGCTTAAAAGTCGGAGGGGTGCATTTCCTTGTACATATAGTTAGAGCGTGCGAGGAGGAGATATCCTGATGATTAGCAGGGAGGAAGAAATTCATGAATATATTTGATATCATGGGGCCGGTGATGGTGGGACCCTCCAGCTCACATACAGCTGGAGCAGTGAAAATAGGCTATACAGCAAGAAATTTGCTTAAAGAGGAAGTAAAATCTGTCAGAATATATCTGCATGGATCATTTTTGGCAACAGGCAAAGGTCACGGAACAGATAGAGCACTAATTGCCGGATTATTGGGAATGAAGCCCGACGATGAGAGAATCCCCGATAGCTTTCGAATTGCCGCCGAGCGGGAACTGGAATTCGAATTTGCAGAGATTGAATTAAGAAATGCCCATCCTAATTCAGTATTACTAAAGCTTATAGGAATTGGAGAAAATAAACTTGAAATAGTAGCCTCTTCCATAGGCGGAGGAGAAATTATGATTAATCAGATTGACGGCGTAGAAGCGGATATCTGTGCCTGTAATCCAACTTTGATTATTAATAACATTGATCAGCCTGGACATGTATCTCTGGTGACCTCAATCCTTGGACAAAAATCAGTGAATATCGCCACAATGCATATTTATCGCGATAGGAGAGGTGGAAAAGCAACTATGATTATCGAATGTGATCAGGAGGTTTCTGCAGATGCTATCGAGCATTTGAAGGGAGCGGAAGGTGTAACGAAGGTTACTTATTTAAGTATGGAGGAAGAACATGAGCTTTAGGTCATTGGACGAGATTGTAGCACGATGCAAAACACATGGAAAAAGCTTCTTTGAGGTGGTGCTAGAAGAGGATATAGAAGAACGGATGGCCACCAAAGAGGAGTCCTTACAGAAGATGAGTAAGCTATACTGTGCGATGAAAGCGGCAGCTGCCGCTTATGATAAATCCATTAAATCAGCGAGCAATCTGGTTGGTCAGGATGGAGACAGAATGAAACAGGCAATAAGGGAGGGGAGGGTTCTGAGCGGCCCGTATATCAGCGAAGTCATAGCGAAAGCGCTGATGATGGGAGAGTCCAATGCCTGTATGAAAAAGATCGTAGCTGCCCCGACAGCAGGTTCATGTGGTGTAATTCCGGCAGTATTACTGACTTACGAGGAAGAATATCAGGCACCCGAAGAGAGCATGATAGAAGCAATGTACGTAGCATCCGGAATTGGGCAGGTTATCGCTGCCAAAGCATTTCTGGCCGGAGCAGTCGGAGGATGCCAGGCAAAGATAGGTTCAGCCAGTGCTATGGCTGCGGGAGCGTTGGTATATTTGAATGGAGGGGATGAGGAAAGCATCATCCATGCAGCCGCAATGTCTTTAAAAAACCTTCTAGGCCTGGTATGTGATACCGTAGGGGGGCTTGTTGAGGTACCCTGTGTGAAAAGAAATGTCGTTGGTGCGGTCAATGCCATATCCAGTGCTGACATGGCGATTGCAGGGATACGAAGTAAAATTCCTCCTGATGAAGTAATTGAAGCGATGCGTGAGGTGGGGGAGGCTCTGCCCCGATCTCTTCGGGAGACCGGGAAAGGCGGACTGGCTGCTACACCAACAGGAAGAGAGATTATGAACAGGATTATGAATTCATAATTGCCGAGCTTTGCCGATATATTTATACTAAGATAGAGCATTATGGTGAAGCGATGGAAGTAAATAGAGGATCGGATAGGAGAAAAAACAGGATATTAAATGAGCTCGCAGAGGAGCTTCAGGCTTCGGAAATATCTCCTGAGTCAGGTGCCTCTGTGTTTATCAAGGTAGGAATTGTGGTTTTAAGTATTATTATGATAATTGGCTTTGGAATCATGATTATTCCTAAGGCAGTAACTGTATCAAATATTAGCAGCAAAAGGGACTTACCTATTTATTGTGTGGATACCGAGGAGAAGAAGGTCGCACTTAGCTTCGATGCTGCCTGGGAAAAAGAAGGAATTCAGAGTATTCTTGATACTCTTGCAGAGCATAACGTAAAGGGAACCTTTTTTCTGACCGGAGGCTGGGTTGAGAATTTTCCGGAGGACGTAAAGGCAATTGCCAAAGCAGGTCATGATATTGGCAATCACAGCGAAACGCATACGCAGATGTCACAGCTAAATCATAAGGAATGTATCGAGGAAATCATGAAGGTCCACAAGCGGGTGAAAAAGCTAACGGGGCTTGAGATGGACTTATTCCGTGTACCTTACGGCAGCTATAATAATCTTCTGGTGGGTACGGCAAGGGAGTGCGGATATTATACGATACAATGGGATGTGGATTCCGAGGACTGGAAGGACTATGGGGTGGACAATATTGTTAAATCTGTGGTAGAGAATAATCACCTGGGCAACGGTTCCATCATCCAGCTGCATATCGGAACGAAGTATACCGCAGAGGCACTGGAGGGTATCATTATGGGCCTACAGGGGAAGGGATATGAGATCGTGCCGGTGTCGAAGCTGATTTATACCGGGAAATATACCGTGGATGGTACGGGAAGACAGTTTGCGAGGTAAGGTTATGATAGAATTTGATAATATTTTTCTGAAAGGGATTAGTAGATGTAGGATGTATGATTCTTGCCTTTACGAATAATGAATATAAGTTGTTGATTACACTTCAAAACCAACATACGGAAATGCTCTTTCTATCTGTGCTTGTGGATAGGGCAGATGGTTCAAATACTACTACCCTTGGAAGGATAAAAAGTCTTACTTAGCAGCTGTAGGATTATTTATTGCATTAAGTTGAATTGAGTTGATACCTAAAATCAGTAATAAACGGACAAATAACGGACAAAATTGCTCCTTCGCTACTCTGACAGCTTCAAAAAAATATTTAATAGAAATAATCCTTGACATACTCTTGTCAAGGATTATTTGTTATAGTAAAATTATCTTAATAGGATAGGAGAGTATATTATGAAGATTTATGTGATTTGTGACCTGGAGGGAACTGCTGGGGTTGTTGACATGTCTAAGCAGTGTTACTTTGACGGAGCTTATTATCATCAGGCCCGCAGACTGGCTACATTGGAGCTTAATGCCTTAGTAGAAGGTGCATTGGAAGGCGGCGCTTCTGAGATTGTAGCTTGGGATGGGCACGGAGGATTTCCTGGAGGCCTAGATGTAGAACTTTTGCATCCGAAATGTAAATTGGTTATGGGTGCAGGCGATGGAGGACCCGAAGGAATGA